>CAWEQL010000001.1:0-4877 GCA_963811245.1 uncultured Acidimicrobiaceae bacterium
CGACGCCGACACCTCCATCTGACGGTCAGCTCGTCGTCACTCCACCTCGAGGTCGGCCGGCAGGTCGTCGCGGACGGGGTAGCGCATCCCCAGCCCTTCGAGGACGTCGACCAGGGTCGTGCACACGGCCAGGTTCCGGTACCACTTCCGGTCGGCCGGGATGACGTACCAGGGCGCCCAGTCGGTGCTCGTGGCCGCGATGGCCTCCTCGTAGACCCGTTGGTAGTCGTGCCAGCGGGCGCGCTCGGCGACGTCGCCCGACGAGAACTTCCAGCGCTTGTCGGGCTCGTCCAACCGGGCCTGCAGGCGCTCGGCCTGCTCGTCGCGCGAGATGTGCAGGAAGAACTTGAGCACCGTGGTGCCCTCGTCGGTGAGCATCCGCTCGAAGTCGCGGATGTGCCCGAAGCGACGGTGGGCCAGGTCGTCGTCGACCATGCCGTGGACCCGGGTGACCAGGACATCCTCGTAGTGGCTGCGGTTGAAGATCACGATCTCGCCGGTGGCCGGCACCTTGGCGTGGGCGCGCCACAGGTAGTCGTGGGCCCGCTCGTTCTCGCTCGGGACGCCGAACGGGCGGACGTGCACGCCGATGGGATCGACCTCGCGGAACACGTGACGGATGGTGCCGTCCTTGCCGCCGGTGTCCATGGCCTGCAGCACGATGAGCAGCGCGTGCGTGCCCTCGGCATGGAGCAGATCCTGGAGCTCGGCCAGGCGCTCCCGCCGTGCGCGCAGCAGCTGCTTGCCGTCGTGCTTGGACCCGTCGTGGCCGGGCGTGGCGCGCGTGTCGATGTCGGCGAGCCGCAGATCGGTGCCGGGACGCACGCGCAACTGGTCCATGTGGCGAATCTAGGGATCCCGCGCCGCCGTCGCGGCTGCGAGACTGCGGGGACCATGTGCGACACGCTCTGCGCCCTGCCGGCCGCCTCGCTCGGAGGCGTCACGGTCTTCGCCAAGAACAGCGACCGGCCCCCGACCGAGCCCCAGGACCTCGAGTGGCACCCGCCGCGCCGGGACGAGGGCCCGCTGCGCGCCACCTACATCGAGGTCGAGGCGTCTCCGGAACCGACCATCGGTGTGCTCGGCTCTCGGCCCCGGTGGATGTGGGGCATGGAGCACGGGGTGAACGAGGCCGGTCTCGCCGTCGGCAACGAGGCCGTGTTCACCACGTTGAACCCGCACGAGTTCCCGCCGGCGCTGGTGGGCATGGACCTGGTGCGCCTGGCGCTCGAGCGGGCGGCCGACGCCGAGGCGGGCGTGGCGGTGATCCTCGAGCACCTCGAGCGGTACGGGCAGGGCGGCGCCGGCCACGAGGGGGGCAAGCAGCCGTACTGGTCGTCGTTCCTGCTCGCCGATCCGTCGCGTGCCTTCGTGGTGGAGACCAGCGGGCAGGCCCACGCGGTGGAGGAGGTGTCGGCGAAGCGAGCCATCTCCAACCGCACCACCATCCCCGACTTCGACGCCGAGCACGGCCTGCGCAACGGCCTCATCGACCTGCTGGTCGACCCCCGCTTGGCAGCGTCGAACGAGGTCCTGCGCCAGCCGGCCTCGGTCGAGCGGATGAAGGAGCACCTCCGGAGCCACGCCGGCGGCGACGACGGCTGGACGATCTGCATGCATGCCGACGAGGCCACCACCGCAGGCATGGTCGTGGCCTTGACCCCGGACCCGCCCCGGATCGCCCACGTCGTGCTCGGCCGGCCGTGCCGTTCGATCTTCGTCCCCGTCGTCGTGGGCGAGCCGCTGGGCGACGTGCCGGCGTGGGAGCGCTTCGACGCGCTGCCCGAGTCGGCCCACGATGAGCTGCGCGAGCTGGAGGGGGAGCTGGTCGCCGATCTGCGTGCCGAGCGCGGTTGGAACGCCGAGGCGTTCGGCCGGGTGGCGGCGCTGCTCGATCGGATGGAGGGACGCTGACGGTCGCTGCTCCGGAGAATGCGTCCGGGAAGCGGAGTTCTTGTCAGACCCCCTTCGTACGATTTGTTCCATGAAGCCCGGGTCCGCCACCTACGCCACGAGTGCCGATGTGGCGGGCCGGGCCCGAGACGCGCTCGATCGGGCTGCCGGTTTCGTCGGGCGTATCGACGGGGCTCGGCGTGATGCGGTGCTCGCGTTGGTGGCGTTGTGGCCGTCGGCGGCGTGGTTGGCCGCCGGGTGCCGGACGCCGCGCCGGTGGGTCGAGGTCTACACGCCGGTCTCCTACCGGGAGGCCGACCGGTTGGTGCAGGTGGCGGCGCTGTGCGCCGACCACGACGGTCTGTACGACGCCCTCGCGTCGGGTGAGCTGTCGATGGGTCGGGCCGAGATCCTGGCCGGTGCGGTGATCGAGGACCGCCGCCGCTTCCTGACCGACGAGGTGGTCGCCGCGCTGTTGCGGAACAACACCAAGCTGGCCGACGACCGCGACTTCGCTGCCGTGGTGCGTCACTGGGCTGAGCTGGCCGACCAGGAACGCGAGGTCACCCGTGCCCCGCGGCACCGGTTGCAGCTATCCCAGACGTTGTTCGGCGACGGTCAGCTGCACGCGTATCTGTCCCCGTCGGCGTTCCTCAACGTCGCCGCCGCCATCGACGCGTTCTGCCCCGGTCCCGACCCCGCCGACGCCCCCTACCGACGCGGGCTCGGCGAACGCCGAGCCGACGCCATCGACGACCTCGCCCACTTCGGACTCACCCACGGCCACGACCTCGACGACGACCTCGACGACACCGACGACACCGACGACACCGACGATGACGTCGGCGACGACCACGACGACGACGAGGAGCACGACGGGTTCGGTCTGCCCCCCGACGGGCTCGGGATGCGCGACGACCTCGACGAGCTCCTCGACCAGCCCGACTCCGATCCCGATGGCAACGCCGGCCAGCTGGACCAGCTCGATCTGCTCCGCCGGCGGTTGCGGCGCCAGGAACGGGAACGACGCCGGCGGCTGCGTCGGCGCACCAAGGCCCGCTCCGGGGTGTGCGTCAACGTCCACCTCGACCTGCACACCCTGGCCGGCCGGCGCTTCGACCAACTCGACGACCTCACCCTCACCGCCCAGGCCTGGACCGTCACCGAACGAGCCGCCCGCCGGCTGCTGTGCGACTCCGCCTTGGTCGCCACCCTGTTCGCCGGACCCCATCGTGTGCTCGACGCCAACACCGCCAACGAACAGTTCACCCGCTCCCAACGACGTGCCCTCGCGGCACGCGACGGCGGTTGCGTGTTCCCGGGCTGTCGTCGACCACCACGCTGGTGCGACGCCCACCACCTCCACCCCCGCGCCCGCCACGGCCCCACCGTCGTCGACAACGGCGCCCTGCTCTGTCGATTCCACCACCGCCTCGTCCACGAACACGGCTGGCACCTACACGTCGACACCGACACCGGCCACTGGGTCGCCACCGACCCCCACGGCACCACCTGGACCGGACGACCCACCGACCGAACCCGAGCCGGACCCGGTCGGCCCCGACCACCCGACCGACCCCCCAACTGACGCCCGAACCGACGCCCCCACCCACACCGCCGGATGAGCCGACCACCCCCCAGGTCGGCCCACCGGCGCGCCCGAGAGCACCGTCCGCTGACGTAGCGTCGGGGGCGATGCCCCCGCCCGCCACGCGCACCACGGCGCCGACGCTGCGGCCGAGCCTGAAGAAGAAGGCGCCGGGCACCCGCATCGAGCGCGACCTCTGGGCCGACGGCTGCGAGATCGTGGTCGGCATCGACGAGGTCGGACGCGGCGCCTGGGCCGGCCCGTTGACGCTGGGGGCCGTGGTGATCCCGAAGGACAAGCGGCTGACCAAGATCCGCGACTCCAAGCTGCTGACCGAGGCCGAACGCGAGGTCATGTACGGGCGCATCGTCGACTGGGCCGATGCGTGGGCCGTCGGTCACGCCTGGCCCGACGAGTGCGACGAGCTCGGCATGTCCGAGGCCCAGCGCCTGGCCGCCCGCCGTGCCCTCGAGGCGCTCGGGCTGGCGGCCGACCACGTGCTGGTCGACGGCAACTGGGACTTCGTCAGCGGCGACGTCGTCCCGGCAAGCGCCGTCCGCAAGATCGTCAAGGGCGACGCCACCTGCCTGTCGATCGCCGCGGCGTCGATCGTGGCGAAGGTGACCCGCGATCGGATGATGCGGGCCGAGGCCGATGCCCACCCGTGGTGGAGCTTCGAGACCAACAAGGGCTACCCGTGCCCGCGGCACAAGACCGCCCTGGCCGGTGTCGGTCCCTCGGCCATCCATCGCCGGTCGTGGGTGTTCATGGAGCACCTGCCGTGGGCTGGCGCCGTTCGACTCGTGCCCCGGCACCTGCGGGGAGACCCGAACCAGGGCACCCTCTTCACATGAACGGGGCGGCGAGCGGCGCCGATCGAGACGCCGAGCTGCAGCGCCTGCTCGGCGAGGTGCCGGCGCTGCGGCTCCAGCCGGACGACTGGTCCGAGATCGACCGCCTCCTGGCCGACATCGAGCGCGGCCGCACCGACCTGGTCGACGAGCTGTCGCAGCAGGTCTTCGAGGCCCGCGTCCGGCGCCGGTTCCACGGCACGCGCAGCGGAGCGGACGTGGTGCCGACGAAGCAGACGTCGGTCCTTCCGTGGGTCGGCCTGGTGTGCGGTGCCCTCCTCGTCGCCGTCGGCGCGCTGCTCGGCGGTGGACTGATCCTCGTGGGCATCGTGGTGCTGGGCGCGTTCGTCTTCGGCATCGCCTTCGCCGGATCGCGCGTGGCCCACCGCAATCGCCACGACCAGGACGACGAGACCACCGAACCGCCCGTGCCGATCCCCGACGAGGTGGCCGTCCGGGTGCACGCGATGCGGCGCACGTCGTAGGCGAACGGCGCGGACGGGGGCGTGCCGCTCAGCTGGGGTTCGGAACGGGCGCGCCCGGCG
>CAWEQL010000002.1:0-69026 GCA_963811245.1 uncultured Acidimicrobiaceae bacterium
CGCTGACGACCTCACCGGGGACGCCGTGGGCCGACGTGAGGTTGGTCGCGACCGCCTGGCTGCCGACGACCACGGCGTCGCAGCGGTCCAACCGGCGGTCGACGACCGCCGCCGGACCGCTTCGTGACAGCACCCCCTCGAGCTCGTGGACGTGGCCCACGACCGGCACGTCCGGGGGCAGGACGTCGGCCACCACCAGGCTCGGCGCCGCGCTCAGGTACACCAGGTCGATCTTCGACCGGAGCCCGACGCCGGTTCGCAACCGTCCCCGACGGAGGGTGTCCGCGACACGGGTCGGGCCGATCGCGTCCAGACCGTCGAGCACGAGCTCGGCCCAGCCTCGCCCGACCGCTGATCCCGATCCGGGCAGCGCGCGCGTGGGTGCGACCTCCGCGAACGCACCGGCCAACGGCCCGCCCCGCAGCAGCAGGACGGCGGGTCGAACCCCCGGCCGGTGGACCGAGAGCCAGCGCAGCAGCTCGAGCAGCAGCACGGGCGCGCCGGTGCGGCTGGCGTCGTGGGACACGAAGAGGACGGATGGGCCGCCGGGGGTTCGCTGTCCGATCTCGATCAGCTCATCGTCGCACCACCGGGGCCGACCGGTCGTCCGTCGTCCTCGCCGCCCGACCGGCCGGACGCCTTCGGTACGTTGTCGGCGCCGTGGCCGAGCAGAGCTTCCCGGGGGGCGCGACGATCCCCTTCGTCCGTCCCGAGATCTCCGAGGACGACGTCGACGCGGTGTCGGCCGTGCTCCGGGGCGGATGGCTCACCAGCGGCGCGCAGGCCGAGGCGCTCGAGGTCGAGCTCTCGGAGCGGCTGGGCGGCGTCCACGTCATCTCCACCTCCTCCTGCACGGCCGCCCTCGAGATCGCCGTCGCCCACCTCGACCTCGCTCCCGGCGCCCGCGTGGGCGTGCCGACCTGGACCTTCGCGGCGACGGCGCTGGCGTGCGTCAGCCGGGGTCTGCGCCCGGTCCTGCTCGACGTCGAGGACGAGTCGCTGGGGATCACCGCCGACGCCATCGAGCAGGCAGCCGCCCGGGCGCCGGGCCTCGACGGGGTCGTGGTGGTCCACTTCGGCGGGGTCCCCGTCGACGAGTCGGTCCATGCGGTGTGCGCCGAGCTCGGTCTCCCGGTCGTCGAGGACCAGGCCCACGCCCTCGGAGCCCGCGACCACCGCGGACCGCTCGCGGGCAGGGGCACGGCGGGGGCGTGCCTCTCCTTCTACGCCACCAAGAACCTGCCGGCGGGGGAGGGAGGGGCGCTCGTCACCGACGATCCGGAGCTGGCGGACTTCGGTCGCACCTTCCGCCAGCACGGCGTGACCCGGACCGCCTGGGACCGGCGGCGGCCGGCGGATCGCCAGGAGTACGACCTCGAGGTTCCGGGCATCAAGGGCAACCTCCCCGACGTGCTGGCGGCGCTCGCCCGCTCGCAGCTCCGCCGCTTCGACGCCCACCAGGCTCGCCGCGCCGAGATCGCCCGCCGGTACCGGCGCCGGCTCGGAGGGGTCGGTGGCCTGCGCCTGCTCCCCCGGGAGGCGATGGACGACCACGCCCACCACATGGTCGTCGTGCGCCTGCCCGACGGCGTCGAGCGGTCGGCGGTCCGGCGGGCGCTGGCCGACGCCGGCGTCGGGACCGCGGTGCACTACACGCCGCTGCACCGCCTGACCTGGTTCCGGGCCCACGCCCTCGTCGGCGCCGGTGGGGTGGTCACCGCCGACCGCCTCGCCGAGCACGTGCTCAGCCTCCCGATCTACCCGGGCCTGGCCGACGAGTCGGTCGACCGGGTGTGCGAGGTCCTCCGCCGGGCGGTGGGGGCCTGACGCGCCGCTGCGCTCGTCTCAGCCCGCCAGCCAGGTCCGCAGATCGGCCCACAACCGGGGCGCCGCCACCTCGATGTCGTGTCGAGCCCGCACCCGAGCCGCGGCGGCGGTCCCGAGGGCGGTGCGACGGTCCCGGTCCCCGGCCAGCTCGGCGACGGCACCGGCGAAGCCGTCGAGGTCGGGGTACGGCAGCACCACGCCGGCGTCCTCACCGACCAGCTCCGGCGCGCCGCCGGTGTCGAAGCACACGATGGGCAGACCGGCGGTGGCGGCCTCGAGCGCCGCCAGCGGGAAGGCGTCCTGGCGGGACGGCAGCGCGAAGAGGTCCATGGCCCCGAGGTGGGGCATGGCGTCGACGACGTCGGGGACGAAGTGGGCCCGCCCCCCGAGCCCGAGGCGCTCGGCTTCGTCCTCGAGCTGCCAGCGGTCGGGAGCATCGCCCGCGCCCCCGACCCACAGCACGTGCAGGTCGATCTCCGGGTGCTGACGCCGGAGCCTCCACGCCACCTGGAGGAGCAGATCGGGGGCCTTGCGCCAGTCGGGGAGCCCGACCGAACCGACCACGAAGGCGTCCGGGCCGATCCCGAGGCGACGGCGGAGACCGTCGCGCTCCCCGGGGACGGGCAGGTGGCCGGTGTCGACGAACCCGTGGTGCACGGCGATCCGGTCGGCGGGCACGCCGTGGTGCCGGACGAGGTTCTCGGCGACCGCCCGGGAGACGGCGACGAGGTGGTCCGCTCGGTCGAGCAGGAGGTCGAGCTGCTCGGGTTCGAGGTTGTGCCGGAGCCCGATGTCGAGCTCGTGGATGTGGGCCACGACCGGCACCGACCGCTCGGAGTCGGGGAGGTGGGCGAGCAGGTCGACGGTGGCGGGCGACGCCGCGTTGACGTGCACGAGGTCGTGGTGCCCGACCCGGCGGAGCCGGTGACGTAACCAGCGGTCGCTGGCCACCTGGGCCAGCTCCTCGTGCCCGGCCCGACGGAGGGCGGCCGCCACCGGTTCGGCGGGCTCGGCGTGGTGGCTCGCCACCAGCACGGACGCCCACCGCTCGTAGTCGACGACCAGCGGACCGTCTCGGGCGACGACCACCTCGGGCCGGACGTCGGTGTTGCCTCCGAGCCAGCGCAGGAAGCGCAGCAGCCAGATCGGGGGGCCGGTCCGCTCGGCGCCGTGGCCGAGGAAGAGGATCCTCGGACCCGTCCGCCTGCTGCCCGTCGCCGGTCGGTCCCCCGCCGGCGACGGTGAGGGGCCCGTCCCGGGGTCGGCGATCAGGCGGCCCCGACCGTCGCGACCGCCGACGAGGACGTGTCCGATGCCGACCCGGCCTCGTAGAACTGGGCGGCCCACCGCCGGAACGGCATGATCGGTCCGTCGCCCGCCGCCAGCGCCGGCCGGGCCAGGTACGCCTTGTTCTCCCAGATCGGCACGTCCTCGATCGTCTGGGAGTGGATCTCCTCGACGAAGGCGCGCGCCAGGCCCTGGGTCGTCGTCTCGTCGCCGACGCGTCGCACCAGGAAGGTGAACCGCACCTCGGTGCTGCTGCGGTCGATCGGGACGTTGCACCCGAGCAGCAGCGTGTCGACCAGTCCGCGGAACCAGGTGGTGGAGAAGCCGGGCCCGTAGCTGTCGGTGTCGATCCGGCCCTCGACGACCCCCCGGGGCGTGGGGAACTTCTGGGTCAGCCGCATGCTCGCGACCCACCCGTCCCAGTCGGTGCGATCGACCTGCGGTGCGCTGCTCCGATCCGGTCGGCTGCCGCCGTTCAGCTGCGTCTCGTAGCGGATCAGGTGCTGCTGGATGTGGGCGACGTCGGCGGCGGTCTCCGCGATGTCCTGCCAGAAGGCGCCGAGCCGGTAGTGCTTGCGGAGCGGTTCGCTGAGCTCGCCGCTGCCGACCTCGGTCAGCTCGGGGATCTCCCACTGCGGCGGAGCGCCCGTGGGGTGGTACCAGCACATGACCAGCCCGTTGCGGACGATGGTCGGCAGCTCGCGGTCGTCGGTGCGGTCGGTGACCACCGGTCGGCCGGCGACGGGCGCGATGTGCAGGTCGTGCTCGAAGTAGTGACGCTCGATGCCGTCACCCACCTCGTCGGGCCAGCACACCTGGAACCAGCCGAAGGGGACCGGGAACGGGTAGCGGGACATGGACGGGTACCTCCCTCGAGGTTCATCCTGGCACACGCCTGTCATAGGCTCACGATCTCCGAAGGGGAGGAACGGTCCGTGGTGAGGGTCCCGGCGCTGCAACGGTTGAGGTGGGCCCGCGCCAAGGCCGCGTACCAGCGCGACCGCGGCACCCCGCACCGCGAGAGCATCTGCAACGCGCCGCTCACCAACCTGTACTTCTCGGTCGACGGCCAGGTCTCGCCGTGCTGGCTGTACTTCCCCGACGTGCCCCCGAGGTGGAGTCCGGACCGCAGCATCGCCGACATCTGGAACGGGCCCGAGTTCACGAAGGTGCGGACGGCCCTGGCCGAGCACCGGTTCATCGGCCGGTGCTCGGAGTGCCGCCACGACATCGCCAACGGGGTGCGGCCCCTGGCCGCCGCCTACGACAACCCGCACCCGATCGGGGACTGGCCGACGATGCTCGAGCTCGAGCTGTCCAACGTCTGCAACCTCGAGTGCGTGATGTGCTCGGGCCGCCTCTCCTCGCGGATCCGCAAGAACCGCGATCACCTCCCGCCGCTCGACAGCCCCTACGACGACAGCTTCGTCGACCAGGTGGCCGAGCTGCTGCCCGGCCTGCAGGAGATCCGGTTCAACGGGGGCGAGCCGCTGCTGCAGCCGATCGTCTACGCCATCACCGACCGGGTGGCCGAGGTCCGACCCGACCTCAAGGTCACCATCGCCACCAACGGCACCGTGTGGACGCCCCGGGTCGAACGGCTGCTCGAGCGCTGCTCCATCAACGTCAACCTCTCGATCGACTCGCTCGTGCCCGAGCGCTACGAGTCGATCCGGGTCAACGCCGACTTCGAGCAGGTCATGACCAACTTCGAGCGCTTCCGCTCGTACTGCGCGACGCGCGACCGCACCCTGTGCGTCATGGTGAACCCGATGCGGGACAACTGGCAGGAGATGGCGGACTACGTCTGGTTCTGCAACGACCGCGACGTGCACCTGCACTACAACACCATCCGCCACCCGGAGCACCTGGCGCTGCACAACCTCTCGGTGGCCGAGCTCACCGAGATCCACGACACCCTCGCCGGACGGGAGCTGCCCGCCGCCGGCGGCGCCCGCGCCGACGTGCACCGGAACAACCTGAGCGAGTACCGGAGCCTGGTGCACCACCAGATCGCCGTGTGGCGCGACGAGGCCCGCGGCAACCCGGACGGCCTCGCCGGGGTGCCGGTGACGCTCGGCCGCCGGGCCTGAGCGCCGCACTCCCGCTCCGCACCTCGCCGCGTGGCCGCCCGCGGTCAGGGGCCGTGGCTGTCGATGCCCACCACCTGCTCGCCCTGACGGCGATCGGCGACCTGGCCCCGCAGCTTGGTGACCTCGGCCTCCCAGACGGCCCGGCTCCGGGTGAGGTCGCGGCGGAGCGACGAACGCTGGGCCCCGATGCCGTCGACGACGCTGGCCAGCCGGTCGGCCGGGAGGTGGTAGAGGCTGAGGTGGTCCGGCTGGGTCACGACGTTCACCGCCGCGCCGAGCCCGCGCCGGTCGGCGAGCTGGCAGAAGGCGGTGAAGTCCTGCCAGTTGTTGGTCATGAGGCAGAAGGTGAGGGTGAGGTCGGTGTGGTTGGTGCGGGCGCGTCGTTGGAACCGGTCGAGGTTGGCCATGACCTGGGTCCAGGAGGACCCGATGCGGACGCGGTGGTAGGTGTCGGCGGTGGCGGCGTCGAGGGAGATGGCGACGTCGACGGGCATGAGGTCGAGGAGGCGTTCGACGCGGGGGGTCCACTGGGTGCCGTTGGTGGTGATGTGGACCCGGGCGGTGGCGCCGACGTCGACCATGGTGTCCATGACCTTGAGGGTCTCGGTGGCGAGGAGCGGTTCGCCGCCGAGGAACTTGGCGTGGCGGAGGTGGGGGAGGAAGGCGCGGAGGTCGTCGAAGAACCGGTCGTCGTAGACGGTGGGCAGCGGGGGGAGGTGCTCGCGTTGGGCGCGGATGGAGGAGGACCACTCGCCGTTGCACATGACGCACTGCAGGTTGCAGGTGTTGGTGATGGCGAACTCGATCTGCTGGGGCCAGTCGGGGTCGACCCGGTCGGGTTCGAAGTGGGTGAACCACCGCGACGCCGCCAGCTCCGGGTGGCCCCGGTCGACCTGCCACTTGCAGAACTCGCAGCCCTTGGTGAGGTCGTCGTCGGCCATGGCGCGGCGCAGCTCGACCGCGGCGGGACCGTGCCAGATGTCGAGCAGCGACCGCTCGGCCACCGAGCCGAGGACGTGCAGGTCGTTCCAGCAGCACGCCCGCACCAGGCCCCGCTGATCGAGGAACATCGAGCTCGACGGCGCCCGGCAGGCCAGGTGCGGCACCGACGACGGTGCGACGTCGATGCGCCCGACCCGTCGCCGCCAGCGATCGACGATGGCCGAGCGGCGACCGGGGCCGCTCATCGGCTGCTCCCCGCCGGCCGGATGTCGACCGGGGGCTCCGGCTCGACGTCGATCCCGAGAACGGGCTCCCCCGTCCGCAGCAGCTCGAGTCGCACGCGGAGCCGGTCGAGCTCCGCCTCCCACATGGCGCGGTTGCGGCCCAGGTCGACGGTCAGGGCCCGTCGACGGGCCCCGATGCCGTCGACGACGGTCGCGAGCCGATCGGCGGGGAGCCGGTAGAGGCTCAGCTCCTCGGGGTGGGTGACCAGGTTCACGTTCGCCTCCAGCCCGCGCCGGTCGGCGAGCTGGCAGAAGGCGGTGAAGTCCTGCCAGTTGTTGGTCATGAGGCAGAAGGTGAGGGTGAGGTCGGTGTGGTTGGTGCGGGCGCGTCGTTGGAACCGGTCGAGGTTGGCCATGACCTGGGTCCAGGAGGACCCGATGCGGACGCGGTGGTAGGTGTCGGCGGTGGCGGCGTCGAGGGAGATGGCGACGTCGACGGGCATGAGGTCGAGGAGGCGTTCGACGCGGGGGGTCCACTGGGTGCCGTTGGTGGTGATGTGGACCCGGGCGGTGGCGCCGACGTCGACCATGGTGTCCATGACCTTGAGGGTCTCGGTGGCGAGGAGCGGTTCGCCGCCGAGGAACTTGGCGTGGCGGAGGTGGGGGAGGAAGGCGCGGAGGTCGTCGAAGAACCGGTCGTCGTAGACGGTGGGCAGCGGGGGGAGGTGCTCGCGCTGGGCGCGGATGGAGGAGGACCACTCGCCGTTGCACATGACGCACTGCAGGTTGCAGGTGTTGGTGATGGCGAACTCGATCTGCTGGGGCCAGTCGGGGTCGACCCGGTCGGGTTCGAAGTGGGTGAACCACCGCGAGAAGGCGAGCTCGGGGTGGCCCCGGTCGACCTGCCACTTGCAGATGTGGCAGCCCTTGGTGAGGTCGTCGTCGGCCATGGCGCGGCGCAGCTCGACCGCGGCGGGACCGTGCCAGATGTCGAGCAGCGACCGCTCGGCCACCGAGCCGAGGACGTGCAGGTCGTTCCAGCAGCACGCCCGCACCAGGCCCCGCTGATCGAGGAACATCGAGCTCGACGGCGCCCGGCAGGCCAGGTGCGGCACCGGGGCAGGAGCTCCGTCGGGCCGTGGGGGGTCGAGCTGCGTCGCCGGCGGTGCCTCCGCGTGGCGCCCGGTCGCCCGGGCCCGGCGAGCGGCGAGGCGCCGCAGGGCCCCGCTCACCGGGCGGTCGCGCGCGTCGGGTCGGGGACCAGGTGAGGCTCGGGCTCGGGCCAGGCGCCGAGGCCCTGCAGCAGGTGGTGCCACTCGGCGTGGGCGTGCTCGAACCGCTCGTCGCGGATCGCGTCGCGCCGTCGGATGGTGGCGACCCCCTCCGCCCACTGCCGCCGATCGTCACGACCGGTGCTCCCCATGAACTCGATCAGCTCGCGGATCTGCCGTCGTGCCGGCTCGGGGTGGTGGTCGTCGGCCGCCACGTCGGCGAGCCGGGCGCGCACCGCGTCCTTGACCGGTGGGGGCAGCACCTGGACCGAGAAGTGCCGGGGACCGTGCAGCAGGTTGAGGTTGAAGGTGATCTCGCCCCGTGGGTACCGCTGGTGGAGCCAGGAGAGGTACTCGGGCAGGTACCACACGTTGAACGCGCTGACCGTGCAGTTGGTGAACACCTCGATCGACGGCGAGGCCAGCGCGGCGTACCGGTCGACGTTCGCCTGCACCCGCTCCCAGTGGCACGGCGAGCGCTGGTACTCGAGCCGGCCCTCGATGTCGTCGATGCTGAGCGAGATGGTCACCGATCGGAAGCGGGGAAGCGTCGACAGGATCCGCTCGTCCATCACCACCGCGTTGGTGGTGAGCAGCAGGCTGACCCGCTCGGGCGCGCCCTCGGCCACCACCAGCTCGAGCACGTCGCGGTTCTCGGCCGACAGCATCGGTTCGCCACCGGTCAGCTCGAGGTGCTCGAGGTGCGGCACCCAGGTCCGGAAGGTGGCCAGGTCCGGGGGGCTGGCGGTGATCTTCTCCGACCGCAGGTAGCCCTGCCGCTCGGCGAGGGCGTCGCGGTCGGGCCCGGCGGCCATGCCGCTGCGCAGCTCCTCGCTGAGCCACAGCGACGAGGCGATCGGCCCGCAGATGCGGCACTTGAGGTTGCAGGCGTTGCTGAGCTTGAGATCGAGCGCCCGGGGCGCGGCCGGCCGCAGGTCGTCGAAGTCGACCGCGCCGCCGATGCCCCGGTCGCCGAGGTAGGTCTGGCGGAAGCTGGCGATGCCGGCCCGCTCCTCGTCCCAGCACGACCGGCACTCGTCCGGCTTCGACCCGCGCCGGAAGTCCGAGCGCAGCCGCACCATCGAGTCGCTGTTCCACACCTCGTCGAGCCCGTGATCCTCGAGCGAGGCCAGCTGGTAGCGCGAGCGGTCGGTCTGGTGGGCGAACTTGCAGCAGGGGCGGCTGCTCCCGTCGACGTCCAACGAGAGGTTGACCCACGGCAGCGGGCAGATGGTGTCGGGCACGGCGGTGCCGCGGCGCGACGTCAGGCGCCGCACGAATCCCCCGAACCGTGCCATGGGTCGGAGGCTACCGGTCGTCGGCCGTCGTCTCCGGGCCGGGCGGCGGGCCGAAGACGTCGCGCCGCGGGTCGTCGGTGTACACAGGCGCCCGCCCGGCGTCGAAGGCGCGGATGGCCTCGGGGAGGTTGTCGGTGAAGCCGAGCAGGAGCTGGTTGCGGTCCTCGAGCTCGATGGCGGCCGTGAGCGACGGCACCTCGAGGTTGGCCCAGACGGTGTCCTTGGTCATGGCGAGGCCGTAGGGGCTGAAGCGGCACATCGCCGTCGCCGTCTCCACCGCCGCGTCGAGCACCGGCCGGTCCTCGACGACCCGGCTGACCAGTCCCATGCGGTGCGCCTCGTGGGCGTCGACCTCCCGACCGGTGAAGAGGATGTCGTTGGCGTGCGCCGAACCGACCAGACGGGGGAGCAGCCAGCTCACGCCGAGCTCGGTCGAGGTCAGGCCGTTGACGATGCCGGTGCTGTTGAACACGGCGCCCGGGCCGGCGAGGCGCAGCTCGGCGCCGAGGCTGAGGCACAGGCCGCCGCCGTAGGCGGGACCGTCGACGGCGGCGACGATCGGCTGCGGCAGGCGCCGCATCAGGGGGACCAGCCGGGAGTAGTAGCGCATGGACCGCTGGGAGATGCGCCCCACCGAGAGCCCGTCGACGTTGGGGATGACGCCGTAGTCCTTCAGGTCCAGCCCCGAGCAGAAGGCCCGTCCGGCCCCCGCGAGCACGATCACCCAGACCTGGTTGTCGGCCCCGACCGCCTCGAGGGCGTCGTGCAGCTCGATGACCAGGTCGATCGACATGGCGTTCAACCGCTCGGGCCGGTTCAACGTCACCACGGCCACGTGCTCGTGCGGACGATCGACCAGCACCAGCGCATCGTTCACGCCGGGCACCCTAGATGCACGCCCCAGCGCGAACTCGTCGAGACTCCGCCCTGGAGTCGGTCTTCACGAAGGTGCGTCGAGCGCGCCGCCCGTGGGGCGGCGCCCGGAGCCCGTGGCGCGCTGCGCAGGCGCTAGCCGGAGCAGCGAGCTGGTGAGACCCGTCATGGCGAAGCCAGCGCCGCCCGTGGGGCGGCGCCCGTGAGCCCGTGGCTGGAGGCTGCGCAGGCGCTAGCCGGAGCAGCGCAGTCGGTGAGAGCGTCGTGGCGAAGCCAGCGCCGCCCGGAGGCGGCGCCCATCAGAACGGCAGGTGCTTGGCCAGCTTGAGGATCTTGGTGAAGCGGTCGGCGTAGCCGGCGCCGTCGCCGGT
This sequence comes from uncultured Acidimicrobiaceae bacterium, assembly GCA_963811245.1. GTDB lineage: Bacteria > Actinomycetota > Acidimicrobiia > Acidimicrobiales > Salinilacustritrichaceae > Salinilacustrithrix. The sequence goes on from CAWEQL010000002.1 coordinate 10,187, forward strand.
GGGGTCCTGCAGCTTGGCGGCGAGGGACGAGCGCACGGCGATGGTCTGGCTCTCGGTGTACTTGAGCAGCCCTTCGTGGCCGTGACGGCGCCCGACGCCCGACGCCTTCATGCCGCCCATGGGGGCGTCGAGGGTGGCCCAGGCCGACGAGTACCCGTCGTTGACGTTGACCGTGCCGGCCTGCAGACGGGCGCCGATGGCGCGCCCCCGGCCGCCGTCGCCGCAGTAGACGCTGGCGTTGAGCCCGTACTCGGTCTCGTTGGCCCGCTCGACGGCCTCGTCGACCGAGCGCACCGGGTACACGGCCACGACGGGGCCGAAGGTCTCCTCGGCGTAGAGGTCCATCTCGGGGGTGACGTCGGCGAGGACGGTCGGCTCGTAGAACCACGGGCCGATGTCGGGCCGGGCCTTGCCACCGGCGACGACCCGGGCCCCCTTGGCCACGGCGTCGTCGACGTGGGCACTGACCTTGTCGAGCTGGTCCTGGCTGGCGAGGGCGCCGACCTCGGCCCCGTAGGCCTGCTCGGCCCCGAGCTTCAGCGCCGACACGCGCCGGCCGAGGGCGTCGGTGAAGCGGTCGGCGATGCCGTCCTCGACGTAGATGCGCTCGATCGAGATGCAGAGCTGGCCGGTGTTGGCGAAGGCGGCGACCACCGCGCCCTCGACGGCGGTGTCGACGTCGACGTCGTCGGTGATCACCATGGGGTTCTTGCCGCCCAGCTCGGCCGACATGCCGATGAGCCGCTCGGCGGCCTGGCTGGCGACCTTGCGACCGGTGTCGGTGGACCCGGTGAACATCACGTAGTCGCTGCGCTCGATGATGGCGGTGCCGACGCTGCGCCCGGGCCCGGTGACGATCTGGACGAGGCCGTCGGGCAGCCCCGCCTCCTGCAGCAGCTCGAAGGCCCGGATGGCGGTGAAGGGCGTCTGGCTGTCGGGCTTGATGACGATGGCGTTGCCGGCCACCAGGGCGGCCAGGGCGTCGGAGACGGCCAGCACCAGCGGGTAGTTCCAGGGCGAGATGACGCCGACGACGCCCTTCGGCACGTGGTGCTCCCAGGTGCGGACCAGCCCGGGCAGGGCGGTCATCTTGGCCTTCGGCTTCAGCGCCCGCGGCGCGAGCCGGGCGTAGTACCGGGCGGTGACGGCCTGGTCGAGGATCTCCTCGAACGCCCACACCCGGGCCTTGCCGTTCTCGGCCTGGATGAGGTCGAGCAGCTCGTCCTGGTGGTCGAGGACCAGGTCGTGGTAGCGGAGCAGCACGGCGGCCCGCTCCTTGACCGGGGTGGCCGCCCACGCCCGCTGCACCACCCGAGCCCGGTCGACGGCGGTGGCCACGTCCGTCTCGGTGCCCTCGGGCACCACGCCGACCAGCTCGCCGTTCAGCGGCGAGCGCACCTCGACCCGGCCCCGGCCCTCGAGGGGCACGGCCACCCGCGCCGCCAGGCGCTCGGTCTCGGCCAGTCCCGGTCGGAGGCTGCGGTCGTCGGCCCGGCTCGGGTCGGCGGTGGCGGCGGCGGAGCTGAGGGTGTCGGTCATCGGGGGCCTCCAGGGCAGGCGTCGGGTCCACCGTATCGACGGCCCGCCGAGGCCGGCCCGGGCCGTCGGCGCCTCCCACGGGCGCCGTCGGCGGGGGGCGGCTGGCAGCATGGCGCGGTGAGCACCGCCGCCGAGCCCGAGGCCCTGCCCCACTGGGACACCGCGTCGATCTTCCCCGGCCTGGAGAGCCGTCAGTTCTCCTTCGCCCAGGAAGAGGTCGGGGCGTCGGTCCAGCGGTTGCGGGCCGCCTTCGACGCCTACGGGGTGCGGGGCGGCGAGCTTCGGGCGGCGACCGACGACGACGGGCGCATCGCGGACGAGCTGCTGCCGACGCTGAACGACCTGGCCGAGCAGATGCGCCTGGTCGGGGCCTACCTCTACGCCCACGTGACCACCGGGACCGAGGCCGACCTCGCCTCGACGCTGCAGTCGCGGTTCCAGGCCGACACGGCCACCGTGGCCACCCTGCACAAGCGGCTGGCCGCCTGGCTCGCCCGCATCGGCGTCGACGGGCTGGTCGAGCGCAGCGCGGTCGCCGCCGACCACGCCTTCGTGCTCCGCAGGCTGGCCGCGTCGGCCGACCACCAGATGTCCGAGGCCGAGGAGGACCTGGCGTCGGCGCTGGCGCTCACCGGCGGGCGGGCCTGGTCCAAGCTGCACAGCGACGTGACCGCCCGGCTGACCGCGCCGGTCGAGGTCCCCGGCGAGGACGAGCCCCGGGTGCTGCCGATGAGCGCGGTGCGGGGCCTGGCCACCGACCCCGACCCGGCGGTGCGACGCGCCGCCTTCGAGGCCGAGCAGGTGGCGTGGGAGGCGGTGGCCACCCCGCTCGCCACCGCGCTCAACGCCTTCAAGGGCGAGGCCAACACCCTCAACGGCCGACGGGGCTGGGACGACTCGCTCGACGTGGCGCTGTTCGACAACAACGTCGACCGGGCGACCCTCGACGCCATGCAGCAGGCGGTCACCGCCTCGCTCGGCGACTTCGCGCGCTTCAACCGGGCCAAGGCGGCCCTGCTCGGCGACGAGGGCGGCCTTCCCTGGTGGGACCTCCTCGCCCCGGTCGGCGACCCACGGCGCTTCGCCTGGACCGAGGCGACCGGCGCCGTCATCGACGCCTTCGCCGGCTTCTCCCCGCGGCTGGCCGGGGTGGTGCGCACCGCGGTGGCCGAGGGGTGGCTCGACGCCGAGCCGCGCCCCGGCAAGGTCGGCGGCGCCTTCTGCATGCCGGTGCAGGGCGGCACCAGCCGGGTGCTGCTGAACTTCGACGGCAGCTTCGACAGCGTGCAGACCCTCGCCCACGAGCTCGGGCACGCCTACCACAACCTCAACCTGGGCGACCGCACACCGCTGCAGCGGCGCACACCGATGGCCCTGGCCGAGACGGCCAGCATCTTCTGCGAGACGGTGATGGTGCAGGCCGGTCTGGCCGCCGCCGCCGGCGACCCGGGCGCCGAGCTGGCCATCCTCGACGGCGACCTGGTCGGCGCCACCCAGGTCGTGGTCGACATCCACAGCCGCTTCCTGTTCGAGCGGGCCATGACCGCCGAGCGCGAGCGGGGCGTGCTCTCGGTCGATCGGCTGTGCGAGCTGATCACCGACGCCCAGCGCAGCTCCTACCTCGACGGGCTCGACCACGCCCACCTCCACCCGTGGATGTGGGCGGTCAAGGGCCACTACTTCACCGCCTACTACAACTGGCCGTACACCTTCGGGCTGCTGTTCGGCATCGGCCTGTACGCGGAGTACCAGCGCGACCCCGACCGGTTCCGGCTCGGCTACGACGACCTCCTGTCCGCCACCGGGCTCGGTGAGGCGGCCGAGCTGGCCGCCCGCTTCGGCATCGACGTCCGTGACCGGGCGTTCTGGGCGGCCAGCCTCGACGTGCTCCGGTCCCGCATCGACCGGTTCTGCGAGCTGGCCACGTCCCGCTGAGCTCGCTGGCCGCCGACGTGGGCACGGGATCCGGGGTCTCGGTGGTGCTCTCGACCTGCGACGGCGAACGCCACCTCGGGCCGCTGCTGCGCTCGCTCGGCGCGCAGCGACGGCCGCCGGCCGAGCTGATCGTGCGGGACGACGCCTCGGTCGACTCGACGCCCGTCCTGCTGCGCGAGGTGCTCGCGGCGGCCCCGTTCCCGGTCGAGGTGGTCGCCGGGTCCGAACGGCTCGGTCCGGTCCGCAGCTTCGAGGCCGCCCTCGGGCGGGCGGGTCAGGAGTGGGTCGCGCTCTGCGACCAGGACGACCGCTGGCACCCCGACAAGCTCGAGCGGCTGCTCGCGCTCGCCGAGGAGCGGCCGGCGAGCGCCCTGCTCTTCAGCGACGGGTCGTTGGTCGACGACGTCGGCCGGGTCCTGCCGGGGTCCGTCTCGACCCGGCTCGGACTCACCGAGCGGCGGCTGGCCCGATTCGGGCGCGACCCCCTCGCCGTGCTGCTCGAACGCTCGATCGTGGCCGGGTGCACGATGATGGTGCGGCGAGCGGTCCTCGACGCGGCGCTGCCCGTCCCCGAGGTGGTCTCGGGGGAGGGGCTGGCACCCATGCTGCACGATCGGTGGTTGGCGCTCGTCGCCGCGACCCTCGGTGAGGTCGCGTACGTGCCAGATCCCCTGATCGACTACCGCCAGCACGTGACGCAGGTGACCGGGTTCGAGCGGAGCCGGTGGCGCCGCACGATCGACCGGCTGGTGCCCGGAGGGAGCGGCTGGAGCGCCCGGGCGGCGGCACGAGCCGACCAGCTCGACCAGGTCGCGGGGCGCGCCGAGGCCGCGGGAGCGGATGCGGACCGGGTCCGGCTGGTCCGGGAGGCCGCGGACCACCTGCGGCGGCGCTCGGCGCTCGAGCCGTGGCCCAGGCGGCGCCGGTTCGGGCCGGTCCTCGACGAGGTGCGTCGAGGGCGCTACCGGTACAGCGACGGACCCCACGTGGCGGTCGCGGACCTCCTCCGCCCCCGAAGCTCCCGACTGCCCAGGAGCGGTGAGGACTGGTGAGACGGTCTACGAGCGGCTGTCCAAGGAGGTCGACGCGCCCACCGTCGACCTCTCCCACGTCTCGACGGGAACCAGGTCGTCACATCGACGGCGGACACACGGACGAGGAGGGCGCTCGGCTCGTCGCCGAGGCCGAGTGGAGGACCCTCAGGCCGAGGATCGAGGCCTGGTACCGCGAGCACGGGCGCTGAGCGCAGCGTCGATGGCGCCGGCGGCGATCGGACCGCCGTGGCTGACCCCCGAACGGAGGCGGATCTCCGCGGCCGCGGCCCGGGCCCGGACGCCGACGACCTGGTCGTCGAGCAGGTCGAGGATGGCGCCGGCTGCCCCCCGATCGTCGGCCTGGGTGACCAGCCTCGTGTGACCGACCACCTCGCCCGGGCGCTCCGGCGGGCGGGCGTCGGTCCTGGCCCATCGGACGATCGGCACGCCCACGCCCTCGATCAGGGGGAGCTGGGGCCACGAGACGACGCCGCGCCGGCTCAGCAGGACGACGTCGAGCGCCGCCAGCGCGGTCAACGGGTCCAGGTCGGGGTGGTCGACGGCGCGCACCACCCGGACCCGCTCGTCGAGCCCGGCGTGGCGGAGGTCGTGGTGCAGCGGCCACAGCTCCCGCTCGGTGCTGTGGCCGGCGACCCAGAGGAACCGGACGTCGTCGCCCCCCGGCCGCCTCGCCACCTCCCAGGCGATCTGCACGAAGGCATCCGGGACCTCCCACCAGTCCACCTGCCCGGCCGATCCGACGAGGCGGCTGGTGGCGTCGAGCCCGAGCCGGTCGAGGAGCAGCTGTCGGGTCCGGTCCCGATGGACCGGGGCATCGGGCAGCAGCCCCCGATCGGGCAGGACCGTGGTCGGGCACCGCCCCCCACCCGTCACCTGGTCGGGCGCACCGACCACCCGGTGGTCCGCCCGCTCGTCGAGGACGGCCCGGTCGTCCGGGTCGGCGGGCGCCTGGGCGCCCTCGGGGAGGTGGACGACCACCGGTCGGTCGGCGGGCACGTAGTGGAGCAGGCGGGCGGCGGCGGGACCGGCGACCCACACGGGCCGGTCACGGCGGTGGAGCAGGGCGCGGAGGCCGAGCGCCTGGAGGCGGTCGGCGGCGGCCGGACGGCGCACCGCCCGCAGCGCGGCGCCGGCCGCACGCGCCCCCCGGGCGATCGCCACGGCGGGGTCGATCGAGCGGGGGCCCGGGGGGTCCGTCGGGCGGATGTCCAGGCCGTCGCGACCGGCCGGGAGCGGATCGGGGTCCGACGGGTTCACCACGTGGACGGGACCGAGTCTGGCGAAGGCATCGTGCCGGGGCCCGTCCCAGAGGGCCGCGACCTCGACCGCCGTGCTCTCCTGCGCCAGCCAACGGGCCAGCTCGAGAGCGAGCAACGAGGTGGGGTCGCGCCCGAGGTCGTGGCACAGGAACGTCACGGCGGTCGGCAGCCTCGCCGTCATCCGAGCGCCTCGACGTTCGCTCGGACCACGGCTGCCAGCTGGGCGGCGACCGTGGGGACGGTGTGGTGGGCCGCCACCCGGGCGGCGCCGGTCCGCCCGAGCCCGGTCCGGCGTGGGCCGTCGGCCCGGAGGTCGTCGAGCGCCCTGGCCATGGCGTCGAGGTCCGGGTAGTCGACGACCACCCCGGCGTCGCCGTCGACGAACTCCGGCATGCCGCCGCTCGTGAAGCAGACGACCGGCAGGCGGACCGACGCCGCCTCGAGGCAGACGAGCGGGAAGGCGTCCTCGCGGGCCGGCAGGCAGAAGACGTCGAGCAGCCGGAACCAGGAGACCGGATCGGCCTGGTGGGGGACGAGCCGCACGCGGTCGGCGATCCCGGCCCGCTCGAGGTCGGCCCGGACGTCGAGCCCGGCGGGGCCGTCGGGCTCACCGCCGACCCAGACGAACCACGGGTCGTCCTGGCGTCCTCGGAGCATGCGGGTGGCGAGGGAGACGAACAGGTCCGGCGCCTTCCGCCAGTGCAGGAGGCCGGAGGATCCGATGACGAAGGCGTCGTCGGGGATGCCGAGGTCGCGGCGGCTCGGTGCCGGTCCCGTCGAGCGAGGTGCCTCGATGCAACCGGGGACGGTCGTGATCCGGTCGGGGGCGGCGAGCCCGCGGGCGAGCACCTCGTCGACCACGGCCCCGGAGACGGCGATGATCTCGTCGGCCCGACGGATCCGGTCGGCGGCTCCGGCCGGCAGGTGGTAGTCGAGACCGACGGACAGCTCGTGCACGTGGACCACCAGCCGCTCGGGCGGGTGGGGGAGCTGGGGGAGCAGGCTCACGCTCCCGGCGCAGTTGGCGTAGACGACGGGCCAGCGACCGATCTCGCGGAGCGGTCGGCGCAAGCGGGTCGCGACCAGTCGCGTCGCCAGCCCTTCGGCTCCGGCCTTGGCCAGTCCCCTCGCCGCCAGGTCCGACGCCCCGGGACCCAACCAGTCGGGCGCGACCCAGACCGGCGTGACGGTGCGGTACTCCTCCAGCAGCTCGCCGCCCTCCTTGAGCACGACACCGGTCTCGATGTCGGTCTCCGATCGCAGCCAGCGCAGGAGCTCGAGCAGGATCAACGGCGGCCCGGTGCGCTCGGCGGCGTGGCCGAGGAAGAGGACCCGGGGCGGGGGACCGGTCATCGGCGAGCGGCCGCGGCCAGCAGGTCGAGGAGCATCGGACCCCCGACGGCAGGGTCCCAGCTCGTCGGCTCGTCCTCTGCGGGCCGGCCGAGCTCGTCGAGGATCCCGGGGGAGCGGATCAGGGCGACGGCCTCGTCGGCGAGGTGGTCGACGTCGAGCCACGGCGAGGTGCGGCGCGGACCGGCGATCTCGGTCGGCCACCCTCCGCTCGGGAGGATCCCGAAGCTGATGCTCCCCACGCCCTCGCTGTGGAGGGCGACCTCCCGGTCGACGGGCTCCAGGTTCGAGCGCAGCTCGGCCGCGCTGGCGGCCAGGCACTCGAGCGGGGGCGGATCGCGGCGACCCTGGTGGATGTGCACGCACCCGGCGAGGCCGGCGTGGGAGATGTCGTGGCGCAAGGGCCACAGCATCCGCCCGCTGGCGCCGTCCCCCAACCACAGCCAGTGGATGCCGAGCTCCGGAGCCCGCTCCTGCACCGTCCAGGCGACCTGGGCGAACAGGTCCGTGACCGCCATGTGGTCGATGCGGTCGCGGGTGGCGATGAGGGGAGCGTCGGCCGGGATCCCGTAGCGCTCGGCCAGACGGGCCCGGGTCCGACGGGTGCGCTCGGCTCGGACCTCGCCGGCCGGCGCGCCGTGCCACAGCTCGGTCGACGGGAGGAGGTCGTGCAGGTGGTGGAGACGGCTCCGGGGGACCCCGAAGGTTCCCTCCACGGCCCCCGCGGCCGCCGGCGACCCCACCACCCAGCGGTCGACGCGGACGCGGCAGCAGGTCGCGGTCCTCGTCGTCGAGGGCTGCCATCGCGTCCCCGGCGCGTCGGTGGAGGCGGGCCACGACGCCGGTGCCGCCCGGGAGCCAGGCGAGGAGTCGAGCAGCGGCAGGATCGCTCAGGTACACGGCCCCCCGGGCCCGGCCGAGCGCCGTCCGCAGCTCGATCGAGCGCATCCGCTCGGCGGCGGCGTCCCGGTGCCAGCGCTGGAGCAGCGACGAGGGCCGTCGGGCGCGCCACTCGTTCACCAGGAAGACCGGGGCGGCCTCGGCGAAGGAGTCGTGCAGCGCGCCGTCGAGCAGGGCCACCGTCCTCGCCGCCCGTCCGGTGGACCGCATCCAGCGCAGGAGCTCGAGGGTGGAGCGGTTCACGTCGTGGTCGTCGAGGTCCGCCACGAGCACCGTCAGGGTCATCTGGCCAGCCGCTCCAGCTCCGCGTGCAGCCGCGGCGCCGCGACCTCGACGTGGTGGCGGGCCCGCACCTTGGCCCGGGCCCGGTCCCCCGCCGCCTCACGTAGGCCGCGGTCCTCGAGCAGGGCGATGACGCGGCCGGCGAAGGCGTCGACATCCGGGTAGGGGACCACCGACCCGGCGTCCGACTCCACGAACTCGGGCATCCCACCCGCCTCGAAGCACACGGTCGGCACCCCCACCGATGCCGCCTCGAGGCAGGCGAGGGGGAAGGCGTCCTCGCGGCTGGTCAGCGCGAACACGTCGAAGGCCCGCAGGTCCGGGAGCGGGTCGGGCGACGGCGGCACCAGGTGGACGCGCCCGGTCAGGTCGGCGGCGGCCACGTCCCGGACCGTCCGGTCGTGCGCCGGGCTCCGGTCGTCGGCCCCGAGCCAGACGAAGTGCGCGCCCAGGTCGGGACGGGCCCGGTGGACCTGGGCGGCGAGCCGGAGGAAGAGGTCGCACCCCTTGCGCCAGTCGACCACCGCGGCGATGCCGACGACGGGAGCGCCCTGCTCGATGCCGAGCTGGGCTCGGAGGTCGGACGGCTCGGGAACGACGGCGGGGACGTCGACCATCTCGTGGTGGACGCTGATGGCTGCGGGATCGACCTGGCGGCGGCGACCGAGGTTGTCGGCCACGGCCCGGGACGCCGCCATCCACCGCGTCGCCTGCGACGCCAGGTCGGCGAACCGCTCCGGCCCGAGGTAGAAGTCGAGCCCGACGTCGAGCTCGTGGACGTGGGCCACCACCGGAGCCGTGTGCTCGGGGAGGGCGGGGAGCAGACGTGCGCTCCACGCGGTGTTGACGTGGACCAGGCCGGCGTCGGCCAGGTGGCGGCAGCGGTTCCGGGCCCACCGCATCCTGACCGGGTCGAGCGGGCTGTCAGACCGGTCCGGCCGGTCGGGCTCGCCGACGATCGTGACCGGGACGAGGCGCTCGAACTCGGCGAGCAGTGGCCCCGGTGCGGGCGTGACGACCTCGGCCCGGACGTCCGTGTGGGCCCGCATCCACCGCAGGTGGTGCAGCAGGTACACCGGCGGCCCGACCCGCTCCATCGAGTGCACCAGGAAGACCCAGGGCCGACGCTCGGTCACCTCGAGCGGGCCGCGGCGTCGATCAGCGTGCCCAGCCGTGGCCCGGCGACGACCGGGATCCAGTCGACCGGCGCGGACGGGTCGGTCCGGCCTCGCCCGGCCCGGTCGTCGAGGGCGGTGAGGACGCCGAGGGCCAGGGTGCGGAGGTCGACCGAGCCGGGGGGCGCCGACCCGGCGGGGCCCGCCCCGACGTCGGGTCGGCTCCGGGCCGTCCCCACGAACCCGATCGAGGGCGTGCCGATCCTGCGGGCGTCGGCGACCGCCTCCTCGCCCGCCCCGGTCGGGTCGGTGAGGACGAGGGCGTCGGCGGCCAGCACCAGCTCGGCGTCGGGCAGCGGTCGACGATCACCGGTGCGGACGTGGAACCAGGGGTCGAGTCCCGCCTGGTGGGCTCGGACCGAGGCCGTCTCGGCCTCGCGGCGGTTGGTGCCGCTCCACACCAGGTGGGCGCAGCCCGGTCGGAGCAGGTGCAGCAGGCAGGCGAGCTCGGCGAACCGCTCGGGGCGCTCGGCGTCGTCGTCGCCCGCCACGCCGACCACCACCAGCGCGCCGGAGCCGATGCCGAGGTCCGCGTCGACCACCGCTCGGGCGCGGTGGCGACGGGCCCCGATCCGGGTCGGGCCGTCGGACCAGCAGCGCTCGGCGCGGACGGGGTCGACGGCGACGGAGATCGAGCTCGCCGGCACCCCCAACTCGTCCTCGAGCTCGGTGGCGGCGGCGGGCGAGCTGGCGATCCACGCCGGGGACGCACCGAGGAGCGCGGCGCGGTCGTCGGGGTCGGCCAGCTCGTCGCCCAGGGCCGGCCCGAGATCGTGGTGGTGGGCGACCACCGGGACGGGGCGGTCGAGCCATTGGAGCAACCGGGCGGCCCCGAGGTGCGCCAGGTACAGCACGCCGTCGACCTGCCTCAGCCTCCCGGCCAGCTCGCGGGTCCGGACCGCCTCCCCGACCCGGTGCAGGCCCCGTTGCCGGAACGCGGTCGACAGCCGCCGCCGATCCCACTCGTTGGCCACCCACACCGGCCCGTGGCGCTCGAAGCGGCTGCGCCACGTGCCGTCGTGGACGGAGATGACCGGGACCGGTCCGGCGTCCCACGTGGCGATGGTCTCGAGCGTGGCACGGGTGCGCGGCTCGGCGGCCAGCGACTGCGAGGGCGACCGTCGGCCTCATGGGCCGACGGAGCGACCAGCCAGTCGTCGACCTGCGTCGGTCGGCCGGTGCGAGCCCTCCGGTACGGTGGACGGATGCACGCGATCTCCCGCGACCGCGCACCCCCGGCGACCAGGAGCTCGAGCCGACGCTGGCGCTGGTGCCCCAGCCGTCGCCTGGGTCGTCCGGCTGGCGGGATCGGGCCCTTCCGGCGGCCACGCTGGTGACCGGTGCGCTGGCGGCCGCCGGGCTGCCCCTGTCCAGGGCGCTGCGCCGGAAGCTCCCGGCGCCGCTCGCCGACCTGGTGGCGAGCTCGCGCTGGTCGCGGTGGGCTGGGGGTCGATCGCCGTGCTCGAACGGGTGGCGCCCTTCGACCCGGAGTGGAACCGGGCCGACGACGAGGCCCGGACCGACCTCGCGTACTTCGGTCTGCTCCTGCTGCCGACCGCGGGGGTGTCGCGCCTGTCGGCTTCGCTCGTCGGCGGCCCCCTCGGGCGGGCGCTCCGCCGCGGTGCCGGGCGTCCCGCCTGGCCCGCCGGTTGGCCGTTGCCGGCCCGGGTGGGGCTGGCCCTGCTGGTGTCCGAGCTCGGGCACTACGCCCATCACCGGGTCGCGCACCACGTCCGACCGCTGTGGAGGGCGCCACGCGGTGCACCATAGCGAGCGTCGTCTGTACTGGATGAACGGCACCCGGTTCCATCCGCTGGACGAGGTGCCGCTGGTCGCGTTGCAGGGCGCGTCGCTGTTCGCCCTCGGCGTCGACGACGAGGCCATGGTCGTGCACAACGTGTTCAAGGTGATCCACGGCCTGCTGCAGCACGCCAACGTGGCCGGACGGTGCGGCCCGCTCAACCACCTGTTCAGCACCGCCGAGCAGCACCGCTTCCACCACGCGGTCGGTCGTGGCGACCGGGCGGTCAACTACGGCGCCGTGCTGTCGGTCTGGGACCGGGTGTTCGGGACCCAGCGCCTGCCGGACGGGTCGCGCTTCGCGCAGCCGATCGGTCTCGCCATGGCCCGCTTCCCGACCAGCTTCACCGGTCAGATGCGGGTGCCCTTCCGCTGGGTCGAGGGCACCGGTCCGGTCGGTGACCCCCCGGGTCAGCTCGCGGCCCGCCTCGGTTCCGACGCGGCCGCCACCGGCTCCGGCGGCGGATCCGTTGCCAGCCGCCGGGGGGCCGCGGTCGGCCGGGCGTCGGGTCGGCGCTCCACCTTCTTCCGCTTGGTCCGCACCATCTGCTCGAGGTAGGTGTCCTCCGACCCGCCGAGCAGCTGGGAGCGCAGGAAGGAGAGGATGCGCCGGGGGCGGCGCACCATGCTCGTGGCGTAGAAGGCCGAGATCAGCCCGAGCTGCAGGAGCCGCACCTGGCGGGGCGACATGCGCGGGTTCCAGCTCCGGTGGCTGGCCGACGATCGGGAGAGCCCCGACGTAGTACGCGGCCTCGTCGACCTCGTGACGGCCCGAGGTCACCAGACGGTCGTAGTCGGCGCTGCCCGGGTAGGGGCAGAACATCATCACCGCGATGTCGGAGCAGCCGGCCCATGCGGCCCGGAGCAGGAACGTGGCCGACTTCCAGACGTCGGACCAGCGCTCGTCGGGGTGGGCGATGAGGATGTTGATGGTGGTGCGGAGACCGATCTCGTTGCCGTCACGCACCGCGTCGAGGACCTTGGGCAGCTTGATGCGCTTGTCCATGATCTCGAGCATCGCGCTCCGAGCCGCTCTCCGGGGCGAAGGTGATGTTGCGGCAGCCGGTGTCGTAGATGCGCTGGAGGACCTCTCGGTCGATCGCCTCGATGCGGGTGCCGACCGGGAGCTGCCAGGCTCACCCCGGGTGCACGGCGTTCGAGGGCGTCGCACAGGCCGAGCGTCCACTTGCGGTTGGTGGCGGCGGTCAGGTCGACGAAGTTGATGTTCTCGACCCCCCACCGGTCGTGCGTAGTCGACGATCTCGTCGACCACCTCGTCCGGCTCGCGCACCACGTACTTGGTGGTCCACATCTGCGGTGAGGAGCAGAACGAGCACTTGTACGGGCAGCCCCGGGTGCCGAGCACCTGCATCGCTCGGCCCCGGTCGACGCCGAAGAAGGGGTAGTGGGCCCAGTAGCTCTCGAGCGGCACGAGGTCCCACGCCGGGCGGGGCGAACCGTTGAGCTGCTTCTTGGTCATCCGGATGGACAGGCCGGAGTCGACGACCTCGCACGCCTGCTCGTCGCGGCAGGGACAGCCCGGGCATCGGCTCCAGCGCCCGGCCGGCGGCGACGCGGTCGGCGACGGCGACCATGGTCGCCTCGCCCTCGCCGAGCACGCAGGCGTCGACCGCCTCGCACTGCTCGAGGATCCAGGGAGCGAAGGCGGTGCCGTTCTCGCCCCCGACGCACGATCGGCACGTGCGGGAAGCGCTGGCGGGCCGCTTCGGCGATGCGACGCACCTCTGGCCACTCGTGCAGGAACATGTTGGTGATGCCGATCAGGCCGACCCCCGGGTCGATGCGCTCGACGACCTGCTCGGTGGTCAGCCCGATGCGCTGCAGGACGCCGACGGGCGACTCGAAGTCCGCGACCTGCTCCATGGCCTCGCCGGCTCCGTCGACGAGCTGCACCGGGTGGCCGGCCTCGCGCAGCGCCGCGGCGACGTAGGCCAGCCCGATCGGTGGTGTCGGCCCGTGGGTCGCCAGGCTGCCGGCCAGCACCACCACGGCGGGGCGCAACAGCGCGACCGGCCGGGCCTCGGACGGCGCCCCACCCCTGCGGATCGGTTCCCCCATGGTCGTCATGCCCTCGTCGGGTCGTGTCGTGGCCACCGGCGAGGCTACCGGCGGGCCTGGGCGGCGGCGTGGGTGTCGCTGCGGAACCCTCGCCGCTTGGTGCGCACCAGGGCATCGACGGCCGAGCGCTCCTTGCCGGTCACCTGCGCCCGGAGGTACTTCCACGCTCGGCCCGGATGCAGCAGGAGCCCGGCGCCGTAGAAGGTCAGGAGCATGACGAGCTGGGCCACGCGGAGCTGGCGGGCCGACATGCGCGGGTTGTAGCTCTCGTGCTCCGAGGACGCCCAGGAGAGGGCGACGTAGTTGTAGGCCTCGTCGATGCGGAGGGATCCGTCGTCGACGAGCTTCTGGAAGTCCGCGCTGCCCGGGTAGGGACCGAACATCATCACCGCGGCGTCGTCGGCACCCGCCCGAGCGGCCCGGACGAGGAACTTGAGCGACTGCCAGGTGTCGGCCCAGCGCTCCTCGGGATGGCCGACGATGATGTTGACCTTGGTCACGAGCCCGACGTCGTGGGCGTGGCCGAGCGACTCGAGGATGTGGGGGATCGAGACCCGCTTGTCGTAGATCTCGAGCATGCGCTCGCCGCCTGCCTCGGGGGCGTACGCGACGTTGCGGCACCCGGTGTCCCAGAGTCGCTGCAGCACCTCGCGGTCGAGCGCCTCGGCCCGCGTGCCGACGGGGAGCTGCCAGGTGATGCCCGGCACCCGCGCCTCGAGCGCGTCGCAGAAGCGGAGGGTCCACGTCCGCTTGGTGATGGCGGTGAGGTCGGCGAAGTTGACGTTGCGCACCCCGTAGCGGGCCACGTAGTCGGCGATCTCGTCGGCCACGTCCTCCGGCTCGCGGACCACGTAGCGGGTGGTCCACATCTGCGGCGACGAGCAGAACGAGCACTTGTACGGGCAGCCACGGGTGGCGAGGATCGGCAGCGATCGGCCGCGGTTCACCCCGAAGAAGTCGGCGTAGCGCCAGTAGTCGTCGAGGGGGAACAGGTCCCACGCGGGCCGGGGGACGGAGGACAGCTGCTTGGTGAGCCGCACCGACAGGCCACCGTCGGCGACGCCGTCCGACTGGTGGCTCGCGACCCCGGCCAGGCCGGCGACCGGGAGGCCGCGGGCGATGCGGGCGACCAGCTCGAGGGTGGTGCTCTCGCCCTCGCCGAGCACGCAGTGGTCGATGGCGTCGGTCTGCTCGAGCATCCAGGGCCAGAAGGCGGTGGCGTTGTCGCCGCCGACGATCACCGTGGTGCCGGGCAGCCGTTGCTTGATCCGCTCGGCGACCTCGCGGATGTGCGGCCACTCGTGCACGAACATGTTGGTGATGCCGACGACCGACGTGGCCGGGTCGATGCGGTCGACGATCTCCTCGACCGACAGCCCGACGCGCCGCAGCGTGCCGACCGGGGTCTCGAAGTCCTCGTACTGCTCGATGGCCTCGCCGGCGCTGTCGACGACCGCGACGTGGTGACCGGCCTCGCGCAGGGTGGCGGCGATGTAGGCGAGCCCGATCGGCGGGACCGGTCCGTACCACGACAGGCTCTTCGGGAAGATCACCACGTTGGGTCGGATCAGCGTGATCGAGAGGGGAGGGACGGGCCGGTGGAGCGCGACCGGGGCGGGAGGCGCCGGCTCGGCATCCACCACCGGGCGCGTCGTCGACGGCCGTCGTAGTCCGAGATCGGTCAAGAGGTCCCCCACGTGGACGCGAGCGTGCCGGCCAAGCGTAGTGGTGGGCGGATCGACGGCCTCGGGGCCACCGCTACGCTCCCGGCGTGGCCGGCTCGCCCTTCCGTCGGCAGCGCCGAGACGTCGGTGGCCGGTCCACGGCGCCCCGGCGGATCGTCGGGCTCCGGGTGGTCGGGTCGCCGCTCGTCACCGGCCTCCGATGGCGGCTCCGGCGGCTGGGTGGGGCGTTGCGACGCCGGACCGCACCGCCGCCGCTCGCCGTGATGGACGGTCTGATGGCGGTGTTCGAGAACCGGATCCTCGGCCTCCTGGTCGAGCTGGGGATCCCCGAGCTGCTCGCCGAGCCGACCACCGTCGACGAGCTGGCCGTCCGGGTGGGAGCGGATGCCGACACGCTCGACCGGGTGCTGCGGTTCGCCGCCTCCCGCGGGTACGTGCGGTGGCAGGGCGATCGGTACCGATCCACCGGCGTCACCGAGTTCCTGCGCCGAGACCACCCCAACTCCTACGCCCCGTGGGTCGACTTCGGGTCCAGCGAGGCGGTCTGGCGCTCGGCCCGCGAGCTCGATGCAGTGGTGCGCTCGGGCCCCCGGCCGTGGGGGGCGGGCCGTGACGCGGCGTCGGGAGGTGGCGGGGAGGGCGCGGAGTGGTCGACCGACCAGGGCGGCAGCGAGGCCGGGTCGCGGATCCAGGCCCTGGCCCTCAGCCGAAACCTGGACTGGGCCGGGGTGCAGTCGGTGTGCGACGTCGGTGGAGGCGTCGGCACCGCCGTCGAGCTGCTGCTGCGGGAGCATCGACGGCTTCACGCCGCGGTCCTCGACCTCCCGGCCGCCGTCGACCAGGCGCTGCCGACGCTGCGCTCCGGCTCCCTTGCGGCCCGGTGCGAGCTCGTCGCCGGCAACTTCTTCGAGGCGGTGCCGGACGGGTACGACCGCTACCTGGTGATGGCGGTGCTGACCGAGTGCGACGACGAGCACGTCGTGCGCCTCCTCGAGACCGTGGGCCGGTCGCTCGGGCGGGCCGGGCGGGTCCTGGTCGTGGACAACGTGCTCGACGAGCCCCCGACGACCGGGGTGGCGCAGGCGACCGATCTGCTGCTCCTCGCCCTGCACGTCGGCCGTGAGCGAACGCGCCGACACCTCTCGGGCCTGTTCGAGCAGGCCGGGCTCCGCCTCGTGCGCGAGCACCACCTGTTCACCGGATCGGTCGCGCTCGAGCTGGCGCCCCGCTGACCGGCCGCCAGCCGCCAGGCGCCGGTCAGGGTCGGCGCTGGCGCAGCCTGGGCATGCCGTGCCGGAGGGCGTTGAGACCGGTGCGCACCAGCGGGACACGGGACACCTCGTCGGCGTACCGGGTCGGGATGGCGATCTCGGTGATGGTGGCGTCGAGCTCGAGCAGCCGCACGATCACCTTGGTGTCGAAGTCGAACCCGACGGGCAACCGCTCGTAGCCGAGCTCGGTGAGCGTGGACAGCCGGTAGGCGCGGAACCCGCTGAACCACTCGGAGAGGTGCGTCCCCCGCATGGCGTTGAGCGCCCGGGTGAGGGTGACGTTGGCGACGAAGCGGTCGACGGGCATGCCGCCGCGTCGGGCGGCACCGGTCTCGAGCAGGCGCGACCCGAACACGGCGTCCGCCTCGCCCGCCACGATCGGCGCGACGAGGTCGGGGATGCGCTCCGGCGGGTACTGCTCGTCGCCGTGCAGCAGCACGACGACGTCGGCGCCCTGGTCTTCCGCCCAGCGGTAGCACGCCTGCTGGTTGCCGCCGTAGCCGAGGTTCCGCGGGCGGCGGACCACGTGGACGTCGCGGCCCTCGTGGGCCGTCAACCACTTCTCGGCCCGCTCGGCGGTGGCGTCGGTGCTGCAATCGTCGGACACGATGACCGTCGGCTCGATCCCGGCGACCGCCTCCGGGATGCGGTCGAGCACGCGCTCGATCGTCGTCTCCGCCTCGTAGGCGACGACCGCGACCGCGGTGAGGGGTGCGTTCAGAGGGGCCGGCCCGCCGGCGGTCGAGGGGCTCATCGGGTCAGTCGAGCACCAGCTCGAGGTCGAGTTCGTGGACGGGGACGTCGGGCTGCGCCGTGCGCTCGAGCACGCAGTCCTCGAGCACGAGCAAGTCGATGTCGGTGGTCATGAAGCAGCGGTAGGCGTCCTCGGGGGTGCCCACGATGGGCTCGCCCCGGACGTTGAACGAGGTGTTGACCAGCACCGGGCAGCCGGTGCGCCGGTCGAACGCGGCGAGGATCGGCGTGGAACTCCGGGTCTGCGCTCGCGGTCGACGGTCTGGACCCGGGCCGAGTCGTCGACGTGGGTGACCGCCGGGATCGTCGAGCGGACCTGGGTCGACCCACGAGCGCGAGGTCGGCGCGCGCGACCTGGCCGCGGTGTCGTCGACGCGGCGCTCCGCGCGGCACCGGTGGCCACGTGAAGAGCATGTAGGGCGACGTCGCCCGTCGAGGTCGAACCACTCGCCGGCCTGCTCGGCCAGCACGGCCGGGGCGAAGGGCCGGAACCACTCGCGGCGCTTGATCTTGAGGTTCAGCGCTCGCTGCATCGTCGGGGTCGCGGGGGTCGGCGAGGATCGACCGGTTGCCGAGCGCCCGGGGCCCGAACTCCATGCGCCCTGGAGCACACCCGACGACCTCGCCGTCGGCGAGCAGGCCGGCCGACGCACGTCGGCCCGCTCGTCGGGTCGGCGAGGCGCTCGTAC
The DNA here is from genome assembly GCA_963811245.1 of uncultured Acidimicrobiaceae bacterium. Lineage (GTDB taxonomy): Bacteria > Actinomycetota > Acidimicrobiia > Acidimicrobiales > Salinilacustritrichaceae > Salinilacustrithrix. Next base: position 27,959 of record CAWEQL010000002.1, read on the forward strand.
GGGCGCCCCTGCTCGTCGAGCCACGCCGCGATCTCGTCGCCGTCGAAGCGGGCCCGAGGAAGGCGCCGGCCATGGCAGTCGGACGGCGTCGACCGGGCGCGGGTCGTCCGAGCGATCTGGTGCCAGCCCAGAGCGCCGCACCGAGGGCGCTGCCGGCGTCGCCGGCCGCCGGCTGGACCCAGATGTCGTCGAACGGGCCCGTCGCGGCAGGAGCCGGCCGTTGGCGACGCAGTTGAGCGCCACGCCGCCGGCCAGCACGGCCTTCGACTCGCCGGTCGACTCGGCCGCGCGTGCGGGCCATGGCGAGCACGATCTCCTCGATGACCTCCTGGATCGACGCGGCCAGGTCGCACTCGCGCTGGGTGATCGGCGTCTCGGGGCTCGCGGGCGGGCCGTCGAACAGCTCGGTCGAAGCGCGGTTGGTCATGCGTCGGCCGGCCAGGAAGTCGAAGTAGCGCATGGTCGAGCGGTGAACGAGCCGTCGCGGCGGAGGTCGATGAGGTCGCTCGAGGATGCGTCGACGTACCGGGGCTCGCCGTAGGGGGCGAGGCCCATGAGCTTGTACTCGCCGGAGTTGACCCGGAACCCGCAGTGGTAGGTGAACGCCGAGTACAGCAGGCCGAGCGAGTCGGGGAAGCGCAGCTCGCGCAGCAGCTCGATCCGGTTGCCCCTCGCCCGATCCCGATGGAGCTGGTGGCCCACTCGCCGACGCCGTCGAAGGTCAGGATGGCCGCCGGCTCGAACGGCGACGGGTAGAACGCCGCGGCGGCGTGGCTGCGTGGTGCTCGGCGAACGACAGGTTCGTCGGGCATGCTGCGAACCCGAGGTCGCGGAGCCCTGCTCGATCTCGTAGGAGACCCAGAGCTTGTCGCGTGGACCACTCGGCATGGCCCGGTGGAACGACCGGAGCCCCTTCGGGCCCGACGCGCGAAGTAGGTGCTCAGCACCCGCACGAAGGTGGTGAGCGGCTTCTCGTAGTAGGCCACGGCGTGCAGGCCGTCGGGCTCGACCCCGCCCGCCTCGAGGCACCAGCGCGATGGCGTCGACGGGGAAGCGCCGGGTCGTGCTTGCGTGCGGGTGAAGCGCTCCTCCTGGGCGGCGGCGACGACCTCGCCGTCGTCGACCAGCGCGGCGGCGGCGTCGTGGTAGAGGGCGCTGATGCCCAGGATCTGCATCTGAACGGTCGCACCCCCTTCCGAGACCGTAGTGGAGCCGTCGGATCGTCCCGCTAGCTCGACGAGCCGAGCAGGGCCTGCAGACGCCGGTCGTCGAGCGGAACGGTCCCCGGTGCCCAGGGATCGACCGGCTCGGCATCGGGAGGAACCTCGGCGAAGGGCTTCGTGCTGTACCACGACTCGTCGACCGCGACGCCGCGGATCCGGCCGTCGTCATCGCCCCGGAAGTGGACGAGCGGTGCGCCGGCCGGTGCGGCTGCCAGGGCCGCCACCGGCCGCGGGCTGCCACCGGTCGGCCGCGAACCGTGGATCAGGCCGGGGTCGTAGAGGAGCGCCTGTCCGGCGCGCAGCGGCACGGCGTGGGCGACGTCCCAGAGCCGTTCCTGCACGTCGTCGGCGATCCCGGGGATCGACCCGCTGCCGCGGATCGCCGTGCTCCACCGGTGGCTGCCGTCGACGACCTCGAGCGTCCCGTTGGAGCCGTCGACGTCGACGAGGGGGGCCCACACGATCAGCGCTGGCTCCTGTCGTTCGTCGTGGTAGGTCCAGTCCTGGTGCAGGTCGATGCGGCCCCCGTCGTGGCCTTTCACGATGAAGGCGCCGAGGAACGGCCGCAGCGACGGCGCCAGCTCCCCGAGCCGTGATCCGACCACCCGCTTGACGAGTTGGTCGGCAGCTCGCGACGCCTCCCGAGGTTCGTCGACGCTCGAGATGACGATGGGTCGATCGCGCAGGTCGATCTGCTCGGCGGCACCGAGGAGCTCGGCGACCTCGTGACCGTCCAGCAGATCGACGACGCCCCAGCCCCGGTCGGCGATGACCTCGGCGGGCAGGGCGGACGAAGCCGTCGGTCGGGTCGCAGGTGCCACGGGGTCGGACCGAGGGCTCAGGCCGGCGCCGGCTCGGCGGGCTGAGCGGCGAAGGCGTTGGCCCGCCGGTGCATCGAACGCTGGTGCGGGTACCAGCGGTAGGCCCAGAGCCCGAACCGGCACACCCAGGACGCGGGCCACCGCATCGGCATCGGCACCTCCATGAGGAAGAGGACCCGGGCCTCGTCGCAGTCGTTCCACGTCTCGTGCTCGGCGGTGACGTCGAAGGCCAGCGCCCGACCCTCGATCCAGGTGCAGACCTCCCCCTCGACCCGCATGCCGCACCGATCGCTGTCGGGGACGATCAGCGGCAGCTGGTACCGGAGGGCGCCGTCGTTGGGATCGCGGTGCGGGCGGTGACCCGAGTGGGGCTCGAGCACCGAGAACCCCACCGAGGCGGCGCCCGGCACCTGTCGGACCAGCTCGCAGGTGACGGGGAAGTGCTCGGTGGCTGCGTCGACCCACCGCCCGCCGATGTGCAGCGGCAACGTGCGCCAGCGGCCCCGCCCGATGGGCACGCCGGACCGGCCCCGTTCGCTGTCGGGGTCGAAGCCGGCCAGCTCCGCGGTGTGGGGCAGCGTGCGGCCCTCGGCGAAGCGCAGGTACTCGTCACGGATGGCGTCGGTGGAGCGCTCCAGCCGGGCGCTCCAGCTCCACCCGTCGGTCGGCCAGACGGCCGGGTGGGGACCGGTGCGCTCGACGACCCGCCGGTTGGCCTCCATCGCCCCGGCGGCGAGCACGGCCTGCACGTTGCGGAGGACGCGGACCGGCCGGGCGGCGGTCGCCATCTCGTCCGGCGCCTTCGACGCGACCTCGGCGTAGGTGCCGCGCAGGGCTCGGGCGGCGGCGGCGGCGCGAGCCGTCGGCCTGGTGCGCTCGATCGCCGAGGCATCCCCGCGGCCGGTGCTGCGGGGAGCCGCGTGCCCCCTCGTCCTCATCGGCGGAAAGGATACTCGGACGGCGGGAACGTAGGATCCCGCCGTGAGCAGCACGACCGCCACCGCGCCGGGCGCCCGCACCGACCCGGGGGCTGCCGCAGGCCGGCCGACCTGGCGCGGCCGTGGAGGCGTCCATCCGACGTTCCGGGACCCCGAGCTCCAGCGGGCCTTCGAGCTCGACGGCTTCGTCGTGCTGCCGTTGCTCGAGGCGGCCGAGGTCGACCGGCTCCGGTCCGTCTACGAGCGCCACCACGACGGAGCGGGCCGGGGGTTCGACACCGACTTCGAACAGGCCCCGCAGGAGACGAGGGCCGCCATCGCCCGGGATCTCGAGCCGTTCTGGTCGGTCCACCTCGACCGGGTGCTCGTCGACCACCGGTGCTTCATGACGAGCTTCCTCGCCAAGTGGCCCGGCGACGACAGCCAGCTGGACCTCCACCAGGACTGGACCTACGTGGATGAGGAGCAGTACCGGTCCGTGGCGTTCTGGATCGCGCTGGACGACGCCGACGAGCAGATCGGCAACGGCCCGCTCCACGTCGTGCCCGCCAGTCACCGCCTGGTCGACTGCCTCCGGGGCACCTGGACGCCGTCCTGGTACGAGCCGCTGGCGCCCTACCTGGTCGACCACGCGGTGCCGGTGCCGGTGCGGGCCGGCGACGCGGTCGTCATCGACCACGCCCTCCTGCACCTCTCGCCACCGAACCGGAGCACGTCGATGCGGCTGGCGCTCGGCGGGGCGGTGGTGCCGAGGCCGTCGTCCTTGCGGCACCCGGTCGATCAGCGCGACGGCACCGTGCACGTGCTCGACGTCGACGACGACTGGTTCGCCTCGATCTCCCCGGCCGAGCTCTGGGCGCACCCGCCGCAGTCGGGCACCGTGCTGGCCGTCGCACCCCAGCGGGCCTCACCGCTCGACCTCGGGGCGGTGGCCGAGCTGTGCGGAGATCCGATCCCCGACGACCTCGTCGAGGCGTCCAGGTCCTTCGCCGACTACGACCTCGGGCCCAGCCGACCGCCGGAGGGGGGTGACGGGGCGCTCGCCGAGGCGCTGGCGCGGCTCCTGCGAGCCAACCACCGGTCGATCACCCGGGCGGTGACCGACGTCCCGGCGGTCGAGCGCTCCCAGGCGCCCTGGCTCGACGGGCTGGAGGCGGCCTGGTCCGACATCCGCGACGAGTGGATCGGCCTGGGTGACCACCGGCTCGCGACCGTGAGCGCGCGCTCGCCGGCACGGAGATGCCCGTGGCCGGGAGCTGGACGGCCCTGGTGCTCCGGGAGAACGGTGGTTGGAGCGAGCGCAACGTCCGGCGCTGTCCACGCACGGCCAGCGCGCTCCGGTCGATCCCGGGCCTCCGCGCCGCCTCCTTCTCGGTGCTCGGCGGGGGGGCTGCCATCGCACCGCACCGGGGGCACAACAAGGGCGTCGTGCGCGCCCACCTCGGTGTGGTCGTGCCGGGGCCGCCGGGGGCGTGCGCCCTCCAATCCGGTGACACCTGGTTCACCTGGGCCGACGGACGGGCGTTCGCGTTCGACGACACCTTCGAGCACCGGGCGTTCAACCGGTCGGCTGCGCCTCGGGTCAGCCTGATGCTCGAGGTCGATCGTGACCTCGCCGGAGGGGCGGGCGTGCTCAACCGGCTCGTGCAGCCGCTGCTGCGCCTCGATCCGCAGGTGCGGGGCGCGCGACGTCGCATCGTCGAGCTCGATCGCGCCCTGAACGACTGAGCCGGGCCGTGCGCGGAGAGGAGGTGGCCGGTCGCCTGCTGGCGTGGAACGAGCGACGGATCGATCGCGTCGAGCCGAAGTCCGACGGCCCGCTCGACCCGTCCGCCTACCCGTGGACCGGTCCGATCGCCGACGCCTGGACCGAGATCGCGGCGGAGGTCGACCGCCTCGTCGCCGACCGGGTCCAACTCCCGTCGGTGAACGACGTCGTCGGCCTCGACCAGGGGAGCGAGGGGCGGTGGACGAACTTCATCATCCACTCCTACGGGACGTGGGTCGACGTGAACGCTCGTCGCGCCCCTCGCACGACCGAGCTCCTGGCGACCGTTCCCGGGCTGCAGGTCGGGGGCTTCACCGTGCTGGGCGCGGGCGCCCACCTGCCCCGCCACCGGGGACCCAACCGGGGCGCGCTCCGGTACCAGGTCGGCATCCGCGTCCCCGGCCCGCGCGGGGCGTCGCGCATCCAGGTCGGCGACCGCACCCACGTGTGGGAGGAGGGTGGCACCCTGCTCTTCGACGACGCCGTCGAGCACGAGGCCTGGAACGACGCCGACGACGACCGCTACGTGCTGTTCGTGCAGTTCACCTGGCCGCTGCCGGGGGCGGTCGGAGCGGTGAATCGAGTGGTCCAGCGGGGCTTCGGCCTGTCGGCTCGCCGCATCCCGGGCCGGGTGGTCGACCTCGACCACGTGCTGAACGGCTGATCCCACGGGGACCCGGCCAGACGTCCCGGCGGTAGCCTCTCCGGCCGTGTTCGTGAGGGGTGTCGGCGTGCAGAGGGTGCCGTTGCGCCGCCGCACCCAGCGCGTCGGGGAGCTGCTGCGGGTCCTCGCCGTGCGCGAGTTCCGCACCCGGTACCGCCAGAGCGCCCTCGACGTCGTCTGGAGCTTCATCAACCCGGTCGTGGTGATGATCGTCTACGCCGTGATCCTGAGCGGTGCGTTCTCGGTCAGCGGCGACGGGGTCCCGTACCTCTCCTTCGCGTGGGCGGGCGTGGTCATGTGGACGTTCTTCTCGGCGGGGCTGGCGGCGGCGTTGGCCAGCCTGGTCTCCTCCGGGGACCTGATCTCCAAGGTGTACTTCCCCAGGGAGGCGCTCCCCCTCTCGGCGGTGGCGGCCAACGTCCCGGACCTGGGCATCGGCATCGTCACCGTGGTGATCCTCGGGCTGGTCCAAGGGGTCCGTCCGTCGGTCGAGATCGTGGCCGTGGTCGCGCCGGTCCTGCTCGTGCTCGTGTGGACAGCTGCCCTCGGCGTGTTCGGGGCCGCCTTCACGGTCTTCCTGCGGGACACCAACCACGCCGTCCTCCTGCTGCTGCGCGTCGGCTTCTTCGCCGTTCCGGTCATGTACCCGGTGTCGAACCTGCCCCGATCGCTGGCCTGGACCGCGTCGGTGGACCCGGTGGCGGTCGCCATCGAGTCGTTCCGTGACACCGTGCTCCGCGGCCGCTGGCCGAGCTGGGACCTGCTCGGCATCCAGTTCGTCATCGGTGCCGCGTTGCTCGTCGTCTCCGTCCTGTACGTGCGCTCGGTCGAGGACCGGATGGTCGATGTCGTCTGATGGTCGGGGGGGCCTTCCGCTGGGGCAGGTCCACTTCGACCGGGTCAGCAAGCGGTACTCGGGCGCGACCCGGCCGACCGTCCGCACGGTGCTGCCCTGGAGCGACCCGCTCGCGGGGATCGAGACCTTCTGCGCCCTCGACGACCTGAGCTTCGAGGTGGGTCCGGGGGAGCGGCTCGGGATCATCGGTCCGAACGGCGCGGGGAAGTCGACCGTGCTGAAGATGCTGGCGGGGGTGGTCGTACCGACCACCGGGTCGGTCGGCTACGGCGGTCGCCTCGGTCAGATGATCGAGCTCGGGCTGGGGTTCCACCCGGAGCTCACCGGCCGCGAGAACATCGCGCTGTCGGCCGCCCTGTTCGGCCTGAGTCGCGCCGAGGCGTCGGAGCACACCGAGCAGATCGCCCGGTTCGCCGGGGTCGAGGCCGCGCTCGACACCCCGCTGAAGCGGTACTCGACCGGCATGTCCGCCCGGCTCGGCTTCGCCATCGCCACCCAGATCCACGCCGACGTGCTGGCCATCGACGAGGTGCTCAGCGTGGGCGATCGGGAGTTCCAGGAGCGGTGCGTCGCCCGGATCGACGCCCTCGTCCGGAGCGGGGTCACCCTGGTTCTCGTGTCCCACGAGATGGGGCTGGTCGAGATGCTGTGCGACCGCGTGCTGCACCTGCGCGACGGCAGGGTGGTCGAGGACGGCCCGGCCGCGGAGGTGATCGAGCGCTACCTGGTCTCCGGATCCTCCCGCTCCGATCCGGTGGGAGAGTCGCCGGTTCGGCTGCACGGGTTCTCCCTGGTCGAAGACCACATCGACCCGTGGGGAGTCGTGCACGTCGACCTCGACCTGGAGGTCCTGCGCCCGGTGCCGAGGATGGAGGCGCTCTTCGAGATGGCGCTGCCGACCTTCACCCCGGACCGGCCGTTCGCCCGCTGCCTCTGCACCCTGCCCGGCGCGGCGTGCGAGGTGGGGCGCCACGCGCTGCGCGGCGTCTCCTCGCCGATGCCGATGGACGGTGGGCACGTGCGGGTCACGGTGCGACTCGTCGACCCGGCCCACCGGCTGGGCCTGGCCGAAGCCGATGCGGCGTTCCGGGTCCGGGGCAGCCGCTCCGGTTCCGCCAAGCCCTACTTGGCCGCCGACCACTCGTGGACGCTCGAACCCGCTGATCGGGCCCAGGTCCTCATCGACCGGCAGCGGGCCGCAGCTGACCGGGTGGAGCACGTCGTCGAGCTCGATCGGGCGACCAAGCGCTATCGCCGTGGCCGTCGGAGGACCGACCTCCGCCAGCTCCTCCCCGGCGCCCTGGGCCAGGATGCGGGGGGCGAGGTCGCCGCCCTCGACTCGGTCTCGGTCGCGCTGGAGCCCGGCGAGGCGGTCGGCGTCATCGGACCGAACGGAGCAGGCAAGACGACGCTGCTGCGAGCGGTGGCGGGGGTGACGGGCCTCACGTCGGGGTCGGTGGTCGCGAGGGGGCGCATCGTCTCGATCCTCGAGCTCGGCGTCGGCATGTACCCCGACTACACCGGCCTCGAGAACATCGAGATGAGCGCGATGCTGCTCGGGCTCAGACGGTCCGACGTCGAGCGCCGGGTCGACGACATCCTGGCCTTCGCCGGCATCGGCGAGGCGAAGGACCGGCCGGTCAAGCACTACAGCTCGGGCATGCGCGCCCGGCTCGGCCTCGCCATCGCGCTGCACGTCGACGCCGATCTCGTGCTGATCGACGAGCTGCTCGGTGTCGGTGACCACGAGTTCCGGGTGCAGGCGATGGCCCGCATCCGCGAGCTCCAGTTCATCGGCTCGACGGTGCTGTTCGTCTCCCACAACCTGCACCTCGTCTCCGAGCTCTGCGAGCGGGCGATCCGCCTGGAGAAGGGGCGGTTGGTCGCCGACGGCCCGACCGGATCCGTGGTCGACAGCTACGGGGGCGCAGGGTGGGCGATGGGGTCGAGCACGGGTGACTCCGAGGTGCGCATCCACGACCTCCAGCTCGAATCCCGATGGGTGCCGTCAGGCGATCCGCTGCGCTTCGAGGGCTGGGTCGAGGTCGCGGCGCCGTCGCCGAACGTCCGCCTCGAGCTCTCCTACCGCGCCGTGCCCGAGGATCGTGAGATCGCGGTGACGCCGGGGTACGTGGAGGAGCACACCTTCGTGCTGATCACCGTGGAGCCTGCCGGCGGGGTGCTCACCCGGCCGGGGTGGTACCGGTTCGCCGGACAGGTCGATCGCAACCTCCTCGCCGGTCGCCTCGACGTGGTGGTCGCGGTGGTCGACGAGATCGAGGGCGAGATCCTGAACGAGGGCTGGCAGTCGGTGACCTTCGGCACGCCGGCGTCGGAGGACCTGCTCGGACCGCCGCTGCGCTTCGAGTGGGAGGACGCCGTCGACGTCGAACAGGTCGCCGGCCCGGCTCCGGTCTGAACGCCCGGCCCGACCGGGGGGACCGCTCAGCGACCGGCGGCGGCCAAGCGGTCGGACTCGACGACCTCGCAGCGGTCGCACAGGACCGTCACGTTGCCGATCCAGCGGTCGGCCTCCTCGTGGACGCCCTCGGTCGTGCCGCAGCGGTGGCACCAGGCCTTGCCCGGGTTGATGGCCCCGCGAGCACCGTCGACGACCTCGGCGCGGCCCTCGGCGATCAGCCGGTCGAGGCCGTCGTCCTCGAGCAGCGTGTACTCGAACCAGTCGACGGCGCCGAGCTTGCGTGCCGCCGGGGGCGGCTTCCAGAGGGTGAACGGGTTGTTGTCGACCCAGAAGCTCTCGTCGATCTCGTACACGTCGATGTGGCCCGCACCGTCGCCGAAGAAGTGCAGGTGCTGGGCCTCTTCGGGGATGAGGTCGGAGATGGCGACCAGCCGCGGGGTGTCGGTGCGGTTCGGCTGGGAGAAGTGCAGCACGGCGTGGTTGAACACGATGGCCTCGCCGGCCCGCACCGGGACGGGCACGGCGTGGTGCTGCACGATGCGCTGGGCGACGGGCCAGAACGGGAAGGGGAACATCTGGATCCCCCGGAGGGTCGGGATCCAGTCCTGGCTCCCGGGCACGAACCAGAGCTGGCCGTTCTGCGGCGTGGTGTCCTCGAGGGCGACCCACACCTCGACCGAGCGGTGGTAGCGCTCGTCGGTGAGCGAGAGGTCCTGGTGCAGGCCGAAGCCGCTCATGCCACCGGGCCACTTGACCAGGAAGTTGCTGGGCAGCGCGCGCTGCCGGTCGAAGGTCGCCTCCAGGTGGGGGGCGAACACCTCCCGGATGGTGGCGTGGGTCGCCGACTTGTAGCCGGCGTCCCAGGTGTGGAACGTCGAGATGCAGGCCTTGGCGGGGTCGCCGGGCGCACGCCCGAGCCGCTCGTACCCGGACCGCAGCTGCTCGACCTCGTCGGGGTCCAGGAACGGGATCACGGCGAAGCCGTCCCGCTCGAGGCGCGCCTGCGCGGTCGGGTCGTGGAACGTCGATCTCATGCGTGCAGATCCTTCCCCCGTCATCGGCATGCCCGAGGCTACCGCCGGGAGGTCGCGGGGAGCGGTGGCTCGGGCCCGTACTCGGGGTTGAGGACGTCGAAGTGGGCCCGGCTCTGCCGCGCGGCGTGCCGCAGGGCCGGCGTCATCTCGTGCTGGAGCCGCTGCACGACGACGTTGCGGCGACCGATCATCCCGCCCAGGGGCCGGATCAGGTCGCAGAGGATCACCACCCGCGGTTCAGGGCCGGGGTTGGTCACGGCGTGCGGCTTGGTGTCGTCGAAGAGGACCGCCTCACCGTCGCGGAACGGTTGATCGGTGCCCGACACCGAGATCACGGCGCCGCCGGTGTCGACCCCCACGAGCATGCGCAGGCACCCGGCGTTCGGTCCGACGTGCTCGGGGATCCACCCCCCCGGGCCCAGCACCGACCAGCACGCGGCCCGCAGCTCGGGGATGGCGATCATGGCGCGAACCGTCTCCGGGAAGATGCGGTCGAGCGGCCGGACCCCCCGGCGCTGGTTCACGAGCACGGCCATCTTCCAGTAGGAGCCCTGGTTCTGGTCGCGCGCCCCGAGCGTCTCGTCGATGAGGGGGAGGTCGCCCCCGCCCTCGACGAACCTGTCCCACTCGGCCCGGATGGACCGGTGGGCGGCGACGAGGCCGGGGTACCAGGGCTGCTCGGCGACGGGGCGGGGGTTGGGCTGCTCGCCGTCGAGGCGACGAACGCGCACGTTGTTCCGCTCCAGCATCCTCCCGACCCACGGTCGCAGCTCCGGCACGCACCCCTCCTCGTGGTCGGCTCGCCGACGTTACCTGTCGCCGCGCCGTCGGCCGGGAGCCAGGATCTAGGCTTCGAGCCCGCCGGTGACCAGGGGAGGCTTCGTGGATCGACGTGTTCGGGGCGAGGCGCCCTGGGTGGCGGACCCCGGCGCGAAGCCCGCCGACCACGTGGCCTTCGACCCCGGCGACGTCGAGGGTTCGATCGGCGCCCGCTTCTGGGCGATGGTCGATGCCCACGGTGACCGACCCGCCCTGGTCGGCCCCGACGGCGGCCGGTCCTACGCGTCGGTGGGCGCCACCGTGGCAGCCGCGGCGCACCGGCTCACCGAGCGCGGCGTGGTCGGTCGACCGGTGGCCCTCCTGTTCGACCACGGCCCCGACGTCGTCGAAGCGGTGCTGTCGGTCCTCGATGCGGGCGGCATCGTGCTCGTGCTCGATCCCGAGGCCCCGCACGAGGTGACGGCGGCCGTGCTGACCGACGCCCGGCCCGCCCTGGTCGTGCACGACGACGACCACCTCGCCTCCGCCACCGAGCTGGCGGTGGGCATCGAGCGGGTCGCGTGGGCCGAGCTGGGCGGAGCAGGAGAAGCCCCTCCGCGGGCCGGCTCCGGACCCGGACCGGACGACCCTGCGCTCCTCGCGTACACGTCCGGCACGACGGCCCACCCGAAGGCGGCGGCCCTGTCGCACCGGGCGCTGCTCCACCTGTTGCGCTGCGCCTCGGACACCCTCGCCATCGCTCCGTCCGATCGGCTGCCCATGCTGTTCCCACCGTCGTTGGCCGTCGCCGCCTATCCCATGCTCCTGCCCCTCGTGAACGGCGCCGCGCTGTGCTCGTTCGACCTGCGGTCACTGGGTCTGGCGCCGCTGCCGGAGTGGCTGGACGACCGGTCCGTCACGGTCATGTACTTCTCGCCCACGGTGGCCCGCTTCATGGCCACCGACGGTGAGCGCCGACCGAACCGGCTCCGGCTGGTCGTGCTCGGCGGCGAGCGGGTCGATGACGCGTCGATCGGCGTCGTCCGATCGGTGTTCGGACCGGAGGTCGTCGTCGCCAACGGCTACGGCACCACCGAGACCGGCGTGCTGACCTTCTTCTTCACCAGACCCGGCGAGACCTACGGCCCGGCCGGCGTTCCCGTCGGCCGGCCGATCGAGGGCATGGAGCTGTTCCTGCTCGACGTCGACGACGTCGGCGTCGGTGAGCTGCAGGTCCGCAGCCGGTACCTCTTCGACGGGTACTGGGGCAACCCGGACGCGACCGGGGCGGTGCTGTCGAGAGACCCCGGAACGGGCATGGGCACCTACCGCACCGGCGACCTGGCCCGCATCGACGACGACGGCTGCGTCGAGCTCGTCGGACGCAGCGACAGCGAGATCAAGGTCCGTGGGCACCGGGTCGTCCCCGGTCAGGTCGAGCAGGCGCTGCTGGCCCTGAGCGAGGTCGCCGATGCCATCGTCGAAGGGCGACCCGATCCGATGGGCACCAACCTGCTCGTGGCGTGGGTCGTGCCGTCCGCCTCGGTGGCCGGCCCGGGGGCCGACGCCGCGGTGCGCACGGCGTTGGCGGCCAGGGTCAAGTCCCACCTGGTCCCCACGTCCATCGCCATCCTGGACGAGCTGCCGCAGCTGCCGAACGGCAAGCTCGACCGCCGGGCGCTCCCGGACCCCATGCGGGAGCGGCCCACCCCCGACCGTGCCCTGGTGCTGCCGCGCGACGAGTACGAGCAGGAGGTGGCCGAGGTGTGGCGACGGGTGCTCGGCGTGCACCCCGTCGGTGTCCACGAGGACTTCTTCGAGCTCGGTGGCCAGTCGCTCGACGCCGCCCGCGTGCTCGCCGAGCTCGAGGCCCGCCGTGGGCAGCCCTTCCCGATGGCGGACCTGATCGGCCGGTCGACGGTCGAGCAGATGGCGCAGGTCGTCCGCGACCGGGCAGAGCACCGGGGACGCCGCTCGACGGTGGTCCGACTGCAGGAGGGCGACCCGTCACGGCCCCGCCTGTTCTTCGTCCACGACCTCTACGGCACGGCGTGGACGGCCCGTCACCTCGCCCGGGAGCTCGGTCCCGACCAGCCGGTCCACGGCTTCGAGTCGCCGGTCCTGCGCGGTCCGAAGTCCCCGTTCCGCACCCTTCAGATGCTCGCCCTCCGGTACGTCACCGACCTGCGGCTCGTCCAGCCGAACGGCCCGTACCACCTGGCCGGCTACTCCTTCGGAGGGGTGCTGGCGTTCGAGGTGGCGCGGCAGCTCGTCGCCGAGGGCGAAGAGGTCGCCTTCCTCGGGGTGATCGACGTCGGGCCGGGCTACCGCGGTCGCCACTACGACCCGCACAAGGTGCTCGACAAGCCCTACAACGGGATCCCGCCCCCTCCGGAGCCGGATCGCTCCGCCCGGGAGCGAGGCCGCTACTACCTCGACATGCTCCGGAGGGATCGCACCGGCGCGGCCTACCACGTGCTCATCCGCAGCGGGCTGGACCGTTGGACCGATCCGCTCCAGTTCCAGCTCGACCTCTGGCGACACGGCCGGATCGACACCGGACGACGGCTCTGGTACGGGTGGCGGCAGCACTGGAAGCTGGCGCGCACCTACGACTGGGACGGCCTCCGCTACCCGGGCCGCATCCACCTGTTCTGGGCAGCAGAGAGCGCGTCGTCCGACGCGACCATGGGCTGGGGACCGATCGCCGAGGGCGGTGTCGACATCGAGCGGATCGACGTGCCGCACGAGGCGATGCTCCGAGAGCCCGGGGTGGCGGTGCTCGGCGCTGCGCTGCGCCGCCGGCTCGACGAGGTGGCACCTCGCCGCGCGGAGCCGCCCGGCACCAGGTGAGGTCAGGTCGGCGGGTCGCTCGAGACGCCGACGTCGTGGCGGTAGGTGAGTCGGGCCCCGAGCCCGGCCCCCACGATCACCGCCACGGAGCCGAGCACCCCCGTCACCATCGGCGCCCATGCGACCGGTCGGGCGTAGTCGCTGTCGAACCGGAGGATCAGCGAGATCACGAAGAGGGCGATGCTCAGGTCCGTCACCGCCACGTGCCAGGCCCCGACCCGGCGGGCCGGGGTCCCCGCCGGCAGGCGGAGCAACCCGGCGAAGGCGGCACCGCCGGACACGAGGCTCCCCGCCAGCCCCAGCACGATCAGCCAGAACGCCGAGCGCGGGAAGGTGTAGGGCTCCGTCGCCACGCGCGAGGCGATGTCGAACGCGGTGGCCGAGAGCAACGCGCCCATCGGGAACAGCACCAGCACGGCGTGCACCGGGAACCCCAGGCGGCCCGGTCGGTGGCCGGGCGAGACGTCGTCGGGCGAGGTCACCGTGAGCCCGCCAGCGCCACCAGCTGCGGCTTCAGCCTCGCGTAGATGGCCTCCGCCACCGCTCGCGCCCCCTTCTCGTTGATGTGGGCGCTGTCCGAGAAGACCGGTCCGTGGACGTCGTCCAAGGAGGCGCTGATGTCGATCACGCCGGACGGGAGGCCGCTGCGGACCCGGTCCAGGAGGGCGCGGATCGTGTCGTAGCGGAACGGGTCGAGCCCGAGCCCGGGCAGCAGCACCCGCTCACCCGGGTCGAGCGGGCTGCGGGTGTAGATCTCCGGCTGCCAGAAGTGCACCACCTGGGTCCCGTAGCGCGCCGCCAGCGCCTGGCTGAGATCGAACCCCTGTCGGTAGACGTCCTGGATCGACCGCTCCAGGGCGCTCGCCGCCAGGGGCTCGGCCGTCGTGGCGGGGCGGAGCGGGCTGGGGGGCAGGTCGGTGCGGGGAGGAGCCGGGCCGTTGTCGCCGAGGGGCCGGGCAGCGAGGGCCTGGCGGGCCTCGAAGGAGCCGAGGTAGCTCGGTTCGCCCGGGGGGTCGAACCCGCCCGACGCGTCGAGGAACGCGAGTGACTCGTCGTTGACGCCGTCGTAGAAGACGGCCAGATCGGGCCGCTGTCCGCCCCCGAGGAGGAGCCCGAAGAGGATCGACTCCTGGTAGTTCACGTACCCGGTCGAGCCGTAGTTGCGCGCCCGCACGACCAGGCCGTCGGCCTCGGCCAGGCGCACGACCTCCGATGCGATGGTGTGCTCGTCGCGCTGCAGGTCGAACCCGAACATGGTCGAGCCGCCGAAGAACCAGACGTCGATCGGCTTCACACCCGGTGGGGCGGGCGCTTGGTAGCTGCGACGGACCCGGTTCTGCACGTTCACGTAGCGCCCGTGGTAGTCGCGGATCGAGAGCCCGGTGAACGGAGTCGACACGATCCCACGCGACACCTCGCCGGTCTCCCGCTCCGCCTCGGGCACCCATGGCAGGTCGCGGAGGGCGGCGGTCTGCTGGTTCCCGATGGCGGCGGTCCCGACGAGACGTGGTCGCGGCTGGCTGCGCCGATGGATCACCACCACCGCGCCCACGAGCAGTGCCTCGACCGCGACCACCGCCAGCACCGTGGCGACGATCGTTCGCCGACGGCGCGGCGTCACCGCCGGACGCCAGGACCGTTCATCGGCCCAGCGTCGGCCAGGATCGGAGGGCGGCGGTCGATCACGGGACACCCACGTGCTCGCTTCTCGTTCGCTCCGGTGGGCGGGGCCGTGCACGAGCCGTCGCAGGGCCGAGGCGGGGGTGAGCAGCACCAGGCCGACCGGCGTGAGGAGCACGACCCGGACGACGGTGGCGGCGACCGTGCCGACGCGGTGCTGCGCCGACGTCGCGATGCGGCGGAACGAGGCGGAGAGGAGCAGGGCGTGGAGCAGGAACAGCGCCGCCGCGCAGATGACGATGGCGGTGGTGCGGTCGCCGCGGACCAGCGCGACCAGCGCGATGGCCACCAGGAGCGCCGGGCCGACCACCGTCGTCCCGGGGACCACCGCCGGAGAGCGGCGCTCGGTCACGAGCCGAGCACGTCGCCGTGGACCGCGCACGCGACCAGGGCGTGGGCGTACTCGTTCCAGGCGATGGATGGCAGGTCGACCAGACCGTGTCGGTAGAGGGCACGGATGGAGGCGTCGTCGTATGCGTCGTAGACGTAGCGGGTGACGCACCTGGACTGCGCGACGTCGAGGTGGTTGCGCTGCTGGAGCCGACGCTCGAACGCCGTCGGGACGATCCGGTCCGAGCCCCCGCAGGACGCGAGCAGCAGTGCGGCAGAGGTGGCAGCGATGGCGGCGGCCCCGACGGGACGGCGAGGTCGGCTCCGCACTCGAGCGCGTCCCGAGGTCGATGAGCTTGGGCCCGGGACACACCTGGTCCTCGAACTGGACGACATCGGCGAGGGGCCCGGTGCCGTCCTGGTGCAGCACCGAGTCGGCCAGCTGCGACTGGAGCCCGGCGAGCTGGTCCTGACCGGCCGAGTAGCCGAGGTCGCGCATCGAGCCGGCGATCGAGTCCACGCTGGCGATCAGCTGGTCGATCGCCCCGGTGATCGACGGCGGCGCCACCGCGCGGTAGTCGGCGAGGGCGGTGCGAACCCGGTCGAGGATCATCCGGGCGATCTCGGGGGACCGATCTGCGAGCGCGGTGGGGTTGAGGATGGCGAAGGCGTCGCTGATGCCGCACAGGTCCTGCACCGAGGACGGGGGCGACGGGCTGGGCGGGTCGATGGCGACCGACAGGGGACTGGGCGTGACCGAGCTGGGCACGAGGCGGAACACGCCGCCGGCCGTGCCGAGGGCCACCGGCCCGAGGGAGCCGCCGCCGGAGACGAGTTGGACCTGCTCGTTGGAGAGGAACGTGGCCGACACGACGCGGTTCGATCGGCGGTCGGGACCGACCAGCACGGCCCGGACCGCGTCGTCGCACCCGTCGCTGTAGAGGTAGGCGCCGCCCCGGCCGACGACCGACGGGTCCTCGTAGAACGTCCCGCCGACCGTCTGGCAGCCCGAGTCCGAAGTCGGGATGCTGACCAGCGGTCGGACCGACGTCGCCGACGGCACTCCCTTGTACCGGAGGTCGCCCTCCGCCAGGTCCCAGCCGAGGTCGGCGCCCCGACCGGCGGCCGGGCCGGGGAGGACGTCGATCTCGTCCTGGCGCGCCGCACCTCGATCGGCGAACCAGAGCTCACCCGTCGTGCTCCAGGAGAGACCGGTGGCCTCGTGGACGCCGTAGGCCCAGATCTCGGGCCGGGCGGTGGGCGACCCGACGAAGGGGTTGTCCGGGGGGACGGTGTAGGGGCCACCTGGCCCGGGCGTCGGGTCGATGCGCAGGATCTTGCCCGCCAGCTCCGTCAGGTCCTGCGATCGGCCGGTCCCGGCGAGATCGGTGGGTTCGGCGCCGTCGCCGACCGACACGTACAGCAGGTCGTCGGGCCCGATCGCGAGGTCGCCGCCCACGAAGCTGGGCCCGGGAACGGCGAAGCGCAGCACCTCCCGGCGGGTCGTCGCATCGCCCCGGTCGGCCGTCGCCGCGAACGCCACCACCACGAACTGCTGGGCCGGCTGGTCGGAGAAGCTGACGAACAGCTGGCTCCCGTCTGCCGACACGGCCATGCCCAGGACCTCGTCCTGCGGGTTCCACGCCGGATCGGACCGGAGGTCGAGCCAGGGCGCGAGCGGTGGCGCGCCGACACCGGCGCCGGACACCCACAGCTGCCCGTCGCCCTCGGCCACGAACAGGCGCTGATCGTCGCGGCGGATCGCCACCGCCGTGGCGGGGGTCGGCAGACCGGCGATCCGCCGGGGGACCATCGAGTGGTCGCTGAGCGAGACCGTGACCACCGGTGCCCGGCCGCCGGCCCGCCCCGCCGGGCCACCGTCGTGACCGCCGCCTCGGACGGCCCACACCGCCACCACCGCACCGACCAGCACCACGACCAGGGTGGCGACCCCGAGAAGCTTGGCACGGCGGGGCACGCCGCCCGGCCGGTCGAGCACGTCGGGCCGCTTGAGCCGGTCCGGGTTGCGACGAGCCCGGCGGGGTTCGTTGCCGATCTCGGGGAGGGCGAAGCGATCGGGATCGATGTCGCGGTCGCGGATTCGGTCGAGCCAGTCCGGCCGGCTCAGGCGGTTGGGGTTGCGGTCCCGGGTCGAGCGGTCGGCCCAGCCCGGGTGCGAGAACCGGTCGGGGTCCTTGCTCCGCTGCCGCCGCCGCTCCCACCAGTCGGGTACGTGCAGGCCGCGGCCGCCTCGCCGGCTCCAGAACGGCGGGCGATCGAGGAAGTCGGGCCGCTTGAAGCGGTCGGGGTTCCGATCGCGGTGCCACATGCCGAGCCGGAGAGGTTACCTGTCGGTCGGAGGGGCCCGGGTTCGGGGCCGACCCCGGTACGGCCAGACTGTCGGCCGTGACCCCAGAACCGGATCTCGGCTTCCTGGTGCTGCGCGTCGCCACGGGGGCGGTCTTCGTCGCCCACGGTGTCCGCCAGGTGCGGGGACAGGGGCTGGAGACGACCTCGGCGTGGCTCGCCAGCCTCGGCGTCCGCCCGCGGGGGCCGATCCTCGCCCTGACCGCCGGGTTCACCCAGGTCGTCGCCGGGACCCTCTTCGCCGTCGGCCTCCTGACCCCCTATGCCGCCGGCCTGCTGATCGCGTTGATGGTCGTGGCGGCGGTCGTGGCGCACCGCCCCAACGGCTTCTTCATCGTCCACCACGGCGTGGAGTACAACCTCGTGCTCGGAGCGGTGGCGTTGGCGGTGTCGATGACCGGTCCGGGGCGCTACTCGGTGGACGATCTGCTGTCGAACGGCGGTCTCCTGTACCGACCGGTGTTCCAGACGGTCGTCCCGCTCGTGACCGGACTGGGGCTCGCCGGCGCGTTCCTCACCCTCGCCTACCGGCCGGCCCGCCGATCCTGACCTGGCGGCCAGGTCAGTAGAAGGCGGCCGCCGGCGCGTCGGGTCGGTCCTGCTCGGTCCCGACGCGTCGTCGGCGAGGCTCTGGACCGCTCGGCCCGTCGCGGAGGGACGCGATGGCGAACGCGGCGAACAGCGTGAGGAAGGGCAGGATCATCTGGTTCATCCGGGCGCCGACCGCCCCTCCCCAGAGGGTGAGCAACGTCACGAGGGGCAGCAGCCACAGGACGACGGCATCCCGGCACGTCCTCGATCGCCAGAGGGCCAGGGCGGCCAGGGCGAGGGTGGCCCAACGCCACGCCTCGATCAGCGTCCACAGCCCGTTCATCGTGTTGTACGAGAAGCGACCGAGGTCCTGGGTGTAGGAGAGCGCGCCGGCGTTGCGGTCCTGGCCGAGGGCCAGGTAGGTCTTCGCCCCGATCAGGCGGACCTCGTCGAGCGGGTGGTTGGACGCCCAGCGCAGGGCGTCGGCGAACGACGAGCGGAACCACGCGGCCTCCTGGCCGTTGCTGACGTGGGGGGCGCCCCAGTGGCAGCCGTAGAGGAACCGGTAGTCGTCGCGGTAGCCGCCGGTCGCACCGTCGCTGTTGCCCATGCACACCGACCCGGCCTCGTTGGTGGAGGTGGGGCTCCAGAAGCCGACCTGGACCCCGTTGCGGATCACGGCGGGGGCGATGGCCAGGACCAGGCCGAGCAGGGCCCAGCCGAACGCCCGTCGCACGGCGGGGAACGACCGGGACCGCCACCAGACCAGACCGGCCACCACCGGCAGCAGCACGAGGCCCTGGCTGCGGACCAGGTCGAGGAACCCGACCACCAGGCCGAACCCGACGAGCGAGCGGATCCGGGGCATGGCGAACGGCTCGGCGGTGAGGACCTTCGAGACCGGCACGAGCACGGCGAAGACGATGGCGATGTAGGGGGTCTCGCTCAGCGGGGTCGCGGTGATGGCGATGGCGGACGGAGCCAACGCCAGCAGCCACGCCGCCACGTCCCTCGACCGATCGCCCAGCCAGATCTGGGCGAGTCGCCCTCCACTCCAGATCGTGGTGGTGCCGAGGAGGGCGCTGACCACCGACGCCCCGAACTCGACGCCGAACCAGCCGGTGACCCGCGACAGCCAGACCATCGGCGCCAGGACGAGCGGCCATCCCGGTGAGAAGAAGGCGGTGAGGTGGCCGTTGATCCGATAGCCCTGCAGCTTCGAGATGGCCGTGGCGTACGAGAGGTACTCGTAGGGATCGGAGTTCTTGTCGAACGGCCCCGTGGTGGCGTAGATCGCCCAGGCGAGTCGCAGGGCCAGGCCGACGACGACGGCGGCCGCGAACCAGCGGTCGGCCCGCTTCAGCCGCACCGGGAGCCCACCACCGGTCAGGGCAGCCGGCCGGCGTACCCGCGCAGGACCCGGAGCCCCTCGGCCGCGTCGAGCCCGGCGACGGCTCCGGTGGTGCGAGCTCGCTCCTCGACCAACTCGGCGGAGCACGGGTGCGGCGGCCGCTGGACCTCGTTGCGGTAGCAGGCGAGCGCCTCGAGCTTGGCGCCGAGGTCGTCGCCGATCTCGACGAACCAGTTGGGCTCGAACGACGCCCCGTTCCAGGCCGAGCTCCCGGGCACCTCGCACTCGACCAGGGCGCAGGGCCCGTCGACCGGCCGGCTCACCACCTTGGCGACGTGGTTCACGACCCGGTGGTCGCGGTTGAGGTCGGAACCGGCGTGGGTGAGGACCAGATCGGGCCGCCTGGCGAACGCTCCTCGCGTGGCGTTGATCACGTCGCTCACCACCAGCCCGTCGAGCCGCTGGTCGGGGAAGCCGACGAAGGTCGGCTCGCCCACGCCCAGGCAGCGGCACGCCTCGGCGGCATCGTCGCGGTTGTCCTGCGCCTCGCCGCCCCGGGCGGTGATCACCCCGTCTCCCACGAACAGCACCTGCACCTCCCATCCACGGCTGGCCAGCGAGTGCAGCGTGCCACCGCACGCGAGCGTCTCGTCGTCGGGGTGGGCGAAGAGGGCGAGCGCCGCGGGCGGCATCGGGTCTCCAGTCGTGAGGTCGGCGGCGGCCGGGCACCACGGCGTGGGCGGTCACGAACCCCGGCGCGCCGGCTCGGCAGCGCGGCGCCGCATGGTAACCAATGACCCCGGCCGGCCCTCGGAGGCCCATGGATCACGACGACGACAGGCGGAGCGGCCCACCCCGGATCCTGGTCTTCGTGCACGCCGCGGATCGCACCGGCCCACCCGTCGTGCTCCTCCACCAGCTCCGCTGGCTGCGGGCCCACACCGACTGGGACCTGGACGTCGTCTTCCTGCGCGGGGGCGAGCTGCTCGAGGCGTACGGCCAGATCGCCGACGTCGTCGAGCTGTCGCCGGGTCCGGACGTCGGGCCGGACGTCCCCGCCGACGCCCGGCGCTCGCAGCTCGCCGCCCGGCCCGAGCCCGACCTCGTGTACGTCAACACCGCCTGGAGCATCCACGGGCTGCGGTGGCTGCCGCGCCGCGCCGGCGTCCCGGTCGTCGCTGCGGTCCACGAGCTCGACTGCGACCTGCGCGACACCATGCCGCCGCGCTCGCTCGCCGAGCTGCTGGCCGAGCCCGACCACTTCGTGGCCGGCGCCGAGGTCATCGCCCGCAACCTGACCGGCGGCTACGGCGTCCCCGAGGACCGGATCACCGTGGTGCCCGAGGTCATCGATCCGCCGGACCTCGACCAGCCCCCGACGTTGCGGCGGGAGGACCTCGGCCTCCGTGCGAGCGACTTCGTGGTCATCGCGGCCGGCAGCCCCGTCTGGCGGAAGGGGCCGGACCTCCTCGTCCACGTGGCCTGGCGCCTGCGCGACCGGCTGGAGGGGCGCCGCCTGCGGATCCTGTGGCTCGGCGCCGACGAGGCCGTCGCGCCCCGGATCTGGCGGCGCCGCTGGCGGACCGGGGCCGGCTCGGGCTCGACGAGGTGGTCCGCTTCGTGCCGCCGACCGACCGGGTCCTCGACCACCTGCGCCTGGCCGACGCCTTCGTGCTGCCCTCGCGCGAGGACGCCTTCCCCCTCGTCGCCCTCGAGGCGGCGTCGGCCGAGCTGCCGGTCGTCTGCTTCGACAGCGGGGGCATCCCGGCCCTCATCGGGGATCGGGCCGGGATCGTGGTGCCGTTCCCCGACCTCGAGGCGATGGCCTCGGCACTCGTGGACCTGGCGGCGTCGCCCCGCCGGGCGCGGTCCCTGGGGCAGGAGGGCTCGCGCCTGGTCCGGTCCCACCACGTGCCCGAGGTCGGCGGTCCGCCGCTGCGCGACGTGCTCGCCCGGTGGTTGCCGTGACGAGGGCGACCTCGGACCGACGCGAGGTGCTGCTCGTCACCGGCGAGGCCGAGGCGTCGTCGCCGCTCGCCACCCACACGCTCGACCTGCTGGATCGGCTCGCCGAGCGGGGCTGGCGCGTCCGGCTCCTCGCCCTGGCCGACGACCCGGCGATCGCGGGGGAGGTCCCCGCCGGGACCCCGGTCCACGCCGTCGTGTCCGCCAACGAGCATCGGCTCGTGGTCGCGCTCGGTCGTGCGGGGCTGGGTCGCCTGGTGCCCCGGGCCAAGGACCTGGCCTTCCGCGCCTGGCTCCGCAGCCGGGCCGTGCGCTCCCTCCCCGTCCTGGTCGACGGCGGCTCCGGCGGGACGGTGCTGCCGTTCCTCACGGCCCGACGAGCGCCGGTCGTCTGGCTCCTGCACGGCGGCGAGCGACCGTCCGACACCGTGCTGCGCGAGCTCGCCGGCGCGCCTGGTCGGCGCCCGCTCACCGCTGCGCTGGCCGTCGAGGAGGCGGCGGTGCGCGCCCTGGCCGGGTCGGGCGTCGCCCGTGACGTGCGTCGGATCCGGCCCCACCGGGCCGATCCAGCGGCGGTGGCGCCGCCGGAACAGCCCGTGCTGGGCCTGGTCGGATCGGCCGACGCCGGGCACGGCGCCGACCTGGTCGGCCGCCTGCTCTGGGCGCTCCGGGCCTGTCGCGGGGTGTCGACGACCGTGCGGTGGCTCGTGCCGGAGGACACCCGGCTCCCGCCGCAGCTCCACCACGACCTGCGACGACTCGGACTGCTCGCCGACGTCGACCTGGTGGTGGCCCCTGGCGACCTCCGGGCCCACCTGGCGTCCCTCTCTGCGGTGGTGCTGCCCTGGCGCGAGCGTGCCCCGGGCGCGCCCCGCCCCGACGCGCCGCCCGGCGTCGACCGACCGACCGCGTCCTCGTCGGCCGAGCTGCTCGCCCGGGCTGCGGGGGCCGCCGGCCGCCAGGTCGTCGGCTTCGCCGGTGAGGGCGGCGTGGCGCCGGGTCTGCCGGGCACCTGGGTCCGCTACCCCGAGGTGGGGTCGCTGGCGGCCGCGGCGTCGGAGGCGCTCGACGACGCAGCGGGGCGCTGGCAGGTGCTGGCGGCTGCCCACGGCGGCGGTGCCCTGACCGACGAGCTGCTGCAGGTGCTCGCCGGCGGGTTCGCCGGGTGACGGGGTGCTGTTCCCCGCTCAGCCCGCCGGCTGGCGGGCGGCGAACACGGCGCGAGCGGCGATGTCGGGACGCGGGGCCGGCTCGGCCAGGATCCGGACCTCGGTGCCCTCGCCGCGGTCGTCGTAGCGGAGCACCCGATCGGCGGCATCCAGGTCCTCCGGGCCGGGCCCGGCGCACCGACGGCCGAACAGCCCGTCGAGCAGCTGGGACAGCTCGTCCATCCCCAGCCCGACCGGGTCGACCGGGGCGCCGAGGAAGCTCCCGTCGTCGGAGCGGTACGCCACCACCTGCTCCCGGTCGTCGAGCTCGACCTCGACGACCGACCGCCCACCGGCCCACCGCCGGGCCTCGTCGACCAGCGCTCCCCGTCCGCGGCCGTCGAGCTGGTCGGCGCCGAGGCTCACGTTGTCCCACCGTCGATCGGCGGCGGGCCGGTTGCCGCCGGCCAGCACCTCGGTCCGCCGGTGCAGCCGCTCGATCTGGTCCTCCCAGATCGTCCGGTTCCGTCCGAGGGGACGCACCGCGGCCCGGTCGGCGGCCTCCATGGCGGAGACGACGGCCCGGAGCTCGTGGGCCGGGAGGAAGTACAGGCTCATGCGCCGGGGGCTGTAGAGGCTGTTCACGAACACCGACACGTCGAGGTCGTCGGCGTAGCGCAGGAAGTCGGCGAGCTCGTGGGCGTTCTGGCGCATGAGGGTGAAGGTGAGCGTGAGCTCGGTCCCTGCCCGCTCCACGTAGTCCCGGAAGCGCTCCACGTTGCGGAGCAGCACCCGCAGCTCGGTCCCGATCCGGATCGACTCGACCGTCGCCGGGCGGATGCCGTCCATGGAGACGGCGAGGGAGACGGGCAGGCCCTCGAGGACCCGCTCGACCTGCCGGTCGAAGCGGGTGCCGTTGGTGGTGACGTGGCAGGGGACGCGCAGACCGCCCTCGATCAGGAGGTCCCAGACCCGGTGGTGCTCGGGCACCAGGAAGGGCTCGCCGCCGAGGAACCGCAGCCGCTCGAGGTGGGGGAGCACCTCCGCCAGGCCGGCGAAGAACGCCTCGTCGTAGACGGTGGGGTGCCGGGGGAGGTGCTCCCGCCGAGCCCGGATCGACGAGGACAGCTCGCCGTTGCACATGGCGCACCGCAGGTTGCAGTCGTTGCCCAGCGCCAGCTCGAGCTGGGAGGGCCAGTCCGGTTCGGGCGACGCCGGGGCCAGCTGGTCGAAGATCCTCGCCAGGGCGTCGCCGGGGTCGGACGCCGACTGCCAGGCGCAGACCCGACAGCCGAGGGAGTGGTCGTGCGCGGCCAGCGCGATCCGCAGCGCCCGGGCCGCTTCCCCCCGCCAGAGCTCGGCGAGGGGGCCGTCGGAGGCGTGGCCGATCACGTGCTCCCGGTTGGCGACGCACGCCCGCACCCACCCGCGAGGGTCGAGGTAGAGCGACGTGAACGGGGCCAGGCAGGCTGCACCCTCCCCGGGGGGCCCCGGACGGACGGGCCGACCGGGCGTGCCGGGGGCGGCGGTCGGCCGGTCGGCCGGAGCCACCGGTTCGGGGAAGGGACGCCGGGTCACGCCGGCTCCGGGATGGTCCGGGCCTCGGGGACCTCGAGGCGGATCCGGTCGTGCAGGACGGTGCGACGCCGGCGGCCCAGCAGCGACTGGGCGATGGCGACGACGACCAGGCCGTCGACCCGGGCCGAGGCGTGCTCGACGTACCACCGGTCGATGGCCAGCTTCACCGGCAGGATCCGGGTCCGGTAGGTGTCGAGGTCGGGGAGCGTCGCCTCCCACTCGTGCACCATCACCTGGGTCGGCCCGGCGATCCCGGGTGCGGCGGCCAGCACGGCCGCCCAGGCGGGGTCGTCGGCGTCGACGAGCGACGGCGTCTCGGGCCTCGGTCCGATGATGGCCATGTCCCCCTGCAGGACGTTGAGCAGCTGCGGCAGCTCGTCGACGCGCATGCGGCGCAGCAGGCGGCCGACCGGCGTGATCCGGTCGTCGTCGGTGAGGGTGAGGACCGAGGCGTCGGACCCCGGATCGGCCTGGTGCATCGTGCGGAGCTTCCACATGGTGAACGGAGCTTCCCCTCGACCGACCCGGTCCAGGCCGATCACGGGGCTGCCGGGGCTGGTCGCCCGGATCGCCACGGCGAGCAGCGCAGCCAGCGCCGCGCCGGGCACGCCGGCCACCGCGGCCAGGACGCGGTCGAGGCGACGCCGACGGACGAGCCACCGGTTGCGGAGCCCGACCCGATCCTCGCTGTCGACCATGTCGACATCTTCGCCGACGCCGCCGCCTCGGACGGGTGGTAGGGGCGGCGACGTGCACCGGTAGCATCGGTCGCTCCGTGAACCCGGCCGAAGGCCTGATGTGCAGCTCGAGGACATGATCCTGGTCTCGGTGGACGACCACCTGGTCGAGCCGCCCGGACCTGTTCGAGGGCCGGCTCCCGGCCGCGATGGCGGACTCGGCGCCACGGGTGGTGCACACCGCCGACGACACCGACGTGTGGGTGTTCGAGGGCATCGAGATCCCCAACGTCGGGCTCAACGCCGTCGCCGGTCGCCCGCCGGAGGAGTACGGGGTGGAGCCGACCTCCTTCGCCGAGATCCGGTCCGGGGCCTACGACGTCGACCGACGGATCGACGACATGGACGCCAACGGCGTCCTGGCGTCCCTGAACTTCCCGTCGTTCCCCCAGTTCTGCGGACAGATCTTCAACTCGACCGCCGACAAGGACCTCGGCGGTCGCCGTCCTCCGGGCCTACAACGACTGGCACGTCGAGACGTGGTGCGCGTCGCACCCCGGCCGGTTCATCCCGCTCGGCGTCGTCCCCTACTGTCGACCCGGAGCTCATGGCGGCCGAGGTCCGGCGGCTGGCCGACATGGGCTGCCATGCCGTCACCTGGTCGGAGAACCCCGAGAAGCTCGGGTTGCCCAGCTTCCACAGCGACCACTGGGACCCGTTCTGGGCGGCGTGCGAGGACCTGCGACACCATCGTCTGCCTGCACATCGGCTCGTCCAGCCAGGTCGTGATCACCTCGCTCGAGGCGCCGGTCACGACCATGCTCACCCTCCAGCCGGTCAACCTGCTGCAGACGGCCGCCGACCTCCTCTGGTCACCGACGCTGAAGCGCTTCCCGCAGGTGCGCTTCGCCCTCTCCGAGGGCGGCATCGGCTGGATCCCCTACTTCCTCGAGCGGGCCGACTACGTGTACCGCAACCACCGGGTGTGGACCGGCTCCGACTTCGGGGACCTGCTGCCGAGCGAGGTCTTCCGGGAGCGGTTCGCGACCTGCTTCATCGACGACGCCCACGGCCTCGACAACCGCCACAAGGTCGGCATCGAGACCATCTGCTGGGAGGCCGACTACCCGCACTCGGACTCGACCTGGCCCGAGTCGCCGGAGCGGCTCTGGGACTCGGCCACCGCGGCGGGCCTCACCGACGCCGAGATCGACGCCGTGAGCCACCGGAACGCGGCGCGCTGGTTCGGCGTCGACCCCTTCGAGCACCGGCCCCGCGCCGAGTGCACGGTGGGGGCCCTGCGGGCCGGGGCCTCCCACGTCGACACCCGGCCCGTCCCCCGCCGCCAGCGCCACCGTGGCCCCGACCGCTCCGCTCACCCTCGTCGACCTGCTGGAGCGGGCCGAGCACCCCCTCCTCGACGAGCAGAAGGAGGCCACCGCGCCGTGACCGTGACCGAACCCACCGGCGCCCCGCCGCCGCCGGGACCCGTCGACGACGACCTGGTCTACATCGACGCCGACGGCCACGTCGTCGAGCCGCCCTTCGGGCTGCAGCAGCACGCGCCGGCCGCCTACCGCGAGCCGCGTGTACCACGTCGAGGTCGACGACGACGGCAGCGAGGTCGTCGTGATCGGCGACCAGCGGATGGACGCCAACGTCTTCACCCTCTGCGGCGCAGGAGGCTTCAGCGAGGAGGAGCGGCGTCGGTCCCACCTGGGCGAGCTGCGGTTCACCGAGCTCGAGGGCGGGTGCTGGAACGTCGCCCCGAGGCTGGCCGACATGGACCAGGACCGCATCACCCAGTCGGTGCTCTACCCGACGCTGCTGCTCAGCTTCCAGAGCCAGCACCCCGCCGACCTGGTCGAGGTGCAGTGCCGGGCCTACAACGACTGGCTCACCGACCACGTGGCGAGAGTCCGGTGGCCGCCTGCACGGGGTGGCCGTGCTGCCCCAGCGCGACCCCGAGGCGGCCGCTGCGGAGATCCGCCGGGTCGCGCGGGCGCCCCGGCATCGTCGGCGTCCAGATCCGGCCCAACCCGGCGGTCGACTGGAAGCCGCTCAACCACGAGGTCTACGACCCGATCTGGCGAGCTGCGTCCGACGCCGGCCTGCCCATCGGTCTGCACCCGCTCATGTCGGCCGACCTGCCCGGCGCCGTGCAGGGCCTGCGCCTCGCCCAGCTCGGGACCACGGAGATCCCGGTCCAGGACGAGGCCGACATCGCGGTCGACAACATCTTCTTCACCCAGATGATCGGGAACCCGGTCGACATGATGAGCTCGCTGACCTTCCTGGTCGCCGGCGGGGTGCTCGACCGGTACCCGGAGCTGAAGGTGGCCTTCCTCGAGGCCAACGGCGGCTGGATCGTCCCGTGGCTCGAGCGCCTCGACCACCACGCCGAGATCTACGGCTGGGACGTGCCGTGGCTCGAGGAGGAGCCGTCGGCCATCTTCCGCCGCCAGTGCTGGATCAGCTTCGACGCCGACGAGTCGACCCTGCCGTTCACGGCCTCGTCCCCCCTCGTCGGCGCCGATCGCATCCTCTGGGCCAGCGACTACCCGCACCCCGACGCCAAGGTGCCCGGCGTGACCGCGCTCCTCCGCGACGCCCTGGCGCCGCTGCCCCACGACCAGCAGCAGGCCATCGCCGGCGACAACGCCCGGGCGCTCTACGGGTTGGGCTGACCGCCGGTGCCCGACGGCGCGGGGTCGACGGCGGCCCGGTTCGCAGCCACCGGCTACGTCGAGCTGCCCGGCCTGCTCGACGCCGACGAGGTGCGGTCGCTGCTCGACGAGGTGCGGTCGGCCGAACCCCGCGACCCCGGGCCGAACGAGCTCTCGCTCGGCGGCATGGAGTTCGCCAGCAACCTCTTCTACCGGTCCGGCCGGCTGCAGGCGCTGGTGACCGACCCGCGGATCGTGGGGCCGGTGCAGGCGATCCTCGGTCCGGACGTGTGGTGCCGCTGGGACCAGGCGGTGCGCAAGAGCCCCGGCGCCGGGTGGTTCCCCTGGCACCAGGACAACGGCTACACGCAGCTCGACGCCGAGCACGTGCAGGTGTGGGTGGCGCTCACGCGGAGCGGCGCTGACAACGGCGGGCTGCGGCTGTCACCCGGTCCGGAGCGCCGGCTTCGTCATCACCGGTGGGTCGGCCACCACGTCCGGATGGACGAGCCGGAGTCGTCCGTCGCCCTCGAGGCGGAGCCGGGGGACGTGGTGGTGTTCTCGTCCTTCCTGCCGCACGCCACCGCTCCCAACGAGACGACCGCGGACCGGTGGGTGTACGTCGCCGAGTACCTGCCCTGCGCCGAAGCGGACCCGGCGGTGCCGCCTCCGCACCTGGTGGTGGCGTCGTCGTCGGGTGCGACCGGCTTCGTCGACCTGACCGCCACCTGGTCCCCCGCCGGTCGGTGAGCGCGGGTCGGTGAGCCGCCCGGTCCGCAAGGTCCTCGTCACGGGCGCGGGTGGGCGCGTCGGTCGGCCGCTCTGCGCCGCCCTGCGCAGCAGCGGCCTCGAGGTGGTCGGCGCGGGCCGGGCCGCGCTCGACGTCACCGACGGGCGAGCGGTCGACGGCCTGGTCGCCGCCACCGTGCCCGACGTGGTCGTCAACCTGGCGGCGTGGACGGACGTCGACGCCTGCGAGGCCGACCCGGCCCGGGCACGACGGGTCAACGCCGACGCCGTCGACGTCCTGGCGACGGCGTGCCGCCGCCGGTCGGCCCACCTGGTCCAGCTCTCGACCGACTACGTCTTCGCCGGTGAGCTCGACCGGCCCTACCGCGAGGGCGATCCGACCGGGCCGATCTCGGTCTACGGGCGGACCAAGCTGGCCGGTGAGGAGGCCGCCGGAGCCAGGAGCACCGTGATCCGCACCGCCTGGCTCTCGTCGGTCGATGGTCCCTGCTTCGTCCGAACCGTGCTCGACCTGGCCGCC
This sequence comes from uncultured Acidimicrobiaceae bacterium, assembly GCA_963811245.1. GTDB lineage: Bacteria > Actinomycetota > Acidimicrobiia > Acidimicrobiales > Salinilacustritrichaceae > Salinilacustrithrix. The sequence goes on from CAWEQL010000002.1 coordinate 56,860, forward strand.
GACCCCGAGCGGCCGCTCGTCTTCGTCGCCGACCAGGTCGGCAGCCCGACGTGCGTCGACGACCTGGTGCGCACCACGGTGGCGCTCGTCGCCGACCCGCCCCCTGGCGTCGTGCACGTGGCCAACCAGGGTCGGGTCTCCTGGTTCGACGTGGCCCGACGGGTGCTGGCGGCCTGCGGCGGTGATCCCGAGCGGGTCAGGCCCACGGGCCGGGCCGCCTTCGCCCGGCCCGGATCGGCTCCCCGGCCGGCCAGCTCTGCGCTGGCCTCGGTGGTGCTCGGGCCCCTCGGGATGCCCGAGCCGGGGCCCTGGGAGGAGGCGTTCGACGCGCTGGCCCGCCGGATCGCACGGCGGGAAGGCGCCCCGACGCCCGACCGCGCGCCGGCCGGACCTCGGAACCCTCCTGGCTAGTCGGCGGTCCGGTGTGCGGTCCGGGTCTGGATCTCCACCCACGAGCCCGCCACCGAGAGGCGGTGGTCGGGCAGGTCGACGCCGCACCCGTCCCGGAGCGCCACGGCGCCCAGCGGGCCGAGGCGCCGGCCGTGCCACGGGCACTCGAGGAGGTCCCGCCGCTTCGGTGCCTCGTCGAGGCACGCACCCTCGTGCGGGCACAGCCGAGGGAAGGCGATGAGCTCGTCGCCGCGGCGCTCGAGCCGCAGGCCGAGGTGGTCGCTGCGACCCCACAGGAGCGGATCGTCCTCGGTCAGCTCGTCGACCCGTATCCGGTGGGGTGAGCCCGGCTCCGGCAGCACGTCCGGGACGTTGACGTTGTCGTGCTCGATGGGCAGCGACGTGAGGAAGTTCCGGGGCTCGCCGTCCCCCTCGAACGTGTAGCCCCACCGACGGAGCTGGTGCCGGCGCTCGCGCATCGGCACGTCCTCGAGCATGAGGGCGGCGTAGTTGCGACGCAGGACCCACGAGACGACGGGGAAGAAGCGCATCCAGAACGGACCGGCCCCCACCGCGTAGTTGGTCACGATGCGGGTGCGCCCGGCGGGGGTGGTCTCCAGGGTCGTCTCGCAGACCAGGACGTACACGAACATGGTGAAGAAGTACGTGTGGTGGTAGGGCCCGGTCTCGTAGTGGGTCAGCACCAGCGGCATCCGCAGCCCGAGGAACCGCTGGAGGTTGATCGACGCCTCGGCGTCCGTCTCGGTGAGGCCGTTGACGTTCTGGGCGCGGCTGTGGAGCTGGTTCAGGTGGGGGACGTCCTTGTAGTTCCACTCGGCGTCGTCGATGTCGTAGTCGCCTTCGGTGACCACCTCCACCGTCCGGAACCGCAGTCCGTAGCCCCCCAGGACGCGCACGAGCGACGACTGCGTTCGCCTGGGCACGGGCCGACAGTACCGTGGGCGGCCGCCGGGCCGACCGGCCGCCGATCGTCGTGTCGGGCCGGGTCGATCGGTGTGGTGCCGTTGCTACCATCACGCCCGAGGGGGGTCGTCCGGAGCCCATGGCACGAGCGCTTCTGATCAATCCGAGCAGCTTCCGGACCTACGGTTCGACCGAGGGCGGCATCGCCTTCCCGGTGGTGCCGGCGCTGGGGCTGGCGACGGTGGCCGGTGCCGGACGCGACCGCGGCCACGACGTCTCGGTGCTCGACCTCTCCTATCGGCCCTACGACCCGAAGCTGATCACCGAGGTGCTCCGGTCCGAGCGCCCGGACGTCGTCGGTGTCACCGCGACGACCCCGCTCATGAACCAGGCGCGCGACATCTCGTTCCTCGTCCGCGACGTCCTGCCCGATGCGGTGACCGTCGTCGGCGGCTCGCACCCGTCGGCCCTTCCCGCCCGATCGCTCCGCGAGTCGGCGTTCGACCTGGTCGCCGCAGGGGAGGCGGACTTCACGGTGGCCGACCTGCTCGACGGCGAGGCGCCGGAGCAGATCCCGGGACTCTGGAGCCGGTCGGGCGGAGACGTCCGGCCGCCGATCGCGCCGGGTCGGCTCCTCGACGACCTCGACCGGCTGCCCATGCCGGCCTGGGAGCGCTACCCCATGGACTGCATGCAGTACCTGACCCGGTTCGTGGCCCGGAAGCTGCCCATGACCGTCATGGAGTTCTCCCGGGGCTGCATCTACGGCTGCGACTTCTGCGCCAGCAAGAACACGACGGGGCGCGGCTACCGCAAGAAGTCCCCGGAGCGGTGCGTGGCGGAGCTGGAGCGGGCCGTGCGGCTCGGCTTCCGCGAGGTGCTGCTGGTCGACGACATCTTCACGACCGATCGGGACTGGGCGGCCTCGGTCTGCGAGGCCATCATCCGGTCGCGGCTGGACATCTCCTGGAGCGCCCAGAACGGCATCCGGGTCGACAGCGCCGACCGCGAGCTGTTCGACCTGATGGTGCGGGCCGGCTGCTACAAGGTCTACTTCGGCTTCGAGTCGGGTGACGACGCCGTGCTCAAGGCGTTCGGCAAGGGCGGCCGCGCCAGCGTCGACAAGGGCATCGAGGCGGTGGCGCTGGCCCGCTCCGCCGGCCTCGAGACCAACGGGTACTTCATGGTGGGGCTGACCGGCGAGACCGAGACCTCGATCGAGCGCACCATCGAGTTCGCCAAGCGGGCGCCGCTCGACACCATGAAGTGCGGCATCTGCGTCCCGCTCCCCGGCACGCCGATGTTCAAGGCCCTGGCCGACGACGGGCGGATCAAGAGCTTCGACTGGGACGACTACACCGTCTACAACCAGGCCGATCGGATCTTCGACCACCCGACCCTCTCGTGGGACCAGATCCGTCGGGCGTTCCGGCGGTTCTACGTCGAGGTCATCCTGAAGAACCCCGCCTACCTCTGGCGGCGGTTCCGGTTCATGATCCGGAACCACGAGATCCTGCTCACCGCCTACTACTCGGTGAAGTTCTGGTCGCTGGTCCGAGGGAGCGGCGGCCCCCAGGACGCCGAGAACTACGCCTACGAGGCCTCCTGGCGAGCCCTCGACACCGGCGCCGACGGCGAGCTCGACGACATCCCGGTGCCGATCGTCCGCCGCCGAGGCTCGGTCCGGGTCTCGCCGCGGTCCGACGCCCACCTCCGGGTGGAGCCCGGTGGCTGATCGCCGCGGCCGGCTGACGACCGGCGCCGCGCTGGCCGCCGCCGGGGTCAGCCTCGTCTGGTCGGTCGTCCACCGTCCCGACGTCGAGGCGCTCGGGGCGAGCGGCCACCTCGTCGCCGCCCTGGTCGGGGCCGTCCTGGTGGCCGACGTCGTCTACCTCGCCGCCCTGGCGGTGTCGGTCCACGCCCTCCTGCGCCTCTCGGTGGCGGTGCCCGGCGCCTCGCGGTGGGCGCGGATCCGGCGTCTGGCATCCATGAAGCACTGGACCGACGACGTCCTCGGGGCGGCGGTCGACGACCGCCGGTTCGGTGCGGCGTTCGCGGTCAACTGGGTGGCCGCCTCGGTCGCGGCGCTCGTGCCGGCGGTGGCCGTGATCCTGCTGCTCCCGGTGCGGTCCTGGGGGCTGCTCGGGCTGTCGGCGCTCGACCTCGCGGGCACCATGGCGCTGCGGACGACCATCCGCGGCCAGCTCCGCCGGCTGGCCCTCCGCAGGGCGCCCGCCCCTGCCGTCCCCTGACCGGGTCCGCCCCGGTGGCAGGGCATCGACGCCGGCCCGCCGACCGATCGCGCTGACGTGACGGATCGAAGCGGTGGCGTAGGCGACGTGCTCCTCTCTCCGACCCGGGTGGGTCCGGCGTCGGTGCCCGTCCGCTGGGGGAGCGGACCCGGCGGTTGGCGCCAATCCGGGCCGCTGCTGCGGACCGATCCGGGGACCGGTTGGCGGGGCTACGGCCTGCGCACGGTCGACACCGAGGAGTGGCAGGCCTGGCTGCTCGGCGAGCCGCTGCCGGCGTCGCTGGTGGTCGGCGGGTGGGGCCCCGACCTGGAGCCGAGCCGGCTGGTCGCCGCCCTGCGGGGCTCGTTCCTGCTGCTGGCCCACCACCGGCCCTCGGCCACCTGGCACGCCTGGACCGACCGGTTCGGCTCGATCCACGCCTACCACGGCCTCGTGCCGGCCGACGGCGCCGGACCGGCCCGAGCGGCGCTCGGCACCTTCAGCCCCGCTGTCGCCACGGTGGCCTCGGCACGGCGCCTCGACTGGGAGGGGCTGGCCGGCTGGTGCTCCTTCGGCTTCTTCCCCGCCGACCGCACGCAGTTCACCGACGTGCGGCTGCTCGGTCCGGCGACCCACACGGCCTTCGCCGCCGACGGGACGGTGGCGTCCCGGGATCGCTGGTGGACCTGGGCCTCCGCCCCGGACCTGAACCGGTCCTACGACCGGACCGTCGACGCCGTCGCCGACCGCCTGGCGTCGGTGCTGGCCGACGAGCTCGACGCGTCCCGCCCTGGTCGGCTGGCGGTGCCCATCTCCGGGGGGCTCGACTCCCGCACCACGGTGGCCCTGCTCACCGTGGCGGGGACCGAGCCCGACCCCGCGCTGTGGGCCTACTCCTACGGCTGGAGCGACCGGTCGGTGGAGACGGCCATCGCCGAGCAGGTGGCCCGGGCCCGGGGCCTGCCCTTCGAGCGCTCCACCATCGGCCCGTACCTGTGGAACCAGCTCGACCGGGCCGTCGACGCCACCGAGGCCATGATCGACCTCACGCTGCCCCGACAGCTCGGGGTCATCGACGAGGTGGCGGCCCGCGCCGATCACGTCCTCGCCGCCCACTGGGGCGACGTGTGGCTCGACGACGTCCACCGCACACCGGACACCGATCCGGTCGACGACCTGCTCCACCGGATGGCGAAGCCCGGGCGGAGCTGGCTGGTCGAGCACCTGTGCGGGCCCCACCTGGGCGGCCCGGAGCAGGTCGAGCCGCTGCTGCGCTCGTTCGTCGAGGGCGAGCTGGCGGCCCGGGAGCACCTGGCCGACGAGGACTTCCGGGTCAAGGCGGTCAAGACCGACACCTGGTCGCACCGCTGGACCCTGGCGTCGCTCCGCGCCCACCGCTGCGCCACCACGCCCTGGCTGCCGTTCTACGACCCCGAGCTCACGGACCTGCTGGCCACCGTGCCGTCGGCCTGGACCGCCGGCCGCCGCCTGCAGGTGGACGTCATCTGCCGGCTCGCGCCGGACCTGGCGGCGATCACCTGGCAGGCCACCGGCACCGACCTGCGGGCCGCTCGTCGCCCCCGCCTCGGCGCGCCTCCCGGCTCGGGTGGTCGCGCGCCGCCCGGCGGCGCGTGCGGCCCGACCCCACGCCGCTGCGGAACTGGCAGGTCCAGTTCGCCGCCCCCGAGGCCGACCTCCGTGGCCGGTTGGCCGCTCCCGACGGACCCATCGCCGGCCTGGTCGATCCGACGGCGACGGGTGCGCTGGTCGACCGCTTGGAGCGTCAGCCGGACGGAGCCACCGGCTATACCGTCTCGATGCTCGTGACCCTGGCCGCGTGGCTCGACCGGCACGGATGAACGGCGACCGGCCGAGCCGGACGGACGCCCGGATCGTGCTGGTCGCGCCGACCTTCCCGAAGGCCAGCGAGACCTTCGTCGCCGCCAAGTTCGCCGGGCTGCTGGCCCGTGGCCACGACGTCCACGTGGCGTGCGCGTCGAGCCCGGAGCGCGAGTGGGACCGCTACCCGCAGCTCGCCGCCGACCCCGACCTCCGCCGCCGCGTGCACGTGGTGGCCCCCCACCACCCCCGTTGGCGGGGGGCGGTGGCCACCCTCCCCACCCTCGTGGGCCTGGCCGGGCGGACGCCGCAGGCCACCCGCCGGTACCTGACCCACGTCCCTTCCCCCGCCCCCCGCCGGTTGGCGCGGTTGGTGCTCGACGCCCACATCGTCGGCCTCGAACCCGACCTGGTGCACTTCGAGTTCGGTTCGCTGGCGCCCGAGCGGCTGCACCTGGCCGAGGGGTGCGGGTGTCGGCTGACCACCTCGTTCCGGGGCTACGACCTGAACGACGTGGGGCGCGACGACCCGCACCTGTACGACTCGACCTGGCCGGCCATGGCCCGGATCCACCTCCTCGGCGACTACCTGTGGCGTCGGGCCCAGGACCGGGGCTGCCCGCCCCACGCCGCCCACCAGCTCATCTCGCCCGCCGTCGACCTCGCCCGCTTCCGGCCGCCGACCCGACCCACCGAGGAGGTGGGGACGGCGGCGCGCCCCCTGCGGGTCGTGATGGTCGGGCGGACCGACTGGATGAAGGGCTACGAGCACGCCCTCGACGGGCTGGCCCGGCTGCGCCGGAGCGGGGTCGAGGTCGAGGCGCGGATCTGCGGTCACGGGCCGCTGTTCGAGGCGGTCGCCTTCGCCCGCCACCAGCTCGGCCTCGACGACGTGGTCGAGCTGCTCGGCACGGTGCCGGCGAGCCGGGTCGTCGACGAGCTGGCCCGGGCCGACGTGGCGCTGCACGCGTCGGTCCAGGAGGGGTTCGGCACCGCGGTCGTCGAGGCGCAGGCCATGGCCCTGCCGGTGGTGTGCACCGATGCCGGCGGACTGCCCGAGAACGTCGAGCCAGGCGTCACGGGGGTGGTGGTACCGCGGCGAGACCCGGCGGCCATCGCCACCGCCCTGGGCGAGCTCGCCGCCGACGCACCCCGCCGGACCGCCATGGGGGCGGCCGGTCGTCGCCGGGCCGAGCAGCGCTTCGGGATGGGCGACCACCTCGACCGCTGGGAGGAGTTCTTCGCCGCCGCCCTCGCAGTACCGTCGCGCCGATGAACCGAAGGGGGGGACGAGCGGTGCCCGGCCGCGCCACCGGAGCGACCGTCGTGGTCCACTGGGACTTCGACTCGGCCCTGGGCCAGCTGAACGCCACCGCCCCCTACCACTTCCGCGACACCCCGCTGGCCCAGGAGCTGGAGGCGGTCGAGCGGCTCGCCGGCCTGGCCGACCGCGTCGGCTTCCCCATGACCTTCGCCACCGTCGGCTTCGCCGCCGAGCGGCACCGGATGGGCTACGGGGCCCGCGACCTGCTCGACCGCCTCCACCGCAGCGGCCACGAGATCGCGTCGCACAGCTGGCGCCACGAGTGGTTCCCGCACCTCACGCGGTCGCAGGTCCGGCGCTCGCTGCTGCGGAGCAAGGTGGCGCTCGAGGACGCGGTGGGCTCGGTCGGGGCGGTCTCCGGGTTCGTCCCGCCGTTCAACCGCCCCATGACCTGGCCCTCGCAGGGCGCGTTCCACCCGGGCGACCGGTGGGCGGTTCCGGGCTCGGGGGCGGTGACCATCGGCCAGCTCCTCCGGCAGGCCGCCGGCGCCGGCTACCGGTGGATGCGGGTCAGCCCGAGCGCCCAGGTCGGGCGGCGGTGGTCGGGCCTGGCGCCGATCCGTCGGGTCGGTGCCATCGCGGCGGTGCCCCACCACCACAACGGCTTCGACCGCCGCGGCCTCGACTGGGTCGACCGGGCCGAGGCCGAAGGCGGCGTCCTGGTCGTCTCCGGGCACCCGGCGGGCCTGTACCGGCCGGGCGACGAGCACGCCGAGGCGGTCGTCGCCTTCGTCGAGGAGGTGGGTCGCCGCCGCGACGCCGGCCGGCTCGCCGTCGCCACCACCACCCAGGCCGTCGCCGCCGAGCTGGGTCCGGCATGAGCGACCTGGCCGGGCTGCAGCGCGACGAGATCCAGGTGGTCGACTACGACGACCGGTGGGCCGATGCGCACGCCGCCTTCGCCCGCAAGGCGTGGCCGGACAAGTTCCGACGCCGCGAGCCCGCCTACCAGCGGTGGAAGTTCCGCGGCCCGGAGCGGGGCCCGGTGCCCGGCCTGCTGCTGGCGGTGGCGCGCGACCGGGTCGTCGGTCAGCTCGGCCTGATCCCGGGCCGCCTGTGGCGCGACGGCGAGGTCGACCCGGTCCAGTGGATCTGCGACGTGATGGTCGACGCCGACGCCCGCCGGCTGGGCATCGCGTCGCGCCTCTACGACGCCGGCTTCGCCCGCCCGGTCGTCTCGCTCGGGGCCGAGCCGAGCCCGGTGTCGAGCCTCTCGTTCGAGGCGTGGGGCATGAGCCGCAGCCACGTCAGCGGGATCTACGTGCTCACCCTGCAGGCCGGGCCGGTCGTCGCCACCCGCTACCCGAGGCTGCGACCGGCCAGTCGGATCCTGTCCGCCGCGGCCGCGCCGGCGGTGCGGGTGCTGAACCGCCGGCTGGACCGAGCCGCCGCCTCGGACCGGGCCGAGGTCTGCCGCTGGACCGACGTGGTCGACCTGGTCGCCCGCCACGAGGACGGGCTGACCGTCGCCCACGCCGTGCACGACGAGGCGTTCCTGACCTGGCGGGCCCAGGGGCTCGACGGCTGGGTGCGGGAGGTCGACGCCGTGCGCACCGACGCCGGCTCCTACGCCCTGCTCGAGCGGGACGGCTCACGCGTGCGGGTGCTGCAGTGGCACGCGACCGATGCGGGCGAGGAGGCCCTGGCCCTGTTCGGGCGGATCGCCTACGTGGCGGGGGCCTACGGGGCCGACCACGTCCAGGCCTACGCCACCCCGCTCGAGCGGGGTCCGCTGCTCGCTGCCGGGTTCCGGGCCCGTCGCAGCCGGGTGGAGGTGGTGTGCTGGCCGCAGCACGCCCTCGGCGCCCGTGACGAGCTGGCCTTCACGGGCTACGACAGCGACTTCGGGCTGTAGCCGGCGATGATCGGCAGCCCTGCGGCCCTGCGTAGAGTCGCACCGTGACCGCTGTGGGGGAGCAGGTGGCGCCCGAGCCCGAGGTGATCCGGATCGAGGCCACCAAGGGCTTCGTGTCGCTCAAGCTGCACGAGCTCTGGGAGTACCGCGAGCTGCTCTACTTCCTCACCTGGCGCGACCTGAAGGTGCGGTACAAGCAGACCGCCCTGGGCGCGACCTGGGCGGTCCTGCAGCCGGTGCTCACCATGGTCGTGTTCACCCTGGTGCTCAGCAAGGCGGCCGGCAAGACGACCGGTGACGGCCTGCCGTACCCGATCTTCTCCTTCACCGGGCTGCTGCCGTTCACCTTCTTCTCCTACGGGCTCACCAACGCCGCCAGCTCGATGACCTCGAACGTGGCCTTCATCACCAAGGTGTACTTCCCCCGGCTGGCCATCCCGATCGCGCCGGTCTTCTCCGGTCTCGCCGACTTCCTGCTCGCCTCACTGGTGATGGCCGGCCTGATGGTCTGGTACGGCATCAGCCCGCCGGCGCGCATCGTGGCCATCGTGCCGCTGCTCGTCCTGGCCGGGGCCGCCGCCCTCGGGGCCGGGCTGTGGCTGGCGGCGCTCAACGTGAAGTACCGCGACGTGCGCTACGTGGTGCCGTTCCTGGCGCAGCTGTGGCTGTTCGGCTCGGACATCGCCTACCCGGTGGCGCCCCGGCTCTCCCAGCCGTGGCGCAGCGTGTACGAGCTGAACCCCATGGTCGGCGTCGTCGACGGGTTCCGGTGGGCGGTCACCGGGTCGAACGCGGTGTCGCCCGCCGTGCCCGTGCTGCTCGGCAGCGCCACCGCGGCGGTGATGCTGGTGACGGGCATGTTCTACTTCCGGCGGACCGAGCGGGTGTTCGCCGATGTCGCCTGAGTCCTCGACGACGGAGGCGTCCCCTGTGGCGTCGGTCCCGGCGCCACCCCGACCAGCGGAGCCCGACCGTCGCGTCGCCATCCACGCCGAGGGGCTCGGGAAGAGCTTCAACATCGGCGCCCTCGTCGACAAGCACCGCACCTTCGGCGAGGCCGTCACCGACCTGGCAAAGCGGCCCTTCCGGTCCTTCCGCGACCGGGCCGGGTTGACCGGTCAGGAGTTCTGGGCGCTGCGCGACATCTCCTTCGACGTCCACCAGGGCGAGGTGGTCGGGCTGATCGGTCGGAACGGCGCCGGGAAGTCCACGCTCCTCAAGACCCTGGCCCGGATCTCCGAGCCCACCGAGGGCTTCGCCGAGATCCACGGGCGGGTGGGGTCCCTGCTCGAGGTCGGCACCGGCTTCCACCCGGAGCTGACCGGCCGGGAGAACATCTACCTGAACGGCTCGATCCTCGGCATGAGCCGGGTCGAGATCGACCGGAAGTTCGACGAGATCGTCGAGTTCGCCGAGGTCGCCAAGTTCATCGAGACGCCGGTCAAGCGCTACTCCTCGGGCATGCAGATGCGGCTCGCCTTCGCGGTGGCCGCCAACATCGAGCCGGAGATCCTGCTCATCGACGAGGTGCTGGCGGTGGGTGACGCCGAGTTCCAACGCAAGTGCCTCGGCAAGATGGACGAGGTGGCGTCGCGCGGACGCACCATCGTGTTCGTCAGCCACAACATGGCCGCCATCCAGAACCTCTGCTCGCGCTGCATCATGCTCGAGCACGGTCGGCTGGTGGAGGACGGCCCCACCAGTGCGGTGATCGCCGCGTACCTGGGCAGCTCCAAGGAGTCGTCCTGGACGAACCCGGCCACCGAGGCCGACGACGTGGTGCTCATCCGGTCGATCGGCGTCACCCAGAACGGCCGGGAGGCGCCGCCGTACCTCGACCCGAACCAACCGACCGAGGTGACCGTCGAGTACGAGGTCAGTGAGCCCGTCGACCACCTGCTGATCGGCTTCGACGTCAAGGGCACCGACGGCACCCAGGTGTGCCGCACCTACGACTTCGAGTCCGCCGCCGGGCCGGCCCGCGAGCCGGGCCGCTACCGCTCGACGCTCGTCCTGCACGCCGGGCTCTTCCGGCCCCAGCGCTACTACTTCGAGCTGGTCGCCGCGCTCCACCGCCGCCGGTGGCTGTCGAGGGACGAGGTCACCGTCACCGTCGAGTACGGGAGCGAGCGGGCCTCGGACGTCACCTACGTCGGGGCGCTGCAGGGTCTGGGGCCGTGGACGGTCGTGCCGTCCGATCCCGCCGCGCCCGGCGATGTCTGACAGCTACGGGGTCAAGGTCGCCCACGGTCGCCGGTTGGCCTGGTACCTGGCCGAGCCGGACGAGCAGTTCTGGCAGCAGCACTGGAACCGCAAGATCGTGCCCGGCTACCACGAGCAGGCCAGGCGCCACGTGCGGAGCGACGAGCTGGCGGCGGTGCTGCTGCGGACCTTCCCACCCGGCTCGAGGGTGCTCGAGGCCGGCTGCGGGGCCGGGTGGTACGTCGCCGCCCTCGGCGCAGCCGACTACGACGTCGACGGCATCGAGTACGCCGAGGGCCTGGTCCGGATCGTCAACGCCGCCGAGCCCGGGCTCCCGGTGCGCCGGGGCGATGCCCTCGCCGTCGACGCCGACGACGCCAGCTACGACGCGTACCTGTCGATCGGGGTGGTCGAGCACCGGTTCGAGGGGCCCGAGCCCTTCTTCGCCGAGGCCTGGCGGGTGCTCCGACCCGGCGGCCGGGCCGTGTTCACCGTGCCCGCCTACGGACCGGTTCGTCGGACCAAGGCCCGGCTCGGCCGCTACCGGACCGCACCGCCGGACGAGCCGTTCTTCCAGTGGGGGTTCCGGGCCGACGAGTTCGCCGACCTGGTGCGCGACGGGGGCTTCCGCGTCGACTGGGTCGGCTACCAGCACCTGTACCGGATGCTGGTCGAGGAGGTCCCGGGCTACTGGCGCATGACCATGCAGCGCGGCGGGCACCGGGCCCGGCGGGCCATCGACCGGCTGGTCGGCGCAAGAGACGGTCACATGGTCCTCGTCACCGCCACCAAGCCCGGCTGACCGCCGGCCGCTCAGCGGCCGAGCGGCGGGTCGGCCACCCCCTCCAGGTCCCGGACCCGTCGCCCCCACCACTGGAGGCTGAGCAGCGTCCAGAGCGGCCACGCCCGGTCCTCGCGCTGGTTGTGCCGACGCCAGAGCGCGGCCACCGCCGCCGGGTCGAGCACCCCACCGAGGTAGAGGTCCGGGTCCAGCAGCGTCGCGTCGACGCGCGCTCGCAGCGGGCCGTTCAGCCAGGCGCCGAGCGGCGCGCCGAAGCCGACCTTGTCCGGCGAGATGAGGGCGGGCGGCACCCGGCGACCGAGCAGCTCGACCAGCACGGCCTTGCGCCGGTCGGCCGGTCGGTGGGTCGCCAGGTCGACCCGGTGGGCGGCCTCGATCACCTCCCGGTCGAGCAGCGGCACCCGCACCTCGAGGCTGTGGTGCATCGAGGCCATGTCGACCTTCTTCAGAACCCGCTGGAGCTGCAGGTCGAACTCGACTTGACGCGACCGCTCCGCCAGGTCGGCCAGTCCGAGCGAGGCCGGCTCCGGGTACAGCCCCGGGCAGGCCGGCGACGGCAGCCCGGGGGCCAGCGCCGTCCGCTCCGCCGGCGGCAACCGG
>CAWEQL010000003.1:0-17763 GCA_963811245.1 uncultured Acidimicrobiaceae bacterium
CGGGCGTGATCGGGACCCGGATGGCCCTCCCCGGCGTGCTGAGCCAGGCGAAGCGGCCGTCGTCCTCGATGCCCGGTGGGCCGAGCGACGAGGAGCTTCCGTCATAGAGCACGCCGATCGGGCGCGCCTCCTCGAGGTCCCAGAGGCGGTACACGCCGTCGCGGGTGCCCACGACCGCCTGGACGCCGTCGGGGGCGAGGGCCACGTTGACCACGTCACCCGCGTTCTGGACGACGCTCGATCGTTCGCGCTCGGGGTCGACCACGACCAACCCTTGTGGGCCACCGAACACGAGTCGTCGTCCGTCCGGGTGGGCGCCCAACCACTGCTGTCCACCCCCCGGTCCGGCATCGAAGTGCCGGATCAGGATGCCGGCATCGTCGTAGGTGCGGAACTCGCCGTCGGACGTGAGGACATGCACGCCCGCCGTGCCGGTCGGGTACGCCGCTGCCGCGCGGACGTCGAGGGGTATCTCGCCGAGGAGGTGGACGTCGTCGGTGTCGTTGTCGATTCGGTAGCGGTGGATGGTCGAGGTGCCGTTCGCCGTGAGCTCGACCAGCGCGACGTGTCCCGGGTAGCCCGAGCCGGCATCGAGCACGCTGCGCGGCCCGATATCGGGTGCCGCCGAGTTGACCAGTTCGCCGTTGATCCACCTGGCGACCGTGAGGTCGGACGAGAACGTCAGGAAGCTGCCGTCCTCGCGTGGTGCGACCGCGATGGCGGCGAACGGTGCACCGTCGGGACCATGGAGCTCGAAGGAGTTGCGTGCGCCGGTCTCGACCTGGATCCGGTCGACGGTGGCGTCGGTGATGTCGATCGCCGTCAGGTACCCGTCGGCGTACCGGACGCTCGTCTGGCGGGGGATCGGGAAGGCTCTGTCGACGACGGCGCCACCGTCGAGGTCGTAGATGAGGTTTCGATGGTCGTGGTCGTGGACGAGGACGGTGCCGTCGGGCGACACGATCCCGACGACGGCGTTCCGCAGGGGGAGCGGCACGCCCCGCGGACCCGTCGACCGGTCGACCACCGAGAGACCGCCCTGGCCGGTCGCCACGGCCAATCCGTCGTCACGGAGCGAGAGGCCGAGGAGGTCGGTCGACACACCCGACGGGACGGCGTGAACCACCGACCCGTCAGCGAGCGCCAGCGTGACGACCCGACCGCTCAAGGTGCCGACGAGCAGCTGGCCGGACTCGAGGTCGAACGCGAACGCAGTGGCACGCACGGGGAGCGAGATCGTCCACCGGATCGTGCCGGTCTCCGTGTCGACCAGATGCAGCGGCCCTCCGCCATCGGGTTGCTCCGGGGTCCCGGACGAGATGGCCAACAAGGACCCGTCGGGGCTGAAGCCACGCCACGCCTTGACCAGGCCCCCGATGGGCGCGCCCACCACGGTCCCCGTGGTCGTGTCGATGAGCCGGCCCTCGATGGCGAAGGCGTTCCCGGTGCCAAGCCACAGGCGACGACCCGTCCCGAGGTCGTACGCGAACCCGACTCCTGTCCCCGCCTCGGGGACGTGGAGCTCTGCGGTCACCTCCACGTCCTCCTCGCCGATCGTGCCGAAGCGGAAGTGGTCCAACGACCGCGACGTCGCCATGAACCGGTCGCCGGCCGAGCTCGCCTTCCAGTAGCCGCACCCGTCCGGATGGGCGCCGACGTCCTCGTTGGTCTCGGTGCGGATGTCGTGGACGACCATCCGCCCGTCGAGCGTCGCGTACTGCACCCGGCCGTCGGGCGACACCTCCCCGTCGGAGTCGCACTCCTCGCCGGGTGCGACGAGTGGCTCGTGGACCGAGAGCAGTGGACCGGCATCGACGAGGCTCGAGAGCACCGCCCGCTCGGTGTCGTCGGCGGGCGCGCGGCGGTGGGCCTCGAGGGCGAGGAGGATCGAGAGCGCCGGGTCGTCGTCGGCGAACGCAGCCGACCGGCTGATGAGCGTCTGCACATCGGCGGACGCGGCGGCCTGTTCGGCTCGCTCGGCCTCGGCGCTGGCATCGGCGGCGGCCCGCTCGGCGGACGCGGCCTGCTCGTCGGCCCGGTTCCGTTGTCCGAGCGCCACGGCGGCGGCGACGAGCGCGACGACCAGCGCACCACCCGTGACCGTGACCAGGCGTCGGAGGCGTGTGGAGCGACGAGCCTCCTCGGTCGCTTGGGTCTCGGCGGCCCGGACCGACGTCGCGACGAGGTCGTGGTCGACCGGTCGGAGCCGATCCGGCGCGTCGTCGACCACCTCGACCCCGGCCTGGAGGCGGATGCCGCGAAGCAGGTCGGCCGGGCTGCGACCGCCCTCCTCCCAGCGGTCCGCCACCGCTTGGAGCGCTCCGACATGGGAGAGCAGCACGCGGTCCTCTGCCAACCAGCCGGCCAGGCGGGGCCAGGAGCGGAGCAAGGCCTCGTGCGTGACCTCGACCGTCGGCTCGCGCGAGACGGGATCGCGATCCAGGGTCAGGAGACGACCGGCCGCGTAGGAATCCACCACCGAGCCCGCTGCTCGGTCGGTGCGAAGGTCCGCTGCGGGGACGCGGCGGCGCAGGTCGTCACCCGAGGACCACGCAACCAGGGCACCGAAGACCCGGCGGATCGCCCGCTGCTGCGCGGGATCGGCATCTCGGTACAGGCGCTCGGCAGTCGCCGCGAGCGCACCGCCGACACCACCCAGGTCCTCGTAGGCCGAGGCCGGGATCCGGGACCCGACCCGCCGCTCGTACAGCTCGCGCAACAGGTGCTGGAGCAGCGGGAGGACAGCCGGGCGCCCATGGGCGTCGGCGACGACGCGCGCCACGAGCCCGGGCTCGTAGTCGACGCCGGCCGCCGCCGCGGGCTCGACGACGGCCCGCTCCAGCTCCTCGGGCGACAGCGGCGTGACGTCGACCGCCCCGGCCTTCAGGTGCTCGGCGAACGTCGGATGCGCGAGCGGCTGGTGGTACTGGTCGGCGCGGAGCGTGGCCATGACCCGGATGCCGGAGTCCGGCGTGGAGGCGGCGGTGGCGAGGGCGGCGAGGAAGCGCTCGGCATCGACCGGATCGGCGGCGGTGTGCAGCTCCTCGAGCTGGTCGACGACCACGAGCACCGTCTGTCCGGCGTCGAGCCCGCAGGCGGTGCGAGCGGCGACGATGCCGTCGTCGCCCGATCGAAGGACCTCGACGAGGTGGTCGGCACGGCGGGTCGCCACCGCGTCGAGCGCTGTCGCGAGCGCTCCGAACGGGTCGGTCCCGGGTGTCATGGTCGCGACGAACCAGCGATCGGCGCCCGCGACGCCGCCACGTCGCAGCTCGGGCAGCAATCCGGCGCGGACGACCGACGACTTCCCCGACCCTGAAGGACCCACGAGGACGACGACCCGACGACGCGCCACCAGCTCGATCAGCTCGGCGGCGAGGCGATCGCGACCGAAGAAGCGCTCGGCGTCGGCCTCCTCGAAGGGGAGCAGGCCCCGGTACGGGTTCGGACCCGGAGGCCGAGGAGCGCTGCTGGCTGCGTGAACGTCGAGGGCGTCGAGCAACGCCTGGACCCTGGGAAAGCGATCGTTGCGGTCCGGGGACGTCGCGCGAGCGATGGCGTCGACCACGTCGGTCGGGAGGTCGTGGCGGTCCCGGAGCGAAGAGACCGGGCGCGGACCGCTCCCACCGGAACGACCGAGCAGCATCTCGGCCGCGACGACGCCGAGGCTGTAGACGTCGGCGCGGACGTCGACAAGCTCTCGAGCCTGCTGCTCCGGGCTGGCGAAGGCCGGCGACCCCGTCGACAGGGCGGCGACGTCGGGATCGGGGGCCGTTGTGTCCACGGCGATGCCGAAGTCGGCCAGATAGGCGGCACCGTCCTCGTCGAAGAGGACGTTCCCGGTCTTGACGTCGCGGTGGATCACCCCTCGTGCATGGGCGGCGACCAACGCACCGCCGATCTGTTCGAGCACCCGCAGGGCGTCGGCGAGTGGGAGCGGCCCCTGGCGTAGCCGTTCCTCGAGCGAGCCGCCGCGAAGCCAACGCATGACGAGGTATGCCGAGTCGGGGTCACGCCAGTAGTCGATGAGGGGAACGACGTGCGGATGCTCGATGCGGGCCACGAGGTGGGCCTCGGCCTCGAACCGCCGCACGAAGTCGGGCTGGGTGGCCAGCTCGGCGCGAATCTGCTTGACCGCCACCTCGCGACCGACCGACGGCTGGACGGCTCGCCACACGATCGAGAAGGTGCCGGTGCCGATGCGGTCGAGCAGGCGATAACCCCGCAGGGGTACGCCGGCGTCGGGCGGATCGAGGTCGGGGTCGCCGTCGAGCAGCCGACGCTCGAGCTCGACGAGCGGCGACGAGGGATCCAGACCGGTCTCGTCCCGGAGCCGCCGACGGTGGTCGTGCAGCGCCCGGATGGCGTCGGAGGTGCGGCCCGACCGGTGCAGCGCCAGCGCGAGTTGACCGGCCGCTCGGTCGCGGGTGGTGTGCCCGGCGGCGAAGGCCGTCAGCCGTCCCACGATCTGGGTGTGCCGCCCGAGCTCGAGCTCGACCTCGAAGCGCTCCTCCTCGGCTTCGAGCCGGTCGACCTCAAGGCCCTCGATCACCGCGCGCGCCGGAGCCACGTCGTCGAGGTCGGCGAAGGGAGGACCTCGCCAGCGTCCGAGCGCCTCGTCGAGCAGCGCCAGCGCCCGTGCCGGGTCGCCGGCCTCGCGCATGGCGGTGGCCTCGGCCCGGAGTCGCGCGAAGCGAACGTGCTCGACCCGCTGCGGCGGTCCCGCCCATCGGTAGCCGCCGGAGACGGTCTCGACCGCCTCGCGGAGCTCCTCGGGGAGATCTCGGCGGAGCCGGGAAATGTAGGTCCGCAGCGCCGGCTCGGGGTCGGCGGGACGGTCGTGGTCGTCCCACACCTGCTCGGCGAGCTGGTCGATCGTCCTCGTGGTGCCCGGTCGGACCAGGAGCAGCGCGAGCAGTCGACGGATCCGCGGGCCGCCCAGGGGGCGGACGTCGTCGCCCCACTCCACCGCGAGCGCTCCGAAGACCCGGACCACGGCTTCGGTCGTGGTCGGCTCGTCCGTGGCGGTCGACGGCGTGCCGTCCGCATGCCCCCCTACCACGAAACCACCTTGCACCATTTCACCTCACAGCGACATGACAGTCGACTGACCTGGGGTTTCGCACCGAGGTGAATGGCATCTGCAGCGTCGCCGTCCACGGCTCGTCACGCCGCTGTGAGGCGTCCGGGAGAGTCTCCTGAACACCCGACGCCGGGCCGACCGGACCCGGCGGCGATCCGAGGAGCGACGCGCATGTTCACGAGACCCGACCCCCGGCACCACCACGCCGGACCCGCACGGCGAATCCGGACGGCGCTGGCCGCGCTGGCCGCGAGCACCCTCCTGCTCGGTGCCTGCGGCGACGATGCCGCCAAGGGCGCGGACGCCACTGCCGACACTGGGGAATCGACCAGCACCACGACGACCACGACGACGGGAGACGACGGGGCCACCTCGTCGTCCGTGGCGTCGGCGGCGGAGCCGATCGTCGGCGAGTTCCACGCGATCGATCCCGGCCGCAGACGGATCGACACCCTCGGCATCCCCCTCGTCCTCGAGGTGACCGGTGACTGGAAGGTCCAGCCGAACCACGCCGGGGTCACCGTGTTGACCCACCCCGACAGCCAGGGTCCCGCCGACAGGGACGTGGTCTTCTTCCGACCCACCGGCCTGGTCGAACCCGACCGGGTCAACGACTCCCCGGAGGGCTTCCGGAGCCAGGAGGGCTGGCCGATGGCCGACATCGATGGCTGGCTCGAACGGGTTCGCCCGGGCCTGATCGCCGGGGGCCCGACCGACACCACCCTCGGCGGGCGCGACGCCGTTCGCTTCGACGTCGAACCGACGGACGACTTTCCCTGCGGACCGGTGGTCTGCGGCGGGTTCATCACCAACAAGTGGGTCGACAGTGCCCACTTCGAGCGGGGCCAGCGCCGGACGATCTGGTGGGTCGACGGCGGTGATCACGGGCCTCTGTCCGTGATGGTGGGGCGCGACGCCGACGACACGGCGTGGCTCGCCACCGCCGAGA
This sequence comes from uncultured Acidimicrobiaceae bacterium, assembly GCA_963811245.1. Taxonomy (GTDB): domain Bacteria; phylum Actinomycetota; class Acidimicrobiia; order Acidimicrobiales; family Salinilacustritrichaceae; genus Salinilacustrithrix. The sequence goes on from CAWEQL010000003.1 coordinate 6,033, forward strand.
CGCTCCTCGACACCGTCGAGCTGGGCGAACCCGGCCCGCACCCCATCGGCGACCGGAACCCGGTCGAGCTGGGGCTGCCCGGCGACGTGGCGGCCGGCGAGCCGGTCGAGACACCCAACCTGGGCGGTCTGCGGTTCACGCTCCCCGAAGATCGCTTCGTCCACCAGTCGCCGGGCTTCATCGCCGTCACGCAGGGCGACCTCCCCGCGGAGATCGACCTCGTCCGTGTGGTGGAGACGCCCGACGGCGAGCCGATCGACGACGTGGATGCGCTCATCGCCATCCTCGACGAGGCCACGATCACGCTGGAGGAGACCGGAACCACGACGATCGCGGATCTCGATGCCCGCGTGTTCGACATGACCGCCGAGCCGAACCCCGAGCCACACGCGAAGGACGCCATCTTCCGCACCGTGGAGGACGGGGTCGGCGGCTTCGTGGCGCCCGCGGAGGGTCGGCTGTGGGTCGTGGACACCCCACGGGGCCTCCTGCTGCTCACCGCAGAGGTCATCGAACCCGGGGCGGTCGAGCTCGACGACATGATCGCCCAGGCTGAAGCCATCTTCGCCACCCTCGAGCTCGTCGAGGTCGGCTGATGGGCCCGGCGATGTCCGAAGCGGGACGCGGTCCTTCGAATCGAGGTAGATGAGGTCGTGCATCCGGGCTTCCGACGACGGTTGTCTCTCCCGTCGCCGGTCACCCGGATGCACCATCCAGCATCGATTCGTCGTTCCGCAGCCGAGGGATCAGACGATGGATCCCAGGTCAGCTTCGACCGGCCAGGCGATGTCGACCCCGTCGGCTGCCAAGCACTCGACCGGGGCGGTCATGGCTTCGACCGTCTCACGTGGGAGTGCAGTCGACGGTGCGACGATCGAGCCGACGTCCGCCGCGAGGGGGTAGCACTCAGCGGGATCGGAGGCCGCAGCAGCACCCGGCAGCGCCAACAGCGCGGCTGTCAGCCCGAAGGCCGTCACGGTCGGCCAGCGCCACATGTGGCGCTTCGTGGTGGGGTGGTGTTCGTGGATGGTGGGCATGGCCGTCGCTCCTTCTTGGTTCGGCCGTTGGGTTGCTCCCGGGATATGAAGTCGTGCTGTCACGTGCGAAATGGCGTACGGTCGGAACGCCGACGATGGCACGTGCACGGACGGTCTGACCTGGTGTTTCGCGGCTGACATGTCGGTGGGGGAGAACATCGCCATGAAGCAGGCCAGCGCCGTCGACACCGTCGAGTTCCGGGTGCTCGGATCGCTGGACGTCGAAGTCAACGGCGTCGCGACGGTCGTGGGTGGTCGCCGACAGCGTCGCCTGCTGGCCCTGCTGCTGCTCGAGGCCGACCGGGTCGTGTCAGCCGATGCCCTCGTGGAACGGATGTGGGACGACGACGAGCGTCCTGACCACGCGCTCGACTCGGTGCGCACCTACGTGTCCAGGCTCCGGCGTGCCTTCACCGCCGCCGGGCTCGACGGCAGCGAAGTCCTGCGGACCGAGCCCCCCGGCTACCGCCTTGCTGTCGACGGCAACGGGATCGATGCCGTCCGCTTCGAGCGACTCGTCCGTTCCGGGCGCCAGATGGTGGAGGCGGGCGACCTCGCCGGGGCACTCGCCGCCCTCGACGAGGCGCTCAGGCTGTGGCGCGGTCGTCCGTACGCGGAGTTCGAGGATCGCTGGTGGGCGGAGGCCGAGGTGGGTCGGCTCTGCGAACTGCACACGGTGGCCCTGGAGGAGCGCCTGGTGCGCAGGTCGATCTCGGCGCGCACGCCGAGGCGGTCGGTGAGCTCAGCCGACTCGTGGCTGAGCAGCCGTTGCGCGCCCGTCCCGTCCAGCTCCTGACGCTGGCGCTGTACCGCTCGGGACGTCAGGCCGAGGCGCTGCGGGTGGTGGACCACTACCGGTCCGAGCTCGCCGAGGCCGGGCTGGAGCCCCCCGTGGACATCACCGACTTGGAGCAACGGGTTCAGGTAGACGACCCCGAGCTCCGGCGACGCCCGGTCGCCTCCACCGCCGTCCGGGGCTACGAGCTGGCCGAGCAGATCGGCAAGCGGGGATCCAGCGCGGTGTTCCGGGGCTTCCAGCCGGCGCTCGGCCGCGAGGTCGCCGTCAAGCAGGTCCGCGCCGAGCTGGCGGACCGGCCCGAGTTCATCCGGCGCTTCGAGGCCGAGGCCCGTACCGTGGCCGCCCTCGAGCATCCGTTCATCGTGCCGCTGTACGACTACTGGCGTGAGCCCGGCTCGGCGTACCTCGTGCTGCGCTGGCTCCGCGGCGGGACGCTGGAGGCCGCGCTGGGCGGGAGACCGCTGTCGGTCGAAGCCGTGTCCGACTTCGTCGTCCAGGTCGGTTCTGCTCTGGCTGCGGCGCACGCCGCAGGCGTGGTGCACGGCGATGTTCGGTCGGCCAACATCTTCCTCGACGGCGCCGGCAACCACTACCTCGGCGACTTCGCCATTGCGCTCGACACCGCGGTGCCCAAGCACATCGGCGACGACGTCCGGGCGTTCGCGACCGTGGTGCACGAGGCACTGACCGGGGAGCGCCCGGAGACCTTTCCATCCGCTCGGCGGCATCGCCCGGACCTGCCCAGCGCGGTCGACGACGTGCTGGCGACCGCCGCCGGTGACCACGCGGGGGACCCGTACCCGTCGGTCGGGGAGTTCGTCGACGCCCTTCTCGGTGCCCTGGGCGGGCCGCCGTCGCCGTCCCGGATGGTCGTCGACCGTGTGGTGAACCCCTACAAGGGTCTGGCGGCGTTCGAGGAGCACGAGGCCGCCGACTTCCACGGCCGCGAACGCCTGGTCGACCGCCTCCTGGCGGCGCTCGACCGGCCCGGCGTCGCAGGTCGCCTGGTCGCGGTGGTCGGACCGTCGGGGTCGGGCAAGTCCAGCCTCGTGCGAGCCGGGCTCCTCCCACGACTGCGGGCGGGGGCGATCCCGGGTTCCGAGCGGTTCTTCATGACCACGATGGTGCCCGGCACCGATCCGTTCCGGGAGCTCGAGCGAGCGCTTGCTCGGATCGCCACGAAGCCCACGGCGGGACTGGCGGCGACGATGGCCGCGACGGCTGGCGGCATCGCCACGGTGGTCGACGCCGTCGTCGGAGACGACACCGAGCTGCTCCTCGTGATCGACCAGTTCGAGGAGCTGTACACCCACGTCGACTCTGACACGCGCCGCCAGCACTTCCTCGATCGTCTCCACGCGGCCCTGATCGCCCCCGATTCCCATCTGCGGGTCGTGCTCACCGTGCGGGCCGACTTCTGGGATCGCCCCCTCAACCATCACGGGCTGGCCCAGATCCTGCAGACCGCGGCGGTAACGGTCACGCCGCTGGGCGGTCACGAGCTCGAGGCCGCCATCACCCGCCCGGCTCGGCGCATGGGAGTCGATCCCGAGCCGGCACTCGTCTCCGCGGTGGTCGCCGACGTGCACGACCGGCCCGGGACGCTGCCGTTGCTTCAGTACACGCTCACCGAGCTGTTCGAGCACCGCAGAGGCCGGCACATGGAGCTGGCGTCGTACCGGGCGCTCCGGGGCGTGGCCGGATCGCTCGCCCGCCGCGCCGAGGAGCTGTACGGCGAGCTGTCGGTCGATGAGCGGGTAGCTGCCCGCCGTACCTTCTCCCGTCTCGTCACGCCCGGGGAGAGCGGGGCCGATGCCCGCCGTCGGGTCGTCCGCTCCGAGCTGGGCGGCTCACCGGAGGCGGGAGCGGTCGTCGAACGATTCGGCGCAGCCCGGATGCTGTCGTTCGACCGCGACGCCGAGACCCGCGAGCCGACGGTGGAGGTGGCGCACGAGGCACTGATCACGGCGTGGCCCCGACTCCGCGGCTGGATCGAGGATGATCGGGACGCCATCCGGGCGCTCCGCCGGCTGACCGCGGCAGCAGCGGAGTGGGACCGGTCTGGCCGCTCGGCCGCCGACCTCTACCGCGGCACACGCCTCGACAGCGTCATGGCCTTCGCCGACACCCACGAGCTCACGCCCGCGGAGCGCGACTTCCTCGACGCGTCGCTCGCGGAGGCCGACCGTTTCCGACGAGCACAGCGGAGGGCGGTGCGACGACTGCGCGCTTCGGTCGTGGTCGCGGCCGTCGTCGCGGTCTTCGCCGTGGCCGGCGGCGCCATCGCATTCGGACAGCGGAACCGGGCAGATCGGGAAGCCTCACGGGCGGACGACCAGGCCGAGCTTGCCGTTGCAAACGCCGAGGAGGCGGAGCAGACGGCTCTCGAGGCGGTCGCCAGTGCCGAGTCGCTCGGCCGACCCGACCTCGGGCTGCTGCTGGCCATCGCCGCCTTCGACCGAGAGGCTTCGCCTGGATCCGAGCGCGCCCTGCTCAACACGCTCCACGCCGTGTCGTCGCGCGTCAGCGCCCTCGCGCTCGGTCAGCGACAGTTCCAGACGTGCGCCCGCGACCTCGGTTCGGGTTGGTTCGCCGCGCCAGGACCAGCGGGGCTGACCCTCGTGGGGGCCAGGTCCGGCACGGTCGTCTCGACGTCGCTTCCCACCAGGTGCCCCTCCGCGGTCGCCCCGGACCGGTCGAGGGCGGCGGCGACGCAGTCGGACGGTTCCCTGGCGATCTGGGACGTCGAAGCCGATCGACTGATCGCCCGGAGCGACGGCGCGAACTTCGTCCACGCGGCCTTCTCGCCGGATGGGCGGACGCTGCTGGCGTCAACCGGCCGGCCCGACACCGGAGAGGTCGACGGTGCCGTCGTGCTCGACGCCGATACCGGAGAGGTGACCGGCGAGATCGCCCTGCCATTCCCGATCGACGATCTCACCTGGACGCGAAGCGGCCGGGTGCTGCTCTTCGGTCTCCCGGACCCTCGGACGAGGCAGGCGAGCGTGGTCGTCCGCACCGGCCCGGACGGCGCGGAGGTCACCCGGATCGACGGGTTCGTCGGCGGGGTGCGAGCGGGGGGTCTGAACGCCGACGGCACGATCCTGTGGGTCGGCGACAGGCGCTACGAGGTGACCTTCATCGACCTCGCGACCGGCGCCGTCCTCGGATCCAACCGGTTCCGACCCGACGAGATCCACATCGCCAGCGCCGTCGACGACACTGCTTCCACGACGGCGATCACGGTCAGCTCTGGCACCTACCTGGTCGACATCGCCACCGGACGTGAGCTGGCCGGACCCCTCCGACCCGCCGACGTCCCCATCGCGCTGTCCGTCGTCGATGACGACCGGATCGCCACCGTCCAATCCGACGGCACGGTGGAGATCCTCTCGTGGACCGGCGGAGGATACGAGGACCAGCGCGTGGAGTTCCCCCAGGACAGCGGCTTCGGGGGCGTGCAGCCCGACGAACAGATCGGTGTCATCGGGTTCCGAGAGGACCCTTCGGCGTTCGCGCTCCTCGACCCGACCACCGGAGAGCAGCGGCTGATCCGCTTCGAGGACCTCGGCGAAGCCGACCTCGGTTCCGGACCGAGCGCTCCCCTGGGCGTCATGAGCCTCAGCGGTGGGCGCGCTGCGATCCTCCGTGCCGACCTCTCCGGCCTCGTCGTCGACGTGAGAGGTTCCGTCGTCGCCCACTTCGACTTCGCAGCCGACCGGGACCTCGACTTCGTTTCACAGTCCCGGACGGGAGACGTCATCGCGTTCCTCGTCGCCGATGCTTCGCGGGGACCGGGGCCGCTCGGCGCGGGAGCGCTCGAGTTCCTCGTCGCCGACATGGGCCCGCTCGAACTCCTCCCGTTCTCCCTCGAGCTCGACGACGACTCGACCAGGTCCTGGCAACCATCGGTCGACGGAGGGCTCGTCACCCTCGCGGAGGGGACGCTGACCCGGTACGACCCGGCCGGGGACGAGCTCGAGAAGGTGGACGTCGGCGACCCTGGAGCGCGGATCATCAGCATCGGTCGGGGCCTGGCCGTCGCAACGGGCGACGGCACGGTGCAGCTGCGTGATCCGGACACGCTCGAGTTGCTCGAGATGGTCGCCGGACCAACTGGCCCGACCTACGCGCAGTACGTCGACGACCGTCGCATCCTGCTCTCCGACTCGAGCGGAGACGCCATCCTGTATGACCTCGAAGCCGGCACGACCATCGGCAAGCTGCTCGGTGAGCAGTCGCTCAACATCAGCGGTGCTCCAACGGTCACCGCAGACGGCAAGCACGCCTGGCTACCGGTGAACGCCCAGTTCGTGAAGGTCCCGCTCGATCGCTCGCTCTGGCGTGACCGAGCCTGCGACTTGGTCAGCCGCGAACTCACCGACCAGGAGTGGTCGGAGTTCATCTCCGATTCCGAGCCGCGACGAGACCTCTGCGATTGATCTTCCCGACGGGCCGATCATGCGTCCCTTGCCGCCCGAGCTACGGCGGCCTGGGTTCCGCAGTTCGTCACGACCCTGCGACCCGGCGACGTCGCGGTGGTGGCGGTTGCGGTCATCGGCATGGCCGTGGTCGCCGCGCTCGCACCGCTCGGTCGGCTGTCGCTGATCGACCCGGCGCAGGCGTTCCGGTCATGACCGTGCTGGAACTCTCGGGCGTGACCAAGCGCTTCGGGCGGGGTGATCTGGCCGTCACCGCCGTGTCCGACATCGACCTCGTGCTGGACCGCGGCGAGACGACCGTCGTCATGGGGCCGTCGGGCTTCCGGGAAGAGCACGCTGCTCCAGCTCATCGGCGCGCTCCTGACGCCCACCTCGGGGGCCATCACCCTCACCGGCCAGGACCCCTCATCGCTGACGGGCCTGCAGAACGTGGGGCTCCCGGCACAGCTCGCAGGTGCCGGCCGGCGGGAGCGCCGCGACCGCGCCGAGCAGTTCCTGGGCAACCTGGGCCTCGCCCACCGCATCCACCACCCGCCCTCGGACCTCTCCGGTGGCGAGCAGCAGCGGGTCGCCATCGCCCGCGCACTGATCAACGACCCGCCCCTGATCATCGCCGACGAGCCGACCGACAGCCTGGACTCGACCTCCGGTTACCAGGTGATCCATCTGCTCGAGGACGTCGCCGCGGCCACCCGCCTGTCCGACGGTCGTACGGTCCACCTTTGATCGCAGGTCTGCGCCGAGCGCTACGACGCCGACCCCGCCCGCTACCCGCTCACCGTCGACGCGTAGCCGGCCGGATCCTCGGCGAAGGCCGCCGCACATCGCAGCGAGCAGAACCAGTAGTCGTGGTCGTTCCAGCGCAGCCGGCCGGTGGCGTCTCGGTGCTCGACCCGCATCCGACACACCGGATCGACCGTGTGCGCGCTCGCTCCACCGCGGCGGTCCCGGGCACCTGCCCGCCGGCGGCCTGCCCGGCGACCCGGGCGGCGAGGTTCACGGTCGCCCCGAAGAGGTCGCCGTCCCGCTCCAGCACCGAACCGTGGTGCAGCCCCGTCCGCGCCAAGGGAAAGTGCTCGGTCACGGCGAGGGCGTCCAGCGCTGAACCGAGACCGGTGAGTGCCCGGGTCGGATCCTCGAAGGTGACCATCGCCGCATCACCGATCGTCTTCACCAGCCTCCCGTCGCCGTCGATCCCGTCACGGATCATCGCCTCGAAGCGCACGACGAGGTCGAGGGCGGCGCGGTCACCGTGCGCATCGGTCAGTGCGGTGAACCCAGCGAGGTCGACGAAGCCGACCGTGGCCTCGAACTCCGCCGGCGCGGTCATCGCCCGGCCTCGTCCTGGTCCGAGCGAGCGAGCAAGCCCCATGCCTCGAACCCGGCGAGCTCCCGCGCCCACCGAGCCGGCTCGACACCGTCCAGTCCGTTGAACACGCAGTGCAGCGTCATGCCGATCACCATGTGCGACACCTGGCGGGGATCCACCCGCCGGAACGGACCTTCACCGTTGACCTCGCGCAGCAGGTCCTCACCCCACCGGCGGAAGCCCTCGATGAGCCCCCGGCAGTAGTCGCCAGCGACACCGGACGTGGTCGGGGCCGCCTGGAGGGCGGCGCGCAGCAACGGGCCCTCCTCGTGCATCAGCGTGGCCAGCACCTCGAACCACCCCGCCAGCGCATCCTCAACCTCGGCGCCCCGCCCGTGGTCGAGGCTCAGTCGTGCCGTCGCCGCCTGGAGACGCGGCACGATCCGCTCCTCGAGCAGCTCGATGAACGCCGCGTCCAGATCGTCGAAGTACCGGTAGAACAGCCCCTGGGATGCGCCCGCCCGGCGGACCACCGCGGGGACGGCGAGTTGGTGGAAATCCGTCGCCGCCAACTCGGCGGCGAGTGCGTCGAGCAACTCGGCACGACGCTCCGACGGCGTGAGACGTCGACGTCCTGAACGGGAGGTCGCCGACGAGCTCATGCCACGATCGCACCAGTCGCTGACATCGTTGTCAATAGCGGACCGGGTAGCTGTCGCGCCCTAGATGGGACGGAAGACCCTGGCCGTGACGAGGCCTTGCCCGGGACGATGTTCTGACAGGTTGTCGAGCCGGCGCACGAAGGAGCACACGATGTTGGTTCTCGCCCGATCCGGGCTGCAGTTCGCTGATACGGAAGGCTGGCGCCACATGGACGGTTGGGGCGGGGGCTGGATGTGGCTCTGGGGCAGCCTCATGATGCTGTCCTGGGTGGTCATCATCGCCGCTGCAATCTGGCTCTTGACTCGGCGGCGAGACGGAACAGGGACCAGCCGGGCTCGAGACATCCTCGACGAACGCTACGCCCGTGGTGACCTGTCGACCGAGGAGTACCACGAACGCCGCGACCATCTGAACTGACCGAGACCCCGACCCGTGGTCATCGCGACGCTGACGTCTGGTTCTGCTCACCGGGCGGTGCAGAGCGGTTCGACGTCGACCCGGGTCGGTACGGCTGACCAACAGGCGAGACGGCCGGCTCTCCCACCGCCCAACGCATGTCGCAGCGGTCGTCTCCGTACGACAACGTGTGTGGGCGTCGGTAGCCTCCACGGCCACCGGCGAGCAGGTCGTTGAACTGCCAGTCGTAGGCGCACCAGCTTGCTCGGAACGCCTCGAGTTCACCGTGGTCACCGTGGAGGTCGATGAGATCGCGGACGAAGGTCTGGGGTGGGCACCAGGTCCAAGTCGTGAAGACCGCATCACCGGTGTCGGCCACGTCGACCTCGTATCCCGGGCGGCCTGGCGAGGAGAACGGGAAGCGCAACAGCAACCGGAGTGCATACGACATTCTCCTGTGCGGGTCACGATGGCGGAGGCGGGCGACGGCCATGAGCGGCCGGGCCGCTGCTTCGTACACGCGCCAGCCGAGGTCGCCGACGAGGTCGGCGGCTCGACTGGGCCCAATCCCGTGATCGAGAAGCGCCCGGTACAGGGCGATGGTCAGCACGGCAAGACGGACGTTGAGGCGGTTCCCTCGAGTCGGGATGCGGTCCAGGCGCGCGACGGGGACCAGGCGCATGTACCAGCAGATGGTCCCGGTGGCGATCCCGTCGCAGTCCTCACGAGTGAACCGTCGCATCGTCATCCGCCCGGTCGGATTCGCTCCGGAATCGATGGGTCTTCCGACCAAGGCGTTTCGGACTAGCCGTCGCAGGATCGGCGTCGTCAGGGTCGCCCAGAACTGCATCACGGAATCATCGCACCACCTACTGACAGATATGTCAATAGATAGTGGGCGGGCTGTGGTGAGCCTCGGGTTGCGGAACCTGCTGCCCGAGGGCATGCGACTGGCCATCTCGGTCGGGGTCAGCTCGAATGCATCAGTGCGACCCGGGGCGGGGAGAAGTTGCGATCGTCGATGCGCCGGAGCCAACTGCGGAAGCGTTTGAGGCCAGGCCGGCCTGGAGGTCACCGAGCGTGGCGATTAGGTCGGCGCAGCACGTTGGAGAACGCCAGGTCGGTGCGCTGTGGCGGCGCCTCGTCGTCAGAGATCGCTCGCGATGGTGCCGGCGTGGACCCAATCCCAGGCGTCGTGCGGGAGGATCCGGTGGGCGGATTCCCGGTAGCGATCGATGCCCTCGTCGTCGAGGAAGGCCTGCCATCCCCCGAGCCTGGCCCGGTCGAAGAACTTGGCGTCGTTCCGCCAGAACGGCGTATCGGAGTTGGGGATGAGCACGTCGGCGCGTCGCTTCATTTGATCGAAGGTGGCGGCGTCGACGAGCTCGGCAGTGGGAGGGCCGGTGTCCAGAATCGCCGCGAGGCGCTCCATCTGACCGTGCAGGTCGGCGCGCAGGTCGGCGTAGTGGAACAGGTGCACGTTCGGCTCGTGCCGACGTTCCCACGCCGCTCGAACGTGGGCGCCCAGATCCTCGAGTCCCGATGCATCGCCGGTGTCCGAGGTCTCCATCCAGCGCCAGAACCGCTCCATCGGGTCATCCGGTGGGGGAGGCGGTGGTTCCGTGGCTCCCAGCTCGACGAGGTCGTCCGCGCCGACGGCGGCCAGCCGCGTCGACACCAGGCGGTCGAGGTTCATGTTCGCGGCATGGTTGTCCCAGGAGAGCGCAACATCGCGGGGGTCGCGGCACACGTGCAGGTACGTGACCCGGTCATCGCTCGGGAGCCCATCCAGGGGCGTGTGGGTCTTGATGAACCGGCGGTGCGTCTGTGCCTCGAGGTCGTCGACGACCTCGGCGAGCGGTCGCAACTGCATGTCGAACCACGGGGAAAGCTCGGCCAGCGGAGCCGGCAGTTCGGGAGTCCGGAAGATCAACAGCGCGCACAGCATCTGCATCCACGTGGTCCCGCACTTGGCAGGCGTCGTGATGACGATGTCGCCGTCTCGGAACTCGAGGCCGTCCCACCGGATGTTGTCCGACACGAAGTCTCGGTACCTGATGCGGCTCATCGTTCCCCCGCCGTCGCCTGTGACTTCGACCCTACCGACGTGGTGCTCTCGATGCGGGACCCCTTGCACCATGGCCGCCTGTTCGGTAGAGATCGAACGACATCACTGTGGCGCGATCGAGGAGGCGGACACCGAACATGCCCAGCTACCAGGACGACCTCAACGAGGTCCGAGCACTCATCGACCTGTACATCGAAGGTGCCAACGGAGACGTCGACAAGTTGCGTCAAGCGTTCCACCCCAGCGCCACCATGATGGGCCACATCGGCCCGATGGAGACCTACATCCCCATCGACGAGTTCTTCACCATGACCGAGCAGCAGCCGGGCGCCGCCGGACCGAACTATCAGGCCACGGTCCGCACGATCGACCTCACCGGCGACGCCGGCGTGGCCGTGCTCGTCGAGAGCGACTTCCTCGGTTGCGACTTCGTCGACTACTTCACCGTCGCCCGGATCGACGGTCGCTGGCAGATCACCAACAAGACCTACGCCCACACCGGCGGGAAGCCGCCCCAACCACCGGCCTGAAACCCCCTCTACAGGTCGGTGCGGTTCAGGCGCGATGTGGATGGCAGGCAGGCCCCCGCCGATCAGCCGTGTGGGAGCGCCCAGGACCGGGCGTCAGCTGGCGATCAGTCGGTGCACCTGCCAGGCCTGGGCCACGCCCTTGAGCTCGTACTAGGCAGTGCGCCATGTCACCCGCGAGCGGTGGATCGGGACGGTCGCTGCCGCGTCGACGTGGCGCAGCGGGACCACCAACACACGGCACGTCGGTACGGCTACTCGGGCGGTCCCGGATCGAACTGACTGATGTAGGCGTCGGCCCGGGGCTGCGGGTCGAACGCATACTCGCTCGGCAAACGGTGATGGTTGGCGGCGCAGAACTGATCGAGCGTTCCCACGAATGAAACGCGGTCGAAGTCCCAGCCTCGCCACCGGACGTGCACCAACTCCCAGCACCGGTCTCGGTGCAGCTTCAGAAACCGGAAGGCGAGAACGTGGCATGCGCCGGCGG
>CAWEQL010000004.1:0-332304 GCA_963811245.1 uncultured Acidimicrobiaceae bacterium
CGTCCGAGAGCTGGTTGGGGCTATTCCAGATCTGATCGAAGAGCGAGACGTACTGCGCCGTCATCGGCGCCTCATCGAGCTTGGTCACGACGTTGGAAACCGCGTCGCTTCGCTCATAGCCGAGGTCGGCGCTGGTGAAGCCCTGAAGCGGGAGGTAGGCGGCCCGATCATCGACCGCTGCGAACTGCTGCATCGGCGCACCGGTGGTGTTCGACCGGAAGCGAACCTTCGTCCGCACCCACTCTGCGCACTCCCGTGCAATTGCCCGCTGCGTCAGCTTGTTCAGCAGACGGATCTGGAATTTCCGATCCGAAGAGGGCCGACTCCCCGTGTCGCGCTCGAGGGATGAAGAACTCCCGCCGCTGCTTTGGGATCTGGTCGGTGACCTTGTCTGCGACGAACGTCGGCGACGTGAAGATGAATTGGAGCTCGTCGATCCGCTCGAGCTCCTCCTTAGCGAGGGCCTCGAATGCGAAGAGCGAGAACGTGGATGCAGCGATCCGCAGGTTCGAACCTGAATGCAGCTCAGACTTGAGGTCATCGCCCAGAAGTTCGTTGACGTTGTCGATGATCTTCACTGACGTTGCTCCGCCTGGCGTTCGTTCCGCCTGAGTCCCCTGCGCCGAAAGCCGGCAGTTAGGCCAGCGCCCCGACGGGTCGTACAGACCGTAGGACAGAGGAACGTGTGCGGCACGACTCAGCCCGAAGTGCACCGCTCTCGGTCGCGCCGTGGCGGACACCGAGCGAGTTCTAAGGTCGAAACCGAAGCGATGGCGGAAGTGGGGAGTGGACGAAGTCGTGGTGGGTGGGCGTGCCGTGGGGCTCGAGGAGCCGTACGCATGGCAGGTGGAAGCGCTGGAGTCGTGGCGTCGGGCGAAGCAGCGAGGGATCGTCGAGGCCGTCACGGGAACCGGAAAGACCTTCGTCGGGATCGCCGCCGCAGGTGAGGCACTCGACGATCTGCGCCGCGTGGCCGTGTTGGTGCCGACGCGGGAGCTGCAACAGCAGTGGCATCGGCGCCTTCGGGAACACCTACCCGGTGTGCGCATCGGCCTGCGGGGCGACGGCAACGAGGACACGTTGCAGACGCATCCGCTGGTCGTGTCGATCATCAACTCGGCCCGTGCCGATGCGTTGCAGCCGCCGGCGGACTCGTTGGTGATCGCCGACGAGTGCCACCGATACGCCGCTGACACCAACATGACCGCGCTGTCCGGCCTCTACGAGCACCGCCTCGGTCTACGGCGACGCTGGAGCGTCCCGACCAGCTCGAAGACCGCCTGAAGGAGTACTTCGGGCCGGTCACGTTCACCATGGGGTACGAGCAGGCCATCGCTGACGAGGTGACCGCGCACTTCACCGTCGGCCTCATCGGACTGGAGATGACCCCGGGGGAGCGCCGGGAGTACGAGGCGCTGAGCCGGACGCTCGCCGAGGCGTTCTCCCGCCTGCTCGAGGAGTTCGGCTTCCCGGCGCGTCCCTTCCATCTCTTCATGCGGCGGGTCGCCGAGGCGGCACAGTCGGACGCTCATCCCGCCTGCTCCTGGGCCCGGGCGTTCCAGGCCGCCATGCACAAGCGCCGGCAACTGCTCGCAATTGCGCCGACGAAGATCGACTTCGTTCCCAAGACTCGCGCCGGCGATCCGGGCCGCCGACCGCACGCTGGTCTTCACCGATTCCATTGCCACATCGGAGGAGGTGTGTGAGCGTCTCCAGGCGGTCGGCCTCCGAGTGGCTTCCCTGCACTCCGGGCACCACCATGCGGATCGGGCCGAGTATCTCCGCCGGTTCGCCAGCGGCTATCTCGATGTGGTGGTGGCACCCCGGGTGCTCGACGAGGGAGTCGACGTCCCCGAGGCCGATCTCGCCATCATCGTGGCGGGAAGCAACAGCCGGCGGCAGATGGTCCAACGGATGGGGCGCGTGCTCCGTCGAAAGGCCGATGGCCGCATGGCCAGGTTGGCCGTCCTGTTCCTCGAGCAGACGACCGAAGATCCCGCAAACGGCGCTCACGAGGTCTTCCTTGGCGAGGTGCTGCGAGTGGCCGAGGACTACAAGGGCTTCCGGAGCGACCACGTCGAGGCGGCGAACGCCTTCCTGTCGGACTGCGAACCGCTGGCAAACGTCCGACCACCCCGTCGAGCGGGTGAGCGGCCCCGGGTGGAGCCTGGATCCACCGATGAGGCGCTTCCGGCGAGTGAGGTGCTCGGACTTCCGGAAGGGTCAAAGGGCCACCCCAAGCGTCCGCGGTCGCCATCGAGACGGCACCCGGCACCGAAAGCTTCCGGCGACGACCGGAGCCGAGTGCGGACGGCCTACCGGAGAGCGCACCGGTTCATCAGCAGGAGCGAGGCGCGCGAGTTCGAAGAAGCGCTCGACGGACTCCTCCGTCAGTTCAGCGTGGACCTCCTGCTCGACGCCGTCACTGCGTCCCCCGCGGTATCTGACATCGCCGCGAAGGCCAAGAGCCGCCTGGAGTTCGAGAATCGGCTGAGGACGTCCCGCACGAAGAAGGCCGCCACAACGAAGAAGCCGTCGAAGGCAGCGAAGGGCCGGACGCCGAAGAAGTCGCCGTCCGACGGGGCCGAGCCGAAAGTCAGAGCGAAGAAGACCGCTCGGTCCGCCGGCGTGTACGAGGCGCCCCTGTACCGGTCGCCGTCTGGTCCGCTTCGTCGTTGTCGGGCGTGCGGTGCGCCGGAGCATGCCTGTCGGTGTTGAGCCGGTGGGCGCCGGCGACTCGTAACACGGGTCGCTCAGCGTTGGAACGTTGCTGAGCCTCTGCGGGTATCGCCGTCGAAGCGCGAGATCCAGCGGGGGCTTTTCTCCGCGAACAGGCTGACTTGGTGGAGCGTCCGGATCCCCGGCTGTGTTCCGTCTGCAGCCGGGCCGGTGCATGAAATGGAACAAATAGGTATGGTTCGGTCCAAGTGGGCAGTCAACATGAAAGGCGGAGCAATGTCTGATTCCTCACAGGGCGCTGATTGGTGGCAGGCCTCGGACGGCAAGTGGTACCCACCCGAGCAGCACCCGGACAACCAGCCAGCCGTTCCTTCTCCTCCCCCGGGTGTCAAGCCGGCCCCACCGGATCACCGCAGTGCCAAGGCAGAGGCAAAGGCCGCCAAGGCGCACGCAAAGGCGATGCGGCCTTGGTACAAGAAGAAGCGGCTCATGATCCCTCTCGCCCTGGTCGCCCTCATCGTGGTCATCGCCATCGCCAGTGGCGGATCGGGCGACGACTCGAACACCGCAACCAAGGACACGGCCAACCCCGTCGACAACGCAGGCAAGGTCGACTCAGCGTCCGGCAACTCGGACCATCCGCCGCAGAACGACGTCCAGGTGACGGGATGTGCAACGGACGAGATCGGGTTCATGGAGGCCGATGTGGTTGTCAAGAACAACTCCTCGAAGCGATCGAACTACATGATCGAAGTGACGTTCGAGTCAGAGGACGGATCGCAGCAACTCGGCACAGGTGGGGCGTTCGTCAACGATCTGGAACCGAACCAGACGAAGAACGAGACGGTCTCTGCGCTGGAGGACGCTCCGGAAGGTGCCACGTTCAAGTGTCGGGTCACGAACGTCGAGAGGTTGGCCGCCTAGGCGTCCCGTCGCCGTCAACGGCGTCGCCCATTGGCCCGAATTCCAATCGACGAGTACCGGGGCTCGGGCCTGAAACGGCCTCTGCGCGGCGCGCCCGCGCGGGGAGGTCAGTTCGACCCGGTGGCCCCACGGTCACGGTGGGCTTGTACTCATGTTCTCTCACCCGGAGGGGAGAGAACGGGAACGAACCAGCTGGGAGGATGCACATGCACGACGCCGAGTATCGACTCGTGGAGGCCGGCAGACGGCTCGAGGAAGCGGCCGAGATCTGCTCGGCCCAAGCCGACGGTGGCGACGACGCAAACTCGTGGCGCACGTTGGCGATCACGGCGGCGAGCTGTCCCGCCTCGTCACGGCACTGGCGTCCCACTCGCACTCCTTCGAGTGGACCTCGACCGACCCGGACATGGACAGGCGCTGACCGTACGTGGAACTCCGACCCGATTCGACCGCTCGCCTCACGGTCGCCGAGGCGGTGCGGTCGACCGGCGGGTCACGGCCGTGTTCAAGTCGATCATCGGGTTCCGCTTCGCCTACCGGAGCGACGACCGCTCGCCGGACCTCACGGTGTGGGAGACGGTGTACGGGACGGCGATCGGCCGGCTCGGCCTGGGCGGGAAGAAGCGCACGCCGGCGATCCTCCGGCTCGGTGCCCGCTCCATGCCGGAGGTGCCGTTCGTCTTCCTCCGGCTCAAGTCGGACCACGTGCTGGTCGTCAGCCGGGCGGGTGTGCTGTCGGACGAGCGGCTGCCGGGCGAACCGGATCTGTTCGATCCCGCCGCGACGATGCGGGCCATCGCTCAGGCGATCGCACCGTGATCTACAAGGCGGATCCGTGGGCAGGACCGCAGCGCCGGCGATACCTTTACTCTCATGGCCGAAGTAAAGAACCGCCGGCGGGGTACATCACGCATCAGCGCCAAGCACCAGATCACGATCCCGGCCGACGCGTCCGGCGCCGCGGGCCTGGAGGTCGGCGAGCGCGTCGTCGCCCGCGCCGAGGGCCCCGGTCGTGTCGTCCTGGAGCGTGAGAGCGACATCCTCGATGAGTTCGCCGGGGTGCTTCGTGGCGTCTACCGCGTCGACGAGCTCGACGAGCTCCGCGACGAATGGCACTGATCCACTTCGAGCCGGCGTCCTCATCGGATTCCTCGATGCCGACGACGCCCATCACGCTGCCGCGCCGCCGCGGTCGCCGAGGCTCTCGAGCGGAGCGATCGGCTGGCGATGGCGGCGTCTGCGTTCGCCGAATGCCTCGTCGGACCGGCCCGGCGTGGGGATGAGGCGACGGACCTCGTGCACGATCTCCGTCGGCGCCTGCCCATCGACGTCGTCGACCTGAACGCCAACATCGCGACGCTGCCGCGCATCTGCGTGCTCGACATCGAGCGCTGCGACTGCCGGACGCCCTGGTCATCGCCACGGCCGTTGTCGGTCGGGCCGACGGTCTGGTCACGACGGATCGCCGATGGCCGAGCCGACGCAAGCTCGATGTGCCGGTGGCGATCCGGACCTTGTCGACGGCGCGGAGCAGCTCGCCGACGCCGGCGCCGCCGTCGCAGGGCCGACGTACACTCGGTCTCGCCTTCGGGCGCTCGGGATTCGGTTCCCCGTTCGTACGACCAGGGAGCCCGGATGTCGATCACCGAGGAGTCACGTCATCTGTTGTTCCAGGCGCTGGAAGCAGCCCTGGGCCGAGCGCAGGCCGTCACGCTCATGGAACATCTGCCACCGGTCGGCTGGGCCGACGTCGCCACCAAGCGGGATCTCGACCACCTCGAGACGACGCTGCGGGCCGAGATGCGGGCCGACCTGGCCGAGGTGCGCGCCGACCTCACCAACGCCATGCGGGTCCAGTCGCTCAGCATCATCGCCGCCAACGCCGCCATGGTGACGCTCGCCGTCGGGCTCACCCGCCTGTTCTGACCGGTCGGGTCCAGGTCTGGACGTGGCGGGAGGCAACCTCGGGCGGGACGGCGATGACCGAGCTCGGCCGGACCCAGGGCGACGAGCTGCGCCTGTTCGCGCACCCGGAGCTGAGCCGAGTCGTGTCTCCCGGGAGCGCGGCCCCGCACGTGCGGTCACGGGATGGAGGTACCGGGAATCGGGTCGGCGTGAACCGGGCGGCGCCACCTTCGCACCCGAGAGACACCGAGGAGACCGCCCGATGCATGCCACCGAACACGCCCTGGTCCAAGCCGGACGACAGCTCGAGGACGCCGCTCGCTCCTGCGAGCAGCAGGTCGAGCGAGGCGGGACCGACACCGCGACGTGGCGCGCGATCCACGCCACCGCCCGCCACCTGTCGACCCTCGTACTCGCCCTCGCCAGCCAGTCGCACGACCTCGACTGGGCCGAGACCGACGGACGCTGACCATGTCCGAGACATCGCGACGTGAGCGGTTCGAGTACCAGATCGTCGCGTGGCGGGCGAACGACGACGGCTCGGCCACGCTGGCCCTGCTCAACCGGCTCGGGGCGGACGGTTGGGAGGCGGTCGGGCTCACGCCGCGGGCCGTGCCGGTACCCATGCCGGGCATGGGGGCCTCCGTGGTTCCCGAGGTCGTCGTCCTCCTCAAGCGCCCGCTCTGATCGGACGGAACGACGTACCACCTGACCGGTGACGTGACGGTGGCGACGTCCCCCTGGCGTCGACAGCACCGCTCCCCGGCGGCGTTCCTGTCGGCGGCCGTCGGTACGGTCGATGGCGCCTTCCCCGGGTCTTGTCGCACCGAAGGAAGTCCGTCACCATGGCACTCGACGCCCGTCATCGATCGTCCCTCTACACCAAGCTCGTCCCGCTCCTCGGCGAGGACGACGCCAACGCTCTGATGTCCGAGTTCCCCGCCAGCGAAGCCGACGAACTGGTCACGAGGCAGTTCCTCCACGCCGAGCTGGCGGAGTTGCGGGCAGAGCTGCGGACCGGGCTGACCGGTGAGATCGGCGGGCTACGGACCGAGATGGTCGAGCGGTTCCACCAGCAGACGCTGTGGCTCGGCGGAGCCATCGCCGCATGGACCGGCCTGCTCGCCGCCCTCACCCGGCTCACCTGACCGTCGGGCGACAGCGGGCCGACCGATCTGGCCCAGCGACCCGAGCTCGGAGTTCTTGTCATACCCCCTTTCGTAGAGTGGTCCTCGACTTCCCCTTTCCAGTTGCAGAGCTCGAGGAGCGACCATGCGTGATCCACGCACCTGGTCGGTGGAAGTCGTGCCCCGACCCCCCACCGGCGACGATGTGATCGGGGCGACGCCGTGACGCCGTCCGCCACCCTGTCCGAAGAACGGGTCGACACTGCCATCCGATCCGCGTTCGATGCCGCGCTGGATGCGTTGGAGGCGGCGGCCGGGCTGGTGCAGGACGCCGGGCTCGACGACCTCGCCCCGGAGGCCGAGCTGCTCGCCATCCGCCGGTTGGAGGTCCTGCGCCGCCGGCTCGACCACGGCACCGACCGCGCCGCCGGCCACCTCGACGCCAGCGGCCGCGTTCAGCCTCGACGGGCACGGCAACGCCCGCGGTGCGTTGAAGCACCTCGGCCGGCTGTCCGGGTCCGAGGCGCTGGCCGAACGCAGACCGCCAGGGCGTTGCGTGAGTTGCCGGCGGTCGAGGCCGCCTATGCCCGGGGCGAGATCCCCACCCAACACGTGCGGGCCATCGCCCGGGCGGTCGTCCAACCCCCGGGTCAGCGAGTACGTGTCGGTCGCCGATCCGATCTTCGCCGAGCAGGCCTCGACCCGCCCTACGACGACTTCTGTGCCTGGCTCCGCGAGTGGGAGTCCCTGGCCGACGCCGACGGCGCCGAGCAGGCGCCGAACGCACCCATGAGCGGCGCAGCTTCTCGCTGCTCGAGAACACGATCGACGGCTCGTTGACCTCCCAGGGTCACCACGGCTCCCTGCAGGGCGCGGCGATGGCGGAACTGCTCGACCGCTACGAGGACGCCGAGTTCGCCGCCGACTGGGCCGAAGCCCGGGAAGCCCACGGCCCCGAGGCTCGGGTCGAGCACCTGCGCCGCACCCCGGCACAGCGCCGGGCCGATGCCCTGTTCGAGATCTTCCGCCGGGCCGGCGCCGCCGCCGACGGACGTTCACCCGAACCGCTGGTCAACATCGTCATCGACCAGGGGACGTTCGAGGAGGAGCTGCGCCGCGCCACCGGCGCGCACGTCGACACCGACCCGAGCGACATCGACGGCCGGCGCTGCCAGACCCTTGGCGGCACGCAAGTGCAACCGTCCGATGTGGTCGCGGCCGCCCTGATCGGCCACGTGCGCCGGGTCGTGGTCGACGGGGCCGGCACGGTCATCGACCTCGGCCGCAAGCGCCGGCTGTTCACGGGATCGAGCCGCGACGCCGCCTTGCTGCAAGGGTTCCTGCGGTCGCGGGCCGGGCTCGGATGCCTGTGGCCCGGCTGCGACGGTCCCTGCAACCACGTCGACCACCGCCAGGCCGCCGGTCGGGGCGGACCGACCGACGTGGCCAACTCGGATCCGTACTGCGGGGCGCACAACCGCATCAAGGAACGCGGGTTCCGGCCGGTGCGCGGCGCCGACGGCACCTGGACCATCCACCGACCCGACGGCGGAGGCCCCATCACCCCGCCGGTCTGAGCAACCTGTTCGCCGAGTTGGAACGCGACCCCGGTCGGGCACGACTGGAACTCCGTCGCGCCCCACCTGCGGGGGGCCGGTCGCCGAAGCGTGCGCGATTTGCGGATGCTCGTTCGTGCCCGGGCTTGGCGACATGGTGATCCATCCGATCGGCCCCGGGCGCTCATGTCGGTGAGGATCCCTGGTCGTACTGGAAAGGAAGCTTTACCATCTGTGCATGACCGGAGAAACGAGCCTCGAACGCCGGCAGCGGGATGCGTACCTGCGGGACTTCCTCCCGGCGGTGGTCGGGTACGCCGTGGTCCTGGCCGTGTCCCTGTCGTTGGTGGGCGACGATGTCGACTCCGTCGGCGAGTGGATCCTGGTGATGTTCCCGGTGGTGCCGGCGCTGTGGGGCGTGCGGGCGGTGGTGCGAGCGCTGCGGCTGATGGACGAGTTCCAGCGGATGATCCAGCTCGAGGCGATGGCGGCCGGGTTCGCCATGGCGATGGCGGCGTCGATCACCCTCGGCTTCGTGGGCGTCGCCGGCACCGCGACGGTGGGCGCCGGCTGGATCGTCTACTCCGTCGGGATGCTCACGTGGGCGCTCGCCGTGGTGTTCCGTCGCCGGTGAGGAACACGCTGCCGGTGCTGCGCGCCACCAGGGGATGGAGCCAGGCCGATCTCGCCGAACAGCTGAGCGTCTCCCGGCAGACCGTCAACGCCATCGAGCGGGGACGCTACGACCCGAGCCTTCCGCTGGCGTTCGCCATCAGCGCCCTCTTCGGGCAGCCGATCGAGGAGCTGTTCTTCCCCGACGAATGAGCCGGCCCGACCACGATCCCGGTCGGGTCGGCTCGGCGTCACCGGGCCCGGCGTACACTCGGTCCCGCCTTCGGGCACCGGGATTCGGTTCCCCGTTCGTTCGATCAGGGAGCCCGGATGTCGATCACCGAGGAGTCACGTCATCTGTTGTTCCAGGCGCTGGAAGCAGCCCTGGGCCGAGCGCAGGCCGTCACGCTCATGGAACATCTGCCACCGGTCGGCTGGGCCGACGTCGCCACCAAGCGGGATCTCGACCACCTCGAGACGACGCTGAGGGCTGAGATGCGGGCCGACCTGGCCGAGGTGCGCGCCGATCTCACCAACGCCATGCGGGTCCAGTCCCTCAGCATCATCGCCGCCAACGCCGCCATGGTGACGCTCGCCGTCGGACTCACCCGCCTGTTCTGAGCCCCGTTTCGTGCTGATGTCCGAGTTCCCCGCCAGCGAAGCCGACGAACTGGTCACGAGGCAGTTCCTGCGCGCCGAGATGGCGGATCTCCGGACGGAGATGGTGGAGCGGTTCCACCAGCAGACGCTCTGGCTCGGCGGCGCGGTCGCAGCCTCGACCGGCGTCCTGGCCGTCCTGACCCGGCTCACCTGATGTCTGGGTGCGGGCGACGGAACGTCGGAGTTCTTGTCAGACCCCCTTCGTAGGGTGATCGGTGGCGGCTCGGCCTCGGTCGGGTCGGCCACTCGTCGGCTCCGCGCCGACCGCTCGACAGCAGAACCTGAGGAGGTCACGCGATGCGTGATCCGTCCTGGTCTGGTGGCGTCCGGTCGGAGGCGTCGCCATGACCACCGCAACGAACCTGGAAGCCGTCGACCGGCTGGCGTCGGCGGTGGCCGACCTGCAGATCGTGAGCTTCGACACCATGGCGCCGGCCGACCAGCTGCGCTACGTGCGCACGGTCGAGACGTTGCAACGCCGAGTGGCGCACGGCGTCGACCGGGTGACCGGTCTGCTCGATGCGTCGGCCGCCTTCTCCCTCGACGGGCACCGCAACGTCCGCAACGCCGTGAAGCACCTCGGCCGGTTGTCCGGCTCCGAGGCGCTGGGCCGCACCCAGACCATCCGGGCGCTGCAACTCCTGCCCGAGGTCGAGGCCGCCTACGCGGCCGGCCGGATCCCGGTCGCCCACATGCGCCTGATCGCACGGGTGGCGGCAAACCCGCGGGTGCACGAGCACCTCGACGGCGCCGACCCGATCTTCGCCGAGCAGGCCCGCCGCCTCGACTACGACCAGTTCCAGACCTTCATGCAGCAGTGGCTGGTCCTCGCCGACCCCGACGGCGCCGACCGTGACGACGAGATCTCCCACGAGAAGCGTCGACTCTCGCTGCACCGCAACTTCGACGGCTCCTGGAGCCACGACGGCCGGTTCGGCCCCCTCCAGGGCGCCACCCTGGAGGAGATCCTGTCGTACTACGAACAAGCCGAGTTCGAAGCCGACTGGGCCTGGGCTCGGGAGCGGTTCGGTGACGACGCCTGCGCCGCCGATCTGCCCCGCACCGCAGCGCAGCGCCGGGCCGACGCCCTCGTGGCCATGGCCCTCGCGGCCGCTTCAGCGCCGGCCGACGGTCGCCGGCCCGAACCGTGCGTGAGCATCGTGGTCGACCAGGAGACGTTCGAGGATGAGCTGCGCCGGGCCTGCGGCCAGGACGTCGAGCACGACCCGAACGTCGACGTCGACGGCCGGGTCTGCCACACCATCAACGGCACGCCGCTGCACCCCTCCGACGTCGTGGCCGCGGCCATCGTCGGCCACGTCCGACGGGTCGTCATCGACGCCGCCGGCACGGTGATCGATCTCGGTCGCCGGCGCCGCCTGTTCACCGGTTCGTCCCGCGAGGCGGCGATGTTGCAGGCGTTCCTGCGAGACCCCGGCGGCGGGCTCGGGTGCTTCTGGCCCGGCTGCGACGGTGGCGCCCGCCAGGTCGACCACCGCCACGCCGCCGCCGACGGCGGCCCCACCAACGTCGCCAACAGCGGCCTGTGCTGTGGAACGCACAACCGTCTCAAGGAGCGTGGGTTCAAACCGGTTCGGAACCCCGACGGCACCTGGACCATGTACCGACCCGACGGCGGACGCATCACCCCCGCCGCCTGAACGCCCGCTCGCCAGCCGACGTGCACCGGAGGGACACCTCCGGCGCTCTGTCGCGCCCGTATGGCCGGCGGGCCGCCCATCGACGCGCCGCCTCCGGTCATCCCGCCAGCCAGTCACGACACGTCCCGGCTGTCACCCCTCGATCGCATACTGGGTGTCACTTCCCCCT
The DNA here is from genome assembly GCA_963811245.1 of uncultured Acidimicrobiaceae bacterium. Classification (GTDB taxonomy): domain Bacteria; phylum Actinomycetota; class Acidimicrobiia; order Acidimicrobiales; family Salinilacustritrichaceae; genus Salinilacustrithrix. The sequence goes on from CAWEQL010000004.1 coordinate 11,294, forward strand.
CGCCGGCGACCGACGAGGAGACCGCCATGTACGTGCTGGAGGCCACTGCGGAAACGCAGGGCAAGAGAGAGAACGACTACGTCTGGACCGTGGACCGGGAGCTGGTGTTCGTCCCGCCAGTCGGATGCGCCGATCCACGGTGCGGGTGCGACCGCGGGTTCGCAGGCACCACGTCGCACCGGGCGACCACCACGGCGATGGTCGTCGACCGTCCCGATCTGGTCGGCGACACCTACCGGGACGCCCTGACCGACGCGCTGTGCGAGCAGGGCTACGACTTCGACGAGGTGCCCCTCGATGACGTCGTCGACGAATTGGTCGACGCGGCGCGCACCCTGGGTTCGATGTTCGGCGACGGCACCGTCGTCGAACGGTCCGGAACGGCCCTGCGGGTGCGCCGGGCCGGGAGGTGAGCAGTATGGTGATTGGTATGGCGACTCGGAAGGTGACGATCACGCTGGAGGAGGAGCAGCTCGCTGCCATCCGGTCGCTCGTGTCGTCCGGCGCCGCGGCAAGCGTGTCGGGGTTCGTCCAGGAGGCGGTCGGGACGATGCTCGACGACGTCGCCGGATGGGGTGCGCTCCTGGCCGAGGCCCTCCGGACCACGGGCGGTCCACTGAGCGACGAAGAGCGGGCGTGGGCCGACGAGATCCTTCTCGGGCCGCCAGCACGGGGCGGGGCGTGACCCCAGGCGTGACGCTCGACGCCGGCGCCCTGATCGCCATCGATCGGGACGACCGGCGCCTCGTCGTGCTGCTCGCCCGCGCCCGGGAGGTCGGCGCCCGGGTGACGATCCCGGCCTCGGCGCTGTCGCAGGCGATTCGGGATCCGGCGCGGCAGGTCCGGCTCGTTCGTCTGGCGCGCCAACCCACCACCGACGTCGTCGCCCTCGATCGGGTCGACGCCACCAACGTCGGCCGTCTGCTCGCCGCCGCCGGCACCGCCGACGTCGTCGATGCCCATGTCGTCGTGTGTGCCCGGCGGGCCGGCCAGCCGATCGTCACCTCGGACCCCGACGACCTGCGAGCGCTGGACGCATCGGCCACCCTCGTCCCCGTCTGATCCCAACCGAGCGTCCGATTCGTCCGGGTTGACGGATTGGCGACGATAGGTGTTACCATAGGTAACCAAGAGGGCCGACGCCCTCCGTCCACTGTTCTCGACGCACTGGGGATCCGATGTCCGACTCTGCTGTTCTCGCCCGCCAGACCAGCGACCCCGATCGCCGCTTCCCGGTCCGCCGGGTGAGCTTCGACGAGGGTCTCGCCGACCTGGACCGGGACTTCGCCACCGACGGCGACGTCATCACGAGCCACCTCCTCGCCGCGCTGTCGGGGGTGTTCCCCGATGGCGAGGAGATGTTCGTGGAATCGGTCAAGCACTACCGCGACCAGGTCACCGATCCGGACCTGCTGCGCCAGGTCAACGCCTTCATCGGCCAGGAATCCGTCCACGGGCGCGAGCACCGCGACCTCAACGACAAGCTCGATGCCCTCGGCTACCGGGCCAAGCGGGTCGAGCGGATGCTGGCCGACGACGACGCCTTCCCGCCGTACGCCCAGCGGTTCATCGGCCTCCTCCACCGGGTCGGGATCCTCGACGAGAACCCGTTCGCCAACGGGGAGCTCGACCCGCCCCCGATGTTCATGCTCGCCCTCACGGCGGCGCTCGAGCACTACACGGCGACGATGGCCGAGCAGCTGCTCACCGACCAGTACCTCCAGTCTCGCTTCGCCCACGACGGGCTGTTCCGCATGTGGGCCTGGCACGCCATCGAGGAGAGCGAACACAAGTCGGTCGCCTTCGACGTCTACAAGGCCGTCGGCGGCGACGAACAGACCCGCAACCGGGCGATGACCTTCGCCGGGATGGCATTGATCTTCATCGTGGGCTCCCAGACGGTGTCCGGCGTCGTGCGCGACCGGCGGTCCTGGAGCCTCGGGCCCGGCGGACTGCTGGCCAGCCTCCGACGCCTCCCGAAGAACCCGCTGTTCTCGAAGCAGTTCCGACGCCGGCTGGGCGACTACCACCGCGCCGACTTCCACCCGCTCGACCACGACAGCACCTGGTTCGAGGAGGCGTGGACCGCCTGGTTCGAGCACGGCGGCGAGCGCCCCGTGCCCGTTCCGCCCGCCTGACGCGCCCGACCCCGGACACCCGCTGAGCGCCGGGCAACGGCGCGATGATTCGCGTCGACCCGGCCCGTCTGATCTCGCAGAGACGGTGCGGAGGTGCCGCCCGGCACGCGAAGGAGCGAACTGATGGAGACGATCAACCTCGGTGCCGACGACGGGCTCCCGCCGGTGGACTGGGCCGCCATCGCCGCGGAGCTCGAGGCCGGCTCGGCGCCCGATCCGGACGACCACAACTCCCGCACCACCTGGCTCACGACGGTGAACGAGGACGGCAGCCCGCACGTCACCGCGGTCGGCGCCATCTGGCTCGACGGCACGTACTGGTTCCAGACCGGCTCGGGGACTCGGAAGCACGGCAACGTGGGACGCGACCCGCGGTGCACCGTCGCCCGGTCGGTTCACGGCGCCGACGTGGTCGTGGAGGGCGTCGCCGTGCGCGTGATCGACCCGGACGACCTGGCCCGGGCGGCGGGCGCGTGGGCCGGCGGCGGCTGGCCGGTCGAGGTCGACGAGACGGGCGCCGGCATCACCGCCCCGTTCAACGCGCCGTCGCAAGGCCCGCCGCCGTGGCACGTCTACCGGATCGAGCCCCGCTCGGCGGTGGTGGTGCTCGGTGCCGAACCCGGGGGCCTGACCCGGTTCCGTTTCTAGGCGGCCGCCCACGGCCTGGTCTGACGTCGACGCCCTCTATGGTGCGCGACCATGGCAACCGAGAACCTCCCTCCCGTCGAACGCCGGTGCATCGAACCCACGGCCGAGCAGCTGGCGGTGGTGAACGAGCTCGACCCCGACCAACCGGTGGTGATGCTCAACCTGCTCCGCTTCCGGGAGATCGCCGACTACTCCGGCCACCCGGAGCTCGCGCCCGAGGAGGCGATCTCCGGGGACGACGCGTACCAGCGCTACGGCGCGGCCGCCCAGCCCCACATCGAGGCGGCGGGCGCGTCGGTCCAGTACCTCGGGGCGTGCGGATCGACGGTCATCGGCCCGGCCGACGAGCAGTGGGACGCCATCATCCTCGTGCGTTACCCGAGCCCTGCGGCGTTCATCGGCATGGTGACGACGCCCGAGTACCAGGCCCTGTCCGGCCACCGGACCGCCGCCCTCGCCGACTCCCGGCTGGTGCCGACGACCGGCTGACGGGCGCTCTCGGAAGAGGCAGCAGGGAACCAGGCCGAGGAGTTCGGCGCCCGGAACGGCGTCCCCGGCGAGCTCCTGGTGCGGCTCCACGCCCAGCGAGTGACCGCCGGGACAACCGACTTCCCGTCCTGCTCCATCGGTCGTACGGTGGTCCGCATGTTGCGGTGACTCGTCTCCAATCGAAGGACGGATCCGGCCGCGAGCCGGCAGAGACGAGAGGATGAACACATGGCGAAGCAACGCAAGGGTTCAGGGCGTGTCACCCCCAAGGGGACCAAGCCGCCGGACAAGTCAGCCCGCAAGCCCGACACGCCGGCGCCGGACGCGGAGCCGGTCGTCCACCAGCGCGACCTGCCCGGCAAGTTGAAGCACGACGGGGGACACGGCGCCCGTCCGATCTCCCACAACCGCGGCAACCGCTGAGCTCCACCCACCCGGCGTTCAGTCGAGGAGCAGGCGGGTCCAGGTGTCGGCCAGCCAGCGTTCGAACCGCTCGGGCGTCCAGCCCCGTTCCTCGGTGAGCATGACGTAGAGCTCGGCGCTGTTGGTCGCCCAGATCGTGTCGGCGGCGTCGTCCACGCTCAACCCGCGGCGCAGGCCGCCGGCGGCGCGGACGTCCTTCGACCAGTCGGCGCATGTTGGCCGCCCGACGCGCCGAGATCTCACGCCAGACCGCTGCCGCGTCGGGCTCCGTGGAGGACGCGTCCCGCAGAGCGAGGAACAGCGGGGCGATCCGGGCCTGGATCTCCCGCACTGCGGCGGCATAGATCGCCAGCATCCGCGCCGGGTCCGGTTCGGCCCGGATGGCCTTCACGTAGTACGCGCTCGTCGGCGTCGACGGCGGCGCCCGTGCCGGAGATGGCTTGCTCGATCAGCTCGCGGGGCACCACCGGCTTGCGTCCCGCGGGCAGTTGGTAGACGGTGCCGGCGCCGCCACGGGAACTCGTGGCCCGACGAGCGGCTGCGCCACAATGCGGACGAGCTGAAGGGTCCGGATGGCGGGCCCGCTATGCGCCATGGGGAGTGCTGGGAATGCGGTCAACGGTCTACGCCGACACGGTGGCGAGGCAACGGGACGAGATCCCGGAGATCTACGGAGACGTCGACTTCTCGATCGTGCCGGAGCGCTACGACGCAGCCGCCACGGTCGACGACGAGCGCTTTGCCACGATGCGCAAGGCGGTGGAGCGCGTCTTCGACGAGCCGGAGACGATGCGCGTCGTGCGTGACGCCACCATGACCGGCGACCGGCTGGCCGACGCCTATGCCTCGCTCATCCCCGAGCACGGCTTCCGACGGCTGGTGGAGCTGGTCGAGGTGGCGTGCTCGCAGGGCCTCGATGCCGTCGAGGACGCGCCGCCGGAGCTGGTCGCGCTGATCGAGTCGATGGCGGCCACGCCGGCCTGGGTCGACATGGACCTCGTCCGTCAGGGGGCTCGCGCCGAGCGGATCCCGATGGCCACGGCGACGCCGTTCGCCATCCGCGGGGCGTTCCTGGCCACCTTCCTGAACCAGTACGCCGCCCTGCCCATGACGATGACGGGCACGCTGTCCGACGACGCCGCCGCCAAGCGGGTGTTCGAGACGGCCAGCTTCTTCACGGCCACGACCATGCCCGGGGCCCTCGACCGCCACGGCAAGGGGTTCGAGGCGGCCGCGAAGGTCCGGCTCATGCACTCGATGGTGCGCTTCCACCTCCTGCGCTCGGGGGAGTGGGATGTGTCCACCTACGGCATCCCGATTCCGCAGGTGGACCAGATGCCGGCGGGCCTCATCGGCGTGTTCCTGCTGTCGGCGCAGGTGCTGCGCAAGGGGCGGACCGAGTTCACCGAGGCCGAACGAGCTCAGGTCGAGCTGTCCCGCTACCGCTGCTTCCTGCTCGGCCTGCCCGAGGAGCTGCTGGGGGAGACACCCCAGGAGATCGTCGACCTGCTCATGGCCCGGCATGTGTCGCTCCGCGAGGCCTACGACGACGAGATCTGCGGCTCGCTCATCCGGGGGACGATGGCCGCCGAGCTCTTCGACCGGTCCAGCCTCGGGGGCCGCCTGCACACCTGGTTGGAGAACGGCTTCTCCCGCTTCGTGCTGATCAAGAGCTTTCTCGGTGGCGACGACGAACGGGCCGCGACGCTGGGCATCACGTTCGGCCCGAAGGAGAAGGTGGCGGCCGGCGTGGCGGCGGCGGCGATCGCGGCCCGGACCACCTACTACCGGCTCGGGCTGCGCCTCCCCGGGGTCGGCGACGTGGTCGATCGCCAGCTCGACGCCCGGCTCGCCCACCTGCTCGACAGCTACGGCCACGCCGACTTCGTCACCGAACCGGACCGCTACCGAGTCGCCGCCGCCTCCGGCTGACATTGGTCCAGCCTTCCGGCGCCCGCCTCGGCTGACACGGCTATGGTCCGCGTCATGGCATCCGATCCGTTGGTGGAGCCCATCGAAGGCGGGGAGCACCAGTCCTTCGCCGGCATCGGCATCGACCTGTTCCCGGTCGGCGACGCCCGGGTCAAGCGGTTGGTGTACGGCGTGGGCGGGAAGTGGTCCGAGCACGTCAAGCCGCACGTCGGCACCGAGTGGTGCGAGCACGCCCACGTCGGGTTCCTCGCCAAGGGCCGGCTGGCCGGCGAGTACCCCGACGGGTGCACGTTCGACTTCGTCGCCCCCACCGGCGTGCACATCGATCCCGGCCACGACAGCTGGGTGCTGGGTGACGAGCCGGCGGTGTTGATCGAGTTCGACTTCGGGCCCGACACCGTCGAACGGCTCGGCATCGCCGGTTCGCACCAGCACGACTGATCGGGAGGCCTCGAACCATGGCCAGCGAACTGCCCGACGGCCTCGACCACGCTCGGACCACCGACGTGTTCGACCGCACGACCGTTCCGCCGGGTCTGCTGCGTGCCCACCGCTTGGCCCCTGACACGTGGGGCCGGCTCGTGGTCCACGACGGCTCGGTGCGCCTGGTGTTCGAGGACGACAGCGACGAGGTTCGGGACCTCGTCGCCGGCGACCGTGCCGTCATCGCTCCGGAACGCCCGCACCACGTCGAGCTCGGTGACGGCTCCCGGTTCGCAGTCGAGTTCCACCGACCCGCGAGGTAGTCAGGATGCGGTGATCGCCAGCTGGTCCTGGAGGTCGGCCACCACGGTCGACAGGGCGGCGCCGAACGTGCCGCCGAGGGACCCGTCGTCGAGCGCCGAGCGCAGCGCCCGCCGGTCGGCGACGAGGACCACCAGCTGCACGCCGTCGGGGCCGGCGACCAGCGCCGGCTGTTCGACATCGGCTTCCTCGAGGCGCACCTGCCCGTGGGCGAGGGTGTCGGCACCGGCCGCGATCGACCCGGACACGGGGGCGACGATCGTCTCGGTCCCGATCGAGTGGGCCGGGACGGCCTCGGTGCCGGCGGCGCAGTCGAGGAACACCAGCACCGGGCCGCTGGTCGGCTCGCCGAGGAGACCGGCAGCCATGCGGACACCGGGTGCGATCTCATCCCACTGGTCGCAGGCGTCGAAGCCGCCGTCGAGGTGGGAGCGGCTGGTGGGCCCCATCGTGGTGACGATGGCCGGGGCGCCGGGGCACGGGTCCTGCATGTCGATGCCCAGGGCGGCGCCGGCGATCTCCTGCTCGGGCGTGACCCGCTCGGCGATCTCGGCCTTCACCGGGCGGATGGCGAAGCCCCGGCGGTCGGCGAACATGATCATCCCGTAGCCACCCTCGGGACCCCACGCGAAGTTGTCGCTCGCATAGGCGACGCCGCCGTCGTGGAAGCGGAACTGGCCCTGCTCGTAGGCGTCGCGGCCCATGTTGGTCGTGCCCTGCACGGAGATCCGCCAGTTGTCGGATGCATGGGCGTGGGCGAACGAGAGCGGCATCATCTCGTCGGACGGCGCCACGTGACTGAGCACGATGAAGGGGCCGCACTGCTCGTCGCCGACCATCATCGGCAGGATCGTGGCGCCCATGCTCTCGGACCAGCCCCGCCGGTCTTCGTAGTCGGCGTCGACGTGACCGTCGACCGCTTCCATCGGGACGCTGGAGAGGATCTGGTACACGCCGGCGACGCTAGCTGTCGGGGTCGCCGCCCGGTGCCGGCGGCTCGTCGAGGCCCGCAGGCTCCGCTGGCGGTGCGTTCTCGGGCGCGTCGGGCCGGTCGTCCGAGAGCTCGTCCTCGAAGAGGTGCAGCCAGCAGGCGGGGTCGCCGCCCTCGTCGGCATCCATCGCGTCAGATGCCGTCGGCGGCCGCTGCCGCGTCCTCGTCGACGTCGCCGCCCTTGGGGAGCCGGGTGAAGACCGGCGGCGGATCACGCCACGGGTCGGCGTCGCCGGCCCGGGCCGCCTCGATGGCGGTCCACACCCGCTCGGGGGAGCAGGGCATGTCGATGTGGCGGACGCCGAGGTGGGAGACGGCGTCGATCACCGCGTTCTGCACGGCCGGCGTGGAGCCGATGGTGGCGGCCTCCCCGATGCCCTTGGCGCCGAGCGGGTTGAGCGGCGACGGCGTCTGGGTGGACATCACCTCGAAGCTGGGCATCTCGGCGGCGGACGGGAAGCCGTAGTCGGCGAAGTTGGAGGTCAGCGGGTTGCCGTCCTCGTCGAAGCGGATCTCCTCGAACAGCGCTTGGCCGATGCCGGAGCCGATGCCGCCGTGCTGCTGGCCCTCGACGAGGAGCTGGTTGATGACGGTGCCGCAGTCGTCGACGGCGACATGGCGGACGAGGCGGGCCCGGCCAGTCTCGGTGTCCACCTCGGCGACGGCGATGTGGGCGCCGAACGGGAACGTGGCGCCGTCCTGTTCGAACAGGCCGTCGCCGGCCAGGGACCCGTCTTCGGACTGCTCGGCGGCGCGGGTGGCGAGCTCGGCCCACGACAGCGCACGCGCCGGGACGCCCTGCACACCGATGGTCCCGGTGCCGGCGTCGACGACGATGTCGGCCTCGTCGGCCTCGAGGAGACGGGCGGCCAGGGCGCGGGCGGCGTCGACCAGCGCCGTGGTGGCCTGGTGGACGGCGGAGCCGCCGAGCTGCATCGAGCGGGAGCCGCCGGTGCCGCCACCGCGGGGCACGAGGTCGGTGTCGCCGTCGACGAGGCGGATGTCGTCCACGGGGATGCCGGTCTGGGCGTTGACCAACATGGCGTAGGAGGTCTGGTGGCCCTGCCCGTGGGCGGACGTGCCGGCGTAGACGGTGGCGGTGCCGTCGGGATGGACCTCGACCCGGCCGTTCTCGTTGGCGCCGCCGCCGGCGGTGATCTCGACGTACACGGCCACGCCGATGCCCAGCTGGCGGGTGTCGCCCCGCTGGCGGCGCTCGGCCTGGTCGCGGCGCAGTTCGTCGTAGCCGATCGCCTCCGCTGCGGTGCGGAGCGGCAGGAGGTAGCGGCCGCTGTCGTAGGTGTTGCCGGTGAGGGTGGTGAAGGGGAAGACGTCGTCTCCGAGCAGGTTCTTCTCGCGCAGCTCGATGGGGTCGATGCCGAGCTCGTGGGAGGCCTGGTCGACCAGGCGCTCGAGGAGCGCGGTGGCCTCGGGCCGGCCGGCGCCGCGGTACGCGCCGACGGGCGTGGTGTTGGTGACGGCGACGGCCACGTCGAACTCGATGGCCGGGAAGGTGTAGGTCCCGTGCGACATGCGCCGGGTGCCGCCGGGGAGTGCGGCGCCGATGCCGGGGTAGGCGCCGGCGTCGCCGACCAGGTGAACACGCAGCCCGGTGAACGTACCGTCGGTCTTGCAGCCCAGCTCGGCGTACTGGATCTGGCCCCGGCCGTGGGACATGGCCTGCATCTCCTCGCTCCGGCTCGGCACCCACAGCACGGGGCGGTCGAGCCGGCGGGCCGCGGCGGCCACCACCGTGTACTCGTACTGGGGGCCGGCCTTGCCACCGAAGCCGCCGCCGACCCGGGGCGTGATGACGTGGACCTGATCGGCCTCCATGCCGAGGACCCGGGCGATACCGGCCTTGACGAGGTGGGGGAACTGGTTCGCCGGCCACACCGTGAGGCGACCGTTCTCGGCGGGAGCGGCGGCGAAGCAGTGCACCTCCATCGGGGCGACCGCCACCCGCTGGTTCACGTAGCGGCCCCGGACCACGACGTCGGACACCGCCTCCAGGTCGAGGGGGGCGTCGGAGGATTCCGAGACGGCGAGGTTGTCGTCGCGGCCGGGGATGATCGCTGTGGCCCCGTCGGCGAGGGCGTCCTCGGGATCGACGTAGGTGGGGAGCGGGTCGATGTCGGCCCACACCATCGCCGCCGCATCCTCGCCCTGGGCCAGGGTCTCGGCCAGCACGACGGCGATCGCCTCGCCCACGAAGCGGACACGGTCGGTGGCCAGCGCCGCCCGGGCGAAGTCGTCGTGCAGGCGCACGAAGCCGTGGTGCGGCCCGATGCCCAGCTCGGCGGCGGTCCACACCGCCACGACGCCCGGCATGGACCGGGCCTCGTCGACCTCGATGGAGCGGATGACCCCGTGGGCCGTGTCGGAGCGGACGAAGACGGCGTGCAACGGGTTCTCGAGCGGGAGGTCGGCGACGTAGCGGCCGACGCCCCGGAGGAGCTCCGGGTCTTCGGTGCGCACCACGCGGGTGCCGAGGATCGAGCCGTGTGGTTCTGCGGTGGCGGTCGTCACGGCAGCGACACTACGGCGCCCGCACGCCGCTCGAACTCAGCTGGGAGGGGCGAAGAACTCGAGCGGGATGCCGTCGGGGTCACGGAAGCTGACACCGGACCCGTACCTCGCGTCCTTGACGCCACCGTGCGAGATGCCGAGCTCGTCGAGGCGCGCCGCCCACTCCTCGAGCTGCCCGCGGTTCTCGCAGCCGAAGGCGACATGGTCGAGGCCGACGCGGTACTCGCTGAACGTCTCGTCCGGTGCCGGGGTCTGGTGCTGGTGCAGGCCGATGAGCGTGCCGCCGACCAGGAACACGGTGTGGTGCATGTCGGGGTCGGTGTCCTCGTCGAGGACGGGGTCGGACCCGAACAGTGACTGGTACCAGGGCACGCTGACGGCGAGGTCCTTGACGGTCAACGCCACGTGGGTCAGGGCTGGGAACTCGCTCATGACGATCCTCCGGGAAACGGGTGCTGTGTTGGCGTCACTATCGGTCAGATCGGGCGGAAAAGCCACGGGTCAGCCGTGGAGGAGGACGCCGAGGAAGAGGGCGCCGAGGGCGGCGAGGCCGGCGACGGCACCGCCGGCGGCGATGACGCTGCGCCGGCGCGCCACGGCGTGGGCGGCGGCGGCGATGCCGGACAGCGCGACGAGCAGCAGCTTCACCATGAGGGTGGTCAGGTAGGCGTTGGACGCCGACCCGGCGTTGATGGCGAACAGGTTCCAGATGCCGGTGGCCACGACGACGGCGAAGGAACCCCAGGCGAAGACGGCGAAGCGGCGTGCGGCGGCCCGGGGGACGTCGGGTCCAGCGGCCCGCAACGTCGGCAGCAAGTACGCCACCGTGAGTTGGCCGCCGACCCACACGGTGGCGGCGAGCACGTGGAGGAAGAGGCGGATGGTCGAGAGCCGGACGTCGAGCACGGCAACCATGGTGCCTGGTCAGGCGGTGCCGTCACGCCCGCCCCATACCGATGGGAGACCCGGGCGGGCGCTCGCGTTGGCGGTGCGGCGCTCGCCCGGGTCACCGCACGATGGGACCTTTGGTCCTGGACGGTCGCGCCTGGCGAGAGGATCATCCATGGGCGCGGGCCACCGGTGCCTCGCGTCCGTCGATGCAAGAGGAGCGGTCATGTCGTATCCCGCAGACCTGCAGCTGGAAGCCCCACTCACCGTGGCCAACTGGCGGCCGCTGGTGCAGTGGTTGCTGGCCATCCCGCACCTGATCATCGCCAACGTGCTCGACAACGTGGCCAACGTCCTGGCCTTCGTGAGCTGGTTCATCATCGTGTTCACCGGCGAGCTCCCCAAGGGCATCGCCGACTTCCAGTGCATGATCCTGCGGTACGAGGCCCGCGCCTACAGCTACGCCCTGTGGTTGCGCGAGGACTACCCGCCGTTCGAGTTCGAGCTCTCCCCCACCGATCCGGGCACGGATCCCGTGCGGGTCGAGCTCACGCCGCAGCTGCACGACCGCAACCGGCTCACCGTGGGATTGCGGATCTTCTGGATCATCCCGATCGCCCTGTTCACCGCGTTGGTCTGCATCGCGGCGTCGATCGCCGTCGTCGTTGCCTTCTTCGCCGTGCTGTTCACGGGGCGGTGGCCGGAGTCGATCCACCGCTTCGTGGTCGACACCGCCCGGTTGGCGCTGCGGGTCAGCGCCTACGGTCGCCTGCTGGTGGACGACTACCCCCCGTTCGCGATCGACGGTGGCGGCGCCGACCCGGCTCCCACGTCGTCGCCCACGCCCCAGCCCGCCTGAGCCACCGTTCGAGCGGACGTCAGTCGACGGGGTCGAGGACGACGACGGGGATCTCGCGGTCTGTCTTGCGCTCGTAGTCGGCGAAACCCGGATACTTCGGGGCGGTGTGACCAGCCAACCGGCGTGCCCGTCGGTCCATTCCCCGCCACCGGTGTAGAACCTGCCCATGACCGACGCACTCATCATCGACGCCGTCCGCACGCCCCGGGGGATCGGCAAGCAGGGCAAGGGCTCGCTGGCCCACCTCCACCCCCAACACCTCGGCCGCACCGTGCTCGAGGCGCTGGTGGAGCGCAACGGCTTCGACACCGCCGACGTCGACGACATCGTGTGGGGCACCAGCGCGCAGATGGGAACCCAGGGCGGCGACCTCGGCCGCATGTCCGCGCTCGACGCCGGCTACGACGTGAAGGCCAGCGGCATGACGCTCGACCGGTTCTGCGGATCCGGCATCACGGCCAACAACATCGCCGCCAACGGGATCATGGCCGGCATGGACGACCTCGTCGTCGCCGGCGGCACCGAGATGATGTCGATCAAGCACTCAGGCATGCTGCCGATGGGGGCCGGCAACCCTCACCTGCAGGAACTGCACCCCCAGTCGCACCAGGGCGTGTGTGCCGACGCCATCGCCACACTCGAGGGCATTCCCCGAGAGGCGCTCGACGCCCACGCAGCCGAATCGCAGGCCCGCGCCGCCCGTGCCATCGAGGAAGGGCGCTTCGACAAGAGCCTCATCCCCGTCCTGAACCTCGACGGGACCGTCGCCCTCGACCACGAGGAGTTTCCTCGGCCTGGCACCACCGCCGAGTCCCTGGCGGCGCTCCCGCCCAGCTTTCCTGCCATCGCCGACTACCGCTACGAGGACAACCCGACGTTCCGCGAGCTGATCAACATGCGCTACCCGGACCTCGACATCGTGCACGTCCACCACGCCGGCAACTCGTCCGGCGTCGTCGACGGGTCCGCCGCCTTGTTGATGGCCAGCCCCGATTACGCCAAGGCCCACGGCCTCACGCCACGAGCCCGGGTCGTGGCCACCGCCACCATCGGCGACGACCCCACCCTCATGCTCAACGCCCCGGTGCCCGCAGCCCGCAAGGTGCTCGAGCGGGCCGGGATGACCGTCGACGACATCGACCTGTTCGAGGTCAACGAGGCCTTCGCCGTGGTGTCGGAGAAGTTCCAGCGCGACCTCGACCTCGACCGGGACAAGGTGAACGTCAACGGTGGCGCCATGGCGCTCGGTCATCCGATCGGCGCCACCGGGGCCATGCTCATCGGCACCGTGCTCGACGAACTCGAGCGCCGCGACGCTCCAGGTCGGTCTCATCACCATGTGCACCGGTGGCGGCATGGCGCCCGCCATCATCATCGAGCGCGTCTGATCAGCGGAAGGAGCGGCACCGTGAGCATGCACGACATCCCCGATCTGCCGGAGGGCGCGCAGATCAACCAGGAGGAGTGGGAGCTGTTCTTCCGGAAGTTCGGCGTGCACGCCTACCGGAGCGCGGTGCGGGTGATGACCCGGATTCCTTCCGATCCCCGGTGCGAGGCGTGCGGTTCACCGTTCGGCGGGTTCGGCGGGACGGTCATGCGGGCGATGGGCAAGGCGCCGTCGCGGAAGAACCCCCGCTGGTGCAGCCGCTGCTTCGAGCACGCGCCGAACGGCGGGGCCACCTTGACCATCGGTGTGCTCTTCGCCGACATCCGTGGTTCGACCGCGCTGGCCGAGGGGATGAGCCCGCAGGAGATGACCGACACGCTCAACCGCTTCTACGGGGCGGCCACCAAGGTGATCGTCCGCCACGGCTTGGTCGACAAGCTGATCGGCGACGAGGTGATGGGCGTCTACATCCCTGCGTTGGCGCCGGGTGGTCGCTTCGTCGACGCCATGGTGGCCGACGCTCGGGAGTTGCTCGGCGCGGTGGGGTACGGCTCCGCCGACGGTGCTCCGGTCCCCGTGGGCGTGGGGCTCGACGTCGGCCCTGCCTTCGTCGGGAACGTGGGCGACGGCGACATCACCGATTTCACCGCCATCGGCGACGTGGTCAACACCGCGGCCCGGTTGCAGTCCGAAGCCGAGGGCGGCCAGATCGTCCTGTCCGCTGCGGTCGCGGCGCAGGCTGGGCTCGACCCCGAAGAGGGCGAGACGGTCGAGCTCGACCTGAAGGGAAAGCAGGAGCCGGTGTCGGCGCGCGTGCTGACCATCGGGAGTTGAACCCGGCGGAGTTGTCGCACCGACGTGGCGCTCCAGGAACCCCGGGGCGTGATCAGTGCACGCCGAGGCGGTCGGCAGCTTCGGCCTTGAGGCGCTTGTAGTCGACCTTGCCGTTGGCGGCGCGGCCGATGCCGTCGACGGTGACGACCCGCTTCGGCGCCTTGTAGGCGGCGAGCGTGGTCTTGACGTGGGCGATGAGGGCGTCCTCGTCGATCGTCTGGCCCGGCGCCGGTTCGACGACGGCGGTGACGGCCTCGCCGAAACGTTCGTCGGGGAGGCCCACGGCGACGGCGTCGGCCACCGACGGGTGGGTCTTGAGCGCTTCCTCGACCTCCTCGGGGAAGACCTTCTCGCCGCCGGTGTTGATGCACACCGACCCGCGGCCGAGGAGGGTGATCTTGCCGTCGGCGTCGACGGTGGCGAAGTCCCCGGGGCAGGAGTACCGCTGTCCGTCGATGGTGAGGAACGTGCGAGCCGTCTTCTCCGGGTCCTTGAAGTACCCGAGGGGCTGGCGGCCGCCGACGGCGAGCCGGCCGATCTGGTCGGAGCCGGGGGCGATGGGCTGGTTGTCCTCGTCGATGACGATGGTCTCCGGGCTGAGCTCGAACTTCGCCGTCTCGGCCGCCTGACCGCCGCCCGACACCGACGACCCCATGCCGAGGGCCTCGGAGGAGGAGAAGGCGTCGAGCAACATCATGTTGGGGTGGTGCTCGAGCAGGCGCTTCTTGGTCTCGTGGCTCCACATGACCCCGGAGGACACCATCCCGACGAGGCTGGACAGGTCCCACTTCCCGGGGTGCTCGTCGAGGACGCGGCAGGATCGGCTTGGCGAACGCATCGCCCACGATGGCCACGCTGTTGACGCCCTCGCGCTCGACGGTGTCGAGGAACTCGGCGGCGTCGAACGTGCGGCTGGTGAGCGTGACGATGGAACCGCCGGCGGCCAGCGTGGACAGGCCGGGGAAGTTGCCGGTGCCGTGCATCTGCGGGCAGGCGGGGAGGAACCGGGGACCGGGCTGGGTGTAGCCGGGCCGGATGTCGTCGACCGTGCCGTCGTCAGGGAACGGCGAGGCCAGCGTGGCGCTGAGCTTGACCACGAGGTCGTCCTGGCGCCACATCACGCCCTTGGGCATGCCGGTCGTGCCGCCGGTGTAGAGCATGTTGAGGTCGTCGCCGGAGCGGCCCCAGGCGGGCGAGACCCGGCTGGCGCCGCTGGTGGCCACGTCCTCGTAGGGGGTGGCCCAGTCGGGGCAGGGACCGGAGCCGTCGTCGACCCACAACCACACCTTGACCTTCGGGAGCTGGGCCCGGATGGGGTCGATGGTGGAGGCGAACGTGCCGTGGAAGACCACGGCGCCGGCGTCGGCGTTGTCCCACAGGTACAGCAGCTCGTCCTCGGTGTAGCGGTAGTTGGTGTTCACCGGTACCAGCGCCGCCTTGAACGCGGCGAACATCGACTCCATGTACTCGGGGCTGTTGTAGAGGTACTGGGCCACGGCCTGCTGACGCTCGAGGCCGGCGTCGAGGAGGTGCTGCGCGACGCCGTCGGCCCGGCGGTCGACATCGGCCCAGGACCGATGCGTGTCCCCGTGGATGAGGCAGTCGGTCTCGGGCAGCTCGTCGGCCACCGTCTCCCAGATGTCGGCGAAGTTCCAGTTGCCCATGGCGATGACGTTCTCCTACGAGTGGGGCGGAGCCTCAGTTCCTACCACTCTGGGAACGCTCGTTTCCCGAACCCGTTCCGTCGAACTCCTTGCGGGACGTCGGGTCGAGGAACAACTGCTTCACGTCGGGCACCGCCTCCTTCACGGCGCGGTCGATCCGAGCGCTGACGTCCTCGATCTCGGCGGCCGTCGAGGTCGTCGTCGAAGTCGGCCCGGGCGGCGACCAGCAGGTGCGCCGGGCCGATCGCCATCGTCAGCAGCTCGTGTACCGCCGTGACCTCGGGCTGGCTGGTGATGGCCTCGCGGATGGCGTCACGCTGCTGCACCGGCGCGGCTTCGCCCAGGAGGAGGCCCTTGGTGTCGTGGCCGAGCCGATAGGCGACGTAGGCGAGGAGCGCAGCCGATGAGGATCGAGCCCACCGCGTCCCATCGGTGGTCGCCGGTGATCTGGTGGACACGATGGATGCGGCGGCGAGCACGATGCCGACCACGGCGGCCGAGTCCTCGAGGACCACGACCTTGGTGGTGGGGTCCTTGCTCAGCCGGAGGTGCTGGCGGATGCCCCGGCCGGCCTCGGCGCGCCTCGTCTGCGGTCTGCTTCACGGCCCGGACAGCGACGTCTCCCTCGGCGACGAGGGCGACCCCGAGGACGACGTAGGAGACGAGGAAGGACTCCTCGCCGCCTTCGGAGAACAGGGCGCGGATGCCCTCGATGAACGAGAAGGCGGCGCCGGCCACGAAGATGAACACGGCGGCGAGGAAGGCCCAGAAGAAGCGTTCCTTGCCGTAGCCGAAGGGGTGCTCCTCGTCGGCGGGCCGGTCGCCGAGGTGGAGCGACACGAACAGGAAGACCTGGTTCATGGTGTCGGCCAGCGAGTGGGCCGCTTCGGCGAGCAGCGCCACCGAGCCCGACATGACCCCGCCGACGCCCTTGGCGACGGCGATGACCAGGTTGGCGCCGAAGGCGTAGGCGACGGTGGTCTGGGACTCGGATGCCACGGGCGGTGCCTACCCGGAACGTTCGAGCTTCAACCGCGTCAGTGCCCGGACATCACGTCGTACCGGTCGTGGGTGGCGGTGAACCGGCCCCGCCCGCCGGTGATCGAACGGAGCTGCACGGCGTAGCGGCGCAGCTCGGCGTCGGGCACGTCGGCCGTGATCACCTGCTCGCGCGCGACGACCGCAGCGTGGAGTCGTGGACGGCGCCGCGCCGGGAGTTGAGGTCCGCGATCACATCGCCTTGCAGATCGGGAGGCACGATCACCTCCACCCGGCTGATCGGCTCCAACACGACGGGGACGGCCGACTCCATGGCGGCCCGGAACGCCAGCCGCCCCGCGGCCCGGAAGGCCATGTCGGACGAGTCGACGGAGTGCTCCTTGCCGTCGAGGAGGGTCACGTGGACGTCGACCACCGGGTAGCCGTGAACCCCGCCGCTGGCCATGGCCTCCTCGATGCCGGCGCGGACAGCGGGGATGTATCGCTTGGAGATGGCGCCGCCGGTCACCTGGTCGTCGAAGGTGAAGCCCTCCCCGCGGGGGAGCGGCTCGATCCGCACGGTGGCGACCCCGTATTGGCCGTGGCCGCCGGACTGCTTCTTGTGGGTGCCCGTCGCCTCGGCCGCACCGGTGATCGTCTCGCGGTAGGCGACCTCGACCTCCTCGGTCTCCACGGCCACCCCGTAGCGGGAGCCGAGCCGTTCGACGGTGAGCTGGAGGTGCGTCTCGCCGGTACCCCGCAGCACGGTCTGGTGGGTGTCGGCGTCGTGGTCGACCACCAGCGTCGGGTCCTCTTCGGCGATGCGGTGCAGGGCGGTGGCGAGCTTGTCCTCGTCGGCCGAGGACGTGGCCTTGACGGCCACGGAGAGCGTGGGTGCGGGCGGCTCCACGGGAGGGACGACCACGGGGGTGCCCGCCACGGCGAGCGTGTCGCCGGTGGCCACGTCGGCGAGCTTGGCCACCGCCCCGATGTCGCCGGCGACCAGTGCGTCGGCGTCGAGGCGTTCGGCGCCACGGATGCGGAACAGGTCGTGGACGCGTAGGTCCTGGCCGGTCCGTGAGCACGACCAGGTGGTCGTCGCGGCGGACGGTGCCCGACGCCACCTTGAGCAGCGAGATGCGCCCGACGTACTGGTCCGCCATGGTCTTGAACGCAAAGGCCACCGCCGGCCCGTCGGCGTCGGCAGGGACCTCGACGTCGTCGCCGGCCGCCGTGACGGTGGTCGTCCGTGCCGTGGGCGCCGGTCCGAGCTCGACGATGAAGTCGGCCAGGCGGTCGAGGCCGATCGGCCCGCGTGCGCCCGCCGCCGAGCCGCACAGGACCGGGAAGGCCTGCTGTTCGAGCACGCTGTGGGCCAGGGCGTGTTCGAGGGTCTCGAAGTCGGGCACATCGCCGGCGAGGTAGTGCTCGAGGAGTTCGTCGTCGGCCACGACGATGCCCTCGATCACCTCGTCGTGGACCTCGTGCTCGTGCTCGGCCAGCTCGGCAGGCAGGTCGGCCGGTTCGGCGTGCCCGCTGTCGTAGACGAAGGCCGTGTCGGTCAACACGTCGGCGACGCCGTGGAATTCGGACTGCGAGCCGATGGGCAGCTCCAGGGGGGCGAAGCCGGCGCCGAAGTCGTCGTGGAGCTGCGACAGGACCCGGTCGAGGTCCGCTCGGTCGCGGTCCAGCTTGTTGACGAACACCATGCGGGGTACACCGAGCTGCTCGGCGAGGTGCCAGTACTGCTCCGACTGGACCTCGACGCCGTCGACGGCCGACACCACCAGGACGGCGAGGTCGACGACCCGCAGCGCGGCCTCGACGTCGCCGGCGAAGTCCAGGTAGCCGGGAGTGTCGACGAGGTTGATGCGGTGTCCTCGCCACTCGAACGGGGCGACGGCCAGGGCGAGTGACATGCCGCGTGCCTGCTCGTCCGGGTCGGAGTCGCACGCGGTGGTGCCATCCTCGACCCGGCCGAGGCGGTTGCGAACACCGGCGCGGTACAGCAAGGCCTCGGCCACGCTGGTCTTGCCGGCACCCTGGTGCCCGATCAGGGCGACGTTGCGGATGGTGTCCGACGCATGTCCCGGCATCGTGAGCTCCTCGACGGTGGGATGGTGGGCCCATTCAATCGGCATCGAGCGGCCGCTGCAGCCGCCGGTACGCTCGGAGCATCGACCTGCTGCCGACCGCCGACGACCTCCCCGGCTCCGGGTGGATGACGCTGGGCGACGAGCGTGTCGACACCGAGGTCGACGACGGTGTGGCCGAGCTGTTCGACTGCGTCGGCCCCGACTTCCCGGAGGCCGACGTCGCCTCGACCTCGTCGTCGCCGCACTTCGTGCGCCTGCCCCGCTCGCTGGTCCACGGCGTCGGCGTCGAGTTCGTGGACGAACCGGCCGCTGAGCGGGCGGAGGGGGCCTTGACGTGCGACGCCTTCGCCGAATGCCTGGGCCGGTCGGTGGCCGCCGACCTCGAGGCGCAGCAGCTCGACGCCGAACTGCTGGCCGTCGACGTGACCTCCACCACTGCCGGCCGCCGGGTCCGGTTCACGAGCGGCGACGAAGCCGGTGTTCGGCCGGTGCACCTCGACATCGTCGTGCTGCGCCGCCGACGCGTGGTCAGCGTGCTGTGGTTCGGCGACACGCCCGAGCCGTTCGCCTCCGACGTGCGCACCGACGTGGTGGAGCGGGTGCTCGCCCGCGCCGGCTGATCCTCAGGGAGCGGCGGTGGTCGTGGTCGACGGCGGGGGTGCCTGGACCTCGACGGTGATGCTCGACGTCACGCCGGAGCGGTAGGGATCGACGTTGTCGCACCCGTCGGCCCGCGACACCGACACGGTGATCACGTAGGTGCCGGACTCGTCGAACTCCACGATCGTGTCGGTGGTGGCCTGCGAGGGCTTGGCCGCCGGCGGGTTCCAGGGGCCGTAGCGGGCCGGGCAGGTGTCGGGGTTGACCACCGAGCAGGCGCCCGACGACAGGCCGGGCCGGTTCAAGGAGACGGAGAAGCAGTCGAGGCTGGCCGCTCCATCGGGGTCGGAGACCGTGAGCAGCAGGGAGACCTGGCGGCCGGCGACGATCGGCGAGCTCTGCGGCACGATCTTCAACGTGGCCGGCCGGTCGACGGGGGCGGGATCCCACCGGAAGGGACCGCAGGCCGGGTCGGTCGAGTTCCGGCACACCAGCACCGTGGTCGGGGGCGGTGGGATGGTCGTCTGCGGGACGACGACCGGACCGGAGTCGCCGGCCGTCGTGGTGGGCGCCTCGCCGGTGGCGTTCGGGGGCTCCGACGATCGTGGTGGCGGGCGTCGTACCGGTGGTGGGCGTCGGGGCGGTGGTGGCTGTGGTGGCCGTGGTGACGGTGGTGGTCGTCTCCGGGCTGGTGGCGAGGTCGACGGCCTCCTCGCCGTTGTCGCGGAAGCCGAGGAACGCCCCGAGCAGGGCGACGATCACCACCGCGGCCGCGGCGGCCGGGACCCAGGACCGGCGGGGTCGGCGGCCGGTGGCACCGAGGCCCTCGACCACCCGGTCGCGGAGGTCGACCGGGGGCTGTTCGCCGTCGACCATGGCGTGGAGCTGGTCGGCGAGACGGCGTTCGAAATCGTCCATCAGGAATGCACCTCCAACGTCCGGCGCAGTCGTTGCAGCGCATCGGACACCTGGGACTTGACCGTGCCGTCGGTGACGCCGAGTGCGGCGGCCGTCTCGGCCACGGACAGGCCTTCGTAGTAGCGGAGCACGACGGCGGCGCGCTGCCGTGCGGGCAGGGCGTCGAGCGCCCGTTGCATCGCCACGTGGTCGGTGGCGACCTGGCCGGGATCGGCCGCGCCCCGCTCGTCGCCGCGGCGACGCCGTTCGAAGCGGTCGACGACGACGTGGTGGCGGCCGTGCGAGGTGACCCGGTTGGTCAGCGCCCGGCGCAGGTAGGCGCCGAGGTCGTCGACCCGACCCTCCTGCCACGGGCGGTGGGCGGCGAGGAACACCTCCTGGACGGCGTCCTCGGCGTCGGGGCGGTCGCCGCGGAGCAACAGCAGCGCGATGCGGTAGAGGCGGGGGGCGTGCTCGTCGTAGGCCGCGAGGTACCGCTCCCAGCCGGCGAGGTCCAGGATGTGGTCGTCGTCGTGGTCGTCGGGGCGGGCCACGACGTGCAGCGCAGGGTGGTGCGGCCTGGTCGGTTCGGTTTCGGGCTCCACGAGCGCCCACCCTGCTGTCGCTGTGCTCACGTGAACTATGACGCCCCACCCAGCCGGAAGGTTGGGCAGAACCGGAAACATTCTCCCGGACCGGGCCGCCTCGGGGTGGGAGGGTGCCCCGGGCTGCCCCGCACGCCGCTTGTCAACACGCTTCGTAGTGACGTATACTACGGAGCGTGGCCGACAGGCCGGGCGTCGGTCACGGCGGAACGCGCCCGGGAGGTTCGGGGGTCGGCCATGGCCGAGACGAACGTGTGCCCGATGTGTGCCAAGACGGTCGACGGGCGGTACCCGCTCGCCTGTCACCTCGACTACTCCCACGACGTGGTCGATCCGTGGAGGTACCTCGCCGACCTGGAGCGGCCGGGACCGCTGTGGTTCCGGGCGGCGCGGTGGTGCATCGCGACGGCCCGCCTCCCGGTGGTCCGTCGCGTGGGTCGCCGTACCGGGGGCGCTGCTGCGGCGTGATTGAATCTGACGCTGTGTCAGATCCTGCTCTCACCGCTCAGACCAACCCCCAGCCCGCCGTCCTCTCCGAGCGACGCGGACGGGTGCTCGAGATCACGCTGAACCGGCCCGAGAAGAAGAACCCGTTCAATCCCGAGATGTTGGTGCGCCTGGCCGATCTGTGGGACGAGCTCGACGCCGACCCGGAGCTGCGGGTGGCGATCGTGACCGGCGCCGGCGGCAACTTCTCGGCCGGCGCCGACCTCGACCGGTTGGTCGGGTGCGCTGCTGTCCGGGGCCGAGCCGGAGAACGAGTACGAAGCCCGGCTCCAGGCCGACCTGTCGCTCATCTACAAGGGGTTCCTGAAAGAGCACCAGCCGGCGAAGCCGATCATCGCTGCGGTGGAGGGGTACTGCTACGCCGGGGGGACCGAGATCCTCCAGGCCTTCGACATCCGCGTCGCCGGCGAGAACGCCCAGATCGCCATCTCCGAGGTGCAGCGAGGCCTGTTCCCGATGTCTGGTTCCACCATCCGGCTGCCCCGACAGATCCCGTTCACCATCGCCTGCGAGCTCCTGCTCGTCGGCGACCCGATCTCCGGGACACGGGCCGCCGAGATCGGCCTCGTCGGCCATGCCGTCCCCGACGGGACCGCCATGGACAAGGCGCGGCGAGCTGGCCGACAAGGTGGCTGCCAACGGGCCCCTCGCCGTGCGCGGCATCAAGGAGTCCATCCGGGCCGCCGGCACCCGTTCCGAGGCCGAGGCCTTCGCCCTGGAGATGGAGATCGGCATGCGGGTGATGGGCTCGAAGGACGCCCGGGAAGGCCCCCGGGCCTTCCTGGAGAAGCGCCCCCCGGTGTTCACCGGCGAGTAGTCAGCTCGCCCGTTGCCGGGTACGGGACCCCCATGAGCACCAACTACAACGTCAACGACGCCGCCGTCGAACACGCTCGCAAGCTGATCGACGACGGGAAGTACGACGCCGACTCCGAATGGTCCGACGCAGCACCGTCGACCGACGAGGGGAACGACAAGATCGATGCCGACGGCTACGACGGCTACGGGAAGTGGCACCTCGGCATCGACACCGACGCCTCCGAGGAGACCAAGGACCGGTACGGCTTCCCGTACGGCAACTTCGACACCGTGGTCCGCAGCGCCCTGATCCACGCCAAGCAGCGGGCGTCGCAGAACGACCACGACGACGTGATGAAGGCTGCCGGCGACCTGCTCGACCACCTCGACGAGGTCCGCGACGACGGCTGACAGGTTCGGCCTAGGGTCTTCCCCGACGCGGTCGCGGTGACCGCACTCCATGGGGGGACCATGACTTCGACCGCACCCACGACCGACGCCCCGTACGCCGGGACGACGCGGATCCTCGACGCGGACAGCCACGTGATGGAGCTGCCCGGATGGCTCGAGACCTACGCCGAGGCGTCGGTGCGGGACCGCATCCGGCCGCTGTACCTCGGGGGCGCCGGCGCGCTGGCCGACAAGGCCATCGAGGACGCCGAGGCCCGGGCCGGCGATCGTGATGCCGCAGCTGAGCTCGAGGAGCGGATCCTCACCGCCAAGGGATGGGGTGCGCTGGGCGCGCTTCGACCCGGCCGAGCGGAGCCGGTCGCTCGACCTGCTCGGATTCGATTCGCAGCTGGTCTTCCCCACCTTCGCCGCCACCCAGTTCGCCGGCGACGACCACGAACTCACCATGGGCGGCACCCGGGCCCTGAACCGGGCCATGAACGCGTTCTGCGCCGATGACGACCGCTTGGTGGCGGTGGCGTCGGTGCCGTGGCTGGCGCCCGAGGACACCCTGGCGCTGACCGAGCACGCCCTCGACGACGGCGCCGGCGCGGTGATGTTCCCCTCCCATCCGGGCAAGGGCATCAGCCCGACCCATCCCGACCACGACCGGTTGTGGGCCACCCTGGAGGAGCGCGGCATCCCGTTCATGCTCCACATCGGCGGCGGCGGACGATCGCTGAAGCCGGCGTTCCACGACAACGGCCGGCCGGTCAAGGACTTCCTCGGGGGCGGTGAGAACCTGCGCGGCAAGGACTACATGACCATCCACCAACAGCCCGAGCAGTTCCTGTCGGCCATGGTGCTCGACGGCATCTTCGATGCCCACCCCCGCCTCATGGGAGGCTGCATCGAGCAAGGCGCCATGTGGGTGGTGCCGTGGCTGCGCCGCCTCGACCTGTGCCAGGCGACGTTCGGCCGAGGCGAACCGGCCATGGGCGAGCTGCCCCAGCGGGCATCCGAGTACGTGCACCGGAACCTGTTCTTCACGCCGTTCCCCCGCGAACCGGTGGGCTGGATGATCGAGCAGTGCGGCGACGACCTGTTCCTGTTCTCGTCCGACTACCCGCATCCCGAGGGCACGAAGGACCCGATCACCCGCTTCGAGGAGACCATGGACGGTGTCTCCGGGGCGGCCCGCGACGCGTTCTACCACGGCAACTACGCCCGCATGATGGGCATGGGCTGACCGATACGGGAACCAGGCGGATGCCCGGCGTCGTCACAGCACCATGACCCGGTTCGCTGCCCTGTTCGCCGTCGCCCTCCTCGCCGTTGGCGCGTGCGGCAGCGACGACGAGCCCGTCGCCACCGACGGTCCCACCACCGCGCCGTCGGGTGCCGTCACCGTGCGGCCCGGCGGCCGGGACGACGGTTGGTGCTCAGCATCGAGGTCGGCGGCGGCTACTCGATGGGTGGGCGGCGACTTCCGCTCGGTCCCACGTCGTCGTGTACGAGGACGGCACGACGTTCACCCCCGGTGCTGTCGCCGAGATCTACCCCGGTCCGCCCGTCTGCCCGTCTCGAGGGCAAGATCGGCGATGCCGACGTGCAGCGGCTGATCGACGCCGCCGTGATGCCGGCCTGGTCGCCGACACGCCGCCCGACTTCGGGCGAACCCATGGTGGCCGACGCCGGCACCACCACCATCACCGTGGTCGCCGACGGCCAGACCCACACCACGTCGGTGTACGCCCTCGACATCGCCACCGCCACGTCGCCCCGGGTGGACCAGGCCGCCGTCGAGAACCGGCAGCGGGCGGCCGACTTCGTGTCGGTGCTGGCCTCGTCACGCCGGCCGAGGGCGACGTGTACCAACCGGAGCGCTACCGGGTGTTGCCGCTGCCCCCGGGCGACAACCCCGCCAGCGGCGTCACGCCCAGGAGCGGGCGTGGCCCTTCCCCGACCTGGCGCTGACCGAGATGCAGTGCACGGCCGTCACGGGCAGCCAGGCGGACCAGTTCCGGGAGGCGTTCCGACGCCACCGAGATCACCCGGTGGCGCACCGAGGATGGCCAGGTGTTCACGCTGGCGATCCGCCCCGTGCTCCCGCACGAACCGGACTGCCCGACGGCCTGACCGAGCGCGGCGTGGTCGGCATGGGCGTCTGATCGGGAAGGGAGCACGCCATAAAAAGGAGCAGACCATGAGCACCGAGACCAGACCCCGTCACCGACGACACGGACCACCACCGCTTCGTCGCCACCGTCGACGGGAAGCAGGCCGGCGTCGCCGTCTACCACCAGACGAAGGGAGCCCGCCTCTTCGTCCACACGGAGGTCGACGACGCCTACCAGGGCAAGGGGGTGGCCTCGGCGCTGGTCCGGGGCGCCCTCGACCAGATGCGTGATGCCGGCACCACCGTCGTCCCGCTGTGCCCCTACGTCCGGTCCTGGATCGACGAGCACGAGGAGTACCAGTCGCTGGTCGACGAGGACCTCGACCGGGCCCTGCGACCCTGAACCGCAGTCAGCGGCTCGGTAGCTGGCGGGGCACCGTCGATGGGCATGCGCCGATTGTCGCAGCATCGCCGGTGGCGTGCTCGCGATCGCGTTCGGTCGGGGCGACGGCTACGGGATCCAGTTGAACTCGTCGGGGTCGGGGCCCCGGCGACCGTTCCGGTCGAGCGAGTCGATGGCGGCCATGTCCTCCTGTGGGAGCTCGAAGTCGAAGACCTCGATGTTCTCCTGGACGCGCTCGGGCGTGGTCGACTTCGGGAAGACGATGTCGCCACGCTGGAGATGCCAACGCAACGTCACCTGCGCTTCGGACTTGCCGTGGCGGCGGCCGATCTCGACGAGGGTCTCGTCGCCGATGATGTCGCCCTGGGCGATGGGTGACCACGCCTCGGTGACGATGTCGTGCTCGTGGCCGTGGCGGCGGACGACGTCGTTGCGGAAGTACGGGTGGGCCTCGATCTGGTTGACCACCGGACCATGGCCGTCTCGTCGATGAGACGGTCGAGGTGGTGGGTCTGGAAGTTCGACACACCGATGGCCCGCACCCGGTCCGACTCGGCGAGCTCGATCATCGCGTTCCAGGTGTCCACGTAGTCACCGACGCCGGGCAGCGGCCAGTGGATGAGGAACAGGTCGAGGAAGTCGAGCCCCATCTCGTCGAGGCTCTCCTCGAAGGACCGGTGCACGTCGGCCGGTGCGTGGTTGCCGTTGTTCAGTTTGCTGGTGACGAAGATGTCCTGGCGGGGGGCGGCGAAGGCGTGGAGGGCATCGCCGACCTGGGCCTCGTTGCCGTACATCTGGGCGGTGTCGATGTGGCGGTAGCCGGCCTCGAGAGCGACGAGCACGGCCTTGACAGTCTCGTCGGGCCGGATCTGGTACGTGCCGAAGCCGAGTTGGGGGATCTCGACGCCGTTGTGGAGCGTGATGGCGGGAACGGAGCTGGCTGCGTCGGAAGTCATGGTCGGCCTTACCCGATGTGCGGCGGCCTCACCTCGGCGTCGCTGGGCATGCTGGGGTTCAGACGGACTCGAGCTCGGTGAGCGACTCCTCGAGGTGGTCGAGGAGGCGCTGGAGGTGCGGCACGGCGTTGCGATCGCCGATGAGGCCGAAGTCGAGCGATCCGGCGTAGCTCGACAGCGTGATGTTGAGGGCCTGGCCGTCCATGGGGATGCTCACCGGGTAGGTGCCGTCCATGCGGGCGCCGTTCCAGTAGCGGGGTTCCTTCGGGCCGGGGACGTTCGAGATCGTGACGTTGTAGGGCGGGCGACGGAAGCGCTCGAAGCGGAACAGTGGACCGGTGGCCATCGGGAGGAAGGCGGGCGACGACAGCGCCATCACCTGCACGGGCGGAGGCCGGCGAAGCGGGCCTTGCCGGCGTCCATGGAGGCCTTCGCCAACGCGAACCGCTCGGCGGCCGAGGCGGTGTGGGTGGCGAGGTCGGCGAGGATCACGCCGACCGCGTTCCACCGGCCGGTCGGCGGTGCCTTCGCAGCGAGACCGGCACCATGGCGATCAGCGGCGTGTCGGGGAGGGCGTCGTGATCGAGCAGGTAGCGACGCAGAGCGCCGCCGCACATGGCGAGGACGGCGTCGTTGAGGGTGCCGCCGAGGCGTGTCCCGACCGCCTTCATGCGGTCGAGGGACCACGACTGGGCCGCGAAGCGGCGGGCGCCGGTGATGGGCACGTTCAGCATCGCTGGGGGGCGCTTGGTAGGGGAGCACGGCCGCCTCGGTGGCGAGGCCGTCGTGGATCGATCGGGCCAGGCGGGACCCGACCGCCACCGTGTCGTAGCCGAACCGGGCCAGGCCGGCGGCGGTGCTGATGGCCGCCGGCCACCACCTCTTCGAGCCCGGGGTGGCCAGCCGCCGGTGGAGGAGATCGTCGCCGCGTGACTGGCGCACCCGGGTCCGGGCGGCCCACGGCGGCGGCATGTCTCGCTCGTCGGCGTCGGTGGAGAGGGCATCGGAGAGCAGGCGCATGGCCGACACGCCGTCGAGCAGGGCGTGGTGGACCTTGGTGTAGACGGCGAAGCGGCCGTCGTCGAGGCCCTCGATGAGGTGCGCCTCCCACAGCGGACGGTTCCGGTCGAGGAGCGTGCCGTGCAGGCGTCCCACCACCTCGAGCAGCTCACGGATCCGGCCGGGACGGGGCAGGCCGGTGTGGCGGACGTGGTAGCCGAGGTCGATGCGGTCGTCGTCCTCCCACTGGTACCGGCCCACGATCGGGGACCGGCCCGGCCGGCGTCGCAGCAGCGGATGGAGCTCGTCGCGGCTGGCGATGGCGTTCTCGTAGATGCCCCGCAGGTAGTCGCGGTCGGCGTCGGCCGGGGCGGTGAACAGCTGCAGGCCGCCCACGTGCATCGGGCGCTCCCTGGCCTCCATCACCACGAAGGGGAGGTCGGTGGGGTCCATGAGCGCGCCATGGTCGGACCCTAGGCGTGCGGGCTCGCGCACGATGAGGTCCTCGACGTCGAGCTCGGGTGGTGCCGCCATCGCCCATCGCCCCGAGGACTTCGAGAACAGGTACCAGTGGCCGTCGCGGCTGCGCCGGAACTGGACGCCGGCCCTCGGCGGTGACCCGGTTGCCGCTGATGTGGACCCGGCGGACGGCGAAGCCGGTGTCGGTGGCGAGGTCGCGGGCTGCGGCCATCTCGAGCGGCGGCGGGGTCCAGCGGGGCTCGTCGTTGGCTCGCACGCCGTCGGCGCCGCCCCATCTGCCACGCCGCTGGCCAGCACCTCGAGCTCGACGGCGGCGACGCCCGTTCGATGCGGCGAGCTGGTCGCGCTCGGCCGGTGAGGCGTCGACGGCCCGGCGGGCCAGGTCGGCACGCTCGTCGAAGGCCAGGCCGGTGTCGGTGGCGCCTGCGCACAGCTCCCATGCCCGTCGGGCGGCGTCGGCCACCAGCGCCCGCAGCCCGGGGCCGTCGAACGGGGCGTGCGCGGGCGGTTCGCTCGGCCACGCCGCCGGCCGGCTCGGGGCGTTCGCGACGAGCGGCACGGTCGGGCGGCGGCGCGGCGTCCCGGCTCCAGGCCTCGGCGGCGTCGATGCCCTCCCGTGCCGGCGCCATGTCCCCGCCCGGCGTCGACAGCCGGCGCGTCGGCGCCGGCACGCCGGCGGCGCGGACGCCGTCGAGCACCTCGTCGCGTCGGCGGCCCCGCAGGAGGAGCAGCACGAACGGGTCGGCGTCGAGCGCGTCGGCGACCAGGTAGCAGAGCGGCGGCCGCGTGCTTGCACGGATCGACGATCGTCGGGACACGAGCACGCGGTGCGCAGGTCGCGGGCCCGGGGCAGCAGCTCGACGTCGACCGCGGCGGCGTCCTCCACCACGCCGGGATCGAGCTCGCCGTCGAGCAGCGCGGCGGCGTGGCCGGCCTTGGCGGCGATGGCGTCGAACACCGTGTCCCACTCGTCGTCGCGGAAGACGCGGACGTCGAGGTACACCTCGTAGGGGTCGGGCTCGGTGCCCTGCACGAACCCGGTGACGGCGCCGGGCCGGATGGTGAGGTCCTCGGCCCGGCCCTGGCGGGCGTAGGTGCGGCCGCGGCTGAGGCGGCCGGTCGGAGCCTCCGGCGATGCCCTCGAGCGCGTCGATCCAGGCCCGGCCCCACCAGGTCTCGCCGAACGTGCGCCGGCTCACGATGCCTCACCACTCGAGGTCGATGAGCGCCCAGAGCTCGTCGTCGTCCAGCTCGGAGATCCAGGTCTCGCCGCCGACCGACGACCGAATCGGCCAGAGCCGTCGCTTCTGCTCGAGCACGACGGCGATGCGTTCCTCGAGCGTGCCCTCGCACACCATCCGGTGGACCTGGACCGGCTTGTCCTGGCCGATGCGCCACGCCCGGTCGCTGGCCTGGTCCTCGACCGCCGGGTTCCACCACCGGTCGTAGTGGACGACGTGGGTGGCTCGGGTGAGGTTGAGGCCGGTGCCGCCGGCCTTGAGCGAGACCACGAACACCGGCACCTCGCCGGCCTGGAAGCGGTCGACCATCTCGCTCGCGCCGGCTGACCGGGACCGAGCCGTGCAGGAACTGGCTGTCGATGCCGAGCGACGGCGAGGTGGGCGGCGAGCAGATGGCCCATGGCGACGTACTGGGTGAACACCAGCGCCGCCTCGCCCTCGTCGACGATGACCTGACAGCAGCTCGGTCGACCGCGTCGAGCTTGCCCGACCGTCCGCGGATCGGGGCCGTCCTGGGCGAGGTACTGGGCCGGGTGGTTGCAGATCTGCTTGAGCGCGGTGAGCAGCTTGAGCACGAGGCCCTTGCGGCTCGATGCCCTCGGCCTCGGCCACGTCGTCGCGCAGCTCGTCGACCACGGCCTTGTAGAGCGTGGCCTGCTCGACGGTGAGACCGACGTAGTGGTCGGTCTCGGTCTTGGGCGGCAGGTCGGGGGCGATGTGGGGGTCGGACTTGCGGCGCCGCAGCAGGAACGGCTGCACGACGGCGGCGAGGCGGGCGGTGGCCTCCTCGTCGTGGTCGCGCTCGATCGGCGTGGCGACCTCGCGCTGGAACGCGATCGAGCGTGCCGAGCAGCCCGGGCGTGGTCCAGTCGAGCAGCGCCCACAGGTCGGAGAGGCGGTTCTCGACCGGGGTGCCGGTGAGGGCGAAGCGGGCGCCGGCGGGGATGGTCGCGCATGGCCCGGGCCGTGCGCGACAGCGGGTTCTTGATCGCCTGGGCCTCGTCGGCGACGACCAGGCCCCAGGGCACTGCCGCCAGCTCCTCGGCGTCGCGGCGGGCGATCCCGTAGGTGCACACCACGATGCGTCGCCGGTCGTCCGGTGTCGGCGCCGGACTCGTCGAGGCGTGCGGCTCGGCGCCGTGGTAGCGGTGGACCGGGACCCCGGGGACGAACCGGGCCGCCTCCCGCTCCCAGTTGGCCATGAGCGATGGCGGGACACACCACGAGGGTGGGAGCTGCTCGCCGGCGTCGTACGCAGCAGGTGGAGGGCGAGGACCTGGATGGTCTTGCCCAGGCCCATGTCGTCGGCGAGGACGCCGCCGAGGCCGAGCTCGGCCATCTCGGCCAGCCAGGCCAGGCCCCGCTCCTGGTAGGGGCGCAGCTCGGCGACGAGGCCGGCCGGCGCGGACCGGGCGCGGATGGAGTCGATCTGCTGGAGGCGGTCGGGCGAGGTCGACCAGCGGGCCGGTGAGCTCGGCCTCGACCTGGGTGCCGTCGACGGTGACGGTGCCGGACAGCGCGGCGGCGAGCACGTCGCCGAGGCCGACGGTCGGTCCGCTGGTTCAGCGTGCGGAGCCGGGCCGGGTCGGCGCGGACCCAGCGTCCCCGGAGCCGGACGACCGGCCGCTTGGCGTCGGCGAGCTGGAGCAGCTCGGCCTCGGTGAGTCCCTCGCCGTCGACGGTGGCGTCCCAGCGCATCTCGCCGAGCGACGACAGGTCGAGGCGGCTGCCGCCCACGTTCTCGGGTGCCGCGGTGCCGACCACGGGACGCAGGTCGATGGAGGCGAAGATCTCGGACGGCCACAGGACGGGCAGGCCGGCGGCGGCGAGGTCGTCGGCGACAGGACCGAAGAGCGCCTCCACCTCGGCGTCGGTCAGCTCGAGCTCCTCGGGGGCCGATTCCTGCAGCAGCCGCTCGGCGGGCGGCCAGCACGGCGGCGGCCCGTCGCAGCGTCAGCAACAGGTCGGTCTCGACGTCGGTTCCGAACCGCGCCAGCACCGCCGGCGGCGCCGTCCACAGCTCAGTGGCGTCGAGCACCAGGCTCGGGTCGACGCGGCTCTGGACCTGGAGGATGCAGCGCACCGTCGGCGTCCTCGTCGGTGGGCAGTGCGCGACCCGCAGGCCCGGCAGGGTGTCGCCGCCCGTGCCCGCCGTGACCGAGTGCAGCCAGGACTCCACCGCGGTGACGTCGGTGCGTGCCCCGGCCGGCGAACGCCTCGGATCCGGCCGTGGCCGGCGCCGAGGCGGTGCGGACGAAGGTGTCGGCCACGGCATCGAGGTAGGTGGTGGCCGCCACGTGGGGTGACACGATCCGGTCGGGCTGGTCCGGGTCGACGGGGATGGCGTGGACGGCGGGCGGCAGGGCGTCGGCGAGCTGCTCGACGCGGGCCCGGTCGGCGACGTCGAGCGGACCGATGCGCCAGCTCGTCGGCACCCGTCGGGAGCGGCGGCGGGCAGCAGGCGGCCCCGGCTGACGAGGTCGAGGGCGAGGCGGGTGGCGACGGCGAGCGCCCGCACCGAGGGGCGGACCTCGGTGCCGGCGGGCAGCTCGGCCAGGGGGCCGATGGCATCGCCGACGGCGACCAGCTGGGCTGGCATCCGCCGGGGCCCGTCGGGCAGGACGAGGGTGACGGTGGTGCCGGGATCCCCGTCGTCGATGGCGCCGTCGGGCGTCCACAACGCGATCGTCCCGGCTCGGCCGACCGGTCCGGCGACGAAGGTCGCCTCGGTGTCGGGCCGGATGTGCATCCTCTCGACGCTATCGACGGGGGGTGACGGTCCCGCCGGCCGCCCGTCACCTCACGGCCCGGTCACTTCACGGCGAGGAGGTCCACCACGAACACGAGGGTCTCGTTCGGGCCGATGACCCCGCCGGCGCCCTGCTTGCCGTAGGCCTTGTCGGGCGGCAGCACCATGCGGCGCCGGCCGCCGACCTTCATGCCCTGGACGCCCTCGTCCCAGCCCGCGATGACCATGCCGGCGCCGAGGCGGAACGTGAAGGGTTCGTTGCGGTCCCAGCTGGCGTCGAACTGCTGGCGGGTCTTCCACGACACGCCGACGTACTGGACGTCGACGGTGTCGCCGCTGGTGGCGGTGGGGCCGTCGCCCTCGACGATGTCCTCGATCATGAGCTTGATCGGCGGGATCTCGCCGGGCGGCACGTAGACGTGCGGCTTGGAGGACAGATCAGCGGGATCGGAGGCCATCCGGCGAGGCTAGTGGCCGGGGTGGCGAGCGCTACTCGACCCGTCGGGCGTCCTCGACGAGGTTGATCTCGTACAACACCTGGTCGAGCAGGTCGGCGGCTTCGATGCCGGCGTAGCGCATCGGGTGGTCGTCGGTGACGCAGGACGGAAGCGGCGACAGGATCGTCCACGGGGTGGGGTGGCAGAACTGGACCACCGAGTAGCGCTCGCCGTCGTGATCGGGGTCGCCCACCACGCGGTGCCAGCCGCTGGGGATGATCCCGTTCGACAGGCGTTCGAGCATGATCCCGGTGTTGATGATGACGTGGCCCTCGGGCGGTTCGGCGTCGATCCAGACCTGCTCACCGTCGGAGCCGGTCTCGACCTGGAGGCCCTTGGTGGTGGCCCGGGGGAGCACGGTGGTGAGGTTGATGTCGGCGTGGGAGCCGGCCCATTCGTGGGCGGCGTCTCCTGGTGCGGTCGACATCGGCGGGTAGCGGATGGCCCGGTTGAGGACGGGCCCGTCGGTGAGCAGGCCGTCGAAGAACTGCTCGTGGGCGCCGAGGCCGAGGGCGACGATGCGCAGGAACCGACGTTGGAGATCGAAGACCCGGTGGTGGAACTCGGTGAGCACCTCGGTGATCCCCGGGACGTCGGCTTCGGGCAGGACCGGGTCGTTGAACCGGTGCGGGTACTTGCGCCGCAGCGGGTGACCCTCGGCCACCGTCGGGCCCCAGTTCAACATCTCCTTCCAGTCCGGCACGTCGGAGGAGGCGGCGGTCTCCACCAGCAGCCCGGTGTACCCGGCCTGGCCGTGGGTGCCGGGCACGATCCAGGCGTCCTTGCGGTCCTGGGGGAGCTCGAAGAAGCGCTGGAGCATGCCGTAGGCGTCGTCGAGCAGCGTCTCCGACAGGTCGGTGTCGCAGTAGACGAACCCGGTGGCGAGGCTTCGCATCACGCCGTCGATCACCCCGCGCCGGGTGGCGGCGTCGCCTTGCTCGAAGGCGAGGAGATCGACGTCGAGGATGGGATCGCCGGAGGTCATCGCGCCGACGGTATCGCCGGCAGGAGGGACGGGGCGCGGCGGCGCCGAACCATGTCACGTGGTCGTCCCCGAGCTCCCCGACGCACCGGTCACGCGGAGCTCGCTGGCCCAGGGCGTGCGAGTGGGCAGCGTCGTCCTCATCTTGGTCGGCCTCGCCGCGGTGCTGGCGGGCACCGGCGTGCTCGGCCACCTGACCGACCAGGAGCGGCTGCGCTCCACCGTTGACGCCGCCGGTGTGTGGGGGCCGGTGGTGTTCGTCGGTCTCATGGTGGTGCTCGTGCCGCTGAACGTGCCGGGACTGGTGTTCGTGATCCCGTCGACCACGTTGTTCGGCACCGCCGGCGGTGTCCTGCTGTCGCTCACCGGAGGGTTCATCGCCAGCGTCATCGGGATCGTGGCCGCGCGGCGCTTCGGCCGCGCCGCGTTCGAGCGGCGCATGCCGGCCCGCCTGCGCCGGATCGAGGCCCGCGTGTCGGCTCGGGGATTCCCGGCGGTCGTGTTGCTGCGGGTGTTCACGTTCCTGTTCCAGCCCGCCGACTGGCTGTGCGGGTTGTCGAGCATCCCGATGCGCACGGTGCTCGCGGGCACGTTCATCGGCCTGATCCCGCCGACGTTGGTGATCGCACTGACCGGCGGCGGCATCCTCGACCTGGTGCTCTGACCGCCGACGCCTCAGCGGCCGAACATGCGCAAGAAGGTGTCCTTGTCCTTGGGCTGGAACACCATGTTCCACTTCCGCGTCTCACCCATGGGGGCCGACGGCTCGGCCGAGTACAGGTGGCCCGGGAACAGCAGGGCGTCGTCGGGGACCTTGGCCAGCTTCTGGGTCAGCGATTCGTAGAGGGCGCCGGCGTCGCCGCCGGGCAGATCGGTGCGGCCGCAGCCCTCCAGGAACAAGGTGTCGCCGGCCACCAACCGGTTGTCCACGAAGAAGCACTGGCTCCCCGGCGTGTGCCCGGGGGTGTGGATGCACTCGATCGGGATCTCACCCACCATGACGGTGTCGCCCGAGACGTGGGTGACGAGGTCGGAGTCGCCGGCGCCGGTGACCCGCTGCACCCAGGGCTTTTCGTCCTCCTGGACGTGGATCTTCACCGGGTGCTGCTCGAGCAGTTCGGCGACGCCTTCGATGCCGTGGCCCATCATGTCCCCGCCCACGTGGTCGGGGTGGTAGTGGGTGGCGAGGGCGCCGGTGAGCGTCATGTCGTCGGCGGCCAGGATGTCGAGCAGTCCGGGGATGTCGTAGGCCGGGTCGACGGCCATCGCCTCGCCGGTCTCGCGGTCGCCGATCAGGTAGACGAAGTTGACCATCTGGCGGGCGAGAAGGTTGCCGGTGGCGAAGTCACGTCCGGCGAGGAGCTGGCGGAAGTAGAGACGGTCCGTCGACATGGCGGCCATCCTACGAATGGCTGTCGGGGCCGCAGGCCCTGAACTCACCCCCAGAAGTTCTGCGTGACCCAGAGCTGGCCGCCAGGGTCGGTGACGCAGCCCAGGGTGACCTGGTGGTAGCTGGCCTTCTCGATGTTGGCCCGGTGCCCGGGCGAGTTCATGAAGGCCTGGAAGAGGCTGCCCTGCTCGTAGCCCCGGCCCACGTTCTCGCCGGCGGTGCGGTAGTCGCGGTACTGCAGGATCTGGTCGGCGTAGTTGGGGTTGTGGGCCAGCACCTGGGTGCCGGCGAGGTGGTCGCTCCAGGCCAGGGCGATGTGCTGGATGCCGGTGTCGAACCCGAGGGCTGGCACCCCGGCCGCGGCCCGGGCGGCGTTGATCTGGTTGTACATGTACTGCTCGCAGCCGGTGTTGCGGGTCCCGTTCGTGGGCCCGGCGGGCGGCGGCGGTGGCGGTGGTGGCGGCGGTGGTGCGGCGGTGGTGGGCGGCGGCGGCGGCGGCGCAGGGGCGGTGGTGGGCGGAGGAGGCGGAGGTGCCGTGGTGGGCGGTGGCGGAGCGGCGGTGGTGGATGTGGTCGTCGAGGCGGTGGTGGTCGAGGCGGTGGTGGTCGACGAGGTGCTGCTGGTCGAAGTCGACAGGTCGGTGGAAGCGTCGGCGACGGTGTTGCGGGCCGCGCTGGTGTGGGCTGCGGTGTCGCGGTCCTCGGCTCCGGCCGCGGTGGCGAAGCGGACCGATCCGTTGCCGCTGCCTCCGAGTACCAGCACGGCGCCGACGACGAACACGGCGACCAGCGCACCGAGTGCCGTCCAGAAGCCCTTCCGCGTCATGACACTGGCATCGGCCCCATCGCCGCGGAACTTTCGGAAATTCCTTGGATCGACCTGTCCTGCGTCAACCTGTCCTGAACGCCTGGTACCACTCGCGCCACGTGGCCTTGAACGCCCGGTCGAAGTGCTCGAAGGCCACCCGCAGCGCGACGCCGGGCCAGTCTTCTGGCACGAGCGGAGCGGGGAGGGCCGGATCGGCCAGGAGATGGCGCAGCACGGCCGCCGACGTCACGAAGGTCTCGGCCACCGCAGTCTGGTCGTGGCGGTCGAGTGCCGGTTGGGCCGCGGCCATCTCCGCCATCAGCAGGCGAGCCGTGTCGGCCCAGTCGTCGAGCTCGAAGGCGGCGGTGAACGCAGCCGGGTCGTCGGGACGGGCGCCGCGCACCCAGGTGACCTGTGGGTCCACCACCGCTCGGGCGCCGGGCAGCCGCTGCGGGTCCAGGTCGTCGGGACGGGCCCACACCCCCTCGCGGACCTCGGCGAGCTTGAGGCGCCCCGCCGCCTGACGGAACGACGCCCGGGTGGGGGCCGAGCGGCGCTCGGGGGTGACCAGGGCCAGGACCCAGGTGCCGTCCCACACCCGGGCGACGGGGTGGCGGGCCGCCTGCTGGCGGGCGTGGCGGTCGAGGAGGGACCCGGCCAGCGCGTAGTGGCCGTCGTGGGCGATGACCTCGCCGGCCGCCGCCATGCGCGACAGCGCCGTGCGCGTCGTGCCCTCCCGCAGCCCGAACAGCTCTCCCGACCGGACGAGGGCCTGCGCCGGCAACCGCGGGGGATCGACCCCGAGGAGCGTGGAGGCGATCACGGACCGGGCCGTCAGCGGCCGCCGGCCGGCATCACGCCGGTTGGTATCACGGATTGTCGACACGTGTGACACAACTGTAAGGTAGGTGCATGGCGCTGACGCATGCTGGCACGGACCACCGGACGACGATGGTGCCGCCGGCGTCCGCCCTGCCCGACGTGTTGCCCACCGATCGCCTGGGGGAGACGGCCAAGCCGATCCGCGAGATCCGCGACCGCCTGCGGGGCATCGACGACGTCCGCAACGTCGGGTCGGTGCTGTTGTGCTGGGCGCAGACGGCGATCACCATCGGCTTCGCTCTCGTCGTGGGCCATCCGCTGGCGTGGGTGGTGGCGTTCGTGTTCATGGGGGCCGTCCACGCCCGCTTCGCCATCTTGATGCACGAGGCGGCCCACAAGCTGCTGTTCACCAACAAGCGGGCCAACGACACGATCGGGCGGTGGCTCGTCGCCTACCCCGCCCTGGTGCCGATGGAGCTGTACCGGCGCAGCCACTTCGCCCACCACCGCGACGAGTTCGGTCCCGACGAGCCCGACCTCAACCTCTACAACGGCTACCCGATCACCCGGGCGTCGATGAAGCGCAAGCTGTGGCGCGACCTGCGGGGCACGTCGGGATGGAAGAGCTTCAAGGTGCTCCTCCAGGCCGTCGGCAAGGAAGAGGGCTTCGGCGTCGCCCGTCAGATCGCCGTGGCGCAGGTCGTGCTGGCGATCGTGCTCTCGGCCATCGGGGTCGCCGTCGCCGGCTGGGTCGGCCTGCTCACCTACCCGGTGCTGTACCTCGGGAGCTGGCTCACCGTGTGGCGGGTCATCAACCGGCTCCGGTCCATCGCCGAGCACGGCGGCATGGAGCGCTCCAGCGACCGGCGCCGCACCACCCACCACGTCGAGCAGTCGTGGCTGGCCCGGTTCTGGATCGTGCCGTTCAACACCGGCTGGCACCTCGCCCACCACGTGGACATGGGGGTCCCGTTCCGCAACCTGCCGGCCCTGCACCGCGAGCTCGTCGACGCCGGCTGGGTGACTCCGGAGATCACGTACCCCAACTACCGGTCGCTGTGGCGGGCACTGTCGAGCCGGCCCGCAGAGACCACGGTCAGCTGAGCGACTGGCCGGAGGGTGGTTAGGGTCGGGCCATGCCTGCTGCGTCTGACCGAGACACCCTCGTGGCCGCCCTCTCCGATGAGTTCGACTCCCTCCTCGAGCTGGGCCGAGACCTGAGCGACGACCAGTGGGAGACCGTCAGCGAGGTGCCGGGCTGGACGGTGAAGGACAACTTCAGCCACATCATCGGCACCGAGCTGATGCTGCTCGGCCGGCCCGACGAGAAGATCGACGTCGGCGACCCTGCCCACATCCGCAACGACATCGGGATGTTCAACGAGGTGGCGGTGGCCACCCGGCGCGACAAGTCCGGACCGGAGGTGCTGGCCGAGTTCGCCATGGTCGCCGGCGAGCGCAAGGCCGCGCTGGCCGCCATGACCGATGCCGACTTCGACGCCGAGTCGTTCACGCCGGCGGGTCAGGACACCTACGGGCGCTTCATGCAGATCCGCGTCTTCGACTGCTGGATCCACGAACAGGACTGCCGCGAGGCGCTCGGACTCCCCGGCCACCACGCCGGCCCCGCCGTCGAGGTGACCCTCGACGAGATGACCACCGCCATGGGGTTCGTGGTGGGCAAGAAGGCCGGGGCCACCGAGGGGCAGTCGGTGCGCCTGGCGCTCACCGGTCCCACGGCGCGGACCATCGACGTGCGGGTCGACGGCCGGGCCACCGTCGTCTCCGACCTCGACGAACCGACCACCACCATCACGCTGCCCGCTACGCAGTGGATCCGCTACGCCGCCGGACGCCGGCCCGGCGACCCCGACGACGCGGATGTGACCATCGAAGGTGACACCTCGCTCGGCCGGTCGGTGATCGAGAAGGCCGCCTACACCATCTGATCCGCACCACCTGATCGGACGTTTGACGCCGTGTGCCCAGGTCAAGTAGTCAACTGCCGATGCCGTCCGACTCCGTCAGAGCCGGCACCGACGTGGAGAGGCGCCCGAAGTGCACGTGATCGTCGTCGGCTGCGGCCGGGTCGGGACGGGACTCGCCACCGATCTCGATGCCGCCGGTCACTCCGTCGTGGTCATCGACCGCGCCCCCAACGCCTTCCGCCGCCTACCCGGTGACTTCGGCGGCACCACCTCCATCGGTATCGGCTTCGACCGCGAGCTCCTCCAGCACGCCGGCATCGAGCGGGCCGACGCGGTGGCCGCCGTCACCAGCGGCGACAACTCCAACATCGTGGTGGCCCGCGTCGCCCGCGAGCACTTCCAGGTCGAGCGGGTCGTCGCCCGCATCTACGACCCGGCCCGGGCACGGATCTACCAGCGCCTCGGCATCGCCACCGTCGCCACGTCGCGGTGGACCGTCGACCAGGTCATGCGCCGCATCGACCCCGACGAGCACGCCACCGAGTGGACCGACCCGTCCGGCGCCGTCGTCCTCACCGGCCAGCCCCTCCCCGACCACCTCGCCGGCGTGGCGGTGGTCGACCTCGACCTCGAGGGCACCGGACGCATCGTGGGCATCTCCCGGGGCGGCGTCGCCCAGATCCGCACCGACGACCTCGTGCTCCAGGAGGGCGACCTCGTGTACGTCATGGCCGGCTCCGACCGGCTCGACGCCCTGAACGAGCGGCTCCAGCACGCCCCCGGAAGCGGGCACTGATGCGCATCATCGTCGCCGGAGGCGGCAACGTCGGCGCCTTCATCGTCGCCCAGCTGTCCACCGCCGGGCACGACATCGTCGTCCTCGAAGCCGACCCGGCCCGCGTCGCCGCCATCGAGGAGGCCGACGCGCGCGCCGGCGCCTCGTGGGTGGTCGGCGACGCCTGCGAGCCCGCCACGCTCGAGCGGGTCGGCACCGCCGACGCCGACGTGCTGGTGGCGGTCACCGGTGACGACGAGGACAACCTCGTGATCTCCCTGCTCGCCAAGCAGGAGTACGGAGTGCCGCGTGTCGTCGGCCGCGTGAACAACCCGGCCAACGAGTGGATGTTCACCGACGCCTGGGGCGTCGACGTCAGCGTCTCCACGCCGCACCTGCTCACCGCCCTCGTGCAGGAAGCGGTGTCGGTCGGGACCCTGGTGCGGTTGCTCAGCTTCGAGCAGGGTCGGGCCTCGCTGATCGAGACCACGTTGACGGCCGACGCGCCCATCGTCGAGCGCGACCTCGCCGAGTGCGGGTTCCCGCGTGACAGCACGGTGGTGGCCATCATCCGGCGCGACAACGTCGTGGTCCCCCGGGGCGACACCGTCTTCCGCGAGGGCGACGAGGTGCTGGTCCTGGTCACACCCGACAGCGAGTCCGAGGTCCGTGCCCTGCTCACCACCCAGGGCAAGACGGTCTAGGACCGCAACAGCGTGTACGCGGGGTTGACCAAGATGAGGCGGTTGCGTTCCTTGCGGGCGAGACCTTCGAGCAGCAGGTGCCGGCCCGGCACGATCCCGCCGATGCGGCGGCGGCCGGTGAAGATGGCGACGGCCCGGCCCGTGCCGTCGTGGACCACCACCTCGAGCGACGGCGAGCCCGCCCGCGGCACGACCTGCACGCCCTGCACCTCGCCGCCGATGACGATGGCGGCCCGTTCGGGAGCCTCGGCGATCGGCGTGGCGCCCTGGTCCGACCACGTGTCGCGCAGCGACTCGTGGTGCAGCTCCTCGGTGGATGCGGTCAGGCGGCGGTGCAGGTCACGGAGGCCCATGTCGCCATCCTCGCAGGTCCCCCCGACCACCACGGAGGCGCGCTCGATGTACTCGGCCTTCAAGCGAGTCGTCGTCGGGAGCCCGCTGGCCAGCAGCGAGGAATCGCACCAACGGCTCGGGCGGCCCACGGCGTTGGCCGTGTTCGCGTCCGACGCCATCTCGTCCACCGCCTACGCGACAGAGGAGATCCTCCTCGTCCTCGTGCCGGTCGCCGGCCTGATGGCGCTGAACGACCTCGTCCCCATCGCCATCGTCGTCGTCGCCCTGCTGGCCATCGTGATCACCAGCTACCGCCAGACGATCTACGCCTACCCCAACGGCGGCGGCTCCTACGTGGTCAGCCGCGAGAACCTCGGCACCACCCCCGCGCAGGTGGCCGGAGCGTCGCTGCTGATCGACTACATCCTGACCGTGGCCGTGTCGATCTCGGCCGGCACCGCTGCCATCATCTCGGCGTTCCAGGGCCTGGCGCCGTACCGCGTCGAGATGTGTCTCGGGTTCGTCGTCATCATGACGCTGGCCAACCTGCGCGGCCTGAAGGAGTCGGGTCGGCTCTTCGCGGGGCCCACGTACGTCTACATCGTGTCTCTCGGGCTGCTGGTGGCGGTGGGCCTGATCCGCGTCTTCTTCTTCCACCTCGAGGCGCTGCCCCCGAACCCGGAGCGGCTCAACGACCTCACCGACAACGGCTCGACGCTGGGCACGGTCGGCATCTTGTTGATCCTGCGGGCGTTCTCGTCCGGCGCCGTGGCCCTCACCGGCATCGAGGCCATCTCCAACGGCGTGCCCGCCTTCCGCAAGCCGGAGAGCCACAACGCCGCCACCACGCTGATCGCCATGGGCACCATCCTCGGTGGCTTCTTCTTCGGCATCTCGGTGTTGGCCAGCCACATCTCGCCGACGGTGAGCGAGGACGAGACGCTGCTGTCGATCATGGGCCGGTACGTGTTCGGTGGCGAGAACCTCCTCTACTACCTGCTGCAGTTCTCGACGTTCGCCATCTTGACGCTGGCGGCCAACACCGCCTTCGCCGACTTCCCGCGGGTGTCGTCCATCATCGCCTCCGACGGGTTCCTGCCCCGCCAGCTGGCCAACCGCGGCGACCGGCTCGTGTTCTCGAACGGCGTCGTCGTGCTCGCTGCCGTCGCATCGCTGCTGATCATCGCCTTCGGCGGCCAGACGTCGGCGCTGATCCCGCTCTACGCCGTGGGCGTGTTCACCGGGTTCACGCTGTCCCAGTACGGCATGGTGCGCCACCACCGGCGGGAGAAGGAGAAGGGCTGGCGCCGCAACCAGTACATCAACATGTTCGGCTCGTTCGCGACGCTCATCGTCCTCGGCGTGGTCGTCGTGTCGAAGTTCGCCATCGGCGCCTGGATACCAGTGGTCCTCATCCCGCTCGTGGTGCTGCTGTTCAAATCGATCGGCCGCCACTACGACCGTGTGTCGGCGGCGCTCGCCGTCCCCGCCGACTACCGCCTCCGGCGGCGCACCCACACCGTGGTCGTGCTCGTCGGCAACGTCCACCGCGGCGTGCTCGACGCCATCGCCTACGGCCGCACCCTCGCCCCCGACCGGCTCATCGCGGTGAGCGTCGTGCGTGACGAGGAGGAGCAGCAACGGATCACCCAGCAGTTCCTCGACTACGAGCTCCCGGTGGACCTGCGGACCATCTACTCGCCCTACCGCGAGCTGACCGGGCCCATCATGCGGTTCATCGACGAGATCGACGAGGACTGGCCCGACGACATCATCACCGTGGTCGTCCCCGAGTTCGTGCTGCACCACTGGTGGGAACAGATCCTGCACAACCAGAGCGCCCTGCTGCTGCGGGCCCGGTTGCGGCTCCGACCCAACACCGTCGTGACCGCAGTCCCGACGCACCTCGACGGCATCGCCGAGGCCGAGTACTGATCGGCGCGGCGTGCCCGAACCGGACGATCGCTGGGACGCCGCACTCGACGCCGTGGGAGCCCATCGGGGCGACCGTCTCGCCGTGTTCGCCGACCTGGTCGAGCGCCATGGGGACCCGCAGCGGCACCACCACGACTTCGAC
Source organism: uncultured Acidimicrobiaceae bacterium (assembly GCA_963811245.1). GTDB lineage: Bacteria > Actinomycetota > Acidimicrobiia > Acidimicrobiales > Salinilacustritrichaceae > Salinilacustrithrix. Next base: position 52,954 of record CAWEQL010000004.1, read on the forward strand.
CACGCGTCGGGGGTGGTCGACGTCGTGCTCGGATTGCACAGCCCCGGCGACGACTGGGCCAGCGCGGTGCTGGCGGCGTGGTTCCACGACGCCGTGTACGACCCCCGGGCCCCTCGGGGTGCCAACGAGGGCGGGTCCGCCGTCCTGGCCATGGAGGCCCTGACCGGTCTCGGTGCCGCCCTGACCGCCGTCGGGTCGGTGTGCCGGTTGATCTGCCTCACCGTCGACCACCGGCCCGGACCCGGCGACCGGGGCGGTGCGGTGCTGTGCGACGCCGACCTGTCGGTGCTCGGCGCCGATGCCGAGCGGTACCAGACCTACGTGGCCGACGTCCGCGCCGAGTATGCCCATGTGTCCGACGAGGGGTGGCGCAGCGGGCGTCGCACGGTGCTGCGCGGCTTCCTCGACCGCCCGTCGGTGTTCCACACCCACGCCGGCCGGGACCGGTGGGAGGCGCAGGCCCGGACCAACATCTCCGAGGAGCTGGCCCGCCTCTAGTGACGCCGGCGCAGGCCGGCCTCCCGCAGCCGGCGGACGAGCTCGCGGGAGTCGACCGGGACGGCGCCGAGGGCGATGGCCTCGGTGCGCACGTGGGCGGGCACGTCGTAGTGGTCGCCCTGGAAGACGTGACGGGGGATGCCGAGCCGGTCGGCGAAGGCGTGCAGCTCGTCGTAGGAGTGGTCCGAGACCAGGTGCGCCCACCGGTGGCCCCGCCAGGGCCAGATGGCGGCGTCGATCAGGATCACGCCGGTTCGTCGGGGTCGTCGTCGGGGTCGAAGCGCAGGTCGCTCGGGTGCAGGGGCGTGGGTGCCCGGCGTCGGGCCGCCTCCTCGGCCAACGACACGACCTCGCGCAGCGGGCGTCCGGTGCGGCGGGCCACGTCGGCGGCGTCGTCGTGCTCGACCTTGGTGCGGCCCGGCGAGACCTTGACCCGGATGGTGTGCCCGTCGACGTCGACGGCATCGAAGCGGCGCGCGGCCGGCCAGCGCTCGACACGGCGGGCTCGGACGCCGAACGAACCGGTCTCGCTGGTGAGCACCTCGGCGACCGTGCCGGCCGACGCCTGGTCGACGAGGGCGCTGACCACGAAGCCAGGCCGGCCCTTCTTCATGACGATCGGCGTGATCCAGGCGTCGGCCGCACCGTTGGCGAACAACCGGGTCATGGTGTGGGCCAGCGTCTCGCCGGTCACGTCGTCCACGTTCACCACCAGCTCGATCATGGTCTGGCCGTCGCCGTCGGGGACCGAGGTGACGGTGAGCTCGCCGACGACGAGCTGGACGGCGTTGACCCGGGCGTCGAGCTCGCGGGTGCCGGCGCCGTAGCCGGCGCTGCGAACCGTCATCGCCGGCATCGGCCCCCACTCCTCGGCCAACGCGGCGAGCAGTGCGGCCCCGGTGGGGGTGGTCAGCTCGTACGGCACGTCGACGCGCGCCGTGGGTCGGCCTCGGAGCAGCTCGACGACCGCGGGCGCCGGGACCGGCACGACGCCGTGGGCGGAGCGGGTCATGCCGACGCCGGTGGCCACCGGGCCGGCGTGGACCACGTCGACGCCGAGGACCTCGAGTGCGGCGCAGGTGCCGACCACGTCGACGATGGCGTCGATGCCGCCGACCTCGTGGAAGTGGACCTGGGACGGCGGGCGGCGGTGCAACCGGCCCTCGGCCTCGGCGAGGCGGCGAAAGACGGCCAGGGCTCGGTCGCGGACCCGGTCGGGCAGCTGGGCGTCCTCGATGATCCCGTTGATGTGCTCGGCGGTGCGGACCACGCTCGACTCGGCGACGTGGACCACCGCGTGGGTGGCGGCGATGCCGCCGCGCAGCACGGCGTCGCACTCGAGCCGCCAGCCGTCCACGGGGAGCCGCTCGAGCAACGCCTGCACCTCGGCGAGGTCGGCGCCGGCGTCGACGCACGCACCGAGGGCCATGTCCCCGGCGATGCCCGAGAACGGATGGAACCACGCAACCGTCGTCATCCGCCGGCCACGTCCTCGGCGTCTCGGGCCAGCACGCCGAGGAGCCGCAGCGCAGCACAGGCGGCGCCGTAGCCGTTGTCGATGCCCACCACGGTGACGCCGGCCGCGCACGACGACAGCATGGCCAGCAGGGCCGTGACGCCTTCGAAGGCCGACCCGTACCCGACGCTGGTGGGCACGGCGATGATCGGGGCGCCGGTGATGCCGCCGACCACTGATGCCAGGGCCCCTTCCATGCCTGCCGCCACGATCACGACGTCGGCGGCGGCCAGATCGTCGACCGAGCCCAGCAGCCGGTGGATGCCGGCGACGCCGACGTCGGTCAGACGCAGCGCGTCGATGCCGTGGGCGGCGAGCACGGCGGCGCACTCGTCGGCCACCGACAGATCGGCGGTTCCCGCGGCGGCCAGCACCACCGAGAAGCCCTGCACGGGCGGGGCGGGCCGCCACACCACGGTGTCGCCCACCCGGGTGCCGCCGGGGTTGGCGTCGAGACACGCCGCGACCTGCTCGTCGTCGGCCCGGGTGAGCAGGATGGGCCGGTCGCCGACCGAGAGCAGCTCCGTGACGATCGAGGCGCACTGGGCCGCGGTCTTGCCGGGTCCGTAGACGGCCTCGGCCAGGCCCTGGCGGATGGCGCGGTGGTGGTCGATGCGGGCGTGGCCGAGGTCGACGAAGGGGAGTCGCCGCAGCGCGGTGACGGCGTCGTCGGGATGGACGCGACCCGCAGCCACGTCATCGATCAACCGCCGCAGGGTGTCGCCGTCCACGACCCCTATCCTTGCCGCTCGTGACACCCCCCGGCACCACGCGCATCGCCTACCTCGGTCCCGCGGGGACGTTCACCGAGCAAGCCCTGCTCACCCAGGCCGATTACGCCGCCATGGACCTGGTGGCGTTGCGCTCCATCCCGGACGTGTTGCAGGCCGTGACCGACGAGCGCGTCGACATCGGGTTCGTCCCGATCGAGAACGCGCTCGAGGGGTCCGTCAACGTCACGCTCGACGCCCTCGTGTTCGACCACGACCTGAAGATGCAGCGCGAGGTGGTGATCCCCGTCGTCATGTGCCTGCTGGCACCACCCGGCGTGAGCCTCGCCGACATCGAGCGGGTGGCCTCGATCCCGGTGGCCACCGCCCAGTGCCGGTCGTATCTCAGCCAGCACCTGCCCGACGTGACGGAGGTGATCGCCAACTCCACCGCCGAGGCGGCGCGCCTCGTGGCCGAGGAGGCCGATGGCCGCACGGCCGCCATCGGCACGTCGCGGGCGGGGACGGTGCACGGTCTCGAGGTGTTGGCCCAGGACATCGAGGACCACGCCGGCAACGAGACCCGGTTCGTGACCGTGATGCGCCACGGCATCCCGGCACCCACCGGTCACGACAAGACCTCCATCGTCGTGTTCCAGAAGACCGACGTGCCCGGGTCGCTGCTCACGATCCTCCAGGAGTTCGCGGCGCGGGGCATCAACCTGAGCCGCCTCGAGAGCCGGCCCACCAAGCGAGGGCTCGGCGACTACTGCTTCATCATCGACCTCGAGGGCCACATCGCCGACGAGGTGGTGGCCGACGCACTGCGCGACCTCAAGTCGAAGAACGAGGACGTGCTGTTCCTCGGGTCGTACGAGGCCGCCGGCGCCCACGGTCCCGAGGTGCGGCGGGACGCCCAGGCCGCCTGGCGCGACGCCGACAACTGGCTCGACGGGCTGCGCCAGCAGGTCGGCCGCCGCTGACTGCCGGCGTTCTCCGACCCCGGTGCGTCGGGTAGGGGACGGCCATGTCGATCGTCTCGTCCCCGCTCCACGCGCTCGCCTCCATGGACCAGCACCGCAAGGAACAGCTGGGGTGGAAGGTGGTCTCCACGGGGAGCGCGATCCTCGGCGGCCTCGTGTCCCGCCAGATCCTCCAGGCCCTGTGGGGTGCGCTCACCGACGGTGAGCTCGAACCGCCCCTCAACCCGGCCGACCGGCGCATCGGGTGGAAGAGCGCCGTCCAGTGGACCGTGGCCGCCGGCATCGGCGTCGGTATGGGACGGCTGGTGAGCCAGCGTCTCGCGGCCGCCGGGTGGGAGTCGGCCACCGGCTCGGCGCCCCCCGGTCTGGCCGACTGAGGCGCCTTCTGGGGCGTCAGACCTCGCCGAGGTCGGCCAGTTCCGTCAGCTCGGTGGCCGGACCGTGCGTGCGCCACGCGTGCCACCACAGGCGGAGGCGTTGCACGACGACCTCGGGCTCCTCGGCGGTGAGCCGGGCACCGAGACCGATGGCCCGGGCCTGGAGGTCGGGACGGCGGCCGTCGATGAGGATGCGCACGGTGTCGACCACCTCGCCGCCGCCGTAGCGGTCGGGATCGGCGGCGATCGTCGAGGCGAGCACCGCCAGGTCGTGGTCGTCGCCAAGCAGGTCGGACAGGTCATGGAGCCGGTCGGCCCAGGGCTCGACCAGCTCGGGGGCCACGTTCTCGAGCATCTCGAGGTGGTACCGGTGGTACTTGGCGCGTTTGCGCCACTCGTGGAGAGCGTCCGTGGTCGCCTCGTCGAGGCAGGTGCGGAAGCCTTCGACCGCACGTCCGTAGGTCTTGGTGATGCCGCCGGCCAGCACGGAGAAGTCGTCGTCGAGCTCCCACGCCCGGACCACGTCCCAGCCCTGCTCGATCAGCGCGCCCGCTCGTCGGAGCGGTTCGGGGTCGGCACGGAGGCGGTCGGTGGCACCGTCGTGCGCGGCCACGAGGGCGGCGCTCACCGGGGAGACGTCGACGACCATGGCGTCGGGGACCGCGCTGACGAGGTCGTCGAGGACTTCGACCAGCGCCTCGGCGTCGCGAGTGCCGGCCAGCAGTCGTCCCGCGTCGCGGAACGCCTCGTTGGCCGCCCGGTAGTCGTCGCCGACTGCGGGGCGCACCATCCGGACGACGGCGCGCAGCTTCTTGCACTGCTTACGCACGGTGTGCGGGTCGGCGTCGTCGACGGCATCGAGTGCCTTGTCGACGAGCTCCTTCGTCATGCGCTCGATGCCGGCTTCGACGGTCTCGTCGGGTGCGAAGCGGAACGACATGGCCCCGTTTGTAGCCGCTCAGCCCGCGCTCGACCCGAGCACGGCCACGCCGTCCGGTTCGAGCCGGACGCGGTGGCCGTCGTGGGTGGCGCCGTGGGCGACCACCGCCGTCCCGGTCGCATCGATGTCGGCGGCGCTCGGGCCGAGGTTGGCCACCACGGTGACCGGGCCCCGTCGTTGGATGATCACGTCGCCGTCGACGGACACCTCGGCGGGGACGGACGGATCGGTGATCGCCGGTGTCCGGTGACGGAGGTCGATCAGGGTCCGGTACCAGTCGAGCAGGGCGGTGTGGTCGGGGTCGGCAGTCTCCTCCCAGCGCAGCACCGACCGGCGCAACGTCTCGGGCGACTGCGGATCGGGGATCTGTTCCGGGTCCCAGGAGAAGTGGGCGAACTCCCGGCGCCGCCCCTGCGTCACCGCTCGACCGAGCTCCGGCTCGTGGTCGGTGAAGTAGAGGAATGGGGTGGATGCCGCCCACTCCTCGCCCTGGAAGAGCATCGGGACGAACGGCGAGGTCAAGAGGAGGGCGGTGGCGATGCGGACACGGCCGGGCGAGGTGAGGGAGCAGAGGCGCTCGCCGACGGCGCGGTTGCCGATCTGGTCGTGGTTCTGGGCGCACACGACGAACGCCGCCGGGGGAAGACCCGCGGGCGAGCGCCCGTGCGTCCGTAGGCGGTGCGGTGACCACCGACCGGCGTACACCCACGCCTGGCGCAGCGCGACGGCGAGGTCGTCGAGCGAGCCGAAGTCCTCGTAGTAGCCGTCGCGCTCGCCGGTCAGGGCGGCGTGGAGGGCGTGGTGCCACTCGTCGGCCCAGGCCGAGTCGAGGCCGTAGCCGCCGATCTCACTCGGCCGCACGAAGCGAGGGTCGTTCAGGTCGGACTCGGCGATGAGCCACAGCGGCCGGTCGACGGTGCCGGCCATCTCGTCGACGGCGTCGGCGAGCCGCTCGAGGATGTGCACCGCCGAATCGTCGCGAATGGCGTGCACGGCATCGAGGCGCAGCCCGTCGACGTGGTGGTCGACCAGCCAGTGGTGGGCGTTGTCGACGATCCAGGCCCGGACGTCGTCGCTCCACGGTCCGTCGACGTTGACGCCTTGTCCCCAGTTCGTCTGGTGGTGGTCGGTGAAGTACGGCCCGAAGGTGGCGAGGTGGTTGCCGGCCGGACCGAGGTGGTTGTACACGACGTCGAGGATCACGCCGATGCCGCGCCCGTGGCAGGCGTCGACGAAGCGCATGAACCCGTCGGGTCCGCCGTAGGCGTGGTGTGGGGCGTAGAGGTCGACGCCGTCGTAGCCCCAGCCCCGGTCGCCGGCGAACTCGGCGATCGGCAGCACCTCGACGGCGTCGATGCCGAGGTCCACGAGGTGGTCGAGGTGGGCGATGGCGCCGTCGAAGGTGCCGGCGTCGGAGAAGGTGCCGATGTGCAGCTCGTAGAGGACGGCAGACCCGAGGTCGAAGCCGCGCCACGCCTTGTCGGTCCAGGCGAAGGCACCGTGGTCGACCACCGCGGAGGCGCCGTCGACCCCGTCGGGTTGGGACGGGCTGCGGGGATCGGGGCGGAGTTCGCTGCCGTCGACCGAGAACCAGTAGCGACTGCCGGGCCCGACGCCGTCGATCTCCGCCTCCCACCATCCCCGCTCGGCTGCGGTCGTCATGGCGTGCCGGTTGCCGTCGACCTCCACCTCGACGGCGGCGGCCTCCGGGGCCCACACCGTGAACCTCATGCGGCCTCCCGTTCGAGCAGCACCATCCCTGCCACCTCGACGGTGCCGGTCACCGACCGTCCCGACAGCAGATCGTTCCAGTGGCCCTCCGGGAGATCGAGCACCGCCACGCCGACCGACGGGTGACGGGTCATCGCGACGAGGACGTCGTCGCCCCTGCGGAACGCGATCACGTCGGGTCCGGCGTCGATGGCCTGGTACACGCCCGCCGGACCCGGACCGAAGGCGTCGGGGCGGCGGCGACGGAGGGTGAGCGCCCGGTGCGTGACCCAGAGCTTGTGGACGCCGACGTCGTCGTCGTCGAGCGGGCGGTCGGGGCCACCGCGGGCGAGGAGCTCATCGGTCAGCGTGGCCCGCCACGTGTGGTCGACCGGTCGACGGTTGTCAGGATCGACGAGGCTCAGGTCCCACAGCTCACTGCCCTGGTAGCAGTCGGGGACGCCGGGGCTCGTGAGGTGGAGCAGCGCCTTCGCACCGGCGATGTGGCGGCCCGCAGGGGTGATGTCGCCCACCAGGGCGACGACGTCGGCGACGAGGTCGGCGTCGTCGAGCGCGGCACGAGCGAGGCGCACGACGGCGTCGTCGAAGGCCGGATCGGGGTCGGTCCAGCTGGTGCGGCGCTTGGCCTCCTTGGTGGCCTTCTCGAGGTAGGCGGTCAACCGGTCGGCGTCGATCGGCCACGCCCCGACCAACGTCTGCAGCAGCAGCTGGGTGGTCACGGGATCGGGGTCGACGCCCCACCGCGGCTCGGCCCATGCCATCCAACGGGTGGCGAAGCTCGTCCAGCGGTCGGCCACCGTGGTGAGCGCATCGAGGCGCGACCGCACGTCCGCGCTGCGCTTGGTGTCGTGGGTGGACAGCGCCGTCATCGTCGTGGGCCAGTCCCGCTGGATGCGGCCGTTGTGCTCGTGGAGCTCGGCCACCGAGACGAAGGGTTCGCCCGGGTGGCCACCGACCTCGTTAGCGGCCGGGACCGGCAGGAACCGGTAGAAGGCCGTGTCCTCGACGGACTTCGCCATCGCCGGTCCGGTGAGCTGCTGGAACCGCTCGACGAACTCGCCGGCCAGGAGGTCGCCGTCGTGCTCGCCGCACAACACCGAATGGAGGAAGCCGAAGAGGTCGGCATCGACGTCGGGGTCGGTCTCGGTCGCCCGCGCCACCGCGGCGCCGACGACCTCGCGGTCGACGGCGGTCGCCGGTACGCCGGGCCGGACATAGGTGCGGTACACGGGCATGGCGGCGACGATGGCTCGGATGGCGTGCGTCACGTCGTGCCGGGTGTGGTCGCGGTGGCGCCGATGGCCCTCGCACAGGCGGAGCCCGATGTCGGCCAGGCGCGACACATCGGCGGCGAGGACGGTGTCGAGGATCTCTGCCTTGGTGACGGTGACCGTGTCGTCCCACCCGGTGGGGTCGACGTGGTCGTGCCACCACGCCGTGAGCGTCTGGACACCGATCGGATCGCGGAACACGCCGTCGGCGACGCGGAGGAAGTCGTATCCGGTGGTGCCCGCCACGGGCCAGGTGGCAGGCAGCAGCTCGCCGGCTTCGAGGATCTTCTCCACCACCGTCCAGGCTCCGCCCGTCCGGGAGGCGAGGCGCTCGAGGTACCCGGCCGGGTCGGTCAGCCCGTCAGGATGGTCGATGCGCAGCCCGTCGATCGTGCCGTCCGCCACGAGCTCGAGGATGAGGCGGTGGGTGTCGTCGAACACGACGGGGTCCTCGATGCGCAGACCGATGAGCGTGTCGATGTCGAAGAAGCGGCGGTAATCCAGGTCGCGTTGGGCGCGCCGCCAGTGCGACAGCTGGTAGTGCTGCTGCTCGAGCACCTCGTGCAGCGCATCCGGATCCGCGCTCAGACGGGCGAGCCGGTCGTCGACCCGCCGGCCGACGGACGGGTCGGCCAGGGCCTCCGTCAGCATGCGTCGGAGGACGGTGAGGTCGCGGTGGCGGCGGTCGACGTGGGCGGGATCCGTCGGCAACCAGCGCAGGGCGTCGATCACGAACCCGAGCTCGGGGCCGGCGCCGCCGGCGGTCATCTCGATCTCGACCGGGGTGAGGATCGTCTCCAACGACCGGGGCGCCAGGGGGAGGGTGTGGTCGTGGTAGCGCAGGACCAGACCGCCGTCGGTGCGATCGAGTCGCAGCTCGCCCGCCTCCAGGACCACGCCGTAGTGGTCACCGAGGATGGGCATCAGGACCGTGTCGAGCTGGCGGGCCTCGGAGGAGTCCCAGGTGATGTCGAAGTGGCGGGCGAAGCGGGACATCGGCCCGTTCTCGAGCACGTCCCACCACCACTGGTTGGCCGCCGGCGCCGCGATGGACATGTGGTTCGGGACGACGTCGACCACCAGTCCCATGCCGGCGTCGTCGGCGACCACGGCCAGGCGGTCGAGCGCGGCACGCCCGCCGAGCTCGTCGCTGATCCGGCCGTGGTCCACGGTGTCGTAGCCGTGGGTCGACCCGGGAGCGGCCTGGAGGATGGGTGAGAGGTAGACGTGGCTGATGCCGAGGTGGTGGAGCCGGTCGACCAGCCCCGCTGCGTCGTCGAGGTCGAGGTCGGGTCCGAGTTGCAGGCGGTAGGTACTCGACGGGGCCGGCGCCGGTGTCATGGGCTCGCCTGCGCTTGGAGGAGGACCAGCGTGCGGGCGGGGACGTCGAGGCGCGCCGCTCGGCGGGTGGCGCGAGGAGGGCGGCCGTCGGGCGAGTCGGTGCGCAGCACGACCTCCCACTGCGGTGCCCACATCTTCGGCAGGCGCCAGTGCACCGAGTCGTGGCCGGCGTTGGCCAGCAGCAGGAAGCTGTCATCGGTGATGCGCCGCCCCCGCTCGTCACGGCTGGGGATGGCCGAGCCGTTGAGGAACAGACCGAGCGCCATGGCATCGGAGAATTCCCAGTCCTCGTCGCTCATCTCTCCTCCGTCAGGGCGGCACCACCCGATGTCGACGGTGCCGCGGATCGGTCGGCCGAAGAACCACCGGCGGCGCCGGAACACCGGGTGGTCGCGACGCAGGCGGATGAGGCGGCGGGTGAACTCGAGCAGGTCGGTGTCGACCGCGCTCCAGTCGAACCAGCTGATCTCGTTGTCCTGGCAGTAGGCGTTGTTGTTGCCGCCCTGGCTCCGGCCCAGCTCGTCGCCGCCCAGCAGCATGGGCACCCCCTGGGAGAGCATCAGCGTGGCCAGCAGGTTGCGCTGCTGGCGGGCGCGCAGCGCGAGCACGTCGGGGTCGGCGGTGGGTCCCTCCGCGCCGCAGTTCCACGACCGGTTGTGGCTCTCGCCGTCGTTGTTGTCCTCGCCGTTGGCCTCGTTGTGCTTGTCGTTGTACGAGACGAGGTCGGCGAGGGTGAAGCCGTCGTGGGCGGTGACGAAGTTGATGCTCGCCGACGGCGCTCGAGTGCTGTTGCCGTAGAGGTCGGACGACCCGGTCAGCGACGACGCCAGGTCGGGCACCGTGGCGCGCTCGCCCCGCCAGTAGTCGCGGACCACGTCGCGGTAACGGCCGTTCCACTCGGACCACACCGGCGGGAAGTTGCCGACCTGGTAGCCGCCGGCGCCGAGGTCCCACGGCTCGGCGATGAGCTTGACCTGGCTCACGATCGGGTCCTGTTGGACGAGGTCGAAGAAGGCCGACAGGCGGTCCACCTCGTAGAACTGGCGGGCGAGGGTGGCGGCGAGGTCGAACCGGAACCCGTCGACGTGCATCTCCGAGACCCAGTACCGCAGCGAGTCCATGATCAGCTGCAGCGTGTGCGGGTGCGCCATGTTGAGGCTGTTCCCGGTGCCGGTCGTGTCGTAGTAGTACTGCTGATCCTCGGGCACGAGGCGGTAGTAGGCCTGGTTGTCGATGCCCTTGAACGACACCTGCGGGCCGAGATGGTTGCCCTCGGCGGTGTGGTTGTAGACGACGTCGAGGATGACCTCGATGCCGGCCTCGTGCATGGCCCGGACCATGGCCTTGAACTCGGGGACCTGTTGTCCGTGGGAGCCGCTGGCGCTGTAGCCGTCGTGGGGGGCGAAGAACCCGATCGAGTTGTACCCCCAGTAGTTGGACAGACCGCGGTCCACGAGGTGCGAGTCGTGGAGGAACTGGTGCACGGGCAACAGTTCGACCGCGGTGACGCCGAGCGAGAGCAGGTGGTCGATGACCGCGGGATGGGCCATGCCGGCGTAGGTGCCTCGCTCGCGGGGCGGCACGTCGGGGTGGGTGGCGGTGAAGCCCTTGACGTGGACCTCGTAGATGATCGATTCGTGCAGCGGCGTGTTCGGCGGCCGGTCGTGTCCCCAGTCGAAGAAGGAGCTGTGCACGACGGCCTTCGGCACGTGCAACGCGCTGTCGGCGTCGTTGCGGGTGGTGGGGTCGTCGAAGTCGTAGGGGAAGCAGGCCTGGTCCCAGTCGACCCGACCGGAGATCGCCTTCGCGTACGGGTCGATGAGCAGCTTGTTGGCGTTGCAGCGCAGTCCCTGATCGGGATCCCAGGGCCCGTGGACCCGGAGGCCGTACAACTGGCCGGTCGTGACGCCGGGCAGGTACTCGTGCCAGCAGAACGCGTCGACCTCGGTCAGCGGGACGCGTTCCTCGTTCCCGTCGTCGTCGAAGAGGCACAGGTCGACCCGCTCGGCGACCTCGGAGAACACGCTGAAGTTGGTGCCGGCGCCGTCGTGCGTCGCTCCGAGTGGGTATGGCGATCCTGGCCAGGTCTGGCGGTCAGACAACGTCGCTCCTGAGGGTGTATCCGCGGGGTCCTGTGACCATGGGCCCTGTGAATTTCTTCGCGGGTGAGGAATGATTGGGTGCTGGTTCGAGCATGAGTGTGCCTGTAGGGAGACCGGTTGGTGCCGGTGCCGCCTGATCCACCGCCATCCGAATGAGGAGCGACATGCTGACCAAGATCTGGAATCCGGACGTCGAGCAGTACGACGTCACCTTCGATCTCCCCGAGGGCCTCGACATAGACCATGCCGCGGTCGTGGGCGAGTTCAACGAGTGGGACGCCAGCGGCCATCCGATGACGCGCACGGACGACGGCCGGTGGTCGGCCACCGTCTCGCTCGCTCCGGGCCAGCGGCTGCGCTTCCGGTACCAGATCGACGACGGCGCCTGGGAGAACGACTGGAGCGCCGACGACTACGTCGACAACGAGTTCGGCGGCGCCGACTCGGTGGTCGAGGTCCCCGAGGCTCCGTCCCGCCCGCCTGCGGCGAAGAAGGCGGCCAAGAAGAAGGCCGGAGCGCCGAAGAAGGCTGCGGCCAAGAAGGCTGGAGCGCCGAAGAAGGCTGCGGCGAAGAAGTCGGCACCGAAGAAGGGCTCTGCCAAGAAGGCCGCGGCCAAGAAGGCGGCCCCTCCGGCCGAAGGTTGATCGCGCCCCCTCCGTCCGCCTCACGGCGCACGGAGGCTGGTGGTTCCGGCCGCCCAGGCGTCGAGGAGATGCCGCGCGAAGCGGTCCTCGACGGCCATGGTGACGGCCGCACCCCACACCGCCAGCGGCGCGGCATGGGGTCGCCCTTCGACGTAGGCGTCGACCAGGCCGGCTCGGGCCAGGGGGCCGTGGTGCTCGTCGGCGACGACGTGGACGTCGTAGAACCGGCAGGCATCGTCGGGAGCGCCGATCCGGCGCATCGCCTCGGCGTAGCGGCCCATGGGGGTGACGGACGTCATCTCGAACAGCGCCAGGTGGCCGAGCAGCGCCGGCAGGAGCCGCCGGTGCAGCGCCAGGTGCGAGATCAGGTTGACGGTGGCGAGGGTGGAGGCCGGCAGCGACGGCAGGAAGAAGCCGTAGGTGGGGTCGAGTTGCAGCCACCGCATCGAGGTCTCGAACAGCTCGCAGTGGGCCTCGCCACGGACGCCGTTGCCGTACTCGTCCATCTGGATCTCGACGAACGCGGCCTTGGCCGGTCCGGACACGCGGGGCAGGGCGAACGTGTGTGGGTCGGCCTCCTTGAGCTGGTATGCCGAGCGGTGGATGGCGAACTCGCGCAGGATCGTGGCGCTGGCGTTGTCACGCACGTAGCGGGACAGCGACGGCCCCTGGTGGTCGGCGACGAGGGCGGCGATGGTGTCGCCGGCGAGGCCGTCGACCGCCATCGGCATGTCGACGGCGGCCAGCAGTGCGGCCTCGAACCGTCCGGCGAGGCGGTGCCACCAGTCGACCACCGACGGGTGCCACTCGGCGTCGGGGTGGGCCTCGGCGAAGCTGCGGTAGTGGAGCTCGTGCAGGCAGTACAGCGAGCGTTGGAAGTCGAGATCGCCGAGCGGATCGTCGAGGTCGAGCGCCACGATCTCCTCGACGCCGGCGTCGGTGCGTGGGTCGGCGACGAGGGCATTGGTGAAGGCGCTGAGCGGCCCGACGGCCGGCGGCAGGGCGGGCGAGAAGGGGTCGGCGGGGCCGGGGGGGATGAGGTCCGGAGGACCGAGGAGCGTCATGGCAGCGCCCTCTACCCGGTTCCTCCCGATTCGAGCCCTCCGTCGCGGCCCGGTGGTGAGGCCCATCCCGAGGTGGGGATGGGCCGAACGGCCTGGTACGCGCGCGCACCAACGCAATGAACCCACACGGCTCTGCGCGCCGTCCCATGGACCGTCGATGCCTGGTCCATGACCGGACATCCCCCCACGCCGACTGCACTCCGCCTCCTCTCCGCCGGGTGCGGACTCGTGCTCGCTGCCGGCGTGCTGGTGGCGGCTGGACCGGCCCTCGCCTCGTCGGAGGCGGCGGCGCCGGCGGCCACACCGACCACCGCAGGGCCGGCCGTCCCGGTCAGTGCCGGGCCTGCGGTGACCTCCGACCTTGCCGCAGGGGCGACCACCGTCCCCGTCCGGCTGGCGGCGCCGTCGCCCGCCCCGCCGCCCATCGCCGCTCCACCCGCCACCGCTCCAACCCCCGCCCCGGTCCGGGTCCCGGTTCCTGCTCCTGTCCCCGCTCCCGCCCCCGCCCCGGCTCCCGCTCCCGTGGCAGCCCCGGCGCCCGCTCCCGCTCCCGCCCCGGCTCCGGCTCCGGCTCCCGCACCATCGCGACAGGAGCGGGTCGAGCAGAGCTACCAGACCGCGGTGCCCGCGGCGTGGCGCAGTGCGATCCCGGCCCGGCTCAGCGTCATCGCCGGTTCGACGTCGTGGGCCTATCCCGACGGCCGCATCGAGGTGGCCGAGACCCACGCCGACTCCAGCGCCGCCCACCGGGCCCTCATCATCGCCCACGAGTTCGGCCACCTCATCGCCTATCGGTACGGCACGGGTGCCTACGCCGGTGCGGCGCCGGCGGGTTGGCCGGAGGCCACGTCCAACCCGGCGGAGCACTGGGCTGACTGCGTCCAACAGGTGTTCACGGGAACCGTGAACCCCTCCCACGGGCTCCCGCCCTGTGCGGGCGAGCAGCTGTCGTGGGCTCGCCAGTACCTGACGGCGGGGCCGCCCTCGGCCTGACCGCTACCGGTCGTGCCGGGTGAGCGCCCGCACGGCATCGAGCAGCGACCCGTCGCTGATGGTCTCGTCACTGGCCACCAGCGTGGGGACACCGTCGAGCACCGCCGGGAGCCCGTCGTCCGGCACGAGTCGCTGATCGACGACGACCGCGTCGATGGGCTCGGTCCCGAGGCTGAACGCCATGGCCTCGAGATCGGGCACGGCGACGAGCTGGTGGTCGAGCTGACCGAGGGCGGCGAGGAGCTGGTCGGCGCGGCCCTCGCCGGCGGCGACGAGGAGGCGGGTGCGGCGCCGGCGGCGCCGGCGCGGGGCGTCCGTGCCGGTGGGAGCCACGGTGGGCAGGAGCAGCGACATGGTGGTCCCGACGCCGGGCTCGCTGACGACCCGCAACCCGCCGAGCGAGCGGCGGGCGAACGACAGCGCGTTGGCGAGGCCGAGGCCCGAGCCGGTGCGGGCGTCCTTGGTGGTGAAGAACGGCTCGAAGATCTTCTGGCGGGTTCTCTCGTCCATGCCACAGCCGTCGTCCGTGACCTCGAGGACGCCGTAGGTCCCGGGGGGCAGGTCGTCGGTCCCGCCGTCAGCGGCGCCCGACAGCGACGCGATCTCGGACGGGATGTCGGTGGTGGCGAACCGCACCCGGATGCCATGGGCGCCGGCATCTCGGGCATTGAGCACCAGGTCGATGAGCGTCTGGTCGAGTTGGTCGCGGTCGGCGAGGATCTCGACTCCCGTCGAACCGTCGTCGATCTCGACCCCGAGATCGACCTCGGCGCCCAGGCTCGGGCCGACCAGGTCGTGGATCCCGGCGACCAGTTGGTCGGGGGCGATGCGCGTGGGTCGCATGTCCTCCTGTCGGCCGAGCGACATCAGGCGTCTCGTCAGCACCGAGGCTCGCTCTCCGGCCCGACTGATGGCGGCCAGGCTGGCGTGGGCGGGATCGTCCGGGTCGGTGCCGCCGAGGAGCAGGTCGGCATGACCCCGGATGACCAGCAGGACGTTGTTGAAGTCGTGGGCCAGTCCGCCGGCGAGCAGGCCGACCGTCCGGACCTGCTGGCTCTGGCGCACCTGCTGTTCGAGCGCTCGCACCTCGGTGACGTCGATCATCGTGCCCAGGAGCCGCACCGGTCGGCCCTGGTCGTCGGGAACGGACTGCATGTGCTGGTCGACCGTGCGCACGCCGTCCGGGCGGACGATGCGATGGGTCAGGTGGTATGGGCCCGGTTGCTGGACGAGCCGTGAGGTGACGTGATCGACCAGCGGGAGGTCGTCGGGGTGGATGATGGCCCGGAACTCGTCGAGGCCCCCGGTCTCGATGCCGAGGATCTCGTAGACCTGCGTCGACCAGTAGACCGACTGGGTCAGCAGGTCCACCTCCCACACGCCGAGGTTCCCCCAGCGCTCCACCCGGGCGAGGGTGTGGTCGGCGCTGCGCAGCTGGGCCCGCACCTCGGCCTCGGTGGACACGTCCTCGACCATCATGGCGGCGCCCTGGTCGACCGGCAGGAGCGTGTAGCGGAGGTACTCGGCCCGGCCGTCGCGCATGACGGCCCGCTCGACGACCCGGAGCCGGTCGCTGGCCCGGCTGGTCGTGGCATCGGGCACGAGCGAGACCATGGCCCCCAGCGGTGCGTCTCGCTCCAGCCAGCACCCGACCAGGTCCGGCCCGAAGCGTCGGGCGGCGGCGGGGTTGGCCCAGTTGATGCACAGGTCGTCGCGCCCCGGCCGTCCGTCGCCGACGGACTCGAAGGCCAGGAAGGGCACGGGCAGCAGCTCGAGCGCCTGCGCCGCGATGTCGCCGAAGTCCATGGGCAGCGTCCTCCGCCACGCAAAGTAGCGCATTGCGTACGAGTCGGGTGAAACGCCCTAAAGGTGCGAACAGGATGATCCGATACCACGGTCGTGCAGGCACGCGGGACCATGGTCGACACCATCCGGGTGCTCGTCGTCGACGATCACGAGATGGTCGGGGCCGCCCTCGACGCGGTGCTGGCCCGTGACCCGGACCTGACGGTGGTGGGGCTGGCGGCCGACGGCGCCGAGGCCACCGAGCTCGCCCGCCGCCACCAGCCCGATGTCGTGGTGACCGACTTCCAGCTCCGCGACGGGCAGTCGCCGGAGTGGTTCGACCGCATCCGGGCCGCCGCCGACGGGTGCTCCATCCTCGTCCTGACGGGATGGGCCACCGAGCGTTCGCTGCTCGTCGCGCTCGACGCCGGTGCGTCGGGGTTCCTCTCGAAGGAGCAACCGATGGACGCGCTCGTGGACGCCGTCCACCGGGTGTCGGCAGGCGAGGTCGTCGTGGCCCCGCAGCTGGTCTCCGTGCTGGCCCGGCGCAGCACATCCGGGCCCCGGGACCGGCGCCGGCTGTCCGACCGGGAACTCGAGATCCTCGATCAGCTGGCTCGCGGTGCGGACACCGCGGCCATGGCCTCGGCGCTCTGCATCAGTCCGCACACCGTCCGCAACCACGTGTCCCGCCTCATGATGCGCCTCGGCGCCCACTCCCGTCTGGAGGCGGTCAGCGAGGCCGTGCGCCAGGGGATCATTGCTCCGGTTCCTCGGTCTGGTCCGGTTCTTCCGTGCGGGCGGCGCGGTCCTGGGTGACGGCGTCCCACGTCCAGCCGTCGTGGCGGACGTAGCTGTCGAGGAGGCGACGGCGGTCGGCCAGGTCGTCGCAGAGTTCGGCGATCTCGTCGTCGATGGGCGCGGCGAGCACCCCCGCCTGCACCAGGTCATCGGTTCTCGGTGGCGGTGGGGGGGTGTCGTCCGTCGTGGTGATGAAGACGTATTCGAGAGTCGACAGGTAGTCGCTGATGGCCTGTCGGAGCGGTCGGGTCACCGACCGGTCGAGGCCCGTCCCTCGCTCGGTGCGGTCGAGGCCGGCAGCCTCCAGGATGGTCAGCGCTTCGTCGAGTGCGGCGACCCGCGGGCCGATCGCCGTCCGGTCGTCGGAGCTGTGGAAGTAGTGGATGACGGGGTAGGCGAGGTGGCGCTGGGCCAGGAGCGTGAGCTCGTCGATCACCGGGAGCAGGTGGAGGTTGAAATCGCCCAGGCCCGATCCGTTCCAGCTCCGTTCGATCATGTCCTGGGGCGTTCCCCCCAGGGTCGAGATCTTGGCGGCGAGGGCCCGCTTCTGGACGACGGCCGACACCACGGGAAGGATCCACGCCAAGGCCAGCGTGATGAGCCCGACGCCGGTCAGCGTCATGAGCGCGACCACCGACGACCACAGCACCTCGCTCGGTGACAGGTTGGACGAGCCGCGGCCGATGAGGCTGCCGAACACGAAGAACACGGAATCCACCCACCGGACGGGCGACGTCTGCTGACCCGGCGAGGCGGCCTGTTCGAGGGCGCCGTCGACCGAGAAGATGAGGCTCCAGCCCAGCGTCAGCGTCATCAGCCACGACAGCGTGATGGTCACCACCAGCAGCGGGCCGGCCCCGCGTTGGAAGACGGCCAAGCGGGTGCCCGATGATCGTCGTCCGGCCCGCCACACCATCCTCGACAGGCGGCTCGACAGCGGGCCGCGCACCGAGCTCAACGAGATCGTGGTGGACGACAGGTCGAAGAGCACGAAGGCGATGAGTGCGGAGCCTGCGATCAGCAGCAAGATGTTGGGGATCACCGGCGCACTCCCTACCCCATCGCCGACCGGCGCGCCGCGGAATGCGTTCCAGCGGGCACACTCCTGACATGACCGAGCTGGCCCCCGACCACGCCGGCACAGCCGACGACCCGGTGACCGATGCCGTCGAGTCGGCGCTGCGTGACGTGATCAGTGGCGCAGAGGTGTCGGTCACCCACGGGCCCGTCGACGGGCCGGTACACGCCAGCCCGTCGGAGTTCGGCGAGGGATCCGCGGTGGGCGAGGGCCCGCCGGGGTGGTGGACGACCGTGCGGGTGACGGTCGACGACCGCATCCGGCCGCTGCTCGGCGTCGGTTCCGGGACGGCGCTCGACGAGCTGCTCCGCGCCCTGCCCGGGGCCGGGGTGCGCGCCGCCCAGCAGCTCCGGCCGCGCTTTGCCCCGGTCGGCGGCCGCCTCGACGCCGCGCTGGCCCGTGCGGTCCGCGATGTGGTCGCCACCGAGCTCTTGGGTGGGTATGCCGCGGCGCGCGTGGGGGCGCCGATCCGGCCCGGGCTGGTGTCCGACGCGGTCGACTACCTCATCGAGCTCAGCGGCACCCGCGTCGAAGCGCGCGCCGTCACCCACGGGCTGGTCGTCACCGACCTGCTGACCGACGAACCCCGCCTCGAGTTCAGCTACCCGGGCGACCTCCGGATCGCCAAGCGAGCACCGTTGCTCTTCGATGGTCAGCGGTCGCTGCTGGTGGTGGACCCCGACGGCCGGGCCCGGACCGAGGTTCAGTGGCACCGCCTCGACCGGCTCTCCGCTGACGCCGAGCCGATCGTGCGCCGGGCCGATCGGTCGGTGGAGGGGGGCCTGCTGGTCGCCGAGGCCACCGGCCTCCTCGGCGGGATCGGGTTCTACCTGCGCGCCGACCGCAGCATCTGGACCTTCGCCGACGGTCGGCCGCTCCTCGTGCGCCAGGGCGAACACTGGACGGCGTTCCCGTTGCAACTGTCGGCATCGATCGCGGCGATGATCGGCGATCTCGAGGTGGCCGCCCTCGTGGCGCGCACGGCGCTCATCATCTCTGCTCAGCCCAGCGGGGCGATCCTGGCCATCGCCGATGACCCGGGCCGCCTCGAGGGCGTCGTGCCGGTGAAGGACCGCTACGACCTGCGCGACGCCCAGCCGTTGGCCGACATGCGCCCGGAGACCCGCCTCCACCACCTCATCGACGCCGACGACCTCGACGAGCACACGCTGGCTCGCCTCGCCGCGCTCGACGGCGCCACGGTGGTGGACCACGACGGGCGCCTGCTGGCCTACGGCGCGGTGGTCACCTCGACCGACAGCCAGCACGAGGGCGCCCGGACGGCGGCGGCCCGCTCCTTGTCGGAGGTGACCGACGTGGTGTTGAAGGTGTCGGTCGACGGCGACATCACCATCTTCCGGGATGGCGCCGTGATCACCCAGCTCCTGGGGGGACCGTCGCCGGCCTGAGCGCTGGATGCAGGCTGGTCAGAGGCGATCGCGTGACCGATCCCGAACGAACTCCAGGATCATCTGGTGCTTCTCGTTGTCCTTCTGGACCAGTCGGACCAGCAGCTGCCACAAGGTGGTCTCGCTCACGTCCCGGAGCTCCTTGGCCAGCGCGTCGAGGTTCCGGTTGTCCTCCTTCTCCATCGCCAGGTAGCGCTCGGTCTCGGTCCGGATGCGGTCCCGGTCGGCTCCCCACATCCCGAGCTCGGGGATGGGCAGGGCGTCACCCGACATCTCTGCCGACGTCTTGATGGTCTCGGCCAGATCGCGCAGGAGGCGGTGGTGGCGGCGTTCGTCGTCGAGGATGAGCCGGGCCAGGTAGGCGAAGCCGGGGGAGTCGGTCTGTTCGGCGAGGTCGGCGTAGGACCGGATCACGTCGAGCTCGTCTTCGACGTGGTGCACCAGGTGGTCGTAGAGCTTCTGCTCCCAGACGCTGGCACCGGGGATCGACGTGGTGGTCATACGGCGATGGTCGCATCTGGCCGCGCCCGGCCGGCAGGGCACAAGGTCCCGACGGTGATCAGGTGAGGCCTTCGGCGATGAGGATGATCCCGAAGATCACGAACGTGATCGCGGCGCCGATCTTGATGGCGCGCTCGGGCAGCCGGGCGCCGAGCTGCTGGCCGACCACGATGGCCAGGGCGTCGGCGGCGACCATCCCGAGCGTCGAACCCAGCCACGTGCCGAGCAGGCCCCGGTCGGTGGCGAGGGTGATGGTGGCCAACATCGTCTTGTCGCCCAGTTCGGCGAGGAAGAAGGCAATGCCGACCGCGACGACGACCGATCGGTTCGTCTGCGACGCCAGCGCCTCCTCGTCGTCGTCGAGCTCGTCGCCGCGGATCGTCCACGCCGCGAAGCCGAGGAAGGCGAGACCGGCGACGACGGAGATCACCTCGGTGGGGAGGGCGACCCCGACCACAGCGCCGACGACCACGCTGAAGAGGTGGACGACGGCGGTGGCGACGGTGATGCCGATCAGGATCGGCCACGGCCGGTACCGCGCCGCGAACGCCAGCGCCATCAGCTGGCTCTTGTCACCCAGCTCGGCGACGAAGATGATGCCGAAGCTGATGAGCAGCGCATCCATCGGTGGGGGTCTCTCCTTCGGTGGTGCAGGTCGGCTTCAGACGGCGAGCAGCACGGGCCCGCGGTGGAAGCCCATCGTTGCGCCTTGCAACGGCGGCACGGCACCAGCCGGCCGGAGATCCGGCAGCCGGTGCAGGAGCTGTCCTAGCACGGCGAGGGTCTCGGCCCGCGCCAGGTGGGCGCCCAGGCAGTGGTGCAGCCCCCACCCGAACGACAGGTGGGGGTTGGCGGCGCGGGAGGGGTCGAAGCGGCCGGGCTCGTCGAACGCCCGTGGGTCGTGGTTCGCTGCCGCGATCGACAGGTACACGGTGTCGCCGCGTCGGACGGCCCGGCCGCCGAGCCGTTGGTCGCACGCCGCCTTCCGCACCATCGTGCGGGCGGGTCCCTGGGTCCGGAGCACCTCCTCGACGAAGGCGGCGTGGCGGTCCGGGTGCGAGCGCAGCGCGTCGACCAGCGCCGAGTCGTCCAGCACCGTCGCCGCCACGTTCTGGATGAGCGACGTGGTGGTCTCGTGGCCGGCGAACAGCAGCATCGTGGCCATGCTCACCAACTCGGCCCGGTCGAAGCTGGCGTCGAGGGCGACGATGTCGCCGAGCAGCGAACCGTCGCCGGGCCGGGTCGCTGCCACCAGCTCGCCGAAGAAGGACCGGAACGCATCGGCCGCCTCGATGACGCGGCGCGGGTGCGGGCCGGACGGCGTGAGCGAGAAGACGATGGCCGCCAGGTCGTCGGACCACTCCTGGAGCCGGGGACGATCGCCGGGCTCGACGCCGAGGAGCGCCCCGATGACCAATGCCGGGACCGGTCGGGACACGTGCTCGGTGAGGTCGGCGACCCCGTCGTCGGCGTGATGCAGGAGCGAGTCCACGGCCTCGGCGGCGATGGCGTCGACCAACGGCTGCAGCGCGGACACCCGCCGGTTCGTGAAGGCGCCCCGCACGGGAGCCCGTAGACGGGTGTGGGCCGGCGGGTCCCGGAAGATCATCCAGCTCGACAGCAGCTCCACCACGGTACGGAACGCCGCCGGCTGCGACCGCGCCACCCGCTCCAGCGTCGTGACCCGGTCGGCGGAGACGCCGTCGGCGTCGCGGAACACGTCGGCCACGACCTGGTGCCCGATGACCGCCCAGCCCCGCTGCGCCTCGGACCAGTGGACGTCGCCCCGCTCGAACCACGGGGCGAAGTAGCCGGCCGGGTCCCGGACCGACGCCGGACACCCCAGGTCGATGTCGTCGGCCACGTCCACGGCCTCCGAGTCTGTCGCGCCGGCGCCGGCGCCGACGGGGACGCGACGTGTGGGACGTTGTCGCACCGACGTGGCGCTCCGGAACACCCGATTCGGTGCTCCAGAGCGGAGGGGGTGGGATTCGAACCCACGGGACCCGCGAGGGGCCCGACGGTTTTCAAGACAGTGGTACGGAATCGATTCCCGGCTCCGTGGACCACCGGTACGCCTCTGTCTAGCGTGCTTGCCTTGATATGTCTAGCGCGATAGCCTTATAGTCGTGAAGAAGAAGGACCTGCTCAAGCACCTCAACGGCTTGTCGAAGACCCACGACGTCGCCTTCGAGATGCTGAGGCAGGGAGCCAATCACGAGCTGTGGATATTCAACGACCAGCGGCTCACCATCCCTCGCCACAACGAGATCAACGAAATCACGGCGAAGGGGATCATCGGTGAGGCCGAGCGCACGCTCGGCTGAGCCGGCGAACGATGCACAAGACCGATGACCATCAGGAGACTGAGACCATGGCCACCTACGTGGTGAACGCACGCCGCACCGGCGACTGGTGGGCGCTCGAAGTACCCGGCGTGCCCGGGGCGTTCTCGCAGTGCAAGCGACTCGATCAAGCTGCTGACCTGGCCAGAGAGGCGATCGCACTCGTTCTCGACGTCCCCGAAGGCGCCATCGACGTGGATGTTCAACCGCAACTGCCCACTGAAGCGCGCGAGGTCGTCGAACGGCTGCACGTCGCCCGGCGTCAGCAAGAAGAGGCATCCCGCCAAGCCCAGGAACTCGCCGTTGACGCCATCAAGGACCTTGTGTCCTCCTGCCGTCTCTCCTATCGGGATGTCGGGCACATCGTCGGGCTCTCGCATCAACGGATCAGTCAGGTCGTGAAGGCCGAGAAGCTCGACGACGTCGACGTGTGAGCGCCACGCCCGACGGATTCGAGGGGGAAGTAATCGCCCATCATGACGACCGGGCTGCGCCCTGGTCACCACCTGTCCCCGCCGCGTCATCATCTACGCAGACACCGAACCCACCCAGATCCTGACACCTGATCGGCGTAGCGTTCGTTGGATGGTTCGGGGGTGGGCGGTGATGCTGGTTTGTCTGCTGGCTGGGTCAGCCTGCGGTTCGGATGCTGAACCCGTGGCCGTCGGTCCGGCTGGCACTGCACTATCGGACCAGGGATTGTTCGAGCCGACGGGGGTCGCGGTCGGATTCGAGGTGGGGTCGCGGGACGGATTCGGGCCGCTGCCGGATGACGCAGAGCTGGGTCTCGTGGCGTGCCGTTGGAGAGCGCCGGGAATCGTGACCTTCGACTTGACCTGCGGCGGGGGGCAGCAGCCGGATTATCCGTTGGAGGTTCCGCTGTCGCTCGGGATCGCTCGCGGCGACACGGGGATCGGTACCGGCGGGGCCCTCACCTTGGGGAACTCGGGTGTGTTCTCGATCACCACGGACCTGAACCACGTCCAGGTCAGTGCTGACCAGCCGCCGCAGACCACGTGGGACGCCTCGCGTTCTCAGGTCCCGGACCCAGCGCGCACCGGCTGTTTCTAGTCCACCTGCGCCAGGCTGACCACCGTCCCGCCACTCGTGAGCGTGAGGGTGCGGCCATCGAGTGTCCATGAGGGTCCGCTGCTGAAGAACCTGGCGAGCCACCGATCCTGCTCGGCCAGCTCGTCGGGGCAGCGGATGAGCGTGGATCCGATCGGGCCATCGAGTTGCAGCGTGGGTTCCGTGTTGGTCAGCTGCGCTCCAGCACTGTTGCAGCCGGCACTCCACGTGATGCGAGGGGCACCGGATGCTGGGTCGGTCGGGAAGGAAACGGTGATGGTGGTGTTCGGCGCCAACGGGCGGGGTTTGCCGCCCTCTTCCACGGCGCTGCCGGTGAAGGTCCGCCCAGCCAAGGCTGCGCCGCGTTCATCGGTGGTGGTCGTTGCCGTTCCGGCCTCGGTCGCCTCGTCGGCGAGGTCGTCGTAGCGGATGGTGACGGTGCCGACCTTGTCGCCGGTCTCGTCGGGGCGGGTGAACGCGTCGTCGCCGATCTTGACCTCGAGGTCCCACTGGTAGGTGCGTGCGGTCACGGGATTCATGCCGGCGAGGCCACGCCAGAGGGTGATGGTGAATGCATAGGAATCGCCGGGTGCGATGGTGACCGGCTGGTACGAGCTGCGACACGCGGGTGTGACCGGCTGCGTGGGGTCGTCTCCGGAGGCGTAGCCGCAACCGTCGGTGGCGGCGAGGATCTCCTGGTCGCCGAGCATGGTGGTCGAGCGGAAGTCGTTGGTGTACACCGGGTCTGGTCCGGCGTTGTCCAAGGTGACCGTGTGGCGGAGCCAGCCGTTCGAGTCCCCGGCGCCAGACGAACGCAGGGACGATGTGGAAACCATCAGCGGCGACAGCCCCGCCCCTTCGACGCGGACGCTCGGGTGCCTGGTGTCCTGCTGCTGGTCGCCGCCGGGAGGTGTCTGCGAGGTCCCGGTGTCGCGCCCGGTGGCGACGTCGGTGCTCGTTCCGCTGAATCGCACGGCGGCCAAGGCGCCGGCGGCGACCGCTGCCACGGCGATGCAGACTGCGACGGCGGCCAGCCATCGGGGTCGGTGCGGGGGTCGGCGGTCCGTCGTCGCATGTGCTCTGGCGTTCGCAGCGGCGAGTATGTCAGCGGGGTCGCCCGGTGGTGTCCGATCGGCGAGGCGTTGGAGGCGATCTTCGAGGGTCACTGGATGCCCTCCTCGGCGTTCAGGGCCTGGGCCAGGCGGACACGGCCGCGTTCGGCGGCCTTGCGGGCGGCCGCAGGGGTGCAGCCGATGAGGTCGGCCACCTCGTCGTACGGGCGGCCGTCGACGTGGTGGAGGTAGAGGACAGCGCGGTCTCGTGGCGGCACCTGGAGCAGGTCGGCGAGGTCGGACGGGAAGTCGTCTCGGGTCGAGTCGGACTGGCCGAGCCGGGCGATCGCGGCTCGACGGCGAATCCACGACCGACGGTGGTTCGAGGCGAGGTTGACGATGGTCGTGGTCAGGAACGCGCGGACGTTGCGGACCGATCCAGGGTCGTCGAGCTGGAGATAGTTCACGAGGGCGTCCTGGACGAGGTCGTCGGGGTCCACGTCGGCAGGCGCGGTGACGCATGCGACCCGGTGGAGGTGCGGGTAGAGCGCGTCGAACCAGCCGTCGCCAGCGTCACAACCGAGAGCGGTCTCTGATTCGGCGTGCATCTCATCCATAGGGACACCGCAACGGTCCGGCTTGTGACATCGCTCGGCACCGCATCCCGTGTCCGGTTGTGAAGTAGCGGGCGCCACTTCGCATCCGGGGCAGCGTTCCACACGAGGTGGTGCTCGTCCGATGACGTTCAGCTCTCGGTTCGGAATCCGACGCAGGCGGCCTCGGGCACGCGGGTGCCCGCGGCGGGTTCTTGGGATCGGACGACGGCGGTGGGTCCGGTCGGGTCACCGTCGGGGGTGCCGGTGTCCACGACGTCGAGGCCGGCGGCGCGGATGCGCGTGATGGCGTCGGTGAGGGGGAGGCCGACCACGTCGGGCACGTCGATCGTGCGCGGACCGTCGGTTGCGCACCGTTGTGGCGCCGTGACGGTCGAGAAGCGGAACGTGCACACGCCGGTCCGGTCGCTCGGGTACGAGCCGCCTCCCCCCGGGCACTCGCTCTCGGGCACCAGCGGCGTGGAGAAGAAGCTGCGGGCCTGGTCGCGGTCGACGATGACTGCGCCGAGTCCACCGCCGAACGGGATGGTGTGGATCTCCCACAGTTGGGTCTCGGTGTCGAAGCGACTGATCCGCATGGACCGGTCCCCGTAGGAGTACTCGGTGACGAAGAGCTGTCGCCCATCGGCGCTCCAGAGGAGCGTGTCGGATTGGTCGAGGTCGTGGGCCAGGATGGTCTCGATGGACGTCTGCCGATCGGTGATGACGAGATCGGCGCCGGTGTGGGCCGGGTCAGGGCTCGGGTCGGTGGGTCGGAGGACGGCCACGCGGGATCCGTCGGGGGACAGTGCAAGCTGTTGACCAACCGCCGCATGGGGTGCTGGCGGCGGGCCGGTGTGGCGGAGGTCGACGATGTGGACCGTGTCGCAGCTCGATTGGCACCAGGCCAGCGACCGCCCGTCCGACGAGGCGGCCGCCACGGGCCCGGGGCCGAGGACCGGCCCGAAGGCGCCGGTGTCGGCGTCCCACACCGCGACGCCTTCGGGGGTGTCGAAGGCCAGCCCGCCGGGTACGCCGGTCATGGCCGAGGCGTTGGTCATGTCGATGCTGGCCGGTCCGTAGGTGACGGTCCCGTCGACGCGGACACGTGCAATCGTCGACGACCCGGCGCCGACTGCACCGCCGTCCCAGGTCAGGGTCCACACCTGGCCGGGCTCGGAGGCCGGCACGTAGATGGTGGCGTCGGCGATCTTCCGGGATGGTCCGCCGTCGAGCGGATCGGCGTAGATCTCCCCCCAGCCGACCACCAGGTGGTTGCCGGTCACGGTCAGCCGGAAGCTCTGGTCACCGGCGCGTTCGCCGTCGATGACCCGGCGCCCGGCCAGACCCCGGTCCAGATCGACGGCGGTCACGCCGTCGATGCCGTCGCTGAACAGCAGCACCACGTTCGTGGGCGTGGCGAACACGGCATCGCCGGCGGGTCTCGCCGGCGCAGTGGGCTCGGTCGACACGACACCGTTCTCATCGCCGGCTCGTACGGCAGCAAGCACCGCCACGCCGGCCCCGGCGAGCACCGCCACGGCCGCCACGGCCGCCAGCACCCGCCGAGACGGTGAGCCCGTCGAGCGTGAGCCGACCGGCCGGGAGCCTGACCGGTCGAGAAGATGAGTTTCGAGCGCCTCGCCGTAGGCGTGCAGCTGGTCTTCGATGTCATGCATTGGTGTGCACCTCCAACAGCGCCTTCAGCCGGGCCAGGCCGCGGGAGACGTGGTTGCCGACCATCGACGGGCTGGTGCCGAGCGCCACGGCCACCTCGCTGTAACGCCACTGGCAGGCATGGACGAGCCACACCGCCGCCCGCTGGGTGTCGGGGAGCTCGAGCAGTGCGGGGATGAGGCGGGGTTCGACGTCGGGAAGCCCGATCGATTCCGGCCGGGGCAGGTGCGGTGACCGGCGGGGACGGGAACGGGACTGACCGACCCGGTACAGGTAGCCGACCGGGTTCTCCATCGCCTTCACCTCCGACCAGTGCTCCCACGCATACGCCAACGCCTCCGCGGCCCCGTCCACCGCGTCGTCACCCCGCAGCGGTGCAAGGGCGCGAACGAGACGAGGACGGGCCGAGCGCGCGAACGACTCGAAGTCGCTGTCGCCCACGTCAGCCATGCGCCGATCCTCCCTTCACCCAGTAGACCCACGAGCCACCAACTCGCGCACCACCGCGAAAGCACCTGTCCCCGCCCGGGTTTCGCTGAACCCGGACACCTCGCCCAGTTCCGGCGAGGCGTGACTACAATTATGGTCATGTCGGACGTGGTGCTGTCGTTGGCGGAGATCAAGAAGCGCCTGTCGGAGATCGTCGACGGGGTCGAGAGCCGCCACGATCGCGTGGTGCTCACACGCCATGGTCGGCCCGCGGCGGTGCTCCTGAGCCCCGATGACCTCGAGTCGCTCGAGGAGACGCTCGATCTCCTCTCCGACCCGGTCGCGATGCACGAGATCCGCGAGGGAGAAGCCGCGGTCGATGCCGGCGATGTCATGACCGCAGACGAATTGCGGGCCAAGTACCTGAAGAAGTGACCTCCTGGGCATTGGTCGTCGCTGGACCGGCGGAACGGTCACTTGCCCGGCTCACCGAGGGCGTGGCCGCCGCGGTCATCGAGTTCATGCTCGGACCGCTCACCGACGCTCCCACGGTGGTCGGGAAACCGCTGCAGCGCGAACTCCAGGGCTACTGGTCAGCGCGCCGCGGCTCGTACCGCGTCGTCTACCGGCTCGACCACGACGCAGAACGAATCATCGTTGTCCGCGTCGAGCACCGGAGCGACGTGTACCGCCGGCGATAGCTCGTTCGTGTCCACGAGAGTGATCGGGACGGCAGACAAGCGGTTGTCGCACTGACGTGGCGGAACGTGCCTCTCTGCTCCCGGTTCGGCCGGTTCCCCGGCCTGCCCCGGTCTCGTGGCGGAGGGGGTGGGATTCGAACCCACGGGACCCGCGAGGGGCCCGACGGTTTTCAAGACCGTTCCATTCGTCCGCTCTGGCACCCCTCCAGGTGCGCTTCCAGGTGCACCATGGACCGGCCGCCGGACGGCCGGCCCATGGATCACTGGCGGAGAGAGTGGGATTTGAACCCACGGAGGACTTGCGCCCTCACTTCCTTAGCAGGGAAGCACCATCGGCCTGACTCGGTCATCTCTCCGTGCGGCTGGCGAGCCTAGCGGTACGCCGGCCGGCAGGATCACTCGGTGTCCGGGCCCGGCGCGCGACCATCGCCGGGTGGCCGACGGACGGTTCGCTCCCAGCCCGACCGGGCCGCTGCACGTGGGGAACCTGCGCACCGCGTTGCTCGCCTGGCTGTTCGCCCGGGTCGACGGCAGCCGCTTCCTGATCCGGGTCGAGGACCTCGATCCGGTCGCCAGCCGGGACGAGTTGGTGGCGGAGCACCTGGCGGACTTGGCCGCCCTCGGGCTCGACCACGACGGCCCGGTGCTGCGCCAGTCGGGCGACGAACTCCGAGCCGGGCACCAGCGCGCCCTGGACCAGCTCGAGCGCGCCGGCCTCCTCTACCCGTGCTGGTGCAGTCGGCGCGAGGCGGCCGAGGCGGCGTCCGCCGCGCACGGGCCGTTTCCCGAGGGCGCCTATCCGGGTACGTGTCGGGACCTCACCGACGCCGAGCGCGCGCAACGGGCGGCCGAACGTCCTGACCGGCAGCCGTCGCTCCGGGTCCGGGCCGGAGCAGTCGAGATGACGGTGTCCGACCGACTCCACGGCACATGCACGGGACTGGTCGACGACTTCGTCGTGCGACGGGGTGACGGCGTGCCCGCCTACAACCTGGCTGTGGTCGTGGACGACGCCGCGCAGGGTGTCGCGGAGGTGGTCCGGGGTGACGACCTGCTGTCGGGAACGCCCCGGCAGGCGTGGCTGTGCGGGGTGCTGGGCATCCCGGTCCCCACCTACGCCCACGTCCCGCTGGTGCTCGGGCCCGACGGGGAGCGGCTCGCCAAGCGGCACGGGGCGGTGACCGGCGCCGAGCTGGCCGGGGCCGGCATCGACGTCCGGCAGCTGCTCGCCGTCCTCGCCGGATCGCTCGGCCTGGCTGCCCCCGGCGAAGCGGTCACTGCAGAGCAGGTGTTGGCACGGTTCGATCCCGATGCCGTGCCGAGGGAGCCGTGGGTGTTCCGGCCGTGACCACCGCGGGTCCCGGCGTCACAGGGTGCGGAGCCCGTCCACGGCGAGGATGATGCCGATCACCACGCCGCCGGCTCCGAAGAGCCGCACGAGCGACTGGGCCAACAACTCCGGCACCCGGCGCCGGTAGTACACGCCGATGCCGCCCACGACGACCGCGACCAGTGCGGCAACGCCGGCCACGGCGAGGCCGCGAGCGGCACCGACCGAGACGGCGAGGACGGCGGCGCCGGGCGTCATCAGGGTGGGGAAGAAGACGAACCCGGCCAGACGGGAGTCGGTGTTCGGTTCGGTGGTGCCCATCGGTGCGCCGACGGCGAGCCAGCGCAGCCCCGAGACGGCGAGGACCACACCGGCACCGAGGCGGTAGGTCCCGAGGTTCACGTCGAGCGCTCGCAGGGACGGATCGGCGAAGGCCACGAGAGCGACCAGCACGGCGGCCGCGGCGGCCGTCCCGACCGCCACGGGGCCCGGCCGATCGGTCCGCCAGTCACGGGCCAGGGCGACGGAGGCCGCGCCCGGGTTGACGGCGACGAGGAACATGACGATCGCGGTGATCACGGGAGTGGCGCTCCGGCGTTCGGTGGGGTCGATGGGATCATGGCAGCACGGGCTGGGCGGCGAGCAGGCCGGACGCGGCGTGCTGCTGGTCGTCCATGCGGGTCACACCGTCGTAGAACCAGGCGCCGGCGACCTGGGGCCCGGCCCCGGCACCGGGCGACACCTGGCGCTCGGCGAGCCGGGCCGCGCCGCAGGCGAGGGTGTCGGCGACGGGGCCGGACAGATCCGACAGGCGGTCGTCGGTGAGGGTCATGGGCCACAGGGCGGCCATCCCTTCGATCCAGGTGCCGGTGCCCGAGCCGCGGGGCGCGGGCCCGTGGGTGAGGGCCCCGTACGACGTGCCCCGCTGGGCGTCGAAGCGGATCAGCAGCGCGTACCGGCCGAGCAGCTGGCGGGCGTAGTCGACGTGTCGGTCCTTGAGGCCCCAGCCGGCCATCTCGCCGAGGGAGTAGGCCGCCCACTGGTCCGGCCACGGCTGGGGAAAGAAGCCCTCCTCGAGGTCGCGCCGGGTCGACAGGTAGTCGAGCGTCGCCCAGGCCGGGTCGTCGAAGCCCTCCGTCGGGAACGCCTCGTGCAGCTGGGCCAGGGCCCACAGAGCCTCGCCGGTGGCGTACACGGACGTCTGGTCGGGGACCAGCTCCTCGGCCGTGAGGTCGTAGGCGTCGAGCATGGAACCGTCGGGCCGCTGCTGGCCCGCCAGGAACCGCCCCAACTCGATCATCAGGCCGTCGTTCACCGGATCGCCCGTCGCCAGCCGGCGCTGGGCGAGCGCGGCGGCGAGCAGGGCGCTGGCCCCCAGCCGGGCCTGGGTGCCCTCGGCGAACGCCACGCCGTCGCCCGCCGGTTGCAGGCGGTCGAGCATCCAGCGCAGACCCCGGTCGGCGGCGTCGAGGAACTGCGGTTCACCGGCCCGGGCCAGCTGGTAGAGGCTCATGGTCACGCCGGCGTGACGAACCAGGTTGTAGTCGGTGAGCGGTTCACGATCGGCACGGTCCCACCCGTAGAGGTACGAGCCGTCGGGCTGCTGGTTGGTGACGATCCACTCTCCGGCGGCGGTGGCGGCGGCGTGGGCCTGGGCGGCGCTCACCGGTGGACAGACCTCCGGCGCCCAGAACGTGAGCCGCATGACGGCAGCACCGACGATCCAGGCGATGAGGGCACCACGAACGCGGCGGGTTGCGCTCATCGCGCGTCCCGGACGCGGCGGGCCGCCCACCACGGCCCCGCCACCATGAAGGTGAGCGGCAACCGGGTGGCGATCAGGAGCCGGGCGTCGGCGCCGTGCCACGTGCGGCCGTCCCGGTCGACCACCGTGGGCTCCGACCCGGGCCGCTCGCGCACGTCGAAGCGAGCGAGCCAGTCGAGGCGCCGGATCCACCGGGCGTCGCCCACCACCGCCGTCCGGTCGCGGGTCGCGGGGACGGCCCAGATCACCAGGGCGGCGATGCCGGCGGCGCTGAAGATCTGCACCGATGCGGTCAGCTCGATCGACAGGTGGAACAGCACTGCCGTCCACACGGCGGCGAGACGGGTCGGCGGGAACCACAACCCGAAGGCGATGAACAGTTCCGTGGCGATGGCGAGCGGAGACGTGAGGGCATGGAACCAGCGGGCCGTGGCCACGTCGACCACGGTGTCCGCGATGGGGCCGGCCGGGAGCCGCTCGCGGACCAGCTCCTGGTAGCGCACCGCCCGGTCCCACAACACGAGGCCGCTGCGCCAGTCCGGATCGACCAGCTTCGAGAAGCCCGACGCGAAGTAGACGGACGAGACGAGGAACCGCAGCAGCCAGAGCGGCCAGATGGTGGTGCGGTCGTCGGCCGGCGAGCGACCCGCCCGCCGGGCGTCGAGCGACAGCACTCGCCCGCTGTCCCCGAGGGCCACCGCGCCCAGCAGGAAGAGCAGGAACGCCCGGTTGTGGTGGAAATACGTCTGTGACAGGAAGACGTTGCCCGTGACACACCCGAAGGTCGAGCGCGGCCGCCGCGCGCGTGTGCCAACCCAGTGCCAGGGGCACCGCGGCCAGGGCCGCGGTCCACACCAGCGCGACCTGGACGACTCCGGGGATCTCGGGGAGGAAGGTGAACCACGGTTGGTTGAAGTGATCGAGGTAGGTGACGCCGTGCGACGGTGTCGACG
This sequence comes from uncultured Acidimicrobiaceae bacterium, assembly GCA_963811245.1. Taxonomy (GTDB): domain Bacteria; phylum Actinomycetota; class Acidimicrobiia; order Acidimicrobiales; family Salinilacustritrichaceae; genus Salinilacustrithrix. The sequence goes on from CAWEQL010000004.1 coordinate 84,611, forward strand.
AGCCACGGCAGGAGGTGGACGACGACGAGCGGGCCGAGCGCCATGCGCAACAGCGCGAGGCTGCGGATCGAACCCGGCCGGTCGAAGACGACGTCGTCGACGGCGGCGAGCCTGAGCGTCGCGATCACGGCGCCACCGGCCGGTCGTGGCTGCGCAGCACGTGTCGTTCGGGTCCACGGGTGTTGCGGTACGCCGTGACGTCGGCCTCGAGCGCCTTGGTCTCGGTGTCGGCCGGCGTGTGGTCGGCCACCCAGTCGAGGGCGTGGTCGAGGTAGTCGAGCGTGGCGCCCAGACCGGAGTAGGCCTGCTTCGTCTGCTCCGGGTGGTCGAGCACCTCCCACCCCACGAGATCGTCCCAGCGGTAGCCGCCCGGCCACGGTTCGTCGATCGGGATGCGCCGGCCGTCGGCCGTGATCCGCACGATGTCGGCCCGCCACGTCGACGACTCGTTGAAGGGCTGGAACCCGAAGAAGTTGTGGGGGTCGGTGTAGCTACGGGCGATGAGCACCACCTGGCCGACCACGACGACCAGCGCGAACAGCCGGACAGCACGGGCTCGCGCCACGACCGGATGATCGGGTCGTCCACCGCCTGGTCCACGGGATGCAGTGTGTCGCACCCGGCCGGCCGGGCGGTGGCGTCGGCCCTCCGGCGCCAGGGGAGCGGGTCGGTAGATTCCGACGGTGGCTCCCGACTCCGCTCCCGACACGTCCGACATTCCGTGGTGGAAGACGGCGGTCTTCTACCAGATCTATCCCCGGTCCTTCGCCGACTCGTCGGGTGACGGCGTGGGTGATCTGCCCGGGATCGCCGACCACCTCGACCACCTCGTCGAGCTCGGCATCGATGCGGTGTGGCTGTCGCCGTTCTACGAGTCCCCCATGCGCGACTTCGGCTACGACATCTCCGACCACTGCGCCGTCGACCCGGTCTTCGGCACCTTGGACGACTTCGACCGCGTCGTGACCGGCCTGCACGACCGCGGGATCAAGCTGATCGTCGACTTCGTCCCCAACCACGTCTCCAGCGACCACCCGTGGTTCGTCGAGTCACGGAGCAGCCGCACGAACCCCAAGCGGGACTGGTTCATCTGGGCCGACGCGGCGCCGGGCGGCGGGCCGCCGACGAACTGGACGGCGTCGTTCACCGAGGGCGGATCGGCGTGGACGCTCGACGACACGACGGGCCAGTACTGGCTCCACCTCTTCCTGCCCGAACAGCCCGACCTGAACTGGGCCAACCCCGAGGTGGAGGAGGCCCAACACGACGTCCTGCGGTTCTGGCTCGACCGGGGTGTCGACGGGTTCCGCATCGACGTCATCAACGCCATCGGCAAGGACCCGCATCCCCACGACGTCCCCGAGGCCATGGTCGGCATTCCGCACGTCGTGTTGACCCACCACGACACGGCGCTGCCGCTGATCCGGCGCATCCGTGAGACCGTCGACGCGGCCGGAGACACCATGATCATCGGCGAGGTGGTCACCGGCGACCTGGACCAGCAGGCGTCCTACCAGGGGGACGGCGACGGTGTCTGCTGCGCCGTGAACTTCGCGTCGGTCTGGGCGCCGTGGAGCGCGACGCCTGGCGCACGCTCATCGCCGGGACGGAGGCTGCCTACCCCGCCGACGGTCCGCGCTGGCCGTCGTACGTGCTGTCGAACCACGACAACCCGCGCCACCGCACCCGCTACGGCGACTCGGAGGCCAACGCCCGGGCCGCCGCGCTGCTGCTGCTCACCGTGCGGGGCACGCCGTTCCTCTACGCCGGCGAAGAGCTCGGCCTCTCCGATGCCGACGTCCCCGCCGACCGGGTCGTCGACCCCGGCGGGCGCGACGGCTGCCGGGCCCCCATCCCGTGGAACGGCGACGACGGCCACGGCTGGGGACCGGATCCGTGGCTCCCGTTCCCGCCCGATGCCGACATCCGCAACGTGGCGGTGCAGCGGACGGCACCCGACACGATGTTCCGCCTCTACCAGGACCTGCTCGCGGCCCGGCACGCGTCCCCGGCGTTGCAGGCGGGGACGCTCGAACTGCTCGACGAGCACCCCGACGTGCTGTCGTTCCGCCGCCGCCGAGGTGACGACGAACGGGTCGTGCACGTCAACTTCGGTGACGACGCCGTCCATGTGGCCGCCGGCGGCCATCGGGTGGTGACCACCGAAGGCGCGGCGTCCGGTGCCTTCGACGGGGTCCTCGCCGCCGGCGAGGCGGTCGTCATCCGGCCCTGACCGCAGCCGCCACGCGGTGGTCGGACTCGTCGCTCTCCTCGCCGACGGCATCGTCGCCCAGGCGTTCGTCGCCCGGGCGTTCGTCGCCTAGGCGTTCGTCGCGCGGCGTCGAGCGGACCATGGCCGCGAAGACCAGGGCGACGACACCGAGGCCGGCCCCCACCAGGTAGGCGGTACGGAAGTCCCCGGGGCGCTCGGTCCCGCCGTAGATGGCGGTGAGCACGGTGATGCCCAGTGCCGATCCCACCTGGAAGATCATGCGGAGGGCGGCTGCCGCCACGCCGAGGTCGGCCTCTTCGACGGAGTTCGACAGCAGCGCCGTGAGGGTCGGGCGGGAGGTGCCGTTGCCGATGCCCTGCAGGACGAGCGCCACCATGACGAGGGCGACGAGGCCCGTGGTCGCGCCGAAGCCGAGGGCGGCGAGCGCCACGGCGATGGCGACCGAGCCGAACATGGCCACGGGTCGCTCGCCCAGACGGGTGCCGGCCGAGCCGCCGACGGGTGACGATGCGGCGAACGCCGCCGGCCGCAGGAGCATCACCAGCGACGTGGTCGACACGGAGTAGGCGAAGACCGATTGCAGGAGGAGGGGAGCGAGGATGAACCCGCCCATGTAGGCGGCGCCTCCGAACAGCGACGACACCAGCGAGGCCGTGAAGTTGCGGCGCCGGAAGAACTCGAGCGGCAGGAGCGGGAACGCCACCCGGGCCTCGATGAGGACGAAGGCGGTGATGCCGGCGAGGCCGACGGCGGCGGCGCCGGCGACCAGCGCGTCGAGGCCGTGGTCGGGCGCCTGGTTGAGGGCGAGCATGAAGCCGGCGGCACCGACGGCGAGGGCGGCGGCACCGGGGATGTCGAAACCGACGTCGGTGCGGCGCGTCGTCTCCCGCAGCACCAGGTAGGCGGCGGCGACCGGCACCACGGAGAGCAGCGCCTGGATGCCGAACATCGGTCGCCAGCCGACGGCGTCGATCAGCGGCCCGCCGACGACCAGGCCGATGGCTGGCGATCCTGCCGCCACCAGCGACCACCACCCCATGGCCTTGGCCCGGTCACGAGGAGCGTGCACGCTGTTGATCAGCGCCATCGACGACGGGATCGTCGCCGCCCCGACGATCACCGCGAGACCGCGCAGCGCGATGAGCGAGTACGGGTCCCAGGCGAACATGGTGGCGGCGGTGATCACGGTCGAGACGCCGAAGCCGACCAGGAACACCCGGCGGTGGCCGTAGAGATCCCCGAGCTTGCCGAGGATGGGCAACGCCACGGCCGATCCGAGCAGCGGCGCCGAGATGACCCAGGCGACCAGGGTCTCGCTGGCGCCGAAGTCGTCGGCGATGGTCGAGAGGCTCACCGCCAGCAACGTGACCGGGAACGTCGTGGCGAACATGCCGGTGAGCGCGGTCAGCAGCACCCAGCGGGGGTAGCTCCCCGATTCGCTCAGGCGCGACTGCACCTCGTCCCGTCTGGTGGTCGGCGCGGCGGAGGACACCGTTTCGAGGGTAACGAGCGTCATCGCGTGTCCAGCAGCCCCGCTCCGGCCGGTCGGCTAGAACTCCGGCATGGCAACCACCGCGCTGCTCGACGCCGCCCGCGACCTCCTCCCCGAGACGGTCGAGCTCCGCCGCCGGATCCACCGCCGGCCCGAGCTGGGCCTGCACCTCCCCGAGACCCAGGCGGCCGTCCTCGACTCGATCGGCGATCTCGACCTCGCCGTACAGGCCGGCGACGACACGTCGTGGGTCCTGGCCACGCTCGACACCGGCCGGCCGGGGCCGACCATGTTGCTGCGCGGCGACATGGACGCCCTGCCCATGCCCGAGGACACCGGCCTCGACTTCTCGTCGGAGATCGACGGCGCCATGCACGCGTGCGGGCACGACGCCCACACCGCGATGCTGGCCGGCGCCGCCCGCCTCCTGACCGACCGCCGTGACGAGCTCAGCGGTCGGATCGTCTTCATGTTCCAGCCCGGCGAGGAGGGCTTCGCGGCGCGCAGGGTCATGATCGAGGAGGGCCTGCTGGACGGGCGCCTCCTGGACGGCCGACCGGTCACCCGGGCCTTCGCCATCCACCAGACGCCGTCGGCGCCGTCCGGCTGGGTCGCCACCCGGCCCGGTCCGCTGATGGCGTCGGCCGACGTGTTCCGGGTCGTCGTCAGGGGCAAGGGTGGTCACGCCTCCATGCCGCACCACGCCATCGATCCGATCCCGATCGCCTGCGAGATGGTGGGCGCGTTCCAGACGATGATCACCCGGCGCATCGAGGCCTTCCAGCCCGCCGTCGTCACCGTGGCCAAGATCCGCGCGGGAACCACCGACAACGTCATCCCGGAGGAGGCCGTCATGACCGGCACCATCCGCGCCGTGTCGGAGGGCACCCGGGCGCTCGTCCACGCCGAGCTCGAGCGGGTGGCCACCAACATCGCCCTGGCCCACGGCGCCACGGCGGAGCTGACCATCGAAACCGGTGGCTACCCGGTCACGATCAACGACGCCGACGCCGCCACCTGGGTGCTGGACGTCGCCCGTGGATTGGTGGGGGACCTGGCCATCGAGATGCCGTCGCCGGTGATGGGGGCGGAGGACTGGAGCTATGTGCTCCAGCAGGTTCCCGGCGCCATGGCCTTCCTCGGGACCTGCCCGCCCGACACGAACATCGCCGACGCTGCCCCCACCCACTCCAACCGCATGGTCCTCGACGAGGACGCCATGGCCGTCGGCGCGGCCCTGTACGCCGCCGTCGCCCTCGACGAGTGCGGAGCCGGCTGAGCCGCGTCAGGGAATCGGGGAACGGCCGCCCGACGCCCGTTCTGCCGCCTCGAGCAACTCGTCGCGGAAGTCCGGGTGGGCGATGGCGGCGAGCGCCTGACCCCGTTGGTGCACCGTCTTGCCCTGGAGTTCGGCGACACCGAACTCGGTGACGATGGCGTCGACCTGGTGGCGCGGGGTGGTGATCACCGTCCCGGCCTCGAACCACGGCACGATCCGGGAGTGGACCGCCTCGCCGGCTCGGTAGGTCGACGGCAGGCACAGGATCGAGCGGTCCGACAACGACAACCCGGAGCCGGCGACGAAGTCCTCGTGGCCGCCGATGCCCGAGAACTGCTCGCCGCTCCGGGTGTCGGCCACGACCTGGCCGTGGATGTCGACGGCCAAGGCGGCGTTGATCGAGATCATGTGGTCGTTGGCGCCGATCACCTCGGGTGAGTTGACGACGTCCACCGGCAGGAACGCCACCTCGTGGTTCTCGTGGAGCCACTCGTACAGCTCGGCCGTCCCGCCGGCGAAGGTGGTGATGGACTGGCCGCGGAACTGTCCCTTGTTCTCGTTGGTCACCTTGCCGGCTTGGTGCAGGCGCATGAGGCCGTTGGTGAACATCTCGGAGTGCACGCCGTAGCCGCCGCCGTCACCGGCGGCCAGCAGCGACGCCACCACGTTCGGCACCGCACCGATGCCGGTCTGCAGGGTGGCGCCGTCCGGGATCATCTCGGAGATGTGGCGAGCGATCGCCTCCTCGACCTCGGTCGCCGGTGCGTCGACGATCTCGTACGGGGCGGCGTCGGACTCGACCAGGATGTCGATCTCGTCCACGTGCAGCCGGTGGTGGTGCTCGCCGAGGCCGTACGTGACGGGGTGGTGGGGGCTGGCCTCGACCATCAGGAGGCGCCCGGGGTCGGCGCCGGCGGCGTGCAGCTCCGCCACGTTGGCGCCGGCGTGCAGCGACAGCGAGCAGAAGCCGTCGGCATCGGGGGGCGCCACCGAGGTGGCCATGACCCGGGGCGAGATCGCCGCCAGCAGGGCGATGAACCGACGGAAGTCCGCCGGGGCGAAACCGATGTTGGCGCCACTGTCGCGCAGCAGTCGCTCCAGCGGCCCGAAGAACCCGCTCAGGTAGTGCACGTTGGGATGGGTGAACACCTCGCTGAGGACGGTGACGAGCGCACCGAAGATGCGCAGGTCCTCCCAGTCCTTGCGGGTGCCGAGCTGCTCCAGCAGCGCAGCCGGCTGGGCCGGTCCCAGCGGGAGCCCGAGCGTGTCGACAGGGCGGAAGGCCTCGACGGCCTCGGCAGGGGTGCATCGTCGCATGGCTTCGGTCTAGCGGTCGGCCCGGCGGACGGGCAGGGGCCAACGTCACTGTCGGCACCGCTGGCCATGATGGGAGCCATGAGCGCCGGCCGAGACCTCCCGCCCCCGCCCGACACCCTCCTGCACAAGGTGCGGTCCCTGCTGGCCAAGGCCGAGTCCACCACGTTCCCCGACGAGGCCGAGGCGCTCACGGCCAAGGCCCAGGAGCTGATGGACCGCCACGCCATCGACCAGGCCATGCTCGGACCGGCGCCGGGTGCGTCGTCGGCACCCGAGGGCCGGACCATCGCGATCGACGCGCCCTACGCCCGCGAGAAGTTCCAGCTCCTGAGCGAGGTGGCCCGGGCCAACCGATCCGAGGCCGTCTTCTCCTCGTGGTCCGGCATCGCCACCGTGGTCGGCTTCCCCGAGGACCAGCTCACCATCGAGGTGCTCTACACGTCGTTGCTGGTCCAGGCCACCACCGCCATGCTCGCCGCCGGTGACCGTGCCGCCACCCGCACCCGCCGGTACCGCCAGTCGTTCCTGATCGCCTTCGCCGCCCGCATCGGCGAGCGGCTCAGCGCCACCGACGAGGCCGTCGTGGCCGCCGCTGACCGCGACCACGGCGGTGCCGTCCTGCCCGTGCTGGCCGATCGCGCCGACGCGGTGCAGCGAGCGCTCACCGAGCAGTTCCCCGAGGTGCGCCGCCGGCGTGTCGTGGTCCGGGACGCCGCCGGATGGCGAGCCGGCACCGTCGCGGCCGACCGCGCCCGCATCGGCGAAGGTGATGCGGTGGCGGGACGGGCCCGGCGCAGGCTGCACCCCTGAGTGGCAACATGGCCACCGGATGGATGCCTTCCGCGGACTCCCGGTCGACGAGGTGGTCGAGGACTTCCGCTTGGCCTGCACGTCACGCGCCATCGACGACCGTGAGATCAGCCTGCAGAAGCAGAGCAAGGTCTACTTCCAGATCTCCGGCGCCGGCCACGAGGCGCTGCTGCTCGGCCTGGCCCGGTTGCTGAGGCCGGGCTCCGACTGGTTCTTCCCCTACTACCGAGATCTGGCCCTGATGCTGGGTCTCGGTGTGACCCCCACCGAGATCCTCTACCAAGCGGTCGGATCCGCCCTCGACCCGTCCTCGGGCGGACGGCAGATGCCGTCCCACTGGGGTGATCGGGCCAAGCACATCGTCACGCAGTCCAGCCCGACGGGCAGTCAATGCATCCCGGCCGTCGGCTGCGCCGAGGCCGGTCGCTACATCGGCCGCACCCCCGAGCTCTCGCACCTGGCCGCCGCCGGCGACGAGGTCACCTACGTGTCCTTGGGCGACGGGGCCACGTCCGAGGGTGAGTTCTGGGAATCGCTCAACACCGCCTGCACCCTCCACCTGCCGGTGGTGTTCGTGGTGGCCGACAACGGCTACGCCATCTCGGTGCCGGTGTCCGACCAGTCCCCGGCCCCCGTCTCCGAGATGGTCGCCGGGTTCCGGGGCCTCGAGGTCCTGCGGCTCGACGGCACCGACTACTTCGCAGTGCGCGAGCGCAGCGCCGGCCCGATCGCCCACGTCCGGGCCGGCGTCGGTCCGCTCTTGATCCACGCCGACGTGACCCGGCCGTACTCGCACTCGTCGGCCGACACCCAGGCCAAGTACCGCTCCGAGCGCGAGCTGGCCGACGAGGCCGAGCGTGATCCGATCGGCCGGCTCGAGCACGCCCTGGTGCACGGCGGCGTGTTGTCGCCGAAGGAGGCATCCGAGATCCGCGAGCAGGCCCGTCAGACGGTGGCGGATGCGGCCAAGGAGGCGCTGGCGGGCGCCCGCCCCGATCCGGCCACCATCACCGACCACGTCGTGGCCCTGCCGGCCATCCCCGAGCCGCCCGAACCGTCGGGCGACGGGGACGTGGTCGCCCTCGGCGGCGCCATCAAGGCCGTCCTCCACGAGCAGATGGCCGCCGACCCGCGGATCCGCGTCTTCGGCGAGGACGTCGCCGACGCGCGTGAGGCCGTGCTGGCCAACGTCGAGGGCAAGGGCGGCGTGTTCGGAACCACGCACGGCCTGCAGCGCGAGTTCGGCATGGCCCGCTGCTACAACACACCCCTCGCCGAAGCCAACATCATCGGACGAGCCGTCGGGCAGGCCATCCGCGGTCTGCACCCGGCACCGGAGATCCAGTTCTTCGATTACATCTGGCCCGCCATGCAGCAGATCAAGAGCGAGGCCGCCACGGTGCGCTGGCGCTCCAACGGCGTGTGGTCCGCGCCCATGGTGATCCGCGTGCCCATCGGCGGTTATCTCACCGGCGGCGCCATCTGGCACAGCCAGTCCGGGGAATCGATCTTCGCCCACATCCCTGGGTTGCTCATCGCCTTCCCGTCCCGGGCCGCCGACGCCGCCGGCCTCCTGCGCGCCGCCTTCCGCTGCGACGACCCGGTCATGTTCCTCGAGCACAAGCACCTGCTCCGCCAGCCCTACACCCGCGACCCGCTCCCCGGCCCCGACCACGTGGTGCCGTTCGGCTCCGCGGCGGTTCGCCGGCCCGGGGACGCGCTCACCATCGTCACCTGGGGCGCCACCGTCCAGAAGTCCCTCGTCGCCGCCGATCGCATCGCCGAGGAGCAGGGACGCCAGATCGAGGTCGTCGACCTGCGAACCATCAGCCCGTGGGACCGCGAGCGCGTCGGCGAGTCGGTCACCAAGACGGCCCGTGTGCTGGTCGTCCACGAAGACGTCCTCACCGTCGGATTCGGTGCCGAGGTCGCGGCCTGGATCGCCGACGAGTGCTTCTGGTCGCTCGACGCACCGGTCCGGCGAGTCGCCGCGCTCGACACCCACGTGCCGTACGAGCCCACCCTCGAGCGGGCCGTGCTGCCGCAGGTGGACGACATCGTCGCCGCTGCCGAGGAGCTCCTCCGGGCCTGATCTGGGCCTGATCCGGGGAACGGATCGGACAATCCGCGCCCGATCCGTCGTGCCCGCGGCCCCGGTGGCATCCTGAGCCGCGTGCGGATCCGGGCCCTGATCCTCCTCGCGGTGCTCCTGCCGACCGTGGGGATGCTTGCTCTCGCCGGGACGTCAGCGGCCGATGCGCTGTCCCGCCGCGACGTCGCCGATCAGGTCGATGCCGACAGCCGCCGTCTGGTGGAGATCGTGCAGACCAGAGCGGCCCTCGTCGACGAGGAGACCGACTCGTGGGTGCTCGCCGTCGCCGCCGACTTCGGCGCCTCGCCTCAGGTGCTGGTCGACCAGTTCGGCGTCGACTACGTGGCGCAGGTCGACGCGGCACGGGCGGTCGTCGACCGTGATCCGCTCCTGCGCTCCCGGCCCGAGCTGGAGGAGCCGCTCGCCGGCGTCCGGCAGGTACGCGCCGCCATCGACGCCGGAACAGCCGATTTCGCCAGCGTGCGCGCCGGCTTCGGTGTCCTCCTCGACGCCGTCGACCGGCTCTGGACCCGACAGTTCGAGACCGTACGAGCCGACGTCGAGTCCGACGAGCTCCCCGGCTCCGTGCATGCCCGCCTCGAAGCACTCGACGGCACGTTCGCCGCCATGCGCAGCAGCTCCGCTCGCGCCGGCTTGTCGATCGACGCCGTGCTCCAGGGCGCCGAGTTCCGGGGGGCGGGCGCCCTGCTCGACGCCACCGTTCGCTACCGGGCCGCGACCGAGTCGTACCCCGATCAGCTCGGACCCGCCGCCGCCGCCACGTGGACGGCCAACCAGCGCGACCCTGCCACGGTCCGGTTCGAGTCGACGCTGGCCGGCGTGGTCGACGGCGTCCTCGCCGGGACCCCGTCCCCGCTGGCCGCCGACCCGGTGGCGTTCGGTGATGCGTTCGTCGACGGCGCCGACTGGGGCCGGGGGATGGCCGACCTCGTGCAGGCGGCGGCGACGGATCTGCGGACCGTCGGCGACGAGGTCGCGGCCGATGCGGGGCATGATCTCCGGGTGCAGCTGGGGGTGGCCGGCCTCGTCGCCGCCCTCTCGCTGGCCGCCGCGCTCCTGCTGGCCCGCCGGGTCACCGTGCCCGTCCGCCGACTCGAGCGGGCCGCCCACCAGATCCACCAGGGCCGCTTCGACCTCGAGCCGCTGCCCGCATCCGGTCCGCAGGAGGTGGCCCGCACCGCCACCGCGTTCAACGACATGGCCCTGACCCTGGCCGCGGTCGAGGCCCACGCCGTGGCCCTGGCCGACGATCCCGACGCGCCGGTGCTCAGCGACGAGCTCCCCGGTCGCACGGGCCAGGCGTTGCAGGTGGCGCTGAACCGGCTGCGGTCCTCCATCCGGACGGCCGAGGAACGTCGGCGCGAGCTCGAGGAGGCCGCCACCCACGATGCCCTCACCGGGCTCCTCAACCGGTCGGCGGCGTTCGACATGATCAGCCACGACCTCGAACGCATCGACCGCGACGGCGGCACGTTGATGGTGCTCTTCGTCGACCTCGACGCGTTCAAGTCGGTGAACGACCGCTACGGCCATGCGGTCGGCGATGCTGCCCTGCGTGCCACGGCCGATGCGCTCCGGGCGGCCACCCGGTCGGCGGACGTGGTGGCCCGGTTGGGCGGAGACGAGTTCCTGGTGGCCGGCGTCGTCGACGACGGGCCGTCGGAGGCCGCCTCGGCGGCGGAGCGGATCCGTCGGCGCGTGGCCGACCACGTCGTGGAGGTCGGGGACGCCACCGTGGCGCTGCGCTGCAGCGTGGGCATCGCGGTGGGCGCGTCGGGCACGTCGGCGGAGACGCTCGTCAACCAGGCCGACGATGCCCTCTACGACGCCAAGCGCTCCGGCCGGGACCAAGTGGCGTGGTACGCCGCCGCCGGCGTGCCCGACAGTTGACGGTCAGCCGGGCGCAACCGCCGGCACCGGCATCGGGGTGAGTCGGTAGTCGTCGAGGTCGGCGTGGTTGGTGCGGCGGCGGTATTCCGTGGTGCGACCGACCCAGTTGTTGGTGACCTTGCCGCCCTGGAGGTACCAGCTGTCCTCGATGAGGACCCACGCCGACTCGGCCAGCCGGCGGGCCAGCTCGTCGTTGTAGGTCCGCTGGACCTCGGAACGGACCTCGACCGCCTGGATCGACCCGCTCGCCATCTGCTGGATCAGCGACAGCAGGTACCGGCACTGCGACTCGATCATCAACACGATCGAGTTGTGCCCCAGGTTGGTGTTGGGCCCGTACATGAAGAACAGGTTGGGGAAGCCGGCGACGCTGATGCCGAGGTAGGCCTCCGGGCCGTCCTCCCACTCGTCGTTGAGCTTCCGGCCCTCGGGTCCCACCACCGTCATCGGCGTGAGGAAGTCGTGGGTGTGGAACCCGGTGCCGACCACGATCACGTCGACCGGGTGCTCGACGCGTCGCCCGTCCGGGTCCGTGGTGACGACGGCATCCGAGGTGATCTCGGCAATGGTGTCGGTCACGACGGCCACGTGGTGCTCCTCGATGGCCTCGTAGTAGTCATCGGAGAACAGGACCCGCTTGGCCCCCATCGGGTAGCGCGGCGTCAGCGCGTCGACCGTGGCGGGATCGCTGACCTCTGCCTCGAGGTTGCGGCGGGCGTAGTTCTCCATGAAGTCCCGTACCCGGGACTTCTTCTTCATCAGCTCGTACCCGAGCAGCTCGGCGCGGGACCAGATGGCGAAGCGCCGGAGGTCGCGGGCCAGCCGGCTGCGACGAATCAACGCGTTCTCGAAGTCGGAGTAGTCGCGGTCGTTCTTCGGGATGATCCAGTTGGGCGTGCGCTGGAAGATCGTCACCTGTTCGGCGACCTTCGCCACCTGCGGCACGTACTGGACGGCGCTGGCGCCGGCGCCGATGGACGCCACCCGCTTCCCGGCGAGGTCGACGGCGTGGTCCCACTCCGCCGAATGGAAGATCGGGCCTGCGAACGTGTCGAGGCCGTCGATGTCGGGCCAGCGGGGCCGGCTGAGCTGGCCCGTCGCCGACACGACGATGTCGAAGCGTTCGGTGACCGTCTCGCCCGGGTTGCCGGCGGCGCTGGCCTCGACGTCCCAGGCGCTGGCCTCCTCGACCCAGGTGATGGTGGTGACCGGCGTCCGCAGCCGGATGTGGGGGCGCAGGTGGTAGGCGTCGGCGCAGTGCTCGAGGTAGGCCTTGATCACCGGCTGGTGGGACCACTTGTTGGGCCAGTCGAAGTTCTCGAACGAGTACGAATACAGCGCCGAGGGGATGTCGCACTCGGCGCCCGGGTAGGTGTTCGCCCGCCAGGTGCCACCCACGGCATCGGCCTTCTCGAAGATCGTGAACGTGTCGATCCCCTGGCGCTTGAGATGGATGCCCAGACCGAGGCCGGCGAAGCCGGATCCGACGATGGCGATGCGAGGCATGGCGGCCCTCCGAGGACGGGTGCGATCTGGCAACGACCGTATCCTGAGCGGGCTGGGACGAGGGACCGGCTTCTGGTTCCGCCGCTGTGACCGATGCCGCTGATCGACGGTAGGAGGTCCTCGCGACGGCGGCGAAGCCTGGATGGTGCCCGACATGTCCGGTTCCGTGTCCTCACCTTCCGTGAGCGGCCCGGAGACCCCGTTCGTCGTCGGTGCCGTCGCCCACCTCCTCGACGGCGACCTGGTCCGCGCCCGCATGGCCTTGCTCCGCGGCGCCGACGCCGTCGGGTGGCATGCCATCGCGCTGCGCCTCGACGTCGCCGGTCACGCGCTGTTGGTCGACGCCGGCCTGTGGGACCCTCCCGACGCGGCCGGCGACGGCTCGGCCCGTCGGGGCGACATCGTCCTGCTGCCAGGCCTCGACACCTCGACGTGGTCGGTCGACGAAGCCGCCGACGTCCTCGAGCGGTGGACCACCGGCACGACCGCCCCGGCGCCACTCAATCGGATCTGGACCTCGCTCGGTGTGGTCGCGTGGTTGATCGATCGGGCCGGCTACCCGCCCGAGGTGGTGGCCTGACCCTCCGACCCGCCACGGGCAGTGCTCCGGCCACTACCCTCGCGTCGTGGCAACTGACGAGGGATCGGGCCCGCTGCACATCGACGTGCCCGCGCGTGGCCAGGCCCGGCGCCTCGCCGTCGTCGCCGAGGACGAGCCCGGCATCCGGTCCCTGATCGTGTCGTTGCTGACCCTCGACGGCTGGGAGGTGCACGTCACCGACACCGGCGAGAACGTGGCCGACCTCCTCGACGAGTACCAGCCGGTCCTGTGCCTGCTCGACGTGATGATGCCCGGCAAGGACGGGGTCGAGGCGATGGAGGACGGCCGCTTGCGGGGCCACGGCGCCGACGACGGCACCGTGTACGTGATCCTGACCGCGCTGGCCGGCCAGGAGGACGTCATGCGAGGGGTGATCTCCGGTGCCGACGACTACATCACCAAGCCCTTCGACGTCGACGATCTCTCCGATCGCGTGGCCCGCTGGTGCGAGGCCACGGGATGGGAGCTCGTCGACGCCGAGCATCCCGGCGAAGTGCACGAGCACCTGCGGTACTGACGCCCACCCATGACCGAACCCACCAGCGCGTCCCGTCGTCTCCGTGGGGCGTCGCTGACCGCCGCCGACGACGAGACGCTGGTCGCCGCCTTCCAACGGGACCGTGACCGGGACGCGGTCGGCGAGCTGCTCCGGCGCCACGAGGGCCTCGTGCTGTCGGTGGCCCGGAAGTACTTCGTACCCGGCGGAGATCATCAGGACGTGCGCCAGCAGGCGATGATCGGGTTCTGGAAGGCGGTCCGCGACTACTCCGAGTCCGCCGGCGCTGCCTTCCCCAGCTTCGCCCGGACCTGCATGCAGCGCCAGGTGATCACGGCGGTGAAGGCGGCGAACCGCATGAAGCACGCGCCGCTGACCACGGCCGACCGCATCGCCCACCACGACGCCGAGAGCTCGGACGACGGCGTGCCCGCCGGAACCCAGCTCCCGACGGTGAGCCACGAGGCGTCCGCCGTCGAGCGGATGGACATGGATGACAGCGGCGGCATGCCCTTCGGGCTGACCGAGATCGAGGGACTGCTCGAGGCCTACGGGCACGACGCCGTGCACGAGCTGCTACGGGTCCACTTCGAGGGCGGTCCGTCCCGCCGGCCGAAGGACGAGCCCGACCGGTTGTCGGAGAACGAGGCCCACGTCCTCGTCGGCCTGCTGAGCGGCAAGAAGTACCGCGAGATCGCCGAGCAGATGGGTCGGACGGACAAGTTCGTGGACAACACCGTGCAGCGTCTGCGGGCGAAGCTGCGTCACCTGCTCGAGGGCTGATCTCCCGGCGGGTGGCTCCGCCGCCACCACGTCCCGCCCAGCACGGCGACCGTGCCGGCGATGCCCAGCACCCACACCACGAGCACGCCGGTCAAGTCGGGCGTGTCCTGGACGTCCGGGGGTGGCCGGGCGAACAACGTCGTGGTGGGACCCACCGCGGGGACGGTGGTCGGGGGCTGCTGGGCCCCGGCCCCGGGCGCCACCACACCGAACGTGACGATGGCCAGGGCGACCACCGCGCACAGCGCCCGTCCGAGCCTCACTGGCAGTCGCGGCACCAGTCGCCGTCGCCCTCGAACAGCTCGGCCGGCTTGACCACGAGGCAGCTGGCGCAACGCCGCTGCGGCATCGTCGCCTTCGGCGGTCGGGGCGGGGTACGGGGCCGGCTGGAACGGCCGGTGCCGGCCGCGGCGCGGGTGGCGCCCCGGGGTCGGTCGAAGGGGTCCTCGCCCCGCTCCATCCGGCAGCACTGCAGGGCCAGGTCTCGCAGCCGACCGTCGGGCACGTCGTCGAGGACGGCTCGCTGCCGGGGGAGGTGGGCGAGCCGTTCCGGCAGGTCGGCGTAGGGCAGGCGTCGGCGCCAGTCGACCGGGCGGCGGTGACGGGCCCGGCTCGGGTCGAGGTCCTCGTGGTACTCGTAGTCGCCCGTGGCCACGCCGCAGACGAAGCCGCCGGCGGCGGGGTCGGGCATGAGAACGACGTCGCCCACCTCGATGCGGCGCACGAAGCTGAGGAACATCGCCGCCGCGTTCTCCGGTGGCGGCGCCTCCCGGTCGGGTTCGAGGAGGCGGAGGGCGCTGGCGCGGTCCACGGTGCGACCGTCGGGCAGCTCGGGGAACCCCACGCCGATGGCGCCGGCGTCGAGGAAGGTCTGCACCAGCCGGTTCCCGTCGCCGCCCCGGATCACCCAGACGGTGGCCATCTCGGACGCGTGGATCACGGCTCCGAGCGTAGGCGGGGGCGACTTCCCTCCCGCACCCGTCGCCAGCCAGTCTGGAGCGGTGCACGTCTGGATCGACCAGGACCTGTGCACGGGCGACGGCCTGTGCACCGACCACTGCCCCGAGATCTTCGTGATCCTCGAGGACGGGATCGCCTACGTGCGCGACGGCATGGACATCGGGAACGACCCCGGCGGATCGGGGTCGATGGTTCCGGTCGCCCCCGACTTCCAACAGCGCGTGGTCGACTCCGCCGAGTTGTGCCCGGGGGAGTGCATCTTCATCGAGGTGGACGAGGCGGCCGAGGCCGACGCGGCCTGACGATCAGGTGTCCTCGACGGAGATGGCGAACTCGGGGCAGTTGTCGGCGCACAGTTGGGCGTCGCCCTCCCGGCCGGCGGGCACGTCGCCGCCCTCGACGAGCAGCACGGCGTAGCCCTCGTCGTCGGAGGCGAACAGATCCGGGGCGAGGGCGTAGCAGCGGCCGTGGCCCTGGCAGGCCTCGCGGTCGAGGTGCAGCTTCATGCGGGGCTCCCATCGGTGGCGAGGATGCGCACGGGCAGGTTGCGAGGGCCGCGGACCTGTCCCGTGGACCAGCGCACGGCGGCGGGATCGGCGAGCTCGAACTCGTCGAAGCGGTCCATCCACTCCTCGAGCGCCACCCGGAGCTCCATGCGGGCCAGGTTCGATCCGAGGCAGCGGTGGATGCCGAGCCCGAACGCCGAGTGACGGTTCCGGGCCCGGTCGATGACGAACTCCCCGGCGTCGTCGAACATCTCCGGGTCGCGGTTGTAGGACGGGAAGGGCAGCAGCACCCAGTCGTCCTCGGCCACCGGGCAGCCGCCGATCTCGGTGTCCTCGGCCACGAGTCGGGCCATGGTGACCGGCGCGTAGAAGCGCAGGAACTCCTCGATGGCGAACTGCTGCACGCCGGGGTCATCGCGCCAACGGGCCCGGTCCTCGGGGTGCTGGGCCAGGTGCCACAGGCTGGCGCCGATGGCCGACCACGTGGTGTCGATGCCGGCGATGAGCAGGAGGGCGATGGTGCCGCGGATGTGCTCGGCGTGCAGCTCGTGGCCGTCCATCTCGGCCTCGAGCAGGAACGACACGAGGTCGTCGCCGGGCTCGTTGCGCTTCTGCTCGATGATGGTGGTCAGGTAGTGGTCGAGGGTGTCCTCGGGGGCGAGGCTGCTGATGTCGGTCTGGCCCGGCGCTTCGAGGATGCGGTGGATGAACAGACGGAACTTGTCGCCGTCCTCTTCCGGCACGCCGAGCATGGCGGCGATGACCCGCACCGGGATGTGCTGGGTGTAGCTGACGGCGGCGTCGATGACGTCCTCACCGGCTGCGACACGGTCGGCGATGTCGTCGAGCAGCTGGCGGCAGCTGGCCCGGGCGGCCGGTTCCCACGCCTCGATGGCCTTCGGGGCGAACGCCGGCAGCAGGAGGCGGCGGGCCTCGCCGTGGAAGGGCGGGTCGGAGGTGATCGGCGGGGCATACCCCCGGGGGGCGAGGGCCGGCTCGGGCTTCCACTCGGTGACGATGACCCCGCGGCTGGTGAAGTGCTCGGTGTCCTCGGCCACGGCGCGGACGTCCTCGGCCCGGGTGGGTAACCAGGCTCCGCCGAACCGGTCGGTGTGGGCGACGGGGCAGCGGTCACGAAGTTCGTCCCACAGCTGTGGGGCGGCGGCCGCGTAGTCCGGATGGGTGTGGTCGAAGTCGGTGGCCCAGTCCTGGATCGGCGGCCGGCCAACGGCGGCGTGGGTGTCTGCGGTGTCGGTCATCGTGGTGCTCCGTGGTCCCCTCGGTGGATAACGAACGTTATCGGAGCGGGCGGCGCCTCCCAAGCGCACCGGTCCCGGGACACGCGGCGGCCCCGGATCGATGACCCGGGGCCGCCGTCCTCGCCGAGCGCCAGCCAGGCATCGGCAAGAGCTCAGGGGGGCGGGGTCAGACCCGGCCCTCTCCCTTGGCGTTGGCACCGACCTCGGCCATCTCCTGGTACTTCTCGGCCGTGTCGGGACCCATGGACGTCTTCTCGGCCGCGGCCTCCTCGCTGGAGGACGGCTCGCGGTCGGCGTAGCCGAAGCGGCTGCGGTCGGCGCCGGCGTGCTCGAGGAACGAGTGGATGAACCACTGCATCAGCTCGAGGCCGGCGGTCTGGTCGACGAGCATGCCCTCGGTGACGGGGTCGACGCCGTTGGCCTGGTCGATCGCCTTGCGGTGGTCGCCGATGATGCCCTCGTAGACCCGGTCGAGCGACTCGAGGTGCTGCTGCGAGCCGGCGCGACCGAGCGCGTAGTCGTCCCACGTACGGCGGTCGGCGATGCGCTGAGGGGTGCCGGCGGGTTCGCCGCCGAGGGTGCGGATGCGCTCGGCGAGGTCGTCGGACATGGGGCGCACCTTCTCGACGAAGTCGTCGAGCATCTCGTGGACGCTGATGAAGTTCGGTCCGACCACGTTCCAGTGGACGTGCTTGAGCGTGAGGTGCAGGTCGAGCAGGGCCGCCAACCGGACCTGCAAGGTCTCGTTCAGCTGGTCGATCTCGGGGGACTTCTGCACGGGTGGGTGCTCCTGTGGTTGTGGCTCGATCACCGCGCCACGTACCCGTTCGCGCCCGCCCTCAGTACCCGCTCATCGGCCCAGCGTCCTCATGAGTCCGGCGTCACCGGAGCGTGCGATCGAAGAAGGCCACCAGACGCTCCTCCATGAAGACGCGGTCGGCCTCGTGCCGGGGCAGGTGTCGTTCGTCGGGGAACAGGAACAGCTCGTGGTCGATGCCGGCGGCGATGAGGGCGTTGATGAGCCGGGCGCTGTGGCGGAAGTGCACGTTCTCGTCGATGAGGCCGTGGATGATGAGCAGATCGCGGGCGCGGAGACCGTCGACGTGCGTGGTCACCGCCGCCTGTTCGTAGCCCTCCGGGTTGGTGGCGGGCGTTCCCATGTAGCGCTCCGTGTAGTGGGTGTCGTAGCCGTCCCAGCTCGTGACGGGCGCTCCGGCGCACGCGGCACGGAACACGTCGGGCCGGCGGGCGAGACAGAGCGCGCTCATGTAGCCGCCGTAGCTCCATCCGTGGATGCCGACCCGCGCCCGATCGGTGATCCCCTCGTCGACGAGGGCTCGGACCAGCGCGACCTGGTCATCGACCTCGACGGTTCCCATGCGGTGCTTCAGGTGGGCCTCGAACCCGAGGCCCCGGGCGGTGGAGCCCCGGTTGTCGACCACGGCCACGCAGTAGCCCTCCTGGCGCAGGTACTGCGCCCGAACGGCCACGGTGACGCCCCACGAACGGGTCACCATCTGCGCGTGCGGGCCGCCGTACACCGACACGACCGTGCGGTGCGGGCCCGGCCCCTCGGGCCGGTACACGAGGGCATGGAGCGGGGTGCCGTCGTCGGCGAGGACCACGCGCTCCTCGGGCGGCTCGAGATCGAGGTCGGCCAGTGCCGGATCGTCGCCCGCATCGTGGACGACGGCGACCGACCCGTCAGGGCGGTGGAGCTCGGTGCGCGGTGGTTGCGACGGCGACGACCACGTGTCGATCCACGACCCGGTCGGGGCGTGGACCACGCTGCGGTGCACGCCCGCCCCGGTGGTCAACCGCTCGGGCGGGATCGAGCCGTCGAGCGGCACCCGGTAGAGGTGCCGCTCGAGGGGCGAACCCTCCGTCGTGGTGCACCACACGGCGTCGTCACCGACGGCCACCACGCCGGTGACCACCCAGTCGCCTGCGGTGAGGACACGGACCAGGTCGCCGTCCGCGCCCCGGAGCTCGAGGTGGCGGAAGCCGGAGCGCTCCGACGACCAGACGAACGATCCGTCCGGCAGGAAGCGGAGATCGTCGTGGAGGTTGATCCACACCGGGGAGGTCTCGCCCACCAGCAACCGGCCGGCGCCGGTGGCGGGGTCGAAGGCGATCACGTCCAGCCGCGTCTGCTCCCGGTTCTGGATCTGGACGACCACGTCGCCGAGGGGCGACCAGTCGACCCGCGCCACGTAGCGGTCCTCGTCGATCCCTGTGCACCCGAGGTCGAGCCACACGGGGGCGTCACGGTCGGAGCCGTCGGAGGAGACGACCCCGACCCGGACCGTCGCGTTGGCGGCACCGGCGAAGGGGTAGGCGTGGTCCTCCTCGGCGCCGGCGCCGACCTGGTCGCTGCCCTGGTGGACGATGCGGTACACGGGGATCGCCGACTCGTCGACCTCGCAGAACGCCACACGATCGCCGTCGGGGGAGAACCAGAAGCCGCGTGACCGGCCCATCTCCTCCTGGGCGATGAACTCGGCCAGGCCGTGCGTCCGGCCCGAGTCGGCGGCGCCGGCGGTCACCGCGACCGGCGGGCCTCCGTCGACCGGGGCGACGTGCACCTCGCCGTCGACGACGTAGCCGAGGCGCGACCCGTCGGCCGACAGCACGGCGTCGAGGAGCGTGCGGCCCTGCGCCTCGACCACCCGTCGCGGCGCGGCGTCCAGCCCGTCGAGGACCCACAGGCCGTCGGCCATGGGCACCAGGACGCGATCGGCGCGCTCGGCCCACTGGTACCTGGTCACGCCGACCGCCAGCTCACGCGCCCGCTCCCGGCGCAGCTGCTCCTCCAACGGGAGCTCGCCCTCGACCACGGCCGACCCGGGAACCGGCAGCTCGGCGGTGGCCGCCGTGACGACGTCGAGCGCCACCAGACGCTGGTCGAGGCTGCCCGCCGGTGCCAGCAGGAAGGTGGCAACGGCGCCGTCCGGGGAGAAGGCCACGGCCCCGGGCACCACGGTGCCGGGAAGGGGTCGTCGGGCGACGTCGACGGTGGTGAGGGGGTGCACGTCGCGGACCCTAACGGCGTCTGCCAGCCCGTCGACGCGGGTACGAACGCGACGACGTGCTCCCCCCTGAGGAGGTCCCCATGAAGTCCCGACCGCAGTTCGACTCCAGCGGAAACCGCTTGGTCGACGATCAGCGCGCCGAGACCGGCGTCTCCGGCACCGTGGGCCCTTCCACCCCGGCGATCCCGGATGCGATGAGTCGTGGCCTGTGGCGCGGCGGCGTCATCGGCGCCGTCATCGGCGCCATCGTCCTGACCCCCGTGGCGCTCATCCCCATGGCCGACTTGTCGCTCATCGCGCGGCTCGTGATCGTGTGGGTCGTGGGCATCGCCGGTGGGGCGGCCCTCGGATCCGTGTTCTTCGGCGGCGCCGTCGCCGAGGTCGAGGATGCCGACAGCGACGGCGACGACGTCGTCGTCCCCTCGTCGATGCACCGCGAACACCGCTGACCCGGCCTCGCTGTCCGATTCGCCGACCCATCCGATAGAAGGGGCCGGTGCGAATCCTGGTGACCAACGACGACGGCGTCGACTCCGTCGGCCTCCACGTCCTCGCCCGCCGCCTTGCGCCCGTGGGAGACGTCGTCGTCGTCGCCCCCGACCGTGAGTACTCGGGCTTCGGTGCGGCGCTCGGCACCTTGCACCTGCTGGCCCCGGAGGCGCACCGCGTCCGGATCGATGGCGTGGCCGAGGCGTGGACTGTGTCCGGGCCCCCGGCCTTGTGCGTGTTCTTCGCCCGTCTCGGCCTGTTCGGCACCGTCGACCTCGTGGTGTCGGGCATCAACCCCGGCGTCAACACGGGGAGGGCCATCTACCACTCGGGCACCGTCGGTGCCGTGCTCACGGCCCGCAACGGCGGGATCCCCGGAGTCGCCGTGAGCCAGTCGGTCCAGGGCTTCGGTGTCGAGGGCCAGGCGTGGGACGAGATGCTCGAGAACCAGCAGTGGGAGACCGCGGCCGAGGTGGCGGCGGTGACCGCCGAGGCTGTCCTGGCCGCCGCAGCCGAGACGCCCGCGGCCGTCAACCTGAACGTCCCCAATTGCGCCGTCGACGAGATCGCCGGTTGGCGCCACGCCGAGGTCGGGACCATCCCGCCGCGGGCGATGGCCGAGGCCACCATGGTCCCCAAGGCAGGCCACGAGGACGCCTTCACCGTCGAGATGACCTATGGCGACCCGGTGGCCCTGCCTCCCGAGACCGACGGCGGCACGGTCGAGGCCAACGTCGTGTCGGTCACCCACCTCAGCGCCTTCGTGCGCCAGGACCGTCCCGACCTCGCCCTGGTGGACGAGGCCCTCGACCGCCTGCTCGGCTGACGGCTGCCGGTCACCGCGTCGTCACTCCCCGGCCAGCGGTTCCTCGCCCTGGATCGTGAGCCTCCACATCTCGCGGCGGCGGCCGGCGTAGTCGCTCATCGGATTGTGCAGCGTGCACCGGTTGTCCCAGATGGCGATCGACCCCGGCTGCCACCGGAAGCGGCAGGTGTAGACGGGGTTCGTGGCCACGGCGAAGAGGTGCTCGAGCAGGGCGGCGCTCTCGTCGGGCCACCACCCCTCGATCGACTCGGTGTACCCCCAGTTCACGTACAGCGCCGTCCGTCCCGACTCGGGGTGGCGGCGAAGGATCGGTTGGGCGCGCTTCTGGTGCGCCGCGTCGCCGTACCGGATGTCCATGTGCTCGACCAGCTCGTTGTGGGTGGCGGCCGAGCCGTAGGCCCGTTGGGGCGAGTGGACGGCCCGGAGGTCGACGAGCGTGCGTCGCAGGCCGGGCGAGAGGTGATCGGCGGCCAGGTACAGGTTCGACCACAGCGTGTCGCCACCGTGCTCGGGGACGTCGACGCCGTAGAGGATGGTGTGCGACGGCGGCGTCTGCTGGAAGGACCAGTCGGAGTGCCATGCGCCACCGAACACCAAGGGCACCTTCTCGTCGGCCTCCTTCACCACGCGGACGACGTTCGGGTGCGACTCGAGGCTGGCCACGAACGGATCGTCCCCGAAGGTGCCCCACCGGGCGCCGAACTCGACGAAGTCGTCCAGATCCAGTTCCTGTCCGCGCAAGAACACCACCAGGTGGGCCACCGACGCCCGCCGTAGTTCGGCGACGGTGGTCTCGTCGAGGTCGCGGACGTCGAGGGGCGCACCGCCGGGTCCGGAGACCTCTGCGCCCAGCGCACCGGTGAGGGGGTGGACCTCGATGCGGTCGTAGTCGGCGGCCGCGTTGTTGGCGGCATCGGTGGCGAAGATCATCGACGGCATCCTCGGGTCGGCGGGACGGGGCGACGCCGGTTCCTGGGTCCGGCTTGCCATGATCGTCTCATGTCCTCGCATCGCCCCACCCACCGGTGGCGCCTCGTCGTCCGGCTGGTGGCCGCCGTGGTCGTGCCCGCCGCGATGGTGGCGGCCTGCGGCGGTGACGATGCCGCCGACCGGGCCGACCAGCGGTCGTCCTCGGCGGCGTCGCAGACCCCGGACGTGGGGACGCCCACCACCGCGACGACCGGGACCACGACCGATGGTGGTTCGAGTGGCGAGGATCCACGGATCCGGCTGGGTGACCCCGTCGAGCTGAACGGTCCGTCGGCGCTGGCCGATCCGGCCGGCGCCGGTCCGGTGCTGGTGACGACGCTCGACGGACGGGTGCACGCCGTGGATCTCGACTCCGGCGCCGAGCAGGTGGTGCTCGACCTGTCGGGGATCGTGAGCACCGGCGGCGAACGAGGCCTGCTCGGCATGGCGATCGCCCCCGCTGGTGACCGGCTCTACCTCGACTACACGAACACCGACGGCGACACCGAGGTCCGGTCATGGCCCTTCGCCGACGGTCGACCGGTGGGTGGTCCGGGCGACGGCGTGCTGCACCTGCAGCTCGGCCAGCCGTACCGGAACCACAACGGCGGCAACCTCGTGTTCGGCCCCGACGGGATGCTGTGGATCGGGACGGGCGACGGGGGCAGCGCCGGCGATCCGGGCGAGGTCGCCCAGGACCCGTCCCGGCTGCTGGGCAAGATGCTGCGGGTGGCGCCCGACCCGGCCGGCGGTCTGACCGCGCCGGAGTCGAACCCCGACTGGGGCGGCCGGCCCGAGGTCTGGGGGATCGGGCTGCGGAACCCGTGGCGGTACAGCTTCGATCCCGAGACCAACCAGCTGTGGATCGCCGACGTGGGCCAGGACACCACCGAGGAGGTGTCGGTCGTCGACCCGTCGGCGCCCATGCCCAACTTCGGCTGGGACGACGTGGAGGGCGACCGGCCGTACGAGGCCGACCCCGATCCGGCGTTCGTGGCGCCGGTGGTGACCTACCGGCACGACGAGGGTTGCTCGATCACCGGCGGCTACGTCTACCGAGGGACGGCCATCCCGGCCCTGTCGGGGTGGTACCTGTTCGGCGACTACTGCGGTGGACGGATCAGGGCCGTCCCGGCGGATGCGCCGACCGACCCGCCCACCGAGTTGGTGGCCGACGCCGGACCGGTCCTGTCGTTCGGGCGGTTGGAGGACGGCGAGCTCGTCGTCCTGGGCCAGGACGGCCTGCGTCGGGTGCTGGCCTCCTAGGCGGAGGTCAGGTCCTCGGCCCGCTTGCGGGCTGCGTCGAGCTTCTCGCTGGCCGATTCCGCGGCCTTGTGGCCGAGCTTGGTGCCGCTTGCCTTGGCCGCCGCGGCCGAGGCGGCGCTGCGCCGGCCGAACCAGCGGGCCTTCTTCTCCGTGGCGCGGCGGACGTCACGACCGGAATCGACGACGGGCTCGAGGGTGTCGCGCAACGTGGCGCGCACGTAGCGGCCGGTTCCGATCCGGCGGCGGGCGTCACGGCGCCCGGCCCGACGGGCCGCCTTGGCCTCGTGCAGTGAGTCGAGCTTGGCCGCCTCGACCCGGTGCTTGGCCTCGTCGAGCCGGGAACGCAGGAGCGACTGCTTCTCCGTCGCCTCCTCCAGATCGGCCTGGGTCGCCTCGAGCTTGGCGTTGGCCGCCCGCAGCTTCTCCTTCTTCGAACGCCAGCTGACGAGTCCGAGGGTCGAGATCGACAAGGTCTTGCGAATGGCTCCCATGGTTCCTCCTGAGGATGGGTTCGTCTCGACGTACCCGGTCCGTACGGGTCCTATGCCGGAGGCCGTGGGACCAACGACCCGAGGCACGGGCCGAT
The DNA here is from genome assembly GCA_963811245.1 of uncultured Acidimicrobiaceae bacterium. Classification (GTDB taxonomy): domain Bacteria; phylum Actinomycetota; class Acidimicrobiia; order Acidimicrobiales; family Salinilacustritrichaceae; genus Salinilacustrithrix. The sequence continues at coordinate 109,024 of CAWEQL010000004.1, forward strand.
GGTCATCAGTACCCTCCGCGCATGGAGACCTTCTGGCGACGAGCCGGTGTGCAGCTGGGCAAGTACTGGTATGCGGTCCTCGCCCTGGTGGTGGTGATCTCGGGGTTGGCGACATTCGGGCTCAAACAGCTCGAGTTCGCCACCGGCCAGGACAGCTACCTCAACGCCGACTCGCAGGTCGCCATCGACAACGTGGCCTTCCAGGACGACTTCGGCGGCGAAGCCATCATCGTGCTCTTCCAGGCCCAGGACGGGTCGACGATCCGTGACCTGTTCGCCGGCGACAACCTCGCCGAGCTGCAGCGGCTCGAGGCCGAACTGCGTCAGGTCCCGGAGGTGTTCTCGGTGGTGGCGCCGCTGACGTCACTGCAGTTCTCGGAGGCGATCGTCGAGCAGGGCGTGGGGACGAACGCGCTGTTGAGCGCCGTGCAACGCGAACCGGACCCGGCGGCGAAGGAGATCCGCCAGGCCGACCTCGCGATCACTCTCGCTCGTCTCGGGGGCGCTGGTGAGCACACCATGACCAACCCCGACTGGAACGACTTCCTCCTCTTCGACAACACCGGGTTCGTCCAGACCGACGGCGAGCTCGTGACCCCGCCGCCCGAGGACCAGCAGGTCCGCGCGTCGCTTCTCTCGACCTTCCCCAACCAGCAGACCGCGGTGGGAGGCATCCTGCTGACCGGCAACGCCGACCTCGACACCCTCTCGTCGGGCACCAAAGCGGTCGCCGCCATCATGAACACGGCGAAGCTCGACGGCTTCGACGTGATCACCACCGGCTCCCCGGTGTTCCTCACCGACATCAACGACTACCTCCAGGGCGGGATGCTCACCCTCGGCGCCGCCGCCTTCGCCTTGATGGCGGTCATCCTGCTGGTGATGTTCCGGGTCCGGTGGCGCCTCCTGCCGCTGCTGGCGGTCTTCGTCGGCGTCCTGTGGGCGTTCGCCATCCTCGGTTTCATCCACGTCGACCTGTCGTTGGTCACCATCTCCGGCCTCCCGATCCTGATCGGGCTCGGCATCGACTTCGCCATCCAGATCCACAACCGCGTCGAGGAGGAGGTCGTCCTCGACCAGGCCGACCACCCCATGTCGGAGACGCTCGCCAACCTGTCACCGGCTCTCATCGTCGCCACCACCAGCGGCGTTCTCGCCTTCCTGGCACTCGAGGTCTCGCAGGTCCCCATGATCCGGGACTTCGGCGTCCTGCTCGCCATCGGCACCGTGATCCTGGTGGTGGTCAGCATCGTGGTCCCCACCGCCATGCTGGGCATCCGTGAGTACCGGGTGCCGACCTCGCACCGCAAGGCATCCCGCGTCGAGCGAGTCGTCGTCTGGCTTGGTGGCCTCCCGTCACGCGTGGCCATCCCCCTCGTGATCGCCTCGATCGCCCTGTTCATCGGCGGCATCGCCCTGGAGGGCAGCTTCAAGATCGAGTCGGATCCCGTGCGGTGGATCAACCAGGACACCCAGACGGTGCGGGACCTGTCGACCCTCGAGGACGAGACCGGGTTCTCCTCCACGCTCGGCGTGTTGGTCGAGTCGAACAACGTGTTCGCCCAGCCGGTCGACGACGTGATCCACGCCTTCGTGCTCGACGCCGAGGCCCGCCCCGACGTGGCCACCAGCTCCAGCGTGGTCGGCACCATCGCCAAGATCATCGACGTGCCGGGGGCCACGCCGCTCGCGCCCACGGCCGATGACATGGTCGCCACCGCTGCGGTCATGCCGCCCGACATCGAGAAGGTGCTGCTCAACGAGAACCAGACCGCCACCCAGATCAACCTGCGACTGGCGCCGGCCAGCCTCGACCAGCGGGCGGTCCTCGTCCGCCAGCTCGAGAAGGACCTCGACGAGCGCATCGCTGCGCTGGACCTCCCGTCCGACTCGATCCTGCGACAGGGGCTCCAACCCGGCGAAGCGCCCATGCGGGCGGTGCCGTCCGGCCTGGCCGTCGTCGGGGTCGGCCTGCTCGACAACCTGTCCGCCAACCGGGCGGTGCTGACGTACCTCGGCCTCGCCCTGGTGGCCCTCTGGCTGCTGATCCGGTTCCGGAGCCTCGCTCGGGCCCTGCTGGCCCTGGTGCCGATCGGCCTCGCCGTCGGCACGTCCTCGGTCGTCGTCGGCCTCTTCGGTCTCACCCTGTCGCCGTTGACCACCGTGTCAGGTCCGCTCGTCGTGGCCGTGTGCACGGAGTTCTCGACCCTGATCCTGGCCCGCTACCTCGAGGAACGACAGGCCGGCCTTGACCCCCACGCCGCCAGCGTCGAAGCCGCCGGCCGGACCGGGCGAGCCTTCTTCACCTCGGCCCTGACCACCATCGGCGGCTTCGCGGTGCTCATGGGCTCCGCCCTGCCGTTGCTGCGCGACTTCGGGATCATCGTCACCATGAACGTGGCCGTGGCCCTGGTGGCCGCCCTGGTCGTGATGCCGCCGATCCTGGTGTGGGCCGACGAGAAGGGCCACCTCCAGGCGGGACCGATCGACGCCAAGAAGTCCGTGATCCTGGCCAACCGCCCCACCGGGGTGCGTATCGCCACGTGGCTCGGCGCGGTCGCCGTCGTCGGTGCTGTGGTCATCGGTCTGTTCGCCACGGCCGATCGCTCGTCAGGCGATGTCACGACGCTGTCGTACTCGGCGCAGCCCCTGCCGACCACGACGACGACCACCACGGCCGCTCCCGAGGAAGCCGCCGTCGACCCGTCGAGCTACGGCACCGAACGGCCCACCGGGCTGATCGACGGCACCCTGTACGACAAGCTCACCGCCCAGGGAGCGTCGCCGCAGGCCGCGGTGTGCACCGGGTCGGTGGTCCTCGACCGGGTCGGCCAGCAGGGCCTGCTCGACCTCGGCATCGCATCGTTCACGCCGGAAGCGCTGGCGCCGGTCATCCAGGCGGCCCAGGACTGTGGCATCGACCAGTCGACCATCGACGCCACCGTCGCCGCCGGTCTGTGATCGCATCACGGGCCTCCGGGGTGGGTATCGGTCAGCCCGCACACTGACCTATCGTTGGGGACGACCGCCCCCGGGGAAGCTGAGAAGCGTGGACACCGACCAGACATCCATCGTCGAGCGCTCGTCCCAGGAAGGACGGTCCCGGTTCGTGGTGGTCGCCAACCGGCTGCCCGTGAAGCTCGCCGACGATGGCTCGTGGTCGCTCAGCCCCGGCGGGCTCGTGTCGGCCATGTTGCCGGTCATGCGGGAACGCACCGGTGCCTGGGTCGGCTGGGACGGGACCGCCGGTGGGGAGTCGGCCCGCTTCGAGTTCGAGGACATCCTGCTGTCCGGCATCAGCCTGTCCGCCCAGGAGCACGACGAGTACTACGGCGGGGCCTGCAACGAGACGATCTGGCCCCTCTACCACGGGGCCATCGAGGCGGCGCAGTTCCACCGCGAGACGTGGGCCTCGTACCGGGAGGTCAACCAGCGCTTCGCCGACGCCGCCTGCGCCGAGCTCGCCGAGGGCGGGACCGTCTGGGTCCACGACTACCAGCTCCAGCTCGTGCCGAAGATGATCCGGGAGCAGCGGCCCGACGCCAAGATCGGCTACTACCTGCACATCCCGTTCCCGCCGCTCGAGCTGCTGTCCCGCCTCCCGTGGCGGAACCAGGTGCTCGACGGTCTGCTGGGGGCCGATGTCGTCGGGGTGCAGACCCAGGCCGACGCCCGCAACGTGTTGTCGGGCGTCCGGCGGTTCTGCCAGACCGACGACATCGTCTTCGCGGCCGACGGCGGCATCGTCCGGGCCGGGCGCCAGACGGCCGTGGTGAAGTCGTTCCCGATCTCGGTCGACTACCAGTCGATCGCCGCCGAGGCCGACACCGAGGACGTCGAACGGGCGGTCAAGCGCCTGCGCTCCGAGCTCGGCGACCCCGAGGTCGTCCTCCTCGGGGTGGACCGGCTCGACTACACCAAGGGCATCGACCTGCGGCTCAAAGCCGTCCGCGAGCTACTGATCGAGCGCCGGCTCGATCCCCGCACGACCGCGGTGGTCCAGGTCGCCGTGCCCAGCCGCGAGGAGGTGCTCGGCTACGACAACGTCCGGAACCGGGTCGAACAGCTGGTCGGCACCATCAACGGCGACTTCGGCCAGCTCGGCCGGCCGGTGGTGCAGTACATCCACAAGAGCCTGCCGTTCTCCGAGCTGCTCGTCCTCTACCGCGCCGCCGACGTCCTGCTCGTGACGCCGTTCCAGGACGGCATGAACCTCGTCGCCAAGGAGTACGTCTCGGCCCGGGTCGACAACCGGGGGGCGCTGGTCCTCTCCGAGTTCGCCGGCGCCGCCGAGGAGCTGAGCGACTCGTTCCTGGTCAACCCGTACGACACCGAGGGGTTGAAGGACCAGATCGAGGCCGCGGTCCGCATGGGCGACGACGAGGAGATCGAACGCATGACCGCCATGCGTCACCAGGTCGAGAGCAACGACCTGGCGGCGTGGGCCAAGGCGTTCCTCGCCCTGCTCGCCATGGCCTGAGCGTCGCAGCCCCGCAGTGGCCACACCAGCGTGAGCGACAGGGTCCAGATGGCGTGGGCGACGAACGGTGCCAGCAGCCCTTCGGTCACCACGGCCAGCCCGCCCCACACGAGAGCGCCGAGGAAGCCGGCCAGCACCAGGGCCCACTTCCCCTCGACGAGCTGCACACCGGTGTAGGCGACCACCGCCACGACGAAACCGGCGAGGCCCTGGACCACGCCGCGGAACAGCAGCTCCTCGGCGAGGGCCATGGCGAGGATCGGCCCGAACACGCGAGTGGCGGGGTCGCCGACGCCGAGGCGGTACAGATCCTGGACCTGCTCGATGAACGAAGGGAACAGCCGGCACAGCACGGCATGGCCGACGTGGGTGGCGGCGAGCCATGCCACACCGGCGCCGACACCGACGGCGGCCTCGATGAGGCCGATGGGACCGATGACCTCGGCGAGACGGCCGACGACGGCCAGTGCCGCCGCGGCGTAGGCGATCAGTACGACAGCGATGACCCAGGTCCGGGGCCAGATGTCGTCGCGGTCGCGTCGGAACAGGACGATCCATGCGACGACGGCCAGCACGACGGCGCCGACGACGGCCGCAACGGTCACGACGCCACCGCCGTCGTGGCGGCGTGGAAGCCGTCCCAGGTGGTGATGCGGTCGGTCTGCAATGCGACTGTGGCCTGGCCCCCGTCGACGGCGAGGAGCGCGGCGTGGCCACGGAACATGACGCCGAGTTTCTCGTCGGGCCGGCGGCTGGTGCTCTCGTCGAACACCGACACGGCGGGACCGGGGAACGATGCGCCCACGGCGGCCAGCGCAGGTGCGGACACCACGAGGCGGTCCTCGCCGATCCAGCGGGCCGGGAGGGCGACCGGGCCGTCGGCGGTGGACACCCCGAGGTGCGCGCGGCCTCCGAGGCGGACGACCGAGCGGTGGACGCGGGGCAGTTGTTGGTGGGGCAGCACCGATGCGTGCTTCGTGCGCCGGCGGGCGAGCCGCAGGGTGCGGGGGGCGGTCCGGCTCCACGATCCCGTGGCCCCGACCAGCGCGTCGCCGTCCAGCATCAGCGATCGGTCCACGTGGGTCACCAGCAGGACGCGCCGGTGGGGGAGCCAGTCCGGGGGGATCCGGGCGGCCTCGAGGTAGCCGAGGACCTGGTCGAGCTGGGCGAGCCCGAGGCGGGCCACGGCCGACGGGGCCCACAGCGGGGCGAGCAGGTCGGGCAGGAGCCCGAACGGGCGCGACAGCGACAGCGAACGGGTGCGACCGGCGACGATGTGGCTCTCGCCGTCGTCGGTGATCACGGCACACGCCACCCCGTGGTCGTCGATGCTGCGGGCCTTGAACGACGAACGGGACGTGGTGGTCCAGTAGCGGCCGGCGTGCAGCAGGCCGGCCTGCATCGTTACGTGCGGTCCCGAGCGGCTCTCGACGGCGTAGGCCTGGAACGGGCTGCCCGCGGCGTCCGCCTCGACGGTCATGCGCGGACGGTCGTCTGCGAGGCGCGCGCCGGGTCGACGCCGAGCCGCTGGTACAGCCGCTCGGCGAACACGTCACCGGTGCGGACCATCGACGCCGACATGATGCGCTCGACCGCTCGGCGGGACAGGCGCGGGAGCGGGAGCTCGACGTGCAGGGTGATGTCGATCTCGAGGTGGGTGGAGCCGTCGTCGTCGTTGTGGTCGAGGGTGTAGACGCCGGTGGCGCCGGCCCGCTCGTTGGCGCCCGCCGGCGGATCGTGCTCGAACCGGATGGTCTCCTCGGGGTCGAACGTCATGCGCTCGGTGAACGAGGGGGCGATCTCCACGCCGAGGGCCGAGAAGCACGACAGCTGCCAGCACCAGTGGTCCCCGTCCACGGAGATGTTCCGGAGCAGCGGTGTCATCTCGGCGAGGGCGTCGGGCGAGCGCAACACCGCCCAGATGTCCGACCGGGAGGCGGGGACGTCGGCGTTCGAGATGTTTCGGGCTTCGAAGCGGGTCACCGACGGGACATACCCGGCGGGCCCGGCGGTCATCGCCGACGGGATGTGACTTGTGGCCGACGCGTGCCGGCCCGGTCAGCGTCGGGGCGCAGGGCCGTCGGTGGCGGCGCCGGCGAAGGCCTGGGCCTTCTCCATCCAGTCCCGTGCCGCACCGCCGGTGGTCTCCAGCGCGGTGTCGTCCACGTGGCGGCGTTGGGTGACGACCAGGCAGAAGTCCTCGGCCGGCCCGCGGACCACGTTCTCGACCGCGTCCTCGTTCCACCGCCACGTCTCCCCGGAGGGCGACTCGAGCTCGACCCGCACGTCCGCGTCCGGCACCTCCAGCCCACGAATGGTGTACGACCACCGTCGGGTGATCACGCCGAGCTGCGCGATGTGGCGGAGCCGGTCGGTGACGGGACGGTCGGCGCCGACGGCATCGACGACGTCCTGGCCGTGGGCCCAGGTCTCCATGAGCCGGGCCGTGAGGAACGACTTGGCGCTCATGGGCGGGCCGTACCAGACCACGCGGTCGCCCTCGGCCAGCGTCGTGGCGGCGTCGAGGAGGCCGGCACGGTGTTCCCGCCACCGAACGAGCAACTGTTCGGGCGTCAGGGACCGGCTCCACTCCAGGGTGGGTGCGTCCATGTCCCCGCCACGAGCCACCTCAGCGAGGAGGGCCTCGGTCTCGGCGGTGAACCGGTCGGGATCGGTGATGGCCACGGCCGCGCTTCCGTCGAAGTACGTGAGGTGGGCGATCTGGTCGAACACGCGCCACCCCGGGCTCGGCGTCGTCGCCTCCCACTGCGCGGGGGAGAGGGGAGCGACGATGCGGTCGAGGGCGTCGTGCTCGGCCCGCAGGTCGGCCACCAGCTCAGGGACGGTCATGGTCCTCCTCCAGCGCCTTCTCGAACCAGTGGTCCGGGTACGGGTTGTCGTTGTACCGGTCGATCTCGACATAGCCCGACCGCCGGTAGAGGGCGACGGCCTCGGGCAGGTGGCTGTTCGTGTCGAGCCGGACCGTGTGGTGGCCGAGGCGGCGGCTGCGGTGCTCGAGCTCTGACAGCAGGCGTCGGCCGAGGCCCTGCCCTCGGGCGGTCGCCGACACCCACATGCGCTTGATCTCGCCGATCCCGTCGCCGATGGTCTGTACGCCTCCGCAGCCCACGACCTGGCCGTCGCGACGGGCGACGACGAAGACCCCTGTGGGTGCGTCCAGGTCGGGGGCGTCGGCGACGAGCGTGTCGCCCGGGTCGAAGCCGCCGGGAAACCGGTCGTCGAGCTCGTCGAAGTACCGGCGCATCGCCCAGACGGCGTCGTCGCTGCGGGGATCGACCACCTCGACGGTGGTCGGGTCGGTGTGCGGCCCGGTCACGGCGGGCTCAGTGGTCGAGGATGGGACGGGGCCGGTACGGCGCCGACAACCGCTCCAGCTGGTCGTCGCTGAGGGCGATCTCCACCGCGCCGACGGCCGCGTCGAGGTGCGACAGCTTCGTGGCGCCGACGATGGGAGCGGTCACACCGGGCTGGGCGAGCAACCAGGCCAGGGCGACCTGGGCCTGTTCCACCTCGAGCTCGGCGGCCACCGCCGCCACCTCGTCGACGATGTCGGTCTCGGCTGTTTCGTACAGGGCCTGCTGGAAGGCGTCGGACCCGGCGCGTGTGGTGCCGCCCTCGGCGAAGCGGTCGGCCGGTCGGGCCAGACGCCCCCGGGCGAGCGGGCTCCACGGGATGATCCCCATGCCCTCGGCGCGGCACAGCGGGAGCATCTCGCGCTCCTCCTCCCGGTACAGGAGGTTGTACTGGTTCTGCATCGACACGAACTCCGTCCACCCGTTGGCCCGCGCCGCCTCCTGCATGTGGGCGAGCTGCCACGCCGCCATCGAGGACGCCCCGATGTAGAGCGCCTTGCCGGCCCGGACCACGTCGTGGAGCGCCTCCATCGTCTCCTCGATGGGCACCCGGCGATCGAAGCGGTGGATCTGGTAGAGGTCCACGTACTCCATGTCGAGCCGGCTGAGCGACCGGTCGATGGCGGCCATGATGCTCTTGCGGGACAGCCCGTGCTCGTTGCGGGTGGCGTCGGGCCGATCGGGGTTGAAGACCTTCGTGGCCACGACCACCTCGTCGCGCCGGACGTGCTTGTTGAGCAGCGATCCGGTCACCTCCTCGCTGGCGCCGAGCGAATAGGTGTTGGCGGTGTCGAAGAAGTTGATGCCGGCGTCGAGCGCGGCGGTGACGAAGGGCTCGGCGTCGTCGGGGCCGAGCACCCAGTCTCGCCAGTCGGGGTCGCCGTAGCTCATCATGCCGAGGCAGATGCGGGACACGCGCAGGCCGGATGATCCGAGGTTCGAGTACTGCATGGGGCCAGTGTGCCGTCCGTCGGCGAGCTTCCGCTCGGTGCGGCGACCGGACCATCTCCGACGATGGGATCACCCTCCGGAAATGAATCGGACGAATTACGCATGGGTGCGCGGTGGAACGGGTACGCACCGGTCTGCGGGGCAGTCGAGAGGAAGGCACGTCGAATGCGCCGTGGCGCGAGTGGTACGAAGCAGATGCACTTCGACTCCGCCGTTGGCGTGCAGCCGGCCGGGGTGCCGATCGCTCGAGCGGCGTTCTCCGCCTGGCTGACCGAGCGGCACGTGTCCGACGATGTCGTGTCCGAGTTGGCCGTGGCCTTCAGCGAGCTGCTCACGAACGCCGTGACAGCAGCGGGTGCTCACCGCGACGCGGTCACCGCGGAAGCATGGCTCGACGACGAGGACGTCACCATCGAGATCACCAACCCGCTCGGACCGGGTGCCATCCCGGTGGAGTCCGACCTCGACGACCCGCTCCGCCCGAACGGGCGCGGGCTGATGATCGTGCGGGCCTACACCGACGACATCGACGTCGACTGGACCGATCGGGGCGTCTCGATCCGCTGCCACCGCCACCTGTCCTGACGGCAGGGCTCACGAAGGGCGACGCGGCCCGGCGACACCGTCGGCCCGTTGACGCTCGGCCACGCCGGGCCGGAAGTCCTGCCCGTGAACCACGAGGGTGAGCGGACGCCGGCGCGTTCAGGTGATGTCGAAGCGGTCGAGGTTCATGACCTTGTCCCACGCCGCCACGAAGTCCCGGACGAACCGGTCCGAGCCGTCCTGGCTTCCGTACACCTCGGCGATGGCTCGCAGTTGGGAGTTGGCGCCGAAGACGAGGTCCGCGGCGGTGGCGGTCCAGCGCACGTCGCCGGTGGCACGGTCACGGCCCTCGTACACGTGCTCGTCGGTGGTCGAGGTCGACCACTCGACGCCCATCCCGAGCAGGTTCACGAACCAGTCGTTGGTGAGGACGCCGGGCTGATCGGTGAGGATGCCGAGCTCGGTGCGGCCGTGGTTGGCGCCGAGCGCCCGCAGGCCACCGACGAGGACCGTCATCTCCGGTGCGGTCAAGGTGAGCAGGTTGGCGCGGTCGAGCAGACGCTGCTCGGGCGGCAGCTTGTCACCGGCCGGGATGTGGTTCCGGAACCCGTCACCCGTCGGCTCGAGGACGGCGAACGATTCGACGTCGGTCTGGTCCTGGGAGGCGTCGGTGCGGCCGGGGGTGAACGGCACGGTGATGTCGTGGCCGGCATCGCGCGCCGCCTGCTCCACGGCGGCACAGCCGCCGAGCACGATCAGATCGGCGAGCGAGACCCGCTTCGGCCCGGATTGCGACGTGTTGAAGTCCTGCTGCACCTGTTCGATGGTCCGGAGCACCGAGGCCAGCTCGGCCGGCTCGTTCACCTCCCAGTCCTTCTGCGGGGCGAGGCGGATCCGGGCGCCGTTGGCGCCGCCGCGCTTGTCGGTGCCGCGGAACGTGGACGCAGATGCCCACGCCGTCGAGACGAGTTGGGCGATCGACGACCCGGACCCGAGCAGCGTCTCCTTCAGTGCTGCGATGTCGGCGTCGTCGATCAGGTCGTGGTCGACGGCGGGAACCGGGTCCTGCCACAGCTGCGCCTCGGGGACCCATGGTCCGAGGAAGCGCGACACGGGGCCCATGTCACGATGCAACAGCTTGTACCAGGCCTTGGCGAAGGCCTCACCGAGCTGGTCGGGGTGCTCCATGAACCGCCGCGAGATCCGCTCGTAGTCGGGGTCCATGCGCAGCGCCAGGTCCGTCGTCAGCATCGTCGGCGCATGTCGGGCGTTCGGGTCGTGGGCGTCGGGAACGCTGTCGCCCCCGGCGCCGCCCTTCGGCTTCCACTGCTTGGCGCCGGCGGGGCTCTCGGTGAGCTCCCACTCGTAGCCGAACAGCGTCTCGAAGTAGCTGTTGTCCCACTGGATGGGCGTGGGCGTCCAGGCCCCCTCGAGACCGCTCGTGATGGTGTCGGCGCCCTTCCCGGTGCCGTACTCGCTCTTCCAGCCCAGGCCCATGGCATGGACCGGGCAGCCCTCGGGCTCGGGGCCGACCAGATCGGCGTTGCCCGCGCCGTGGTTCTTCCCGAAGGTGTGCCCGCCGGCGATGAGGGCGACGGTCTCCTCGTCGTTCATGGCCATGCGGGCGAACGTCACCCGGATGTCGTGGGCGGCGGCCAGGGGATCGGGCTTGCCCTGCGGGCCTTCCGGGTTGACGTAGATCAGGCCCATGGTGACGTTGGCCAGCGGGCCCTCCAGGTCGAGGGGACTGCCGTCCTCGTAGCGCTCGTCGCCCAGCCAGGTGTCCTCGGGTCCCCAGAAGACCTCCTCGGGCTCCCAGATGTCCTCCCGGCCGAACCCGAAGCCGAACGTCTCGAGACCCATGTCCTCGATGGCCACGTTGCCGGCCAGCACGAGCAGGTCGGCCCAGGAGATCTTCTGGCCGTACTTCTGTTTGAGCGGCCACAGCAGTCGGCGGGCCTTGTCGAGGTTGGCGTTGTCGGGCCAGCTGTTGAGGGGGGCGAAGCGCTGGGCGCCGTCGCCGGCCCCGCCGCGGCCGTCCTCGATGCGGTACGTGCCGGCCTGGTGCCAGCTCATCCGGATGAACAGGGGGCCGTAGTGGCCGTAGTCGGCGGGCCACCAGTCCTGCGATGTGTGCATCAGCTCGACCAGGTCCTGCTTCAGTGCATCGAGATCCAGGGACTCGAACGCCTCGGCGTAGTCGAACTCCTCGCCGAGCGGGTTGGCCCGGGGGGAGTGCTGGTGCAAGACGCTGAGGTCGAGTTGGTTCGGCCACCAGTCCTGGTTGGTCCGGGGCCGGTGCGACGTCTTCGGCTCGGGCGACGAGATGACGGGGTTCTCGCTCTCGCTGGTGCTGGCCGTGTCGGCCTTCTCGGCCATGTCGGTGCTGTCGGGTTCGTGGCTCTCGGCCATGTCGGTGCTCCTCTGACGCTGGGGTGGGTGGGTCGTTTCGTTCTCAGTGCTCGGCGGTGTCGGCAGCAGCGCAGTCGGGGCAGCGGCCCCAGTAGACGACCTCGGCCTCGTCGATGACGAAGCCCGAGTCGTCGGCGGCGGTCAGGCACGGGGTGTACCCGACGGCACAGTCGACGTCGGCGGTGCGACCGCAGATCGCGGCAGATGACGTGGTGGTGGTTGTCGCCGACGCGTGCCTCGTAGCGGGCCGAGGAACCTGCGGGCTGGATGCGGCGGATGATGCCCCGCTCGGTGAAGGCCGACAGCGCGTCGTAGACGGCCTGGCGCGAGATCGCGCCGAGCTCGTCTCGCACGGCGCGGTCGATGTCGTCGGCCGTGCCGTGCGGGAACTCGGCCACGGCACGCAGGACCGCCAAGCGTTGAGCGGTCACGTGCATCCCGTGCTGGCGGAGCAGGTCGGCGCCGGCGATCGCACGGTCATCGATGTGCTCGCTGGTGTCGGCCATGGAACCAGCGTAGCAGAATTCTGGATCAAGTCCAGAACTTGTTCATATCCAGAAATTGGCGGGTCAGCCCCTCGGGGCGAACTCCAGCACTTGCTGGTAGGTGGGCCGGTTCGTGGCCCGGAAGTCGTTCGGGATCAGGCCGGGGACGAACGTGGCCCGGCGGGCCTGTGCCCGCCAGGTCGCCGGGTCGCCAGCCGCGCTCGGTGCGGAGCTCGCCCATCTTCTGGTCGATCGCCGTCCACAGGTCGCGCTGGCAGGCGGCGAGGTCGCCGCGGCCGCAGTAGGAGAGCTGGAACCGTCCCTCCACGTCGTCGCCGGCCACGGTGCGCAGGTCCTTGTCCACGATGCTGGCCGTGTCGATCCCGCGGTAGCTCGACACCGGCGTCGAGCAGGTCGCCGAAGACCGGGTCGAGGACGGCTCGCTCGATGGAGGGCCAGAGCTGCTCGAAGAGGGCGGCGCCGGCGTGGTCGTACTCGCCGTCCTCGTCGGCATCGAGCAGCGGGGCGTCGTCAGCGACCCAGCGGTCGAGGAGTCGCGACGGCCTCGCCGGCCAGGGCTGACGGGGCGTCGGCACCGGCCAGCACCTCGCTGACCACGGGCCAGCACGGTCGAGCGCATGTCCTCGGTCGCCGGCCCGGTTCATCACGCCGCACCACGTCGGCGAGCTGGGACCGGTCCGGCCACTGGTCGAACGTTCTCCACCCGGTGCACCGAGCCGAACAGGTCGGTCGTCGCTGTGCATGAACCCGTGCGCCGACTGGTTGTTCCAGTTGCGCAGCCGGCCCGTCGGGATGCCCGGCGGCATGGGGGTGCTCGTGCTGCTCGAGGAAGCCCTGCCACTCGTACTCGCCGGTGCCGAGCGTCGGCAGGCGCCGGTCGAGGCCCTCGGCCCGGACCGGGAGGTGGCCCGAGGCGAAGTAGCCGATGCCCTTCCGGTCGACGTAGCCCCAGTTGAACGTGAACCCGAAGCCGTTCGCCGAGCTCTAGAAGTCCTCGATGGTGGCGGCGTCGCCTTCGGTCATGTGCTTCAGCGCCGCGAGGTTGAGGGCGTCGCGCCCGAACGTCGAGCGCTTGTCGGGTGAGGGCCACCGGCGCGCCGTCGGAGGTGGCGGTGCCGATGACTGGACCGTGCACCGACGTCGGGTACCTGATCGGTTCGCCGCCGAGCGTCCCGGCGTCGAACTGCTCGAACGGGATGCACTCGCCCTCGAACCGGTAGGAGCCGGTCTGGCGGGTGGCGGCGGAGCCATCAGGCTCGCAGAGCTCCTCGGCGAAGACGTCCCGCACGTCGAGGTTGGCCGAGGTCAGGCTCCAGGCGTAGTCCTTGGTGCGGCCGATGCAGCAGGTACATCGCCAGGCCGGGCACGGCGGCACCCTGGGCCTCGATGCCCGGTCCGGTCAGGTGCACCTGCTTGACGATCTCGGGGTAGTAGTAGCCGAGCTGCGGGCCCATCACGCCGAGCGAGGCGCCGTCGGCCGATCGCCTCCGGCGCGACGAGGAGCCAGTTCGACGCCTGCCGATCGGGCGGATCGCCGGCCGCCTCGTAGGAGCCGGTCTCGTAGGCGGTGGGCTGGGCCTGGACAACCGGCGCTGCGTCGGGCGCCGGCTGGCGCGGATCGAGCGAGATGACCGAGCCCTCGTCGATGACGGCCGAACCGACGACGTCGCCGCCGGTGAAGGTGCCGTAGTCGAAGCGCTCCTCGAGCGTGGTGGGAGCCTCGGGGTCGTCGGTCTGGAGGAGGTCCTCCCAGGCCTGGCGGCCCTCCTCGGCACCCAGGCGGTTCTGGAGGGTGGAGAGGAACTCGGCGTTGGCCGCCTCGCCGCCCCCGCCGGCACCGAAGATCGACCCGATGAACGCCGCCGTGGCGACGATGTCGTTCACCGTGAACGGCGCTCGCTCCGTGCCGTCGGGGTTGGCGGCGTAGTAGGCGTTGGCGCCGTCGGCGTAGGCCTGCATCTCGTCGACGATCTGCTGACCCTCGTCGCCGTACTCGTCGATGAGGAGCTGCACCTGGTCGGTCACCAGCTGTTCTGCCGCCGCGCTCGGGACGAACTGCTGCGCGCTGGTCACCAGGGAGAAGGCGTCGATCCCCGGCACGTCGGCCACGGCAGCACGTGCCGGTCCCCGCCCGAAGTCGAGGAGCAGACCGCGATCGCGGACCGTGACCCACCCGGCGCCGAACGCAAGGTCCTCACGCGTCCGGCCGTCGATGTGGGCCACGCCGTAGTCGTCGTACACCACGGTCACGCCGTCTCGCCCGACGTCGATCGGGTGGGTCTGACCGACCGGAGCGAAGTCCATCGGCAGGAACAGCTTCGTGATGTCCTCGTCCGTGACGTTGCCGCGGAGCGGCGTCAGCCCGTCGTACAGAGGGAGCTGGTCGAGCGAGTCGTCGTTGGTCGGGATGCCGCCGTAGTTGCCGGGCGGCAAGACGTAGAAGGCGCGGTCTTCGACGTCGAGCGCCGACGCGTCGGTGGTGGGAACGGTGTCGTCGTCGGCCTGGTCGTCCGATCCGCCGGAGGTGCACGCTGCGACGAGCGCGAAGGCGATGGCAACGACGAGTCCGGGCCTGAGATGACGGTTGCTGGCGACGGCTGGCATCCGGCGACCATAGGCGGCAGCCGTCGGGGATGGCGCCGGGTCAGTCGTGGGCGATGTCGGCGGACGAGTTCCCGAGCAGGTAGCGAGGGCCGGTGCCCAGGCCGGCGGCGCGGTCCTCGGGGTTGTAGAGGCGGCACGTGGCGAGGGACAGGCACCCGCATCCGATGCACGACGTCAGCTCGTCGCGGAGCTCGGTGAGCAGGCGCAGGCGTTCGTCGAGCTGCGCTCGCCACTGCTGGGACAGGCGCTCCCAGTCCTTGGCGGTCGGCGTGCGCTCGTCGGGCAGGGATCGCAGCGCCTCGCCGATCTCCTCGAGGCTCAGGCCGATGCGTTGGGCGACCTGGATGAAGGCCAGTCGGCGCAGGACGTCGCGGTGGTAGCGGCGTTGGTTGCCGTCGGTGCGGGTCGACTGGATCAGCCCGCAGCTCTCGTAGAACCGCAACGCCGAGTGCGCGACCCCCGACCGGGAAGCGACCGCGCCGATGGTGAGGAGCGAGTCCACGACCTGCAGTTTAGTCGAGGTTCACTGGCGCCGAATCAGCGAGTGCCGACTCCGCCGGCGCTCCCGGGGGCATTCACAGGGTGTGGAAGTCGGTCGGAGGCCAGATCACGGCCTCGACCCGTCCGATGATCCGGTCTTCGCGCACCGGTCCGAACGTCCGGCTGTCCAACGAGACGGGAAGGTTGTCGCCCACGACGAACACCTCGTCCTCACCGACTGTGGTGACCACGGATTGTCCGCCGGCGGTGATGTCGACCACCTCGGTGTGCGCTACTGCACCGTTGACGCGGATGACGTTGCCTCTGACCGCCACGGTGTCGCCTGCGATCCCCACGATGCGTTTCACAAGCGTCTCGTTGAGGCTGGCCGAGTCGCCGCCGATGACCACGACGTCGCCGCGCCTCGGGTCATGAAGGCGGTAGGCCATCTTGTTCACAACTACACGGTCCCCGTCCGCCAGCGTGGGGTCCATCGATGCGCCTGAAACGCCGAATGGCTCGACGAGGTACGACCGCAGCCCCAGCAACCCCAACACGACGAGGGCCGCCAACAGGAGGCGGCGGAAGCGAACGGTTCTGACATGCTGCTCGGGCGTCGTGTCGGGCTCCGGATCGGGCGTCGCAGCGATTGCAGCGATTCGGAGCTGGTCCGCATAACGCTCCGCTTCTGTGCGGATGTCGATCGCCCGATCCCGCAACGCTCGCGCGTCGCAGCAATAGGTCGCTGCGTCGGCTCGGAGTCGGGCTGCATCGGCTTCCGCTTGGCGCAGGACATCGGCCACCTCGGCCTCGGCCTCAGCGAGAAGCTCCTCTTGGAGGGCTACCGAGCAGTTCCACGCCTGCCGCAGCATCGCGACTCCCTGGTCCTCGACCTCTCGCCGGTGCCGATCGGCGTCGGCGAGGACGTTCTGGGCGATCCGGCGTGCAGCGGCGTCTGCCACCTCGCCGGCTCTGCGGAGGTCGATGATCCTGGCCTCGGTCTCGGCTTCGCGGATCTCGACGGCCTCGATGATCCGATTTGCGAGGCGGGTGGCTTGGTCGATGAGAAAGTTGGCCGTGTCGACCGAGCTGCCGATCTGCGGCTCGTCCCGGTCGACCGTCGTGCCTTCCACGGGGAACCGTCGCGAGGCTGACCAGTGGAATCCGGCCAGTCGTTCCTCGGTGTCGAGAAGTAAGCGGTAGTCCTCGAGCGCGTCATCGACCTGGTCGACGACCCCTGGAGAGGTTGCGGCGAGGCGCTCGAGCAATGCACGAGCCCGGGGAGCGGACTCCACAGGAGAATGGTGCCAAACGGCGCGAGTCGGCAGGTGGATCCCGCCGGCGAGTATTGCGCCAAGGATCGCGGACGGGCCATGAACGGTCCATGCGTGGCTGCGGCGCCCGCCGGGTCGTTCCGGTTGTCATGATGGGGCGGTGGATCACCGGGGGGAGGTCGTTCTCGCGGTTCGCGGGCTTGGTAAGCAGTTCCGGCGACTCCACGTCCTCGATGCGGTCGACCTCGACGTGCAGGCGGGCGAGATCCTGGCGCTGGTGGGCGAGAACGGCGCCGGCAAGTCGACGGTCGTCCGCTGCATCGCCCGCACGTTCGCCAGCGATGCCGGCTCGTTCGTGCTCGACGGTCGACCGCTCGCCGGCGACCCGATCGGCGCCCGCGACCAAGGCATCGCCGTGGTCTGGCAGGACCTCGCCCTCTGCGACAACCTCAGCATCGTCGCCAACCTCTTCCTCGGCGGCGAGTCCACCGATCGCGGCGTCCTCGACGACCGGGCGATGGCCGACGAGGCCCGGCTGCTCTTCCGACGCCTGCACCTCTCCACCGACGACCTGTTCCGTCCGGTCGGTCAGCTGTCGGGCGGCCAGCGGCAGCTGGTCGCGATCGCACGTGCCGTGCGGCGGAACCCGTCGGTGCTCATCCTCGACGAGCCCACGGCCGCGCTCGGCGTGACCGAGACCGCCGTGGTCGAGCGGCTCCTCGCCGAGCTGCGCGACGGCGGCGCCGCCATCTTGTTGGTCAGCCATCGCCTCGACCAGGTCTTCTCCCTCGCCGACCGGATCGCCGTGCTGCGGGAAGGCCGCATCGTGGCGACAGTGGTACCGCAGGAGGTCCATCCCGACGACGTGGTGGCGTTGATGTCCGGCATCCGGACCGACTCGTCGGCTCGCCGCCAGCTGCGCCGGCTGAGCGATCTCATCGAGGAGCTCGCCGACGTGGATCCGGCCGCCGGGCTGTCGTTGATCGTCTCGGCCATGGTGGAGGCGCTCGGTTTCGAACAGCTCTGCGTCCACCTCTTCGACGACGAGGGCGTCCTGCGCCGCGCCGCGGCGGTGGGGCTGGCGCCGGATGCCTTCTCCTCCCTCGGGCCCGACGACCTCCCGGCGCGCGCGGCGACCAGCGGCGAGGTCGTGATCGTGGACGGGACGGGCCGCCGGCCGCACAGTGCGTGGTCGGTCCCCATCGTCGGAGCCGACGAGGTACTCGGCGCCATCTCCGGTTTCGCCGACGCCCCGGGCCGCATCCACGAGGACCAGCTCGAGCTGGTGCAGCTCCACGCCCGGTTGGCCGCCGCCGCCGTCGAGCGGGACCGGTTGCTGGTCGACGCCACCCGACGCAACCGCCTCCTCGAGACGCTGCGCGGCGTGCTCGACACCCTCGCCGGCCCACCGGGCGCGCACGGCGGCATCGCGGTGGCGCTGCTGGCGCTGGGACGGGGCCTCGGCGCCGACTCCATCGGTCTCCATCAAGCCGATGGCACGGCGACCGAGAGCAGCGATGCCGGCACCGATCAGCGGCGCACCGCGGCCGCGACCGTGCTGCGGTCCAGCGGCCGGCTCGACCGGGCCCGGCCCGTCGGTACCGACGTGCTGGCCGTGCCCATCGATGCCCCCGATGGACGCGTCGTCGTCGCCGCGTGGTGGTCCGATCCCACTGGCCTCTCCGACGACGCCCTCGACCTGCTCGACGACGCCGCCCGCTCGCTCCGCCTCGCGCTGGAGCGCGAGGCCCTGGAGGGGGCCAACGCCGAGGCCGAGTCACTGCGACGCAGTCAGCGGCTCCAACGCGACTTCCTCTCCCGGCTGAACCACGAGCTGCGCACGCCGCTGACCGCCATCCAGGGCTACGCCGAGACGCTCCGCCAGGACGACGTCGTCTGGGACGTCTCGTCCCAGGAACGCTTCCTCGGGTCCATCGTGTCCGAGTCGGCCCGGATGGGCCGCCTCGTGGGCGACCTGCTCGACTTCAGCGCCATCGACTCCGGGACCCTGCGTCTGGTGACCGACTGGTGCGAGATGCCCCTGGTGTTGGAGGCGGCCAAGCGCTGCATCCCCGAAGGGAAGATCACGATCCACAGTGCACCCGACCTGCCGTCGGTGTGGGGGGATCACGACCGCCTCGAGCAGGTCTTCGTCAACCTGTTCGACAACGCCGTGCGCCACGCCCTCGACGGGACCGCAGCCGAGGTGGACGTCGAAGCCTGCGTCGAACCCGACGGCGGGGCCGTGTCGGTCCGCGTGCGCGACCGGGGTCGCGGCATTCCACCGGACCTCGCCACCCGCGTGTTCCAACCCCACGCCCGGGGGACCACGAGCGCCCCCGGAGCCGGCCTCGGCCTCGCCATCGCCCGAGGCATCGTCGAGGCCCACGGCGGCAGCATCGGCCTGGAGCCCTGCGAGCCGGGCACCACCATGGTCGTGTCCCTCCCTGTGGAGCCGACCGACTCGTGACCGACGTCGCCACCGTGGTCCTCCTCGTGGAGGACGACCGCAACATCGTCGACCTCGTCCGGTCGAACCTGCTGGCCCGCGGGTTCGAGGTGGTCGTGTCCCGCGACGGCGACGACGTGGCCCAACTGGTGGCCGAACACCAGCCCGAGCTGGTGCTGCTCGACCTCATGCTCCCCGGCGCCGACGGGTTCGACATCTGTCAGGAGCTACGGGCCGAGTCGTCGATCGGCATCATCGTGCTCTCGGCCCGACGGGGCGAGCAGGACAAGGTCCGGGCCCTCAACCTCGGCGCCGACGACTACCTGACCAAGCCCTTCGGCGTCGAGGAGCTCCTCGCCCGCATCACTGCTCTGCTGCGCCGGTCACGCACCGGGACGGAGCCCCCCCAAGCCACCGACGAGGTGCTCGCCTTCGGCGACGTGCGCATCGATCTGGACGCCAAGCTCGTCACCCGGTCCGGGGACCCCGTCCACCTCACCCCGACCGAGTTCGCCCTCCTCCGCGAGCTCGCGCTGTCGCCCGGGAAGCTGCTGTCCCACGCCACGTTGCTGCGCAACGTCTGGGGTGCGGGCTACGAGACGGCGACCGAGTACACCCGGGTCTACGTGCGCCGCCTGCGGGCCAAGCTCGAGGACCCCGACGGCCCCGCGTTGATCGTGACCGAACCCCGCGCCGGCTACCGGATGATGCAGCCCTGAGCCGCCCGATCCGGCCTCGGCCGTTCACATCTCGTTCACGACGTGGTCACAACATCTACACCTCGTTCACGTCGGTCTTCGTACGTTGACTGAGACAACCGACACACACGAGGGAGCGTTCATGAAGGTTTCGCGCACGCGGGCGGCACTGCTGATCTTGAGTGCCGTCGCGCTCTTCGGGCTGGCGTCGTGTGGTGATGACGACAGCACCTCCTCGGGCACGACCACCACGGCCGGCGGCTCGAGCGACACCACGACCGGGGACGCCACGAACGTCGACGTCTCGGCTGATTCGTTCACCGCCGATTTCTCGGCCATGGAGGCTCTGAAGCCCATCGCCGACGCCGGCAAGGGCAAGGTCGCCGTCCTGCTCCCCGACACGGAGTCGTCCGCCCGTTACGAGGCTTTCGACCGCCCGTACCTCCAGCAGGCCTTCGAGGCCGCCGGGCTGAGCTCTGGCGACATCATCATCCAGAACGCCCAGGGCAGCGCCAGCACCATGCAGACGCAAGCCGAGGCTGCGATCACCGACGGTGCCACCGTCCTGCTCGTCGATGCGCTCGACTCCGGGAGCGGTGCGGCCATCGAGTCCGCCGCCACCGCCAAGGGCGTCAAGGTCATCGACTACGACCGCCTCGTCAAGGGTGGCGCCGAGGGCCGGGTCTACGTCAGCTTCGACAACGTCTCGGTGGGCAAGCTCATCGGCACGGGCTTCACCGACTGCGTGTCCGCCTGGAACGTCACGGACCCGCAGGTCCTGATCATGAACGGCGACCCCACCGACAACAACGCCACGTTGTTCGCCGAGGGCTACCACAGCGTCGTCGACCCGCTCTTCGACGACGGCACCTACACGAAGGTCGCGGAGCCGGCCGGCACCTGGACCCCGTCGGTGGCGCAGACCACCTTCGACCAGCAGTACACCGCCCATCCCGAGATCAACGCTGCGATCACGCCGAACGACGACAACGCCAACGCCGTGATCTCGTCCCTGCAGAAGCTGCAGATCCCGCCGAAGACGTTCCCGACCACCGGCCAGGACGCCTCGCTCTCCGGTCTGCAGAACATCCTCAAGGGCTACCAGTGCGGCACCGTCTACAAGCCGATCTACCTCGAGGCGCAGGGTGCCGCGGCTGCAGCGCTCTACCTCCGGGCCGGCATGGACATCCCCAAGGGGTTGTTGAACGGCACGACCGAGGACTCCGACGCCGGCACGAACGTCGACTCGGTCCTCCTCACCCCGGTGTGGGTCACGGCCGACAACATGGCTGACACCGTGGTCGCCGACAAGGCCGTGGACGTCGGCGAGCTCTGCGTGAGCGCCGTCGCCGACGCCTGCAAGGCGGCTGGGATCAGCTGATCCCGACCACCCCTGAGCCGGCCGCCACTTCCCCTTCCCCCAGGGAGGTGGCGGCCCGGTCGGTCCCCGACGAGACTGGAGCGTCATGACACCACCACCGCAGCTGGAGCTGCGGGGCATCGACAAGCACTTCGGTGCCGTGCAGGCGTTGAAGGGCGTGGACCTCGAGTTGCACGCCGGCGAGGTCACTGCCCTGGTCGGCGACAACGGCGCCGGCAAGTCGGTGCTGATCAAGTGCGTGGCGGGGATCCACCACGCCGATGGGGGCACGATCCTCTGGGAGGGTGAGCCCGTCCAGGTCCGCAACCCGAAGGACAGCTCCGAGCTCGGCATCGAGACGGTGCACCAGGACCTGGCCCTGTGCGACAACCTCGACATCGTCCAGAACATGTTCCTGGGGCGGGAGATCCTCCGGAACCGGATGCTCGACGAGGACGCGATGGAACACGCGGCCAGCAAGACGTTGAGCAGCCTGGCAGTCACCACCGTCCGCTCGATCCGCCAGGTGGTGGCGTCGCTGTCCGGCGGGCAACGCCAATCGGTCGCCATCGCCAAGACCGTGCTGTGGAACTCCAAGCTCGTGATCATGGACGAGCCCACCGCCGCCCTCGGCGTCGCCCAGACCCGCATGGTGCTCGACCTGGTCCGCCGACTCGCCGACCGCGGTCTCGCCGTGCTGATCGTGTCCCACAACATGAACGACGTGTTGGCCGTGGCGGATCGCGTCGCGGTCCTCTACCTCGGCGAGATGGTGGCCACGCTGCCGGCCTCCGAGCTCGACACCCAGCTCGTGGTCGAGCTGATGACGACGGGTACGGCCAGTCGAACGATCGAGGGGGCACGGTGACCGACGTCCACGAGCGCGACGAAGAGGCGACCGACGAGGTCCCCGACCTGCCGGCCGAGGCCGAAGTCTCGTCGCTGCGCGAGTACCTGGAGGCCAGCTGGGCCCGGATCCGCGGCGGCGACAGCGGTGTGCTGCCGGTCGTCGGCGGGCTGATCCTGATCTCTGCGCTGTTCCAGACGCTCAACTCGAACTTCCTCACCGCCGGCAACCTCGTCAACCTGCTGATCCAGGGGTCGGTGTACATGCTCCTCGCCATGGGGCAGGTGTTCCCCCTGCTCCTCGGCGAGATCGACCTCTCCATCGGCTTCGTGAGCGGCATCGGCGGCATCGTCGTCGCCGAGCTGGTCCGCGAATCGGCCGGCTGGCCATGGTGGGCGGCCGTGCTCATCGCCCTGGTCGCCTGCGCGGCGATCGGTGCGCTGCAGGGCGCCATCATCACCCGACTCGGATTGCCGTCGTTCGTGGTGACGTTGGCCGGCCTGCTCGGGTGGCAGGGCGTGATGCTGTTGATCCTGGGCGACGGCGGCACCGTCCCCATCAACAACGACATCATCAACGACTTCGCCTCGGGCAACCTGACGCCGCTGGCCAGCTGGCTGGTGATGCTCGGGATCGTGGCGGTCATCGGGGCCTTCACCTGGCGACGCGAGCAACGGCGACGCCAGAGCGGTCTCGTGGCGCCACCGGCGCGGCTCACCATCGCCAAGATCGTCGCCATGCTGGTGGCGGGCGCCATCGTCGTGCTCGTCTGCAACGCCGACCGGGGTCGCCTGGTCGCCATCAAGGGCGTCCCGTGGGTCGTGCTCATCGTCCTCGCCGTGCTGGCGCTGTGGACGTTCGTCCTGGGCCGGACCCGGTTCGGGCGCTACATCTACGCCATCGGCGGCAACGCCGAGGCCGCCCGCCGGGCCGGCGTGAACCTCGCCGGTGTGCGCACGGCGGCATTCGCCCTGGCCTCGCTGACGGCCGGCGTCGGCGGCATCATCTACGCCTCCCGGCTGCGGTCGGTGTCGACGTCTCTCGACGGCGGCACCCTGGTGCTCTACGCCGTCGCCGCTGCTGTGATCGGTGGCACGTCGCTCTTCGGTGGTCGGGGCAAGGCCATCCACGCCGTCCTCGGCGGGTTGGTCATCGCCGCCATCGACAACGGCATGGGACTCCAGGGGTACTCGGCCGCGGCCAAGTACGTCGTCACCGCGCTCGTCCTCCTCGCGGCCGTGACCATCGACGCTGTCGCTCGCCGCTCTGCTGCCGCCGGCTGACTTCCACCCCGCGCCCTTCTCGCGCCGCTCGAACGACCGGTCGCCGTAGCGTCGAGGAGATGGAGACCACCCTCGGGATCGATCTCGCCCACCGCTTCGCCGACGAGCTCCCCGGCCTGGCCGTCGACTGGCCGCCGACATCGGTGCCGTCGCCCGCACCCGTCCTGGTCAACGAGTCCCTCGCCGATGAGCTCGGCATCGCCGTCGACTGGTTGCGATCGAGCGCCGGAGTCGACGTCCTCGGCGGCAATGCCCTCCCGCCCGGCTCCCGCCCGGTAGCGATGGCCTACGCCGGTCATCAGTTCGCCGGCTACTCGCCGCAGCTGGGCGACGGCCGCGCCTTGCTCCTGGGCGAACTGGTCACGGCCGACGGATCGCTGCGCGACCTCCACCTGAAGGGCTCCGGTCGCACGCCCTTCGCTCGCGGCGGCGACGGCCGGGCCACGCTGAGCTCGATGCTGCGCGAGTACCTCGTCAGCGAAGCGATGCACGCTCTCGGCGTCCCCACCACCCGCTCCCTGGCCGTGGTGACCACCGGGGAGACCGTTCCACGCCTCCGCGCCGAGCCCGGCGCCGTGCTGGCCCGGGTGGCGGCCAGCCACCTCCGTGTGGGGACGGCGCAGTACGCCCGAATGGTCGACGACGGCCAGCACCTGGCGCCATTGGTCGACCACGCCATCGGCCGCCATGCACCCGGTGCGGCCGACGCCGACCGTCCTGCGCTCGCCCTGCTCGAGCACGTGATCGAGGTGCAGGCTCGGCTGGTGGCGCAGTGGATGCTGGTCGGCTTCATCCACGGCGTGATGAACACCGACAACATGACGTTGTCTGGCGAGGGCATCGACTACGGGCCGTGCGCCTTCATGGACCGGTTCGATCCCGCCACCGTCTACAGCTCGATCGACCACGGCGGCCGCTATGCGTACGGCAACCAGCCCTCGATCGCCCAGTGGAACCTGACCCGTCTCGCCGAGGCCCTGCTGCCGCTCATCGACGACGACCGCGACACCGCCGTGGCGCTCGCCACCGAGCGGCTCGAGCGCTTCGTCGACCAGTACCAGCAGGCATGGTCGGCCGGCATGGCCGCCAAGCTCGCTGTGGTCGCCGACCGACCCGGCACCACCGATCTGTTCGAACGGCTTCTCGCCCTCATGCACCAGGCGCGGGCCGACCACGCCGGCACCTTCCGGGCCCTGGCCGATGCCCTCCGCGATGACGAGCGCCCGCTCCGGGAGGCGTTCGCCGACCACGCCGCTGCCCTCGACGCCTGGTTGGTCGACTGGCGGGACACCCTCGACGGTTCGGACCCCGCGACGGCGGCCGCCGCCATGGACGCGGTGAACCCCCTGTACCTGCCCCGCATCCACCTGGTCGAAGCGGCGCTCGACGCCGCCGTGCTCGAGGCCGACCTCGGTCCGTTCGAGACGCTTCTCGACCTCGTCACGCACCCGTACGAGCGGCGCGCAGGCCACGACGCCGAGACCCGTCTCGCTCCCGACGACTTCGCCGACCGCTACCAGACGTTCTGCGGGACCTGATCCGGTGGGCGACGACGTGACGTGCTCACTCGGCGCGCAGGTGCGAGGCGGGTCGACCACGGGCGGCGAGACGGCTCGGCCGCCACGCCAGGATCATGGCGATCGCCGCGGAGGCGGGCACGAGTACCGCCAACAGGGTCCACGGCATGCGCGGGGTCGGCCGCGGCCCGGATGTGTTGGACGAGCAGCCGCCACAACAACCGGCTCCCGATCAGGCCGGCCGGCACGCCGATCACCAGCGCCTCGGCGCACAGGAGCAGCGACTCGGCCAGCACCCCGCGTCGGACCTGCGCCTGCCGGCCACCGAGCGCTCGCACGAGGGCGAGGTCTCGCCGGCGCCGTCTGACGCCGACGAGCAACGCGTGGAGCAGCGCGATCGCGCCCAGGGCCACGAAGAAGATGGCCAGGGACACGGCCACGTACCGGCTGGCGGCCAGGTTGCGGATGGGGCCGGGCACCAGCGGGCGGGAGAAGAGGGTGAAGTCCAAGCCGTAGTCCCTCGCCAGGCCGGCTTCCACCTGGTCGGCCGGCAGCCCCGGCGCGTAGTGGACCACGACCGATGAGCCGAGATCGTCGCTCGTCGTGCTCACCAGCGCCTCAGGTGTCATCACCGCCCCGAGCCCGATCGTCCGCTCCTCGATCGGTGGCAGCAGCGCAGTACCGACGATGCGTAGGGGGTGTGTCTCCCCGGTCGAACTGCCCAGCACGTCCACGGTGTCGCCCACGGACAGCCCCAGGTCAGAGATGGTCTGCTCTCCGAGGACGATCTCGTCGGGACGATCGGGGAGGCGGCCCTCCAGCGACGTGAGCGAGAGGTCCCCCTTCATGGTGTCGAGCGAGTAGCCGGTCACGTTCCGGCCGTCGAGGAGGAGCGACGCCGAGGTCAGCTCTCCGACGGCGTCGACCCGTGCATCGCCGACCAGGTCCGATTCCACCTGTGACGTCTTCGCATCTCCGAAGTAGTCCGGGATGGTCGACCAGTTCCAACCCCAGCGCGATGGCTCGCTGCTGAGGTCGTGGAGGCTGGTGGCGATGACCCCGGCACCCACCAGACCCCCGACCCCGATCGCGATGCCGAGGACCGCCGACCGCAGCGGGACGCTGCCGGCGCCCCGCCCGCGGTCCCTGGCGAGGTGGACGCCGAGCAATGCGGCGAGGGGCAGCCCCACGGCCGATGCGGCTCGGACGAGGCCGGACGACCGCCCGCTCGCGGTGGGAGCCGAACGGCGGAGCGAGCGCCGGGCCGATCGTCGCGCCCACCACGCCGCCGCCACGATCACGAGGGTCCCGCCGACCGCCACCACGAGGGGCGAGAACCAGATGCCGGGATCCACCTCCGCCTGGCGGGCCAACCCGGTCGGTAGGAGCGGGGACGCCAGCGTCGCCCCGGCGGCGCCGACCACCACACCGATGATCGCCGCGCCGGCCACGGGCAGGGCGACGGCGTATGCCACGCTGCGGGGCGTGGCCCCCAGTGCCGCCAGCGCCCGGGCCGATGCCGGCGGGACGGCCGTCTGGCGCGCGATCGCCTGGCCGAGGGCCACGGCGCCGGCGGCCGCCGCACCCGCCGCCAGGACCAGGAGCCCGACGGCCAGGCTGTCAACCGCCCCCTGGGCCGTGTCCAGGTAGAGCTCGCTCGCCGTGGCCGGCGTGAGCAGCGCTCCGCCGGAGGCGACGAGGTCTGCGTTCGACATCACGGCCTGGGCGTTGTCCGTGACGCGCCCGACGTCGGCGGCTCCGCCGTGGAGCCGGGCCACGACGACCCCTGGCCACGCCCCGATGCCGGGGTGTCGGGCCACGAAGCCGGGCGCCGCCAGCGCTGTGAGCTCGCCCCGCCGCAGGTCGCCCGACAGCTCCTCGGGGAACCGACCGATCCCGACCACGCGCAGCTCCAGGTGGGGCCCGTTGAACCCCGGGAACGTCGTGCCGCCGAAGAGGCCTTCCAGGTCCGATGCCGTCCAGGTGTGGACCGGGATGATGTCGCCCACCCCGGCGCCGGTCAGTCGGGACGCTGTGGCGCTGAGCAGCACCTCGTCGGCCGAGTCGGGCCGGGGGAACCGGCCGGCGAGGAGACGGGGCCGGTCGAGGTCATGTCCCCACACCCCGGACGGATCGCTGAGGACGGCGATGTCGGGGACGCCGGGTTCGTCGGGCCAGCCGTTCACGAGGGTCCGCGTCGTGGAGATCGCGGTCTCCGGTTGGGCCGCCACCGCCCGCCGGATGGCCTCGGCCTGCTCGGGAGCAGCCGATTGGTAGGAGACATCGCTGGCTCGGGCGCGGTCACGGAACCGTTCGACGGCCGAGGCCGTGCGCTGGGCGCCGGCCACGGACAAGAACACCGCACCGCTGACCAGTGCCGCCAGCACCGCTACCCCGACGAGGCTTCCCCACCGTCGCCGCAGCTCGGCTCGCACCATCGTTGCGACCGCTGCCCACGACTCGAACCCCACGGGGATGGTCCCCTCTCTGTCCGTCCTGCCCTGACCTGACTGCTCCATCATCGGCCCGGGTGGGCCTCACGCCAAGGGCGCTGTCCGGTGTCGGGGGGTGAGGCAGGCACCCCCTGCGGGAACGGGCGTCAGAGCAGCTCGGCGATGGCGTCGGCGGCCCGGCTGGCGGTCAGCCTCGCAGGGTGGTCTTGATCGCCCGAGTTCGTGACCTTCGGCCCGTTCGCCCGGCGTCGTCGCGGCGCATCCTGGGACCGTGGACCCCCGACAGTCCCGGACCCCGACGCACAGAGCCGGTCGCCGACCATGACCACCCCCGCCGCGGTCCGTCAACCGCACGACCAGACCCCCTCGGCGATCCGCCGGTGGGCGCCGGTCACGGTCGGCGTGGTGCTGTGGTGGTTCCTGTACCGGGGCAATCGCTCGTTCTGGAACTGGGCGATCTTCGACCTGGGCGGCCTCGACGCCAGCAGCCGGCTCGGCGAGTCCGTGCACTTCTTCTTCTACGACGTCACCAAGATCGCCCTGCTGCTGTCGGGCGTGATCTTCGTCGTCACCATCCTGCGCAGCTTCATGTCGGTGGAACGCACCCGAGCGCTCCTCGGCGGCCGTCGGCAGGGGTTCGGCAACGTGGCGGCCGCCAGCCTCGGAGTGGTGACCCCGTTCTGCTCGTGTTCCGCCGTGCCGGTGTTCATCGGGTTCGTTGCCGCCGGGGTGCCCCTGGGGGTGACCATGAGCTTCCTCATCGCCTCGCCCATGGTCAACGAGGTCGCCATCGTGCTCCTCCTCGGCCTGTTCGGGTGGAAGATCACCGCCCTCTACATCGCCTCCGGTCTCCTGATCGCCGTGGTGGCGGGCATGGTGATGGGCCATCTGCGACTCGAGCGATGGGTCGAACCGTTCGTGTTCGAGACCAGGCTCCGGGGCGCGCCGGTCGACCCGGCACACGGTCTGACGTGGGATGACCGCATCCAGATGGCCCGCGAGGAGGTCGTGTCCATCCTCCGCAAGATCTGGCCCTACCTCGTCGTCGGCATCTGCATCGGTGCGGCCATCCACGGTTGGGCACCGGAGGAGTGGTTCGCCGCCCACGCCACCGGAGCGCTCGGGGTCCCGCTCGCCGTGTTGCTCGGCGTTCCGCTCTACTCCAACGCCGCCGGCGTCCTCCCGTTGGTCGAGGTGCTCTACGACAAGGGCATCCCGATGGGCACCGTGCTCGCCTTCATGATGAGCGTGGTCGCTCTGTCGGCACCGGAGATGATCCTGCTCCGGCGCGTGCTCCGACCCCGTCTCGTGGGGACCTACGTCGGCGTGGTCGCCACCGGGATCCTGGCCACGGGCCTGTTGTTCAACGTCGTGCTGTGAACCGATCAAGGAGGAGCGCCATGGACGTCAAGATCCTCGGCAGCGGGTGCGTGAACTGCCGGAACCTGGAGTCCCTCACCCGGGACGCACTCCGAGACCTGGGCCTCGACGTCCAGATCGACGAGGTCACCGACCCCGCAGAGATCGCGGCCTGGGGTGTCATGTCCACCCCGGCGCTGGTGATCGACGACGAGGTGGTGGTGGCGGGGCACATCCCGTCGCCGGCGAAGCTCACGGAGCTGGTGGCCGCACGTCGGACCCCCTGACGACAGTTCAGCGGTCGGCGCCCTCGAGGTAGCGGTCGGCGAGGCCGCCGACGATGTCGAAGAACTCCTCCACGGTGCGACGGAGGATGTCGGCGACGGGTTCCACCGACTCGATGCGGCCCATGACCTGCCCGCCGAGCGCGATGCACGCCTCCATGTCGCCACCGAAGTAGAGGTCCTTCGCGGTGCCGAACTCGGCCATCGACACGACCTCCTCGTGTTCGAGCCGGGTGGTCCGCTCGGTGCGCAACGCTCGCAGACCTGGCTTTGCGAACCGGTTGAGGAACACGGTGTCGGTCTCGGCGGCGCCGACGATGGCCTGCTTCCAGTTGTCGTGCACGGGCGACTCGGCCGCCGACACCATGCGGGTGCCCATCTGCACGCCCTCGGCGCCCAGTGCGAACGCTGCCGCCATGGTGGCGCCGTCGATCATCCCGCCGGCGGCGACGATCGGCACGTCGACCTTCGAGCGCACGAGCGGGAGCAGCACCATCGTCGCCACGTCCTGGGGGTTCTTGAACCCGCCGCCCTCGCCTCCCTCGACGATGAGGCCGTCGACGCCGGCCTCCACCGCCTTGCGCGCGCCCTTCAGGGTGGGCACCACGTGGAACACGGTGAGGCCGGCCTCTTTGAGCCGGGCCGTGTGCTTGGTCGGGTCACCCGCCGACGTGGTCACGAAGCGGATGCCCTGGTCGATCACGAACTCGGCGATGGCCGGGTCTCGCACGAACGCCTGGGCGATGTTCACGCCGAATGGTTTGTCGGTGAGATCGCGCATCGTACGGATCTCGTCCTTCACGATGTCCAGCTCACCCGACGACGTCTCGATGATGCCCATGCCGCCGGCGTTGGACACCGCCGACGCCAGTTGGCTCC
Source organism: uncultured Acidimicrobiaceae bacterium (assembly GCA_963811245.1). Classification (GTDB taxonomy): domain Bacteria; phylum Actinomycetota; class Acidimicrobiia; order Acidimicrobiales; family Salinilacustritrichaceae; genus Salinilacustrithrix. The sequence goes on from CAWEQL010000004.1 coordinate 138,777, forward strand.
GGGCGATCCAGCCCATCGGGGCCTGGATGATCGGGTACTCGACGCCCAGGAGTTCGGTGACCCGGTTGCGGATGCGGGGGGTCATCGTTCCGGGGACCACAGCGGCGCCGACAGGTCCCAGCCCGTCTCTGTGCCCCAGCGGTTCTTGTACGTCACCTCGTGCGCGGGCTCTCGCTGGGCCACACCCCATCGACCGGTCGGGTACCCCATCGGCACGCAGCACACCATGCGCCAGCCGTCGTCGGTGGGGACGCCGAGGATCTCGGTGACCTCGGCGTCCTTCACCTTCAGGATGCTGGTGAGGCTGGAGCCGACGCCCTCGGCGCGGGCGGCGAGCATGGCGGACCAGATGGCGGGATAGATGGAGCCGCCGTCGTCGAGACCGCTCGTGAACCCGAAGAGCAGCAGCGGGTACTGGCTGAAGTTGTCCGCGGCCCACTCGACCGAGCGTTGGATGGCCAGCATCTGCTTGCTGTCGGGCAGCTCGGGGTCGGCCTCGGCGGCGGCGATCCGCTCGTTGTAGATGTGCTCCCACAGGAAGTCGATGCACTCCCGGTAGAGCGGGGCGATCCGGGCGATCACGTCGGGGTCGTCCACCAGGAGGAACCGCCAGCCCTGCGTGTTCCCGCCCGATGGGGCACGCACGGCGGCATCCATGATCCGCTGCTGCACCTCCTCCGGTACCGGGTCCGGCCTGACCCGACGCATCGCTCGGGTCGTGTACAACGCTTCCCTGAGGTCCATGGGTGCTGGACCGTATCTGGTGCCTCCGTTCAGCCGCAGACCACGTCACGCTGGATGCAGGCGTGCACCTCGCGTTCCAGCGCCTTCTGGTCCCAGAGGTTCCAGAAGTCCGCGTGCGCGGTGTCGATGTCTCCGGAGCTGAGCGAGAGGTTCCGATCGCCCGACACGGGGTAGCGGACGACGAGCTCGAGCTGCGGTACGGCGATCGGGTGGTCGGCGGGGCATCCGTCGTCGCCGCTGTAGGTCATGTGGTCCCGGTGGTCGTCGCTGTGGAGGTGCCGACCGTCCCAGCAGTCCGGGAAGGTCACGCGCAGTCGGAGCCGGCCTTCGCACTCCGGCGGCGCCGCCGTGCGGGCCGGGTTCGCGGAGCACGACCAACCCAACACGCTCGTGGGCGCGGGTTCCCGGTCCGGTCCGCCTCCCGCGATGATGCCGAGACCGTTGGGATACGCCACGACATCGGCGGGGTCGACGCCCCGACCGGCGCGGTAGTAGGCGTCGATCCCGTCCGGGGGGATGCGTCGGCCGTCGCCGTCGAGGAGCGCGGGCACCCAGTACGAGGCGCGGTCGGCGGCGGTCTCGCAGCTGGTGTCGGCGTCGGCCACCGCTGCCGCCGTCACGGCTCGGTCACGGCTGCCCTCGTCGATGGCGTCGTTGCCGAAGAACTCGTGCAGGTGCGACGCCCCGTGGCGGCCGGGGAACACCAGTGGATCGTCGTAGTCGAAGTGCGAAGGGGCACAGGAGACCACGAATCGCCCGCGATGATCGGGCAGGTCGGGAGGGGTGGCGACCGGCTCGGCCGTCCGGGAACACGCCCCGACGACCACCAGCAGGACGATGAGACCCGCTCGGGTCACGCCGGTGCGTCAGGGACCGTGATGGTGGTGATGTCCGGGTAGCTCGGCGGACCGATCTGGGGGACGGCCGGGGCATTCTCGGGGTCGTCCATGCCCGGCAGGTCGCCGATGTCGGGGTACTCGTAGGTCTGGTAGTCGGCCGAGTCCGGCTTGTCGGCGCCGACCAGTTCGAGGAAGCCGGGCCACGTCGGTGTCGAACGACTGGATCTGCCCGTCGCAGGGAGCGAGCGACTGGAGGTCGGCCGGGGAAGTGGTGGAGACCTCGTTGTCCGACCAGCAGTTGCCCTCGCCCAGGATCTGCACCAGGTCCCACTCGCGGCTGTCGCTGACGATGTTGCCGACGATCCGGTTGTCGCTGGCGGCCCACAGCAGCGGGTTGTCGAGCTCGGCGCGGGCCTCCTTGCTGACCGCCTGGGCGTCTTCGGTGCAGTCGGTCGGGAACACGTCGGGGATGGGGGCGATGGGATCGTCCTCCGGATACGGCGTGACGCCGATGCCGGCGATGTCGTGGTTCCAGACGCGGTTGCGCTCGATCACGTTGCCGATGCCGCCGGTCACCAGGATGCCGTTGCCCTGGGCGAGCCGGGCGCTGTCGATGGCGGGGCCGTTGCCGTTGTTGTTGTCGTAGACGAGATTGCCGACGATCGTCGTCTCCCGCTCGGGGGCGCACCCTTCGTACGAGCCGGTGTTGGGCACGAGACCAGCCCGGTTGCGGCGCCACTCGGAGTCGACGATGTAGAGATCGCCGCCGGCGTTGGTGCCCGAGTACCCGAGGCCGTTGTGCTCGGACAGCACGTCGCTGACCACGGCATGGCAGGGGTAGCACTGACCGATGTAGAAGCCGGCGTCCGGACTTCCGGCCCCGTAGCTGTGCTCGAACACGCCGTTGACGGAGCCGAACGCGTAGATGCCGTAGTCGCCGTTGCGGTCGGCGGTCACGTAGGAGGCGCGGTAGCCGTCGGCGTGGGACCAGAACAGGCCGTTGCGCGTGTAGTTGCGCACGGTGAGGTTCTCGACGACGACGCCGCTGGCCTCGAGCACCCGCACCCCGTTCTCGAGCTCGAACTGGCCGTCGAGGACCACCGTGTTGCGGTCGAGACCGCGGATCACGAGCTGGTCGGTGGTGACGTCGACCGCCTCGTTGTACGTGCCGGGCGCGATCAGGATGAGTGAGCCCGGCTCCGCCGCATCGACGGCGTCCTGGATCGTGTCGTAGTCGTCGGGGACGCGCAGGGTGCCGGAGGTAGGGCCGGCGCCGTCGGTGCCGGCTGCGGCGGTCGTGGTCGTGGACGTCTCGTCCGCTGCCGTGTCGTCGTCGTCACCACAGGCCGCGGCGAGCAGCGAGAGCCCGACGAGGGCCGCCAGTACGCGCCGCATGGTTGTGGATGTCATGAGTTCCCCGGTTCCGTGACGACGATCTGGCCGGTCATGCCCGCCTTGGCCGTGCCGTGGATCGAACAGTAGTAGCGGTAGGTGCCGGGCTCGGTGAACCGGGCCTCGGCGCGATCGCCGGGCAGGAAGTCCTCCGTGGCGATGCCCCAGTCGGCGTCGTCGTCGACAGGCACGACGTTGTGGTCGTTGCGGCCCGTGTTGCGCCACACGACCGTGGTGCCGGCCTCGACCTCGATCGTCTCGGGGTCGAACGCGTTGTCGATCGCCAGCACCTCGACCTGCTCGTCGACCAAGGCTGCCTGGCCGGAGGTGTCGGACGAGGCGGCGCTCTCGTCACCCCCGCAACCGGCGGCGAGAAGGGCGACGGCGAGCAGGATGGATGTCAGGCGTCGGAGGGACACCTGGGCCACTGAACCACGCGACGGTCGCCGCGCCCAAGGACCGGGCGCTCGTGGGGCCGGACTCCGGCACCGGGCCGGCGAGTGGTGCCGTTGCTCCCAGCGGGTTCCCCGGTGCGTTTCGTCGTGTCCGACCCCGCGCGGTCAGCCGATGGCGTCGCTCTGACGGTCGATCGACCGGATGCGGGCGGCCATCCCGACGAGGAGGCGGGGATACAGCTCGGGCATCTTGGCCAGCAGCTGGTTGAACCTCGTCCGGTAGAGCGCGAGGCAGTCGACCTCGGTTTCGGCGACGATGGACGCCGACGCCACACGGCCGTCGATCATCGACAACTCGCCGACGACGTCACCCGGGCCGACGGTGCCGAGCCGCCGGCTGACGCCTTCTTGGACGCCGCCGTCGCCTCCGGCGACCACGCCTCGACGCATCACCGCCGCACTGCCGCTGCGGATGATGATCAGCCGGTGGACCTCGCGATGCTCGGTGACGAGCTCGGCGCCGGCTTCGAAGCTGGCATGGTCCACGGCTTTGGCGACGGAGGCCAACTGCCGCTTCGTCAGGCCCGAGAACAACGGCATGCCCCCCAGCATCTGAGCCGTCTCGACCTTCGTCACGTCTGACACAGTGCACCCTCCGAGCGGCGGCGAACGGTACCACTCGGTGTTGTCCCGATGCCGCGGGTTCGACTGGGTCACATCGGGATCGGAGATGATCATGGGGATTCCCGTCCGCCGACGCGGTCGGGTCGTGGGACGGGGTGACGGCGAGCGTCCAGCGCATGCCAGGACCCTCCCGCGGCGATGACCAGGAGCAGGGCGATCACCGAATCGAGCCAGTAGTGGTTGGCGGTGGCGGTGATGGCGAACAGGGTGATGGCGGGATGGAGCCAGGCGAGGTGGCGCCACCGGGATCGGAAGGTGCACACCACCCACCAGGCGACGATCACGGCCCAGCCGAAGTGCAGTGACGGCATGGCGGCGAACTGGTTGGCGACCGATCGTGCCATGTCGGTCGAGTAGACGCGGGGCCCGTAGACGGCGAGGGTGTCGACGAAGCCGAGGTGGGTGAGCATTCGCGGCGGCGCCAGGGGGTACAGCACGTGCACTCCCATGGCCACCAGCGTCACGCTGACCAGGAGGAACCGGAGCAGTGGGTACGACGTGGCGCGATGTCGTACGAACGCCCAGGCCAGCACGGCCACCGTCACCGGGAAGTGGGCGGTGGCGTAATACCGGTCGAGCACTCGGATCACACTCTCGTTGTGCATGGCGAACCGCTGCAGATCCAGTTCGCTGAAGATGCCCAAGGCCTGCTCGGCCTGCACCACCTCGGTGGCGTTGTGGAAGGCTTCGAGCTCGTGGTGTCGCACGGCGAGGCGCACCTGCGTGTAGAGCAGGTAGAGGCCGACGACGACCCCGATCTCGAGCAGGGAGCGCCAGTCCTTCGGGCCCCGGTCGGGACGGGAGCGCGCAGCGACCTCGACGCCTCCGTCCCCCAGTCTCCGGTGACTGTCACGGAGAACCAACGATATTCGGCTCGATGCCGTTGGCGCTCTGCCCCGCGATGCGTCTCACGCCCGAGTGGGCGTCGGCGAGTACCTGATCTCTGACGTCGCCGCCGACGGGCGGGTGTGGTCTCGCTATGGGCCGTCGCCAACCGTCGGGTTCATGTCGGCGAAACATGTCGCTGGCGTTGTGCTTCGTACATGAGCACGCCGTCGCTGAACGACGTGACCTTTCCGTCGTGCTCGCCCATCATGTCGACGCAGAGGTGAAGGTCCTCGTAGTCGGCATCGGTCGCAGTCGCGAGGTTGTGGTACCTGGCGGTCGCGGAACGGGTGTGGTCGTGACCGGTGAGGTCAGCGTCCGGGCGCGGATTCTGTGGGTGATCGCGTTCGTCGCGCTGGTTGCCGGCGTCATTGCCGTGATGTCCGCCCCTGCACGCACTTCCGGGACGATGCACGTGCAGCCCACTCGGATGTAGCACACCTGCTACACTTGTTGCATGCCCGAAGTCGCCTCCCGAGAGCTGCGCAACTCCACCCGATCGCTGTTGGACCGCGTCGAGTCCGGTGAGACGATCACCATCACCGTCGGCGGTCGCCCGACGGCCGTGCTGGCGCCGATCGGTCGACGGCCTCGGTGGGTAGCCCGAGGCGAGTTCGCATCCACCGTGCTCGCTCACCAAGCCGATCCCGGCCTCGCGGACGACCTCGCCGAACTCGCAGGCGAGATGACCGACGAGCTGCCGCTGTCATGAGCCGAGGTCTTGCGGACACCTCGGTGTTCATCGCACGCGAGAGCGGGCGAGCGTTGGACACCGAGGCACTTCCCGACAAGCTGGCCGTCTCGGTCATCACGATCGGCGAGCTCCGAGCCGGTGTTTTGGCAGCGAGCACCGTGGACGTGCGTGACCGCCGCCTGGCCACCCTGACCGCAGCGCTCGACCTGGACCCCGTTCCAGTGGACGAGTCCGTCGCAGCTGAATGGGCTCGACTCCGAGTGCTCCTGCGTGACAGCGGTCAGCGCATGCCGGTGAACGACTCCTGGATCGCGGCGACAGCGCTCGCTCTCGGCGTGGCCGTCGTGACCCAGGACGACGACTTCCCGGACCTCGAGAATCTGAACGTCACCAAGGTTTGAGCATCTTCGGGGACATCCGCCAACAGCATCGTCAACCAAGCCACGGCAGAGCCAGGTACTGAAGCACTGACCTGCTCAGCCCACGGACCACCGGACCCGAGTCTCGTTCGGCACGGTGACGGTCGACGACTTCACGCCCACGGCAGCGTGGCCGCCGATGCATCGTGGCGAGGTCGATGCGAGCCGTTTGCACTGGCTCGAGCATCCGGGACCAGCCGCACCGACGTGCCATCGGGACCCGACATCGTCACTCGCATAGTGATGAACCCACCAGAGCTCGATGCCGACCTCGTCCTGCACGTCGAGCACTGCGGTGCGCATCTCGTAGTCCGGCTGGGCACAGAGCTCGGCAATCGGGACGCTCGGCGCTCGCCAGGGCCGGACCGCCAAATCGGAGATGACGCCCGGACGACTCGCTGCGCTGCGGCGGACGGATTCTCTCGGGCGATCCACTCGTGGAACGCAGCGACGTCGCGGAGCGGCACTACTCGTCGTTGGTCGACGTCGCAGTAAGGAACTCCTCGCCGCTCATTGGCGACGCCTTTGACTGGATCGTCCGGTCCCGCTCCTGCTCGAGCCGCCGGCGCTCGGCCGGATCGGCGAGCCGGCGCTTCGCGGCTGCCCACGACCGCTCGCGAGCAGCTTGGTCTGCCGCTTGCTGATCGGTGAGGTTCTCATCGCGGAGCGCCATCGAGGACAAGCCTACGGCTGCGGTCTGACGATCGAAAGAAGCCCGCGACTCCCTCATCGGGTGGAGGACGGCCCACGCGAGCCGGCAGGGAGTATGGGATCTGTGCCTGATCGGGTCTTGGCGACACAGGCCGCGCGCCGGCCTCGACTTCCTCGAACAAGGCTCGGCGCGCCGCGGCAGCGTCGGCGGCAGTGGGGAAGCCCCGCTTGGTGACCTGGATCCGCTTGCCGGCCAGCGGGTCGCGGCCGAGCGTGGCCTTGCAGTACCACGAGCCGTTCTCGGCCCGATACACACCCGTGAACTTGGGCATGGGAGATCCTCCGATGATTCTTTGGAGGGCCCCCGGTTCTCAAACGGTTCTCACGGCCGGGTGCGAGCCGTGCGTCCGGATCAGGATATGTGCCCTGTGACCTGGGCCTATCCAGCGCGCCCGGAGGAACTCGAATCCCCAACCTTCTGATCCGTAGTCAGATGCTCTATCCAATTGAGCTACGGGCGCTGGCCGGCCGTGGCCGGGGCGGTCGAGCATAGACGACGTCTGGTCGGCGGCCCACTCGACCCACGTCACGCCTCGAGCTCCTGACGTAGCGTCGCCCCTTGCGTACCACCCGTCGAACCGAGGGCAGCCGTGGCGGTGTCGTCGTTGTCGACCGACGACCTCGTCGTGGGCGCCGGCGCGGCGGCGATGGCGCGCTCGTCTGGCGGACAACGGTCGCGGCGGGGCAGGGTCGACCGGTGACCGACGAGACGGCCGAGGCGCCGCACCCGACGCTGGCCGAGATCCTGACGCTCGACACCGACCCGGTGAGCGACGACCGCTTCGTCGGGCACAGCCCGCCGGTGGCCCGCCGGCGGGTCTTCGGTGGCCAGGTGGTGGCGCAGGCACTGGTGGCGGCACAACGGACCGTGCCGGCCGGCTTCGACGTCGACTCACTCCACGCCTACTTCCTGCGGGGCGGCGAGGTGTTCGAGCCCATCGGCTACGAAGTGGAGCGCCTGCGTGAGGGACGGGCGTTCGCTGCTCGCCGGGTCACCGCTCGCCAGCACGGCAAGACCATCCTCGTGCTGTCGGCCTCGTTCCACGTCGGGGGCGCCGGCGGCGACTACGCCGCACCGCCCCGTCCCGGCATCCCCGGACCCGAGCACCTGCCGCCGACCCGCTTCGCCCGGCCGGGCGTGCTCGACACCCGCGATGCCAGCCACGACCAGCCCGGTGGCGTCCGCCGGGCCGTCTGGATGCGGGCCGACTGCGAGCTCCCCGACGACCTGCACGCCGCCGGCCTGGCCTACGCCACCGACCACGGGCCGTTCGGCGCCGCCCGACGCCTCGTCGACACCATGGGCTCCGGGCACTTCGACACCCTGTTCCGGGCCAGCCTCGACCACGCCGTCTGGTTCCACCGGCCGATCCGGCTCGACGACTGGCTGCTGTACGACGTCGAGGCGGTGGCCCACCACGACGACCGCGTGCTCACCACCGGCACCATCACCGACCTCGCCGGTCGGCGGGTGGCGACCGTGGCGCAGGAGATCCTCGCCCGCGAGGGCTGACCGGCATCCCGGCACCGGGTGCTCGTTCAGCCGGAACGCCACCCCACGGCCCTCAGGTGCCGAGGGCGTCCTCGACGTCGAGCACCTGCTCGGTGGGCAACCGCAGCGACAGCACGACCGTCGCCAACGCGGCGAGGAGGGCGAAGAGGATCGGGACGACCTGACCGTCGCTGGCGTCGGCCAGGAAGCCGGCAGTCGGCGGGCCGAGCAGGCCACCGAGGCCGGCGCCGAGGAAGGTCAACCCGATGGTGCTGCCGAGCCCGACGACGCCGAACAGCACGGCGGAGACCTCCGGGCCGAGGGCGACGAAGCCGCCGTAGGCCACGCCCATCGTCACCGCGAACAGCACGAGCACCGGGTAGGAGCCCGACGACACCAGCCACAGCAGGAACGCGACCGGCTGGGCGGCGAGGCAGAGCTGGAGCAGCCGCACCGCCGGCAACCGGCGACTCGAGCGCGGTGATGCCGAGTCGGCCGACGATGCTGGTGGCCCCGATGATGCCGACCAGCAGGGCGGCGCGCTCGGAGCTGATCCCCTCGTCGGTGGCGAAGTCGACCACGAACGCGAAGGCGATGAACAGCGACACGGAGAAGAGCAGACCGGTGGCGAACATGATCCGGAACGCGCCGATCCGCATGATCGCCTTCATGTGGTCGATCGCCGGCGGGCGGCGCCTGGAGCCCGGGCGGGCGGGCGATGAGCACGGTGGCGATGGCGAACAGGACGACGTCCACCACGGCCAGTCGCAGATAGGCGCTGCGCCAGCCATGGTCGTCGATGAGCGACTCGGCGAACGGCACGAGCACGAGCGTTCCGAGGCCGTTGCCGGAGGCGACGAGGCCCATGGCCAGCGCCCGGTGCCGCCAGAACCAGCCGCCCGCAGTGGCGTACATGGGTGTGGCGATCATCCCGCCGCCGACCCCCACGCCGACCCCGATGGTGAGGTAGCCGGTGTAGACGGAGTCGACCTGCGAGGTCAGGGCGAGCCCGCCGGCGATGAGAGTGCCGCCCACGGCCACCAGCCGGCGGGCACCGACCCGGTCGGCGAGCGGGCCCGACACGACCCCGAGGCCGAAGAACAACAGCAGCGTGATGCCGAACACGACGGCGGTGGGTCCTCGGCCGGAGTCGAAGTCGTCGGCCATGGCATCCGAGAACGGTCCGAAGGTGTAGGCGGTTCCGAAGCCCGTGCCCGAGGCAACGGCGGCGCCCGCTGCCACCCGCCAGGCCCGACCGGAGTCGACGTGGGCGGGCAGCTCGAGGGTCATGCCGGCACCGCGCCAGGATCCCGTGACGGGTCCTGCGCCGGCAGGGACATGGCGTCACCCTATGGTGGCGCCATGCCAGGACCGATGGAGGGCGTGAAGGTCGTCGAGGTCGGCATGTGGGTCGCGGGGCCCGCCGCCGCGGCGATCCTCGGCGACTGGGGCGCCGACGTGATCAAGATCGAACCGCCGGACAGTGACCCGTTCCGAGGCCTGCTGTCGGCGGTGGGAGCCGGCGACGTGAGTCCTCCGTTCGAGCTCGACAACCGCAACAAGCGCAGCATCGGTATCAACCTGTCGGTGCCCGAGGGGCGCGAGTTGGCCGCTGAGCTGGTCGACTCCGCCGACGTCTTCGTCACCAACGCCCGTCCGGCCGCCCTGGCTCGCGCCGGCCTCGACCACGCCACCGTGTCGGCCCGCAACCCGCGCCTCGTCTACGCCCACGTCACGGGCTATGGCCTCACGGGCGACGAACGTGACCGTGCCGCCTACGACGTCGGTGCGTTCTGGTCCCGGGCCGGCGTCGCCGCCGCGCTCACGCCCGAGGGCGAGGCGTTGCCGTACCAGCGTGGAGGGATGGGCGACCACATGGCCGGCCTCGCCGCCGCCGGGGCGGTCGAGCGCCGCGCTGTTCGCACGCGAGCGCACGGGCGAGGGACAGCTGGTCTCCACGTCGCTGCTCCGGATCGGCATGTACATGCTCGGGTGGGACATCTCGATGTCGCTCCGGCTCGGCGTGCCCACGGTGCCCATCTCCATCGCCGAGCCGCCCAACCCGCTCATCAGCGCATACCAGGCGGCGAACGGGCAGCGCTTCTGGATGCTCGGCCTCCAGGGCGATCGGCACTGGCCCGACGTGCTGCGGGCCGTCGACCGCACCGAGTGGGCCGACGATCCTCGCTTCGCCACGCTGGTCGACCGCTTCCAGCACTCGGCCGAGCTGGTCCGGCTGCTGAACGAGATCTTCGCCACCCGCACGCTGGACGAGTGGGGGCCGATCTTCGACCGCGAGGACGTCTGGTGGGCGCCGGTCCGCCACGCCCACGAGGTGGTCGACGACCCCCAGGCCCATGCCGCCGGCGGGTTCGTCCCGGTGCCCACGCCTGATGGGGACCCGGTGACGATGGTGGCCTCGCCCGTCGACTTCGCCGGCACGCCGTGGTCGGCCCGCTCCATGCCGCCCGAGTATGCCCAGCACACCGAGGAGGTCGTCCTCGAGCTCGGCCACGACTGGGACCGGATCATCGAGCTCAAGGAGCTGGGCGCCATCCCCTGAACCGGCGATCTCCGTGCGAGACTGTCCCGATGCTCGAGGTGGCCCTGACCGGTGCGGCGGTGCTGCTGGCCCTGACCCAGCCCGTCCCGCAGATCGTCCGTCTCGTGCGGACGCGCTCGACGGCCGGCGTCTCGGGCTCCACGGCCTGGCTCGGCCTGGTCATCAACAGCGCGGTGGCTGGCCTACGGCATCGATCGCTCGCTGCTGCCGGTCACGCTCCTCGCCGTGCCCTACATCGTGGGCTGGGGCCTCATCGTCGGGTTGTTGCTGCGCCACGGCAACCGCACTGGGCCACCCATGGCCCTCGCTGCTGCCGGTGGCCTCGGCGCCGTGGCCGCCCTCGGCGGTTCCGGCCCGCTCGGCGCCGTGCTCGCCCTCACCGTGGGCGCCCAGTTCCTGCCGCAGGTGGCCGAAGCCTGGCGGTCCACCGATCTCACCGCGCTGGCGGCGGGCACCTACGTGGTGTGCCTGCTCGACGGCCTCGTCTGGGGTTCCTACGGTCTCGTCGCCGCCGACGGACCGTTGCAGCTGTACGGCGCCGTGATGACCGGGGTCGCCGTGGCCGTCCTCGTCCCCCGGTACCGCTGGTCGCGGCGCGGTGGCGGCTGACGCCGTCACCGCCTGAGTCCGCGCCGTCAGGTCGGCTCTGCGGGAAGCCCGACCAGCTCGGCCGAGCGCCGCCACAGCTTGGCCGCCGCGGCGTCGTCGCGGGCCCGGTCCGACAGTTTGTCGTCGGCCGGCTTGCCGTCCACGAAGTAGGACCCCGACACGTCGGCGTACGAGGGGTCGGTGGCGGCGGCGAGCGACGTGCGCGCTCCTTGTTCCGGGGTGAGGAAGACGAACGCCAACAGCCGCTTGAGTGCGGCCGGCGGCGAGCCGAGGTTGGTGCCCACCGTCCCGGGATGCACGGCGTTCACGGTGATGTTGGTCGTCACCAGCCGCCGGGCGAGCTCACGGGTGAACAGGATGTTCATCAACTTGGTCTCGGCGTACCGGGGGAAGCCGAGCAGGCCGTAGCCGCGGGTGGCCTGGAGGTCGTCGAGGCGGAGGCGGCCGATGCGGTGGGCGTCGCTCGCCACGTTCACGATGCGGGCCGACGGCGCCTCGCGGAGGCGGGGGAGCAGCAGTTCGGTGAGCAGGAACGGGGCGAGGTGGTTGACGGCCAGCATCATGTCCACGCCCTCGTCGGTCTCCGACCTCGAGCGCAGCCCCAGCGCGGCGTTGTTCACGAGTACGTCGAGGTGGCCGATGCGCGATTCGATGTCCTCCACGGCCCGTCGGATGTAACGCTGGAGGGACAGGTCGCACAGGACGATCTCGGTCGATGCATCGTGTACCGACGCGTCGATGTCGGCCTTCGCCGCCTCGGCGCGACCTTCGTCCCGGCACAGCAGGAGCGTGTGGAACCCCTGGCGCACCAGGCCTCGCGCCGTCTCGAGCCCGATGCCGGAATTGGCGCCGGTGACCAGGGCGGTGCGCGTAGAGCTCACCATGACATTTGCCCACATCGGACGGCGGATCACAAACCGCGAGCGGGCGAAAGTGGTGGCGATCCGGCCCGGAGTTGCTCCGATCCGGGAGGTGTTCCAGAGTGCACGCCGATGTCGGACACGCCGGTCGCCACCGCTGAGGCCCCCACCGCGGCGGGACGGACGGACGGGGTCGGGCGGGTCGCCATGGCGGCCTGGCCGCTGCTCGTCTCCATCCTGTTGCTGATGACGGGCTCGGGCCTGCAGGGGTCGCTCCTCGGTGTCCGCGCCGAGCGGGCCGGGTTCAACTCCACCGTCACCGGCCTCGTCCTCGGCCTCTACTACCTGGGCTACGTGGCCGGATCGGCATGGGTTCCCGGCCTCATCCGCAGCGTCGGGCACATCCGCGTGTTCTCCGCCCTGGCGTCGCTCGCCTCGGCCGCCGTGGTCGTCCATGGGGTCTGGGTCAGCCCTGTTCCGTGGGTGGTGCTGCGCTTCACCACCGGTGTGTGCATCGCCGGTCTGTTCGTGGTGAGCGAGTCATGGCTCAACGCGGTCTCGACGCCGTCGACCCGGGCGACGATGCTCGCCGTCTACAACACCGTCGTCAGCGCCGGGCTGGCCGGAGGGACGTTGCTGTTGAACACGGCCGACCCCTCCGGCGTCGTGCTGTTCGTGGTCGGTTCGGTGATGTTGTCGGTGGCCGCCGTTCCGGTGGCCCTCGCCCCGCACCAGGCGCCGGTGCCCGAGGCCACCGCCAGCATCTCCATGCGCGAGGTCTTCCGCGCCGCGCCGCTCGGGTTGACCGGATCGATGATGTCGGGGCTGGGCACCGGCGCCGGCCTCGGGTTCGGTGCCGTCTACGCCACCCGCGCCGGGTTCGGTGTGAGCGGTGCGTCGCAGTTCGTCACCGTCGTCCTCGTCGGCGCCGTCCTCGGACAGATCCCACTCGGACGCTGGTCCGACCGGACCGATCGACGCATCGTCATGGGCGTGGCCGCCGGCCTCGTCGCCGCCGGTGCAGTCGCCGGGATCGCCGCCACGTCGATGGACAACTTCCCGGGAGCGCTCCTGGCCGCGTTCCTGATCGGCGCCGGCGCCTTCTCGCTGTACGGGCTCTCGTTCGCCCACATCGCCGACTACATCGACCCCGCCACCATGATCTCCGCCGGGTCGCGGGCGCTCACGGTCAACGGGCTGGGCGCGGCATCCGGCCCGTTCCTGGCCTCGGTGTTCATCGGCTCGTTCGGGCCCGAGGGCCTGTTCCAGTTGCTGGTGGTGGCGGCCGGCGTCTTCTGTGTCTTCGTCGGCGCCCGCATCATGCGCCGCGACGCAGTGCCCGACGACCGTCGCGCCCACTACGTGCCCGTGACCGCCGGCGCCACGGTCGCCGCGCTCGACGACGTGGTGTCGGAGTCCGTCGGTGTGGAGCCAGCCGAGCTGCGCCGACGTCTGCGCCGCCTGCGCCGCCGGAACCGCACGTTGAAGCCGTGACGAGCGGCGGCCGCCCAGTGGCCAGACTGCGGTGATGGACCCCATCGCGAGCGGCGGCGCCACCCCCGCCGAGCGTCGGACGGCGGCGCGAGACGGGTTCGTCGCCGCAGCCCCGATGCTCATCGGGGTCGTGCCGTTCGGTCTCGTCGCCGGCGCGGCGCCAGTCGCAGCCGGCTTCGATGTCGCCACCGCGGTCGGGTTGTCGTTGATCGTGTTCGCCGGGGCCAGCCAGCTGGCGCTCACCGATGTGCTCAGCGACGGCGGTGGTGTGGCCATCGTGGTGGTGACGGCGCTCACCATCAACCTGCGGATGCTGCTGTACTCGGCGTCGCTGGCGCCGGCCCTGGCCCGTGAGCCCATCCGCACCAGGCTCCTCGCCGCCTACTTCCTGGTCGACCAGGCCTACGCCCTGTCCATCGTGCGGTGGACCGGCAAGGACGACCCCCGCCTGCGGGTGCCGTTCTACTTCGGTGTCGGAGCCACGCTCGCCGTCAGTTGGATCACCGCCACGGTCGTGGGTGCGTTGGTCGGCAGCCGGGTCCCCGACGACATCCCCCTCGAGTTCGCCATCCCGCTCGTCTTCCTCGTGCTGCTCGTCCCGGTGCTCGACAGAGCACCGTCGCTGGCGGCGGCTGCGGTCGGCGGGATCGCCGCGGTGCTCGCCGGGCAGGCCGGCGCCGCCCGGCTGTCGATCGTGATCGGCGGTGTCCTGGGGATCACGGCCGGTGCCGTCGTGGACGCCCGGATGGAGGCCGCCGAGGCCCGTCGGCGGGATAGTGGCACCCCATGAGCGCGGAATGGACCGCCATCGTGCTCGCCGGCATCGGCACCTACGCCATGCGGGCGTCGTTCCTGGCCGCCGCCCACCGCCTCGTCGACCTGCCACCCACCACCACCCGGGTCCTGCGCCAGATCCCGCCGGCGGTCCTGGCCGCGCTCGTCCTGCCGGCGCTCGTTCGGCCCGAGGCCACCCTCGACCTGTGGCAACCCCGGCTGCTGGCCGGCGCCCTCGCCGCGTTCGTGTCGTGGCGGACCAAGAGCATCGCCCTCACCCTCGTGGTGGGGATGGCGGTGCTGATGGTGATGGACCAGTTCGTCTGACCGCGGGGCTGCTTCGTCGGGCCGCGTCTGCCGCGACATGATGCAGTCGTGACGCCTCCTCCGACCGATACCGCTCCCGTCATCGACATGCTCGACCCCGAGTTCTGGCGGACCCGCCAGCACGAGGCGTGGACGTGGGCCCGGGCCAACGACCCCGTGCACCGCGACGAGAAGAACGGGCTGTGGGCCGTGACCCGCCACGCCGACGTGGTGCACGTCGAACGCAACGACGACATCTTCTCGTCGTTGCGGACCTACCGGCTGAACGAGACGCCGACCGAGTCGAACATGATCGCCAGCGACGATCCGCAGCACCTGGCCCAGCGCCGGTTGGTCAACCGTGGCTTCACCCCCCGGGCGGTGCGTGAGGAGTCACCGGCCTTCGAGAGCATGATCGACCGCCTCGTCGACCCGGTCACCCCGCAGGGACGGGTCGAGGTCGTCGACGCCATCGCCGGCCAGTTGCCCGCCCGGTTCACCTGCAACCTGCTCGGCCTGCCCGAGGAGGACTGGCGCCAGGTCAAGGAGTGGTCCGAGCGGCTGATGCGGATCGATGCGATCAACATCGACGAGTCGGCCTTCTTCGGGCTCGTCCAGGCCACCACCGAACTCATGGAGATGGTGATGAGCCGGGTCCCCGAGGAGCGGGGCTGCCCGATGAGCGACGGCCTCATCTCGCGCTGGGCCCATGCCGAGATCGACGGTGAGCCCCTGCCGATCGAGACCATCTTCCACGAGGTCGGTCTGTTCGTCGCCGGCGGAGCGGAGACGACGCGTACGGCGATCGCCCACGGCCTGCGCACCTTCTGCGACCACCCCGACCAGTGGGAGCTGCTCCACGACCGCCCCGAGCTGATCCCGTCGGCCGTCGATGAGGTCATCCGCTGGGTGACGCCGCTGAACAACATGTTCCGCAAGGCCACGCGCGACACCGAGCTCGGCGGGCGCCAGATCGCCGCGGGCGACCGCCTCGCCCTCATCTACCCGTCGGCGAATCGCGACGAGGCCGTGTTCGACGACCCGTTCACCTTCGACGTCACCCGCAGCCCCAACCTGCACGTGGCATTCGGCCAGGGAACCCACTTCTGCCTGGGTGCCAACTTCGCCCGCCGAGAGCTCGAGATCCTGTTCGGGAAGCTCACGCGCGAGTGGACCGATCTGCACGTCGTGACCGAGATCGACGTCGAGCCGAACATCTTCGCCCGAGCCGTACGTTCCTTCGAGCTGGGGTTCACCGCCCGCTGAGGTGATCGCCTCGGTCTCGTTCCCTGCCGCTACGGTCGGAGGTGATGGGCCGCATCACCGCTTCCGAACCCTCGACGTCGCCGACGCCGACCATCACCCCCGACACGACCGTCGATCCCACGACGGGGGACGGCGATCACGACCGGTACGCGCACATCTGCCGCAAGGAGGATGTGACGCGCGCCTACATCACCGGCGAGGCCATCGAGGCCCTCTGCGGGAAGAAGTGGGTCCCCACCCGCGACCCCGACCGCTATCCGGTGTGCCCCGCCTGCAAGGAAGCCCTCGGCCGCATCAACAACGCCGGCCAGAACTGATCAGCCCAGCCGGCGCAGCTCGCGGGCGAAGCGACGCCCGTTCTCCACGTAGTGGGCGGCGGAGTGTTTGATCATCTCGGGGTCGACGGCGTCGAGCCGGAGCTTGGCGGGCACGCCCAGGGCCATCGCCCCCGACGGCACCTCGAAACCGTTGTTGCACACGGCGTTGGCGCCGACGAGGCCACCGGAGCGAACCACCGCCTGGTGCAGCACGACGCTGCCCGAGCCCACCAGGGCGTCGTCCTCGATGATGCAGCCTTCGAGGTGGACGATGTGGCCGATCACACACCCGTTCCCGATCTGGGTCGGCGCCCACTCGGTGGTGTGGACCACGGAGCCGTCCTGGATCGAGGTGCGTTCGCCGACGGTGATGGGCCCGGAGTCGGCTCGGAGCACGGCTCCCGGCCACACCGATGACTCGGAACCGATTCGCACGTCACCGATCGACCACGGCGTCGGGGTGGATGAAGGCGTCGGCGGCGATGGTCGGGACCAGGTCGCCGAGGGCGTAGATCGGCATCAGACGGAGTCCTCGGTGCTCATGGAGCCATCTTGTCCGACGCGCTCCGGCAGCGACGACAGCGGCCCATGAGGGCGAAGTGGCCGAGATCGAGCTCGAAGCCGAGGTCCTCCTCGATCCGCGCCGCCAGCGGTGCGGTCACCGACGGGTCGACCTCGGCGACGGCACCGCACCCCGAGCACACCAGGTGCGCGTGGTGGTCCTCGGCGAGGTGGTACTGGGCTGGGCCGTGGCCGAGGTGGACGTGATCGACCACGTGGTGCTCGGCCAGCAGGTCCATGGTGCGGTACACGCTCGACGGGCTGACCTCGGGGTGCACCCGCTGCACCCGACGATGGAGTTCCTCGGCGGTGACGTGCGATCCCGCGTCCACGAGCGCGTCGAGGACCATCCGCCGAGGGGCGGTGATCCGTACTCCTTCGGAGCGGAGCCGGGAGATCAGGGCATCCACGGACAGACCGGACATGATCACGACGATACCGGCCAGTTGCATTCGAGTTTCACCTGCGATCAGGTTGCAACAGTCGTGGCGCTGGGTAGCGTCGCACCCGATGCGACGCTCGACCCCTCTCGTCGGCCTGGTGCTCGCCCTCGCCCTCGCCCTCCTCGCCACGGCGTGCGGCGGCGCGGACGCCGAGGCCTCGTCGGACGGTCGCCCGGTCGTGGTGACCACGGTCAGCCCCATCACCTCGATCGCCGCCAACGTCATCGGCGATCTCGCCGTCATCCACGGGATCGTCCCCGAGGGCACGAACTCCCACACCTTCGAGCCCGCCCCGAGCGTCTCCGAGACCCTGCAAGACGCCGACGTGGTGTTCGTCAACGGCCTCCAGCTCGAGGAACCGACGCTCGACCTCGCTCGCAACGTGGCCACGACGGCCCAGATCGTCTCGATCGGCGAGAAGATCGTGTCGCCCGACGACTACCTCTTCGACTTCTCCTTCCCGAAGGACGAGGGCAAGCCGAACCCGCACCTGTGGACCGATCCCACGCTGGCGAAGCAGTACGCCCGCCACATCGCCGACACCATGGTCGAGGTCGATCCCGATCACGCCGACGGCTACCGGGCCAATCAGAAGGCCTTCGACGCGCTGATGGACGAGTTCGACACCGCGCTGCGGACGGCGCTCGACACCGTCCCGCCCGGCAACCGCAAGCTCCTGACCTACCACGACGCCTACGCCTACTGGGCGAAGGACTACGGGTGGGAGGTCATCGGCGCGGTGCAACCGGCCGACTTCGGCGAACCGACCCCGAAGGACGTCGCCGCCCTCATCGACCAGGTCCGCCAGACCGGGGTGCCCGCCATCTTCGGATCCGAGGTGTTCCCCTCACCGGTGCTCGAGCAGATCGCCAAGGAGTCCGGCGCCACCTACGTGGACGAGCTGCGTGACGACGACCTGCCGGGCAAGCCGGGCGACGTCGAGCACAGCTACCTCGGACTGATGCAGTTCGACTACGTGACCGTGGTCGAGGCCCTCGGCGGGGATGCGTCGGCCCTCCGGGCGTTCCAGGTCCGCAACGTCGCCCCCGACGACGCCACCTACCCCCAGTAGATCGCATGGCCCTCCGTACGTCCCCTCTGCTCGACCTGCGCTCCGTGAGCGCGGGCTACGGCGGTGACACGGTCCTCGCCGACGTCGACCTCGAGCTGCACCCCGGCGAGTTCGTCGGCATCGTCGGCCCATCGGGCTCCGGCAAGTCGACCCTGCTCCGGGTGCTGCTCGGCACGGTCGACACCGCCGGCGGGACGCTCGAACGCGCCCGCGGCACCCGGATCGGATACGTCCCCCAGGTCGAGCAGATCAACTGGGACTTCCCCGTCACCGTGTCCGAGTGCGTCCTCATGTCCCGCTCCCGGGGCCGCCTCGCCCCGTGGGCCAGCAAGGCCGAGAAGGCCGAGGTGGCGCGGGTCCTCGACCGGTTGGGCATCGGGGACCTCGCCGGCCGCCACATTCGCGCCCTGTCGGGGGGCCAGCAGCAACGGGTGTTCCTGGCCCGGGCGATGCTGGCCGAGCCCGACCTGCTCCTGCTCGACGAGCCGACGTCCGGTGTCGACGTCCGCACCCGGCACGAGATCCTGCACCTGCTCGGCGAACTGAACGCCGCCGGCCTCGGCATCGTGCTCACCACCCACGACCTCAACGGCATCGCCGCCCACCTCCCCCGTCTGGTGTGCCTGAACCGGACCGTCATCGGAGCCGGGTCCCCGGCGGAGGTCCTCGTCCCCGACGTCCTCGAGGCCACCTACGGATCGCCCATGGAGGTCCTCGAGCACGGCGGCATGCGCGTGGTGGTCGACGCCGCCGTCGACGCCCAGATAATCTCCCTCCGACGGCCGGCGGTGTGACATGACCGCCCTCATCACCTGGCACGAGCTGATCCGGCCGTTCCGGTTCGAGTTCTTCCGCAACGGCCTGATCGTGGCCACGGTGGCCGGCGCCCTGTGCGGTCTCATCGGTGTGTACGTCGTGCTCCGCTCGATGAGCTACATCGGCCACGGACTCAGCCACGCCATCTTCGGCGGGTTCGCGGTGTCGGCGCTGGCCGGCGTGAACCTGTTCCTCGGCGCGGGGGTGTGGGGTCTGGCGTCGGCATTGGCCGTGTCGTCGGTGACCCGCCGGCGCCCCATCGGCTCCGACGCTGCCATCGGCGTCATCACCACTGCGTCCTTCGCCTTCGGCCTGGCCGTGCTGCAGTTCGGCGGTGGCGCCGACGTGAACGCCGACGCCGCCCTGTTCGGCAACGTCCTCGGCGTGACCAAGGGCGACGTCTGGGTCGTGTGCGCGGTGGCGCTCTTCGCCGTGGCCGTCATCGTCCTGCGCTACCGCATGCTGCTGTTCGTCACGTTCGATCCCGAGGTGGCGGCGGCGTCGGGTGTCCCGGTCCCACGGATCGACGCCCTGCTCATGCTGGTTCTGGCGGCGTCGATCCTGGCCACCATGAACGTCATGGGCGTGACCCTCATCGCCGCCGCGCTCGTCGTGCCGGCGGTGGTTGCCCGCATGCTGACGTCGTCGTTCTCCACCATGCTCTGGCTCTCGGCGCTCATCGGTGCCGTGTGCGGATTCGTGGGGATGAACCTGAGCTACCACCTCGACGTGGCGTCCGGGCCCACCATCGTCCTCACCGGTGGGCTGCTGTTCGTCATCGCGCTCTCGGCCACCGGAGTGCAGGGCCGGCGCCGACTCGCCCACGTCGACGCCCACTGACGTCGGTGGTCGGGCCGAGAACCGCGGGTCAGGCGGGTGCGAGCTTGGTCACCGTGTCGCCGGGGCGGATCGTTCCCTCCGCCACCACCTTGGCGTTGAGGCCCCGCAACCGGAGCTCGCGACCGACCGGTGAGTTCACGAAGCGCCAGGCATCGGCGCCGAAGCGGGCCTTGAACTTCGGGCAACCGGTGTGGGGCTCTGCGGTGACCTCGATCACCGCGTCGCCGATGGCGAAGCGGGTGCCGGCCGGGGCGTTGGCCTCGCTGATGTCGAAGTCGAGGTAGAGCTGGTCGCCGGCCAGGGGCATGCGGCCGGGTTCGCCGGCGACGAAGGCGGCGAAGCGGGCGTTCATCACGTTGAGCTGCATGTCGGGGTGCGAGGACCCGTCGGGGGTGCGCCGGCTGCCGCGGACCTTCCAGGTGTCGCCGAGGAGACCGTCGACCACCGTCAACTGTGCCTCGTCGAGCACCTCACGCTCATCGACGGCGGGGCGCCGAACCACCAGCGCCAAGGTGCCGACATCGGCCGGAGCGGCTCGGAACTCGTCGATCGACGACCGGAGCTCGTCGGTGCTGCGGTGGGTCACGGACGGAAGTCTCGCCGCATCCGTGCCGGCCCGGCGAGCGAGTTCCGTCCTCGCAAATGGGCTCACCGCAGCTCCTGGTGCTCGGCGACCACCCGGTCGATCACGGCCCGCAACACATCTGACACCAAACCCTCGTCGAGCTCGTACTCGCTGGCGAGGCGGCGCACCTTGGCGTCGATCTGTGCTTCGCGGGTGGCGTCCTGGGCGGGGAGGCCCCGCTCGGCCTTGATGCGACCCACCCGTCGGGTGATGCGGAAGCGCTCGGCGAGTAGCGCGACGAAGCGCTCGTCGACCGCATCGATCTCGGCGCGGAGCTGGCTGAGCTCGTCGACCTCGTTCATCGTCCCATCGTGCCCCACGGGCCGGTCGGCGTACGCCACCAGCCCCGGCCAACGTCTGTCGGTTCCGGTCTCGCCGGCGATGCCGGTTCGTCACGCCCTGTCACGGAAAAGCCGCAGAATCCGTGCAATCTCGGCTCAAGGCGAGGCGGACGGACGCCGATGAGTAGGCCAAACGACCTATGGCCCTCACCGACGATCACCCCATCCCCGCTCCGGGCGAAGATCCGGAGATCGTGGCCGACGAGATCATCGATCTCACCGACCGCCGACGCGTGATGCTGCACGCCGTGCTCGGCGTCACCGTCGACGGCGAGACGGCCGATGCCGTCTTCGCCGTCGAGCGGTGAGGCCCTGATTCCTCGAGTGCTGCTCGCTCAGGCGGATGCTGCCTCAGGCTGACTCGGACCGGTCCTTGGCCACCTCGTCGAGCATCTCGTACTCCTCGCCGGTGTCGACCCAGTCCTCGAACTGCGTCACGCCGAGGGTGTCGAAGCGCTGACGGAGCCAGCCGTTGTTGGCGTCGAGCAGGCCCAGCTTCTTGCAGTTGGGCACGATCTTCGAGAACAGCAGCTGCTGGAACGGGTCCTGGTTCTTCAGCTCGGGATCGTCCTGCTTGAAGATGGAGATGGCCTCCTTGACGGGCACGCCCAGGCGCTCCCACACCTCTTGCTGGAGGAAGCGGTCACGCATGCGGACCGCGGCCTCGAAGGCGAACTCCTGGCGCTCGAGCATCTCCTTGTCGGAGAGGCCCTCGTAGTACTCCTTCAGCGACAGCACGCCGAAGGCAACGTGGCGGGCCTCGTCGGACATGACGTAGCGGAGCAGCTGCTTGAGCAGGGGGTCCTCGGTGGTCTGCATCGCCATGCCGAACGCGGCGAGGGCGAGACCCTCGACCATGATCTGCATGCCGAGGTAGGTCATGTCCCACCGGCTGTCGTTGATGATGTCGTCGAGCAGCATCTTCAGGTGGTGGTTGATGGGGTAGTGGCCGCTCATCTTGGTGTCGAGGTACTTGGCGAACACCTCGACGTGGCGGGCCTCGTCCATCACCTGCGTGGCGGCGTAGTACTTGGCGTCGATCCACGGCACGGTCTCGACGATCTTGGCGGTGCAGATCAGCGCGCCCTGCTCGCCGTGCATGAACTGCGACAGGCTCCAGTTCTGCGACTCGACGGAGTAGCGGAGCCATTCCTTGTCGGTCCACGACTCGAACGACGTGCCGGTGAAGTCGGCACCGAGCTCGGCCCAGCCCGCCACCGTCGGTGTCATCGGGCTCTGCGCGGCGAGCTTCTCCTGATCGACCTCGATCGACCAGTCGAGATCGGTCTCGCCGTTCCACTGCGACTTCTTGGCCTTCTCGTACAGCTTGATGAGCGGCACGCGGGAGCGCTCGTAGTCCCACGTGAACAACGCGTCGGCGTTGTCGGCGACCGTGTGGATGACCTCGTCCTTCTCGGTGTTCGTCATCTCGAGGATGGCGTCGAGGTCGTTGACGTCATCGCGGCCGAGGATGTCGGCGTCGGTACGGGCCATGGCAGGTGCTCCCTGGGGGTCGGAGTATGGGTACGCGGCAAAATAACGATAGTTATCGAGCGGCGGGTTGACAAGGTCCCCGCCCGACCGACGGCTGGCGGAGTGTCAGTGCCGAGGCGGGTTGAGTAGTGGCATGGGTCGGGATGAGTACGGCAACGCCGGCCCGGTCCCGATGGCTCGTGCGACGATGTGGGCCGGTCACCGGCGGTGGGAGGTCCTGATGCACATCCGGCGCGACCGGTCTGCGAAACGACGCCGCGCCGGTGTGGGCGCGGTCCTGGTCGTCGCAGGCAGCACCGCAGGCACGTGGATGCTCCTCGACGGGGCCGATGCCACGCCGGCCCGATCACCGGTCGTGGAGACGGAGGGAGACGTCGCCGAGTCGCTCGCCGACGGTGGTCTGAAGGTCACCGGGGAGCTCCGGTTGCTCGAGCCGGCGACCACGGCCCGCGTTGCGCTGGCCGGGGAGGTCGTGCTGCACGCGGCGACCGCCGGCTCCGCTCAACTCATCCTCCGCGACGTCGTGGTCGACGGCACCCGGACGACGCTGCGTTGGTCGGGCACCTCGCCGATCGTGTTGGACGGCGGGGTCGGCGTCGACCGGGCCGTGCTGCGTCCGGGCTCGACGCTGCTGCTCGAGGTCGACGCTGGTTCGTTGTCGGTCGGTGCGGGCGTTCTCCATCTCCTCGGTCCGATCGACCGACTGGACGGTGCGACGAAGAGCGCGCCGACCACGTCGGGGCGGGCCGGCCGGCCGGGGACGGCGTCCCAGACGCTCGACAGCGTGCGTCGGATCGAGTTCGACGAGGGGTCGTCGATCACCGTGATCGGCCGGGTCCTGATCACGCCGCCGGTCGACGCCTTGGTGATCCTGCGGGCGCCGGTGTCGGTCGCCGGAGCGATGGCGGTGTCCGGCCCGCGGATCGCCGATGGCCGGTACCAGCGGATCGACGTCGCGACCGGCGAGGTCGTCCTCCGCATCGGAACGAGCGGAGGCCTCGCCTTCGACCAACCGATCGAAGGCGAGGCCCGTCTCGTTCCCTGACGCCCGAGTCGGGTGATCGGGTCCGGCGCGCCGTCCCCGGGAGGGTGGTGCCCTCCCGGGAACGCATCGTGGGGGGATCAGACGCTCTCGAGGATGAGGTCGTACGGCGCAGGTCCGCCAGCGAAGACGTCCGCACGGATCAGGACCGATCCCGAGGCCGGTGCGGTGAACAGGACGTACTCGTTGTCCGTGGTGCTGGAGCTGCCTCCGAGGCTGGTGCCGTCGGTCTCGCTGACGTAGAGGTCGAGGTCGATGTCGGCCTGGAGGAAGAACAGGAACACCTCGTACTGCGCGCCAGGGGTCAGACCGGTGGCGAGGAACCAGTCGTCGTCGCAGATCTCGCGGTCGGCGAAGTTGTTGGCCACGGCGACCTCCTCGGCGGTCCCCGGCGTGTCGGCACCGACGTCCTGGCAGACCTTCTGCTCGATCGTCCACGTGAGGTCGTAGGTGACGGCGTCCGTCTGGGCCAGCGTGGGATCGGACGTCGGGGAGCCGCTTGCGTCGAGGAACACCGGCACGGCGTCGTACCGGTAGTCGCAGTAGGCGCCGACGGCGAGCGTCAGGGTGAAGTCGGGTCCGAATTCGCAGGCCACCGAGGTCTCGGGGCCGAAGCCGGCGCGGAGCTCGCCGGCCTCGCCGTCTGCGCACGTGGGGTCTCCCGCGGAACCTTCATCCGCCTCGCAGGCGCCGATCTCGATCGACGCCGACTGGCTCACGTCGGCGAGCACCGTTCCGTCGTCGGTCCCGGCATTCCACAGGCACACGACGTCGCTCGAGATCGTGGGCTCGGCCGCATTGAGGTCCCAGCTGCCGTTGACGATCGCGGGCAGGGGGCCGTCGGTGAACGCCGCGGCCGGCGTGTCGGTCGCGTTGCAGAGCGACGCGTCGTCGACGACCGTGCCGCGGATGTCGACGCCCGCGATCGGAGCGATGTACTGGTTGGTCTGGGCCGAGTTGTCCTCGGACGTGATGGCGTCGGAGGTGGCGGCGAACAGGCCGCCGCCCAGGAGCGCGATGAGCGTCCCGAGCGTGAGCCATGTCCAGATCGATCGGTTCTCGTGCACGGTGGTTCTCCCTTTGCTGTTTCGTTGATCAGGTGGTCGTGGGGGTGATGTCAGGGCGACGGGCGCGGCCCGCGACCGCACCGAACGCGGCCGCGGCCAACGGGGGCACGACGAGCAGCGTGAGGCCGACCGGCCGGCGCCAGGCGTGGAGCCACTGACCGAGCCCGGGAACGTGGGCGACGACACGGCCCTCGACCTCGGACGCCGGGACCGGGGTGCGGTCCGGGAGCGGGTTGGCGTCGCCCTTGGTGCGGTACTGGAGGCCGTCGTCGCCCGCCGACACGCCCACCACCCGGTGGGTGACGAGACGACCGGAGCCCGGCTGTTCGAAGACGATGACGCTGCCGAGCTCGACCGGCCCGCCGGTCACGACGACCAGCGACCCGCTCGGCACGGCCGGGGTCATGGACGGCGAGAGCACGAGATCGAGACGGTCGCCTCGCAGCCGCACAGCGAGCAGCGCACCGGCGACCACGAGCAGGACCACCGTCCATGCCATCGCCACGCCCCGAGCCACGGCGCGCACGCCGTGCCACTTCCCCTCCATTTCCGGTCCGTGCCCTCCCCGGCAGTTCGTCGGCCAGGGATCCAGTGTCCTCCTGCGGGATCAGGACACTCGCCACGGATCGCCTACTCAATCGGCGTCGTCCGGTACTCAAACCGGAGGCCGGGACGGGTGGTGGCGCCTGGCTGCGTTGAGTAGGCGGCCGCACGGGTTTGAGTAGCCGCCGCCGGGCAGGACCGAGACGCGGGGTGCGACGATGCCGTCGTCCGACCGCTGCGGGGAGAGGTCCTCCGATGTCTCGAATCCGATGGGTGCAGCTGCTCGCCGTCGTCGCGCTGGCGACCGCCTCGTGCAGTTCCGACGACGACGATGCGGTGCGCGCCGGCGACGGCGACGAGCGGAGACGCCGACTCGACCGACACGAGAGCGGCTCGGACGATGATGCCGGCTCGAAGCGACAGCGCCGACGACGGCGACGACGGTGGCGCCGGTGGCGCCGGTGGCGCCACGGTGAGCCACGATGGTCAGCAGTACGAGTTCGTCGTGATCCAATGCCTGCGCGACGAGCAGTCGTTCGATCAGACCGTGCTCGAGTTGCAGGCCGACGGCGTCCCGGTCGACACCCCGCCCGAGCTGCTCGACGATCTGCTGGGTGCGGCCGACGCCGACGCGGACGTGCTGGCGCTGCTCGAGCCGGTCCTGGAGTACGGCCCGGTGCTGTCGGTCAGCCGGGCCGAGGGCGGCGGTGACTTCGTGGCGGTCTTCCAGACGCCCGACATCATCGTGCAGACCGACGGCGGTGTCGCCGACGATCCCTCAGCGCGGTTCCTCGACATCGCCGAGGACGGCTCGACCGTGGCCGGTACGACGACCGCCGTCGGCGGTGGTGAGGTCGCCTTGGAGATGACCTGCCCGTGAGGTCGCCGGCCCGGCTGAGGATCCCTGGTCGGTGCGCCCGGTCCGCCGTCTCACCCACGGAGACCGCGATGCCCCTTCGAACCACCCCTTCCCGTCTTCGCCTCTTCGGCGCAGCGGCGAGCGTCCTGCTCGCCCTGTCGCTGGCGGCATGTGGAGACGACGACAACGCCGCCGACGATCAGACGTCCGGTGAGCAGGACACCGGTGCCGCCACCACGGAGGCCAGCTCCGGTCAGGACGAGGACACCGGCGACACAGCCTCCTCCGGCGGAGAGGTCTTCCCGGAGAACGTGTCGTCCGTCCTCGACGAGATGGGCACGACCGGCCTCGATGGCGGCGGCACGGTCGGCGCCGGGTTGACCTGCACGGGCAACGGCGGCGACGTGCTCTACGCCGGTGCGAGCGGCGTCGACGACGGTGTGTACCGGACCCTGACCGAGAACGCCGCGAGCCAGGTGCAGTTCACCGTCGGCCCCGACGGCGTGGGCTACGGAGCCGTGCAGGGCACGTTCGAGGAGGACGAGTACGTCGTGACGTTCCTCGACCTCGACGAGGCCGAGGTCACCCTCTCCGGCTGCGGCGGCTGACGGCGCTCCGGACGACCACTCCGTACTCGACCCGAGAATGCCCGGGGGTCGGACACAGTTCGTAGGGTCACGACGTGCACGACGATCGCGAACTGGCCGAGGCCCGCATCCGCCGCACCGTCCGGGAGCGGATCCGTCCCGCGGTGTACGGCGAGCGGGTGGATCTCGACGTCACGGCGTGGGACGTACCGGGCGAGCCGGTGAGCGTGGATGTGGCCCGTGATGCCGACTACGTCCCCTTCGCCATCGGCGGTCGCTGGGGCCGGCCGTGGGGCACGACGTGGTTCCGCCTCCGGGGCCGGGTCCCCGATGCGTGGGCGGGCGAGACGGTGGAGGCCCGTATCGACTTCAGCCTCGGCGTCGGCCCGGGCTTCCAGTCCGAGGGCCTCCTGTACCGGGCCGACGGCGGCGGCCCGATCCGCGGCATCCATCCGTTCCACCAGGCGGTGCCGGTCGACCTCGTGGCCGACGACGACGGCTGGGTCGACGTGCTCGTCGAGGCGGCGGCGAATCCGGTGGTGGCCGTCTCCCACCAGCCCACGCCCCTCGGTGACCCGGCCACGGCCGGCGACGCGCTCCTGTACCGGCTCAACGCCGCCGAGCTCGCCGTCCGCAACGACGACGTGTGGCACCTCGACCTCGACCTGCAGGTGGTCATCGGCCTCATGCGTGAGTTGGCCCTCGACGACCCGCGCCGGTTCGAGGTCCTCCGCGCCGTCGATGCCGCCATTGACGCCCTCGACCTGCGCGACGTTGCGGGCACCGCCGCCATGGCGCGCGCCGCCGTGGCACCGGTGCTCGCCCGGCCCGCGACCGCGCACGCCCACACCGTCTCGGCCATCGGCCACGCCCACATCGACTCCGCATGGCTGTGGCCGCTGCGGGAGACGCACCGCAAGTGCGCCCGCACGTTCTCGTCGGCCGTCACCTTGATGGACCAGTACCCCGAGTACCGCTTCGCATGCTCGCAGGCGGCCCAGTACGACTGGATCGAGCACGACCAGCCCCAGCTGTTCGAACGCATCCGCGACAAGGTCGCCGAGGGCCGCTTCGTGCCCGTGGGTTCGATGTGGGTGGAGGCCGACGCCAACCTGCCGTCGGGCGAGTCACTGGCCCGCCAGTTCGTGTGGGGCAAGCGCTACTTCGCCGACCGCTTCGGCGTCGACACGCGGGAGGTCTGGATCCCCGACGTGTTCGGCTACGCCGGGAACCTGCCCCAGATCATGGCGCAGGCCGGGTGCGAGCACTTCCTCACCCAGAAGCTGTCGTGGAACCAGACGAACGACTTCCCGCACCACACGTTCTGGTGGGAGGGGATCGACGGCACCCGGATCTTCACCCACTTCCCGCCGGCCGACACCTACAACGGGGAGGTCGTCCCCAAGGAGTTGGCCTACGCCGTCCGCAACTTCCGTGACAAGGGCCGGGCCAGCCGGTCGATGTACCTGTTCGGCCACGGCGACGGCGGCGGCGGCCCCACCCGGGAGATGCTCGAGCGGGCACGCCGGGTGCACGGGATCGATGGCCAGGGGGTCGACGGGCTGCCCCGACTGGAGATCGAGACCCCGGCCGAGTTCTTCGCCGCCGCCGTGGCCGAGTACCCCGATGCGCCGGTCTGGCGGGGCGAGTTGTACTTCGAGATGCACCGCGGCACGTACACCTCCCAGGCCCGCACCAAGTGGGGGAACCGCCGGGGCGAGCTGGCGTTGCGTGAGCTCGAGCTGTGGACGGCCCTGGACGACGACCCGCCGCTCGCCGACCTCGAGCGCCTGTGGAAGGTGCTGCTGCTCCACCAGTTCCACGACATCATCCCCGGCTCGTCCATCGCCTGGGTCCACGACGACACCGAAGCCGCCCACGACGCCCTGCTGTCCGAGGTCGAGGAGCGCATCGACGCCGCCCTGTCCTCCCACTCCTCCCACTCCTCCCGTTCCGGGCCGCGTGCCACGTCGCCGGAACCGTCTCCCGCGGCCCAGAACGGGGCGGGACCGGTGGCGGCGAACGCCGGTCCGTTCGCCTTCCGGGGTGTGATCGACGGCATGGACGGCCCGGTGTGGGCCGACGCCCCGGCGCACGGCGTGGGGCCGGTGTCGGAGGTGCTCCCCGCCGGCGTCGCCTCCACCACCATCGCACCCGGCGGCGCGATCGCGGTTCCGAACGAGCACACCCTGGACAACGGCATCGTCCGCGCCGTGATCGGTCCGGACGGGACGCTGTCGTCGCTCGTCGACCTCCGGGCGGATCGGGAATGCCTGGCCGGGCCGGGCAACGTCCTGCAGCTGTTCCCCGACCACCCCAACACCTACGACGCCTGGGACATCGAGGCCCACACCCTCCGCCAGCCGCCCCGCCTGCTCCTCGACGCCGAGACCGTGGGCTGGGACGAGATCGGCCCGATGCGATCGTCGGTGGTGGTCCGCCGCTCGTTCGGCGACTCCCGGATCACGCAGTGGTACGTGCTCCGAGCCGGGAGCGCCCGGCTCGACATCGTCACCGACGTCGAGTGGCACGAGGACGAAGCGCTGCTGAAGGCGGCGTTCCCCTTCGACGTACGCGCCGACGACGCCCGATACGACATCCAGTACGGCCATGTCCGGCGCCCCACCCATCGCAACACCTCGTGGGACGACGCCCGTTTCGAGGTGTGCGGTCACTTCTGGGCCGACCTGTCCGAGCCCGACTTCGGCGTGGCCCTTGTCAACGACAGCAAGTACGGCCACGACTGCCTCGGGTCCACGATGCGCCTGAGCCTGCTCCGGGCACCGAACTACCCCGACCCCGGCGCGGATCGCGGCCGGCACCGCTTCACGTACTCCGTGCTGGCGCATGGACCGACGTTGGCCGAGGTGCTGGCCGAGTCGTGGGCGCTGAACCTCCCGCCCCGGCTGGCCGTCGGCGCCCCCCAGCCGTCGGTCGTCGCCACCGACCACCCCGGCGTGGTGGTCACGGCCGTCAAGGCGGCCGACGACGGATCCGGCGACTTGGTGGTTCGGTTCCACGAGGCGTTCGGGGGCCGTGCCCGGGGCGGACTGCGCTTCGGGTGCGCGGTCTCGGAACAGATCGCCTGCGACCTGCTCGAGCGGCCCATCGGGGTCGCCGCCCGTGTCGATGCCGACACGGTGCCGTTCGAGCTGCGCCCGTTCGAGATCCGGACGCTGCGTCTGTCGCGCACCTGACGGCCGGGGTCGTCCGCCGGCGTCACGGGGCGGTCCGGTTCTGGTGACCGCTCCAGCGGGTACCGACCGGCTCACATCGCACGACCGGCGCCCGACGCCCCGTCTCCGGAGGTCCCTCCATGCCCACGTCCACCACCCCTCGCCGACGCATCGCCGCGGCGGCGCTCGCCACCGCGCTGGTCTTCTCCGTCACCGCCTGCGGCGACGACGACGGCCAGGTCATCAACGACGAGCAGCAGCAGGACATCAACGACGCCGGGAACAAGGCCAAGGAGAAGGTCCAGAAGGGCGCTGACGAGATCCAGCAGCAGGTCGACGAGGGCGCCGAAGAGGGCAGCAGCGGCCAGGGATAGCGGCCGGTTCGTCCTCCTCCCCGGCGTCAGGGGTGGAGGACCAGTTCCTCCTGGATGGGGTCCGCTGCCGGGATGACGTCCGGGGCCGTGGCCCGCCGGAACAGGTGGGAGCCCACCGCCACCAGGGCGGCCAGGACGTTGCCCACCACGAACGCCACCGTGGCCCCGTCGAGGCCCTCGTCGGGCACCAGCACCAGGGCAGGCACCAGGATCGAGACCGTCAGCACGCCGGTGATCAGCACCGTGTCGAGGTGGCGGTGCAGGACGCGCGCCTCGGTCAGGAACACCGAGGTGACTGCCCAGGGGATGCAGGCCGCCACCAATGCCGGCAGGACCCGCGCCGCGTCGGCGTAGTCCTCGCCGTAGACGGTGGTCACGACGTCGCGGAGCAGGAACGTGGCCAGCGCGGCCACCGCCATCAGCGACGTGGTGAGGGCCAGGATGACCCGGACCTGCCCCTTCAGCTCGGCACCGTCCTTGCCGCCCTCGGCGAGGAGGGCCTGGCCGATGGCCATCGGCACGTAGAGCCCCACGGCCGTGATGCCCCACGCGACGTAGAAGGCGGCGTTCTTGTCGGGATCGACGGAGAGCAGGACGATCACCGGCAGCACGAACTGCGGTGCCTGGTAGGCCAGCGTGGACAGGTAGTTGACCGCCGAGTAGCGGATCGCCGACCGACGGGTCGACGGCAGCGGGAACAGGCGGTGCCGGTCGCCGGTGAAGCGGGGCATGAGGGCCACGCCGATGATCCCGCTCAACATCAGCGGTCCCCCGGCGACCAGGAAGAGGTGGACGGTGTCGCTCCCGCCCGTGGGGACCAGCAGGAGGGGGAAGCGGGCGAAGCCGACGATCGTGATCCGGGTCAACACCGTGCCCCACCGGCGCACGGTCATCCACCGGACGTCGACGATCAGGGTCAGCGCCGACCCGACCGCGGCCACGATGAAGGCCAGCGGGCCGCCGATGGCGCTCCAGTCGGTGAGCGAGCGGGTCGCCTCGGTGTCGACCAGGAGGAGGTAGCCGCCGGCCACCACCGCGGCGGCGACGATCGTGAGCACGACGCCCCAGGCGAACACCGCATGTGAGTCGTGGTCGCGACCGGGCGCGAAGCGGGCGAGCGAAACCTGCAGGCCGAGGCCGGCCAGGTAGGCGATGAACAGGGTCGAGGTGAACAGCGCCGTCGCCCGGCCGACGTCGTCGGTGGTGTCGATGCGGGCGGCGACGAGCCAGAAGACCGCACCGGTGAGCGCCTGCATGGCGGCGCCGATGACGAGCGCGGCCGACCCCGCCAGGAGGTGCCGGTGGGTGGAGGCGCGGCTGGAGAGGCGGCTGCGGCGGCTGCCGGGCGGTTCGGCGTCGCCGGGTCCGGGGGTGCCGCCGCCGGCCGGCGCAGGGGTGTCGGCGACCATCGGGCCGCAACGCTACCGCCGGCGCGTGCCCGCGACGGTGCGTCCGGCCCCACATTTCCCGCTGGACGTTCCGGAGCAGCCGGCGCCGCCGCCCTATCGTCGGCGCCGTGGACGGACCAGCACCGCAGGCACCAGACGACGACGAGACCCGCTCGTACCCGGGCGCGCGTCGGCCGGATCGGCGTCGCTGGGTCGACGCCTCCGGTGTGCGGTTGGCCGTGTCCGAGTGGGGCGACGAGGCCGCCCCGCCGTTGCTGCTGGCCCACGGCGGGTTCGACTTCGCCGGCACCTACGACGTGTTCGCCCCGTTGCTGGCCGCCGGCGGCTGGCGTGTCGTGTCGTGGGACCAGCGAGGCCACGGCGATTCGGCCCATGCCGCGCTGTACCAGTGGGAAGCCGACATGCGCGACGCCGTCGCCGTGCTGGACTCCGTGTCCGCCGATCCCCTCCCGCTGGTGGGCCACAGCAAGGGCGGCTCGCTGTGCACGCAGATCGCCGCGTCGCTACCGCACCGCGTCTCGTCGCTGGTGAACATCGACGGCATCCCCAGCCACCGGGCCATGCCCGACGTGCAGGACCGAGACCGCACCAAGCTCCTGGCCGCCGATCTCGCCAGCTGGCTCGACCGTCGTCACCGCGCCAGCGAGGCCGAGCGGCGCCCGGGCACGATCGTCGAACTGGCCCGCCGGCGGGCCCGCATGAACCCGCGGCTCGAACCGGCATGGCTCGAGTACCTGGTGACCGTCGGCGCCCGCCGGGACCCCGACGGTTGGCGGTGGAAGATCGATCCCACCATGCGCATGGGCGGCTTCGGTCCCTGGCGGCCCGAGTGGTCGCTGTACCGCCTGCCGGAGGTCGCGGCACCGCTGCTCGCCATCATCGGGACCGAACAGGAGGAGATGGGATGGGGCACGGCCGGCACGGACGTGCGCCCGTACCTGCCGCCGCGCGGACGGGTGGTCGAGGTCGACGGTGCCGGCCACTTCGTCCACATCGAACGACCCGAGGAGACGGCGGCGATGACCCTCGAGCACCTCGCCGAGACGGCACGGGACGGTGCCCGTGGCTGAGCCGGTGATCCTCCACCACAACCACATCGACCTCGCCCTCTGGGAGTTGCGTCCGGGCACCGGACGACCGTTGCTGATGCTGCACGGCCTGGGCGAGCGCAGCGATGCCGGCGTCCTCCCGGCCGTCGAGGCGTGGGAGGGACCCGTGCACGGCCTCGACTTCACCGGTCACGGCGCATCGTCCATCGCCATCGGCGGCGGCTACTTCTGCGAGATGCTCATGGCCGACGCCGACTTCGCCGTCCAGCACCTGGGTGAGGTCACCGTCGTGGGCCGGGGTCTCGGCGGGTACATCGCGCTGCTCATCGCGGGTGCTCGACCGGAGCAGGTGCGGGGCGCGGTCATCGCTGACGGGCCCGGGCTGCACGGCGCCGGTCCCACGCCCCCCACCCTGGACCTGACACGTCCCCCGCAGACCGGCGTCACGCCCGACCCCGTCGCGCTGGTCGAGTTGGCCCGTGACGTCCGCCCGCCCGACTACGCCCGCACCTTCGCCTGGCAGGCCAGCGCCCTCTCCGGCCTCGAGACCGCGTTGGCCGTCGCCGCGGTGATCCGGCCGCCGTGGCTGACCGAGGTGGTCGCCCAACCCGGCGTCGTCGAGTGCGACGTGGCCAGCGCCCTCGCCCTGTTCCGCTGACCGCC
Source organism: uncultured Acidimicrobiaceae bacterium (assembly GCA_963811245.1). GTDB lineage: Bacteria > Actinomycetota > Acidimicrobiia > Acidimicrobiales > Salinilacustritrichaceae > Salinilacustrithrix. The sequence goes on from CAWEQL010000004.1 coordinate 172,182, forward strand.
GGTCCCGTCGGTGGCCCGAGTACCGTCGACGCGGAGATGGACCGCTACCAGTACCTCGGCCTCATGGCGGCGTGCCTGGTGCTCACGCTGCCGCTGGAGTTCGTCTTCCGGGCCCGGGTCTACCGCCGTCCCGTGCGCCTGCTGCGCGCCCTCGCCGGCCCGGCAGCGCTGTTCGTGGTGTGGGATCTCGTGGCCATCGCCCGGGGGCACTGGACCTTCAACCCGCGCTACGTCACCGGGTGGGACATCCCGGGGGGCGTCCCGGTCGAGGAGTTGGCCTTCTTCGTGGCCATCCCCATCTGCGCGCTGCTGACCTTCGAGGCATCCCGACGGACGTTGGGACGCTGATGGCCTACGAGTACGCCATCCCCGCCGTGGTGTCCTCGGTCGCCGTGGTCGTCGCCGAGAAGCGGTGGCTCCACACCGGTCTGTTCCGAAGCCCGTCGTACTGGTCGACGATGGCGATCTGCGCCTTCTTCATGGTGCTGGTGAACGGCTGGCTCACGAAGCTGTCGTCGCCGGTGGTGATCTACGACGCCGACCAGAAGACGCCGTGGCGCTTCCCGTGGGACATCCCCGTGGAGGACTACTTCTTCGGGTTCACGCTCATCACCGCCGTCCTGTTGCTGTGGGTCCGTCAGGACACCGCCGCCGATCCGGCGCCGTGGCGGGAGGAGCCGTGATCCGTTCGGTCCTCGTCGTGGTCGCGGCCTTCGTCGTGATGGAGCCGGTCACGTACCTCACCCACCGCTTCGTCATGCACGGCGTCGGCATGGTGCTGCACCGGTCGCACCACCGTCGGTGGCCGGCGCGCCGTGACGACGAACCCTTCGTCGAGGCCAACGACGCCTTCCCCGTCATCTTCGCCGGGGCGACGGTGGTGGCGCTGACCCTCGGGTTCAACGTGGACGCGCTGGCGATGCTGGTCCCGGTGTGCGTGGGTGTCACCGCCTACGGCGCCGCCTACGCCTTCGTGCACGACGGCTACATCCACCAGCGGGTCCCGGTCCGCCGGCGCGGCCGGCACCTCGACCGGCTGGCCGCGGCCCATGCCCTCCACCACCGCTTCGGCGGCGAGCCGTACGGCATGTTGGTGCCCGTCGTACCGGCGTCGGTCCGGGCGCGGGCCGAGCACCTCGACCGTCGGTCAGCCGAGCGGGCTGACGCCACCCCACGTCCCTGACCACTCCAGGGGCCGGAAGCGGGCGAACCACTCCTCTCCGTACCAGCCCTCGGCGCGGGTGCGATCGATGACCGTCGTGTGCTCGGCATCCCCATAGGCAAACGCCCGCACCGCAGCGGCATCCCGCCACAGGCTGAAGGTGGCCTGCCGGCCGACGGGCAGCTCACCGATGCCGACGGTGGCGAGCAGGCCGTCGGCGTGGTCGAGGGCGTGATCCACTGGTGGCACCGCGCGGAGGAACGTGGGGACGCGGCGCCAGCGCACGGTGGCCCGTGTCAGCACGGCGACGGGGCCGGCGTCGCCCCGCCCGCCGGTGTCGGCGGCGCCGGCGCCGGCCACCGGGTCGACGCCGTCCCAGGAGCCGTGGGCGCCGAGGGGCTCCATGGCCAGGTCGTACCGTTCGTCGGCGTGCCGCCACCGGCGAGCGATGGGATGGCGATGCGTGAAGCGATGGAGGGAGGCGACGTCGTCCCACACCGCGAACAGGGCCCACCGCGTGAGGTCGGCCGATGCCGTCATCTGCCGCCCTCGCCCGGTGCCGAGCAGCTTGGCGAACCGGGCGTCGGGGAGCGTCCGCAGCGACCGGCGGTCGACCGGCACGTGCGCCACCTGGGCGGCGGCCCGGCGCCACGGCAAGCGGACGAGGTGGAAGGACGCGACGACCATGTGGCGCCGACGCTACGGCCTGGCACCGGATGGCACCCGCCACGGCGTCACGTCGTCGACCGTGCCACAGACTCGGCGTGATCCTCGGCGTCGACGAACGCGGCCGCGGTCGCCCTCGCGGTCGTGGCCGGCTACCTGCTCGGGTCGATCCCGGTGGCGGTGCTGGTGGCGGGCCGGCGCGGGTGTCGACCCGCGTCAGCGTCGGCGATCGGAACCCGGGCTACTGGAACGTCAAGGAGCAACTCGGCCGCGTCGCGACGCCGTGCCGGTCTTCGTCGGCGACACGCTCAAGGGCGCGGCCGCCGGCGCGGTCGGCGTCGCACTCGACGGGTCGGCGTGGTGGATCGCCTACCTGGCGGTGGCTGCCGCCATGATCGGCCACGCCTATCCGGTGTTCGCCCGCTTCCGGGGCGGCCGGTCGATCCTCACCTTCGCCGGCGGCGTGGTCGTCGTCGCCCCGCTGGCCGCGGCGATCGCCATCGGCGCCCTGCGCCTGGCGTGGGGCGTCTACCCGCTCGTTCGCCGTCGCGGCCCGGGTCGGGGTGTTCGGCTTCCCGCTGGCCCAGGCGCTGGTCGAACCCCGGGCCCACGTGTCGCGGCCACCGGCGCGCTGCATGTGCATCATCGGGTTGCGCTTCGCCCAGGCGGCCTGGCGCGATCGGGGCCGTCAGCCGTAGGACCGTCCCCGCCACCGATCGCGACGGGCGGATGGCGCCGGCCGGGTCGAGACGCACGGCCATGGCGACGTCGGCCGAGCGGCGCGCGGCGAGGACCGGCCAGCCCGCCGGTCGGAAGGCGGCGGCGGTGGCGGCCGCCACGCCCAGCCGCAGGCCGAGCGGCGGCGACATCGATGGCGTCGCCCCGGCCGGCGAGCAGCCGAGGGAGGGGCAGGGCCATGGTCGACCACACGACGGCGAGGTCGGCGAGCATCCACGGCGGCCGAGGTGACGTCACGCAGCGCCAGCGAACGGCCCCAGCCGGCCAGCGTGTCCCGACCGCCGCCGTAGCCCTCGACGGCGAGCAGCGCCGGTGGCGTCCTCGAAGCCGACGTCGTGGCCGCGCTCGGCGAGGTGCCGGGCCAGGGCGATGTCCTCGATCAGCGAGCCGGCGACCGGACCGAACCCGCCGGCGGCCGAGCATGCGCTCGCCGGTCGAACGACCATGCACTGCCCGTTGGCCACGGTGCGATCCGGCCGGCGAGCGGCCCGGCGCCCGGCGGGCCGAACCGATAGACGAGCGTCGCCAGCATCGATGCATGCGCCAGCCCGGCCGCCGGCGTCGGGGTTGGTCGACCCGGGCGGCCGCGGTCACCAGCATCCGGCTCGCCGAGCGCGTCCGCCATCGCGGCGCACGAACCCGGCGCCGGCACGGGTGTCGGCGTCGACGGCGACGACCACTGCCGTGGTTGCCGCCTCCAGGCCGACCTGGAGGGCATGGGCCTTGCCGGCCCACCCGTCGGGGAGCGGCCCGGCGTCGATGACCTCGGCCCCGGCGTCCTCGGCCACGGCACGGGTCCCGTCGGTGGAACCGTCGTCGACCACCAGGACGTCGTGCTCCGTCGGCGACGAGTGACGCGACGCACGGCCCGATCCGATCGGCCTCGTCGCGGGCGGGGACGATCACGGTCACACCGATGGGAGCGTCTGTCGCACCGGCGCGCGAGCGGCGGTCGTCGACGGGCGCCACGTGCGATGCGCCCGGCCGCCACGGCCAGCAGCGCGGCACGAGCGGCGGTGCCCGGGGTCGGTGACGGGAGCAGGGGCACGGATCACAAGCTACGGTCCGGCCGATGGCACCTCCCTCTCCCGGCCGCCGTGAGCGAGGGTCGGACGACCGTCTCCTCGACGTGTTCGGTCCGCAGTCGTGGTGCCGGCCGGAACAGGTCGCCGTCGACCGTCTGCCGATGCGCACCACGTGCTACCCGTTCCCCGACGACGCCGTCGCCGCCACCGTCGACCGCTCGGCATCGCCCTGGTTCCACCTCCTCGACGGCGACGATTGGGACTTCCGCCTCCTCGCCCGGCCCGAGGCGGTCACCGCGGAGATCTTCGACGACGGCGACGACGGCTGGCAGCCCATCGCCGTTCCCGGGTGCTGGACGATGGATCCCGACGTCGACGACTCCCCGCAGTACACGAACCTGCGCATGCCGTTCCCGCAGGACCCGCCCCACGTCCCGGACCACAACCCCACCGGCGTGTACCGCCGCCGGTTCTCGCTGCAGCGGGGGTGGAAGTCACGCCGCACCGTGCTCCACGTCGGCGGCGCCGAGAGCTGCCTCTACGTGTTCTGCAACGGCGAGGCCGTCGGCATGGGGAAGGACTCCCGGCTGCCCCAGGAGTTCGACCTCACGCCGCACCTGCGCACCGGCGCCAACACGCTCGTGCTCGTGGTGGTGCGGTGGTCCGACGGCAGCTGGCTCGAGGACCAGGACCACTGGTGGAACGCCGGCCTCCATCGCGAGGTGTTCCTGTACTCCACGGGCCGCACCCACATCGCCGACCTGCGCGTCGACGGCCGAGCTCGACGAGGACCTCGTCACCGGCCGGTTCAGCGCCGAGGTGGAGGTCGGCGTCGGCCCGGACGGTGCGCCCACCGGTGCGGGGTGGCGGGTGGAGGCCACGCTGATCGATCCCGACGGCGTCGCCGTGAACACCCAGCCCCTCGAGCGCCGAAGTCCCCTGGTTCCACCGGTCGTCGCCGCTGGCCGAGGCGATCAGCGCCTACCTGTACGACGGCCCCGTCGCCACGCGTGGCCGAGACCATCGATGCGGTGACGCCGTGGTCCTCGGAGCGGCCGGTGCGCTACACGGTGGTGGTGTCGCTGATCGATCCCGGCGGCGACGTGGTCGAGGCGACGGCCACCCGCATCGGGTTCCGGCGGGTCGAGATCGTCGACCGCGAGCTGCTGCTCAACGGCTACCCCGTCTTCATCCGTGGCGTGAACCGCCACGACCACGACCCCGACACGGGCAAGACGGTGTCGGTCGAATCGATGCGCCACGACGTGGTAGCTCATGAAGCGCCACAACATCAACGCGGTGCGAACCTCGCACTACCCGAACGACCCCCGGTTCCTCGACCTGTGCGACGAGCTACGGGCTGTGGGTCGTCGACGAGGCGAACGTCGAGACCCACGCCCGCCTGGCGCAGCCTCAGCGACGATCCCCGCTTCGGCGCCGGCCATCCTCGACCGGATCCAGCGGATGGTGGCGCCGCGACCGGAACCACCCGTCGGTGTTCGCGTTCTCGCTCGGCAACGAGTCGGGCGACGGCCCCGGTCCACGATGCGGCGGCGGCGTGGATCCGGCGGACCGACCCGAGCCGAGTCGTCCACTACGAGGGCGCCTGCATGGCGGCGTTCTTCGGGACCGAGGAACCCGGCGACCCCGGCACCTGCCACCGACCTGGTGTGCCCGATGTACCCGTCGGTCGAGGCCATCATCAACTGGGCGGCGCGCACCGCCGAGACCGATGAGCAGCGCCCGTTGATCATGTGCGAGTACAGCCATGCGATGGGCAACAGCAACGGCAGCCTCGGTGACTACTGGGCGGCCATCGAGACCACCCCCGGGTTGCAGGGTGGCTTCATCTGGGACTGGACCGACCAGGCCATCCGGGCCGTCGACGAGCACGGCACCGAGTACTGGGCCTACGGCGGCCACTTCGGCGACGAACCGAACGACGCCACCTTCTGCTGCAACGGCCTGACCTGGGCCGACCGCACACCCAAACCGGCGCTGTACGAGTACGCCGACCTGGGGTCCCCGATCCGCATCCGACCCAGCGACCTCAAGCGGGGCCGAGTCGTCGTCGTCAACCTCCAGGACTGGCGCGACGTGTCGTGGATGACCGGCGAGTTCGACGTCCGCGTCGACGGCGAGGTGGTGGCGTCAGGCACCTTCGATCTGCCCGACCTGCCCGGCGGGTTCGAGGCGACGGTCGAGATCACCTGCCCGCCGTCGACGTGCCCGTGGGCGCCGAGGCCCACCTCGACCTGCGCAGCGTCGTCGCCGAGGTCCAGCCCTGGGCGCCCGTCGGTCACCGGGTGTCGTGGCAGCAGTTCGACCTGCCCGAGACCAACCGGGCCCGGCCCGCGTCGCGGACCAAGGCGCCGGCGGTCCACGAGGTCGTGGTCGACGCCGCCTCGGCCACCGTGGGCGACGTGGTGGTGCGCTGGGACGACGACCTCGCCGCGCTCATCGGAGTGGCCTCCGGCGGCCGCGAGCTGCTGGCGTCGGCCCGTCGAGGCCAGCCTCTGGCGGGCCCCGACCGAGAACGACGGGCGCCGTCTCGACACGGGCCCGACCGGCGCGTTGAAGTCCTGGCTGGAGCTCGGCCTCGACCGGATCTCGATCGAACCGGTCAGCGTCCGCTCGCGGCGCCAGTCCGACGGCTCGGTGCAGGTGACGCTGCGCCGGCGGCTGACGTTGCCCGGATCGGGCGACACCGTCGACCACCGCCAGCAGATCCGGATCCGGCCCGACGCCGCCATCACCGTCGACGAGGAGCTGAACCTGCCCCGATCGCTCGACGACCTCCCCCGCATCGGTTCGCGCTTCGAGGTCGTGGCGGCATGCGACCGCCTCGAGTGGTACGGCCGTGGGCCACGGGAGACGCTACGTGGATCGGGAGACCGCCGAGCAGCTCGGCCGGTGGACGTCGTCGGTGGACGAGCAGTACGTGCCGTACGTCCTGCCCCAGGAGCACGGCAACCACACCGACACCCGGTGGTTCTCGCTGACCGACCCCGCCGGCGACGGCCTGCTGGTGTCGGCGACGCAACGCGCTCGACCCGTTCGGCTTCACCGCCCGCTTCCACCACGACGCCGACCTCTACGCCGCCACCACGACCGCCGACCTGCACCGCAGCGACACCATCGAGGTCCACGTCGACGTCCTCCAGCGGGGGCTCGGCACGGGCGCGTGCGGCCCCGACACCTTGCCGCCGTACCAGGTCACCGGCGGTCCGGCCCGGTGGTCGTGGGCGCTGCGGCCCGTGGCCGCCGGCGACGACGTCGCCGCCATCGCCCGCCGCCTGCGCACCTGACCCGACAGCCGTTCAGCGCGACCCGAGGTCGTCGAGGCAGAGCTCGGCCGCGATGCGTCCGCTGATCGCCACCAGCGGCAATCCGCCGCCGGGATGGCTGCTGCCACCGCACAGGTACAGCCCGTCCACCGGCCCGCGGTTCCCCGGCCGGAGGAAGGCGGCCATGCGCCCGTTCGACGAGGTGCCGTAGATGGAGCCACCAGGGGTGCGGTAGGTGGAGGCGATGTCGAGCGGCGTCACCTCCTCGCGGTGCACGATCCGGCCGGCGAGGTCCCAGCCCCGGCGGGCCATGACCTCGAGGAGGTGGTCCCCGTAGCCGCGGTACTGCGCTGCGACCGCAGCCTGGTCGTCGGAGGTCGAGAAGGCGGGGGCGTTGACGAGCACGAACCAGTTCTCGCTGCCGGCCGGGGCCTGCGACGGATCGGTGACCGACGAGGCGGCGACGTACACGGTCGGGTCCTTCGCCGGTTCCCGATACCGGAACAGCGACATCGAACTCGGTGCGGTAGTCGTTCGAGAACGAGACGTTGTGGTGGGCGAGCCCGTCGGTCGATCCGTCGACGCCGAGGAGGAGCACGAACCCCGACGACGAGCGCGGGGCGGCCTCGGCCCGTCGGCGGCGCCGGTCGTGGGGGAGCAGATCCCGGTAGAGGTGGAGTGCGTCGGCGTCGGCGACCACCGCGTCGGCGCCGACCAGCTCACCGCCGGCCAGGCGCACCCCCGTGGCCCGGCCCGAGATCGTGGTGACCGCCTCCACGTCGCATCCGGTACGAACCGCCACGCCGACGTCGGTGGCCAACGAGCCGAGCGCATCGGCGAGCCGGCCGAGCCCGCCCCGGACGTACCAGCGCGCCCATGGCCTGCTCGATGTGCGGGATGCACGAGAGCGTGGCCGGAGCGTCGTACGGCGACGACCCCGAGTACGTGGCGTACCGGTCGGCCCACTGGACGAGCCGGGCGTCGTCGAACGTGGCCCGGGCCCGGCCGTGGAGGGACCGTAGCGGCATCGATCGCCACCAGGTCCCGGGGCGAGCGCATGCGCTGCAGGAGGCGAAGTGGAGACGCCATGGGCCCGGTGAAGAACGTCCGTTCCGCCACCTCCCACACCGTGGCGGCGTGGTCCATGAAGGCGCGCCACTGCTGGCCCGAGCCGTCGCTGAGCGCCTCGGCGCCGGCAGCCGCCGTCGTCCACGTCGGCCCGGTGGTCGAAGGTGGCGCCGTCGGCGAAGTGGTAGCGACAGATCGGGTCCAGTCGGACCAGGTCGACGAGGTCGTCCAGCCGCCGGTCGGCCACACGTGCCAGGTCGTCGAACACGGAGGGCAGCGTGAGCAGCGACGGTCCTGTCTCCCACGTGAAGCCGGCGGCCGACCGCTCGGCGAGCTTCCCGCCGATCCGGTCGAGCCGCTCGAGCACCGTCACGGCGTGGCCTGCCACGGCCAGGCGGATGCCGGCGGCCAGACCGCCGACACCGGCGCCGACGACGACGACCTCAGCCATGAGCCACCGACCGCCGGGTGGGCGCCCGCCAGGCCAGCGCGGCGCACGTGCCCATGGCGACGCCGCCGACCGCGCCCACGAACGGTTGGCCGAAGAACACCACGAAGCCGATCGTGTTCATCACCGCCCACCACGTGTACAGCGTCACGGGCAGGGCGCTGGCCGGTGCGGCGGACGGTCGGATGCGGTCGACCACCGCGAGCACCACCACACCCACGCCGATCCAGCCGGCGTAGTTCGACAGCGGGATGCCGTGGAACGCCCCGTCCGCCGCCCACGTCCAGTAACCGGCGTCGACCATCTGCGGGTCGAGGAACAGATCCCACGCCGTCAGCGCCAGGGCACCGACGACGACGGCACCGACGCGCGATCGGACCATCCGGTGACCGACCTCCAACGCCGGCACCCCCATGGCGAACCAGGCCAGCGGCACGATGACCGGGACGCCGGCGATGGTGGGCTCCAGCGCCCCCGTGTAGCGGTACTCGCCGAACGGGAAGCCGGTTCCCGTCCCGAGACGCTCGACCGCCAGCGTGGCCACGACCACGAACCCCAGGGCGGACGCGGCCCGGGCGACCCCCCAACCGGTCACCACGAGCGCCAGCGTGGTGGCGGCGAACGCCACCACCACGAGCGACGACAGCCATTCGACGGTGGCGTCGTCGTTGGTCAGCGGGATGGCGATCTGCGCCAGCGCCATGACCACGAACGGCACCGCGGCGACACGCCCCTCCGTCACCGTCCGAGCAGCAGGGCCCGGCCCGCCGTGGCCACCTTCTGCCACGTGGGCACGCGTGCGCCCGCGCCGAGAAGACGTCGAGGTCGGCCGCCTCGATCTCGTCGAGGATGCGGGCGTACAGCAGCCGGGCGGCCCGCACGCACCGGCCCGATCGGCCCGGGAGCAGGGCGATCCCGGCGTCGGCCTGCTCGTAGAGGGCGCGGGTGCGTTCGATCTCGAACCGCATCAGCGCCTCGAACTCCGGGGTGGCCGTGCGGGTGGTGAACGCCGACTCGGCGCCGAAGCGACGGATGTCCTCCTGCGGGACGTAGACGCGGTTCCGGTCGAGGTCCTCGTCGATGTCGCGCAGGAAGTTGGTGAGCTGGAAGGCGTTCCCGAGCTGGCGGGCGGGCTCGAGGGCGCTCGGGTCGGTCGGCTCGAGGATCGGCAGCATCATCTCGCCGATGACCGCCGCCGAGCCGTCCATGTACTCCTCGAGGTCGGCGTAGGTCTCGTAGGTCTCGACCGTGAGGTCCATCGTCATCGACCGCAGGAACCGGCGAACGCAGTCGGGGTCGATCCGGAACGCCTGCACCGTGTGCACCATCGCCTTGAGCACGATGTCGTCGGAGTCGCCGGCCTCGAGATCCTCGAAGAAGCGGTCGCCGAACTGGGCGAGCGCCTTGGCGCGAACATCGGTGTCGACGTCGGCGAGGTCGTCGACGATGTCGTCGGCGTAGCGGCAGAAGCCGTAGAGGGCGTGCACGTGGTGGCGCTTCACCCGGGGCAGCACGGTGGTGGACCAGTAGTACGTGGTGCCGTTGGCCTTGTTGAGTCGCCGGCAGTGCTCGTAGGACTGCTCGAGCGTCACCGGCCTGCTCGCGCTCATGACGCACCACCCAGTTGGCCCACTCGTTCGGCGGCGAGCCGGCCCGAGACCAGGACCATCGGTACCCCCACCCCGGGCAGCGTGCCAGATCCGACGAAGACGAGGCCGGGAGCATGTCTGGTCACGTTGTTGGGGCGGAACGGACCGGTCTGGCGGAACCGGTGCGACAGCGCGAACGGCGTGCCCCGCTCCATGCCCTGGCGCTCCCAGTCGGAGGGGTCGACGAACGCCTCGACCTCGATGTCCATCGGGTAGCCGAGGGCGCCGACCCGCCGCTGGAGCGAGTCGTGGAGGCGGTCGCGCTCGACGGTCCAGTCGACGTGGCCGTCGAGGTTGGGGGTCGGCTCCAGCACGTAGAGCGAATGACGTTCGGCGCCGTCACCGGGGTGGGGCACGAGGGACGGTTCGTCGAGGCTGTGCAACGTGACGAGGATCGACGGGTCTCCCATGAGCCGGCCGCGGTGCAGCAGATCGCGGAACGATTCGTCCCAGTGCTCGCCGAAGTGGATGTTGTGGTGGGCGGCGCCGGCCGGCAGCTCGCCCTTCACGCCGACGTGCCACAGGGCGCAGCTCGGCGAGTAGTGCCCGTGCCGGACGGCGTAGGGCTGCTTCAGCCCGGGCAGGAGCGTCCGGTAGGCGACGGGGAGGTCGGGGTTGCACACGACGGCGTCGGCCTCGACGAACTCACCGTCGGCGTGGACGCCACGCACCCGGCCGCTGGTCCCGTCGGCCAGCACGATGCGGTCGACCGAGACGCCGTAGCGGATCTCGGCGCCCGCCTTGACGACGGCGGCCGCCAGCCCGGTGGGGACGGCGTGCATCCCGCCCTCCGGGAAGTAGACGCCCTCGATCGAGTCCATGTACGTGATCACGCAGTAGACGGCCAGCGCCTCGAACGGAGCAAGCCCGGCGTACATCGACTGGAAGCTGAACAGCTTCTGCAGCCGGTGGTCGTCGAAGTACGACGCCACCCGCCGGCCGAGGTTGCCGAAGGCGCCGAGGCGGACTAGGCGGATCACGGGCCCGAGCGGCCAGGCCAGGTCGAGCGGCGAGTCGAAGTTGGTGTCGATGAAGTGCTCCTGCTCGGCCTCGTAGAGCTGGCGCAGCCAGTCGGCGAAGCGGCCGAACTGGCGGGCTGCCTCGGGGCCGCACACCTCGCGGATCTCGCGGGTCATGCGGTCCCGTCCGTGCCACACTCGCAGCTCGGTGCCGTCGTGGTACGTGGCCCGGTACATGGGATCGACCGGGCGCAGCGTGACGAAGTCGTCCATCTCGGCGCCCGCCGCCTCGAACACGGTGCGGAGCAGGTCCGGCATGGTGAACACCGTGGGGCCGGTGTCGAAGCGGTACCCGCCCAGCTCGAGCAGACCGTTGCGGCCGCCCGGGCGGTCGTCGCGTTCGAGCACCAGTACGTCGTGGCCGGCGGCGCGGAGATGGGCGGCCGCGCTGAGCCCGCCGAGGCCGGCGCCGATGACGACGACCCTCATCGGATCACGAGTCGCGCCAGGCCACGAAGCGGGCCAGGTCGACGAGGGCCGCGCGTGCTTCGTCGGTGATGGCCGCGACCTCGATGGCGTCCAGGGCACCGCTGGTCAGCCGCTCGATGTCGTCTTCGATGATCGACACGGCTTCGGTGTCTCGCAGGACGTCCTGGATGGCGGCGATGTCGTCGTCGCCGAGCTCGGGATCGCCGATCCGGGCGAGGACGTCACGCTGGGAGGCGTCGGCCTCTCGGCTGGCGACGGCCAGCAGCGGGGTGGGCTTGCCTTCGCGGCAGGTCGTCGCCCACCGGCTTGCCCGTCATCGTCGACTCGCCGAAGGCGCCGAGGATGTCGTCGCGGAGCTGGAACGCCTCGCCGAGCGGATCGCCGTACGCCGACAGCTGCGCTCCGAGATCGTGGAAGCGGCCGGCCACCGCGGCGCCCACGTGGAGGGGCCGCTCGATCGTGTACTTGCCGGACTTGTAGCGGGCGATGCGCCGAGCCGCCGCCGGATCGGTGTCTCCCCGGGCCGTGCCGAGGATGTCGAGGTACTGCCCGACATTGAGCTCGATGCGCAGCTCGTCCCACACCTCGAGCACACCCGACGGGGCGTCGCGGAGCAGGAGGTCGGCGTACACGTGGGCCATGTCGCCGATGAGGATGGCGACGCCCTCGCCGAAGCGACGTTCCTCGCCTCGCCACACCTCGGCGGCATGGTGGTCGGCGAAGGCCAGGTGCGCGGTGCGGAAGCCCCGGCGGGTGGAGGAACCGTCCATCACGTCGTCGTGGACGAGCGCGAAGGCCTGGAGGAACTCGAACGCCGCGCCGGCGTCGATGACCAGCGGGTCGTCGGGGTCGCCGCCGGCGCCGATGAAGCCCCAGTAGCAGAACGCGGGCCGGAGGCGCTTGCCTCCGGCCATGACCAGCTGGGTCAGGGCGTCGAGCGGGAGCGCCAGGTCGGGGGTGAGGTCGGTCCATCGGGCCCGCTCGGCCTCGATGACCTCGGTGAGCCGTGCTTCGACCAGCTCGGCGACCCGAGCGAGGCTCGGCGGCACGGATACGGCGCTGCGGCTTCGGGACAGGGGCATGATTGCTGTGAGCCTACGGGTGGGGGCGGACCGGCGGGTAGGGGAGCACGGTCCGCCACACGGCGGATGGTGGTGTGGAGTGGTGGTGCGGTCGAGCCGAGATGGTTCCGCTCTCGGTCTACGAGACTGGCAAGCTGACCGGATGACCCCGGGACCGGTGCTGTGGCCCTCCGGCGCACCAACCCGCTGATCCCGCTGGCCGTGGCGCTGGCGGTGGGCGGGGGGATCTTCGTGGCCATCGACGGCGCTCGCGACGACGGTTCGGCCCGGACGGCGGCCGTCACCTCGACGACGGCCACGTCCACGACGACGGTGGCCCCGTCGACCACGCCGACCACCGAGCCCGCGCCGGCGGTCCCCCTCGCCGTCATCGCCGCACCGCCGTATCCCGAGAACCCCCCGGGCAGCTACCACATCACCTACGACGTGGTGGAGAACGACCTGGCCCGGGTGGAGGACGTCACGGTCGTCCGCCCCTTCGAGTCGCTCGTCGTGTCCACCCGCGACGGCACCATCGTGAGCGGCACGGCCACGTCTCGCACCCAGCTGTGGACCTACCTCACCGATCGTTCCGGATGGCTTCCGATCCAACCGGAGCTCCACCGCGCCGCGTTCGACCAACGTCCGCTGGCCGCCATGGCCACCATGGTCGCCATGGGTCGGGCGCAGGGGGCCGGGACCGGTGCGTACCTGGGGCGGCCCTGTCGCATCTTCGTGACCGGTCAACCGCTGTCGAACCCGGGCGCCGTCGCCCCGACCGCCGACGAGTCGACGGAGGTCTGCATCGACGAGGCCGGGCTGGTGCTGCACGAACGCTGGCAGCTGGGCGGCTCACCGGTGACGGAACGCACCGCCACGGCCGTCGACGTCGGTGTCGACGTGGATCCGGCCATCTTCTCGCCGGCACCGGTCATCACGGACGCACCCGAGTTCTCGGCGCTGTTGTCCAGCATCGCCGTGGCGGCGGACGACGAGACGATCGCACGCCTCCAGACCGACATCACCCCGCCGGCCGGCTACGACCTGGCCGGCACCGTGCTGCGCTCCGGTTCCAAAGATGTCGGTGACTCGGCCACCGAGATCGTGCGCTTCTACACCGACGGGACCGACCTCATCGAGCTGGCCGAGATCACGGTGCCCGGCGGTGCGCAGCTCGACGGTCGGGGCGCAGTGCGCGTGGACATCGACGGCCCCGAGACCTGGTTCTCGCCCGACTTCCGATCGTCGGCCATCCGGACCCGGCTCTCGGACACCACCTTCGTCGAGTTGCGCGGTGCCGACCCGTCCCAGCTCGCGTCGATCCTGCCGACGCTGACCCACCGCTGACCGCCCGGGTGCGGCTCAGACCTCGTCGAGGGCCCCGGTGGCGTCGTCCACCGCGCTCCGGGCGGCGAGGATCCGGCTGCGGCAGAACTCGATGAGTCCCGCCGCGCCGCGCCACCCGGGTGGCCAGCACGTCGACGTCGACGTCTTCGTCCTCGATCTCGCGGACGATGGCCTCGAGCTCGGCCACGGCGTCGGCGTAACCCTCCGGTTCGGGGTCGAGACCCGGCTCGCTCATCTGGGCTCCTCCTCCCCGTCGACGACGGAGGAGATGGTCCCATCAGCGAGGACGGTGTGCAACGTGGCCCCGACCGACACGTCGCTCACCGACCGCACGATGCTCCCGTCCTCCCGCCGCGTGATGGACCAGCCCCGGGCCAGCGCTCGCCGCGGGTCGCCCAGCGCCACCCGGGTGACCAGCACGTCCAACTTCCCGTGCGCGTCGGTGACCCGCCGGCCGGCCCCGACCCGGAGCCGGCGGGCCCGGTCGTCCACCCGGGCCGTCTCCCGGTCGAGGCGCCGGCCGACGAGAGGTCCGAGACGTCCGGCCCACCCGTCGACCCGGGCCAGCTCGGCGCGCGTGGCAGCGACGGCGGCCGTGCCCGCCCGGGCGGACAGGCGATCGAGGTGCTGGTCGGACAGCCGCACACACCGCTCGGCCGAACGGCGCACCGCGGCGTAGGCGTCCTCGGCCCGGCGGTGCGCGATGGCGACGACCGAGACGAGGTGCTGGGCGGCGGCGGTCGGTGTCTTCGCCGCCACGTGCGCCACCTCGTCGGCCACCGCTCGGTCGACCTCGTGGCCGACGCCCGTGATGACCGGGTGCGGGCTGGCGGCGATGGCGCGGGCGACGAGCTCGTGGTCGAACGCGGCGAGATCCGTGGTGGCCCCGCCGCCCCGGACGACCACGACCACGTCCACGGCTCGGGACGCGAACCAGGTGATGGCACCGGCGACGGAGCCAGGCGCGTCCGGCCCCTGGACCCGGACATCGGCGACCTGGATCCGGAAGGCGTAGCCGGACCGGTCGAGCTCGTCGAGCAGATCGGCCTCGGCCGCGCTGCCCGCCGAGGTGACGACGCCGACCCGAAGCGGCAGCACCGGCATCGGGATGCGCCGATTGGCGTCGAGGAGGCCCTCGGCGCGGAGCCGGTCGAGCAGCTCGGCCCGGGCGGCGGCCAACTGCCCCAGGGTGAAGGCGGGGTCGATGGACGCCATGCGGAGCTGGAGCTGACCGCGCGGCCCGTACCAGTCGAGCCGACCCCGGATGCGGACGTCGGTGCCGTCGGACATCCGCACCCGGCCGCCGGCCTTGAGCAACAGCCGGTTGACCCGCACCTTGTCGGTGGCGCTCAGCATCACCGCGAGCGTCGCGCCGCCGTCCTCGTCGACGAGGGAGAAGTACACGTGCCCGGAGCGGGGCCGGGACAGGTCGTGGATCTCGCCCCGGACCCAGACGTCGGACGGGAAGGCTGACCGGAGGCGCTCGCCGATGGCCTCGGAGAGCTGCGACACCGACCACGTGGCGGACGGATCGGTCGGTGCAGGGGTCGGGTCCGCCACGGGGCGAACGTAGCCCGCCACGCGCCCGACGGTGTCCGCCTTCTGGCCGCTGACGGGCGAACACGACTAGGAAGGAGGCCTGCCGCACGCCGTCCCGAGCACAGGAGCCCTGAGATGCCCGAAGCCGTCATCGTCGCCACGTCCCGCACCGCCATCGGACGGGCGAACAAGGGGTCCCTCGTGGACGCCCGCCCGGACGACCTCACCGCCTTCATCCTGAAGGACGTCCTCGGAAAGGTCCCCGCCCTCGACCCGCACCAGGTCGAAGACATCATGTTGGGCTGCGGTCAGCCCGCCGGCGAGGCCGGGTACAACCTGGCCCGCGTCGCCGCCGTCATGGCCGGCCTCGACGACGTCCCCGGTGTCACCGTGAACCGGTACTGCTCGTCGTCGCTGCAGACGATCCGCATGGCAGCGCACGCCATCAAGGCCGGCGAGGGCGACTGCTTCATCGCCGCCGGCGTGGAGGCCGTCTCCCGCTACAAGAACGGTGCCGCCGACGTCGGCCCGCACAACGAGGCCTTCTCCGACGCCGAGGCCCGTACCGCCGAGCGCGCCGCCGGCGACGCCCCCACCTGGGAGCCGCCGAAGGGCCTGCCCGACATCTACATCGCCATGGGCCAGACGGCCGAGAACGTGGTCCAGGCCGAGGGCGTGTCCCGTCGCGAGATGGACGAGTGGGGCGCCCGGTCGCAGCAGCGGGCGGTCGAGAGCCAGGAGAACGGGTTCTTCGATCGCGAGATCTCGCCGTACACCCTCCCCGACGGCACCGTGGTCAGCAAGGACGACGGTCCCCGGCCGGGCACCACCGTCGAGAAGCTGTCCGAGCTCAAGCCGGTGTTCCGCCCCGACGGCTCGATCACCGCCGGCAACGCCTGCCCGCTCAACGACGGCGCCGCCGCCGTGATCGTCATGAGCGACACCAAGGCCCGCGAGCTCGGCATCACGCCGCTGGCCCGCATCGTGTCGTCCGGTGTCACCGGCCTGAACCCCGAGATCATGGGCATGGGCCCCGTCGGCGCCTCCCGCCAGGCGCTCGAGCGGGCCGGCATGACCATGGACGACATCGACCTGGTCGAGATCAACGAGGCCTTCGCCGCCCAGGTGCTGCCATCGGCCAAGCACCTCGGCATCGACCTCGACAAGCTCAACGTCAAGGGCGGCTCCATCGCCCTCGGTCACCCCTTCGGCATGACCGGCGCCCGGATCATGACCACCCTGCTGAACGCCCTCGAGGACGAGGACAAGGAGTTCGGTCTCGAGACGATGTGCGTGGGTGGCGGCCAGGGCATGGCCATGATCGTCCAGCGCCTCACGTAGCGCCGCGACCGGCTCGGGTTCCCGAACGGGGGCCCGAGCCGCCATCATGGGTGGGGTGAACCTGATCGCCGGACCGAGACACGACGACCTCCCGTCGTATCTCTGGCCGCGACCGAAGTACCGCGGGTTCCTGCACGCCGCCGGCGCCGTCGCCGTCATCCCGCTCGGCGTGTTGCTCGTGCTCGTCGCCGATGGGACCCGGGCCCGGGTGGCCGCCGGTGTCTACGTGGCCGCGCAGCTGATCGTCTTCGCCACGTCCGCCAGCTACCACCTGCTGGCCTCCAGCCCCACGGCCCGCCGGCGCATGCAGCTGGCCGACCACTCGATGATCTACGTGCTGATCGCCGGGACCTGGGCTCCGATCTGCCTCCTCGTGCTGCGCGGCACGGCGGCCACCGGGTTCCTCGTCGGGGTCAGCGTCGCCGCGGCCACGGGCATCGCCCTGAAGCTGTTCGGCATCCACCGCTTCCCGCGCACCAGCAACGCCGTCTACCTGATCATGGGCTGGGCCGCCGTGCTGGCGTTGCCGGCGATCATCGACAAGATCGAGGTGTCCGCCCTGGTGCTGATGGCGTTGGGCGGGGCGCTGTACTCGGTCGGGGCGCTCGTGTTGATGATGAAGCGCCCCGACCCCCGGCCGACCGTCTTCGGGTACCACGAGGTGTGGCACTGCTGCACCGTGGCGGCGTCGGCGTGCCACTTCGCCATGGTCTGGATCGTGGTGTCGTCCTAGACCCGCCGCAGCCCGTCGTCGCCTCACCCGTGGGGTTACGGTGCCGTCATGAGCGAACTGGTGAACGACAAGATCGAGCAACTGGCAGCCCGGGCCCGGCGGGAGATCGACTCCGGTCTGTTGC
This sequence comes from uncultured Acidimicrobiaceae bacterium, assembly GCA_963811245.1. Lineage (GTDB taxonomy): Bacteria > Actinomycetota > Acidimicrobiia > Acidimicrobiales > Salinilacustritrichaceae > Salinilacustrithrix. The sequence goes on from CAWEQL010000004.1 coordinate 189,818, forward strand.
CCTCGTGCCAGTACGCCCTGGCCGTCGACGGGGAGATCGTGGCCGGCGAGACCCTGGGCGACGCCACCGACGACACGCGCTACGTGATCTTCTCGGCCACCAAGGCCGTGGTCGTCTCCACCTTCTGGACGCTCATGCAGGACGGCGACGTCGACATCACGCTGCCGGTCCAGCACTACATCCCCGAGTTCATGGCCGATGGCGACCCCGACCACGGCGCCACCATCACGGTCGAGCAGGTCATGCTCCACACCTCGGGGTTCCCCACCGCCCCGATGGGTCCGCCGGCATGGTCCACCCGCGAGGGCCGGATCGAGCGCATGCGCCGGTGGCGGACGAACTGGGAGCCCGGCACCCGCTTCGAGTACCACCCGACGTCGGCCCACTGGGTCCTGGGCGAGATCATCGAACGGGTCGTGGGGCGCGACTACCGGGAGGTCGTCACCGATCGCATCCTCGATCCGCTCGGGTTGGAGCGGCTCCGCGTCGGTGTGCCGGTCGAGCAGCAGGGTGACGTCGCCGAGCTCATCGCCGTCGGCGAGCTCCCCACGCCCGACGAGCTGGAGGCCGCCTTCGGGGTCCGCGAGCTCCCGGCCACCGAGGTCACCGAGGACGCGCTCCTCGGCTTCAACGATCCGGCCACCAAGGCCCTCGGCGTGCCCGGTGGTGGTGGCATCTCGAACGCCGCCGATCTGGCCCGCTTCTACCAGGCGCTGCTCCACGACCCGAAGGGCCTGTGGGATCCCGAGCTGCTGGCGGACGTGACCGGCAACGTCCGGAACCGGCTGCCGGACCCGATGTTCGGTGTCCCGATCCTGCGGACCCTCGGGTTGGTGACCGCCGGCGACGACGGCAAGGCGACCTACCGGGGCTTCGGCGCCACCGGTTCGCCGCACCGCTTCGGCCACAACGGCGCCGGCGGCCAGCTCGCCTGGGCCGACCCGGAGACCGGCATCTCGTTCGTGTACCTCACCAACGGGATCGACGCCCACCCGATCCGACAGGCCAAACGGGGCGTGGCGCTGTCGAGCATCGCCGCCGAGTGCGCCACCGCCTGACGACGCCCGCTCCGCCCGCGCCGGTCAGGTCGTGTAGTCGGCGTTGATCCGGACGTAGCCGTCGGTGAGGTCGCAGCCGTAGACGGTGGCGACCCCGCCGGCGATCCCGAGCGAGACGTGGATGTCGACCTCGTGCCCGCGCAGGTACTCGCTCAGGGCGGCCAGCTCGGCGTCGCCGGCCCGTGACGGGTAGAGCTCCTGGTCGCCGATGCGGATGGTGACCCGGTCCTGGTCGATGTCCTCGTCGTCGCTGCACTTGCCGATCGCCATGGCGATGCGCCCCCAGTTGGGGTCGGCGCCGTGGATGGCGGTCTTGACCAGCGGGGAGTTCACGATCGACTTGGCCACCCGCTTGGCCTGGGCGTGGTCACGGGCCTCGTCGACGGTGACGACGATGAGCGTCTCGGCGCCCTCGCCGTCGGCGGCGAGCTGACGGGTGAGGTCGAGGCAGACCCAGTCGATGGCGGCGGTGAGCAGGTCGTGGTCGACCGGGCCGGCGTGACCGGACGCGAGGATGGCGGCGGTGTCCGACGTCGAGGTGTCGGTGTCGACCGACAGGCAGTTGAAGGTGCGGTCGACGACGCCCCGGAAGATGTCGTCGAGCGCGGCCTGGTCGATCTCGGCGTCGGTGAACAGGAAGGCCAGCATCGTGGCCATGTCGGGCTCGATCATCCCGACGCCCTTCGCCACGCCCACGACGGTGGCGCCGCCGGCGGTGGCCGTGGCCGTCTTCGGGTGGGTGTCGGTGGTCATCATCGCCTGCGCCACCCGATCGGCGTCGGTGTCGACCGGTGCCGCCATCGTCGCCAGGTGCGCACGGACCCGATCCATGGGGTAGGGCCGGCCGATGACACCGGTGGAGGTCACCAGGACGTCGGCGACGTCGCACCCCACGACCTTGGCCACGCCCTCCGCCAGCTCCACGGCGTCGGCCGTGCCCTGCGGCCCGGTGGCCACGTTGGCGTTCTTCGACACCACCACGACGGCCTGGAGGCGCCCGTCGGCGGCGTGCTCGCGCGACAGGACCACGCTCGGGCCGGCGAAGCGTGACTTGGTGAACACGGCCGATGCCGTACACGGCCGGTCGGCGGCGATCACGGCGAAGTCGGTGGAGTCGTCCTTGATGCCGATGGTGGCGGTGTGGGCGGTGAACCCGGCGGGCAGCTGCACGGGGCGAGTCTGCCAGCCCCTCAGGTGGTGCCGAAGACCGGTTCCGGCGGGTCGGCCCGACCGGTGAGGTCGTCGATCACGGGGCCCAGTTCCGCCGCGTCCCACCGGTCGCCCTTGTCGACCATCGGGCCGTGGCGGAAGCCCTCCATGAGGGTCAGCTGCCCACCGTCGATCTCGAACACCCGGCCGGTGACGGGTGCAGAACCGTCGGATCCGAGCCACGCCACGAGGGGCGCCACGTTCTCGGGGGCCTTGGCGTCGAAGCCCTCCTCGGGCGCGGCCATGTCGCCGGCGAAGACCGTCTCGGTCATGCGGGTGCGGGCCACGGGGGCGATGGCGTTGGCGGTGGCGCCGTAGCGGCCGAGCTCGGCGGCCTGCACCAACGTGAGCCCGACGATGCCCGCCTTGGCCGCCGAGTACGCCGCCTGGCCGACCGATCCGAGCAGGCCGGCGCCGGAGGAGGTGTTGACGATGCGGCCCTGGCGGGGGCGGCCGGCCTTCGCCTCGTCCCGCCACCACGCCGCGGCGTGGCGGGACACACAGAAGTGGCCCTTCAGGTGCACCCGCACCACCGCGTCCCACTCGTCCTCGGTGGCGTTGGCGAACATCCGGTCCCGGACGAAGCCGGCGTTGTTGACCACCGTGTCCACGGCCCCGAACCGCTCGATGGCGGTTCGGACCAGGCGCTCGGCGCCGGCCCAGTCGGCGATGTCATCGCCGTTGGCCACGGCGTCACCGCCCATGGCGATGATCTCGTCGACCACCGCGCCGGCGGGGCCGCTGGCGCCGCGGGCGGACGTGCCGTCCAGCTCCACGCCCAGGTCGTTGACCACCACCCGTGCCCCCTGCCGGGCCATCTCGAGGGCGTGGCCCCGCCCGATGCCCCGGCCCGCTCCGGTCACGATGACGACCCGTCCGTCACAGATGCCTGTCATGACGGCGAGTCTGGCAGGATCTGACGGTGCGTCAGGAACAGGTCCGTCCGGGAAGGCGTCGGGCGTGAGGCTGGGCGTCACGATCTTCGCCACCGACCAGACGATCGACGCGGTCGAGCTGTGCCGTGCCGCCGAGGAGCGGCGGATCGACTCGTTCTGGCTGCCCGAGCACACCCACATCCCCGTGTCGCGCCGCACCCCTGCCCCGACCGGTGAGGCCGAGCTGCCGGCGGAGTACCGGCGGACGCTCGATCCGCTCGTCGTGCTCGCCGCGTGTGCCGCCGTCACCGACCGGATCCGTCTCGGGACCGGCATCATGCTGGTCGCCCAACGGGAGCCGATCGTCACGGCCAAGGCGCTCGCCACCCTGGACCTCGTCTCGGGCGGTCGGGTCGACCTCGGGGTGGGCTTTGGGTGGAACGAGGACGAGATGGAGGACCACGGCATCGCCATGGGCGATCGCTGGTCGGTGGCGGCCGAGCACCTCGCCGCCATGCGGGCGTTGTGGACCGACGACGTGGCGTCCTTCGCCGGCGACCACGTGCGGTTCGCCCCGTCGTGGTCCTACCCGAAGCCGGTGCAGGGTTCGATCCCCGTGCTGATCGGCGGCGGAGCCGGGCGCCGAGTGTTGAACGCCGTCGTGGCGGGCGCCGACGGATGGATCCCGGTCGGCGGACGGGGCCTGGCCGAAGCCATCCCGCAGCTGCGCCGCATGCTCGAGGACGCGGGACGCGACCCGGCCGGTGTGCGCATCGTGCCGTTCGGGTCGCTTCCCACCGCCGGGAAGTTGGCCCACTTCGACTCGCTCGGCGTCAGCGAGGTGGTGTGCCGTGTCCCGAGCGTCGGTCGCGACGAGGCGCTGCGGGTCCTCGACGACATCGCGGCCGTCTGGGCCGACCACCGCGCCGGCTGAGGGGCCCCTGCGCCGGCCGCCGGAGCGTTGGCTCAGTTGTCGCCGGGGACCACGAGCGACGTCGTCGCCATGCCCGGCGTCCCGGGCGGGACGGTCGTCGGATATGGCGCCCAGTCCCCCGACGAGGCCGAGCCGCTGCTCGACGAGTCCGGGTATCCGCCCGGACCGTCCGAGTAGCCGCTGCCGCTCGAGAACGACTCCTCGAACGAGGTGGACATCGACTCCACGGCGTCGACCATGGCATCGAGGTCGCTGCGATCCAGCACCGACAGCGTGGCGACCATCCCGTCGAGCACGGTGGAGAGGGGGGCGACATACCATCTGCCGCCCACCTGCGTGGTCGTGATCCCCATCGTCGGTGTGTCGATGCTGGGCATCGCGGGCGCATCGGTGCCGGACGGGTCGGTGGCGCCGAGGCCGAAGAACCCGGTGCCCAGGCCGCCGAGATCTTCGGCGCACACGGGACCCTCGTCGAACGGTGACCCGTCCATGCCGAGGGCATCGAGGTCGCCGGTCAGCGTGAAGCACTTCCCGTCCGTGGAGGCGTTGTAGGTGTGCCCTTCGTGGACGACCGTGACGGCGAAGCGATCGATGAACACGGTGGCCCGGTCCCCGGATCGGTCGGCATGGAGGGCGATGTCGTCGATCGAGATGGCGACGTCGGCATCGGCCATGGCCTGCGCGCCGCGGTCCACGAAGAGACCGGCGTAGTCCTGCAGGGCGCCGAACTCGCCGGGGGACAGGCGGGCGATCATGCCGCGCAGGTCGAGTGCGGCGGCGGCACGGGCCATGCCCTCGACCGCCGCCTCGGGGGAGTCGGCGCCGACGGGCTCGATGCCGGGGGCGCCGAGGGGGAGGCCGGCGTCGAGTCGGGCCGCCTCGGCGATGGTGTAGCCGATGCTCACGTGCCAACCGTCGTCGGTCTTGTGGGCCACGACGAAGGTGTCGTCGCCCCCGATCGGCGACGAGTCCGATCCGGACGCGTCTCCCAGGTCCCCGCCGAAGCGCTCGATGGTGTCGGTCACGAACGAGCCGACGGGGAGCTCGCCGGCGGTGAACCCTCCGGTCACCGTCCCGCCCGTGAGGTAGACGCGTACGAGGTCGTCGCGCACGGGTTCGGTGCGGTAGGTCACGTCGGAGAACTCGAGGTCGACGCCGGCCACGCCGTCGAGCGAGAACGACGGCGCCAACACCTCGAGGCGCTGGAGCTGTTCGACGAGGTCCTGCACCGGCTGGCGGAGGGCATCCCGCTCGCCCGGGTCGAGGGCGGCGAGGACACCGAGGATGTCCTCGTTGGAGGCGGCGTCGAGCAGCGAGGAGACGGCGTCTTCCGGGCTGGCGGGGCCCGACGACCCGAGCTGGGTGGCGGCGAAGGTGGTGCCGGCCACGAGGATGAACACGCCGATGACACCGGCGACGATGCGGCCACCCCGATGCGACGACTTCGTGACCTCCGCCTCGGTCCGCAGGGTGAGGTCCGGTTCCACCGGGTCGATCTGCGCCGGGCCCCACTCGTCGCTCATGCTGTCCGCCTCGGGTTCGTGGCCAGGGCGAGCGCTCCGGCCAGGGTGGTGCTGGCGCCGCAGCAGATTCCGACCACCGCCCCCGGTTCGGTCGCCAGAGGCGACCGCACCACGAGCGCACCGCCGACGGCGACCACGAGCCCCAAACTAGTCGTCGCCCAGTAGCCGATGCCGTGTCGAGCCAGGGCGAGCGCCACCACGCCGACGCCACACAGCGCCGGGACGAAGAACCAAAACGGGGACAGATCGGACAGCCGCCCCGTCAACACGCCGGCCCGCTCGACCACGGCGACGATCGCGTAGCTGCTGCGGGTCCTCGCGCCGGACCGGGCCCATGGCAGGAAGGTGACCGCCGTCGTCACCACGGCGAGCGCCCCGCACACGACCGGTGCGCTTCCTTGCCACCGTCTGGTGCGCGTCACGAGCAGATCCTTGTCCACGTCGGTCGGTTGGCACGGGATCGTCGCCAGCTGCCAGCGTGGCCGGCGATGTCGAACGGTGCCCTGTCCTCCCCGTCACCCGTCGTGGTGCCGTCCCGCTACGTCGGACCACCCACCATGGGTCACGGTGGCTACGTGGCCGGTCTCGTTGCGGCCGCCATCGACGGCCCGGCCCAGATCACGCTGCGCCGGCCCACGCCGGTCGACGCCCCGCTCGAGCTCGTCGCCGGCGAGGGCGGCACCTGGCAGCTGCGTGACGGCGACCAGCTCCTCGTGGAGGCCCAGCCGTCGACGCTCGACATCGACGTCCCCCCGGTCCCGACCATCGAGCAGGCCCGGTCGGCCGAGGCCGGCTCGCCCTCGTTCTGGGACGAGCGCGGCGTCCACCCCATCTGCCTCGGCTGTGGCACGAGCCGCGAGGACGACCACGGGCTCGGCATCACGGTCGGCCCCCTCGAGGTCGACGGGCACGAGGAGGTCGCCGGCCTGTGGCGCCCGCGACCCGAGCACGCCCGGCCCGAGCACGCCCGGCTCGACCAGGGTGGCGCGGACAGCACCGTCGACCGCCTCTGGGTGCTCGCCGCCCTGGACTGCCCCGGATCGATGGCGTTCATCGCCCGGGGCGAGCGGGCGGGTCTGCTCGGTCGCATCGTGTTCGAGCAGTACGCACCGGCGCAGGTCGGAGTCGATCACGTGGTCATCGGCTGGCAGATCGGCCACGACGAGACCCGCATGTACGCCGGCACCGCGCTCGCCACCGCTGATGGCACCGTCCTCGCCGCGGCCCGCGCCACCTGGTTCGGCTGGCCCGACCAGTAGCCCGGCCCGCCGGCGCCCTCCAACCCCCCACCCACCCCGTTCTGGCACCTGATCGACCGCACGCCGACCGCAGGAAGTGGGGCCAGAACGGGTTGGCTCCTCGTTCTGGTACCTGTTCGTGTGGTCGTGCTGCGAACGCCGTGGTGCCAGAACGGGATGGGGGTGCGGGGTGGAAGCGGGAGCTCGGCGGGTTACAGGCGTTCGATGATGGTGACGTTCGCCTGGCCGCCGCCCTCGCACATCGTCTGCAGGCCGTAGCGGCCGCCGGTGCGCTCGAGTTCGTGGAGCAGGGTGGTCATGAGCTTGGCGCCGGTGGCGCCGAGGGGGTGGCCGAGGGCGATGGCACCGCCGTTCACGTTGGTCTGCTCGTGGGTGAAGTCGGTGTCCTTCAACCACGCCAGCACGACCGGGGCGAAGGCCTCGTTGATCTCCACCAGGTCGATGTCGGCCGCCGACATGCCGGTGCGCTCGAGCGCCCGCTTCGTGGCCGGGATGGGCGCCGTCAGCATGAAGATGGGGTCGTCGGCCATCACGCTGAGGTGGTGGATCCGGGCCCGAGGGGTGAGGCCGTGGGTCTTCAGTGCGGCGTCGTTGGCGATGAGCAGCGCCGCCGAGGCATCCGAGGTCTGTGACGCCACGGCGGCCGTCACCCGCCCGCCCTCCTGCAACGTCGGCAGGGAGCGGATCTTGTCCCAGTCGGGCTCGCGTGGCCCTTCGTCCTTCGACACGCCGAAGCACTCGACGATCTCGGCGTCGAAGCGGCCCTCCTCCTGCGCGCGCAGCGCCCGCTCGTGGGAGGCCACGGCGAACGCCTCCATGTCGTCGCGGGAGATGTCCCACTTCTCGGCGATGAGCTCCGCCCCCCGGAACTGGCTCACCTCCTGGTCGCCGTAGCGCTTCCGCCAGCCCTCCGATGTGGTGAATGGGTCGGGGAAGCCCAGCGGCTCGGCGGCCAGCGTCATGGCGGACGAGATCGGCACGGCGCTCATCGACTGGACGCCGCCGGCCACGACCAGGTCCATCGTCCCCGACATCACGGCCTGGGCGGCGAAGTGGATGGCCTGTTGCGCCGAGCCGCACTGGCGATCGATGGTCACGCCCGGCACGTGCTCGGGCATCCCGGCTGCCAGCCAGCACGTGCGGGCGATGTCACCGGCGTGCGGACCGATGGAGTCGACGTTGCCGAACACCACGTCGTCGACGGCGGCGGGATCGATGCCCGTGCGGTCGACCAAGGCCTCGATGCTGGCGGCGCCCAGGTCGGCGGGGTGGACGCCGGCCAACGCACCGTTGGCCTTGCCCCGCCCCACGGGCGTACGGACTGCGTCGACGATGTAGGCCTCGGCCATGGCTGCGCTCCTCGGATCTGACGGGCTGTCAGGTCAGCGTAGAGGGTGGTCGACGGGCGGGAGCTGTCTCGACGGGCAGCCGGCGGGGTACGGGATCGCCATGACCGTGACGCACGCCGACGACGTCCACGCCGAGGAACGGGCACTCGCCCACCTGCTCGACAGCGCGTTCCGTGTCCCGGGGACCAACTGGCGCTTCGGCCTCGACGGCCTGCTCGGCCTGGTCCCCGGCATCGGGGACGCCGCCGGCCTGGTGCTGTCGTCGGGCGTGATCGTGCGGGCCGTGTCCAAAGGAGCGCGTGGTGCCACCGTGGTGCGCATGGTCGGCAACGTGGCCGTCGACGCCGTCCTCGGGGCGATCCCGGTGATCGGATCGGTGTTCGATTTCGGCTTCAAGGCCAACAACCGCAACATCACCCTGCTAGAGAGGCACCTCGACGATCCCGCCGGCACGCGCCAGCAGAGCGGCACGTCCCTGCGGCGCACGGTCGTCGCCGTCGTGGCTGCGGTGGTGGCGATCTTCGTGCTGATCGCCGTCGCGGTGATCTGGGGCCTGTCCCTGTTGTTCTGACTGCATCGTCCTGACTGCGCTGTCCTGACGGGTTCGGTCGTGACCGCGGCGTCGTCCTGAGCAGTGGTCAGAGGCCGAGGGCGTCGCCGACCAGGCGCCGGTGGTGCGCGGCATCGCCCCACGCCCGGGCCAGCGCCCACACGCGCTTGAGCCACAGGTGGAGGTCGTACTCGACCGTGTAGCCGATGGCGCCGTGGCACTGGAGCGCGATCTCGGCGGTGGCCGAGGCGGCGTCGGATGCCAGGGCCTTGGCGGCCGAGACGTCCCGCGCTGCGTCGGGGTTCCCCGTGTCCAGCTCGTGGGCGGCGCGGTGCACGATGGGGCGGGCGAAGGCCAGGTCCTTGGCCGCGTCGGCCAGGTGGTGCTTGACCGCCTGGAACCCGCCCACCGGTTGACCGAACTGGTGGCGGTCGGAGACGTAGGCCACCGTGGTGTCGAGCAGGTGCTGGCCGAGCCCCACGAGGATCGCGGCGGTGCCGAGGGCGCCGGCCACGAACGGGTCCACATCCGGCGTGTCGAGCCGGCGCCCGTCCTGGCGACCGACCACCTCGACCATGCGGCGGGAGCCGTCGACGGTCTCGACCGGGGTGACCTCGAACTCGCCGGCCACCAGCGCCCGGAGTCCGTCGGGACCGTCGAGCACCACCACGCCGGCGTCGGCGCCGGCCGGCACCCACGGTGCCGTTCCCAGGTCGGTGGCCGCCATCGAGCCCGCCCGTCGTCGCCGAGCAGTGGGCCGACGACGAACGCCGTCTCGACCCAGGGGTGGGGCAGCGCCGCCCGCCCGACCTCCTCGGCCACCGCAACCCGGGTCACCCAGTCAAGGCCCGGATCGGTGGTGCCCATCCCCGCCGAGCGTGTCCCAGACGGCGGGGTCCAGGGGCTGGCTGCGGTCCCAGGCCGCCCGCACCACTGACGGCGGGCACCCGTCGGACAGTGCCCGTCGCACCGCCGCGGCGAACTCCAGCCGGTCGTCGCCGAGCGAGAACCTCATCGGATCCGTCGGGAGGCCGAGCAGCCGTTCGGCGGCGATGTTGCGCTGGATCTCGTTGGTGCCGGCGTAGATCGGGCCGGACAGCGAGAACTGCCACCCCTTGGCCCAGGGCCCCTCGAGCCTCGGACTCGGGACCGAGCAGGTCGAGCGCGACGCGGTGCAGCTCCACGTCGAGCTCGCTCCACCAGATCTTGTTGAGGCTCGACTCCGCGCCCACCTCGCCACCACCGGCCAGGGTCGTCACCGTCTGGAGCGTGAAGGCGTCGTAGGCCTCGGCGCGCATCCACGCCTCGACGAGGCGGTCGCGCGACGGAGTCGGACCGGCGGATGGGGGGTGTCGCCCGCCAGAGCTCGACGAGCCGGTCGGCGGTGGCCCTGAACCGGCCCGGGGACCGAAGCGTGAGCCCGCGCTCGGATCCGGTGGTGGCCATCGCCACCCGCCAGCCGTCGTCGACCGCACCCAGCACCGGGCCACCCGGGATGGCGTCGTCGGGGAGGAAGGCGTCCTCGAAGAAGACCTCGGCGAAGCCCTCGTCGCCGTCGAGACGGCCGAAGCCGCGGACGGTGATGCCGTCGAGGTCGAGGGGAACCATGAGGTAGCTGAGACCGCGGTGCCGTTCTGACGCCGGGTCGGTGCGGAACAGCCCGAACAGGTGGGTGCTGAAGGCGCCGCGAGTGGTCCAGGTCTTCTGGCCGTCGAGGACCCAGCCGCCATCGACCCGCGTCGCCTTGGACCGGACGGCCGCCAGGTCGGAGCCGGCGTTGGGCTCGGACCAGCCCTGGCACCACAGGTCCTCGGCCGCGGCCATCCGGGGCAGGACGTGGCCCTGCTGGTCCAGGGTGCCGAAGGCGAAGACGGTGGGGGCGAGCAGGAAGATGCCGTTCTGCGTCACCCGTTGCGGCGCCCCGGCCCGGTAGTACTCCTCCTCGAAGATCAGCCACTCCCAGATGGACGCGTCCCGACCCCCATAGGCCTCGGGCCACGACACCACCGCCCACCGGTCGGCGAACAGACGCCGCTCCCACTCGAGGTGGCGGGCGAAGCCGTCACGGGTGTCGCCCGAGCCGAGGTCCTCAGGGACGTGCGCCGCCAGCCACGAGCGGGCCTCTGACCGGAACGCCTCCTCGTCGTCGCTCCAGCTCAGGTCCACGGCGAGGGATTCTGACGGAGTGTCAGATCTCGGGCAAGACGGCGGCCGCCAAGTCCTCGGCGCTCATCGATCCCGGCTCGGCGCCACGCCGGGCCAGGTCCCGCGCCACTCGCTGCAGGCCTTCGTTGACCGGCGTCGGGATGCCGTGGAGGCGGCCGAGCAGCACGATCTCGCCGTTGAAGAGGTCGGTCTCGATGGATCCGGTGCCCCGGGCCAGGCTCTGCCAGGACGACCCGCCGCTGCGCTGCGTGCCGCCCACGGGGCGGATGTCGAGCAGGTGGCCACGCCGCTCCCGGTCCTCATGCTCGGTGGCCACGTCGATGCCGGCGGCGGCGATCACCGCCTCGGCCTCGGCCCGCATCGCATCCAGGATCACGCCGTTGCCGTGCGCTCGGCCGGCGGCGGCGTCGACGGCGTTGCCCAGGTTCATCATGAGCTTGCGCCACTTCCAGCGCATGATGTCGGGCCGGGGGATCGACTCGTACGTCGAGGCCCGGAACGCGGCGGCCAGCGACTCGCAGCGGTCGTCGACGCCGGCGGGGTAGCGGCCGATGTCGAAGATCCCGGTCACCGGGGCCGAGTTGGCCTGCACGACCCCTGGTTCGAGGTGCTCGGTCGGGCACATGACCGGCACGGCGTAGACATCGCGGAACAACCGCAGGATGGCGGCTTCGTTGGTGACGCCGTTCTGCAAGCAGACCACCGGCAGGTCGGGGGCGTACGGCGCCAAGGCGTCGAGCGCGGTGGGTGTGTCCTGCCCCTTCACGGCGAGCAGCACGACGTCGTCCGGGCCGGGGTCGAGGGTCGACACGTCGTCGGTGACCGGGAGGTGCACGACGGCCGAGGCGTCGGGGTCGTCGATGCGCAGGCCGTGCTCGGCGATGGCGTCGTGGTGTGCGCCCCGGGCCACCAGCGCCACGTCGTGTCCGGACTGGGCGAGCCGGGCGCCGGCCACGCCGCCGATGGCGCCGGCACCGAAGACGATGAAGCGGGTCATCCGGCCAGTCTGGCCAGCGTCGCCTCCGCCTCGCCCATGATGTCGGCGATGACCTCGGCCACTGAGGGGAGTGCGTCGATCACGCCGGTGACCTGGCCGGTGGGCAGCACGCCGACGTCGGGCTTGCCGTCGACCATGGTGGCCTTGATGAGCATCGGCGCGTTCGCCGCCAGCGCCAGCTGCGCCCAGGTCAGGTCCTGGTTTCGCCGCATGGCCAGGCCTTCCGTCAGCAGGTCGTGAACCGAGGTGGACGTCTCCCGCCGGAACCGCAGCGCGGCGGCGAGGGCTCGGGGGAAGCGGACCAGCGCCGAGGACCGTTCGATCCGATCCACCACGTCGGTGCGGATCACTCGCTGCGGCGCGCCGTCGATGGCGGTGGTCACCACGGTGTCGGTCACGCCGGCGGCGAGGTACCGCGCCTTGGTCGCCTCGGGGACGCGCGATTCCGCCGTCAGGAGGAACCGCGTGCCCATCGCGATGCCGTCGGCGCCGTAGGCGAGTGCGGCAACGAGTCCCCGGCCGGAGTGGAAGCCCCCGGCGCCGAACACCGGGATGTCCGCAGCCACCGCATCGCACACCTCGGGCAGGAGCAGGGACGTCGGCACGGGGCCGGTGTGGCCCCCGCCCTCGCCTCCTTGCGCGATGACGGCGTCGACGCCCCACTCGAGCATCTTCTCGGCGTGCCGGCGGGCGCCGACGGTGGGCATGACCAACGCTCCTGCGTCGTGGCAGCGGGCGATGGCGTCGCGGGTGGGGGCGCCGGCGAAGGAGACGACCCGGGCGCCGGCACCGGTCACGAAATCGAGCCGTTCGGCGAGGTCGGCCTGGTCGGCCCGGAAGTTCACGCCGAACGGGCGGTCCGTGCGCTCCCGCACGCCCCGGACGGCGGCCTCGAGCTCGGACCGGGTCATGGTGACGGCGGCGAGGATGCCGAGGCCGCCGGCGGCGCAGGTGGCCGCTGTGAGGCTCGCCCCCGAGACCCAGCCCATGCCCGTCTGCACGATCGGCACGTCGATCCCGAAGCGCTCACAGACACGGGTCCGGAGGGCGGCGGGGCGGGCGTCTGACACGGCGTCAGACTACGGGTGTGACATCGGTCGTCATGACCGGTGCCCCTACCGACCGGTCGGTAGGGTCAGCGGCTCCATGAGCAACGCACTCGCGCTTCCCGACGACGAGCGGCCCCGCTGGCTGCCGTCGGCGGTCTTCCTCGGCCTCCAGTTCACCCCGCTGCTGATCGTGTTCACCGGCGTCAGCCTGCGGTCGATCGTGCTGTGCGTGGCCATGTACGTGGTCCGCATGTGGTTCATCACGGCCGGCTTCCACCGCTACTTCGCCCACCGCGCCTTCCGGACGAACCGGGTCTTCCAGTTCGTGCTCGCCTTCGGCGGCGGCGCCGCGGGTCAGAAGGGGGCGTTGTGGTGGGCCGCCCATCATCGCGGTCACCACCGCTACACCGAGACAGAGCGCGACCCGCACACGCCCCTGAAGGGGTTGTGGCAGTCGCACATGGGGTGGATCCTGGCCGAGCGATGGTCGCCCACGGACTTCGAGGCGATCGCCGATTTCGCCCGCTTCCCCGAACTGCGCTTCCTCAACCGCCACGACTGGATCGCGCCGTGGACCTTCGGCGTCGCCGCCTTCCTGGTCGACGGCTGGCGGGGCTTGGTCGTCGGGTTCTTCACCTCGACGGTGCTGCTGTGGCACGCCACGTTCTGCGTGAACTCGCTGGCCCACATCATGGGCCGGCGCCGCTACGCCACGGCCGACACCAGCCGGAACTCGTGGTTCGTCGCCCTCATCACGGGCGGAGAGGGCTGGCACAACAACCACCACCACTACCCGCCCGCGGCTCGCAACGGGTTCTTCTGGTGGGAGTGGGACCCGACCTACTACGTGTTGCGGGCCCTGGCCGGGATCGGCGTGGTGCACGACCTACGCTTGCCGACCCAGAAGGTGTTGGCAGGTCCCCGAGTCCGTGAGGGCGCCCTCGATGTCGGAATCCTGCGGTCGTACGTGCTCAAGGCGGGCGGCGTGACGGCGCGCTCACGCCGCGTCGCGGGCGACGTCGTCGGTGGCCTCGAGGACGTCGAGGCCGCGCTGGCCGGATCGATCGAGTCGGCGAAGGCGGCGGCGCGCGCCGCCCGCCGGAGCGCGACCGCACCGAACGTCACGTGAGCCCGTCGACGCCGGCGACGGTGGCCGACGTCCTCGGCGTGCTCGCCATCGCTGGCGCCGTTGCGGCGGCCGCGATCGTGGCTGCCCTGCTGTGGCCGGCGGCGCGAGCCCGTGTCGTCGGGCCGCTGGCGGGTTCGGGAACCACGCTCGCCGCCGGCGTCGCCGCCGTCGCCATGGGCGGCAGCCTCTGGTTCAGCGAGGCGGCCCACTTCACGCCGTGCGAGCTGTGCTGGTACCAGCGGATCGCGATGTACCCACTCGTGGTCGTCCTCGGGGTGGCGGCGTGGCGGCGAGAGGCATCGGCCCGCATCATCGCCCTCGTCCTCGCCGGGGCCGGGCTCGCCGTCAACGTCTGGCACAACGTCATCGAGACCTTCCCTTCGGCCGGGGTCGGCTCGTGTGACCCGAACAACCCCTGCACCCTGCGGTGGGTCCAGGGCCTCGGCTTCTGGACCATCCCGCGCCTGGCGACGGTGTGCTTCGTGCTCATCATCGTCCTCACCCTCGTCGATCACCTGTACGCCCCCACCGAAGGAGCTTCGACCCCATGAGCAACCGCACCCGACCCGCCCGGAGCGCATCCGCCGGCCCGAATCCGATGCTCATCGGGGCGGTGGTCGTCGGTGTCCTGCTCCTGGCCGTCTTCGCCGTGGTCTTCGCCAGCCGCGACAACGGCGACAGCGGGACGAACGTCGCCACGGACGAGGCCACGCTGGCGAACGAGTACGGCGCCGTCACCGTCGACGGCCAGCCCCTGGCCCCGATGGCTGACGGTTCCGCGGACCCGGCCGTCGGCCAGCAGGCCCCTGCCGTCCTGAGCGAACGGGCGGCGGGCAGCGCCGAGCTGCAGCCGGCCCAGGGCGACAAGCCCACCGTGGTGGCCTTCCTCGCCCACTGGTGCCCCCACTGCCAGCGCGAGCTCCCCCTCCTCGTCGATCTCGCCCAGCAAGGTGCCTTCGACCAGGTGAACCTGGTCGCCGTCCTCACCGGCACCAGCCCCGACCGTCCCAACTTCCCGCCGTCGGCGTGGATCGAGAAGGAGAACTGGCCGGGCACGGTGCTCTACGACGACCAGCAGTCGACGGCCGCCGCGGCCTACGGTCTCAGCAGCTACCCCTACATCCTGTTCCTCGACGCCGACGGCAACGTGGTGTCCCGCATCACCGGCGAACAGCCGGCCGACGTGATCACGTCGCACGTGGCGGAGATCACGGGCAGCTAGCGCGCCACCCTGAACCGGGCAGCCGGGGTCGCGGTCAGGCCGGGTCCGGGACCTCTCGCTCGCGCCGACCCTCGGGGTCGATGACCTCGCGGATCAACTCCAGCTCCTCGGCGGTGGGCTGGCGGGACTCGGGGACGTCGTCGGGGATGACGAGGTCGAAACCGGTGGCGGCGACCACGGCGTCGACGGTGACGCCAGGGTGGACCGATCGCAGCCGCATGCGGTGGTCGTCGGAAGCGAAGTCGAACACGCCGAGGTCGGAGATCACCCGAGGGAGGCAGTGGAAGCGGGCGGCCTCCGGGCCGAGGGCAGCGGCCCGGTCATAGCCGATGCCGCACACGGTGTCGACGGCCTCGACGAACACGCGGGGGGAGTGGCGTGGCACCCAGTACGACGTCTTGTCGTTGATGGTGTTGCCCGGGGCGCCGCGGTAGCCGAGCAGTGCGACCTTGGGCCGATCGAAGTCGCCGAGGGCGGCGATGTTCTGGTTGCCCCACCGGTCGATCTGGGTCGCGCCCATCATCACGTGACGACGGCCGGACCAGACCATGTCGAACATGCGCCGGTAGGGGTTCCATGCCTCGGTCGTCCAGGGCTCCCCGTCGTCCGCCCCGGTGGCGACGGCCCGATCGCCGGCCACGAGACGAGCCTCGCCGTCGGTCATCATCAGGTCGGGCTCGAAGGTGGCGCGGGCCAACCGGCCACCGATCATCGGGATGGTGCCGATCGGGTTGGCCAGGATCTCGCCGTCGCCGCGGAAGGCCTCGGCCACCGCCACGACGCACACCTCCGCCCGGGTGATGTGCATCACCCCACCGCCCGCTGGTAGTCGGACTCGGAACCGTCGAGGTAGGTGCGGCGGAATTCGTCCCACGCCTCGGCGGACGTGGCCGACGCCGCATAGCTCGACAGGAACGATGCGTCGCCCTCGTGATCGGGCCCGCAGGACGTGGGGTGCGCGCCGTTCGGTGCCTCGACCACGCCGGTCACGAACATGCGGTTGGTCCGCATGGTGTGCAGCGGCGCCTCGGCGGCCAGTTGCTCGGTCGTGACCAGGCGCTCGCACGACACGTAGCCGGCATCGGCCGCCTCGAGGAGAAGGTCGTCGAAGTAGAGGTCGGGGCCGAGGAAGGCGGCGTTGCCGCGCTCGTCGCTGCGGTTGAGGTGGATGATGGCGGCGTCGAGCCGGAGGGCGGGGACGGCGACGAGCTCCTCGCCCTCGGTGCCGTCGGGCGACGGATACGGCGACTGCACGGTCCGCAGGTCGGGGTGGTCGCGGAACAGGTCGGAGCCGAGCCCCACACGGGTCGGGAGGAAGGGCACCCGCCATGCTGCCGCCTGCAGGGCCAACAGGAACATGCCCTCGTCCATGGGCCGCTCGTGGACGGCACCGGACTGGCGGGCGGCGCGGTAGTGCGGCTCGAGCGGGATGTCGTCGAGCGAGACGAACGCGCTGATCAGCGTGCGCACCTTGCCGGCGGCGCACAACATCCCCACGTCGGGGCCGCCGTAGCTGGCGATGGTCAGGTCGGTGAGGTCCGAACGCAGGATGGCCCGGACGATCGACATCGGCTTGCGGCGCGCCGCCCAGCCACCGATCCCGATCGTCATGCCGGACTCGAGGCGCGACACCACCTCGTCCTCGGTCATGCGCTTGTCGCTCATCGCGCGGTCCTCATCGGCTGGTGTCCGTGTCGCGCTTGGCGACGAAGGCGTCACGGTGCTCGTCGGCGACGCCGCGCAGGTTCAGCTCGAACGTGAAGCCCTGCTCGAAGCGGTACGACCGGTTCACGTCGACGGGGTCGATGCTGTTGAGGCTGGCCTTGGCGGCCCGGATGACAGCGGGCGACTTGGCCGCGATGTCGGCGGCCACGCGCATCGCCTCGTCGCGTAGCTCGGCCGGCGGTACCACCGAGAGGACGGACCCGAAGTGGTGGAGCTCGGCGGCGGTGGCGGTGGCCGCGGTGTAGACCATCGCCCGCATCTTGTGCTGCGGTACGAGGCGGGCGAGGTGGGTGGCGGCGCCGAGCGCGCCGCGGTCGACCTCGGGGAGGCCGAAGGTGGCGTCGTCGGCGGCCACGATCACGTCGGCGTTGCCCACCAGGCCGATGCCGCCGCCGAGGCAGTAGCCGTTCACGGCGGCGACCACCGGGACCTGGCACTCGTACACCGCCTTGAAGGCCGCGTAGCAGCCGGCGTTGGCGCCGACGAGGGCGTCGAAGCCCTCGGTGGCCTGCATCTCCTTGATGTCGACGCCGGCGTTGAACCCCCGGCCCTCGGCCCGCAGCACCACCACGCGGATGGCGGGGTCGTCCCCGCACCGGTCGAGCAGACGACCCAGCGCGAACCATCCCTCGACCCTCAGCGCGTTGACCGGCGGGTTGTCCATGACGACCTCGGCGATGCCGGCGAACGGCGCGTCATGGTGGATGGTGACCGTGGTGGGCATGTCGGCTCCGTCGGGCGGCGGGGCCTGACACTGTGTCAGATCTTGGCGAGCTCCGGCGACCAGGTCCGTCCGGTGTAGGCGGCCAGCCGCTCGATCGGGGTGGCGCCGGGCGCCGGCTCGACCGCGGGGCCGAAGGCCACGCCGTCGCGCAGGGGGTCGAGGGTTCCGTGGGCGAAGGACTCCACGGCCTCCACGAGCTCGGTCGGCGGGTCGTAGCGCTGGCCGGTGGCGGTGGCCAGGTCCCAGCCGTGGACCAGGCCGTCGAGGATCACGAAGCGGGCGAAGTCGTCGCCGGGGAGGTCGCCGAACGGTGAAGCGATCGTCTGGTCCAGGGCGCCAGGGGCGCTGATCGCCGCGGCCAGGTTGCCGAGCGCGGAGCCGAAGGAACCGAGGACGTCGTTCGTGTCCGGCTCCTGCGGTGCTTCCTTGCGGTACGCCGCCGTGAACATCGCGGCGCCACCGATCATGTGCTCGAGGACGCCCCGGACGGTGTAGTCGGCGCACGGTGTGGGCTGGTCGAGTTGGTCGGGCCGGATGCCGCCGACCACGCCGCTGAGCAGCCCGCCGAGGTGTCCGAGTTGGGTCAAGGGGTCCATGGGGCCTCCGGTCGATGGTGGGATCTGCGCGTTCCGTGTGATGGATGCGCCCTGCTGCGCGGCTTCCCGATCGCGACCGGCGTTGATGAGGTCGGCGACGGTGCGAACGGTCTCACGCATCCGCCCGATCATCGTCCACGAATGGTCATCGTGTCGTCGGGCAGGCGCCCCATTCCCGACCCCCGAGGCGCGGCAGGCGTGGGGTATCCGTCCCATCCCTGGCCGTCGCACCGGCCGCCGAAGTGGTGGTGGTGGCCGATGACCCGATGTCGTCGGTGCTGGACGATGCATCCATGCCCCGGAACGGTCCGGGGCACGAGCTGAGGAGACAACGACGATGCGAACCGCAACCGACGAGCTGCAGATCGAGATGGAGATGGGTGCGATGGTCACTCGCGGCGAGGAGTGGGGTGGTCAGCTGGTCCGCCACCTGACCCTGCCGGCGGGGACGGACTTCCGGCCCTTGTTCGAAGGCCTCCCCGGCGATGCGTGCCAGTGCCCCCACTGGGGGTACATCGTGTCGGGGTCGGTCACCCTCCGCTACGCCGACGGCACCGAGGAGACCAACTCGGCCGGCGACCTGTACTACTGGCCCGGCGGCCACACCGGCTGGACCGACGACGGCGTGACCTTCATCGAGTTCAGCCCCGCCGAGGAGCTGCGCCCGGTGCTCGAGCACCTCTCGACGCAGCTGACGTCGGCCTGACCTGGTGCGCCTCCGGCACCGCAACGCCGAGGTGGGTACGGTTCAGACCGTGCGAGGGCTCGATCGCAGGTCGGCGCAGCGGTGAGCGTGGTGGAGCCCGACGCGTTGGCCCCGGCGCGAGAGGCGCACCGCGCGCAGGACTGGCAGGGAGCGTTCGATGCGGCGACGACGGCGGCCGTCGCCGACCCGTTGCTCGAGGCGGAGCGAGCCGACCTGCTGGCCGATGCCGCCTGGTGGCTGGGTCGCCTCGAGGACTGCATCGAGGCGCGCGAGCTCGCCTACCGGGGCTACGACGAGCTCGGCGAGGCGCACCGTGCCGGCATGTGCGCGGTGTGGTTGTGGGAGCACCACGCACTCGCCGCCCGCCCCGCCATCGGCGGCGCCTGGCTCCGCCGGGCGCGTCATGCGCTGGGCGGCGATCCCGACTGCGTCGAGTACGGGGCGTTGCTGCTCCGGGAGGCCGAGACCGCCCACGGGTCCGGTGACCTCGATGCCGCGGGGGCGTCTTCACGCGAGGCACTGGCCCTCGGTCGTCAGCTGGGGTCTCCCGACCTGGAGGCGGAGGCGCTGCAGACGATCGGCCGGGTGCTGATCGACCAGGGCGAGATCGCCGACGGCATGGGGCATCTCGACGAGGCGATGCTGTTCGCCGTCGAGGGGCGGTTGCGCCCGTTCTCGACCGGGAAGGTGTACTGCAGCCTCATCAGCGCCTGCGAGGAGGTCGGAGACCTCGACCGCGCCGCGGAGTGGACCGATGCCACCCTGCGGTGGGCCGAACGGCACCCGTTCGCCATCTTCCCCGGGATCTGCCGGATCCACCGCGCCATGGTGCTGAAGCGCCGGGGTGCCCTGGAGGAGGCCGAGCGCGAGGCGACGCGTGCATGCGAGGAGCTGGTGAGCAGCCACGTCGGCAACAGCGCCGCCGCCCACGCCGAAGTCGGTGACATCTGCCGTCGCCTCGGAGCGCTGGATCGAGCCGAGGACGCCTTCGCCCACGCCCAGCGGCTCGCCGGCCGGCCCTGTGCCGGTTTGGCCCTGCTGCGCCTCGCCCAGGGAAGGACCGCCCAGGCGGTCTCCATCGCCACGAGTTGCCTCGAGGGCACGACGAACCGCCTGGCGCGGGCCACGGTGCTGCCCATCCTCGTCCAGGTGGCCATCGCCGCCGACGAGATGGATGCGGCCACTGGTGCCTTCGCCGAGCTGGCCGAGATCACGTCGACCTTCGACACACCTCTCCTCGGGGCCACGACGTCGTCGGCCCGGGGCCGGCTCGAGCTGGCGTCGGGCGACGCCCAGGCGGCGGCCGCCACGTTGCGCAATGCGGTGGAGCAGTGGCAGTCGCTGGACATCCCCTTCGAGGTCGCCACCGCGCTCACGCTCCTCGGGCAGGCCAGGAGCGAGTGCGGTGACGATGCCGGCGCCGCCGAGTCGTTCCGGACCGCCGCCGAGCTCTTCGAGAACATCGGCGCCCGGCTCGACGCCGAGGCGCTCAGTCACCCGTCGCCGCCGTCGCTCCCGGCCGGCCTCACGGCGCGCGAGGTCGAGGTGCTCCGGCTGATGGCCGCCGGCATGACCAACGGGGAGATCGCCGCGGCGCTGTTCCTCAGCGTCAAGACCGTGTCCCGCCACGCCTCCAACATCTTCACCAAGATCGCGGTCACCTCTCGATCGGCGGCCACGGCCTTCGCGTTCGAGCAGGGCCTGGTCGAACCCGGCACCCGCTGACACCTCGCCTCACCCGAGGCGACGAGGAACCCGGATCTGATGGGTCGTCAGATCGCCCGCTACCGTCACCGGCCATGACGACGACCGGGGCGCGCACCGAGGCCGCCATCGAGGGCTGGTTCACCGACGACCCCGAGCCGGCGCTGCTCGGTACGCGCTGTCGGGACTGCGGCACGGTGTTCTTTCCGCGGGTCGAGGGGCTGTGCCGGAACCCGGGTTGCTTCGGTCGCCAGCTCGACGAGCACCGGCTGTCGAACCGGGGGCGGATCTGGAGTTACACCGATGCCCGGTACCAGCCGCCGCCGCCCTATGTGGTGCCCGGCGCCGAGCACGAGCCGTTCTGCATCGTCGCCGTCGAGCTCGAGGCCGAGGCGATGATCGTGATGGGCCAGGTGGTGGCGGGCATCTCGGTGGAGGACCTCGAGGTCGGGATGCCGGTGCGGCTCGTGGTCGACACGCTCTTCGTCGACCCCGACGCCGAGGGCGGTCCGGTGCGCAAGGTGGTCTGGAAGTGGGAGCCGGCGTACGGCGAAGGGGCGTTCTCGTGACCGACCAGCACGTGCGGGTGGCCGGCGTGGCCATGACCGAGTGGGGCAAGTGGGGGCGCAACTTCGCCACCTACGGCGTCGAGGCCGCCCAGGATGCCCTGGCCGACGCCGGGATCGACTGGCGCGACGTGCAGTTCGTCGCCGGCGGTGAGACGGTGCGCAACGGCTATGGGGGCTACGTCGCCGGCGCCACCATCGCTCGGATGCTGGGCTGGAACGGTGCCCGGGTATCCACCAGCTACGCCGCCTGCGCGTCCGGGGCCACCGCGATGGAATCGGCCCGCACCCGGATCATGGCCGGCCTGTGCGACGTCGCCCTGGTGGTGGGTGCCGACACCACACCCAAGGGCTTCCTCGCCCCCAACGCCGGCGACCGCCCGGACGACCCCGACTGGCTGCGGTTCCGGCTGCTCGGCGCGACGAACCCGACCTACTTCGCTCTCTACGCCCGCCGGCGCATGGCGTTGCACGGGGCCACGCCGGAGGACTTCGCCCGGGTCAAGGTCAAGAACGCCCGGCACGGCCTGCACAACCCCAAGGCCCGGTACCGCAAGGAGGTCAGCGTCGAAGAGGTCCTCGCGTCGCCGGTGGTGGCCGACCCGCTGCACCTGCTCGACATCTGCGCCACGTCCGACGGTGGTGCGGCGGTGGTGCTGGTCAGCGACGACTACGCCCGCTCGCACGGCCTCGGTGACGCCGTCCGGGTCCGGTCGATCTCCACCGTCACGCCGAGCTTCCCGAACATGTTGCTCGACATGCCCGAGTTCTCGACCGACTCGGCGGCGGCGGTCCCGGTGCCCGAGGTCGGGTTCAAGGACTCGATCGCACGGGCCTGCTACGAGGAGTCGGGTCTCGGTCCCGGGGACCTGTCGTTGGCCGAGGTCTACGACCTGTCCACCGCGCTCGAACTGGACTGGTACGAGAACATCGGCCTGTGCGAACCAGGCAACGCCGAGAAGCTCCTCGCCGACGGCGTCACGACCATCGGTGGCCGGGTCCCCGTCAACACCAGCGGCGGTCTGGGCTGCTTCGGCGAGGCCGTCCCGGCGCAGGCGCTCGCCCAGGTGTGCGAGGTCACGTGGCAGCTCCGGGGCCAGGCCGGCGACCGCCAGGTCGACGGGGCCACGGTCGGCATCACCGCCAACCAGGGCCTGTTCGGTCACGGCTCGTCCGTCCTGCTGTCGGTGTGACGGCGGCCCCATGACGGCGCGCGTCGTCCTCGTCACGGGCGGGACCCGCGGCATCGGCCGCGGCATCGCCGAGCGCTTCGCGACGGCCGGCGACACCGTGGTGGTGTGCGGTCGATCGAACCCGGGCGCGGACGTGGCCGGTGAGTTCCGGGCCTGCGACGTGCGTGACCCGCAGGCGGTCGAGGCGCTGTGCAACGGGATCGCCGGCGACCACGGCGGCATCGACGTCGTGGTGAACAACGCTGGCGGCGCACCGGTGATGCAGGCGGCCACCGACTCGCCCAACTTCACGCGCAAGGTCGTCGAGCTGAACCTGCTGGCGCCGATGTGGGTCGCCCGTTTCGCCCACCGCCATCTGGCCGCCGCCGAGGACGGCTGCATCGTGAACGTGGCCAGCGTCTCGGGGGTCCGGCCGTCGCCGTCGAACTCGGCCTACGGGGCGGCCAAGGCCGGGCTGCTGGGCTGGAACCGGTCGCTCGCCGTCGAGTGGGGCGGACAGGTGCGGGTCAACGCCGTCGTGGTGGGCCTCGTTCGCACGGAGCAGGCCGACCTCCACTACGGCGACGCCGCCGCCATCACCCGCATCGAGGAGACGATCCCGCTCGGCCGGATGGGGACGCCGCACGACGTCGCCGAGGCGTGCTGGTGGCTGACCTCGCCGGCGGCCGCGTGGATCAGCGGCGCGGAGCTCGAGGTGCACGGCGGCGGCGAACCGCCCGCCTTCCTCGGCGCCCTCGACGCCTGACACCCCGCCCCACGAACAGGGTGAAGTGGGGTTGGGGGGCCGTTCAGGGGCGGTGGTAGGCGGTGGCGGTCGGAGGTGCGGGGATGCCGGGGGTGAGCCGCTCGTCGTCGACCGGCGACCCGAACGTCGTCGTCACCGGCACCACCCCGGCCCACACGTCGAGGGCGTAGTCGGCGTCGTCGTCGACGGGCCCGCCGGTGCGGACCTTGACCGACGCCTCGTCCAGCCGGAGGCGTACGACCAGCGTCTTGGCGACTTCCTCCGGCCGCGTCGGCCGGACCTCGGCCGTGCGGCCGGGGACGAGGTGTTCGACGATGGCCTCGAGCGCCGCCGCCTTCTCGTCCGGGTCGGCGATCGCCTCGGCCCGACCGAAGATGACCACCGACCGGTAGTTCATGGAGTGGTGGAAGGCGGAGCGGGCCAGGACGAGGCCGTCGACCGCGGTGACCGTGACGCACACCGGCGTGCCCTTGCCCGTGGCCCGCAACCAGGTCGCGGCGGGCGAACCGTGGACGAGCAGCTCGCGATCCCGCCGCCCGTAGGTGGTGGGGATCACGACCGGTCCGTGCTCGGTCGACAGGCCCACGTGGCAGATCAGGCCCTCGTCGAGGATGGCGTTCATGGCGTCCCGATCGGTGGTGCCACGCTCGGGCAGGCGGCCGATGGCCGTCCGGCCGGTGATGGGCAGCTCGTCGGTCGGCGGCTGGGTATCGGGCATCACGCCAGCCAACGCGACAGGGCCTCCACCACGCACGCCGGTTTCGTCGAGCCCTCGAGCTCCATGGTGATGGTCATGGTGGTCTGCACGCCGCCGACCACGTCGTCGGCCGCATCGAGGCGGACGTGGGCGCGCACCCGTGAGCCCACCGGGACGGGCGCAGGAAAGCGGACCTTGTTCGCCCCGTAGTTGACACCCGACGAGACGCCCCGCACCTCGACCACCTCGGGGAGGAGTTGGTTGGTCAGCGACAGGGTGAGGTAGCCGTGGGCGATCGGGCCGCCGAACGGGCTCTCGTGGCGGGCCCGTTCGACGTCGACGTGGATCCACTGGTGGTCGCCGGTGGCCTCGGCGAAGGTGTCGACACGGTCCTGCGTGATCACGACCCAGTCGCTGGTGCCCAGGTCGTGTCCGACCGCGGCGCGGAGGCCGGCGAGGCCGTCGATGGTGGTGATCGCCATGGCCGGAGGCTACGAGACCGCCCGTAGCGCGGCGGTGGTCACCACGGCGGCGAGCACCGCGACGGCGATCGGGGCGCGGAGGCGCAGCGCGAGGCCGGCCACGGCGACGCCGGCGATCCGGGCGTCCACCACCAGCACGCGGCCCACCGACACCGTGCTGACCACCACGAGCGCGGCCAGCAGAGCGGCGGGGATGCGTTGGGCGATCCGGTCGAGCCAGAGCGGAAGGGGCCGCCCGCCGAGCACGAGGGGACCGGCCGACTTGAGCGCGTAGGTGCCGAGCGACAGCCCGGCCAGCACGACGATCGTGGCGCTCATGGCCGGCCCCGGTGGAGGGGACCGGCGGCCAGGACGGCGAGGCCGGCGAGCAGGATGGGGATGCCGGCCGGGGTCAACGGCACCGCCGCGGCGGCGATGGCCGCACCCACCAGTGCCATGCGCCGGCCCGTGGCGCCGCGCTCGCCGATCAGTCGTGGCCACAGCAGGGCGAGGAAGGCGGCGGGGGCGGCGGCGTCGAGGCCCCAGTCGGTGACGAAGCTGTCGCCGACCGAGCCGAGGCCCACGCCGACCAGCGTGGTGAGGTTCCACAGCACGAACACCGACAGACCGGCGGCCACGAAGCCGTACCGCCGCCACCGGGGCCCGTCCTGGACCGTGGACACCGCGGTGGACTCGTCGATGACGAGCTGGGACAGCAGGGCGCGCTTCCACCACGGTCCCTCGAGCACGGGCGTGAGGACGACGCCGAACGCGAGGGACCGCACGTTGAGCAGCAACCCGGCGCCGATCGCGGCCGCGGCGGTGCCGCCGTCACCCAGCACCCCGACGGCGGCGAACTGCGAGGACCCGGCGAACGTGAACGTGGAGAAGCCGAGCGCGTCGAGCCACGACAGCCCGGCCTGCGCGCACGCCACCCCGAACACCACGCCGAAGGGGGCGACCGCCAGCCCCACGGAGAGCGCCTGGCGTTGGATCCGCGCCCGGGTCCGGTCGGGGCGGTCGGCGGGCGGCATCGCTCCGACGCTACGAGACCGGGTCGGCCGGGGTGGACGCCGGCTCAGGCCCGCTGGCTGGAGACGCTGACGACCTCGCCGGTGAGGTAGCTCGACTGGTCGGAGGCGAGGAAGACGATCACCGTCGCCACCTCCCAGGGCTCGGCGGCTCGGCCGAACGCCTCACGCGAGGTGAGCTCGTCGAGGAGGTCGTCGCTGGTCACCTTGGCCAGGAACGGGTGCATGGCGATGCTCGGAGCGACGGCGTTGACGCGCACGCCGTGCTCGGCACCCTCGACCGCGGCGCAGCGGGTCAGGGCCATGACGCCGGCCTTGGCCGCGGCGTAGTGGGCCTGGCCGGCCTGAGCTCGCCACCCGAGCACCGAGGCGTTGTTGACGATGACCCCTCCGCCCGTCGTGTAGAGCCGACGCATCGCGGCCCGCGTGCACCGCATCGTCCCGGTCAGCGTCACGTCGAGCACGACGTCCCACTGCTCGTCGGTCATGTCGACGAGCGGCACCTCGCCGCCGAGGCCGGCGTTGTTCACCACGGTGTCGAAGCCGCCCATCGCCTCGGCGGCGACGTCGAAGAGGCCCTGGACCTGCGCTTCGTCGGTCACGTCGCACACTGCGGCTGGCGGACGCTCGATCCCGAGTTCGTCGGCCAGCCGATCGGCGGCCGCGTGCAGACGGCGTTCGTGGTGGTCCGACAGCAACACGGAGGCGCCTTCGAGCAGGCACCGGCGCGCCGTGGCGAAGCCGATGCCGGTGCCCGCCGCGGCGGTGACGACGACCCGTCGGCCCCGCAGCAGGTCACGAGGTTCGGGCTCGGTCGGTGGTGTGGCGAAGGGTCCGGGCACGGC
The DNA here is from genome assembly GCA_963811245.1 of uncultured Acidimicrobiaceae bacterium. Classification (GTDB taxonomy): domain Bacteria; phylum Actinomycetota; class Acidimicrobiia; order Acidimicrobiales; family Salinilacustritrichaceae; genus Salinilacustrithrix. The sequence continues at coordinate 216,131 of CAWEQL010000004.1, forward strand.
CGAACGGTATCTGACGGCATGTCAGGACTGGACCGGACGATGGTCCCATCGGGGGAGGCGCCGTTGCCTCCACCCGATGTGCCGGCCGGGGAGCACGACCCGGTGGCTGGGAGGACCGTCCGTGCAGCGCAAGCTACGGACCTCGTGTTTCGCCTGTGTTGCCACTCGGTCATCGGTGCGCGAACGTCGGGCCATGACCGATCTCCCGCTCATCGGCAGCCACGTCTCCCCGGACGACCCGCTCGGCGTCGCCGCCGCTGAGGGCGCCGAGTGCGTCCAGATCTTCCTCGGTGACCCGCAGTCGTGGAAGAAGCCCGCTCCCCGTGCCGACGCCGCCGCGCTCAAGGCGGCCGAGATCCCGATCTACGTCCACGCGCCGTACCTGATCAACGTGGCGTCGGCCAACAACAAGGTGCGTATCCCGAGCCGGAAGATCCTCCAGCAGACCTGCGACGCCGCCACCGAGATCGGTGCCGCCGCCGTCATCGTCCACGGCGGCCACGTCTCCGACGGCGACGACGAGGCGGAGGGGTTCGTGCGGTGGCGAAAGGCCATCGACAGCCTCGAGACCGACATGCTGGTGCTGCTCGAGAACACCGCCGGCGGCGACCACGCCATGGCCCGCCACTTCGACACCATCGGTCGCCTCTGGGACCACATCGGCGACACGGGCATCGGGTTCTGCCTCGACACCTGTCACGCCTGGGCGGCGGGCGAGGACCTCGTCGACTCTGTCGAGCGGATCATCGGCATCACCGGTCGGGTGGACCTCGTCCACTGCAACGACTCGAAAGACGAACAGGGGTCGGGCCGCGACCGCCACGAGAACCTCACCCACGGCCAGATCGACCCCGATGCCATCCTCGCCGTGGTGCGGGCGGCCGGGGCACCGGTCATCTGCGAGACGGCCGAGGAGGGTCGCAAGGACGACCTCGCCTTCCTTCGCTCCAACCTGTGACGCCGGGGCCGGCGACACCGCCGGCCCGCGAGTGGTGCGGCGATGGTCAGGCCGACGGTGTGGGTTCGCCGCGCACGAGCGTGCGGTAGAGGTCGGCGTAGAGGCCGTCGGCGGCCAGCAGGTCGCCGTGCCGGCCGGTCTCGACGACCCGCCCACCATCGATCACGAGGATCTGGTCGGCGTTGGTGATGGTGGACAGTCGGTGGGCGATGACGAGCGACGTCCGCCCCACCAGCGCCCCGGCCAGCGCGTCCTGCACGGCGGCCTCGTTCTCGCTGTCGAGGCTGGACGTCGCCTCGTCGAGGATGACCATCGACGGGTCCTTGAGCAACATGCGGGCGATCGACAGCCGCTGCTTCTCACCGCCGGAGAGTCGGTAGCCGCGGTCTCCGACCACGGTGTCGTAGCCGTCGGGCAGCGCGTCGATGACGTGATGGATCCGGGCGGCCCGACAGACGCGCTCGAGGTCGTCGAGGCTGGCGTGCGGGGCGGCGTAGCGGAGGTTGCCGGCGATGGTGTCGTGGAACAGGTGCGGGTCCTGCGAGACGACGCCGATCGCCCGGCGCAAGGTCTCCTGGGTCAGGTCGCGGACGTCGTGGCCGTCGATGCGCACCGCCCCCGAGTCCACGTCGTAGAGCCGGGGGAGCAGGGAGGTGAGGGTGGTCTTGCCGGCGCCCGACGGACCGACGACGGCCACGAGGTGGCCGGGGGCCACGTGGGCCGTGATGCCCCGCAGCACCGGTCCCGAGGACGAGTCGTGGTCGGGGACGGCGCCGTCGAGTGACGGGAGCGACACCTGGTCGGCCGTCGGGTACGTGAACCAGACGTCGTCGAAGTCGATGTCGCCGCGCACGTCCACGAGGTCGATGGCGCCCGGGCGGTCCTGGATCCCGTTGCGGATGTCGAGCACCTCGAAGACCCGTTCGAACGAGACGAAGGCGGTCATGACGTCGATCCGGGCGTTCGTCAGCGCGGTGAGGGGTTGGTAGATCCGGGTCACCAGGGCGGCGAGGGCGACGAGGGTCCCGGTGCTCATGTCGCCGCTGATCACCATGAGGCCGCCCCACCAGTAGACGGCAGCGATGCCGAGGGCGCCGACCAGGCTGAGAGTGGAGAAGAACACCCGGCTGAGCACGGCGGACTTCACGCCGGCGTCGCGGACGCCGGCGGCATCGTCGGAGAACAGTTCGGTCTCGTCGTCGTGGCGGCCGAACAGTTTGACCAGCATGGCCCCCGCCACACCGAAGCGCTCGGTCATGGTGGAGTTCATCCGGGCGTTGCGCTGTCATCTGCTCGCGGCTGATGTCCTGGAGCCGGGTGCCGACTCGCTTGGCCGGGATGAGGAAGGCGGGAAGGAGAGCCAGGGCGAACAGGGTGAGGCGCCACTCGAGGGCGACCATGGCGATGACCGTGGTGAGCAGCACCACGAGGTTCGACACCACCGAGCCCAACGTGCCGGTGAGGGCCCGCTGCGCACCGATCACGTCGTTGTTCATGCGCGACACCAGGGCGCCGGTCTGCGCCCGGGTGAAGAACGCCACCGGCAGCCTCTGGACGTGATCGAACAGGCGCACCCGGAGGTCGTAGATCAGGCCTTCGCCGATCTTCGAAGACAGCCAGCGCTCGACCAGCGAGAGCAGCGAGTCGGCCAGCGCGGCACCGACGGCCAGGAGGGCGAGGAAGGTGAGCTGGCCGCGGTTGCCGTTGGCCAGGGCGTCGTCGATGATCGCCTTGAAGACCAACGGAGGCACGATGCCGAGCACGGCGGCGGTGATGATGACGGCGAGGAACCCGATCACCTGGTGGCGGTAGGGCTGGGCGAAACCCCAGACCCGGCGGGTGATCCCGGGCTGGAGGGACGCGCCTTCGATCTCCGAGGTGTCCCTCGGCATCATCGAATGTGGTCCCATGCGCATCGGAGGAAGGCTACGGGTGGCGGCGACGAACGCCGACCCGGAGGCGACGGATAGAGTCGGCGCTTCGGTGTGCCGGGAAGCCTGGTCGGCAAGTTCTTCCGACGACCCCGGAGTCTGGCGTGCGTGTCTCCACCAATCGACCGACGTGGATCGGCAGCGATCGACCGATCGCGCGCTACGTCGCCCAACCCGTCACCCGGTTCCTCGCCGTCGAGGCGTCCGGTGGCGTGCTCCTGCTGGCGGCCACCGTCGTCGCACTGGTGTGGGCCAACTCGCCGTGGTCAGCCTCCTACGAGACGCTGTGGCACACCACGGTCACCTTGGATGCCGGTCCGATCCACCTCAGTGAGGATCTCCACCACTGGGTCAACGACGGTCTCATGGCGCTGTTCTTCTTCGTGGTGGGGGTGGAGATCAAGCGCGAGCTCGTCACCGGCCAACTCCGCTCCGCTCGTGATGCCACGCTGCCGGTGGTGGCCGCCCTGGGCGGGATGGTCGTCCCGGCGGCCGCCTTCCTCGCCATCAACGTCGGCGGCCCCGGCAGCCACGGCTGGGGCATCCCGATGGCGACGGACATCGCCTTCGCGCTCGGCGTGCTCGCCCTCCTCGGCGACCGCATCCCGTCGACCCTGAAGGTGCTGCTGCTGGGGTTGGCGATCGCCGACGACATCGGTGCCATCGTCGTCATCGCGGTCTTCTACACCGAGGAGATCCAGGTCCGATGGCTGATCGCCGCGTTGGTCGGCATCGCCGCGGTCGCGCTCATGCGGCGAATCCGGATCTGGTACATCCCGCCGTACTTCGTCCTCGGCCTCGTGGTCTGGGCGTGCACGCTCGAGTCCGGGATCCATGCCACGATCGCCGGCGTGGCGCTGGGGCTGCTCACCCCGGCGCGCCCGCTGCTGCCGGAGGTGGAGGCCGAGCGGACGGCGCACCGCCTGTCCGACGATCGCGACGTCACGGCCGACGAGGTCCGAGAGCTGGCGTTCGAGCTGCGCGAGTCGGTGTCGGTGGCCGAGCGGCTGGAGGACGCGCTCCACCCGTGGACGAGCTATGTCGTCATCCCGATCTTCGCCCTGGCCAACGCGGGCATCCCCCTCAGCCGGGAGTCGCTCGGCGACGCCGCCACCTCACGGATCGCCATCGGCGTGGTCGCGGGCCTGGTCCTGGGCAAGCTCGTCGGCATCAGCGCGTTCAGTTGGATCGCCGTCCGCGTCGGGTGGGCCCGCCTGCCGGCGGGCGTGCAGTGGCCGCACGTGTTCGGCATGGCCGCCATCGCCGGCGTGGGCTTCACCGTCTCGATCTTCGTCGCCGGCCTCGCGTACACCGATGTCGCTCTGCAGAACGAAGCCAAGATCGGCGTGCTCACGGCCTCCCTCTTCACCGCCGTGGCCGGCGCGCTCGTTTTGCGCCGCGTGGGTGCCGATCCGAACCTCGTCCCTGGACGACCGCATGCGGGCCTCCAGGGACGAGGTTCCCCGACGACCGATCAGCCGGCGGTCTACGGGCAGGACCCATCCGTCGTTCGCACGCCCCGATAGTCGCTGCCCAGGGTCACGACGACGCACCGCTCGGCGAGGAACCACTGCGTGCGGTAGGCCACCGTGATCTCACCGGCGGCGAAGCGGGCGCTGGAGAACTCGCCGCCGTGGCCCAGCGCGTCGATCAGCGGATGCGTGTCCTCGGTGCCCCAGGCCGCGGCCGCATCGTCGGCGGCGAGCTGGTCGACGTCGATCGATCGCGCCGCCTCGAGCACGTCGTCGCCGAGCTGATCTGCCTGCCGATCCACCATCCACTCCGACACCCGCGAGGCCAGCACCGTGGGCACGCCGACGACGAGGATGATGAGGGCGATGATCAGGCCTCGCCGCCGGCGACCGGCCGCATCGTCGTCTCGATCCGCTTCCGCTGGTGCTGTCATGCGCCGCCCCGCCTCCATCGCCCTCGGTCCCGAGCACCGTACGCCGCCGAGTCGTTCGACCGTCGCCAGCCGAGTGCATGAGGCGTCGGCCGCACCCCGCGCGGTCAGCCGAGATCGTCGAGGATCTGGAGGAACTCGTCTTCGAAACGGCGGAGCTCGGTGCGGTGCAGGGCCGACAAACGCCGCAGGATGTCCTCGCCGCGCGTGGTCAGCTCGACCAGCCGGCGACGGGCGTCGTCGGCATCCGGGCGGCTGGTGACGAGGTCGTGCTCCTCGGCCCGGTCGACCAGGCCGACGATGGAGTGGGTCCGTCGTTGCAGCACCTCGGCGAGGTCGCCGATCGAGGGTGCATCTCGTGTCGGGTGGCCGCGGACGGCGAGCAGCAGCTGGTGCTGGGCCGGGGTGATCCCCTCGGCGCGCGCCGCCTCCTCCGAGAAGTGCAGGAAGTGGCGGAGGCGGGCTCGGAAGCGGGCCAGCGCCTGGTAATCACGGTCACCGAGGGGGCGTTCCTTCGGTGCGGTCACGGGGCGTGGGTCCGCGCTCGTTGACTGGAGATGAGGTGCACCTCGCTGGTGAGGGCGACGGCGACGACCGCCGCCAGGGTTGTGGTGGGGAGCAGGTGGAGGCCGGCCATCTCGGTGACGACCAAGGTGCTTCCCAGGGGTGTCTTGGTGACGCCGGCGTTGGCCGCCACCATGCAGGCCGCCATCAGCATCGTGCCGTCGACGCCGGGCAGCGCATGATGCAGGAGCGCCCCGCCCGCCGCACCGGCGAAGAACAGCGGGATGATGAAGCCGCCCCGCCAGCCGGTGGACACGCACACCGAGCTGGCCACGAGCTTGCAGATCATGGCGGCGAGCAGCGCCGACACGGTGATGCCCGGCACGGCAAGGTCGGCGATCTGGTGCTCCCCGAAGGTCGAGCGCACCCACGGACCAGAGGCTGAGCAGGCCGACGACGAGGCCTCCCGTGGCCGGTCGGATCAGCGCGTGCACGTGGACGGCGATGCGCCGGGTGACCCGTACGAGCACGGTGAAGGCGACGGCGATGCCGGCGCCGACGACGGCGGCGAGCGCAGCCCAGCCCGAGGTCGGTGGTCGCCCCCACCGTCGCATCGGGGAGGTCGAAGACGGGGCCGAAGCCGGCGCCGTCGAGGCCGAGGTACACGGCGAAGCCGATGAGTGCGCCGGCCGAGCGCCGGCATCAGTGCCTCGTAGTACTCGAGCCCACGTCGGTGGAGGATCTCGAGGGCGAAGATGGCTGAGCCGAGCGGTGCGCCGAAGAGCACGGTGAAGGCCGCGGCCATGCCGGTGATGGTGAGGATCCGGCGCTGGTGCGTGTCTGCGGCTGATCTCCGGCCGATGGTCGTGCCCACCGTGCCGGCGGTCTGGACGAGCGGCGCCTCCGGGCCGAGGGCGCCGCCGGCGGCGATGCCGAGCAGCGACACCGGCAGCAGCGACCGCAGGGCCCGGACGTCCTCCGGCCCACCGCTGACGTGGATGTTGTCGACCAGGAGCTCGACGTCGCCGGGATCGCCCAGCAGGCGGATCAGGCCGGCGATGGCCAGACCGGTGACGACGAGGACGGCGATGACGACGGGGTCGCTGCGGCCATCGGGGCCGAGGACGTGGTCGAGGGCGCGGAGCATGCCGACGTAGGCGGCGCCGATGGCGCCACCGGCCACGCCGACGACGATGACGAGACCCGACAGCGGTCGGAAGATCGAGAGGCGTCGCAGCATCCGATACATCGTACTGCGATGTAGCTCGGTCGCCCGCTGTCGGCAGCCACGGGTACGACCGGGCCGGGATCGGTTCCGAGGTCATCGTCGGCGAGGGCGTCATCGGCTCCGTCGCGGCGTCCGGCTCTGTCCGCCGGATCGTGAACCTGCAACGGCTATTGTCCTACCGCGCATGGCGCGGGGCATCGAGCCGGAGGACGACATCCCGTTGCCCGGGCTCGAGGACGCCAACAGCCAGATGGCGGCCCCGACGACCGTGTCGGGTGGCGGTCGAGTGCCTCGACGATGAGGTAAAGGGAGACCCAGGTCGATGAACGACACCCGTCTGACTCTCGGACCCCGCATCGTCGTGACCGGGCTCGCCGGTTCGGGCAAGAGCACCCTGGCACTGGCGCTCGGGTCACAGACCGGCCTGCCGGTCATCCATCTCGACCTCGAGTTCTGGAAACCGGGCTGGACCGCACCGTCGGAGTCGGAGTGGCGCCAGAAACAGGATGTGGTGCTGGGCGGGTGCGCATGGATCGCTGAAGGGAATTACCACGAGACGCTCGACCTCCGGGTCGAGAGAGCAGACGACATCGTGGTTCTCGACATGCCGTGGTGGCTGTGCTCCTTCCGGGCCCTGCGCCGCGGGCTCACGATGCCGGACCAGTTGCCGGACGGATGTGAGTACTCGCGGTGGCAGCGGTTCCGTGATGAGTGGCAATTGGCCGGCCGCATCTGGCGCAACCACCGGACGGAACCGGCGCACGAACGCAGAACCATCTCCTGCCACGGGACGCACGCCGCGCGGCACGTGCTCCGTTCGCGGTCGGAGGCCGACGACTTCGTCGAGCGAGCAGTTCTCTCGTGCGGGTGAGGCGGGCGCAGCTGGCGGAGGCCGCCGACATTGCCGACCTCTGGCTGCGGTCGCGGTCGGCCTCGGTGCCGCAGATCCCCGCTCCGGTGCACGACGACGATGAGGTGAGGGCGTACTTCCAACAGGTCGTACTTCCGAAGCGAGAGGTGTGGCTGGCCGAGGACGGCGATTCCGTTGTCGCCGTCCTCGTGCTCGACGACGATTGGGTCGACCAGCTCTACGTCGAGCCCGGCCGAACCGGCGAGGGCATCGGTCGGCAGCTCATCTCATGGGCCAAGGGGTGCCGGCCAGACGGACTCCGCCTCTGGACCTTCGAGGCCAACCTCGAGGCCCGGCGCTTCTACGAGCGGGAAGGATTCGCCGCGATCGGCTCGACCCCTGGCGACAACGAGGAGGGCGCGCCGGACGTCTGCTACGAGTGGTCGCCCAGCGACATGACCAACCGCTGAAGCCCACCAGGCGGTCAGCGCCGACGAATCCGTGAACCTCGTCCCTCCACGTGCACATGCGGTCCTCCAGGGACAAAGTTCCGAAGAAGCGGTCGTGCCACCGTGGTGCGGGCATCCCAGAGCCCCGAAACGAATGCTGCTGGCCAGCGGATCCCGTGCAGGAATCCGATCTGGCCAGCAGGTTGGATGGCGGAGGGAGAGGGATTCGAACCCTCGGAGACCCGAAGGCCTCAACGGTTTTCGAGACCGTCCCATTCGTCCGCTCTGGCATCCCTCCTGGGGCGCTCGACACTAGCCAAGGCCCGGCGCGGCCTCACAGAACGGCGTCGGGCCGCCGATCGGCGAAGAAGGAGGCCAGCAGCGCCCCGCACTCCCCGGCGCGCACGCCGGCGGTGATCTCCAGTTCGTGGGGCAGACGGGGATCGGCCCCCAGGTTGTAGAGCGAGCCGAGCGCCCCGGCCTTCGGATCGGCGGCACCGAAGACCACCCGGGCCACCCGGGCCGCGACCAGCGCGCCGGCGCACATCGGGCACGGCTCGAGCGTCACGACCACGGTGGCGTCGGGGAGGCGCCACGAACCGGCCGCAGCGCAGGCGGCGCGCAGGGCGAGCAGCTCGGCGTGGGCGGAGGGGTCGGCAGTGCCCTGGCGGCGGTTGTGGTCGGCCGCCACGACGGCGCCGTCGACCACCACCACGGCCCCCACCGGGACCTCGCCCTCGCTCGCGGCGATGGCGGCCTGGTCGAGGGCCAACTGCATCGCCTCGTCGTCCTGCACGGCCGCACGGTAGACGCCGGGCCGGGGAGGACCGGACGTCGTCGGCGTCGAAGTCCCCGACACGAGCGTTCGCCGGACGGCGCTGGGGCCGTCCGGCCGCTCGGCGGGGCGATGCCCGCCGAACGGCCCGGTGTGGCGGAGGGAGAGGGATTCGAACCCTCGGAGGGTTGCCCCTCACACGCTTTCCAAGCGTGCCGATTCGGCCGCTCTCGCACCCCTCCTCGGGGTCTGCCAGACTACATGGACGACGCGCCCGCTCCGAAGGTGGCGGCCGGGTCCTGTGCAATCGCATCCCGTGAACCGAGTCAGGGCCGGAAGGCAGCAGCTCTCAGCGGTGCATGTGATGTGCCGCAGATCGCCTGGCCGTCACCTTGGGAGCGGGCGCCAGCGCGTCCGGGCCGCTCCTGCAGGGTGCCGGTAGTGTCGGGCCGGTCATGGCCTACCAGTCGCTCTACCGCCGCTATCGATCGCAGCGCTTCGGCGAGGTGCTCGGGCAGGAGCACGTCACCAAAGCCCTCAAGAACTCCGTGCGTGAGGGTCGGGTCGCCCAGGGATACCTGTTCTCGGGGCCGCGGGGCACGGGCAAGACGTCGACGGCGCGCATCCTGGCCAAGGTCCTCAACTGCGAGCACCCGGTCGACGGCGAGCCCGACACCACCTGTGACAACTGCCTCGCCGTCGAGACCGGCCGCCAGGTCGACTGGCTGCAGGAACTCGACGCGGCGTCGAACAACGGCGTGGAGGCGATGCGCGACCTCCTCGGTCGGGTGTCGATGGGCACCAGTGGCAACCGCAAGGTGTACGTGCTCGACGAGGTCCACATGCTCTCCACGGCGGCTTCCAACGCGCTGCTGAAGACACTGGAGGAGCCGCCCGACCACGTGGTGTTCGTGCTCGCCACCACCGAACCCGAGAAGGTGCTGCCCACCATCCGGTCCCGGACCCAGCACTTCGACTTCAAGCTGCTCCCCGCCGACGTCCTGGCCGACCACGTCCGGTTCGTGATCGCTGACGCCGGCCTCGACCTGGGCGAGGACGCCGTCGACTACGTGGTGCGGGTCGGTGGGGGATCGGCGCGCGACACGCTCTCCGCGCTCGACCAGGTGGCCGCCGCCGGCGGCGTCGACGACGCCGGCTCGCCGGCGGAGGACATCGTCGACGCGCTCGCCGCCCGCGACGCCGGCGCCGCGCTGCTCGCTGTCGACGCCGCCGTGCGCGCCGGGCGCGACCCTCGTGTGCTCGCCGACGCGCTCGGTGTGCTCGCTCCGCGAGGCCTTCCTCGTCGCCATGCGCGCCCCCGCCGGCGGCCTGTCCGATCGCGCCGCCGCACGGGCCGCCGAGGTGGCCGAGGCACTCGGGCCGGCCACGCTCACCCGTGGCCTCGAAGCCATCGGCACCGCGCTGGTCGAGATGCGACAGGCGCCCGATCCTCGCATCCCGCTCGAGGTGGCGCTGGTGCGTCTCACGCGCCCAGACACCGCCGACGACCTCGGTGCGCTGCTGTCCCGGATCGAGCGTCTCGAACGGGGTCTCGCCACCGGGGCGGCCGTCACCCCGAACCCGGCCCCGGCCCCGGCCCCGGCTCCGGCTCCGGCTCCGGCTCCGGCTCCGCAACCCGACCCCGCCCCTCGGCCGGCGTCGGCCGATGCGGCACCCGCCCTGCCGCCCGAGGCGCCGTCGTCGCCGGCTACGCCGCCGCCGGGACGGGGCGCCGACGCCGCCCGGGCCGAGCTCGCCCGCCAGCACCCGCAGCCGGCGTCGACGCCCGAACCGGCGCCCCCGCCTGCCGGCTCCCGTCCCTCGCTCGGCGGTGTCCGCCGGGCCCGTCAGGACAGCGCCGGCGCACCCGCTCCGGAGTCGAGTGGGGCGCCCGCCGGCGCCCCGATCCCGACCTCCAGCGCCCCGATCCCGAGTGCCGACGCGCCGCCGGCGCCGTCAGCCGCCGCGCCCACCGGCTCGCCCTCCTCCTCGGGCAACGCCCCGGGCCTGGACGAGCTCTCGGCCGCATGGGACACCGTGCTCGCCGGGCTGAAACCCCGAGCCCGCGCCCTCTACAAGCCGGGTCGCTTCGTCGGCTCGGCGGGACGGGTGGTCCGCTTCGGCCTGCCCAACCAGGCCCATTGCGACCGCTGCCTCGACAAGCGCGACGAGGTCGCCGCCGCCCTCACCGAGCACTTCGGCCGACCGATCGTCCTCGAGGTCGTGGTCGACGACGCCGGTGGGTCGACGGAAGCATCGGCCTCGTCGCCGGTCGGTGTCGCGGACGACGTCCCCGACCTCGACGACGTCGACCTCGACCAGCTCACCGATGCACCCGACGCCAGCGTCGGTGGCATCGCCCAACTGAAGGACGCCTTCCCCGGCGCCGAACTGGAGGAACGATGAGCGACGACGACGGCGCCGGCCTCGACCTGGGCGGTCTCCTCGGCGGCCTGGGCGGTGCGGGTGGCGGTGGCCTGGGCGACATGTTGGCGCAGGCCCAGGCCGCCATGGCCGCCAGCCAGGCGGCGGCCGAGACCGAGGTCGAGGGCTCGGCGGGCGGAGGCCTCGTCCGGATCCTGGCGACCGGCGGGGGCGAGGTGCGGCGGGTGACGATCGACCCCGGCGTGGTCGACCCCGACGACGTGAGCAGCCTCGAGGATCTCGTCACGGCGGCGCTCCGGGACCTCAACGCCCGGATCTCCCGGCTGCACGAAGGGGCCATCGGAACGCTGGATCCGTCGGCGATGCTCGGCGGCCTGTCCGGTCTCTTCGGGGCACCCGGCGACGACGATGACGACGATGACGACGACGACGTGATCGACGGAGAGGCGGTCGAGGACGAGGAGCCTGGTGCACGCTGACGCCGTCCAGAACCTCATCGACCAACTCGGTCGCCTGCCCGGCGTCGGCCCGAAGTCGGCCCAGCGCATCGCCTACCACCTGCTGAAGGTGCCGCCCCAGGACGCCCTCGCCCTCGCCGGCGCCATCGCCGAGGCCAAGGAGCGAGTGCGGTTCTGTGAGCTGTGCCACAACCTGTCCGAGGCGGCCCGGTGCACCATCTGTGCGGACACCCGTCGCGACACCACCGTGGTGTGCGTTGTCGAGGAGCCACGCGACATCGTCGCCGTCGAGAAGACCGGTGGCTTCCACGGCCGCTACCACGTGCTCGGCGGGGCCATCAACCCGATGGAGGGAGTCGGCCCCGACCAGCTCAAGGTCCGCGAGCTGCTGGGGCGCATCGACGCCGAGGGCATCACCGAGGTCATCCTGTGCACCAACCCCAACCTGGAGGGCGACACCACGGCCATGTACCTGGCCCGCCTGCTCGGGCCGATGGGGATCACGGTGACGCGCATCGCCAGCGGGCTCCCCGTGGGCGGTGATCTCGAATACGCCGACGAGCTCACCCTCGGCCGCGCCCTGGAGGGCCGGCGCCAAGTGGAGGCGTGAGCGGAACTGCCGCCCCGACGCGGCGGAGGCGGCCCGAGGACCGCCTCCGACGCCTGTGGGGGAGAACAGCCAACCCGAGTGCCGGTTCGACCGGGCGGGGGCGGGCGGGAAACCGACCAGTGGCCCCCGGCACCCGGGCTGACGTTGCGATTACATTACGTCCGTAACGTCACCGCGACAAGTGAAGTGACGGACGTCACGCCCTGAATCGGCGAAAAGGGATGGGAGCGGACGGTGGAGCACCCGGGACGTCGGTTCCGGCCCGCACGAGATGCCGGGCGAAGGTCAGTCGATGAGGGCCGGTTCCTGGCCCGGTGTGGCCTCCGGGGCGTGCTGTGCGGCGGCTGGGGCGCTACGCAGCATCAGGTACCCGATGATCCCCGACACGAGTGAGCCGGCGAGGATGCCGATCTTGGCCGAGTCGGTGAGATCGGCCTCCCCGTGGAAGGCGAGGCCGGCCACGAACAGCGCGACGGTGAAGCCGACGCCGGCGGTGACGGCGAGACCGAAGACGTGCCGGTAGGTGATGCCCGAGGGCAGGGTGCCGATGCCGATGCGGTCGGCCAACCAGGTGAAGCTGAACACCCCGATGGTCTTCCCCACGAGCAGGCCGATGCCGACGCCCAGGACGACGGTGTCGGTGGCGATGCCATCGATGGCGTCGCTGGACAGGCGGACGCCGGCGTTGGCGAAGGCGAACAGGGGCACGATCAAGAACGCGACCCAGGGCTGGAGCTTGAACTCGAGGCGCTCCAGGGGCGACTGGGTCTCGGAGACGAGACGGCTCAGGTCCTGCAGCTCGGCCTGGTTGAGCGCGTACTCGTCGGTGGTGACGACGCCGTCGGCGTAGACGTCGTCGGCCTTGTCGACCAGGGAGCGGGCGTCCTCGGCGAAGTGCCGGGGGTTGAGGAACGACCAGGCGGGGGTGAGCAGGCCGAGCGACACACCGGCCAGCGTGGCGTGCACGCCGGACTGGTGGACGGCGTACCAGAGGAAGATGGCGATGGCGGCGTAGACAGCTGGGGCCCGGATGTGCAGGCGGGTGCAGACGACGACGACGCCGAGCGTGGCGAAGGCCGTGACCAGCCAGCCCAGGCTGAGATCGTCGGTGTAGAAGACGGCGATCACGACGATGGCACCGATGTCGTCGGCGATGGCCAGCGTCAGCAGGAACAACTTGGCCGCGGTCGGCACCCGGGGCCCGACGAGGGCGACGACCGCCACCGCGAAGGCGATGTCGGTGGCCATCGGGATCCCCCAGCCGTGGGAGCTGTCGGTGCCGGCGTTGAACAGCGTGTAGATGATCGCCGGCACGATCATGCCGCCCAGGGCGGCGATGGCCGGCAGCGCGGCCTTGCGGGGATCGCGGAGCTCGCCGTGGATCATCTCCCGCTTGATCTCGAGGCCGACGACGAAGAAGAACACGGCCATGAGCGCATCGTTGATCCACTCGACGAGGGTCAGGTCGACGCTGGCGAGCGAACCGAGATCCACCCGCAGGTCGGTCTCCCACAGCGTGGCCTGCGCGTGCCACCACGGGGAGTTGGCCCAGGCGAGGGCGGCGAGCGCGGCGACGAGCATGAAGATCGCCCCGGAGGTCTCCGTGTTCATGAACCGCTGGAGCGGCTGGACGAACGCCCTGGGGACGAACCGATCCGACTCGGACCAGGTGTGGCGGACCTCTGACCGGTCGTCCGTCCCGGTCGGGGTGCTGGCGTGCTGCATCGGCTGCGTTACCTCACATCGGTGGCGCGGGTGGGCGCTTCAGGGTCATGGACACGATGGTGCCGTCGCCGGCGGGTTGGAACGTGACCTCGTCGGTGAGGACACGGATGAGGGGGATGCCGAGGCCGGATTCGTGCTGGAGACGCTTGGGGTCGCTCGGCTGGGGCAGGACCAGCACCTCGTCGGGATCGAAGCCGGGCCCACGATCGCGGATGTCGACCTCGAAGCGGTCGGGCTCGAGGCGGCACGAGATGATCACCGGATCGGCGGAGGCCTCGGGACGGTGCGCCTTGATGGCGTTGCTGCACGCCTCCGTCACGGCGAGGCGCAGGTCGTCGAGGCGGGAGTCGGGCAGCGGGGGGTCGAGGGCCGCAGCGGTCGCCACGACGAGCCGCACGACTGCGAGGTAGTCGAGCCGAGGCGGGATCTCGAGGCGGATCTCGGCCACGGTGTCTCAGCTGCCTTCGGGCGCGTCGGCGATGACATCGTCGACGGTGGCGCCGATGGTGAACACCTCGTCCAGACCGGTGACGTCGAAGACCTTCAGGATCCGGGTGTTCGTGCACACCAGTCGGAGGTCACCGCCCGCCGTGCGGGCCCGCCGGATGGCGCCCACGAGGACACCGAGGCCGGTCGAGTCGATGAAGTCCACGGCTTCGATGTCGAGGACGACCTTGGTGGCGCCGTCGCCGATGAGCTCCACCAGGTGCTCGCGCAGGCTCGGGGCGGCGGCGACGTCGATCTCGCCCGAGGCGGTGACGACGGCCCAGCCATCGACGTGTTGGTCGGAGATCTCGAGTTCCATGCCGGTCCGAGATGCTACAAGACGCCCCCCGTCGGGCCCGGTGTCGCCGAGCGGTCACATCGGTGGAACTACACGGCTGTCACCCGTCGGGGCCGAGGCGTACGCTCCGGAGGTGGCCCGGTCGTCGCCCGCCGATGCCGAGCCCCAGCGGGGGCTCGAGGAGTTGGTGCGCGAACGCGCCTCGCGCCTGTTCGAGCGGGACGAGCGGCACCTGCCGGGAGCGGACCGTCTCGTGCACGTCGAACGCATCCCCGCCCGCTCCGCCCGCTTCGCCGAGCTGGCGGAGCCGTTGCCGGATGCGGTCGCCGATCGCCTCGGCGTCGAGCGCCTCTACCGCCACCAGGCCGAGGCGCTCGACCTCGTCCGCACCGGACGGTCGGTGGCCGTGGCCACCAGCACGGCATCGGGCAAGTCGCTCGTGTACCAGGCCGCCATCGGCGAAGCCGCCGCTGCCCCGGCCCGGCCGGGCTCGGCGCTGTGCCTCTATCCGACCAAGGCCTTGGCTCACGACCAGCTGCGCTCGTTCCGGGACCTCGACCTGCCCGGCGTCGTCCCCGTCGCCTACGACGGTGACCTGGGCCGGGACGAACGGGCCGAGGCCCGGCGCAGCGCCACGGTGCTGCTCACCAACCCCGAGATGCTGCACTGCGGGCTGCTCCCGCACCACGCCGGCTGGGTCCGGTTCCTGAGCCGTCTGGAGTACGTGGTGATCGACGAGCTGCACCTGTTCCGCGGGATCTTCGGGAGCCACGTCGCCCACGTCATCCGCCGGCTCCGGCGGATCGCCGCTCACTACGGCGCCGACCCGACCTTCGTGTGCACGTCCGCGACCATCGGTGAGCCGGCCGCGCTGGCCTCGGCGTTGACCGGCGTCGACGTCACCGCCGTCACCGACGACGGCTCGCCCGCGGGCGAGCGGGTGGTGGCGATCTGGAACCCGCCCGTGCTCGATCCCGACACGGGGACCCGGGCGTCCAGCCACGGCGAGGCCGCTGGGTTGGTGGCCGAGCTCGTGGCGAGCGGCCGTCGCACCTTGGGATTCTGCCCGAGCCGGCGCAGCACGGAGCTGGTCGCCGACCGGACCCGGCGTCAGCTTCCGGCCCGCCGGCGCGGTGGCGTGGTCGCCTACCGAGGCGGCTACTTGGCCGAGGAGCGCCACCAGATCGAAGAGGCACTGGCCACCGGCGCTCTCGATGCGGTGCTCACCACCTCGGCGCTCGAGCTCGGTGTCGACATCTCCGGCGTCGACGCCTGCGTGCTCGACGGCTTCCCGGGCACCGTCGCATCCATGTGGCAGCGCATCGGGCGGGCCGGCCGCCAGCAGCAGGAATCGCTGGCGGTGCTGGTGTGCGGCGCCGATCAGCTCGACCAATGGGTCGCGTCGCACCCCCGCCAGCTCTTCGACCGTCCGCCCGAACCCGCCGTCATCAACCCGCGCAACCCCTTCGTCGCCGACCCCCACCTGCGCTGCGCCGCCTTCGAACTGCCGCTGACCCACGACGACGAGCGGTTCTGGCCCGGCCTCCTCGACGACAGCGTGCGCCGGCTGGTCCACGACGACGAGCTGGTCGTGCGGCCACCGGGTGCCGGAACCGCCGGCGGGCGCGGGCGCCGGCGGCGACCATCGGCGACGTCACCAGTGGCCGTGTGGAACGGCGGCGGGTGGCCGGTCGATCGCGTCGGGCTGCGGTCGGGCAGCCCCGGCGAGGTCAAGATCATCCGTGCCGACGGTTCGCCGGTCGGCACCGTCGATCGGGCCCGGGCCGGCGAGGTTGTCCACGAGGGGGCCGTCTATGTCCACGCCGGCCGTCACCATCGCGTCGTCGAGCTCGACCTCGGCACCGGGCGGGCCGTGGTGGAACCCGACGACGGCGAGACGTACACCTCCGCAGTGACCCGCATGGACCTGCGCATCCGCGGCGAGGACGACGGCGCCGACTGCGGTCCGGTGCGCCTGGGCGTGGGGCCCATCACCGTCACCACCCGGGTCACCGGTTACGTC
The DNA here is from genome assembly GCA_963811245.1 of uncultured Acidimicrobiaceae bacterium. GTDB lineage: Bacteria > Actinomycetota > Acidimicrobiia > Acidimicrobiales > Salinilacustritrichaceae > Salinilacustrithrix. Next base: position 232,714 of record CAWEQL010000004.1, read on the forward strand.
CGCAAGGACGCCGCCACCCACGACGTTGTCGAGCGGTGCGGACTCGACCTCCCTCCGTCCATGCTCGAGACCCGGGGCGTGTGGCCGTCATCCCCGAGTCCGTGCTCGCCGGGCTCGGTCTCGTCCCCGATGCCTGGCCCGGTGTGCTCCACGCTGTCGAACACGCGGCCATCGGCGTGTTGCCCCTCTTCGCCATCTGCGACCGGTGGGACGTGGGCGGCATCTCCACCGCCCGCCACGTCGACACCGGTGCGCCCACCATCGTGATCTACGACGGCTACCCCGGGGGGGCCGGGATCGCCGAACTGGGCTTCGCCGAGGCCACCCGTCACTGGGCGGTCACCGCCGAGGTGGTGGCGGCGTGCCCGTGTGTCGCCGGCTGCCCGTCGTGCGTGCAGTCCCCCAAGTGCGGGAACGGCAACGAGCCGCTCGACAAGGCCGGTGCCGGCCTACTCCTCCGGGCGCTGGCCGGGGCCGACGCCCCACGGCGTCGGGCGTCCGCCTGAAGGGCTCGGACGTCAGAGCTGTTTCGCCAGCCGGTTGAGGTAGGTGAGGTGGCCGGCCCAGCCCACGAGGACCAACGCGCCGGCCACCGGCGCGAGGAGGCCGACGCCGTGGCCGCCGCTCTCGGTGTGGATCACCGCCTGGCCCTCGCCGCCGGCCAGCTCGCTGGTGTCGCGGTCGGCCGACGTGCCGACGACGGGTTGATCGCCGTAGTCGAGGGTGCCCTCGAAGCCGGTGTCGGCGGTGGTGGGCGGGGACGAGCGGCGCGTCGTGGTGCTCCGCTGGCTGACCCCGCTGCGTGCGGGCTTGTGCGCGGTCGTCGCCGTGGTGGTGGGGTCCGGCTGCATGGCGGCGTGCGCGACGGGTGTCTCGTCGGCCGGGGAGGGGACCGGACCGTCGGCACCGTTGCGCAGGGCCCGCACCCGGTAGCGGTAGTCGCCGGCCACGGCCACGTGGTCGACGAAGCGCGTCTCGTCGTGGACGCCGACGCGCCGCCCGACCGGGACGAAGTCGCCAGAGCCGTCGGACTGGCGGGGCCCGGCTCGCTCGACCTGGTACCCGAGCGCGTCCGCGGCGAGCTGGTCGTCGCCGAGGGCAGCCCAGGCCACGGTCACCGTGTTGGCGCCATCGTCGACCGTGGCGTCGACGGAGCGCACGGGCGGGGGAGCGACGGCGACGGTGACGACCGCATCGAGGACGTGGACGGCGTCGCCGGTGGGGTCGCCGCCGCCGGTGGGGTCGGCATCCGTGGGTGGGGCATCGACCGCTGTGGCCGTGGCCCGGATGGTGAACCGACCGTTGCACGGCCACCGGACGGCGTCGGCAGCGACGTCGAACTCGTAGGTGGTGGGGTCGGCGTCGGCCGACGGCGGGTCGGTGGCGGCGGTGTCGGCGACCGGTCCGAGGTCCTCTGGGACACAGGCGTCGCCGTCGGCGGGATCGAACCGATCGGCCGTGCCACGACCGAACTGGATGTCGACCTCACGGATGGGGGCCCGGTGGTTCACGAACACGCCCGAGAAGGGGAAGGCGTCGACCATCGCGTTGGCCGTCCCGAACGCGAACGGTGGGTCGAAGGTCGAGCCGTCCCAGGTCGACGCCGCTTGCGCCATGGCCGGAGCAGCACCGAACACGGCGGGGGCGGCGACGAGCACCGCCGTGGCGAGCGTCGCCGCGAACGGCCCCGACCAGGCGACGGCCGGCGCCGCGATCAGGCATCGAAGGTCTCGGCGCTGACCATGGTGGCGGTCACGACCAAGCGCTGCCGCGCGGACCCCTTGGGGTGGCACGTGGTCAGCGTGAGCCGAGCCTCGCCGGGGGTGTTGTCGACCACGCCGGTGTCGGTCGGCTTCACCACCTTCCACGGTTCGCGCAGTTCGTAGGTGCACGTGCCGATCGGGGTCTCGAGCGTGATGCGATCGCCGGGTTGGAGCAGGTCGAGGTCGTGGAAGGGGTGGCCGTAGGTGGTCCGGTGGCCTGCGATGCCGACGTTGCCGACCTCGCAGGGCAGCGGTGTGCTCGGGTAGTGGCCGGCCCCGGCCCGCAACGCCGACGCCGTCGTCCCCTCGACCACGATGACGTCCAGGCCGATGCGGGGGATCTTGATGCGGGTCAGGCTGTCGCCCTCCTGCACCTGACGGTTCACGTAGGCCTCGTGCAGCTCGGGGCTGGCGAGCTGGCGGTCGAGCTGGCCCTGGCGGCGGTCCTGGTAGAGGTTCGTGTAGAAGGGCCACCCGATCACGCCGGCGGCGCCGAGGAGCAGCAGCACCGACAGCGCCGAGAGTGCGACCCGGGTGAGCCGCTTGCGCTTGAGCGCCGCCACCATCCGCTCCACGGCGTTCTGCGGGGGGCGGGCCGCTGCATCCGGCGCCACATCGGCCACGGCGCCGGCGGCCACGGGCGAGACGACCGGGCGGTCAGGTGTCCGGTCGGCGCGCTGGATCCGCAGCGTCATCGCCGCCGCGCCGGTGCCGATGGCGATGATCAGGAGGAATGCGGCGAAAGGGAGCATGGCGGGAAAACCCTATCCAGGACCCGACGACGCGGTGCTGTCGGGCGGCGTCGGCGGCCGGGACCGGTGGGCCCGTCACCTTTCGACGTGGCGGCCGCCGGGCCCTGCTCAGCGGTGGGGGACGGACCCCTCGATCACCTCCGAGCGCATCGTGACGGAGTCCTCCAGGTCCGGGTCGGGGACGAGGGGGCCGACGAGCGGAAGGGCCGTGCGGGACCGGTAGGTGAGCTCGACGCGCACCCGCCCGCCGGCGCGCGAGGTCACGACGTGCAGACGGTCGGGGTCGAGCCCGGTGGTGGCGGCGAGCGCACCGTCGCGCGCGGCAGCAGGCCGGGGATCGACCGCCGCGGCCCGGGCGGCCTCCCGGGTGGCGTGGGAGAGCAGGAGTTGGTCCCGTCCCACCAGGGCGAGCTGCAGCACGAGCAGCACGCCAATCAGCACGACCGGGAACCCGAGCGCGAGCTCGACGGTGGCCTGGCCGCCGCAGGGGCGGCCAGGCCGGGCCGAGCGGGATCGCCCCGTCACACCTTGCCGATCACGGTGTCGAGGACCGAGTTGAAGAGCTTGGCGATCCGGCCGGTCTTCCCCGCCCAGGCCACGAACACGACGGCGACCGTGGCGGCACCGAGCAGGACGAGGGCGTACTCGGCGGTGGACTGGCCGGTGTCGCGCCGGCTGCGCCCGGCCCGGACGAGGAGTCGGGCGGCGTGGTCACCGCTGCGGTCGACGAGCGACAGGACCGCGACGTGGGCGGCGACGATGTGGGCGTACATGGGTGTTCCTCCGTTGGGAGCGTCGTGGAGGCAGTGGCCTCGAGTCGTCCCGTGTCGAGGGACGAGAGCGTGCCGGCGACGATGGGTGCCACCGTGAGCAGGCCGAACGCGGGCAGCGTGCACAGCACGAGCGGGAAGAGGAGGAGGACGGGGAGTCGGCGGGCGCGTGTCTCCGCCGCGCGTCGCCGCTCCTCACGTCCGGCGGCGCCCACCCGTTCGAGCGGAGGCCCGAGAGGGGCGCCGCTCCGGACGTGCTCGGCGAGGGCGCGCAACAGGGGTCGGCCGGCGGCAGCCCACAGAGGTTCGAGCGACGAGAGCGCCTCGACGAGGGGGACGCCGGCGCGGGTGGCGCGGTGGACGGCATCGACGTCGTCGCGCAGCGACGGGGGTGCCCATCGGGCGAGGACCGGGAGGGCGGCCGGGATGGTGAGGCCCGCGCCGACCGTGAGGGTGAGCAGGTCGACGAGGTCGGGGAGATCGGACTCGACGGCTCGCTGGTCGTGCCGGCGCCGCTGGCGGGTCTGGTGCCAACGCCGGCCCAGCGCCGTCGCCGCAGCCAGACAGAGGGCGGGGACCGGGCCGAACGCGACGGCGATCAGGCTCAGGACGACGCCGAGGCCGGCGCGCCGGTCGGCAGGCGGGTGCGGTCGGCGCCCGAGACGGCGACGGCACCACCGTCCCATGCCCTCGAGGAGCGCGCGCCCGGACGGCAGGCGTCTCGTCGGCCGGCGCGACGGCAGCGCCCTGATCCGGGTCGGCGCCTGCCGTCCCGGGAGCACCAGCACGATGACGGCGACCGCAGCGCCGACGGCGAGCGCCTTCATCGTGCCTGCCGGACGAGACGGGTCATCCATGCGGCGCCGGCGGCGTCGAGGGTGAGGCCGGTGGCGATGCACGCCCAGCCGGCTCGGGTTCCCATGAGGAAGTGGGCGGAGGTGGGGTCGAGGCTGGTGAGGAGGACGGCGAAGCCGACCGGCGTCAGCGTGAGCAGGACCGCCGACAGCCGGGCCTGCACGGACAGCGCGGCGACCTCGTCGTTCGCGGCGATGCGGGCGCGCAGGCTGGCAGCCGCGGCATCGACGGCGGCGGCCCCGGGTCCACCGAGCTCGGCCGCCACGGCCAGGGCGGCGCCGGCGAGGCGGACGGGGGCGGCGGCGGGTTCGTCGGCCTCCTGGGCGGCCCAATCGCCGAGCACGTCCGCCAGCGGTCGACCCGCCTCGGCCTGCCCGGCGATCGAGGCGAGCTCAGCGCCCAACCCGCCGCCCACGGATGACGCGTCGGCGATGGCCACCCGGAGCGAGGACCCGCCCCGCAGCCCGCCGGCCACCGCATCGAGGGCGAGCGGCAGCTGTCGGGTGCGTCGGGCCGCGGCCCTTCCCCGGGCGGCCAGGACGGCGAACGGTGGCCCGACGGCGGCTGCGGCCGCGAGGACGAGTCCGCCGCCGACCAGGGCCGCTGACCCGGCGGCCACGACGACGGTGCCCAGCCAGGCCTGGACGACGAGGTGGTGATCGGTCTCGACGCCGGCGCGTCGCAGGGCTCTGCTGATCGGTGCCGGCACCGGACGGGCGTGGGTCATCGGGAGGTGGAGGCGGCCGGCGACCCGCTGCTGCGCCACCCAGGCCGTGGCCCCTGAGTACCCCATGAGCAGAGCGGCAGCCGTGGCCGCGGCGATGGCGATGGTCGGCATCACCACGGTGCGTCCTCGAGGACGTGGTCGCCCTCGGCCAAGGGACGGGTGCGGGTGGCCTCGCCGTCGACGACGGCGTGGACGGCCGCGATCCGGCGGTGGCCGCCCGCCGTGCGCTCGACGTGGACGAGCAGGTCGATCGCCGTCGTGAGCTGGTCGCGCACCGCGGTCAGCGGGAGATCGACTCCGGCGGTCAGGACCATGGTCTCGAGCCGGCGCAACGCCTCCCCGGGACCGTTGGCGTGGCACGTCGACAGGGAGCCGTCATGGCCGGTGTTCATCGCCTGGACCATGTCGAGCGCTTCACCGCCTCGGACCTCGCCGACGACGATGCGGTCGGGGCGCATCCGCAGCGCGTTCCGCACGAGGTCCCGGATGGTCACGGCATCGAGCCCGTCGGCGGTGGCGGGCCGGGTCTCGAGGCGGACGACGTGGTCGCCGGGGAGGCGCAGCTCGGCGGCGTCCTCGATGGTCACCACGCGTTCGCCCGGGTCGAGGTGCTGGCACAGCGCGTTGAGCAGCGTGGTCTTGCCGGCTCCGGTCCCACCGGAGACCACGATGGCCCGCCGACCGGTGACGGCGGCCGCCAGGCGGGAGGCGACCCTCGGGCAGGCGAACGCGGTGAGGGGGAGCGTGCGAGCGGCGAAACGGCGGATGGTGACATAGGGGCCGTCGACGGCGAGGGGTGGCAGCGCGATGTGGACGCGCGAGCCGTCGGGGAGCCGCGCATCGACCAGCGGGGTGCGCCGGTCGGCCCGCAGCCCGAGCGGCGCCACGACCCGCTCGACCAGTTGCGCCACCTCCGAGGGCCCCAGGACCACGGCGGTGGGGGCCAGGCCGGCGGCCGACTCGATCCACACCGGCCCGGGGCCGTTGACCATCACCTCGGTGACCGACTCGTCGGCGAGGAGCTCGTCGAGCAGGCCCAGGCCGTGCATGCGGGCCTGGACCCGCCGGCACACGGCCGCCACCGAGGCGTCGTCGAGCAGCGGCGCCCGGCTGCGCACGACATCGCCGATGGCGCCGGCGTCGGCGGCGAGATCGGTGGCGAGGACGGCGCGGTGGACCTCGTCGTCGAGGGTGCTCATCGCCGGGCCGCCGCCCGCTCGACGGGAGCGCCGGCGGACAGGGCCCGGGCCAGCGGCCGGGGGAGACGGGTGCGCAACAGGCCGGCGTCGACGGCCCGGCTGATGGCCGGATCGAACGGCACGGTGGTGCGCACCGGCGTTCCCAGGGCCGCCTCGACGTCACGGCCGTGCAAGGCCCGGCACGGCTCCCGCACCAGCGCCACCTCGGTGGGGGCGAGGTCGTGGTCGGCCTGGCGACGGAGAGCGACGTAGCAGGCCCGGGTGACGAGGACGCTGCGGTCCGCGGCGCGGGCCACGCTGCGGCCCACCGGGCCGGGCCGGGTTCCGCAGTCGACGACGACGGTGCGGGGGCTGGCGGCGAGCAGGTGGGCGAGCACGTCGGCCCGGTCGGGGTCGAGCGGCCCGGTGCCGCGCCCCACGAGGCGCAGGTTGCTGGTCACGGGCCCGGCGATGCGGTCCAGCGCATCGGTGGGGACCGAGGCCCCGGCGGCCAGCCACTGCGCGACGCCGGCCTCGGCGGGTTCGCAGCCGATCACGCACGGGAGGTCCCCGTCGAGATCGACGAGCACGGTCGGGCCGGCGGCGGCCGCGACGAGGGCGTGCGCCGCGGCCAGCACGCTGGCCCCGCTGCCTCCCTTGGCGGCCCAGTAGGCGATGAGCACGAAGGACTTCCTCCCGGACGGACGGCCGATGGGCCGACAGACGCAAGGGGGAAGCACGCCGCTTCGGAACGCAAAGACACCGAAAGTACCGGAGAAGCTAGCACGTGCATCGGAGCGCCGCAACGGTGGTGCCGCCCTAGGCTCGTCCTCCTTGGACGCCGCCTTCTTCGACCTCGACAAGACGGTCATCGCGCGACCGTCGATGGTGGCCTTCGGCGGCCACCTCCGTCGCGAGGGCCTGGTCTCCCGGCGGTTGCTGCTGCGTGCCCTGTGGGCACAGCTCATCTACCTGACCCTCGGCGCCGACGAGGCCCGTCTCGCCCGAGTGCGTGACGCCGCGCTGTTGGTGTCGAAGGGCTGGGAGCAGCGTCGGATCTCGGCGCTCGTCCGCGAGACGCTCACCGAGGTCGTGGATCCCATCGTCTACGACGAGGCGCTCGACCTGATCCGCCTCCACCAGCGCGAGGGGCGCAAGGTGTTCATCGTGTCGGCCTCTCCGGAGGAGATCGTGGCGCCGCTGGCGCAGTACCTCGGCGCCGATGAGGCCATCGCCACCCGAGCGGTGCTCGACGACGAGGGCCGGTACACCGGTGCGGTCGAGCTGTACTGCTACGGGCCGGAGAAGGCGCGCATCCTCCAGGACGTCGCCGCTCGGGACGGCATCGACCTCGCCCGCTCGTACGCCTACTCCGACTCGGCGACCGACGTCCCGATGCTCGACGCCGTCGGCCATCCGGTGGCGGTCAACCCCGACCGGGACCTGGCTCGCGTCGCACGTGACCGCGGGTGGGAGATCGTCAACTTCTCGCACCGCGTGCCGCTCCGCGAACGGGTCTCGATCCCGGCCCGCACGACGATCGGCGTCGGGTCGGTGGCGGCCGCCTCCGTCGCCGCCGGCGGGGTGGGTTACTGGCTGTGGCAGGAGCGGCGGCGGCCGGCGCCCTCGACCGAGACGTCGATCGCGACGGTGTCGCGCCAGGTGCTCGAGGCGGTGCGCAGCGCGCCCGGCCGGCGAGACCGGGCGGTGCCGGGCCGGGCGGCGCGCGGGAGGCGGTCGAGGGCGGCCTCGGCCCGGCGGTGGTCGGGCTCGGGGTGGGTCAGACGTGGCGTGCCTTCTTGGCGGCGACGCCGGCGAGGACGATGAGGGCGACGATCAGGACCAGCTTCTTCATGGCCAGAGCGTAGGTCCGACCCGGCGGCGGCGCGTAGGGTCGCGCCGGCCGGGAGGTGTCCGAGTACCTGGTGGGCTCCGCCGCCTTCAAAGCGGTTGGCACGGGCGATCCCCGTGCGGCGGGTTCGATTCCCGTCCACCTCCGCCACGGACGGCCCCGCCCCACCCAGGCGGGGCCGTCTCGCGCCCGCGGTGTTCAGGCGATCGTGCAGTCCAGCGTCTCGGCGTCGCAGCGCAGCTCGACGGATCCACCGTCGACGGCCACGGGCGTCCGCGTGAGGAACGTGGCGCCATCGGCGTAGAACTGCTCGACCAGCACGTCGTAGTCCCCGGCGGGGAGATCCTCGAAGCGGACGGGGGTGCCGTCGACGGCCACCCGACCGACCACGTCGCCGCCACCCGCCCGCTGGAGGGTCACGAACCGGTCGGCGCCCTCGGCGACGTCGACGTCCACCTGGACCGTGCCGGTCGCGGCGCGTTCGGCCTGCGGGGCGGGGGCGGCTGGCGCCGTCGTGGCGGCGGTCGTGGTCGTCGGGGCGGTGGTGGGCGCCTCGTCACCGGTGTCGGTTGACAGGGCGGTGTCGGTCGTGGTGTCGGGGTCGGCGACGGTCGGTGCCGGAGCGACCGGAGCGACCGGAGCGACCGTGACGGGAGCGGAGGTGGGCGCCGCGGGATCCTCGGCGTCGGTCGCCGTCGTGGCGGTCAGGGTGGTGGGGGTCGTCGGGGCGATGGTGACGGCCGTGGTGGTGGGGTCATCCGTCGCGGCCGGGGCGCCCGAGGCCCACTGCGGCGCGGCGACGAGCGTGATGCCGACGATGGCGGCGGTGGCGAGGATGGTGCGGCTGCGGCGTTCCACGAGGTGCTCCGGTCGGTCGGCCGCACGGTGCGGCTTCATGGAGCGATCGTATGAACGCTCTGCGTGGTCAGGAAGGGGCGGAATCGTACAAAAGCGCTGTTGTCGGTAGCTCCGATCCCCCATGGACGCTCAGCGTGGCCAGAACCGCACGAAGCGGATGGGTGGCACCGCGATCCGCGCGGCGATCCGCGCCGCGTGGAGCGAACGGTCAGACGGCGAGCAGGTCGCGAGCGCCGGCTTCGACGCTCGGGTGGCGTAGCTTGCTGATCGCCCGTGCCTCGATCTGTCGGATCCGTTCGCGGGTGAGGTCGAAGTGCCGCCCCACCGCTTCGAGCGTCCGCGGTTCGCTCCCGTCGAGCCCGTAGCGCAGGCGCAGCACATCTCGTTCCCGCACCTCGAGGTGGCGGAGCATGTCCTCGATCTGCGCTGGCAGGAGACTGGCCGCGGCCGCGGCGAACGGTGATTCGGCGCCCGGGTCCTCGATGAGGTCGCCGACCTCGGCGTCGCCGTCCTCCCGGAGGCGCTCGGACAAGGACACGGGTTCGGCCGCCAGGCGCAGCGAGTCGGTCACCCGGGCCGGCGTCAGACCGAGTTGCTCGGCCAACTCTTCGGGCGTCGGCAGGCGACCGTGGTCGTTCTCGAACCGGATCCGGGCCCGGCGCACCTGCGTGAGCTGGTCGCCGGCGTGCACCGGGAGGCGGATCGTGCGAGCCGTGTTGGCGATCCCACGGGTGATGGCCTGGCGGATCCACCACGTGGCGTAGGTCGAGAACTTGAAGCCCTTGCGCCAGTCGAACTTGTCGACGGCGTGGATCAGGCCGAGGTTGCCCTCCTGCACCAGGTCGAGGAGCGGGAGCCCGCTGGCCTGGTACCGCTTGGCGATGGAGACGACGAGGCGCAGGTTGCTGGAGACGAACCGGCGCTTGGCGTCGATGCCGCGCCGGCGCCGTGCGGCGCAGCGACGCCCGCTCGGCGGCGGACAGCTCATGGTCGTCACGGAGCCGGCGTTCGGCGGCGGCCCCGGCCTCGATGAGCTGCGCGAGGCGGGCTTCGTCTTGTTTCGTCAGCAGCTCGTGGCGGCCGATGTCGCGCAGGTAGAGCCGGACGAGGTCCTCTTCCTCACGATCGCGTCGATCGTCCGCCACACCCGCGCTCCTCGCTGCCGGTACGTGCCGGGGCACCGAACCGACGGGCTCTCCCCGCCGGCGACCCCGGTGCCAACATACGCCTGCGGTCGAGATCGCGGAACAGACGTACACGCAACTGCAATCGGGGGTCCGGGACATGGCAGAAGACGTCGACGTGACGGTGGTGACGATGGCCTTCGACGCCACCGACCCCGATCGGCTCCTGTCGGTGCTGGCGAAGTACGTGGTGGTGTCGCGGGGCCACCAGGGCTGCCGCAACATCGACCTGTGCTCGTCGGTCACGCAGCCCGAGCGCGTCGTGGTCATCCAGAAGTGGGAGTCACCCGAGGCGCAGGCGGCGCATTTCGACTCCTCCGAGATGGTGGAGATGGCGCGAGCGTGCGCGGGCCTGCTCGCCGGCCCGCCGTCCATCGACCTGCTGCAGGGGATCTCGGCGCACGACCTGGCCTGACAGCCGGCCGAGCCGCCCTTCCGGTCAGGCCGGTTTGCGGTCCAGTCGACCCGGGTTCTGTGCCGCCACCTCGTCGCTCACGCTGGTGATGTCGGCCCACGTGAGGTTCTCGCCATCCCAGAGGCGCTGGAAGGCGTCGTCGGCGACGTCGGTGAAGCCGTGGCGGTTGCGGAAGGCGTAGAGCCACCGCTGCCGGTTGGCGGCGTAGCCCATGTGGGCGAGGCGACCGACCGTGTGGACCTCCCACGCCACCCGGTGGGCCAGCGGAAGCTCCTCATCGGAGGCGGGCTCGCCGAAGTCGGGGTTGCGGCGATCGAGGGCGCGCAGCAGGTGCCGGCCCAACACGTCGCGGGTGTTGTCCTCGCTGAGCTGGCGGAAGCGCTTGAGGTCCTCGAACGCTCCCGACTCGGTCTCGATCACCACCGGGTCGGTGGACACCAGCTCGGTGTGGCCGAGCGCGCGTCGGTCTCGTCGACCCGGATGACGATGTCGGCGTCGAGGCCGATGGAGGCCGCCAGCTCGTCGGCGATGGCGGCGAGCTGGTCGGCCTGGAAGTCGACGTAGGTGAACTCGGCCGGCTCGACCGTGGTCGCCATCAGCGGCCAGCGCCCGAGGTCGCGGTGGCCGCGGCCTGGCGGGCCAGGCGGCCGCGCTCCTCGGTCTCGGCGCTGCGCCTCGCGGGACAGGTCGGCGATCTCGGTCATCTCTTCGTCGTCGAAGCCGGCGAGCTCGCGGAAGCGCCGGGCGAGCTGCACCGGGTTGTCGTCTTCCTCACCGCGGAAGCCGCCGAAGGAGAACAGCTTGTCGACGACGCGCTGGAACTCGAGGGCGCGCTTCTGGCGCTCCTTGTCGTTGACCGTCAGCTTGCGCAGCCAGTCCGACCCCATCTTCACGTGGGTGACCTCGTCGGCCAGCATCCAGTCCTCGCAGAACTCGAGCACCGGGTCGCCGGCGAGGTCGCCGAACTCCCGCATGGTGTTGAACACGTCGATGGCCAGACCTTCGAGGGCCCGGTTCACGCCGGTGAGGCGCAGCACGGGGTCGGGGTTGCAGGCGGCCTGGAACAGGAAGGCGTTCTCGGAGAACTCGCCGATGCCGGTTCCCATCCAGTCCGACAGCTTCACGCTGATCTCGCAGTGGCGGGCCTCGTCCCAGCACTGGCGGGCCATGTCGAGCTTGAGCTCGAACGGCACCTCCTCGTCGCCCAGCTGACCGGACGAGCCGACCTCGAAGTCGTAGCAGGTGCGGCCGGCGCCCTCGAGGGCCTGGATCTCGCCCACGAAGATGCCGTGCATCAGGGCCCGGGCTGCGTCGGGGGCTTCGGGGCGATCGGGCGTGAGGCGGCCGTTGCGCCGACGTGCCTTCTCGTTCTCGGGCGTGGCGTTCCGCGGATCGGCGATCCGCTGCATCATGTCCGACCGCTCGAAGCGGTCGTCACGGGCCAGCTCGTCGGGGGAGAGCAGCTTCTTCATGGTGGGGTCCCTTCAATCGTTCCGTGTGGTCACGCCGCGCCGGAGGCGGCGTCGGTGTCGTAGGCGTTGCCGATGGTGCCGGGTCCGCAGATGCCGCCGGCGGCAACGAGGAGCTTCTCGAGCTTCGCCTGGTGGTCGGCGGCCCGCTGCACCTCCTCCGGCGTCTCGATCAACGAGGTGAGCATCAAGGTGCCGTCCTGCCAGTCGGCGATCTCGTCCTGGAGGGCGAAGTCGAGCGAACGGATGGTGGGGGCGTCGGTGATAGTGGACGTGTTGTTGCGGTGGTACGTGTAGGCGGCCACCTTGTGCGGGATCAGGACCCGGTAGACGCCGACGAGCTTCTCGATCGTCTGGTCGTGCTCGCCGGGCTCGGCGATGGCATCCATGAACGCCACGACCTCGTCGTTGGCCGGCAGGGTGAGGCGGTCCGGGTTCATCTCACGGAGCTCGGGGAGCCGCTTGTGCCACAGCTCGGCGTGCCAGGCGTGGTGGTAGCAATGGGTGCCGAGGCGCATCTTGATGTCGAGCTCCGGCACGGTGGCGACCCAGCCGCCCAGCGCCTCGAACAACTTCATCTCGATCCACTTGTACTGGCCGACTCGGGCCGCGGTCTCCTCGACGCTGAACGTGCCCGGCAGCTCCCGCCGGTCCCACGGAGCGAATGCTGCTCGAGGCTTCTTCGAATCGGCCACTTGACCCCCTGGTACGGCTGTCCGCAGGCGCGGATAACGATCGCTATCAGCCTAGGGCACCGAACCGGGTTCGTGTCGCGGTCACCGGGAACCACTGTTCGGGGCTGCCCGTCACCGGCGCCGGGCGTGCGCCCGGGCCCTAGCGTGGACCCGTGCCCGTCCGTCCCGCCGCCGTCATCCTCCTCTCGGGGGGTCTCGATTCCGCCACGTGTCTGGCCATCGCGGCGGCCGAGGGCTTCGCCGCCCATGCCATGAGCTTTCGCTACGGCCAGCGGCACACCCACGAGCTCGACGCCGCCGCTCGGGTGGTGGCGGCGATCGGCGCCGACGAGCACCGGATCGTCGACATCGACCTGGCGGCCTTCGGCGGGTCGAGCCTGGTGGGCGACGGCGAGATCCCCAAGGGCCGGGGCGACGACGAGATCGGCCACGGCATCCCGTCCACCTACGTGCCGGCCCGCAACACCGTCTTCCTGTCCTACGCGCTGGCGTGGGCGGAGGTTGTCGGGGCCAACGACATCTTCATCGGCGTCAACGCCCTCGACTACTCGGGCTACCCCGACTGCCGGCCGGAGTTCATCGCCGCCTTCGAGGCGGTGGCCAACGCCGGCACCCGTACCGGAACCGAGGGTGACGGGTACCGCATCCGCACCCCGCTCATCGACCTGACCAAGGCGCAGATCATCGAACGGGGCACCGCGCTCGGCGTCGACTACGGGATGACGGTGACCTGCTACGACGCCACGGACGAGGGCGCGTGCGGGGCGTGCGACGCCTGTGTCCTGCGGCGCCAGGGTTTCCAGCAGGCCGGAATTCCCGACCCCACCCGGTACCGGTGAGCACCTACGCGGTCAAGGAGACCTTCCGCACCCTCCAGGGCGAGGGCCGCAACGCCGGCCGTGTGGCGGTGTTCCTGCGGTTCTCCCGCTGCAATCTGTGGTCGGGTCACGAGCGTGACCGGGCGGCGGCGGTCTGCCGGTTCTGCGACACCGACTTCGTCGGCACCGACGGGCCGGGCGGGGGGGTGTTCCGGGGGGCCGACGCTCTCGCCGACCATGTGGAAGGGGTCTGGGGCCCTGGCGCCGAGCGCCGGTTCGTGGTGTGCACCGGTGGCGAACCGGCCCTGCAACTCGACGACGCACTCGTCGACGCCCTCCACCGGCGACGCTTCGAGGTCGCCGTCGAGACCAACGGCACCCTCCCGCTGCCCGCCGGGATCGACTGGGTGTGCATGAGTCCGAAGGCGGGGACCGAGATCGTGGTGACGGCCGGCGACGAGTGCAAGGTGGTCCACCCGCAGGACGGTCTGGATCCGGCGACGTTCGAGTCGTTGGCCTTCGACCACTTCCTGCTGTCGCCGATGGACGGCCCCGATCGGGATACCGCCACCGCGGCAGCCGTTGCGTACTGCCTCGCCCATCCCCAATGGCGCCTCAGCGTCCAGACCCACAAGTTCCTCGGCATCCGCTGAGCGGCGCGGCGGCGCGTACCGTCGGGCGGGTGACCGACACCAAGCAGTACCGGCAGACCCGGTTCACCCGGCCTCCGGGGGCGTGCGAGATCATCCTGATCCGCCACGGGGAGTCGCAGCCCGCGGACCCCGCCCGTCCGTTCCCGCTCGTCGACGGCCACGGCGACCCGCCGCTGCACGAACCGGATGGCGTGGACCAGGCCGAGCGCGCCTGTCGCCGGCTCATCGACTCGGGCGAGGACTTCGCCGCCGTGTACGTCACCACGCTGCAGCGGACCCGCCAGACGGCAGCCGTGCTCGTGGACCACCTCGGCGTCGAGCCCGTCGTCGAAGCCGACCTGCGTGAGGTCTTCCTGGGCGATTGGGAGGGTGGCGAGTTCCGCAAGCGAGCCGCCGAGCGCGACCCGATCATGGTGGAGATGTGGCAGAAGGGCACCTGGGAGGTGCTGCCCGGTGCCGAGAAGCAGGCCGACTTCAGCGCCCGCGTCCGGGCCGGCATCGGACGGATCGCCGCGGCGCACCCCGACCAGACCGTCGCCGTGTTCACCCACGGCGGCGTCATCGGCGAGGTGATGAGCCAGGCCACCGGCTCCCGGCCGTTCGCCTTCACCGGGTCCGACAACTGCGGCATCACCCACATCGTGGTCACCCCCGAGCAATGGGTCGTGCGGGCCTGGAACGACACCGGTCACCTCGGCTCGCGCTTCACCACCGATCCGGAACCGCTGATCTGACGTGGAGATCGAGAAGGAGTTCGGCTTCGAGTCGGCCCACTCCCTGCCCCACGTGCCCGAGGGCCACAAGTGCGCCCGGGTCCACGGCCACAGCTTCCGGGTGGTCGTGCGGGTCGAGGGCGAGGTGGGGGAGACGTCGGGTTGGGTCATGGACTTCGCCGAGCTGAAAGACGCCGTGGCACCGGTCATCGATGCGCTCGACCACCGCTACCTCAACGACATCGACGGCCTCGACAACCCGACCAGCGAGATGATCGCGATGTGGATCTGGGCCCGGATCGCCGGCGGGTTACGGGGCCTGCGCGAGGTGGTCGTCCGCGAAACCTGTACCAGCGCCTGCACGTACCGGGGCCCCGCCCGGGGCTGAGCCGCCGACGTGGCCGACGGTGGAGGTCTGGGACCGCCCGTAGCCTGTCGGCATGACCGAGCAGCCGCCCACCGACGACCTCACGCTGCTGGGCCGCGAGCATCGCGGTCCGGTCGACCACGTCGAGACCTTCCCCGCCCCGGTGGGATGCACCCGCGTCGTGTTCACCAGCGACGAGGTGCAGTCCCTGTGCCCGGTCACGCACCAGCCCGACGTGTCGTCGGTGCGGATCGACTACGTGCCCGACCAGCGGTGCATCGAGTCCAAGTCGCTGAAGCTGTTCCTGTGGGGCTTCCGCGACCGCCACGTGTTCGCCGAGGCGCTCGCCGTCGCCATCGCCGACGAGGTGTGGGAGACCGTCCAACCCCGGTCGGTCGACGTCGTGGTGACCCAGCACGTCCGCGGCGGCATCGTCACCGAGACCCACGCCAGCCATCCCCGCTGATCGCCCACCCCGTCCGCCCCCTTCCTGTTTCTGGCACCACGACGTGCGGGGCCCGACCGGCGAACGTGGTGCCAGAACGGGCCTCGGTGCGCTTCTGGTACCAGGATGTGCGGTCGGCGTCCGCCCGATGTGGGTCCAGAACGGGGTGGGGGTGGCGGGCGTGACCGGACCGGACCGGATGGGGCCAGGCCTGTCCTCGCCGTCAGGCGAGCATGGCGTCGTCGACGCTGAGGCAGGTGCCGTTGATGCGGTCGGCCTCGTCGCTGGCGAGGAAGACGAACGTGTTGGCGATGTCGGTGGGGTCGAGCTCGCCGTCGAAGGCCATGATCCGCTCCACGAGGGAGAAGTCGCCGCCCTCGGGGAGGCGGAAGTTCCCGATCATCGGCGTGCGCACCCCGGCCGGCGCCACGCAGTTGCAGCGGATGCCCTGGCGGCCGTACTCGACGGCGATGGCCTTGGTGAACGCCAGCACGCCGCCCTTCGATGCGCCGTAGGGCGACGCCCACGGCGAGGCGCGGAACGCGGCGCTCGACGTCGTGTTGAGGATCGTCCCCGATCCCTGCGGGAGCATGACCCGCAGGGCGGCCCGGGTCATCTTGAACGTGCCGGTGAGGTTGACCCCGATGACCAGATCCCACTCGTCGTCGCTGACCTCGTGGGTGTGCTCGAAGCGCAGGACGCCGGCGATGTTGGCCAGCACGTCGAGGCGGCCGAAGCGCTCGACGGCCGCAGCGACGGCCGCATCGGCGGCGGTGGTGTCGGCCACGTCGCACGCCACCCCGATCGCACGATCGCCGAGCTCTGCCGCCACGGCGTCCACCGCGGCGCCGTCGAGATCGGCGACGGCGACGGACGCCCCCACGTCGACGTAGCGCTGCGCGGTGGCGCGCCCGATGCCCGATGCCGCGCCCGTGACCAGCGCGACCTTGCCGTCGAGGGAGAACATCGCCAGAAACTAGAACGCGTTCTAACGCCGGCGCCAGCGTGGCGCTGCCGCCGGCTCAGCCGGCGAGCAGGGCGAGGAGCTCGTCGACGGCCACGGCCGGGTCGTCGACGAGGATGGCGGTCAAGCCGGCCAGCCGGGCACCGGCGCAGTTGCCGGGGTGGTCGTCGAGCATGACGGCGCGGGCGGGCTCGATGCCACCCAACCGATCGAGGGCCAAGCGGTAGATGGCGGGGTTCGGTTTGCGCAGGCCGACCTCGGAGCTGTCGACGACGTCGTCGAACAGGTCGTCGAGCGGCAGCAGCGGCCGCCACGAGTCGCGCCCCTCGGCGATGTTGTTGGTGAGGAGCGAGGTGCGGTAGCCCTGGGAGCGGAGGCTCCGGGCGGCTTCGACCATGACGTCGTAGACCTCGAGGTCGCCGATCATCTTCACCATGAACGACAAGTCGAGGCCGATGCCGTCGGCCTCCGCCCGCGCCATCGTGTCGGTGATCCAGTCGGTGATGCCGATCTCGCCCCGCTCGGCCCGGTGCCAGGCATGGTCGGTGTCCTCGGAGTACGGGCCCATGAGGAACTCGATGAACTCGTCCTCGCTCATGCCGTGGCCGGCGGCGTACTCGCCGATGGCCGTGAACGCGGACGACACCATCACCCCGGAGAAGTCGAAGACGACGGCGTCGTAGCCCTGGCGCACGTCGACAGACTACGAGGCTGCCTCCGAGCCCGCCGCCGGCTCCTCGCCAGCGACGCGCCGGCCGGCGTCCGGCACACTGGTCCCGTGGGCGAGCTGGACCAGCGCATCGTCGCGTCGGCCGAGCCCCGCCGCGTGCGCCTCGTGCTGGATCGGGTCGTCTCCGAGCACGGCACGGCGCCCGACGACGAGACGATCGACGCCGTCATCGCTGTGGCCGGCGCCAGCGACAGCCTGGGTGACCTGGTGGCGGAGGACCCGGCCGCGGTCGCCGTCCTCGCCGACCTCGAAGCCCCGGTGCCGCTCGACGACGCTGACCCGGCGACGTTGCAGCGCTCGCACCGCCGGGCCTTCCTCCGCATCGCCGCCTGCGACCTCACGGGACGGTCCGACCTGGTGGCCACGACGGCGGCCCTGTCCGAGCTGGCCACCGCCCTGATCGAAGCCAGCCTGCGCATCGCCGGCGCCGACCGCCTCGCGGTCGTGGGCATGGGCAAGTACGGCGCCCACGAGCTCAACTTCGTCTCCGACGTCGACCTCCTCCTCGTGTCCGACGACGACCCCGACGAGGCCGCCCGAGCCGCCCGACGCTTCCTCGAAGTGGCCGGCCGATGCGTACGCATCGACACGAGCCTGCGCCCCGAGGGTCGCGACGGCCCGTTGGTGCGCACGCTCGAGTCGTACCGGTCGCACTGGGAGCGCTGGGCGGCACCGTGGGAGTTCCAAGCGCTGCTCAAGGCGGCGGCGGTGGCAGGGCCCGAGGCGTTGTGCCACGGGTTCGACGGCGCCGCGTCCGAGGCGCTGTGGTCCCGCCCGTTCGAGCGCGACGACCTGCGCCAGATCCGACGTATGAAGGCCCGCGCCGAGGAGGACATCGCCCGGCGCGGCCTGGCCGACCGAGAGGTGAAGCGGGGACGCGGTGGAATCCGCGACATCGAGTTCTCGGTGCAGCTGCTCCAGCTGGTGCACGGTGCGGCCGACCCCGCGTTGCGCGTGCGGTCCACCCTCGCGGCGCTCCGCGAGCTGGTGGGCGGTGGGTACGTCGACGCCGGCGAAGCCGACACGTTGGCCGGCGCCTACCGCCTGCTGCGCACCGTCGAGCACCGGCTCCAGCTCGTCAACGAGCAGCAGACCCACACGGTCCCGACGGACCGCGAGCAGCGCCGCCGGCTCGCCCGCACGCTCGGTTACCGCGGCGAGGCCGGCGGCGGGCCCACCGAGCTGTTCGACCGCGACCTGGCGATGCACCGGCTCGCCGTCCGGCGGGTGCACGAGGGGTGGTACTTCCGGCCGATGCTCGAGGCGTTCGCCCGCGTCTCCCAGGACGGCGATGCGGTCAGCGCATCCATGACCGCCACCCGCCTCGACGCCTTCGGGTTCCGCGATCCCGTCCGTACGGCTCAAGCCGTGCGCGAGCTCGCCACCGGGCTCACCCGGTCCTCCCGGCTCATGCGCCAGCTGCTGCCGCTGCTCCTCGACTGGCTCTCCTCCGGGCCCGATCCCGACCTCGGTCTGCTCGGTCTGCGCCGCCTGGCCACCGGCGAACAGCGCACCCTCCGCCTGGTCACGGCGTTCCGGGATTCGGCCGAGACCGCCCACCGCCTGTGCGACCTCGTGTCGACGGCCCCGATCGCCACCGAGATCCTCGAGGCCAACCCGGACCTGGTCGAACGGCTCGCCGACGCCACGAGGCTGCAGACGTCGAGCCGGTCCGAGCTGCTGACGAGCGCCTGGGAGGCGGTCGGATGGCGCGAGCAGGACGACGATCGACAGCTGTCGCTGCGCCGATGGTTCCGCCGGCACCTGCTCGGCATCGTGGCGCGCGACGTCGCCGGCGTGGCCGACACCGCCGAGGTGGGGACCGACCTCGCGTTGTTGACCGAGGCGACCATCGAGACGGCATTGCGCCTGGTCGCGCCGACCGTCCCGTTCGCCGTGGTCGCCATGGGCCGCCTCGGCGGTCGCCAGCTGGCCTACGCGTCCGACGTCGACCTCGTGTTCGTCCATGACGGAGACGACCGGCAGGAGGCCGAGCGGATCGCCACCTCGCTGATCCGGATCCTCCACGGTGCCACGCCGGCATCGCGGATCGTGGCGGTCGACCTGGACCTGCGTCCCGAAGGCCGGCAGGGCCCGCTGGCCCGGAGCCTCGACAGCTACACCGTGTACCTGGAGCGGTGGGCGGAGGTGTGGGAGCGTCAGGCGCTGCTCCGGTCGCGACCCATCGCCGGTGACGACGCCGTGGGGCGCGGGTTCTCGGCCCTCGTCCAGCACACCTCGTGGATCGGGCCTCCGTCCGACGACGACCGGCGTGAGATCCGTCGCCTGAAGGCCCGGGTCGAGGCCGAGCGGATGCCACGGGCCGTCGACCCGTGGCGCCACTACAAGCTCGGTCCCGGCGGCCTCACCGACGTGGAGTGGACGGTGCAGCTCCTGCAGTGGGACGCGGGCATCCGGTCGCGGAACACGCTCACGGCCCTGGAACGGCTGGCGGACGCCGGCGTGGTGTCGGCCGGGGACGCCGCGTTGCTCGCTGACGCCCATCGGTGGTGCGACATGATCCGGAACCGGACCTGGCTCTGCCTCGGACAGGGCGATGCGCTCCCCGAGGCGGCTGAGCCTCTGGGTGTGCTGGCCCGCTCGCTCGACACCACGACGACCGATCTCGTGGAACAGCACCGGCGGATCATGCGCCGGGCCCGACGGGTGGTCGAGCGCCGCTTCTACGGGATCGGGCATCCGTGACGGTCAAGCTCACGTCGGTCGCCTCCCTCGGGCCGGCTCGTCTCCCTCGGATCGGTGATCCCGGGGCTCCGTGCAAGGATGCCGCCATGGCGCTCGACCCGCAGGTGAAGGCCCTTCTCGACGGCATGGCGGAGGCCGAGGCCCCGCCGATCTGGGAACAGACCCCCGACCAGGCCCGTGCCGCCGGCGCGCTCCTCGGCCAGCTCTCGGTGCCGGAGGAGGTGGCGTCGGTCGAGGACGGCCACCTGCCCGGGCCCGCCGGCGACGTGCCGATCCGGATCTACCGCGCCGAACGTGATCGCACCGATGCCCCGGTGCTGGTGTGGTTCCACGGCGGCGGGTTCGTCATCGGCGATCTCGACTCCACCGACGGCCTGTGCCGTGCGTTGTGCCGGCGTGCCGTCGTGACGGTCGTCTCCGTCGACTACCGGTTGGCGCCCGAGCACCCGTACCCCGCCGCGCCGGACGACTGCATGGCGGCGTTCGACTGGGTCCGCGACAACGTGACGGAGCTCGGGGTCGACGGCGACCGGATCGCGGTGGGCGGGGACTCCGCCGGGGGGAACCTCGCTGCGCTCGTCGCCAACGAGCGCCGGGGCCAGGTGGCGTTCCAGCTCCTCGTCTACCCCGTCACCGACCTGACCCGGACCAGCCCGTCGTACCAGGAAAACGCCGAGGGGTATCTTCTGACCGCTGAGCTCATGGCCTGGTTCGAGCAGCAGTACACGACCGGTCCCGCCGAGAAGCACGACCCGCGCCTCTCGCCGCTCTTCGTCGACGACCTGACCGGCGTGGCTCCGGCGTTCATCATGACGGCGGAATACGACCCGTTGCGTGACGAGGGTGAGTCCTACGCCAAGAAGCTGATCGACGCCGGTGTCCCGGTGCAGGTGGTCCGCTACGACGGCATGATCCACGCCTTCTTGCAGATGTCGGCGATCGTCGAGGCCACCAACGCCGCCCTCGACGATGCGGCGGCGGCCCTGCGGGACGGGCTGGCCTGACCGTGCGCGGGCGAGCGGCGGTGGGGGCCGTGGCGGTCGCGCTGGCCGTCCTTGGCGCCTGCACCGATACCCAGGATCCCGGCGTGGTCGAACCGACGCACCAGGGACCGTCCACCACGTCGAACACGCTGGGTCGGTGCCCGCCGGGCGGGCCCGACGCCACCACGCCGCCGGCCGGCTGCCTCGATGCCGACGGCCGGGTGCGTCGGCCCTGACCGGACGCCGGCCCTTCTAGACGGACGAGCGGAACGCGTCCGACGACCCGCCGGCGCCAGTCGTACAGCGCCGGGTACTGGTCGGCGACGGACTTGCCGAGCCGGACGACCACGAGGTCGAGGGTGGGGCAGACCAGGATCGACTGGCCCTCGTAGCCGTTGGCCCAGAAGGTGCCGAGGTCGTCGCCGACGACCCACCACTGCGCACCGTAGAGGCGGCCGTCCTCGGGATCGAGCGACCGCGCCCGGCGGCCGTGGTCGACCCATCCCTCGGGGAGGAGCCGTGTCCCGTCCCACACGCCGTCGCGGAGGGAGAGCTGTCCGAAGCGCGCCATGTCGCGAGCGGTGGCCCACACGTACGACGATGCGATCCACGTGCCGGCGTCGTCGAAGCGAGGGTCGGCCGAGCGCATCCCGATCGGTGCGAACAGCCGGTCGGTGAGAAAGGTGCGGTAGGCGTCCTCGCCGCCCAGCTCGCGGCGCACGATCCCGGAGATGATGTTCGTCGTGCCCGACGAGTAGTTGAACGTCGTGCCCGGTTCGTGGGCGAGGGGGCGGCTCGCGGCGAAGGCCGCGGTGTCGCTCACGCCGTCCCCGAAGAGCATGTCGATCACGTGGGACACGCCGGCGTCGTCGTAGTCCTCCACGAAGTCGAGCCCGTCGCGGATCGTGAGCAGGTGCTCGAGGGTGATCGCCGATCGTGGGTCACCGGACGTCCACTCGGGCACCGGTGCGGGAGCGTCGAGGACCAATCGGCCCTCGCCCACGAGCATCCCCACCACGGCGTGGAGCATGGACTTGGCCATCGACCAGGAGATGAGCGGCGTCTCGGCGGTGACGGGTTCGCCGGTGACCTCACCCCAGGCGTCGGTGCGGTCGCCGTAGCGCTCGGCGACGAGGCGCCCGCGGTGGACGACCACCACGGCGCGAGTCCGCACCAGCGGGCCCTCGGGGTCCATGACCTCGTCGAGCAGCGGGGCCAGGTCGACCCCAGATGGCACCGGGCCCGTGGGCCACTCGTCGGTGGGCCAGGCCACGCCTTCGGGCTGCGATGGCAGCGCCGGCAGGGGGTGATCGAGGGAGGTGGTCACGCGGGGAGTTCTACTCGCCCGGCAACCGGCCGGTCACCGTCCGTCGCGGATGTAGCCGACGAGGTGTTCGCGTTCGGCGTCCAGCTCGTTGATCCTGGCCTTGACCACGTCGCCGATCGAGATGATGCCGGTGAGCCGGCCGTCCTCGACGACGGGGATGTGGCGGAACCGGCCGTTGGTCATGGTGTTCATGATCTGCTCGGTGTCGGATCGGCCGGAGCAGGTGGCGACCTCGGCCTGCATCAGCTCCCGCACGGACAACGCCAGCGCGTCGGCGCCGTCGGATGCGATGCGGCGGACGACGTCGCGTTCGGAGATGATGCCGGCCACAGACGTGTCGTCGCTCGACACGACGAGCGCACCGACGTTGTGGTGCGCCAGCGCGGCGACGGCATCGGCCACGGTGGCGTCCGGGGCGACCGTGGCCACCTCGTGGCCCTTGGAATCGAGGATCTGGTCAGCGAGCACGGCAGGCCTCCATCGCGAGACGATGTGACGAGTGTCTCACAGGACGGCCCCTCTGTGGAGGCCTCGGCCGGGGCCTGCGGCGTTCGGGCGGCGGTCAGGCCGCCTGGTTCGTCCGGCCCTCGGCGAGATCGCGCAGCATGACGCCGAAGTCGGGGTCCTGGGCGGCGGCGCCGAGCAGGGCCCGGTGGTCCAGCGCGAGGATGGTGCTCTCCTCGTCGGCGGTGACCGTGGCGTTGGCGACCGTGTGCAGCACGGCGCTGCGCTCGCCCACGACGGAGCCGGACGTGACCGTGGCCACGTGATCGCCGTCCACCTCGACGCCGAGGGCGCCCGAACGGACGAAGTAGGCGTGCCGGTTGAGCTGGCCCTGGCGGATCAGCACGGTGCCCGGGGTGACCGAGACCTCGTCGACGAGGTCGGACAGCCGGCGCAGCTGGCGGGCGGGGAGATCGCGGAGGATCTCGATCGATCGGAGTGCTTCGAGTCTCGAATCCTTGCGTCGCATACCAATCATTCTGCCGGGGATAGTTCGCATTCCTTCTCCCAGGCGGCGTGGCATGTGTCACGCGTGTGGCACGCTCGCCGGGTGAGCAGCCCGCCCCTCCAGCTCGACTTCGTCACGTCGGCCGACCGGCTCGAGGCGCTGCCGCCCACGACGGCGGAGGTGGCCGTCGTGGGCCGGTCGAACGTGGGCAAGTCGTCCTTGCTCAACGCTGTCGCCAACCGCAACGCCCTGGCCAAGACATCGAAGACGCCGGGTCGCACCCAGTTGCTCAACTGCTTCGCGCTCCGCGAAGGCGGCACGGTCGTCGACTGCCCGGGCTACGGCTACGCCAAGGCTCCTCGCCACGTGCGAGAGGGCTTCGCTCCGATGATCGAGGGCTACCTGCTCGGCCGGGAGGGCTTGACGATGGTGGCCGTGCTGGTCGACGGCGAGATCGGCCCGACCGCCTTGGACGTGCAGCTCCTCGACTGGTTGCGGGCGTCGGCGTTGCCGCACACGGTCATCGCCACCAAGCACGACAAGGTCCGCTCACGAGACCGGGAACGACGCAAGCGCGACCTGGCCCACGGCTGTGGCCTCGACCGCTCCGACGTGGTGTGGGTCAGCGCGGCGAAGAACGTCAACGTCGATCGGGTCCGCGAGCTGTTCCGTCTCTGGCTGGCGTGACGGGGCCGGCGCCGGTGCGTCGTCAGCCCCCGTCTTTGCGGTCTCTGACCCCGTCCGCCGGGTAGCCGGGTCGGTAGGGTCGCGGCGATGGACGACAAGCTCCGCGCCGTGTTCGACGAACTCCAGTCCGCCATCGCACGATCCGAGGCCGACGGCGTGGTCGATGAAGACGAGCGCCGCGAGCTGCGGGCCCTCGTCGAGCGGGTCGACGCTGCTGTTGCAGACGCCTGCCGGTGACGACCACGAGGGGGTGACGGAGCAGCTCGAGGAATCCGCGATCCGGTTCGAGGGCAACCACCCGACCGTCGCCGCCGTCATCCGCAGCGTCGTCGACACGCTCACCGGTTACGGCATCTGAGCCATCGCGTTCCCGGGGGTCGGTCATCGGTGGACGAGGTGTGGAAGGCGGTTCACGGGCGGTCCGTCGTCGCCGTGGGCGATGCGGAGTGGCGAGCGGCGACCATCGATCAGGCTCGTGAGGGGACAGACCTCGCCGTCAGGGTGATCTCCGTGCCCCCGGCGGCGAGCCCGTGGCCACCATGGAACGGGCTGCGGGGGATGCTGGCGACCTTGTCCGACGCCATCGGACTCCTCGGCCCGAGCCACGCGGCTGCGCTCGAGGCCGCCACCGAGGGACGGTTCTCGGGCGATCACCTCGGCGTGGGCGAGGACCTCCGCGGCCTGCTCGCGGCGACGGCGTTCGACGGTGAGGTCCTCATCGTGATGCCTGACGTGCACCGGCTGGACCTGGCCTCGGCCGCGGCGTTGTCCTACGCCTGCGCAGAGCTGGACGAGCCTGCCGTGTCGGTCCTGCTGACGCAGTCGCCCTCCACCCGGGGCGTCCACGGGATCGAGGTGGTGCGCCAGGACACCGAGGATCCGATCTCGGAACAGACCTGCGGGGTCGGCGTCGAGCCGGCCGAGCGGTTGCGGGTCGCCCTCCACGTGGGAAGCACCCTCGATGCCGCCGACGCCGCCGAGGACCTGACGGACTGGGGTGCGGCGGCACGGCACTGGCTCGACGGGGGCCGGCCCGATCTCGCCCGGCGAGCGTTGCGCCACGTCCTGGTCGAAGACGACGACGTCATCGAGACCAGGGCGCGCGTGGCCTTGGCCACCGAGAGCGGACGACGGGGTTCCGAGGCGGTGCTGCGAGCGGTGGAGCAGCTCCGGGACGGAACACCCGTCCGGGCGGTCCGTCTGCGTCTGCTCCTGCTGTCCGGGCTGTTGAACCGCGGTGCCGTCGATGCGGCGCGGGACGCGGTGGAGGCGGCCGCCGCCGACCTCGACCGTGCCGGCCGGGACCGGGACCGCGCCGCGGTCTCCGAGCTCGTCGTCCTCGCCACCGCGATCGTGGGCCTGGCCCAGAGTGTCGTCGGCCCCGAGACCGCGTCGGACGCATGCGCTCGTCCCCTCGTACGTCTCACCGAGGGAACGGCCGACGGCGATGCGATCGCCCTGTTGTGCACGGCGGCCATGGTGCTCACCTGGCAGGGCGACCTCGACGGTGGTCGGCGGCTCCTCGACGGCATCATCGACACCCTCGATGCCCGTCGCGGGCTGCGGCTCCTGTCGTTCCCGCTGGCGACCTCGGCGTGGCTCGCCCGTCGGCAGGCCCAGCTCGATCGTGCGCTCGCCGACGGCACGCGCGCCATCGGGATCGCTCGGGCCAACGGGTCCGTCAACGACGCCCGCTTCGCGCTCGTCGAGGTGGCGCATGTGGAAGCCACCCAAGGCCGGCTCGAATCCTGTCGCGGCCATGTCGCCGAGCTCGTTGCCCCGGGCGCCGTCCCGCGCGGTCCGGTGCAGATCGGCGCGGTGAGCGCCCTGGCGGTGGCCGAGATGTTGGCCGGGCACCCCGACCGGGCGGTGGAGCTGCTCGAACCGGTCCAGGAGGCGTTCGGTGCATCGATCGGTCCGGCCCAGGTGGCCTGGCGGCACAACCTGATCGAGGCCTACCTCCTCACGGACCGGCGCGCCGACGCAGAAGCGGTCCTCGCCAACCTCCGCCAGTGGGTCGGCACCGACGACGCCACCCGGGCCCGCGGCCAACTCGAGCGCAGCCTCGGCCTGCTCGCTGCTGCTGGCGACTACGACGCCCACTTCACGGCGGCCGCTCGCCTCCTCGGGGGAGCGCCTGCACTGCAGTGGCGGTCCAACCAGTCATACCTGCGTCGTCTGCTGGCAGACGGACGCCGAGCGGAGGCCGAGTCGCTGGCCCAGGAGCTCCTCGTCAGCGCCGAGTCGGTGGGCGCACAGGGCGGCGTCGAGAACCTGCGGCGGCTCCTTCGCTCCCATGGCATCGCGGTCGGCCCGACGGCTCCGGGAGTGTCGGAGCTCTCCGTCGAACACCTGCGCATCGCCTTGCTGATCGCCGACGGCGCCGACGACGCCACGATCGCGGAACGGCTGCGCATCAGCAGACCGGTGGCCGAGCTGAGCCGGCGCCGGATCCTGTCGGCGCTCGGCGTACGACATGCCGGCGAGCTCTCGTCCCGGCTCCGTAGCGGCGGGTCGCTCGTCCCGCCGGAGACCGAGACCGTGGTGTCGCTGTTCGGGACCTTGGGGGTGGAGGCGGAAGGTGGTCGGTCGCTGCCGGCGCCCGGGAACCCCAGCACGGTGCTCGCCTACGTGGCCCTGCGCCGGGGAGCACACATCGAGCAGGTGCTCGACGTGTTGTGGCCCGACGCGACCGTCGACCAGGCGAGGGCTCGGCTCCGGAACGTGCTGGCCAGGCTCCGGGCGTCGGTCGGACCGATCGTCGTCCGTCGCGATCGACGTCTCGAGCTCGCTCCCGGAGTCGGCGTGGACGTCCACCGCTTCGAGGCGCTCGGTCGCCGGGCGCTCCGAGAGCCCGCGGCGGCCGGGCGCGCCCTCGTCGACGAGGCACTGGCGCTGTGGACGGGCCCGCCGCTGGCGCCATGGCTCTACGAGGACTGGGCCGCACCGGCGATCGAAGGCCTCGACGAGCTGCATCGCCAGCTCGTCGAGCGCCGGGTGGCGCTCGACGGCTGACGAGCCCCCGGCGACCTCAGCCGCCGGTCGCCCCCGCCATGGGCGACATCGCGGCGGTCACCTGCTGGAAGAGCACGCTGGCGAGCACCACGGTCCCGACCACGAGCACGAGCTGCAGGAGCAGCGACCGGAGTCGCTCTCCCGAGTTCCGATGGTCCATGCCCGACCCCCTCCGGCTTGACCGATGTGAACAGGTCTTGACGGTCTCACGCCGCCGTCCCGTCACCGTCCCGCCACGAGCGGGAGGTCGGTCACGCTCCGCGGCGGCGCACCGAACCGACCGTGGTCGCGGCTCGCAGCTCGTCGAACCCCGCGGGGATCGCACTGGCGAGGACGTCGACGTCGGAGGCGGCGTCGTAGTCGCCGGTGATCCCGAATGCCAGCTGGCCGTTGTAGGACATGATCGCCGTCCCGACCCGTACGCCGTAGGACAGCGGTACGAACGGGAGGTGGGCGAGCATCTCGCGGCCGAGGCAGTACAACGGGAACTGCGGCCCGGGGACGTTCGTCGTGACCGTGTTCACCGATCGCTGCGGCACACGGGCCACCAGTCGGGTCGCCGCCCGCATGAACGGACCGATCACCATCGGTGGCGCCAGGTCGCCGAGGCGGACGACGAGCTGGCCGGTCTCGGACATGTGTGACGCCTTGTGGTGCTCCATCTCGGCGTGGACGAGCGCCACCCGCTCGACGGGGTCGGCGAGGTGGACGGGGAGCTCGAGCAGGATCGCCGACACCCGATTGTCGAGCACGCCATGGGCGTCAGGTGCACGCACCGACACCGGTACGAGGGTGCGGAGCACGGTGGCGTCGGCGTCCTCGCCGCGGTGCAACAGGAGCTCGCGGTACGCGCCGGCCAGCACCCCGAGCACGACGTCGTTGAGCGTGGCATCGAGCCCCTTGCGGATGTCGCGGATCGTGTCGATGGAGACCGACGCATGGGCCCAGGCTCGATGGGGCCCGATGGACCCCTCGAGTGTCGTCGGGGTCGTCGTCCCGAGGTGCGAAGCCAGCTCGAGGGCGCCACCGGCGGTGCCCCACGCACTGCGGAGCGCGCCGACCGGATCGCGGAGGGCGGCGGGGATCCGGCGCACGAGCCCGAACGTGTCGGAGGCCAGCCCGGACCAGGCGTCGACGACGGTGGCGAGGCCGGACGGCTCCGGTGACGGCGACCACGGAACCGGCTCCCCGAGCTCCGGATGGCGCTCGACGTCGAGGATGATGCTGAGCAGATCCGCCCCGGACACGCCGTCGACCATGCAGTGGTGGACCTTGGAGACCAGCGCCCACCGGCCGTCGTCGAGGCCCTCGACCATCCAGACCTCCCAGAGCGGACGACGGCGATCGAGCTCCTGGCTCATGAGCCGACCCATCAGGTTGCGCAGCGCAGCGTCGTCGCCCGGCGCGGGGAGCGCGGTGTGCCGGACGTGGTAGCGGAGCTGGAAGTGCGGATCGTCGACCCACACCGGTCGGCCCAACTCGAACGGCACCGTGCGGATCCGCTGGCGGTAGCGGGGGATGCGGTGCAGCTTGGCGGCCAGCATGTCGACCAGCGCGTCGTACCCAGGTGCGGGCCCTTCGAAGATCGATGCACCGGCGATGTGCATGTGGGCGACGCCGTCCTCGATGTGGAGGAACTCGGCGTCGAGCACGCTCAGACGTTCCATGGGTCGAACCTAGGACGACGGCATCCGGCTCGGAAGGGCCGAAGGGCCCGACCCGCTCCCTCGGCTCGGAGACCGAGTCCGTGGTGCGGCGAACCCCGACTCGTCTTCTAGAACGCGTTCTCGCAGGGGCGCATAGGGTCCGGTCGGTGACCGACATCGCTGGACCCGATCTCTCGGACCTGACCGGTCGGATGGCCGCGTTCGATCCGTTCGAGGAGGGCTACACGGCGTGGCCCTACGACCAGTACGCCCGGCTGCGCGCCCACGATCCCGTCCATCACAGTGCCCTCCTCCACGGGTGGATCCTCACGCGCTTCGCCGACGTCGATCGTGTGCTGAAGGACCCGGCCGTGAGCAGCGTCATCGACAACGCCACGCCCACCCCGAACACCCGGATCGAGATCGAGCGGCGCACCGAGATCGGCTACCAGTCGAACCCCCTGCCCCTGCTCGACGAGCCCGACCACAGCCGCATCCGGCGCATGATCGCGCCCACCTTCCGCAAGGGCTCGGTGAAGGACCTGCGGGCCACCATCGAGCGTCATGTGGACGATCTGCTCGACACCGTGGTGGACCGTGGCGGGCCCTCGGGCACCTTCGACCTGGTCGCGGACCTGGCGTACCCGATGCCCGTCCGCGTCATCTGCGAGCTGATGGGCATCCCCGACGAGGACGGTGACTCGTTCCGGCGCTGGGTGCAGCTGGTGGCCATGGGTCTGGACCCGGTCATCGACGCGACCCGTGCGGGAGCAGAGTCTGGCCGGTGGCGAGGAGATGCGCGACTACCTGCGGGCCCAGGTGGCCGACAAGCGGACCGATCCGGGAGATGACCTGACCTCCGCATTGGTCCACTACCAGGAGGATGGCGACCGCCTCGACGCCGACGAGCTCATCGCACAGCTCCAGACGATCTACATCGCCGGGCACGAGCCCGTCACCGCGGTCCTCGGCAACGGCATGCACGGGTTGCTGGCCCGACCCGGGGAGTTCGAGCGCCTCTGGTCCGACCGCACCCTCGTCCCCGGCGCCGTCCAAGAGCTGCTGCGCTTCGACGGCCCCAACCAGTTCGTCCGCCGGGTTGCCGTCCAGGATCTCGACTTCGACGGCGGCACGGTCCCCGCCGGTGCGGTCGTCTATCCCTGTATCGGGGCCGCCGACCACGACCCGGACGAGTTCGGCACCGACGCCGACACCATCCGCATCGACCGCCCCGAGGCCGTGCACCACCTCCAGTTCGGGGCCGGGATCCACTCGTGCCTCGGCACCCACTTGGCCCGCCTCGAGCTGGAAGTGACCCTCGAACGGCTCATCGGGCGCTTCGCGTCGCTCGAGGTGGTGGAGCCGCCGACGTGGTCGCCGCGGCATGGTGCTGCGCAGCGTGAACCAGCTCCGTCTTCGTTACGAGCTCGCCGACGCCGAGAACGGCTCGGGCGTTGGACCTCGCCATCGGTGAACGCCGATCCTGAGCGGGGTCAGGAAGCGCCACGTCGTAGCGACAGCCGGTCCGATGCGGTGCGGTCGCGTGCGGGGGCGGTCGCTGCCGCCGGGGATCCCAACTCCACCCTGGCCAGCACCTTCTTCGCCCCGTTGGCACTGCAGGAGACGGTTCTGGCGGTATGGCTGATCGTCAAGGGCTTCGACTCGACCGCGCTCGCTTCGAGGTCGTCCATGGCGGAGCCGGAGTGAGCGCCGCCGGAGAGTACGCGCGACGGGCTGCCCCACTTCCCGATCGGGAGCAACCGTCGGCGGGCCAGACCGCAACGAACGAGCGAACAGATCGCTCGGACGCGGCAGCTCCGAAGTGTCGCTCGGGACCACCAGGCCGACGAGAGCGCTGACGACGGCCAGCACCACCCATCGACCAGATCGGGGTGGACGACGGCCGCGATACCCGGCAGTCGTTGCGGCTCGATCGTTCCGGGACGCGAGACCGGGGATGCACGGCGTCTGACGCGGCCCGCTACCGGAAGACCGAGGTTCTGGGACGCCGGTCACGCCTTTGATGAGTACATGCGCGGCCCAGTTCGCTCGGGTTGGCCGCACCGACGTGCCTGATGGAGGATCGAGGGCGACGGAGAGCTGTGGCACCGACCGCCGGGTGGTCCGCCATCCGCGCCAGCCCGATCAGGATGACCGGGACCGGTTGTCGCTACGACGTGGCGCTTCGTGATCCCGCTGAGGATCGGCGGCTCCTACCAGTCGTGTTGGACGCCGACCCGCGCTCCGATCGTGGTTCGCGCACCTCGGTCACCCCGCCGGCCGGACCGTCGGCCATCAGCCGCAGGTCGGCGACGCACCGAGGTCAGATGTCGTAGTAGAGCTGAAACTCGTAGGGGTGCGGCCGGAGGCGCAGGCCGTCGATCTCGACCCGGCGCTTGTAGGTGATCCAGTTGTCGATGAGGTCGGGGGTGAACACGTCGCCGGCCAGCAGGTAGTCGTGGTCGCGGACGAGGGCCCGCAACACCTCCTCGAGCGAGCCGGGAACCTGGGGCACGGCGGCGAGCTGCTCCGGCGGCAGGTCGTAGAGGTCCTTGTCCATCGGCTCGGGCGGTTCGATCCGGTTCCGGATGCCGTCGAGGCCGGCCATCAACATGGCCGAGAAGGCGAGGTACGGGTTGGCGGACGGGTCGGGGCAACGGAACTCGATCCGCTTGGCCCGGGGCGACTTGGAGTACAGCGGGATGCGGCACGCTGCCGAGCGGTTGCGCTGCGAATAGACGAGGTTGACCGGAGCCTCGTAGCCCGGCACCAGACGCTTGTACGAGTTGGTGGTGGGGTTGGTGAAGGCGAGCAATGACGGGGCGTGGGCCAGCAGCCCGCCGATGTACCAGCGGGCCAGATCGGAGAGACCGGCATAGCCGGTCTCGTCGAAGAACAGCGGCTCGCCGGCCTTCCAGAGCGACTGGTGCACGTGCATGCCCGAGCCGTTGTCGCCGAAGATCGGCTTGGGCATGAACGTCGCCGAGTGCCCCGCCTGCCACGCCACGTTCTTGACCACGTACTTGAACACCATGAGCTTGTCGGCCATGCGGCCCAGCTCGTCGAAGCGGACGTCGATCTCGGCCTGCCCGCCCGAGCCGACCTCGTGGTGTTGGATCTCGACCTCGATGCCGACCTGTTCGAGGGCGAGCATCATCTCGGTCCGCAGGTCCTGGAAGTGGTCCATGGGGGGCAGCGGGAAGTATCCCTCCTTCGCCCGAGGCTTGAAGCCGCGGTTGGGCGTGCCGTCGGCCTCGGTCCGCCGGCCGGTGTTCCACGAGCCCTCGATGGAGTCGATCTCGTAGTGGGCGGCGTGGGTCGACGACGCGAAGTTGACCGAGTCGAAGATGAAGAACTCCGCCTCCGGGCCCACGTAGCAGGTATCGGCGATGCCCGAGGCCCGCAGGTGGTCCTCGGCCTTGCGGACCACGTGGCGGGGGTCGCGCGAGTACGGCTCCCCGGTGATCGGGTCGTGGACGTGGCAGTGCAGGACGAGCGTCTTGCGCCGGGCGAACGGATCGATCCAGGCCGACGACGGGTCGGGGAGCAGGATCATGTCCGACTCCTGGATCTCCTGGAACCCGCGGATGGACGAACCGTCGAAGCCCGACCCCTCGGTGAAGAGATCATCGGTCAGCTCGTGGGTGGGCACCGAGTAGTGCTGCATGAGCCCGGGGAGGTCGCAGAAGCGGAGGTCCACCACCTCCACGCCTTCGTCCGAGGCGAGGGAGAGGACTTCGTCTGCGGTGCGGTCGATCACGCCGGAACGGTAGTGCTGGCCGGCGAGACGAGTGCTGTCGGCGGATCAGGCCGACAGGTGGAGCCGGACGACGTTGGTGCCGCCCGGGAGGTGGCGGATCTGCACCAGGTCGCACAGCTGGTGGATCAGCCACATCCCGCGACCGCTCCCGCGCGTGACGCCGGGGCGCACGCGGCCGACGAGGGGATCGGGGATGGTGCCCCGGTCACGGATCTCGCACAGGAACAGCTCGGGCTCGGACCACCACACGATCTCGCCGCCCCCGCCTCCGTGCTCGACGGTGTTGGTGAGCGCCTCGCTGACCGCGACGGCCAGGTCTTCCCTCCGCTCGGCATCGAGGCCGGCGTCGGCGGCGACGGCGGAGATCCGGTGCCGCACCGACCAGGCGTCCTCGCGACCGAACGTCGCCGACTCGGCCCATGGCGGCGCGTCCTCGAGCGGATCGGTGAGCTGCGCCGGCACCGACGGCTCGAAGGCGGCGTTGGGCATCGTGTGCCCGGCGGAGCACAGCTTCGGGTGGGTGCGCCGGGCCTGGTCGAGGACTGCGGCATCGAGGGCGCCGACGTCGTAGCTGCACAGCAAGGAGAACCCGGCCGCGTCGGCGAGCGCCAGGTTGAGCAGCGACTCGTGCCGATGGCACTCGACGAGCTCCTCGCTGGTCCGGTCCCCGTCGATGACCTCCTCGATGCCACGGCTGCGGCGACCCTCGGCCAGGTGCGGCGCCACGAAGTCCCGCCACGCGGGGATGAGCCAGGCCGGATTGCGGCCCAGGTCGGACATCGGCGAGTAGCGGATCAGGCTGCGGGCGGCCGGGCCGAGGGCGGCGTCCAACGCCCGGAGACGGGAGCGCGACACGCTGACGAGCGCCGGTTCACCGGCGTCGAGGCCGGCCTGGAGATACGGGATGGCGGCGGTGAGGAACTCCTCGTCACCCTCGTAGAGCAGCGCGGCATGCGAGAACAACGGCGGCTCCACGCCGGCGTCGAGCCGCGCTGCCAGTCCCTGCGTCCTCATCTCCCCGGCCACACGGGGCCACGGTAGCGAACCCGGCGGGACGATGATCCGTGGAACGCGTGGGCACCGAGTCGCCGACGCGACGAGGCCGGGACCAGAGGTCCCGGCCTTCGCGCCCGATCGGCGCCACGAACGAGTCGTGGCGGTTGGCTCAGCCGGCTTCGGCCGCGCAGACGGCGTCGGTGATCAGACCGGCGACGACGTAGGGATCCATGTTGGCGTTGGGCCGACGGTCCTCGATGTACCCCTTCTTCTCGACCTCGACCTGCCACGGGATGCGCACGGACGCCCCGCGGTTGGACACGCCGTAGGAGAACTCGGTCCACGGAGCGGTCTCGTGCATGCCGGTGAGGCGACGCTCGACGCCGGGGCCGTAGGCCTTGATGTGCTCATCGTGGTGCTTGCCCAGCACCTCGGCGGCGGCGATGCAGGCGTCGTAGCTCTCGCGCATGGACTGGGTGGAGAAGTTCGTGTGGCAGCCGGCGCCGTTCCAGTCGCCGGGCATCGGCTTCGGGTCGATGGTGGCGGCCACGCCGAAGTCCTCGGCGATGCGGTAGAGCAGCCAGCGGGCGATCCACATGTGGTCGCCGACCTCGACGACGCCGGCGGGGCCGATCTGGTACTCCCACTGGCCCATCATCACCTCGGCGTTGATGCCGGAGAGTTTCAGGCCCGCGGTGAGGCAGGCGTCCATGTGGGCCTCGACGATGTCGCGGCCGTACACCTCGTCGGCGCCGACGCCGCAGTAGTACGGGCCCTGGGGGCCGGGGAAGCCACCACGGGGCCAGCCCAACGGGTGGCCGTTGTCGAGGAACGTGTACTCCTGCTCCATGCCGAACCACATGTCGTGGTCGGCGTACTTCTCCGCCAGCGCCGCGGTGGCGGCGCGAGTGTTGGAGACGTGGGGCGTCATGTCGATGTTCAGCACCTCGTTCAGCACGAGGATGTTGTCGCCGCCCCGGATGGGGTCGGGGCAGACGAACACCGGACGGAGCACGCAGTCCGAAGAGCGACCCTCGGCCTGGTTGGTGGACGAGCCGTCGAAGCCCCAGATGGGCGGGTCGCCGCCATCGGTCAGGATCTTGGTCTTCGAACGGAGCAACGGCGTCGGCTTCGTTCCGTCGATCCAGATGTATTCAGCCTTGATGCTCACGTGTGCTCTTGCCTCTCGCTGCCAATGGGGATGGGGGACGGCACCAGTAGGCCAGCGCCGCTTTTCCCGACCTTTTCCTGTGTGTGAACGCTTTGTGAACGGGGGCCGGGAACGTCGTTCGACAGTAGGCGCGCGCGGGACGCACACGTACAGTCAGCCTCATGGAGCGCCAACGCGAGTACGTGCTGCGCACGGTGGAGGAGCGGGGCGTTCGGCTGATCCGGCTCTGGTTCACCGACGTGCTGGGCCAGCTGAAGTCGTTCGCCATCTCGCCGGCCGAGCTCGAAGCGGCGTTCGCCGAAGGGATGCATTTCGACGGTTCGGCCATCGACGGCTTCAGCCGCGTGCAGGAATCCGACGTGCTCGCCCTGCCCGATCCCGCCACCTTCGAGATCCTCCCGTGGGGCACGCCGGGCGACGAGCGCAACTCGTCGGCCGCCATGTTCTGTGACATCACCGACCTCGACGGCACCCCGTTCGCCGGCGATCCCCGGCACGTGCTCAAGCGGAACCTGGCCGTCGCCCGCGAGAAGGGCTTCCAGTTCTACGTCGCCCCCGAGATGGAGTATTTCTACTTCGAGTCCGGAGACGGGTCGTCCCCGCCCGTGCCGCTCGACACCGGCTCGTACTTCGACCTGACCACGGCCGACGTCGCCAACGACCTGCGCAAGAAGACGATCCACATGCTCGAGGCGCTCGGCATCCCGGTGGAGTACTCCTTCCACGAGGACAGCCCGAGCCAGCACGAGATCGATCTGCGCTACACCGACGCGCTGACGATGGCCGACAACGTCATGGCCTTCCGCCTCGTGGTCCGCGAGATCGCGCAGCAGGCCGGCGTGCACGCCACATTCATGCCCAAGCCGCTCGAAGGCGTGCAGGGCTCGGGCATGCACACCCACCTGTCGCTGTTCGAGGGCGACACCAACGCCTTCCACGATCCCAGCGACCCGTACCAGCTGTCGAAGGTGGCCAAGGCCTTCATGGCCGGCATCCTCCACCACGCCCGCGAGTTCACCGCGGTCACGAACCAGTTGGTGAACAGCTACAAGCGCCTCATCCAGGGCACCGGGTACGGCAGCCAGACACAGTTCGAGGCGCCGGTCCACGTGTCGTGGGGGCGGAACAACCGCTCGGCGCTCGTGCGCGTACCGGTCACCAAGCCGGGCAAGTCGACCTCGACCCGCCTCGAGTACCGGGCGCCCGATCCGGCGTGCAACCCGTACCTGGCGTTCTCGGTGCTGCTCGCCGCCGGGCTGAAGGGTGTCGACGAGGGCTACGAGCTCCCCCCGGAGGCCGAGGCCAACGTGTGGGCGATGACCGACGCGCGAGCGGGCGGCCGAGGGCATCGAGTCGCTGCCGTCGTCGCTGGCCGAGGCCATCGACGAGATGGAGAAGTCCGAGCTGGTGGCCGAGGCCCTCGGCGAGCACATCCACGAGTGGTTCCTGCGCAACAAACGGGCCGAGTGGGACGCCTACCGAGCGCAGGTGACGCCGTTCGAGGTGGCGCGCTACCTCCCGAGCTGGTGACCCGTGGAACCGCTCCTGGTCTTCCCTGACCCTCCGCCCCCCGTCCTGTCCCAGGGGCTCGACCTCGGCGGCTACCCGTGGCGTGGCGTCGGTGGGGAAGCCGACGTCGATCGCCTCGAGCCCGGCGACGGTTGGCCGGGCGCCATCATCGTCGCCGTCACCGACCCGGAGGGCGCCTTCGCCCTGTGCCGCGCCATCCGCAAGGGTGACATCCCACTGGAGCCGGTGCTGGTGGTGGTCGCCGCCGAGCAGCTCCCCGACCTCGACCTGCGCGAGGACCTCTTCGACGACTTCTGCGTGCTCCCGTTCCAGGCCGGTGAGCTCGACGCCCGCCTCAAGCACCTGTTCCACAAGACCGGGCGCGGAACCCGACCAGAACTCGTGGAGTACGGCGAGCTGGCACTCAACCTGGAGACCTACCAGGCAGCCATCGCCGGCAAGCCGCTCGATCTCACCTACATGGAGTACGAGCTGCTGAAGTTCCTGGCCTCGCATCCCGGCAAGGTCTTCACCCGCGAGACGCTGCTGTCGCGGGTGTGGGGTTACGAGTACTACGGCGGCGCCCGTACCGTCGACGTCCACGTGCGGCGCCTCCGGGCCAAGCTCGGCGAGGAGCACGCCGGCCTCATCCAGACGGTGCGCTCGGTCGGCTACCGCTTCGGGCAGTCGCGCTGGATGTGAGCCCTGCTGCCTCGGTCGGCTCTCCTCGCTCGGGTCGAAGCGACTCAGCCGTTCAGGTCGACGAGCTCGCTGCCCTCGTTTCGGGCGTCGGCGTCGGTGCGCAGCACCCACCCGATGATGGCGGCGCCTGCACCGCCCGACATCAGCACCGCCACGGGGATGGCGACGACGAGCACGACGATGATGATGGCGGCACCGAGCATGGCCCCCATCGTGCCAAACCCCCGTTCTGGTAGCCACACGCGTGAACTGAGTGGCGCGTTCGACGACGAGAACGATGTGTGGGGGATGGGTCAGGAGGTGGTGGGGAGGTGGGCCCAGGCCTCGATCTCGACGCAGGCGCCGATGGGCAGGGCGGCCACCGCCACGGCCGAGCGTGCCGGTCGGCTGTCGCCGAGCGCCGCGGTGTACACCTCGTTCATCTCGGCGTAGTCGCCCATGTCGGTGAGGAACACCGTCGTCTTCACGATGTCGGCGAGCGTGGCGCCGGCCGACTCGAGCACGCCGGCGAGGTTCACCATGGCCTGGGTGAGCTCCGCTCGCAGGCCGCCCTCGACCAGTGCGCCGTCGGCGATGCCGACCTGGCCCGCGGTGATGACGAAGTCGCCGGCGCGGACGACGGGCGTGTACGGACCGACGGGGGTGCTCATGGCGCCATGATGCCCGCCGGCGGTCAGGCCCGCACGGCGATGCCGGTGGGCCAGCGCACCGGTGTGCCCTGGTGGATCCACACCGCCGCCGCCACCGCGGCGTAGACGGCGTCGGACGCCGGCACCGGTGGTCCGTCGCCTCGGACCACCTCCACCGTGATGGGCGGGGTGTCGACGGCCCGGAGGATGCCGAAGGACCGGATGGTGAGGTCGTGCACGACACCCTCGTCGTCGACGGTCAGCGATTCGGACGTGACCCACGAAAGGGCCTGGTGGGCGGCGCCCACGCAGTACGACCGCAGCACGACGTCGTCGAGGGGGTCGCCGGCGTCCACGGTCACGTGCACGCTGCCGCCCGCGTCGAGCCGGGCGGTGGCCGTGGCGCCTTCGTGGTGCACGGTGACGCCCTCGTCGCTCGGCCGGTGATCGAGCGCAGCGCGCAGCACGGTGGCCTCGGCCCAGCCCGCGCCCCGGATGGCCGCCGAGGTCGGTGGCCCCAAGACGTCCACCTCCTCGACCTCGACGGTCGGGAGCACGGCGGCGATGGCGGCGGCGATCCCCGGGGTGCGCGCCACCCGGACCACGCCGGTGCCGTCGGATCGCAACCCGGCCGCCAGCGGAGGCCGCTTGGGTCCGAGGCGCACGGTGTCCTCGCGGCTGAACAGTGTCCGCACCACGGCGCCCTGCGCATCGGCCAACTCCGAGGCAGCGGCGACGACGGGCGAGGCGAGCTTGCCGCCGAACGCGCCACCGTTGGCGAGCGGGTCGGCGGCCCCGCCACCCGGCGCCGCCCACGACGCATCAGTCTCGAGGTAGGCGGGCTCCACCCATGACGTCTGCAGCGTGACGTCCCAGTCGCCGTCGGGGAGCGCGATCGGCGGTCGGGCCTCGGCGGTGGTCCGCCGGCCCTGGACCTTGCCGGCCGCGGCCCGGGCCGCGGCGACGCTCTCGCCCAGCGTCCACTCGCCGTCGGCGTCGAGGACGGCGACGAGCGCGCCGGGCGGAGCGATGTCGTCGGCGAAGCCGGCGTCGCCCAGCGCGACCGCCGGCGACACCACCTGGTGGCCGCGGCTCTCGATCCCGGCCCGGGCGGTGGCGGCGGACAGGTCACGGTCAGGGGCGTCCGCGCCCATGGCGTCCCATGCGTCGAGGATCGTGCGCCACCCGGTGCACCGGCACAGGTGGGCGAGCAGCGCCTGCTCGACGTCGGCGTGGTCGGCGTCCGGGTCGCGCAAGCGCAGACCGGCGAGGCGGGCGATGATGCCCGGCGTGCAGAACCCGCACTGCGATGCACCGGTGGCGCAGAACGCCTCCGCCCAGGCCTCGGCGTCGTCGAGCCCTGCGGTGGTCGTGATGGAGCGGCCCCGAACCCGCCGCACCGGCGTGACGCAGGCGACCCTCGGGGCGCCGTCGACCAGAACCGTGCAGCACCCGCACTGACCCTGCGGGCTGCATCCGTCCTTCGGACTACGCACTCCGAGGTGGTCGCGCAGCGCATCGAGCAGCGAGATCGAGTCCGGAACCCGGACCGCCACGCCGTCGACCACGAGGTCGACCGTGCCGGTCATGGCGAGGTCCTGCTGCTGCGGCACATCCCGGCCACACTACGGTCGGCCCCCATGCCCGACCGACTGCGCCCCCCGCTCGTGCTGCCATCCCGCCGCCGGTTCCTCGCCGGCGGGGTCGCCCTGTCCTTCCTCGCCGCCTGCGGTGACTCGTCATCGACGACCACCGCCGGCACCGACCCGGGGAGTTCCGATCCGGAGACCACCGACGGCGACAACCCCCTGCTGTCGGTGGTGCAGTTCTACGGGCCCTACTTCGTCGTGGGTCGCACCAACCGCGTCCCGTTCGGCATCGCCGACGAGGACGGGTTGCTGTCCATCGCCGCTGCGCCCGACGACGTCTCCGTCACCGTGAAGGCGCCGGACGGGACGGTGCTGGCCGACGCCGTCCCTGCCGCCAAGCACTCCGAGGGCCTGCCCCGGCCCTACTATCGCTTCGAGTTCGAGCCGTCCGCCCCGGGCTTCTACGACTACACCGTGCGCTCGGGCACCGAGGAGATCATCAGCCAGGTGCAGGTCGTCGCCCCGGACGACGAGGCGGTCACGGGCCTCGTCGGACCCGGCGACCAGATGCCGTCGGTGGCCACCCCGACGAAGGAGAACCCGCTCGGCGTGGACCCCATCTGCACCCGCAACCCGCCGTGCGATCTGCACGGCGTCAGCCTCGACCAGGCCCTCGGCACGGGTCCGGTCGCCCTGCTCGTGTCCACGCCGGCGTTCTGCCAGACCGCCATCTGCGGCCCGGTCCTCGACGCCATGATCGCCCAGATGGACCGCTACCCCGGCGTGACGTTCATCCACGCCGAGGTCTACAAGAACCCCACCGACAGCGCCTCAGTGCTGGAAGCCGACTTCGCCCCGATCATCGGGCAGCTCGGCCTCGAGTTCGAGCCGGCGCTGTTCACCGTCAGCGTGGACGGCATGGTGCAGGACCGGCTCGACTACATCTTCGACGGCGCCGAGGTCGACACCGTGCTCGGCCGCCTCGGCGGCTGAGCGTTACGAGAAGCTGGAGCCGCAGCCGCAGGTGCGCTGCGCGTTGGGGTTGTTGATCGAGAAGCCCGACTCGAGGCCGTCCTTGAAATCGAGCGTGGCACCTTCGAGCATCAGGGCGCTCGAGGAGTCGACCACGACCTTGACCGGGCCGTAGGTGGTGACGTTGTCGTCGTCGCCGACCTCGGTGTCGAAGAACATCTCGTAGCTGAAGCCGGAGCATCCGCCCGGGCGGACCGCGACCCGGAGGGCCAGGTTCTCGTCGCCCTCGTCGTCGATGAGGGCCTTCACCTTGCTGGCAGCGGTATCGGTGAGGGTGATCATGTGACCAGCGTATCCGTCGCTCGGCCGATGGGCACCGTCAGCCGACCCGCAGATCGACCTGGCATGGCGACCGGTCGATGAGCGGGTGGAAGCGCACGACCTCGGCGCCACCGGCGGCATCCACGAAGCCTTCGACCATCCCGCGGTGGACGCTGCAGACGAGATCGGGGTGGATCTCGGCCAACTGCCGGAAGGGGCAGTGACTGAACCCGATCGTGACGTCGTCGCCGGCGTCGACCCGGGCGGGGTCGAAGCCGAGCCCGGCCAGCTGCGCTTCCAGCGCGTCGGCGCACGGTGTCGTCCGGGGCACGCCGGTGCCCGCGACCCGACCCTGCTCGCGACCGGCCTCGGCCAGCTCGTCGGGTTCGACCCCGGCCGCAGCCGCGCCGGCGAGCAGCACCTTGGTGAGTAGCGGGAAGACCGGGGGCTCGAGGCCGAGGCTGGGAGCGTCGGCGGCGATGGCGTAGCGGTGCTGCGGGCGGCCGACCGCACCGGTGGCGGCCGCGGTGACCTCGACCAGGCCGAGGTCGCGCATGCGTTCGAGGTGGGGGCGGACCGTGTTGGGGTGCAGGTCGAGCGTCTCGGCGACCTCGGCGGTGGCGAGCGGCCGCGGTGCCCGGGCCAGCTCCAGGTAGATGGCGTAGCGGGTGTTGTCGCCGAGGGTCTTGAGGATCTCGAGGCGCGGTGCCGTCCCTCCAGTCGGGCCGAGCGGGGAGTCCCCGCCGGCGGCGTCGATCGTCGGGCCGGTCACGGTCAGGAGGGTATCGGGGGCGACCCGCTGGTTTCCACGGCGGGGGCCGGTAGAATTGCGGCCATGTCGGACGCCCCCACCCCGCCCACCGAGCGCCAAGCCGTCCCGGCGGTGGCCGTGGACGACGTGCGTTCGATGCTCCGAGGAGTGATGGACCCCGAACTGGGGAGCAACATCGTCGACCTCGGCATGGTCCGCGACGTCGCGGTCGACGGAACCGAGGTGGTCGTGACGATCGCCCTCACCACCTCCGGGTGCCCGTTGCGAGCGCAGATCCAGAAGGACATCCGGACCAGGGTCGGGTCGATGCCCGGCGTCGGCCACGTCACGCTGGCCTGGGACGAGATGACCCAGGACGAGAAGGCCACCGCCATGGAGCGGGCCCGGTTCAACATCGCCCAGCGCACCGAGGAGTCCTCGGTGGGGCCGCAGACCAAGGTGATCCTCGTCTCCTCCGGCAAGGGTGGCGTCGGCAAGTCCTCGGTCACCGTCAACCTGGCTGCGGCCATGGCCGCGCGCGGATTGCGCGTCGGCGTCCTCGACGCTGACATCTGGGGTTTCTCGGTGCCCCGCCTCCTCGGTGTCACCGGCCGCCTGTCGAGCAAGCAGATCCAGGACAAGAAGTACATGGTCCCCAACGAACGCGCCGTTGGCGACGGCCTCCTGCGCGTGATCTCCATGGGCTTCCTCGTCGAGGACGAGGAGTCGGCGCTCATGTGGCGGGGGCTCATGCTCAACCGCGGCGTCCAGCACTTCCTCCAGGACGTCGAGTGGGGCGACGACCTCGACTACCTGCTCGTCGACATGCCGCCCGGAACGGGCGACGTGCAGATGGGCGTGGCGAAGTTGATCCCCCGCGCCGAGGTCATCGTCGTGACGACGCCGGCGGTCAACGCCCAGAAGGTCGCGTCCCGGGCCGTGTCGATGTCGCGGAAGAACTTCCTGCGGGTGGCCGGCGTGGTCGAGAACATGAGCGCGTTCGTCTGCGACCACGGCGAGCGCTACGAGCTGTTCGGCTCGGGTGGAGGTGCGGCCCTGGCCGACGACGCCGGTGTCCCACTGCTCGGCCAGATCCCCATGGAGGCGGCCGTCTCGATCGAGGGCGACACCGGCGAGCCGGTGGCCCTGGGTGACT
Organism: uncultured Acidimicrobiaceae bacterium; assembly: GCA_963811245.1. GTDB lineage: Bacteria > Actinomycetota > Acidimicrobiia > Acidimicrobiales > Salinilacustritrichaceae > Salinilacustrithrix. The sequence goes on from CAWEQL010000004.1 coordinate 274,794, forward strand.
CCGCGGCCGGCGAGGCCTTCCGCGCCCTGGCCGAGGTCATCGTCACCGAGGCGGTGCCCATGGCCGACATGGCCGGGTGCTCGGCCCGCATGCTCGACGCCGCCATGGAACGGCTCGACGCGCTCGAGCTCTGAGCACGAACGAGGCCGACCCCACTGCCGACGATGCCCCCCAGCATCGTCGACAGCAGGGTCGGCCGAGAAGGGACTGGTCGGCGGACCGGATCAGGCAGCCCTCCGTCACCGGTGCCGGTTGCCCCTCGATGTGTCGCCGGTCACGCCGGCGTGCGCCCATGGTGCCCCGGTCGGTTCGTCGGCGGCCATCACCCGATCGGGCCAAATGTGTCAACCCCCGACAGTCGGACCGGTCAGCTCGCGTCGGCCGACCAGGGCCCGTCGGGGTCGTCGCCCCCGACGCGACCCTCGTCGGCCAGCTTGCGGAGATGGGCGTGCACCGACTGGGCCGCCCGGGGCACCAGGTCCTCGACGAGGTCGGGGTAGATGGCGGCCACCAACTCGTCGATGGTGGTGGTGCCGGCGCGCTGCACCGCATCGAAGATCTCCGCTTCCCTCGCCAACCGGTGCTCGATGTAGGCGTCGATGCGGTCGAACGGATCGGTGATGAGGTGGCCGTGGCCGGGGGCGATGGCCTTGAGCCGCTTGATCTTCACCTTCTCCAGGGATTCGAGGTACGCGGCCATGTCGCCGTCCGGTGGGGCGATCACGACGGTGGAGCCGTCCATGATGTGGTCACCGGAGAACAGCGTGCGCTCCTCCTCGAGGAGGTAGCAGAGGTGGTTCGACGCATGCCCCGGCGTGTGGATGGCTCGGATGCGGAACTCGGTGGCCTCGATGGTGTCGCCGTCGGCGAGGTGACGATCGACCGGGACGCCGTCGCGGTCGTCGAAGGCGCAGATCTCGGCGCCCGTGCGCTTCTTGAGCGCCACGGCGCCCGGCGAGTGATCGGGATGGGTGTGCGTGAGCAGGATCCACCGGATCCGGTCGCCACCGCAGCCGGCCACGGCATCGAGGTGGACGTCGGTGTCAGGGCCAGGGTCGATGATGGCGATCTCGTCGATCCCCACCAGGTAGGTGTTGGTGCCCGGGCCGGTCATGACGCCGGGGTTGTCGGCCACGATGCGTCGGATGTAGGGGCTCAAGGCCGATGCGACCTCGTGGACGATGGGCTTCGGGAGCCCTTCGTCGGGATCCGGTTCGGGAATGGGCGCGTCCAGGCTCATCGGTCGGCTCCTCGGAGAGCGGTGAGGGCGGCTTCGGTCGAGTCGAACTCGACGAGTAGTTCGAGGCTGACGACGGTCGGTTCGATGAGTTCGATGTGACCAGCCTGCCAGCCGGCGAGCGCATCGGCCGGGTGCCACCACGACGCCTCGACCGCCTCCCACTCGTCGGCCACCGCCGATTGGCGCGGTGGCGTCGCCGCCACGAAGAACCGCGTGTCGTAGCGCCGCGGTGATTCCGCCGGCGTGATCCACCGGGAGACGTACCCGATGCGCCCGGCCGGGACCCGCAAGCCGTGGTCCTCGTAGACGGTGGCGAGTCCGTGGTCGCCGTCCTCGATGCGGCGTCGCAGGGCCGGCAGGTCGGCCAGCGCCGGGTGGTGCCGGTCGATCGGTTGTCCCTCGGAGTCGTCGGCGAGCAGCACGCCGGCCTCCTCCAACGACTCACGGATCGCGGCCATCCAGAACGCCAGCCCTCCGCCGTCGACACCGAGCAGCGCCGACGCCGACCGGTCGTCGTGGCCGTCGGTCAACCGAGCAGCCGCGGGTCGTGGTCGCCGGGATCGACGGCACCGCCGGGGAAGACGTGGGCCCCTGGTGCGAACGGGGTTCGACCCGAGCGGCGCAGCAGCAGCACCTCCAGCCTGCGGTCGACACCGTCGTCGGCGTCTCGCAGGAGCATGATCGTGGCCGCGGGGCGGGGGGTGACCGGGGTGGTCACCCGATCTCCCGCCGGTCGGGTGGGTCCTCCCACGACTCGGCGTCGACCACGTCGTCGGCCGGCCTGCGGGTGGCCCTTCCAGGACCACGTCCACCGAAGCCGGCGCCGAACCGCTGCCCGATGATGATCGGGCCGGCGGAGAACCGGCGGCGGAGCGCCACCCGCAGGACCGACCGCGACGGTGGGAACAACAACACCAGGCCGACCGCATCGGTGAGGAACCCGGGCGTGAGCATCAGCGCACCGGCCACGACGATCAGGATCCCGTTGATCACCTCATCGGTGGGCATCTCGCCGCCCGCGACCTTGGCGTTGGCCCGCCGCAGCGCACCGATGCCCTCGCGCTTGACCAGCCAGCCGCCCAGCAGGCTGATGCCCACGATCCACACCAGCGCCGATCCGAAGCCGATCGCGGCCGACACCTGCACGAACAGGTACAGCTCGACGAGCGGGACGACGAGGAAGGCGAGGAGGAGGAGTCCGACCACTGCTCCCAGGCTACCGACGGCCTGCCACCTCCTTGCGGGCCGGCGGGGCTGGGGCCGTGGGCAGGGGTCCGGTAGCGTCCGGACGATGTCGACGAACGGCGCAGAACCGGACAACCGTCCCGGGTTCTGGTCCCAGGTCATGCCACGGTCGATCCTCGGTCTGGCCTCGTTGCTGTTCTTCATGTCGATCGCCGCCGCCTTCTCCGGCGCAGCGCTCTTCGCCTATTACCGGTTCGAGCTCGACGACACGCAGCAGCAGGTGGCCGACTCAAGTGCGTCCATCGCCGACCAGGTGGAGGCGCCGCAGCAGGTCCTCGACCAGAAGACCGGCGCCGCCACCGACGAGATCGACAGCATGCTGGCCGAGCTCGAGCAGTTCGCCGCCAGCGGCCAGACGATCGACGAGCTGCGGGACGGGGTCACGGACTCGGTGTTCCTGGTCAAGACCCTCGACGTGGCGGGCAGCCGTCGGTCGGCACGGCCTTCGTCCTGTTCTCCGACAGCGAGCGTTCGTTCCTGCTCACCTCCTACGCCGCGGTCGCGGGCCGCCGCCGTCGCCCGGACCGCAGCTGGAGGTGTCCGGGCCCTCCGGCCCGCTGTCGACGTCACGCTGGCGAGTTGGGACGAGGGCTCGGGACCTCGCGCTGCTCGTGGCCGAGGATGCGCCCGAACCTCCCGGCGGTGGAGGTCGCCGATCCGTCGTCGGTGGCGCCCGGGGACCGGGTCTTCGCCATGTCCGGCGCTGGGCGCGCTCGGCGTGCGTCGATCGTCCAGGGCACGGTCGCCGACGTGGCCGCCAACGCCATCCAGCACGACGTGCCGATCGGGGTGCAGTTCCAGCGGTGGGCCGCTCCTCGACGCTCCGGCGGGAAGCTGGTGGCGATCAGCTCCCGTCCTTCGCACCGCTCGGGTTCGTCCCCGACACCGTGTTCTTCGGTGTCCCCGTGCGGGAGGCGTGCGCCCAGGTGGTGCAGTGCCCTGCCTCCCTCACCGGTTGATCACCGCCTGGTCAACCGGAACGCTCGAACCGCCCAACAGCCCGCCGGGCCGCGTCGTGGTGGTGGTGCTCGTCGAGACGGCGACGTGGTCGACGACGTCGTGGTGCTGGTCGTGGTGGGCGGTTCCGGCGCGACGGGATGTCGCGACTCCAGCACGTAGGGGCCACCACGCCCCGGTGCCGCCGCTTCGACATCGCGCCCGCGGGCGCGAAGCCGCGACGCTCCCGCTGGAGCTCCTCGCTGGCGGCTCGCGGATGGGGGCAGGCTCGTTGAAGTCGGTGACAGGAACGTCCTGCGAGCGCGGCCCGCATGAAGCGTTGCCACGCCTCGGCGGGGATAGGAGCCGCCCGTCAGGGCGCGGCCCGTCGCGCGGTAACTGGCGTGACCGACGGGGCGGCGGCGGGTCGTAGCCCATGAACACCGCGGCCGACAGCGTGGGCGTGTACCCGACGAACCAGGAGTCGCGGTTGTCCTGGGTGGTTCCGGTCTTGCCGGCGGCGGGCCGGCCGATGCCCTTGCCGGCCGCGGTGCCGGAGGTGAGGACCCCCTCGAGGACGTCGGTGACGTTGTCGGCGGTGGCCTCCTTCAGCACCTGCTCGCCCTCGGGCTGGGACCGGTCGACCAGCGCGAGCCGTCGGGGGCGAAGACCCGCACCACCGGAGTCGGTGGGACCCGGATGCCGTCGTTGGCGAACGTGCCGTAGGCCGAGGCCATCCCGAGCGAGGTGACCTCTTCGGCTGCCGAGGGCGATGGACAGGCCGGAGCCGTCGCGAGCCGGTTCGATCTCGGGGATCTCCAGGCCCAGCCGGTTGGCCAGCGCCGACCGACCTCGGCGGGACCGACGTCCTGCATCAGCCGCACGAAGACGGTGTTCACCGAGCGGTGCATGGCCGAGCGCAGCGTCATGCTCCCGTACACGGCGCCGCCGTAGTTCACGGGCGAGTAGTCGCCGATCGTGAGCGGGCCGCCGCGAGTACACCTCATCGGGACGGATGCCCTGCTCGAAGGCGGTGGCGAGCACGAACGGCTTGAACGACGAGCCCGGGCTGGCGGCCCGATGCGCCCGCGCCGTTCGCCGCGATGTTGGTCTGGTCGAGGCCGAAGTCCCGCCCGCCCACCATCGCCCGGACGAACCCGGTGGGGGGCTCGACGGCCGACGATCGACATCTGCATGTTGTGGGTGATCTGGTTGCCGGCGGCGTCGGTGCGGGGCCACCGGTTCGATCCCGTTCAGGGTCTCGGCGAAGGTGACCGCCTCGGCGGCGAGCCTGCACCTTGGGATCGAGGGTGGTGAAGATCTGCAGCCCGCCCCGGTAGAGCACGTCCTCGGAGCCGAGCGCCTCGGCGAGGTACTGCGGTGAGGTACTGAATGAAGTACGGGTAGCGAACCGTCGTCGCTGGTCGGGGCCTGCACCAGCGTGACCGGGTCCGGACCGGGCGGCGGGCCGGCGCTCTCCAACCAGAGGGGGCGGTCGATCACCTGCTGGTACTCGGCCTCGGAGATCATGCCCTGGTCGGCCATGGCGTCGAGCACGGCTCTTGCGGCGGATCTCGGCCGTGGCGGGATCGGCTCGCGGGTTGTAGCGGGACGGTGCCGGGATGAGCCCGGCCAGCGTCGCGGCCTCGGACAGGTCGAGGTCGTTGACGGCTTGCCGAAGTAGACGTCTGTGCGGCGGCGCCGATGCCGTAGGCGCCTTCGCCGAAGTAGACGATCGACAGGTACTCGAAGAGGATCTGCTCCTTGGTGAGCGAGCGGTCGAGCTGGGAGGCCAGGACGGCCTCGCGGATCTTGCGGCATGGTGCGGTCGCTGTCCCGACGCCGTACGCGTTGCGGGCCAGCTGCTGGGTGATGGTCGACCCGCCCTGGGCCAGCGGCCCTCTGCGCACGTCGGTGACGAGCGCCCGCAGCGTGCCCCGCACGTCGACGCCGGCGTGGCTGTAGAAGTTGCGGTCCTCGGCGGCGATCACCGCCTGCTTCATGACCCTCGGGGATGTCCGCCGGGGTCGACCGGGATGTTCTGGTCGAACTGTTGGTACGCGTGGATCAGGTCGCCGTTGACGTCGTACACCTGGCTGAACTGGATCGCCTCGGGCGCTCCGGCGCCGGGATCATGGCCGGGAGGGGCAGGAACAGGTTCGTGGCCAGCACCACACCGGCGGCCACGAGCGGCGACAGGATGGCCACGACGACGAACGCGGCGACGTAGCGGACCCCGTCACCGGCGAATTCCCTGGCGCGCACCACCTCGACATTCTCCACCGATTCGTCCCATCTGTCGCATCGACGGCGACTCGTCGGATCCACGGGCGCCGGCGGGCGCTCTAGGGTCCGACGGCGGTGCCCCGCATCCTGACCCGAACGGCCGCCATCGGTCGACCGACTGGCCCGCTCGCTCGCCGACGTCCGGCCTGCCGCATCCGCTGCTCGTCGACGCCGCCCGGACGGCCATCGCCGCCGGCGACGCCGACTCGGCCCGGGCCGCGGCCGAGCGACCGGCGCCGCACGCTGCTCCAGCCCGGTGGTCAACGCCACCGGCGTGCTGCTGCACACCAACCTCGGCCGGGCGCCGCTCGCCGTGCACGGTCGCCGGCCGGGCCATCGAACCTCGAGCTCGACCTGGCCACCGGCGACGCGGGGCAGCCGCGACCACCCACGCCGGCGCGCTGCTGGCCCGGGCCGTCGGCGCCGAGGCCGCCATCGTCGTCAACAACGGCGCCGCCGCCGTGCTGCTCGCGCTGGCCGCCCTCGCCGCGCGGCGCGCGCGGGTGGCCGGTCAGCCGGGGCGAGCTGGTCGAGATCGGCGGCGGGTTCCGCGTGCCCGAGGTCATGGCCGAGTCGGGCTGCCGGCTCGTCGAGGTGGGCACGACCAACCGCACCCGGCTCGGCCGACTACGCGGCCGTCGCCGGGCGACCGACGTCGCCCTGCGTGCTCAAGGTGCACCGGTCGCAACTACCGATCGTCGGCTTCACCGAGGCCACCGCGGTCGCCGAGCTCGCGCACCTCGGCCCGCCGGTGGTGGTCGACCTCGGCTCGCGGGCTGCTCGACGCCGCCTGCCCGTGGCTCGCCGACGGCCCGCCGGCCTGGCTCGCGCGACGAGCCGGCCGTGCAGCCAGACCCTCGCCGCGGGCGCCGCCCTGGTGATGTTCTCGGGCGACAAGCTGCTCGGCGGCCCCCAGGCCGGGGTCATCGCCGGGCGGGCCGACCTGGTGGCCGCGCTGCGCCGCGCCACCCGCTGGCCCGGGCCCTGCGCCCCGGCGGGCTGGTGCTCGCCGCCGCTCCAGGACGTGGCCCTCGCCTACCTCGACCGCGACGGCCGACCAGCTCCCGTTCTGGCGCATGGCCACCGCGCCGTGTCGCGCGACGCTCGCGCCCGGCGCGGGCCGACGTCGTCGGCGCGGCCGTGCCGGACGACCGGTCGACCGAGTGCGCGTCGGTCCGGCGGCGGCACGCTGCCCGGCGTCGAGATCCCGTCGGCCGGCGTGGCCGCTCGACGGCGACCGGACCGCCGAGCTCCGTCGCCGCGACCCGCCGGTGATCGCCCGGGTGGAGGACGATCGCACCGTCCTCGACCTGCGCACCGTCGACCCCGCGACGACGACGACGTCGTCGGCGCCGCCCTGCCGCGGCCCTGCGCCGGAGGCTGACCGTGCACGTCGTCGCCACCGCCGGTCACGTCGACCACGGCAAGTCGACGCTCGTCCTGGCCCTCACCGGCACCGACCCCGACCGGCTGCGCCGAGGAGAAGGCGCGGGGCCTCACCATCGACCTCGGCTTCGCCGCCGCCACCCTGCCGTCGGGCCGCCGCGTGGCCTTCGTCGACGTGCCCGGGCCACGTCCGGTTCCTCAAGAACATGCTCGCCGGCGTGGGCGCGGTCGACGCCTGCCTGTTCGTCGTCGCCGCCACCGAGGGGTGGAAGCCCCAGAGCGAGGAGCACCTGCGCATCCTCGACGCTGCTCGGCGTCGGCCACGGGCTGGTCGTGCTCACCAAGGTCGGCCTGGTCGACGACGACCTGCGGGAGCTGGCCCGGCTCGAGGTGGACGAGCGCGTGGCCGGCACGTTCCTCGAGCGGCGCCGCGATCGTGGAGCGTCGACGCGCCGACCGGTATCGGCCTCGACGACCTGCGCGCCGCCCTCGACCGCCTCCTCGCCGCGACCCCGACGGCCGTCGACCGCGGCCGGCCCCGGCTGTGGGTCGACCGCTCGCTTCGCGCCGGTCGGTGCGGGCACGGTGGTCACCGGCACGCTGGCCGGCGGCGCGCTCGCCGTCGACGACGAGCTCCTGCGTCGCACCGGCGGGCACCGAGCCGTGCGGGTGCGCGGCCATCCAGCGCCACACACGAGCAGGTCGCCGACCTCGGGCCCGGCAACCGGATGGCGCTGAACCTGGTCGGCGTCGGCCACGACGAGATCGGCCGCGGGCGACGTGCTCGTCGCGCCGGGGGCAGTGGCACCGCACCGACCGCGCTCGACGCCTCGCCTCACCGTGCTGGCATCGCTCGACCACGCCGTGTCGCGGCGCGGCGCCTACCTCGCCTACCTCGGCTCGCGGCGAGCACCCGGTGCGAGCTGCGGGTCCTCGGCGCCCGACGCCATCGAGCCCGGGGGACCGGGGCCTGGTCCGCCTGCACCTCGCCCGGCCGCTGCCCCTGCTGCCCGGCGACCGCTTCGTGCTGCGCGAGGCCGGCGGGGCGAGACCGTCGGCGGCGGCGAGGTCCTCGACGTGGACCCCGTGCTGCGGGCGTCTCGCGCGATGCCCGACCGATCGGTCGGCCGACGGGTCGTCGCCGAGCGGGGCTGGGTCGAGGCCGACCGGCTCGACGCTGCTCACCGGCGAGCGCCGAGCACCGACGCTCGGGCGCTGGGTCGGTGCGACCCGGATCGGCTCGCCGCCGACCGGGCCCGGGTGGCGGCGCGGTCGAGGAGGCCGGCCCGCTCGGCCTCGACGCTCGCCACCCTCGACGAGCGCGACCGGGCGGTGGTCGAGCACCCTCGACCAGCGTCGTGGTCGCCGGCGGGCGGGCCTGGCCCGCGCCGACGCCGTCGACCCGCTCGCCGGCCACCCGTGGCTGGCAGCCCTCGAAGCCGAGCCGTTCACCCCGCCCGACCCGCCCGCCGATCTGACCCGCAACGAGATCCGGGAGCTGGTGCGCCGGGGCGCGGTGGTCGGGTCGACGGCGTGGCGTTCGGCGCCGGCGCCATCGAGCGAGCCGGCGCCGTGGTGCGGGCCCTGCTGGCCGAGCAGCCCGAGGGCGTCACCGTGGCCGAGATCCGCGGATGCGCCTGGGGCACCACCGCAAGTACGTCCTCCCGCTGCTCGGCCCACCTCGATCGCCACCGGGCGGACCGCCGGCCGCGGCGACCTGCGCGATCGCCGGTCCCTCGGCTCTGACGGCGGGATCAGCTGTGGAGTAGGCTCGGAGATGAGCGCGCTTGCGCTCGTTCTCGCTCAGGCCACCCCAGATGCCGTGCTGCTCACGGATGCGCAGCGGCGTAGTCCAGGCACTCCTTCTGCACGGAGCAGCGTGGTGCAGATCGCCTTGGCCCGGCCCTCCCGATCGAGCTTCTCGTCCTTGCGCTCGAACTGCGCAGGCGGGAAGAAGACCCGAGCCTGCGGGCCGCGACATGCAGCCTTGAGCTGCCACTGCTCGGTCTCAGTGCGGATGCGAACTCACCCGTACAAACCCCCCGGTTCGATTGGCCGGAACCTAGGCCGTCGGCCCCCCTCGCACAAGGGGCGAATTATCGCGAGCGTTCCGCTCGCGGATCGCATCGCGGTCGCATCGTCAGTGCGCGGTCGCGGTAGTCCCGGGCCCCGCCCTCGACGGGCTCGACCTCGAGCACGAGGCCGTCGATGGCCACCACCCGCACCCGGCCGCCCGCCTCGATCGGGCGTGGCCCGGTTGGTGTGAGCCCGCCAGGGGGCGTCGCGCACGGTGACCACGCCGTCGGGATCCACGGCGGCGACGGCCACACCGGTCTCGCCGATCATCCACTCGCGGCCGATGGTCGGGGTGGAGAAGCGGGTGCGAACCATGGCCGGCATGCCGCCCAGCATGGCGAGCAGGGTGCCGACGACGCCGGCCAGGAGGGTGATCCACGACGGGGGGAACGCCTCGAACAGGGCCAGGGAGCCGACCACGAGTGCCACGGTGCCGACACCGGTCCAGAACCGGGGGACGCCGGTCTGCACGTCGACGCGCGAAGGCGACGAACGCCAGACCCAGCACCACGAGCGCCCACGCCCGGGTGGGCAGCACGGCCAGGCCGTAGGCGGCCAGCACGAGCGATCCGGCGCCGACCATGCCGGCGACGCCGACGCCGGCGGTGAACAGCTCGAACACGAGCAAGCTCGCCCCGATGACGAAGAGCAGGTAGGCCACGGCCGGGCTGGCCACGGTGTGGAAGAGCTGGTCGATGAGGCCGAGCTGGCCGAAGCGCACCGGGCGTGACGGGCTCTCGGCCATCGGGGCCCGTGGTGGACTGCACGCCGGGGAGGTCGAGGATGAACTCACCGATGATCGGCGCCGCCGTGTCGACCAGGCCGAGGCGATGCGGCCAGCTCGCTGCCGACGGTCTCGCCGACCGAGGTCCGGCCGCGGAGATCGGTGCCGTCCACCAGATCGGGGGTGACCTCGACGCGACTTCCCTGGGGCAGCCCCGCAGACATCCGCGGCGGAGAGCAGGCGGGTGGCGGCGCCCTCGGCCTTCGACCCCGACGGGCCCACCCACACGCCGATCGAGGACGGGCGAGCGCTCGATGGTGCGCACGAGCTCGTCCATCCGGCGGTCCGACACCACGGCGCCCGTCGCTGTTGATCTGCATGACCAGCGCCGTCACGCCGCTGCGCTCGGCCGCGGTGATCTGCTCTTCGAGGAAGGACGCCACCACCGGATCGATCAGGCCCGACACCTTGACCACCTGCACCAGACCGGGGTCGCCGGCGTCGGTTCCGGAGCCGTCATCGGCCTGGAGGGGGCGCGCCGACGCGCCGCTCGCGGTGAGCGTGAGGGCCATCACCGCCAGCACGAGACCGGCGACCACCCTGGGTAGGGTGACCAGTCCCGGCCACGAGCCCATCGGGTGTGGAGAGAGATCGGTGGAACCGACGGAGTACTTCGCTGCATCTCGGCTGCTCATCGTGGCCGGGAAAGGTGGCGTGGGCAAAACGGTGGTGACCGCCGCCATGGCCCGCGCCGCAGCGCTCGCCGGCCGGTCCGCGCTCGTGGTGGAGGTGGAGGGCAAGTCCGGGCTGCCGCGGATGTTCGGCCAGACCGAGTTGGGCTACGACGAGCTGGTCCTGCAGCAAGGGCGGCGGCCCCGAGGGCGCAGCCGAGGTGCGAGCTCGGACGATCACTCCGGACGGCGCCCTGCTCGAGTACCTCGAGGACCACGGCCTGTCCCGCATCTCCAAGCGGCTGGTGGCGTCCGGCGCCCTCGACGTGGTCGCCACCGCCGCGCCGGGCATCCGCGACATCCTCGTGCTCGGCAAGGTCAAGCAGCTCCAGCGGGCCGAGGCCGCCGACGTGTTGATCCTCGACGCACCGGCCGCCGGCCACGCCATCACCTTCCTGCGGTCGGCCCGCGGGCTGGTCGACGCCGTCAAGGTCGGCCCGATCAACAGCCCAGGCCCGCGACGTGCTGGAGCTCCTCGAGGACCACGACCGCTGCCAGGTCGTGTTGGTGACCCTTCCCGAGGAGACGCCGGTGAACGAGCTGGTCGAGACGGCGTTCTCCCTCGAGGACGAGGTCGGCGTCGGCCTCGGACCCGTCGTCGTCAACGGTCTGTACGAGGACGACGATCGGCTCGGCACCGATCCCACGGCGGCGGCCGACCAGGCTGAGGTCGCCTTGCTGGCCGGCGAGGCCGACGCGCTGGCCGCCGCCGCCGACTTCCGGATGCACCGGGTCGCCCTCCAGACCGAGCAGGTCGCCCGCCTGTCCGAGCAACTCCCGTTGCCCCAGATCCGTCTGCCGTTCTTGTTCGAGACCGAGATCGGCCCGGCCGAGATCGACGTGCTCGCCCACGCGCTGCTGGCCGCCATCGACCGGATCGACGTCGACCTCGCCCTTGGAGCCACGTCGTGACGGAGTCCGACCGGTCGATCGAGGACCTGGTCCGGGACCAGGACATCATCGTGTGCTGCGGATCGGGCGGCGTGGGCAAGACCACCACGGCGGCCGTGCTGGCGATGCGGGCCGCCGAGCCGGTCGGCGGGCAGTGGTCGTCACCATCGACCCGGCGAAGCGGCTCGCCGACGCGCTCGGCCTGGAGGGGCTGACCAACGAGCCCAGCCGCATCGAGGCCGACGTCGCCCGGCCAGCTCTGGGCGATGATGCTCGACACCAAGTCCACGTTCGACGACCTGGTGGCCACCTACGCCTCCGACGACGACCAGCGCGCCCGCATCCTCGACAACCGCTTCTACCGCAACATCTCCGGGGCGCTGTCGGGCACGCAGGAGTACATGGCGATGGAGAAGCTCTACGAGCTGCACCACCGCACCGACTTCGACCTCATCGTCGTGGACACGCCGCCGACCCGCAACGCCCTCGACTTCCTCGAGGCGCCCAGCCGGCTGACCCGGTTCCTCGACCACCGGCTCTACAGGGTGCTGACCATGTCCAACCGCGGGGTGCTGAAGGCGGTGAACATGGCGGCGCAGTCCTTCGTCCGTTCCATCGCCAAGGTCGTGGGCGCCGACGTCATCGACGATGCCATCGCCTTCTTCCAGGCCTTCGACGGCATGGAGCAGGGGTTCAAGGATCGGGCATCGGAGGTGGAGGCCCTCCTGCGGGCCGACCGCACCGCCTTCGTCCTGGTGGCATCACCCCGGCGGGACACGATCGCCGAGGCCTCGTACTTCGCCGACAAGCTGGTGGAGGCAGGGATCCCCGTCCGGGCGCTGGTCGTCAACCGCATGCACCCCTCGTTCGGCGACGGCCTGGCCGAGGCGACCCGGGAGCGGGCGAACTCGCTGGGCGACACCCCGATCGGCGCGCTGTACCGGAACCTGGCCGACTTCCAGCTCGTGGCCTCGCGGCGAGGAGGAGAACCTCGCCGGCCTGGCCGACGCGGTGGCGCCGGCGCCGGTGGTGCGGGTTCCGTTCCTGCGCTCGGACGTCCACGACCTCGAAGGTCTTCGCCTGCTCGAGCAGCACCTGATCGGTGCGGGGTAGCCCGGATCAGGTCGCCGGTTCGGCGGGGCCGTCCTTCAACGCCGCCGCCGCCTCCTCGATCGACTCGGCGACCGGCACGATCCGGTCGAAGCCGGTGGTGTGGAGGAGACGGGTCAGTGACTGGCGGCTGCACGCCACCGCCACCTCGCCGCCGCTCTCACGGGTGCGTCGGATGCCCCCGATCAGCGCGCCGAGGCCGGCCGAATCCATGAACGGGACGTCGCTGAGGTCGATCAGCAGGGCAGTGACGTCGGCGACGCCGCCGAGCGCCTCGCGGAACTCGCCCACGGTGTAGGCGTCCAGCTCGCCGCTCGGCCGGCACAACGTGTAGTCGGGCGTCTGTTCGATCTGGATCTCCACCGTCCGCACGCTAGCTTTCCGGGCGTGCCCTCCGTGCTCATCGCCACCGACACCGATGCGGTTGCCGACGAGGTCGATGCCGCGATCGGCGGCGACGGCACCATGGTGATCCGGGTCCGCACCGGCGCCGAGGTGGGCGCCGCGGTGACCGCCCACGAACCCGATCTCGTGGTCCTCGACCTGCAGATCGGCTCGATGGGGGGCATGGCCGTGGCCCGCCACCTGCGCGACGAAGCCGAGATGGGCCGCCTCCCGCACACCGCCATCCTCATGCTGCTCGACCGCGAGGCCGACACGTTCCTCGCCCGTCGCTCCGATGCCGACGGCTGGGTCATCAAGCCGCTCGATTCGTTCCGGCTGCGCCGAGCGGGTCGGGCGCTGCTCGCCGGCGAGCGGTACACCGAGGCCGGCTCCGCGGTGACGCTCCCGCCGGTCGCACCCGTCGCTGACTGACCAACTCCGTTGGTGGCGCGACCATGCGTCGACCACGCTGAGCGGATGAGCACCCGAGAGCGGCTGGCCCGGCACTTCCCCGCCTTCGCGCTGGAGGTCCGCACCCCGCACCTCGTCCTCCGCCTGCCCGATGACGACGACATCGTCGACCTGGCCGAACTCGCCGCCCGGGGCGTGCACGACGACGACTTCATGCCCTTCACGGAACCGTGGACCCGTGTTCCACCGCCGTTCCAGGAGCGCAACACGATGCAGTACTTCTGGACCCAGCGCGGAGCCCAGCAGAGCGACGCCTGGAACCTGCCGCTCGTCACCCGGGTCGACGACGTCACCGTGGGCAGCCAGGGCGTGTTCGCCAAGGAGTGGAAGACGACCCGGACCGTCGAGACCGGTTCATGGCTCGGCCGTGAGCACCAAGGGAAGGGCATCGGCCGGGAGATGCGGTCGGCGATCCTGCACCTCGCCTTCGACGGCTTCGCCGCCGAGCAGGCGGTGACGTTCGCCTACGCCGACAACCCTGCGTCGCTGGCGGTCACCGAGGCCATGGGCTACCGACCCAATGGCGAGGACCGGGTCGCCCGGGACGGCCAGTTGGCCGTCCTGCGCCGCTTCGCCATGGACCGAGATGCCTTTGACGCCATCCGCCGGGACGACGTCGACATCGTCGGCGCCGACGCTGTGGCCGAGCTGTTCGGCACGGAGCGCAAGCCCAATTCGTGACGGCCGTCGGCCACCGCGCACCGGATCGTGAACCGGTGAGGCCGTCGGATAGTGTCTCTTCCCCGGTCGTTCCACGACCGAACCGGGTGGTGGCTCAGCTTGGCAGAGCGCTGCGTTCGGGACGCAGAGGTCGGGAGTTCAAATCTCCCCCACCCGACAAGAGGTAAAACCGCAGGTCAGAGCACATATTTTGGCGGGTCGAAGAATCGCCCGGCGACCTCTGCGTCGCGCACGAATATCGCGCGGAACGGCTCGAATCGCTGTCGAGTCGCCGCAGCGACCCCGACGCGGACCTGGCTGCTGCGCCTCGCGAGGCCGTTGACCTGCGGTTTTGTCGCCACGTCTTGTCAGCTGACGTCGTTGACCTCTGCGCTCCAGGCGATCGCGAAAATGAGGTCACGTCCGCCGAACCCGTGATTCGCCGTCTGAATATTGCTCGGGTTCACGACGAGCACGGTGGGGAAGACATCCGGGTCACCTCGGCGAAACCTCCGCTCGTGCCCGGTCGCCCGTGGGTCAGGGATTCATCGCGGCGACCCCGCCGGCGAGCCACGTTCGAAGGCGATCGATGGCCCGCTCGCCATCAGGGGTGCCGGGCCGATCGAGGGGTGCGTGTCTCGAGTCGGGGAAGAGGTCGTGCCACACCGGAATGCCGGCTTCTCGAAGGCGGTCGGCGTAGGGCTCGCTGGCTCGGCGGAGGAGGTCGTGGCCGCAGGTGAGGATGTAGGTGGGTGGGAGTCCGGCGGGGTCGGCCAGCCCGGGTGTGACGTAGGGGTCATCCCACGCAGCGGTCCCCGCCCAGTTGGCGAACATGTCTCGCATCCAGTCTTCGCTGACGTCGTCGATCGTCGACAGCTCTGCTGCCACGGTCGGTGTTGCGGCTGGCAGGTGGCCTTGGAGCACGGGGTAGGCCAGGTACAGCGATGCGGGAAGCTGACCCTGAGTGTCGCGGAGTCGGAGGGTGGCGCCGGCGACCAGGCAGCCGCCCGCGCTGGCGCCCCCGAGGTGCAGCTGAGAAGGGTCATCGATCCCGAGTTCGTTGCTGTGCTCGACGGCCCACCGCCATGCCGTCAACACATCGTCCTGCGGGGTGGGGTAGTGCACGCCGTTGATGCACATGCGGTAGTCGACGGACAGGACGGGGATGCCTGATGCCGCGAGTTCGATCGCGGGCCAGTGCGCCTCCTTCTGGTCGAGGCTGCCGATCACGAAGGCGCCGCCGTGTACCCAGACGAATGCGGCTGTCGCGGCTGGTGCGCCTGCGGGCGGGAGGTAGAGCCGAGCGCGGAGCCGTCCGTTCGCGTCGTCGCTGATGTCGCGGATGCGGACGGCTTGCAGAGCGGGGCGGTCGGCGATCAGCTGTCCCTGCCAGCGGTTGCCGTCGGGTACGCCACCGGCGGCTTCGACGAGTCGCAACACGTCGGGGAACGGCGGCAGGTTGGAGGTGACGCCACTTCCCGCCGCCCCGAGGACAGCGCTCGCGCACTGAGGCCGGCAGTGCCTTGACCGCGCGCAGCGCGTACCCGAGCGCACCGAAGTGGAGCCGACCTTCTCGGGGGGGCGGTTGATTCTCGTTGGGGGGCGTGTTCATCGGGTGATCCTCTTGGTCCGGAAGGGCTGCATCGACATAGGTGCGCAGTCGTTGGCGGTATCGCGTGCCCTCGGCGAAGGGCAGCGCGGTGAAGGCGTGGATGGCTCCTGGCCACTCGTCGAGGTCGACGTCGACGCCTTCGGCGGCCATCGCGGCGGCGACCCGGCGCGCGTCGTCGAGCAGGAGGTCGTGCGTGCCGATGGGGATGTAGGTCGGCGGAAAGTCGCGGAAGGAGCCGAACAGGGGCGACACGCTCGGGTCGCGAAGGTCGCGGTTCCCGGCGAACCAGGCGGCCTCCTGGACCAGCTCTGAGCGAGTGAGCATGTCCTTGCCGAGGTTGGCCGTCGAGCTCTGTCCGCTCATGGAGAGGTCGGCCCACGGGAACGCGGCGACCGCGGCGGCCGGCATCGGCAGCCCCTCGTCGCGTGCGCGCTGCAGCAGCAGGAACAGCAAGCCACCACCGGCGGACTCGCCCATGGCCACGAGGCGGTCGGGTCCCGGGGACGTGACCAGCTCCCGGTAAACGGCGAGGGCGTCGTCGACCGCTGCCGGACACGGGTGTTCTGGTGCCAGCCGATACTCGACGCTGACCAGGTCCGGACCCCGGTCGCGGCACAGGCCCGCCGAGGCGAGCACTTGGCGGGCCGACCCGAGCGCGTAGGCGCCGCCGTGGAGGTACAGCACCGTGCCGCGGGCTCCGCCGCCGGAAGACAGCCGCACCACGGGCACGCCCCCCAGCACCTCCTCGGTGAGGGTGACGCCGTTCGGCACTCGGAGGCGGTTGCTGATCCAGTCGTTGAAGCGCCGATCCCGGGTCAGATCGACCGGACGTCCCTCGCGCCGTCGTGCTCGCGCGCCCAACAGTGCGCCGGTCAGTCGCATCGACACGCTCGGGCCGCCGTCCCGGTCACGCGGCGCTCCGGCCATGAAGCTGGACTTCGCGCCCCTTGAGCGCGAGGAGCATTCCGACGAAGGCGATCGAGATGACGTTGGCGGCGAGGACGGGGAGGTCTCGGGTGACGGCGCCGTACACCGCCCAGAGGCTGACGCCCGAGGCGAACAAGAGCAGGTACGGCCAGGAGAGCTCCTGAGCTGACCGGCTCCGCCAGGTGCGGACGATCTGGGGGAGCCATGCGGCGGTGGTCAGCGTGGCGGCGAGGAGGCCGAGGGTGTTCAACGTAATCCCTTCATTTTTTACAGGTCTGTCAGGAACTATGGCTCAGGTTGCAACCGCCGTCAAGAGGGCGCCTTCCCTGGTCAAGGCGCCTATCTGACAAGTCTGTAAAAGAATCCCTTGACGGCGTGTGACGGATGGCGCATCTTTCTTACAGACCTGTAAGGAAACCGTCCGCATCCAAGGGAGACCCAGTGATCCGCTTCATCCGACCGTCCCGCCGCATGGCGGCTGCCGCTCTGCCCTTCGTGCTCATCGCAGCGGCATGCGGCCACGACGAACCGGCCGCCTCGCCGACGACTGAGGCCTCGACCGGTGGCGACGACACCACCTCGACCACCCCCGAGGCTGCCGGTGCGTTCGGCACCCTCGAGGGCGTCTGTGGTCCCGGCGACGGCGCGGCGGTCCCCTCGACCGCCCGAGGTGTCACCGACGATGCCATCCAGATCGGCGTGCTCAACGACGCGACGAACACCATCGTGCCGGGCCTCGGTCAGATCTACGTCGACATCGCTCCTGCCTTCGCCGAGTGGTGCAACGCCGCCGGGGGAATCAACGGCCGTCGCATCGAGTTCGTCAGCCGGGACGCCCAACTGGTCAACAGCGCCGCCGCGGTCATCGAGGCCTGCCAGAGCGACTTCATGCTCGTGGGCGGCGCCACGCCGCTCGACGCTCCGACTGTCGAGCCCCGCCTCGAGTGCGACCTCGGTGCCATCCCTGCCTACACCGCCTCGCCCGAAGCGACCGAGAGCGACCTGCAGGTGTTCTCCCCGGCGAGGCGCAGCGACCAGGCAAACGTCGCCGCGTTCCGCATGCTCGCCGACGACCACAGTGACGCCTACGCCCGCACCGGCATCCTCGCCATCGACCAGGCGTCACTGCTCCCCCGGTCGAGCGCCTGCGCGACGCGCTGCCCGAGGTCGACGTGACCGCCGATTCCTTCCAGCTGCTCCCGCTCGACGCCGGCGCCAACTTCCGGACCTTCGTCCAACCGCTGGTCGGGAACACCGACACCCTCGTTCCGCCTCTCTCGCCGGCTGCCGGGCTGTTTCGAGCGATGGCCGACGTCGGGTTCGAACCGCAGCTCATCGTCGACCCCATCGGCAACACCTACGGCCAGCCGCTCCTCGACGCGATCTCCGACACCCCGCCTTCGGCGCCGTACTACCTGGCGACGAACGTCTTCCCGCTCGACCTGGCTGCCGACAACCCGACGGCGCAGCTCGCCATCGAGCTCACCGAAGCCACCGGCACCGGGGCTCCCGTCGACGCCGGCATCTCGCTCACCTGGGGGTCCTGGCTGCTGTTCGCCAAGGCCGCCAGCTCCTGCACCGACGAGCTGAGCTCGGAGTGCGTCCTCGCCGCCGCCGAGGCCCTGGTGGCCGACGGCTTTGACGGTGGCGGCCTCTACGCCGCCGATCCTGCCTGCAAGGCCCTGCTGTCCGTCTCCCCTGAGGGCTTCCGGTACGAAGAGGAGCTGACCAACCCGACCGATGGGGTGTTCAACTGCGACCCCGAGAACCTCGTCACCGTCACCGGAGCTGACGTGCAGGAATTCGTCGGGTTCACGATCTCGGGGCTGGTCACCGCCGGGATCTACGCCCTCCTCGCCTGCGGGCTGACCCTCACCTACACCACGACGGGCATCTTCAACTGGGCCCACGGCGCCCTCGTCGCCGTCGGTGCCTTCACCTACTGGCAGCTCGCCATCGACTGGGGCCTCCCGGCACCGGTCGCCATCATCATCTGTCTCCTGGTCGTGGGACCGATCGTCGGGGTGCTCCTCGAGCGGGTGATCATGCACCGGCTCGAGGGCACATCCGAGGCCACCAAGATGGTGGTGACCTTGGCGCTGCTCCTCGGGCTCGTCGCCGGCATCAACTGGATCTGGGAACCGAACCAGGCCCGCCTGGTTCCCGCCCTGTTCAGCGGACGAGCCGTCACGCTCGTGGATCAGCGGATCCCGATCAACGACATCATCGTCATCGTCACCGCTCTCGGAGTCGCCGTCGCCCTCCGGATGCTCCTGTACCGGACCCGAGCCGGGGTCGAGATGCGGGCGATCGTCGACGACCGCACCCTCGGCACCCTCAACGGCGTCTCGCCAGCCGCGACCGCATCCCGGTCATGGGCCATCGGCACGACCATGGCCGTGCTCGCCGGGATCTTCATCGCCCCCCGAGGCAACCTCAGCGCCCAAGTCCTCGCCCTGCTGATCGTCAACGCCTACGCCGCA
Organism: uncultured Acidimicrobiaceae bacterium; assembly: GCA_963811245.1. Lineage (GTDB taxonomy): Bacteria > Actinomycetota > Acidimicrobiia > Acidimicrobiales > Salinilacustritrichaceae > Salinilacustrithrix. The sequence continues at coordinate 293,956 of CAWEQL010000004.1, forward strand.
GCGGTCATCGGCCGGCTGCGCAGCCTGCCCATGACCTTCCTCGGCGCCGTGCTCCTCGGTCTCGCCAACGACTACGCCCAGGGCTACATCGGCAGCAACCCCTCGATCCCCGGCAGCCAGTACCTGCTCGGCCTCGTGACCGTCCTGCCGGTGGTGGTGCTGTTCGTGGCGCTGCAGTTCCTGCCGCAGGAACGCCTGCGCGGCGCCCGGGTGCTCCGCGTCAAGGAGGTGTCGACCACGCCGTCATGGCGGGGGATCGGTGTGCTCGCCGGTGGGGTCGTCGCCGTGGCGGTGGCGCTGCCCCCACTGCTGTCGGCCGGGGACCTGAACCGGATGACCAAGGTGTGGGGGATCGCACTCATCGCCCTCTCCCTCGTGCCGCTGGTCGGCTGGGCGGGTCGGCTGTCGGTCTGTCCGCTGTCGTTCGCGGCGGTCGGTGCGATCGTCGTCGCCCACGTCGGCGGCGACGGCAGCCCCGTTTCGATCATGCTCGGCATGGCCGTGGCCGGGGCCGTCGGTGCGCTGGTGTCGCTCACCGCCATCCGCCTGTCGGGCCTCTACCTGGCCCTGGCCACCGCGGCGTTCGCGGTGATGCTCGAGGTGTGGGTCTTCCGGCTGCCGTCCTTCACGGCCGTGCTCCGCGTCCCGTTCACCGACACCGACCTCTACCGCCAGGACATCGAGATCTTCCAGGGCAGCAACCTCACCGTCCGGCGATTCGACGCCTTCGGCATCGACACCGCCGGCGACCACGCCTTCTTCGTCTTCGGCGGGATCCTCTTCGCCGCGGCGGCCATCGCCGCCGCGGCGATCAGGCGCAGCGACTTCGGGCTCCGCCTCGTCGCCCTCAAGGACAGCCCCGTCGGCTACGCCACCACCGGCCTCAACCAGCGGCTCACCACCATGCTGGTCTTCGCGCTCTCCGGTGCCATCGCCGGCCTCGGCGGCGCGCTCTACGGCGGAGCGATCCAGCGACCGGCGCCCGAAGCCTTCAGCTTCTTCAGCGGTCTCGGGATCCTCCTCGCCGTGGTCATCGCCGGGGTGAACTCCATCGGCTCCGCCCTCGTCGCCGGCGGGTTCATCGGCGCCCCCGCGCTCGGGAACATCTTCCCGTCCCTGAGCCAGCTGACGAACACCCTGATCGCCACCGCCGGCATCGGCCTGGGTGAGGACCCCCGCGGCGTCGTCCCGGCCAGGATCCGCCCGTTGTGGGATCCGGTAGTCAAAGCCCCTGCGCGTCCTCGGCGTCGGGCTCGCCGCACTGGTGGCCGCCTACGCCCTCACCGTCACCGACGTCATCAGCGGGTGGGCCTTCACGGCCGCCGTGGTGGTCCTCTTCATCGGTGTTCCCAGGGTCGCCGCCCGTGCCGTGCACGCGCCCGCGCCCAGGACAGAACGTGACGCCGCCGCCGACCGGCTCTCCGCTCCCCCCGAACTGCTCGGCCTCACCACACCGTTCACCGCGGCCGACGTGGAGGTGCTCCGTGGGGCTTGACGTCAGCGAAGTGACCGTGCGCTTCGGCGGGCACACCGCCCTGGACCACGTGACCATCGACGCCGCCGAAGGCACCGTCACCGGTCTGATCGGCCCGAACGGCGCCGGCAAGACGACGCTGTTCAACGTCATCACCGGCGTCCGTCGCCCCGACGGCGGACACGTGAGCCTGCACGGCCGCAACATCGACCAGGAGCCAGCCCACCGGCGAGCCAAGCTCGGCCTCGGCCGCACCTTCCAACGCCTCGAGCTCTTCGGCTCCCTCACCGTCGAGGAGAACATCCGGGTCGCCGCCGCCGGCGTCCCCCGACGTGCACGATCCGGGCGCGTCACCGAACTCCTCGACCGGCTCGACCTCGGACGCGTTGCCGATGTGCGCGCCGACACCCTCAGCACCGGCACCGGGCGCGGTGCTCGAACTCGCCCGCTGCCTCGCCGGTGCACCATCGGTCCTCCTGCTCGACGAACCAGCCTCCGGCCAGGACGAAGCCGAAGCCCAACGCTTCGCCGGGCTCCTCAGCGAACTCGCCCGCGACGGCCTGGCGATCCTCCTCGTCGAGCACGACATGGACCTCGTCATGAGGGTCTGCGACCGGATCCACGTGCTCGACTTCGGCGTGCACCTCGCCAGCGGCACCCCCGAAGAGATCAAAGCCGACCCCAAGGTCCAAGCCGCCTACCTCGGCACGGAGGTCCCCGCATGACGACCACCACGACCGACACCGCCCTCGTCGAGCTCCGCCACATCCGGGCCGGCTACGACGAGCTCGAGGTCCTCCACGACATCGACCTGACCATCCACGCCGGCGAGGTCCTCGCCGTCCTCGGCCCCAACGGCGCCGGCAAGTCCACCCTCATGCAGGTCCTCGCCGGGCTCCTGCACCCCAGCTCCGGTGACCTCCTCCTCGGCGGCCGAACCATGACCGGCGCCGACCCCACCGCGCTCGCCCGGCGCGGCCTCTGCTACATCCCCGAAGGCCGCGGGGTCTTCCCGAACCTCACCGTCGCCGAGAACCTGTGGCTCCTCACCAACCGCGGCGTCAAGCGCGAGCTCATCGAGACCCGCGCCTACGAGACGTTCCCCCGACTCGGCGAACGACGCACGCAGCTCGCCGGCAGCATGTCCGGCGGCGAGCAACAAATGCTCGCCATGGCCCGAGCGATCGCGACGGACCCCGCCGTGCTCCTCCTCGACGAGCTCTCCATGGGCCTCGCCCCACTCGTCGTCGCCCAGCTCTACGAAGCCGTCGCCACGATCGCCGCGACTGGGGTGACCGTCGTCGTGGTCGAGCAGTTCATCCGCAGCATCGAGGACGTCGCCACCCGCGGCGCCGTCGTCGTCGGCGGCCGCATCCAGCTGGACGGTCCGCTCGACGTCATCGCCCCCCAGCTCCACTCCGCCTACTTCTCCGGCACCAACGAACAGGAGTCCACCTCATGACCGAAACCGCAGCAGAACGAGCCAACACGTTCGTCGAGTCCCTCGGCGACGTGCAGGTCGACAGCACCAGCCGCAACGCCACCTACGCCAAGGTCGGTCTCGCGCTCCAGATCATCGGCGCCGCAGCGGCGATCGTCGCGCTGATCCTCTCGCAGTCGACCGACAACCCCCTGAACCAGTCCTCGGCCATCTCCCTCGGCATCGCCGGCCTCGCCCTCGTCGGCGTCGGAGGCTTCGTGTTCCTGCGATACTCCTTCGGCCAGTTCCTGCGGTTCTGGCTCCTCCGACTCAGCTACGAGCAGTCCCAGCGCCCATGACCGCGATCCCCAGAACTCCGACGAACCGACAAGCTCGCGGCGAGGCCCGCCGGAGCCGGATCATCGCCGAGGCCGCCGAGCTCCTCGCCGCCAAAGGGTTTCGCGGCATGGGCATCACCGAGCTCGCCGAACGCGTCGGGCTCACCCACCCAGGTCTCCTCTACTACTTCGGCACCAAGGAACGACTCCTCCAAGACGTCGTCGCCGAACGAGAGCGAGATCGAGCGCACCGCCCTCACCGCCATGGCCGACGAGGACGGGGAGCGTCCCTGGCCCTGCTGCCGCAGCTCGCCGAGGCCAACGTCGCCAGCGTCACCTACACCCGCCTCTACCTCGTCCTCGCCGCCGAGAACCTCGACGAAGACGATCCGCTCCACGACTTCTTCATCCGCCGCTACGAGCGCTCCCGACGCGTGGCCAAGGCGGCAATCCAAACTGACATCGACGCCGGCCGCATCCGCGGCGACATCGACGTCGACCAGCTGGCCCGAGAGGTCATCGCCACCCTGCAGGGCCTCGAGACCCAGTGGATGATGGACCCGGCGCGGGTCGACTACGTCGAGTCCGTCCGGCGCTACGTCGACGGGCTCCTCGCCCGCCTCGCCCCCTGACGTCCCCCACACGCCGGCACCACCTGAACGGAGAAGCTGTGAAAGCGAACATCGAGGACTTCGACGCGGCCCGGGCCGCGGTCGCCGCCGGCACCCCAGCCGCCGACGCCGCCCGCGCCCTCTGTAGCGACGCTCACCCCCGAGGAGAAGCTCTGGTGCCTCGACGGCGACGCCCCGACCTGGGCCGGCCTCGGGTTCCTCGGCAAGGACGGCTACCACCTCGCCCCGTTCGTCGCCGCCGAACTCGACCGCATCGGGTTCCCTGGCGTCCGCTTCAGCGACGGACCCAGAGGCGCGGTGATCGGCAACGCCACCGCCTTCCCGGTCTCGATGGCCCGCGGCGCCACCTGGGACCCCGACCTCGAGGAACGGGTCGGCGACGCCATCGGCCGCGAGCTCCGCGCCCTCGGCGCCAACCTCACCGGCGCCGTCTGCGTGAACATCCTCCGCCACCCCGCCTGGGGCCGGGCACAGGAGACCTACGGCGAAGACCCCCACCACGTCGGCGAGCTCGGCGCCGCGCTCACCCGCGGCCTGCAACGCCACGTCATGGCCTGCCTGAAGCATTTCGCATGCAACTCGATGGAGAACGCCCGCTTCTCCGTCGACATCGAGATCGACGACGTCGCCCTCCACGAGGTGTACCTGCCGCACTTCAAGCGCATCGTCGACGAAGGCGTCGCCTCGGTCATGTCCGCCTACAACAGCGTCAACGGCGAATGGGCCGGCCAGAGCCACCACCTCCTCACCGACATCCTCCGCGACGAGTGGGGCTTCGACGGCTTCGTCATCAGCGACTGGATCTTCGGCCTCCGCGACGCCGCCACCTCGGTGAGCGCCGGGCTCGACATCGAGATGCCCTACCGCATGGTCCGCGCCCAGCGCCTCCCCGCCGCTCTCGAGGCAGGGGAGGCCTCATGGTCCGACGTCGACGCCGCTGTCGAACGGATCATCGCCACACTGCTGCGCTTCGACCGCATCCTCGCAGCGCCGGCGCCCGACGCCACCGCCGTCGGCTCGCGCCGAACACCGGAACCTCGCTCGTGAGGTCGCCGCCCGATCCGTCGTCCTGCTCCGCAACGAGCCCGTCGACGGCACCCCCGTGCTCCCGCTCCCCGCCGACGTGGGTCTGGTCGGCGTCTTCGGGCGGCTGGCCGACCGGATCAACCTGGGCGACGGCGGCTCCAGCGACGTCTGGGACCTCGACTGCCACACCGCCCTCGACGGCCTCCGAGCCACGCTCGGCGACGTCGTTCACGACGACGGCACCGACCTCGAACGGGCCACGACGATCGCCGCCGGCACCGATGTCGCCGTGGTCGTCGTCGGCTACACCTACGAGGACGAAGGCGAGTTCATCGGCGCCACCGACCCTTCGCTCCCGGCGATGTTCCCCGACACTGACGAACCCGAGGTTGTCGAGCGGTTCCAAACGTGGCTCTCCTCCCTTCCGGCAACCGAGAAGCCGGCCCGGATCGGCAAGCGTCCCCAGGGCTTCAGCCATCGGCGGGGACCGCGAGTCGCTCCGGCTGCCCGACGCGCGACGTCGAGCTCATCCGGGCCGTCGCCGCCGCGAACCCTCGGACTGTCGTGGTGATCCAGGCCGGTAGCGCCGTGATCGCCACCGAGTGGATCGACGCCGTTCCCGCTGTCGCCCAGGCCTGGTACGGAGGCAGCCGCGCCGGCGACGGTCTCGCCGACGTCCTCACCGGGACCGTGAACCCATCGGCACGACTGCCCTTCAGCGTGCCCGTCCGACGAGGCCGACCTCCCGCCCTTCGATCGTGATGCAACGACGTTCACCTACGACCGTTGGCACGGCTGGAACCACCTCAACCGGACCGGCCGAGCCCCCGCCTTCCCCTTCGGGTACGGCCTCTCGTACACCACCTACGAGGTTGCCGACACCCACGTCGAGCGCAACGGCGACGTCATCAACGTCACCGGTCACATCCTCAACACGGGCAACCTCGACGGCGCCGACGTCGTGCAGGTCTACGCCACCCTGCCCGATGCCGACCGCCCCGACCGGCTCGTCGGCTTCGCCCGGGTCGAGGTCGCCGCCGGCGCGACGGCACCGTTCGCCATCGAGGTTCCCCTCGACCGCCTCCGCACCCGCGACGTCGACGCCGGTGGGTGGCGACCGGCCGCCGGCGTCCACCACATTCGAGTCGCCCGACACGCCGCCGACCACGCCATACCGGCCCGAGCCATCGAGCTGCGATGACGGGTCGCCCGGCGGTGGTGGATCCGGGCGGCTCGTGGACGCGTGGGCAGATCCAGGCTGACGCTCTGGCGGTCGCCGATGCCCTCGGGAGGCGTGATGGCGAGCGGGTCGCCTTGCTCTGCGCGCCCGGTCACGACTTCATGGCGGCGCTGTTGGGCTGCTGGGAGGCCGGTGCGATCGCCGTGCCGCTGCACCCGCCGCATCCCGACAGAGAGCTCACCTACTTTCTCGATGACGCCGGAGTCACCGTCGTTGTCTGCTCTGCGGATCACCATGACCAAGCGCGCCGGCTCGCGCCATCGGTCATCTCGGTCGCAGTCGGATCGGAGCAGCCGGCAGCGGAGCTCACCGACGTCGACCCCGCCGCCGTGGCGATGCTCATCTACACCAGCGGCACCACGGGGAGGCCCAAGGGTGCGATCCACACCCACGGCGGCCTGGCCGCCCAGGTCGACGCGCTGCTGGAGGCCTGGGCGTGGACGGCCGCCGACCGGATCGTGCTCGTGCTGCCCCTCCACCACGTTCACGGTGTCGTGAACGTGTGCCTCTGCGCCTGGGCTGCCGGCGCGACGTGTGAGGCGCCGGGTGGCTTCGACCCTTCGACTGCCTGGGAGCGGCTGGCGTCGGGTGACCTGACGCTCTTCATGGCGGTCCCGACGATCTACGCCCGCCTCATCTCAGCGTGGGAGGCAGCGGACGAGGCGACCCGGCGCCGGTGGTCGGCGGGTGCCGCGCAGCTGCGCCTCATGGTGTCGGGATCGGGGGCCCTGCCCGTCGCGACCCTCGAGCGGTGGCAGGAGATCACCGGCCACGTGCTCCTCGAGCGCTACGGCATGACCGAGTTCGGCATGGCGCTGTCCAACGCGCTCGGCCGACGCGTGCCGGGCCGCGTGGGCGAGCCGCTACCCGGGATCGAGGTCCGGGTCGTCGACGAGGACGGCAACGACGTTCCCGACGGTGCCACCGGCGAGCTGCTCGTCCGAGGTCGGGCCGTGTTCGCCGGGTACTGGGGCAGACCGGATGCGACCAACGAGGCGTTCGTCGACGGGTGGTTCCGGACCGGCGACGTGACCGTCCACGAGCCTGACGGCTACCGGCTCCTCGGTCGATCGTCGGTCGACATCATCAAGAGCGGCGGCGAGAAGATCTCGGCGCTCGAGATCGAGGGCACCTACCGCACCCGTCCCGACATCGTCGACTGCGCCGTCATCGGCCTGCCCGATCTGGAGTGGGGCGAGCGAGTGGCCATGGCCTACGTCGTTGCTCCCGGTCCCGATCCAGGACCGACCGAGCTGCGAACATGGGGCAAGGAGCAGCTCGCGGCGGCCAAGGTCCCGAGCCGGTTCCGGCGCGTCGATGACCTCCCTCGCAACAGCATGGGCAAGGTCACCAAGCGGCCGCTGGCCGACCTGTTCGAAGGCGACTGAGCGGGACTGTTCGACCTCAGGACGCAAAGAAGCTGAGCAGGTCGGGTATCGCGGCGCGGTCTTGCATCGCGAAACTGTGGCCTCCCTCGTAGAGCCTGAGGTCAGCGTTCGGGATCCGAGACGCAATGGCTTCGCTGTTGGCGGCCGGGGCGATCCCATCCGACCGTCCTGCGCCCACGAGGGTCGGGCAGGTGATCCGATCCAGCCGATCCCACGTGTCGTGATGGCGACGAGCCTCGAGCTGGAGCGCCGCGCCGGGCGGTACCTTCGCTCCCCTCCGCGACGAGAACCCCTGCGCGATCGCGGCGTCGCTCGGGTGGTCAGCGAGCCACTCGGCGGTGAACCGGGTGTCGATCAGCTGGGGCGTGGCGTCCTCCGGTCGGAGCTCGTGGAGCGGGTAGGACGATCCGCCTCCACCGCCCGGCGATGTACACCACAGCGCCAGGCGCTCGATGCGCTCAGGCGCCGTCACGGCGACCTCCTGCGCGACCATCCCACCGAAGGACATCCCGAAGAGCCCGAACGTCGACCAGCCCACGTGATCGACGAGCTCCAAGGCGTCGGCGGCGTAATCGGCCATGGTCGGGACCTCGTCCGGCACCGACGTGCGGCCCAGACCCCGCTGATCGTGAGCAAGCAGCTCGAAGCGAGGGCGGAGGAGGTCGAGGAGCGCAGCCGCGTCGGCCAGCGACGACCCGGAACCGTTGCAGAAGAGCAGACGCGGTCCGTCGCCACCATGCTCATAGTGGATGTCGATCCCCCGCAGACGTGCATCCGGCATCGGCGGACCGTACCGCGAGCTGGTATGTCCGAGGTCCACTCTGCTCACGTAACCCGCCGGCCACTTGCGCGGGAGCGCCGTGCCTGCGCGACAACGCCGGGTACGCAGATCCCGTGACGGCCCGCTTGCCTCCGAATGTCGTCGCCGAGCATCCCGAAGCGGTGTGATCCCCTTGTCGAGAATCCCTGAGTAATCGCCATCGTCGATCCCGCAGTGGTGCTGGCAAACACAAGGATATAGTTGTGGAGTGCTGCCAGCGTTGGATCCCGAGTCGGGCCTGCTGCCCGAGGGAGTGCATGAGGCCGCATGGGAGGAGATCGTGGAGCGATTCGGCTGGACCGAACGGCGACGGCGGCAACTCGACGGCCTCGCCGAGATCATCGACGTACTCAGTGAAGCGGGCTGTCGACGGGTTTGGCTCAACGGCAGCTTCGTGACCGCCAAGGACGAGCCCGGAGACTTCGATGCCTGCTGGGATCCCGATGGTGTCGACGTCGACCTTCTCGATCCGATCCTTGTCGACCTGTCTCCTGAGGGCCGGCGCCGCCAGAAGGAGCGGTTCGGTGGCGAGTTGTTCCCGAACGTCGTCGAAGCCGGCAGCGGCCTCGAGTTCGTCGACTTCTTCCAGAATGAACGAGACGGCTCTCGCAAGGGAATCGTCCTTGTCCGCATCGGAGGCGGATCATGATCACCAACGAAGTCCAACGACGTTCCACCGAGGCGCACCTTCGACGGTTCGAGCAGGCAGCTGTGAACCTCGAAGCGGAGGCGGGGGAGAAGCCGACCAAGCTCGCTCAGCTCGAGATCGACGCCGTCCGCGCACAGGCTTCGGATCTCCAGGCGGAACTCGACGAGTACGACCGGTTGCGTTCTGGCGAGGTGTCGTCGATCGAGGCGTCGTCGCTCGCGGAGTTGTCGACGCTTTTGATCAAGTCACGGATCGCCCGGGGCTGGACGCAGCTCCAGCTGGCGGACGCGCTCGGTGTCGCCGAACAGCAGGTGCAGCGGTACGAATCGACCGAGTACCGCTCCGCCAGCTTGGCCCGCATCTGCGACGTAGCTGCGGCCTTGGGGATCACGGTGACGGAGCGGGCTGACCTCGGCGGTCCGAGCGCAGCGTAAGGATCCGGCCCTTCGCGCGAATATCGCGCGACCGCAGCCGTCCGGGCTCGTTCGCCAGCGTCCGAAAACCAGCGCTGACCTGCCATGTTCGTTCGCCGTCGTCCGCGGTTGTCCGCTTGTACAGCGTTCGGGACGCAGAGGTCGGGAGTTCAAATCTCCCCCACCCGACCAAGGTAAAAATGCAGGTCACAGGCGGTTTTCTGGTCGGATCCACAGAGTGCGGTCTGAGGCCGCCAGACCACAGATAGACCACATTCGGTGGCGAACTCGGGTGGCGTCAACGCGCTTCGTCGTCGTCGAGGGCTCGCGGTCGTTGGTGGTGCAGGTCGCTGACCAGGGCAAACGCGAATCCGGCTGAGGCGCCAATCGGTGGATGACCTCTGCGTACGTTTTGACCTCTGCGTACCCGGCGAAGTGGTCGCGTGGACCAGGTCAGCCAGGGGAGTCACGCCACAGCTTCGCTACGCACCCGACGTCTGCGATCCCGAGATGGTCTCGGCTGCTGTCGGGATCGATGGCGGAGGTGCGCCCGCGTTCCTTCGCGATGCTCTCCTTCACCGACGCCGCCGTCGTACCCATCTCCGGTGGCACTGCGCTCCAGGCCCTCACCGACCACGGTCACGTCCAACCGGGCGAACGGGTGCTCGTGCTCGGCGCCTCGGGCGGCGTGGGCAGCTACGCCGTCCAGATCGCCGTCGCCCTGGGCGCTCGAGTCACCGGCGTGGCCAGCGCAGCGAAAGCCGACATGGTGCGCGGGCTCGGTGCCGAGCGGATGATCGACCACCGCACCGAGGACTTCGACGCCGACGGTCCCGTCTACGACCTCATCATCGATGCCGGAGGCCGCAACCCGATCCGCCGCCTGCGCAAAGCGCTGACGCGAGAGGGACGCCTGGTGATCGTCGGTGGAGAAGACGGCAACAAGATCACCGGAGGCATCGGCCGCCAGCTGCGGGCTGCGCTCCTGTCACCGTTCGTCCGTCACGATCTCGGCTTCTTCATTCAGAAGGAGAGCGGCGAGCAGATCGATCGAGTGGTCGCCCACATCGAGACCGGCGCGGTCGTGCCGGCGGTGTCTCGCACGTTCCCACTGGCCAAGGTGCCGGACGCGATGCAAGCCCTTGCCGGCGGCGAGCTCGCCGGGAAGGCCGCCATCGTCGTGCGGTGATCCGAACCGGCCGTCAGCCGTCGTCGATCACAAGAGGTCGTGGTTCCGTGCTGCTTGCACGGCGGGCTTGCGCCCATCGACGCCGAGTTTGCGGTAGATGGCCCTGCAGTGGGTCTTGACCGTGTTGAGTGACACGTACAGCTCGCCTGCGATCTCTCGCTGTGACAGCTTCGACGGGAGGTAGCGCAGAACCGAGAGTTCCCGGTCCGTGAGATCGTCGACGAGTCCGTTGGCCCGTGATCGACCGGAGCGTCCGTGGCGGGCCTCGACCCTGGCGACGTAGCCGCCGGCGATCCCGGGGTCGACGCATCGGTCGACGATCGAGCGAGCCTCATCGAGAAGCGAATCGGCGTCTTGGTGATCGTGTTCGAACCCCACGTCAGCGGCGCTCGCCAACGCGTACGTGAGCATGACGTTCTCGGGTGAACGTCGAGCGAGTTGCACGCCCCGCAGGGCCGATGCCATCGCCCGCTGGGGTTCGTCGGTCGTTCTGGCGACGACGCTGTGAGCGAGCGCCATCTGGGGGGCCTCGCCGATCAGGTGTCCGTCGGCGAAGGCGATCGACGCCTCGGCCAGACGGCGGGCTGTGTCGGGATGTCCGTTCTCGAGTTCGGCGACGGCCTCGAAGGTCGGTGTGACGGCGGCGACGAAGTAGTCGGGATAACTCGCGGCCATTTCGTTCGCTTGGGCGAGGTAGCGGCGGGCCTCGTCGAACCTGCCGCCCATCACCCGAACGCCTCCCAGAACCATCGGATGGGTGGGTTCGGTGATTGGCGCCTGCGCTTCGACGGCCGCGAGGCCGGATGCGACGTCGCCCCGTGCGAGGTGGATCATGGCAGACAGCGACTGGATGAGTCCGGCGTCGACACCGTCAGTGTCGAGTCGGCTCGCAGTGGCGAGCGCTCGTTCGGCCTCAGCGAATCGACCGGTGACGAAGGAGACCCAGCCGTGGACGATCGCCAGCCCCTCGTGCTCGTCGACGAGGTCGCCGAGCCGTTCGATGTAGCGGGTGACGGTGTAGGTGCGGCCGACGTTGAGGAGCTTGGTGGCGTTGTCGGCGACGATGTCGGCGGCGTCGATGCGCCGCCCAGCTCGCAGGTAGTGCTCGACAGCGGCCATCAGGTCGCCCGCTTCGGCGTGCCATCGGCCTGCCTCGGCGTGGAGCTCCGCACAGCGCTCCGGAGCGGTCCGCTCGAGCTCGGCACGCAGCAGATCCTGGAGGAGATGGTGGAAGCGGAACCACGTCCCGGTTCGATCGAGCGCGATCACCAACTGGTTCGATGAGGCCAAGTCGCCGAGCCACGCGGCGCCGTCATCGACGCCACAGACCTGATCGATCAGCGGTCCCGACACCCGGTCGAGGATCGACACCTCGAGGAGGCGGCGGCGTTCCTCCTCGTCGATCGAGTCGAGGAACTCATCGGTCAGGTAGTCCGCCACGAGTTGGTCGTCGCCCTGGAACGAATCGACGAAGCCGTCGATGTCGTCCTCGCCCCGCAGTGACAGCCCGGCGAGCACGAGCCCGGCGGCCCAGCCCTCGGTCCGTTGATGGAGGCGATCGACGGCCTCCGGTCGCATCCCGGTGGACTCGGCGTCGAGCAGCCAGCTCGCCTCGTCGGTGTCGAACCGGAGGTCGTCGGCGCGGACTTCGGTCAGCCGGTCGCGGACGCGGAGTCGGCCGAGACGGAACGGCGGATCGACACGGGTCGACACCACGAGGATCAGGTTCGGCGGTCGGAGTGTGATCAGGCGTTCGACGCTGTGGTGGACGTCGGGGTTGGTGATGAGGTGGTAGTCGTCGATCACGAGCACGACCTCCTCGCCGGCTGCACTGGTCTCGTTCACGACCGCGCCGACCACGGTGTCGAGCCCGTCACCCTGAGCGGAGCGCACCGCCTCGGGAAGCGCCGGCACCGACTCCTGCAGCGCTGCAGCGATGTAGGTCCAGAAGCCGGACGGGTCGTTGTCGCTCTCGTCGATCTGCAACCAGCCGGCCCGCGTCGAGCGTGCGTCGAGCCACCCGTCGATCAATGTCGACTTTCCTGACCCTGCCGGTGCACTGACCAACACGACGCCCCGGCCTGCGTCGACGGAGCTGTCGATGAGATCGATCAGCCGGGCGCGCCGGAGGTACCGGCCTGGAGGCCGAGGCGGGGTGACCTTGGTGGCGGTGACGCCCGCATCCGGACCTGCCATGAGCGCAGGCTAGGGCAGCCCGCACAAGGCCTGGTCCCGAGCGCTCGGGCGGGTCACCCGGGTGAGATCACCCGGCGGATGATGTCTGCTCACCCCGGCCGGGTGGAGCATCGAGCCATGCCCCGACCCGCCCGCTACGAGATCGAGATCCGTGGCCGAGCGACCCAGCGGATCCTCCACCCCGTCATCGACGACTTCGAGATCTCACTGACCGAGCACGGCACCCGCCTCGTCGGCGAGGTCCGCGACCCATCCCACCTCAACGGCCTGCTCGCGCACTTCACCTCGATGAACGTCGACGTCGTCGCACTCCGACGCCTCGACCACCCCGATCCCACCCGGCCCGAATCTCCACACCAACCCAACACACCAACGAAAGGCATCACGTCATGACCATCACCGAATCCACCGCACCACCGACCGACCCGCCGACCACCGACTCGGGGCGATTGCAGCGCATCGGCGGCGCCGCCGCCCTGCTCGCCGCCGGCACTTTCGGCTACGGCATCGTCATGTTCGCGTCCACCTTCGCCGACTACACCGATCCCGACGCCACGCCGGCCGACTCGGTGGAGTTCCTCGTCGGCCACCAAGGCGCACTCCTCGCTTGGTACATCGGCATCTTCATCGTCTTCGGCGCGGCGCTCGTCCCTCTCGGTCTGGCCCTGCGCCAGCGCTTCGCCGAGCGAACACCCGCATTGGCGAACACGGCGATGGTGTTCGCGGCCATCTGGGCCGCGCTGATGTTCGCCGCCGGCATGATCTCCAACATCGGGATCGAGTCGGTCGCCGACCTCGCCGGCTCCGACCCCGACGGCGCCGTCACGGTCTGGTCGACGATCGACGCCGTCACGAACGGCCTCGGCGGCGGCAACGAACTCGTCGGTGGCATCTGGATCCTGCTCGTGTCCATCGCCGGACTGGTCACCGCTGGCCTGCCGCGCTGGCTCAACTGGGTCGGTGTTGTCACCGCCGTCGCCGGAGTCGTCACCGTGGTTCCCGCCTTCGAGGTCGTGGAAATGGTCTTCGGGCTCGGCTCGATCATCTGGTTCGTCGGCGTGGGCATCACGCTGCGCCGCACTGCGAGCTCGCCGGTGGCGTCATGACCGCCGCGGGCCGCATCCAGGGAGCCGAGCCCGCCGCCGGCATCTTCATCGCGTTCGATCATTGCCAAGGGAAACCGGCACGGGAGCCAGCGGACCATGACCCGGGCAACGAACTCAGCGTGTCCGTCGCTGTCCCTCGGCTGGTCCTCGAGTCCATCGCCGTACCGGTCTCGCGTCCGAAGGCCCATCCCGGGCTCCGTGGGAAACGTCGAGTCGGCGCCTGCTCGGAGAACGTGCGCTCTGTCCAGGTCGGACGCGTCCTGGACACGAAGGCTGCGCCGCGGAACCGGCTTCGGTGACAACGCTCGCAAATACCAAGCGTGTCGCAGGGGGAGGCGAACCAGGCAACGACGCGGCAACGGCCGGGGACGTAGCGTCTTGCGCCGTGGACCTGTGTGGGACCCGGCAACGGTGATCAGTGCATCCGTGGAGCCGCGCATTGGGTACTGCCGGCTCACCGACGGCTCGCAGGTGGCCTACGCCACGGCAGGTGAGGGGCCGCCGCTGGTGCTCACCCCCGGCTGGCTCTCGCACGTCGAACAGGTGTGGACGCATCCCTCAGCAGCGTCGACGCTGGCGCAATTCAGCGAGCACCACCGGTTGATTTGGTACGACCGCGTGGGTGGCGGTCTGTCCGACCGCACCCGCACCACCGACACGATCGAGGACGACCTCGCCCAACTCCACGCTGTGCTGGACGCCACCGGCGTCGACCGGGCCCGTTTCATCGGTTACTCAGCGGGCGGCCCGGTGGCCACGGTGTTCGCCGCTGCTTACCCAGACCGCGTCGAGCGCCTCGTTCTCTACTCCACCTATGCGCGCGGCACCGACCTCAACACGCAGGAGCAGCATGAGGGACTGATCTCGATCATCGGCACCAACTGGAAGCTGGCCACGCTGGCCTTGTCGTCTCTCTTTCTGCCCAACGGCGGCCGAGACGACCTCCGTTGGTTCAGTGGCTTCCAACGCCGAGCCGCCGACCCCACCGTGGCCACGGCCCTCCTCCGCTACATGCGCACCCATGACGTCCGGGACGAGCTGGCCCGTCTCCGAGTGCCCACCACGGTCATCACCAACCGCCACGATCCGGCCGTGCGCCCTGAGCTCAGCCGGGAGATCGCTCGACTCGTGCCGGGGGCGCGGCTCTACGTGCTCGAGGGCAACGAGCACGATCCGTTCATCCGTGACAGCGGCGACGTGGTGGAGGCGATCCTGGCCGCGGTCGAGGGGCGACCCTTCACGCCATCCCCGCCCCCGGCCGCCACGGTGTCGCTCAGCCGCCGCGAGACCGAGGTGCTCACGCTCCTGGCGCGAGGCTCCTCCAACAAGGACATCGCCCGCGACCTCGGCGTGCAGCCCTCCACGGTGGAGCGCCACGTCACCAACTTGTACCGCAAGCTCGGCGCGAAGGGTCGGGCCGACGCAGCTGTGCACGCGGTGGCCCGTGGCCTCGTCACACCGCCGCACTGACGCACGACTACGGGATACCCCGTAGGTCGATCTGCTGGATATCCGCGAAGTCGGCGAACCATCGGAGTTCGTACGGTCAGCCCATGACCACACTCCAGGAAGCGAACATCACCCGAGCCACCGTCGACACCGCCACGCTGCTCGGCCAAGACGCCGACCGCCGTTGGACCGAGCTCGACGAGGCTCGCCGCCTGCCCGCTGACCTCTACCAAGCCGCACTTGCCGCCGGAATGTTCCGTACCCTCGTGCCGACGGCGCTCGGCGGCACCGGTGGCTCACCGGTCGATTGGTTCCGCATCGGCCTCGAGCTGGCCTGGCACGAACCCTCCCTCGGCTGGGTCGTGTCCCAAGGTGCCGGCGAGCTCGGCTGGCTCACCGTCGGCAGCGACCCCGCCTTCGCTCGGGAGGTGCTCGCCGACCCACTCGGGTCCTCCTCGACCACCATCGCCGGCATCGGCGAGCTCGCCATCGACGGGGACAACGCCACCTTCGGCGGACGGTGGGCCTTCGACACCGGCTGCACCGGCGCGACCTGGATCGGCGGGCTCGCCATGATCGCTGGCGCCGTGAGCCCCGAGGGCCTTCCCGTGCTGCGCTTCGCCTGCGTGCCCGCCGACCGAGCCGAGATCGCGGACGACTGGAACCCGACCGGTCTGCGCGGCACCGGCAGCCACAGCATCACCATCCCGAAGCAGACCATCGACCCCACCTGGACCTTCACACCCTTCGAGCCCACCCCCCACGACTACGGCCCGCACCGCTGCCTCGTGGGCAACGGCAACTGGGCCATCGCCACCTCCGTGGCCGCCACCCAGCTCGGCGCCGCCCGGCGTGCCCTCGACGAGGCCAAGGAGATCCTCATCACCAAAGCCCCGCCGCCCGCGTTCGTGCCCCTGGCCAACAACGCCGCCGTGCAACGCGCCTACCTGCGAGCCGAGGGCCTCTGGAACGCGTGCCGGTCCTCGGTGGAGATGGAGCTCGCGCTGATGTGGGACGAAGCCGAGCGCCTCGGCGAGCTGACCCCCGCACAGCGCGTGCGCCTCTTCGCCGCCAACGCCACCGCCAACGAACAGGCGGTGGCCATCATCGATTCGATGTGCGAGCTCACCGGCACCGTCACCCTCGATCGCACCCACCCGCTGAGCCGCTGCCGGCGCGACGCGGAGGTGCTGCGCGGCCACCTCGCGACCAACGGCCAATCGGTGGAGTACGGCGGCGCGGTGACCCTCGGCGCGCTCGCCGACGAAAAGCGTGTGTGACATGCCAACCGTCGCCCTCTACGAGGAGGCCAAGGCTTCCACGGTCGAGCTCCTCGCCTCATTGAGCGGCGACGACCTCGCCCAAACCTGCCAAGCCTGTCCCGCTTGGTCGATTCAGGACGTGGTGGCGCATCACGTACACGCCACCGGCACGCATCTCAACGGTGGTCTTCCGCCAGTCACGTACTCCGCCATCGTGGGCGACGACGAGCACGAGCGGTCAGTCGCCGCCAAGGAGCGCGACGATTGGGCCGAAGCTGGGGTCCTGGCCCGCCGTGGTCTGCCCCTCGCCGCGGTGCTGGCGGAGTGGGACGACGTCGTCACCGCCATGGACGACCGAGGCGCTGGCATGGCGCTCGACCTGGTGATCCACCTCGACGAGACAACAGCGCTGGGCGTTGGCCCGCCTCAATGTGAGAGTTGACCTCTGCATTGGCATCCAGCCCGCTGTCCTCGAAGCGCCGTTGAAGGGCATTCCGATCAGCTGGCACCTGATCGCGTCACCGTCCGCCGGTGAACCGCACGGGATCGGTGCGTCGCGCGCTGGACCGGTCGGTTCGGAGTTCTGATGCTCCTCTGGTTGACAACAGTTGATAGCAAGGTCATGGTGGTGGGTGTGAGCAGGAACACGATGAGCTTCGCCATCCCCGAGGAGCTGCGTGGCTACGTGGACGAGCGGGTGCAGTCGGGGGAGTACGGGAATACGAGCGAGTACCTGCGTGACCTGATTCGACGGGACCGTCGCGAGCAGGCCGCAGCTCGGCTCCGATTCCTGATCGCCGACGGGCTCGAGTCCGGTGCGGGCCGGGTGCTCGACGATCAGCATGTCGTTGAGCTTCGAGATCGCGCCGCCGGTTCCGGGGAGTGAAGCCGGCCAGGACGCGGCCGCTCGCCGACCAGGATCTCGTCGATCGGACCCGCTACTACGCGGCGGCCGAGGGCTCCGACCTCGCCGAGCGGTTCTTCACTGCTGCGATCGAAGCCGTCCGATCCGCCGAGAACATGCCTGGTATCGGGTCACCGCTCATCGGACAGCGCATCGGCATCGACGGACTGCGCCGTATCGGTGTCGACGGCTTCCCTTGCGCCTGGTACTACTTCGAACGTGCCGACCACCTCGACGTGGTCCGACTCCTGGCCGACAAGCAAGACCTCGACGATCTCCTCGGCGGCGACGGCTGAACGATCTCGGAGCTCAGCCGTCTCCCGTCGTACCGTCTTCTGTGCATGCGGCCCTCGCCGGGTCGATCCCGCTCCTCGAGTGGCATCCCGTACAGACCACAAACAGACCACATTCAGGGGAGACCTGAGCGATATTCCGAGGTACTGGCTGTCACGATGACCGGCCCGAGGGCCGGGGCTGACCTGCGAAAACGCAGGTCAGACACGGATGGCCCCGCCGCTGGCGGGGCCGCCCGGGGGGCATGAAACTCTGGTTGTGCCGTCCGCCGTAGCCCGGAACCTCATTGGTGCCGTGAGCCCGAAGGTCAGACTGGCGCGGGGGTCTGCAGGCACCCTGGATTGTTGCTTCGAGCACGAGTGTCAGACCCGGATATTGCAGTGAGGCTAGGAGAAGAAGGTGATCGGGCGACGGAGGTGGCCGCGCTCGGAGGCAGTAGGCGCGGGTGAGACGCTGAACTTGAGGCGAGTGAGTGCAAGAAGGAAGGTGGGTGGTCCGCGTAGGTTGTTCCGGTCGTGAGAAGGGAGTGTGTGCCTGGCCGGTCAGGCGAAAGCGGGCAAGTGCTCGGATCCGGGTGAGCGCTTCGACGAACGCGTCAGCCCAGGCGTGAGACCGGGGGAGGCGGAGCCAGAGCTGGCGGGCGTGATCGACGACACGGGCGGCGACGTTGAAGAACGCGAGCCGTAGACGCTTGCCTCGGCAGCGTCGGAACTCGCGGGGCAGGGCCAGGTGTCGGACCCAGCGGGCGATGTTGTGGGCCAGGGCGCAGGCCTGCCACCACAACCAGTTCCCGAAGAAGTTGGTGACCGGTGCGTGGATCAGCCCGAAATCCTCTTTGAGCTGGCGGATGGCGTCTTCGGGGATCCCGCCGCGCAGGCGGTGGTGGGCTTCGACCATGTCGGCCGGTGCGAACAGCGGCGGGCAGGTTGGTGACGATGGCATGGAACCGCCAGCCGTCGAGATCATCGAAGGACAGCTGCTCGCCGGCGGTGGTGCGTTGCCGGCGCACGATCAACCGCATCGTTCGCCGGTTGGCCTTGGTCCGTCCGATGGTCAAGGTGGTCTCGGCGATCTCGGAGCCCTTCTCCGCCTCCGCTGTTCAGCGCCGGCCGACCAGTCGGTGGCCGGGTCGATGGCCAACGCTTCGATCGCTGCTTTCACGTTCGAGCGCTGAGGTGGCGGTGATCGAGAACACCCCGCCCAGGGCCTCGACGGCGGCGAACACGTCGTGTTGGTAGCCGGCCGAGTCGATCCGGACCCACAGGTTCGATTGCTCGAGCACCGCCGGCGGGATGGCCTGCACGCACTCCCGCACGAACAGGCAGCCATGGCCCGGCCAGGGTGGGCGTTGCCGCCCCGGGCTCGCACGGCGAACACGTCGCCGGTCTCGCCGCACACCCCGATCAGCGGCGACAAGCCGGTCTGGCCGTTGTAACCGAACCGGGATCCTTCCTTTCCCGGCCCGTAGGTGGCCACCGATGTCGCGTCCGGATCGACCGTGACCATCGCCGCCTTCCGGGCCAGCACCCAACGCCCAGGCTCGGGCCAGCATCGTGCGGTTCACCGCCGCCGCCTTGGCCGCCCGTCCGAGATCAGCGGCGGCGACGAACCGCCACAGGGTGGTGTGCGACGGCAGGCGGTGCGCGCCACGCAGCTGCTGGGTGGCGCCATCGAGCAGCGACCGGTCCGAAGAGAAAGTCCCCCCCGCCAAAAGCACCTCGACCACGGCCCGGTAGCACTCACCGCCGCTGTAGCCACCAGGCCCGATCGGGCGCAGCGCCCGCCGATCCGCCTCGGCCGACCACGTTGAGCCGGTCCAGCAACGGCCCCCACAGCGCCACCCGGCCACGCCGGTCACCTCGTCCTCGGTGACCGTGACCCGCACCGGCGCCACCTCGCGGACCGGGCGGCGGATCAGTTCACCGGCATCAAACAACGTCGCGGTAGCGTTCACCTGTCAGGTGCTCCTCTGGCTGGTTGGATTCAGGCTTCGACACCCGAATCGTCCCAGGTAGCGGGGCACTTGTCGCGTCAATCCACCGACTCAACAGATCACCGGCTGCAATATCCGGGTCAGAGTCTTGACACGCCTGATCCCCTGGACGGCACGCCACGACGCCGAGCCGAAGGGGGTTGGTGATGGATGTGATCGTGGATCGGTGCGCGGGTCTGGACGTGCACAAGAAGACGGTGATGGCCACGGTGCGAACACCGGACGGTTCGGGTGGGCGTGCCACCCAGACCCGGGAGTTCCTGACGTTCACGGGACGGCTGGTCGAGCTGCGCGACTGGTTGATGTCCGAGGGCGTGACGCAGGTGGCGATGGAAGCAACTGGGGTCTATTGGAAGCCGGTGTGGCATGTGCTCGAGGACGCCGACAGCTTCGAGTTGTTGTTGGTGAACCCGGCGCATTTCAAGAACCTGCCGGGCCGCAAGACCGACGTGAAGGACTCCGAGTGGCTGGCCCAGTTGCTCGAGTGCGGTCTGTTGCGGGGCTCGTTCATCCCGCCGGCCAAGGTCGCCAAGCTACGGGACCTGACCCGGTATCGAACGAAGATCGTCCAGGAACGGGTGCGGGAGACCCAACGCATCCAGAAGCTCTTGGAAGACGCAGGGATCAAGTTGGACTCGGTGGCCACCGACGTGTTGGGCAAGTCGTGTCGGCGGATGCTCGAAGCGCTCATCGCCGGTGAACGGGATCCGGAGGTGCTCGCGGAGATGGCGTTGACCCGGATGCGCCCCAAGATCGGCACGCTGCGCGAAGCGCTCGTTGGTCGCTTCGATGACCATCACGCCTTCTTGTTGCGCATGCATCTCGACCACGTCGACGAGCTCAGCTCGATCGAGGCTCGCCTCGATGACCAAGTCGACGGGTTGATGGCCCCTTTCGCTGAAGCCGCCACCCGCATGTGGACGATCTCGGGTGTAGGCAAGCATGGTTCGGGAGGTGATCGTCGCAGAGGTCGGGAGTTGAAATGTCACGGTTCCCGACCCGACAAGCACCTCGCGTCCTGGGTCGGGCTCTGCCCAGGGCATCACGAGTCCGCCGGGAAGCGCCGATCCGGGAAGGCCCGAAAGGGCAATCCGGCGTTGCGGGCCGCGATGTGTGAGGCCGCGTGGGCCGCTTCGCATGGCAAGGACACCTACCTTGCCGCCCAGTATCGACGGTTCAAGCGCAAGTTCGGGACCCGCGGTGAGACCAAGGCGGTGTTCGCGGTGGCGCACACCATGATCGTGATCGTCTGGCACCTCCTCGCCGACGACGCCACCTACGACGAGCTCGGCGCTGACTTCTTCGAACGACGCTCCAACACCGAGGCACGGCAGCGGCAGCTGATCCGCCAGCTCGAAGCTCTCGGCCACAAGGTCATCCTCGAACCCGCAGCCTGAGACGTGACCAACCGCGGCGGATGCCGGGCTCCGCCCGGCCCATCGATCTGCCGCGCCCACTCCGTCAGAGAAGTGCAGGTCAGAGGGCATCCCGGGTGGGCGCCCTTGCTGCTGACGAACCCACCGACGCCAAGACCCGCAAGGCCGCCAAGGACTACGCCGCTCGGTTGCGGGTGCAGTCGGCCGAGGGCGACTACGTCGACCCGAGTGGTGGCAAGCGCCGCTTGGGCGAGGTCGCCCGCCAGTGGCTCGACGAGGCCAACCCCTCCAAGCGCGAGAGCGGCTGGACCCGTGACGAGATCGTGATCCGCAAGCACCTGGCGCCGATCGAAGACGTGCCGATCGCCAAGGTCCAGCCGAAGGACGTGCGGGCGCTGGTCGCCTCGTGGTCGGAGTCGCTGGCGTCGAGAACCGTGCATCGCAACTACGGCGTACTGCGGGCGATCGGCCACCGCCGTCTCACGATGCCCGCGCTCATGGCGGAGATGCTCGCCGCCCAGCTCGTCCACCGGGGTCTGACCGCCGCCGACGCCGACGAGTTCGTGTTCGCCAACTCGGTCGGCGAGATCTGGGACGCCACCGACTGGCGACGTCGGATCTGGCAGCCAGCGGCCATCGCCGCCGGTCTTGGTGAGATGGTCGGGGTCGAGGACGACGACAAGGATGCGGACGCCAAGCGGTCGGGCAAGGAGGAGAAGTACGTCGGCGTCACGCCCCACGACCTCCGTCGGACGAACGCCACGGTCATGGTCGGCGCTGACGTCGACATCAAGACCGCCCAGGTCCGTCTCGGCCACTCCGACGTTCGGATGACGCTCGAGGTCTACGCCAGGGTCCAGGCCGAGCGGGACCAGGGCGCGGCCGATGCGGTCGCAGAGGTGCTGTTCTCCGATGGTGGGCTTGGCTCCTGAGAGGAGCGGTACCCGATCGGCTCCGGGCGGGACCACGTTTGGGGATACGAGTCGACCGACGTTCTGGGTCACCTCACAGATGGTCGTAGGCCGACCTACCCGGCGGTAGGTGATGGCCTCGGGACCGAACGAGAGGGTCCTCGCCGACGGGGCACCAGCGATACCCAACGAGAGGACCCTCGCCGACGGTGCACCGCCCGGAAGTGCCGGTGCAGGCGAGGGCGTCGAGGCGTCCCGAAATCGCGCCCCAGATTGGCGACCGAAGCTGCGTGTGTGGCCGCTCAGTCCGTCCTGCCTACGGAGCGTGGTCTGCAGGTGTCCCGTAGGGAAACCTGACGCGGTGTGTCCGGAGAAAAGGATGGCGACGGGCCGAGGGTGGATTCGGAAGCGACTCGCCGGGCCGCTCAGAGCAGGAAATGCCGAACGTGAACGTCTTCCGGGCAGCCCATCCGTTTGTGACACGACGCACGACCGGATGATGGGGGAGAATGGACGTATGACGGCGCCAACCCGACCAGCCGCATCTGAGCCGACGACGCTCGCCGATCTGCGTGCTCGGCGGGACGACATCCTCGAGATCGCGCGAGGTCGCGGCGCTGGCGAGGTCCGCGTCTTCGGTTCGGTTGCGCGAGGGACCGCTCAAGTGTCGAGCGACGTCGACCTGTTGGTCTCCTTCGAACCCGGCCGCTCGCTCCTCGACCTCGGTGGCCTCATCGCCGACCTCGAGGAGCTCCTCGGTCGCTCGGTGGATGTCGTGACCGCGGAGGAGCTACGCCCACACGTCCGGGATCGGGTCCTCGCCGACGCAGTCGCACTGTGAGCCGCGATCTCGACCGACTGCGAGACATGGTCGAGTACCTCGGCAAGGTCGAGGAACATCGGCCGGCCGACGTCGACGCGCTGCGGTCAGACGAGGTGTTGGCTGCCGCCATCGTTCGGTGGGTCGAGATCGTCGGCGAGGCGGCCGCCAACGTGAGCGAGGAGACTCGAGCCCGCCATCCGAACGTGCCGTGGACGGACATCGTGGCCATGCGGAACCGTCTGATCCACGCCTATCCAGATGTGAACCTCGACCTGGTGTGGGGTGTGGTCGAGCGCGACGGCCCACGGCTGCGAGCGGCGATCGAGGAGGTCCTCGGAGACGGGCCGGCGGACGACGCCTGACCAGCCGAGCTTCGCCCGTCTGCGTACCTACGCACGTGGTCGGTTGTCGTCGCGGAATAGCTGTCGCGGCTCGAGCACCACTCGGATCATCGAGATCCACGCGTGTCGAGGTGGCGTTCGACCAGCGCCACGACGTCGGCGTGGCCGACGTCGACGTCGAAGCCCTCCTCCATCTTCAGGATCTTCGGGATCCCGCTCAGAAGGAACAGGGCAGCTGCCGGCGTCAGATCGCCGAGGTCCTGCACGGAGGACAGCGCGTCCAGCTGGATCGCTCGGAGGCGGTTGGTGTGTTGGACGATCTCGCCCCGCACGGAGTCCCGATGGTTGCCGAGGGCGGCGAACTCGATGGTGAGGATGGCGTCGGTCTCGTCGTTGCTGAACTCCCACAGCATCCGCAGCGGTTGTCCCGGCCGGTTCCGCAACATGTCGAGCAAACGGCGGAGACTCTGCTCGGAGCGGCGACGGACGGTGGAGACGAGGAGCTCGTCGAGGGTTGGGAAGTAGTACTGCACGAGGCTTGGGGTCACGCCCCCTCGAGTCGCGACGGCCCGATAGGTCACCGACGCGTGCCCCGACTCGACCATCAGGTGTTCGACCGCGTCGAGGATCTGATCCCGGGTCTCGGACGTCTCCTTGCCAATTCGCCGCGTTGACGTCATCCGTCGGTTCTCCAGCGAACGGGCTCGGGCCCGTCGAGCGAGAGCGGCCGCTGGTAGGAGACATCGGTCCGGTCTCGCGTCCCTCGGATGTAGCCCTGCTCACGGAAGAACGGGTGCCGCAACATGGTGGCGTCGCCGGTCGACACGGCGTCGACCGTGGCCCGGCGCACCGCCAGCCGCCACGCTCCGTCCCGCCGCTCGAGACGATCGACGTAGCGGCCGTTCATGATGCTCGTCGACGTCTCGTCGGGGCTCAGCAGGACGACCATGACATAGCTCTCGGCATGCGCCGTGTCGCCGTCGATCTCGCAGGAGTGTGTGGTGATGTTGTGGAGGTGCGATGCCGAACTCGTGCGGTGCGTGGCGTTGGCCCACTCGGCGTACTTCGTCCCCGCATTGATCGCGTGGCCGTGCTCGTCGATTCCGTCGTCGTGATAGGTCGCCGTGAGCAGGTCCACGTCGTGCCGGTCGTGGCCTCGGGCGTGCTGGGCGATGACGTCGGCGATCTCCTGGCGGTCGAGGAGATACTGGATCTTCTCCTCGAGCGTTCGTTCGTCGGTCATGGGTCCCCCTCCAGGTCGATCCGGCGGCGCAGGCGCTGAATGTTGTACAACTGTAGAGCATGCGGATCGGACTCACCGCGGTCGCGGGCACGACCGAAAAGATCGTCAGACACGCGCAGGCCGCCGAGCGGGACGGCTTCCGGTCGCTATGGTTCGCGAGCTACCTCGCCGGAGACCCGCTGGTGGCGATGGCGTTGGCCGGTCGCGAGACCGAGCGCATCGAGCTCGGAACGGCGGTGCTGCAGACCTATCCGTGCCACCCGGTGCTCCAGGCCAACCGTGCCGTCGCCGCCGCGAATGCCATGGGACGGCCGGGACTCACCCTCGGAGTCGGCCCGTCGCATCAGCCGGTCATCGAGGGCATGTTCGGGCTCTCCTACGACCACCCCGGCCGGAACACCGAGGAATACCTGCGCATCCTCGCGCCGCTGCTGCGCGGCGAACCGGTCGACGTCGAAGGTCAGGACTGGACGGCTCACGGCGCGTTTGCCCCGGTCGAACAACCGGTGCCCCTGCTGCTCGCCGCACTCGGCCCGCGCCTGCTGCGCGTCGCTGGCGAGTTGGCCGACGGTGTCGTGTTGTGGATGGCGCCGGTGAAAGCGGTGGAGACCCATGTGGTGCCTCGACTCGAAGCGGCGGCGACCGCCGCCGGTCGTCCGGCCCCGCGGGTCGTGGCCGGGTTGCCGGTCGCCGTTCACGACGACCTCGACGAGGCGAGAGCGGCCACGGCGGAGACGGCGGCGCGCTACGAGAACCTGCCCAACTACCAGCGGATCCTCGAACGGGGTGAGGTCGACAGCGCCATCGACGCCGCCATCCTCGGTGACGAGGCCAGTGTGACGCGTCAGCTCCAAGCCCTGCTCGACGCCGGCGCCACCGACATCCAGGCCTTCATCGTCCCCTGCGGCGCCGATCGCGAACAGCGCCGGGACTCGATC
Source organism: uncultured Acidimicrobiaceae bacterium (assembly GCA_963811245.1). GTDB lineage: Bacteria > Actinomycetota > Acidimicrobiia > Acidimicrobiales > Salinilacustritrichaceae > Salinilacustrithrix. The sequence continues at coordinate 319,381 of CAWEQL010000004.1, forward strand.
CGGCGCACGCGCGACCACCTCGCGTCCCTCGCGACCTGACCGGTCAGACGCGGCAGGGCATGGCGTCCCAGCCGCGCACCGTCGTGGTGTTCGACCGGACGGCGTGATCGAGGTCGAGCTCCCACTCGGGCCAGCGGTTCAGGACCTGGTCGAGCGCGATGCGTCCTTCCATGCGGGCAAGGGCGGCGCCGAGGCAGTAGTGGGTGCCGTACCCGAAGGAGAGGTGCGTGAACTTCCGGCGGACGTCGAAGCGTTCGGGTTCCTCGTAGCGGCGTTCGTCGCGGTTCGCCGACGCCGAGGATCATCACCAGCGCGCTTCCGGCGGGGACGGTTTCGCCGTGGTACTCGAGATCCTGGGTGACGTAGCGGGCCACCGTGGGGCCGGGGGGTTCGTAGCGCAGCAGCTCCTCGACGGCGTTCGGCACGAGCGATCGGTCCTCGGCGACCATGCGGCGTTGATCGGGGTTCTCGGCCAGGACCTTGCCCATCCACCCGAACATCCGGCCGGTGGTCTCCACGCCGGCGCCGGCGATCACGCCGAGAAACACGATCAGCTCGTGCATCGTGAGCTTGCGGACCGTGCCGTCGACATCGGTCGAACTCGACGTTCAACAGCTCGGTGATCAGGTCGTCGTCGGGGTTCTTCGCCCGCCACTCGACGTACTCGGCGAAGTGGCTGGGGTCGAAGTACTGGTCCTTCGTGACCGGGAGCGGCTCGCCCGGCTTGGTGCGCAGGTTGCGTTGGGCGATGTCGCGCACCGTAGGGGTGTCGGCGTCGGGGATGCCGACGAGCATGCCGATGACGCGCATCGGCATCTGGCTCCCGAGGTCGAGGACGAAGTCGAAGCGATCGCCGTCCATCAGGGGGTCGAGACAGGCCCGGCAGTACCCGCGGATCTGGTCCTCGAGCGCCTTCATCTTCTTCGGGGTGAACGCTCGTGAGACCAGCGACCGGTGGATGGTGTGCAGGGGCGGGTCCTCGTTGATGAAGATCCCGGGAGGCATCGTGGGGTCGGCCTTGATGACCTCGAGGATGTCGCCCTTGGCCGAGCTCAGGTTCGCGTTGTCCTTCAGCGCGACCTCGACGTCGTGGTGACGGCTGAGCGCCCAGAAGTCGAGCTGGTCGTTGTAGTAGATCGGCGCCTCGTCGCGCAGACGTTTGTACGTCGGGTATGGATCCCGGTCGATCTCGACGTCGTAGGGGTCGTAGTACAACTCGTTCATCTGGTGCTCCCGTTCAGATGCCGGCCGGGCCGGGGCCGCCGTGGACGTACAGGGTCTGTCCCGAGCAGAAGCTCGACGCATCGGACGCGAAGAAGAGGACGGGGTAACCGATCTCCTCGGGCTCGCCGACCCGACCGGACGCATTGGACCCGGCGACGGCCTCGGGCTCGAGGCCGTGCTTGGCCAGCTCGTCGACCAGGGTGGCGGCGCGGACGGCGCCGCAGGCGATCGAGTTCACGCGGATTCCCCGGCCCGTCCACGACGCCGCCATGGCGCCCGTGAGGTTGTTCACGGCTGCCTTCGCCGCCCCGTACGGCGCAGCCTGGGGCATGGCGAGGAGGCTGGCGCCGGAGGTGATGTTGACGATGGCGCCCTTGCCGGCCTCGAGCATGGGCTTCGACGCCATGCGGGAGAGGAACCACACGCTGTCGAGGTTGAGGGCCATCACCTCTCGGTACTCGTCCTCGGTCCACCTGGAGATGCCCTTGGTCGTGGCCCCGCCGGCGTTGTTGACGAGGACGTCGAGGCGGCCGAACTCGGCCAGCGTCGCGTCGACGAGCGCTTGGCAGCTGTCGACGTCGGTGACGTCGGTGGGCACGGCCAGCGCACGGCGGCCGAGGGACTCGACCTCCTCGACGGTCGAATCGAGGGGCTCCGGTCGCCGGCCGGCGACCACGACGTCGGCGCCGTGTTCGGCCAGCACGAGCGCGGCGCCTCGACCGATGCCGGTACCGCCTCCGGTGATGACGGCGACGCGGTCGGTCATGTCGAACCTGCTCGGGTTGTCGTTCACGTGACCGCTCCTCCGTTGACGCCGATGACCTGTCCGGTGACGTAGGAAGCGGCGTCGGAGCAGAGGAACGCGACCGTGGCGCCGATGTCATCGCCGGTGCCGAGGCGCTGTGCCGGGACCATCCGGGTCAGGTACTTGTCGTCGGGAAGGAACCCGTCGGCCTGGGCCTTGCGGAACAGGGGCGTGTCGACCATGAACGGGGGAACCGTGTTGGCCGTGATCCCTTTCGACGCGTACTCGAGAGCGATGGTCTTGGTCATGGCGATCACCCCGCCCTTGGTGGCCGAGTAGTCGGCCTGCAGCAGGGAACCCGTCTGTCCCGCCGCAGAGGAGATCGTGACGACGCGCCCCGACCCCGCCTCGACCATGTCAACGATCGCGAGCTGGATGCAGTGGAACGTGCCGAGCAGGTTCACTCGCACCATCCGCTCGAATGCCTCGGGAGCGATGTCCTCGAACGACGTGAAGCCTGATATCGCCGCACTCGTCACCAGGATCTCGATCGGGCCGAATGCAGACCGGACCTCGTCGAGGGCGGCAGCAACCGATCCGCGGTCGCCCACGTCGACCCCGACCGCCCGCGCCGTGGCGCCGCCCGCGCACAAGCCATCGGCGACCTCGGCCGCCAGGTCTTCCTGCAGATCGAGTACGGCCACGGAGGCGCCGGTCGCCGAGAGATGCTCGCAGATCCCGCGGCCGACGCCCGACGCCCCGCCAGTCACGACGGCCACCCGATTCACTGACTCCACCACCTCGTCGCCCATCACGCTGTACAAGCGTATAGGATCGGTTCCGTCATTCACGACCTCGTCGCCGCTCAAGCCTGGCTGCGGAGCCGAGTCGATCCCCGCCGTCGCGGGGGGACGACGAGGCCGTTGGCTCGGGCGTACTCGACGATCGTGGTGTCGCTCGCCGTGAGCAGGTCGATGTCGCCGACGTGCAGCGCATCGAACCCGGCGTCTGTGAGTCCGTCGATGAGCGACGGCGACAGGTTGGCGTCGAGGAGCAGCCTCACGCTGGGCGAGAGACCGGCAGTTCTCGTTCGTCGGCCATCGCTGCGGCGTAGTCGAGCGCCGCCAGCACGTCATCGCGTTCGAGGTAGGGATAGTCCTCGAGCACGTTCTCAATGGTTCGGCCGACAGCGAGCTGCCCGAGAATCATCCCGAAGGTGACACGCAGCCCGCGGATGCACGGCCGTCGTAGCCGTCATCGACCCCATGTGCACGCAGGCGTGATGCGCACAGGTCCCGGTAGCGATCACGGCCAGCGTCGTCGAGCGTGTCGAGCAGGATGCGGCCGCCGTGGGACGACTGCCACGCGATGAATTGGTCGACGTCGCGGAACACGAACCGCTCTTCGACCTGCTTTGCCACCTCGACGGTGTCGAAGCCGACGTCTGCGAGGATCTCGACGAGTCCGTCCGACCTCGAGACGGGGCTCGGGCGGCGGGGCGGCCGTCCAAGCTCCGCGAGAACGTCGCCGTGCCACGCATACGTGCCGGATCCAGCGGTGAAGAGCGACGCGACGAAGCGCCCACCCGGCGCCGACACTCGATGGACCCGGTGGCGCGGTGTCAGCATCGGATCGTGCTGAGGTTGCCGCCTGCCTTGTCTGCGAGATCAGCGATGACCTCGTCGACGTGCTCGGCGTCAGGGATGGCTGTCCAGTTCTCGCCGGTTGATGACGTCGGCCCGCTTCGTTCCGTTGGGGGACCGACCTCGAGAGCGGCAACGGCGACTACGGCACCGCTCCGCCGGGGAATGACCGGCTGGTGATCGGCCATGAGTCGATCGGCCGGGTGCTCGCCGCACCATCTCCGTCGGGATGAACCTCGAGGTCGCTGACCTCACCGGTGTCGAACGCAGCGACCATCGCTCGCATCACAGCAGCCGGTGTTCCAGGAGCCGCTTCGTCGGACATGTGCCAATCCATCGTCGGAGCGCCAGCCGACCACGCAAAGTATTGCCATACATGCCGACGCACCGACTCGATGCTGTTCAGCTGACGAGTGGATTGGCCACGTGCATGCCGTTGCGGTGAGCCGCGTCGCAGAGAGCTTCGTCGGCGCTGGTCAAGACGGATGCGTCGAGGTAGATCGCCGCGGCGAGGTGAATGGCGTCGTAGCCGCGTAGACCCTCGTCCTCGGCCAGGTTCGCCGCTTGCGTGAGCAGGTCTTCGGTGACCTCCGCCAGGTGGAGATCTTCGACCAGCACCGCGAGTTCTGCTTTGGCCTCGTCGTGCTGGTCAGCGGTCAGCCGACCTCGTCGGGTTGCCGCAGCCAACGCTGCCCTCGCCTCCACGACGATCAGGCTCACGGAAGCGACGGCGTCCGCGGAGTCCCAGACCAGCTGCGCTCGGTCCGAACCCTCCTCCTCGATCAGGAGTTTGAGCAACGTCGACGTGTCGACGTAGGTGATCACCGTCGCTGCTCTGCGACCAGGTCGCTGACGGGTCCCTTCGCCTTGATGCGTCTGCGTGGGTGATGACGGGAGCTTCGGGTTGGGGCGCGAACGACACCGGACGCGACAAGGTCCGCGAGACGGTTGACCGACGAGTCGACAGCCGACAATCGGGCGACGGGCTTGCCGCGGTCGGTCACGACGACCTCCTCACCGGAGCGGACGCGGTCGATGTACTTGCTGAGGTTGTTCTTCAGGTCCCGGATCCCAACCTCGGAGCGCGATGTGGCTACAGGCATAAGATTACTGTAGCTACAGTTTGGCGAGTTCGCGCGTGTCAGATCTTCCCCCCGCCGTTGCCGCAGATGGGCGTGCACAGCGCACAGAACGAACGTTGAATGACCCCGTCAGAGAGCATCTGGGGATCGCCCCCCCATTCGGCGCGTTGTTGGTGCTGATCGCGACGGTTCGTGACCGGACCACCGAGTCACTGTCCGGTGCTTGAATCGCCCTGGGTTCGTTGGAGCCTCCCATCAGACCCAGGGCGGTTCACCTCCATGCTGGTGCTGAATCTCCGCCCGATCATCGCCCCCCACCCCGACTACCTCCTCGCAACACTCGGCTGTGACCTCGACGAGACCGGCTTGGCCGTCGTCGACCGCGCCGGACGCACCAGCGTCACCGGCGTCTGGGGCGCCGGCAACGCCATCGACCCTCGAGCCCAACTCATCACCGCCGCCGGAGCCGGCTCCCCCGCCCCCATCGACATCAACAACGACCTCGTGCAGGACGACATCTCCCGCGCAGTCGCAGTCGAGTCCACGGCCGCGCGCTGAATCCATGCCCGGCGGCGTCGATCCTCCCGTCCTGCGAGGATTATTGAAGCAACAGTCCCGTTGGTGACGTGTCGGTGGCCTGTCCCAGAATCGCTTTTCCTGCAGTGGGCGTGTCGATGCCCGCGGCGTTGATGCGACAGGTTGACAGCGGAGCGATCCACTGTCATAACTTATGGCGTGACACAATCTATGACGTCTCAGTCGACCGCCACCCGGGAGCGGATCCTCGGAGCGCTCGCCGAGGTGGTGCTGGAAGGCGGGCTCTCGGACTTCTCGGTCCAGGGGGTGGCCGATCGCTGCGGGGTGTCGCATCGGACGGTGTACCGGCACTTCCCGACGCGCGAGTCGATGCTCGACGGACTGGTCGAACAGATGTCGGCCGCCATGAGATCCGCCGGCGGCGTCGAGCAGGTCGATGACGTGGCTGACCTTCCTCACGCGGTCGCCACCAACTTTGCGTTGTTCACCGACCACGAGGCGATAGCAGCGGCGGCGGTCCGGTTCAGCGTGGGAACGGCGATCGAGAACCGGGACCGGCGCGGGCGGACCGACGCCGTGTCGGCCGCGGTCGGGGTCCTGGGCCTGTCCGGCGACGACGCCCGCCTCGTCGCCGGTGTATTGCGTCACTTGTCCAGCAGCCGGACGTGGTTGTTGTTGCGCGAGGCCGGCCTTGGTGCCGACGACACGACCGCGGCGGCGGCCTGGGCGATCGAGGTCCTGGTCGCCGCGATCCGAGAGGGCCACGTGCCGAGCCGTGCCACGACCTCCATCCAGAGCGACCGAACGAAATGAGCAGACCGATGACCGCGATCACGAACTTGGGCCCCTCGACACCTGTCGCATTGAACGACGACGCCGCGCTCGACGCCGACGTCGTCGGCACCAAGGCGTCGACCCTGGCCCGGCTCGCCCGGCTGGGTCACGCTGTCCCGCCCGGCTTCATCGTCCCGGCCGGGACAGCCCCATCGGGCGGTGGCCAGGAGATCGCTTCGGCGGTTCGAGGACTCGGCGACATGGTCGCCGTCCGCTCGTCGGCCGTCGCCGAGGATCTCATCGATGCATCGTTCGCCGGCCAGTACGCAACCGTGCTGGGTGTCGACCCGAGCGACCGCGCGGCCGTCCAGGCCGCGATGGCCGAGGTCGTGGCCAGCGTGGACTCCGCGCACGCGCAGTCCTACGCCAACGGCCACGACACCGTCGACGCCGGTATGGCAATCCTCGTGCAACGTCAGGTCGACGCCCACGTGGCCGGGGTGGCGTTCTCGGCCGACCCGGTGACCGGCGACGACGTGGCGGTCGTCAGCGCGGTCGTCGGCCTGGGCGACGCCCTGGTGTCCGGCGAGGCCACGCCGGAGGACTGGCGCATCGACGTGGACGGAACCTGCCGGCGGATCGCCGGACCGCTCGACGTGCTCGACGAGGCGGACGCACGGCGGATCGGTGACCTCGTCCGACGAGTCGCCGCCGACCTCGCCGTTGCGGTCGACATCGAGTGGGCGATCTCGACCGACGGCGAACTCTGGTTGTTGCAAGCCAGACCCATCACAGCGCTGCCTCGGAAGCCCGCGATGGAGCTCCCGACCGACGGGACGTGGGAGAAGGACACGTCGCACATGTGCGAGCCGCTCACACCGATCGCCGAGACCATGTGGGTGCCGCCGCTGGAGGCGGCGTTCCGTGACGTCGCCGGCACGTTCGGTCTGTTGATCGACGGCATGGACTTCCGCTGCTTCGGTGGCGAGCTCTACTCGCACGCCGTCCCGCCGGGCGGGAAGGAAGGCGCGGCGCCGCCGTGGTGGCTCATGGGCGCGGTCGCCCGCATCGTGCCCACGTTCCGCCGCAAGCTGCGCACGGCCCGACACGTCGTCGACACGGGCGTGCCCGAGCGCACGATCGACCGGTGGTACGAGGAGTGGAAGCCCGAACTGGCGGACCGGATCGACTCGCTGGGCGGCGTCGACCTCGCCGAGATGGACGATGCCGAACTCCTCGCCCACCTCGACTCTCTCTCGGACCTGTTCGCCGACGCGCACCGGATCCACTTCATGCTCTTCGTTCCCTACCTGATGGGCGTACGTCCCTTCGTGGAACTCGCCGAGGAGCTGTTGGGCTGGACCACATCCGAAGCGCTCGCGCTCCTCGACGGACTCTCCGCCACGTCGTCGGCCCCCACCAGGGACCTCCAAGCTGCAGCGGCAACGATCGGCGCCCACCCCGGAGCGAGCGCGGTCGTCGCGGACTGGGCCGGGGAGGCTCTCGAGGAGGTGCTCCGCTCGCTGGAGGCCGTGGGTGCATCCGATGCGGCGGCGGCGATCGTCTCGCACTTCGACCGATTCGGCTGCCGGGTCACGGCATTCGATCCTGGTCGACCGACCATCGAGGAACGGCCGGGACTGGTGCTCGGCGTACTCCGCGATCTTGTCATCGCCGGTACGGGTCCAGACGAACTCGCCGCCGCCCTCGATGTGCGACGCGCTGCGGCCGAGTCCGAGATGGAGGCGGCAGCGCACGCCCGCAGCCTGACGACCGAGGACAGTGAACGACTACGCGCCGCGCTCGCGACCGCCCGCCGGGTGTGGCCCGTCCGCGAAGACAACCTCGCCTATACCGACGCCGGGCCGTCGGGTCTGGTCCGCCGAGCGATGATGGAGATCGGTCGCCGACTGGTCGATGAGGAGGTGCTGCGCCGAGCCGACGACGCCTGTTGGCTCGAGCTCGACGAGGTGCGTCGGCTCCTGCGCGACCGGTCGTCCGACGGCACCGAGTCGCCGGCGGAACGAGTAGCGCGCCGACGTGCGGAACGGGCGTGGGTGCAGGCGCACCCCGGACCGGTCACCCTCGGAGCGCCCCCCGAGGATCCACCCGACCTGCGGGCCATGCCCGCGGCGGTTCGGCAGACCACCGGCGCCGTCCTGTGGGCGATCGAGCAGGAGTTCAGCCACGCGTCCGAGGACCAGACCGGTGGCATCACCGGGACGCCGGCCTCGCCCGGCCGCTACACCGGCCAAGTGCGGATCGTGCACAGCGACCGCCAGTTCGGATCCATCCAACCTGGCGACGTCCTGGTCTGTCCGATCACGACCCCGGCCTGGTCCCTGAACTTCGGGCGCATCGGCGCGCTCGTCACCGACGCCGGCGGCGCCCTGTCCCACGCGGCGATCGTCGCCCGCGAACACGGCATCCCGGCAGTGGTCGCGACCGGGCGCGCGACCTCCGACCTCTCCGACGGTCAGATGGTCACCGTGGACGGGGCGGCCGGCACCGTCACCGTCGTCGAGTGACCCCGAAGCACAGAAGGCAGCCGACGCCTCGCGCTCGGCGACGGGTCGGCCTGAATTCGGCCACCGGTCCCGAACGGTACCCGGGGACGTTCGGCTGGAGTCGGATGTCTGGCCTCGCTCGGGCACCCTGCTCGACGGCGTGGCGCGGACGACGTGATGGTGTTCGGTTCGGTCGCGGATGTCGACGAGCGGGTGCAGTCGGGGGAGTACGGCAACACCAGCGAGTACCTGCGCGACCTGATCCGACGGGACCGGCGCGAGCAGGCCTTGCTCCGACTCAGGGCTCTCATCGCGGACGGGCTCGAGTCTGGTGAGGGTCGGCTGCTCGACGACCAGCGAGTCGACGAGCTTCGCGATCTCGCCATCGGCCCGGGGGAGTGAAGCCGGCACGGACCCGGCCCCTGGCCGAGCAAGATCTCCTTGAACGGACCCGTTTCTCCGCCGTCGCCGAGGGCTCGCACCTCGCGGACCGGTTCTTCGCCGCGGCGATCGACGCAGTCCGGTCTGTCGAGGGCATGCCGGGCATCGGGTCACCCCTCGTGGGGCAACGCATCGGCATCCCCGAGTTGCGCCGCGTCGGCGTCGAGGGCTTCCCGTGCGGCTGGTTCTACGTCGAGCGCTCCGACCATCTCGATGTCGTTCGGCTCTTGGCCGACAAGCAGGACCTCGATGACCTCTTGGGCAGCGAGATCTGACCACGGACGAGGCCGCTCCGTTCTGCCGACACGTACCTCGGTGGTGGCTGTCGTCCCACGACGGGACGAGTTCCACACGGCCCGTCCCATCCCGTACAGACCACAAACAGACCACATTCACGCTGCGATTGGGCGGTACCAGCCGGGACCACACGTCACGAACCTCGGATCAGAAACCGACCCTGACCTGCAAAGATGCAGGTCAGAACACCTGTGGACAAGTCGTAGGCGCGGGGTTCGGGACGCAGAGGTCGGGAGTTCAAATCTCCCCCACCCGACTCAGGTAAGAGGGCAGGTCAGAGGCAGTCTTCGGGATCCGCTCCGATCTGTTGGAAACAGCGCGCAGACCACATGCGTCTCGCAACGGCGTGTGTCGAGCCGAACAACGCCCGCGCTAACGCCCGCTATGTGCGGCAGGTCCGGTGGCGGGTTGGGGTGGTTCGTACGCTGATAGGGGCGGCAATATCCAAGTGAAATGGGCGAACCGCCCTGGCTCGTCCGGCTCCACTCTTGAAGGAGCCGTTCCATGACTGCAACAACATCGGTCGTCTTGTACGACCCGCAAGACACGTCACCAGAAGTCCGCACGATCGCCGGGTTCCTGGCCGGGTACTCCGGCCGAACCCGGGAGGCGTACACGCTCGATCTGCGCATCTTCTACCGGTGGTGCGACGAACGATCCCTCGGGCTGTTCGACCTGACCCAAACCCACATCGAGCTCTACGCGAGGGACCTCGAGGACATCGGCCGCAAGCCGGCCACGATCGGCCGCCGCCTGTCGACCATCACCAGCTTCTACCGATATGCCTCTGAGGAAGGAGTCATCGAACACTCCCCGGCTGTGCACATCCGCCGTCCCCGGCTCGACTACGAGTCCCACGCCGTGGGCCTGGACCCAACGAACTCGGCGCGTTCCTCGTCGCCGCCGGTCTGTCCTCACCACGGGATCCTGCGCTGTGTTCGCGGGCCTGTTGCAGGGTGTGTGTAACTGAGGGTGGTCCTGATGGTCCACGGCGTACAGCCGTGGCCACGAAAGGATCATTCCGATGACATCTACATCGAACAACACCACCGAGGCTGTGGCGGCGATGGCGGCAGAGTTCTCGTTGCCGCCTGACGCACTGTTGGCCGCGGCAGCGGACCAGCTCGTCGAGCAAGCCAAAGCGACCGGCGTTTCGTTGACGGGCGAGGGTGGTCTGTTGACCGGCCTGGTCCGCCAGGTCCTCCAGGTCCTCCAGGGCGCGCTCGAGTCCGAGATCACCGACCATCTCGGTTACGCGGCGCATGCGGTCGAGGGGCGTGGACCGGGCAACTCTCGCAACAGGCACTATCCCAAGACCGTGCGCACCGAGATCGGCGACGTCGCGGTGAAGATCCCACGGGATCGCAATGGCAGCTTCGAACCGGTCACGGTGCCGGTCGGCCAGCGTCGGTTGTCGGGGCTGGATCAGATGGAGATCTCGCTCTACGCCAAAGGACTCACGACCGGCGATATTGCCGCCCATCTCGAAGACGTCTACGACCAACAGGTCGACCGGGCCACCATCGGCCGGATCACCGACGCCATCGTCGGTGACATGGAGGCGTGGCAGTCCAGGCCGCTCGATTCGATCTATCCGGTGTTGTTCGTGGACGGAATCCGGATCAAGGACCGGCCGTTGCCCGAGAGTGTGACATCGACGTGTTCCTCGCTGATCTGACCACCCGTCGGGATCGGGCATTCGCGGTGACCGGCAAGGGCTCCGAGCATCGGCTCGTGCCGATCGACCGAGCGTTCTTCACCGAAGCCAACTCGCCGACTACGGAGCCGCCCGTGTCGCTTGTCACCTACCGATGGTGACAGGATGTCGCCGAGCCGCCCGGCGGTACAGGGACGCCGTTCCTCCCGCGGGATCTCCGGACGAGCAGGAGCCTGAGCCGTTGACGCATCCGGTCGTCCAGCCATCGACACCCGTCGAGACCGGTTCCAATGCGCACAGCCCCCGACGGCGAGCCGTGCCGGTCTGGATGGCTCTGCTCGCGGTGAGCGCTGTGTCGTTCGCGATCGTCGAGCGGCCGAGCGCGAGCGGAGCGATCAGTGACCTCCGTGGCGCACGTCCCGCGTGGGTTCTGGCTGCGGTCGCGCTGGCTGGCGCATCTCTGGTGGTCCTTGCCATCGTGCAACAACGCGCCCAGCGAGTCGCCGGGCTCGAGTCCTCGCTGCGCGAGCTGTTGCGGCCGACGCTGCATGCCCATGCCCTGAACAGCGTGTCCAAGTCTGCCGGTCTCGCGGGCGTGGTGGCCCTGACGCGCCATGCCGAGACGAAGCACCAGCCCAGGGGGAAGACCGTTGCTGCCTACCTGCTGGCTGATGTCGCCGAGCAGGTCTCCTTCCTCGTGGTCGTCGGCGCCGCATTCGGGATGCTCGCCGCGTCAAGGCAGATCACGGGGAGCGAGCTGGTCACGGGCGTGCTGTTCACGGCGTACATCGGAGGCGCCATCGTGATATTGGCGACGACCTTCCGCAGTCGGGAGGCGACGAGGCGGCTGTTCACCCTTCCCGCCAGGATGAGGGTACGAGTTCCATGGGCCCGGTTCCCCTGGGCGAGGACCGGGTCCGCTCCCAATGTGGAGTCGGCTCCACCCGTCCACGACGGTGCCGACGAGCTCTACGACGCGATATCGACGATGCGGGCCTCGCCCGGGCGCTCGCTGTCGGTGGTGCTCGTCGCCATCGTCGCCGACCTGGTGCTGGTTGGGTTGCTCATGGTCTGTCTGCGAGCCGTGGGCGCGTCGGTTTCGCTCGGCGTGGTGTTCGTCGTCTTTGCGATGTCGACCCTCTTCGGAATCGTGGGCGTGCTTCCCGGTGGCGTCGGGTTTGTCGAGGTGTCGGCCGGCGCGGCGCTGGTCGCACATGGCGTGCGATTGGATCAGGCGACGGCGGCGGTCGGGCTCTACCGGCTGGGCGAGTTGTACCTGCCGCTGGGTCTGGCCGTGTTGACGAGCCGGCAACCGATCCGCGGTTGGCGTGCGCTGATCCGGGCAGCGGCGACGAGTCTCTGTGTCGGAATGGGGGGTGCCGCACTCTTCTCGGCCGGGAATGCTGGCCACGCAGAGTCACGTCGCACAGATCCGGACGGTGTCGAGTGGTGTCCTCCACGGTGACCACTTCCTCGCTGCGGGCGCTGCGATCGCGCTGGTGACCGCCGCGGTGCCTATCTGGGCGCGGCCGGCGGTGGGGGGCGATCACCGCAGCCGTCGCCGCATGTTGCTCCACCTCGAACTCCCGCCGACCTCGAGGCACTCGTTCTTCGCTCCAATTGTCCTGCTTCTCGTCATCCTCGGCGTGGGGCGGCACACGTTCATCGTCCACGTGGACCGCCCCCGGGCGGGGTCGGTCCTGCGGGTGTTTGCCGTCGCGGAGGCTGCCCTTGCGGTGTACGCAATCGGTGGCCTCTACCTGTTGGACTCCAACTTTCGTCACTCGACAGGCGTGACCGAAGCCGTGGAAGACGGCGCTCGCCTGCTGTTCGCGCTCCCCGTGGCGAACGTGCAGCCGATCACCGAACACGGTGTGGCGTTCATCGAATCGGTGCGCCTCCTCGCGGTCGGGTCACTCGTCGTCGCCATGATCGCGGTGCTGATCCCCGTCGTCGACGACCGACACGCCCGGCACCGGCGTGCAGCACGAGGCGTGGTCGAGCGGTGGGGACCAGC
>CAWEQL010000005.1:0-5809 GCA_963811245.1 uncultured Acidimicrobiaceae bacterium
ACCCGTTCTCACGCTCGAGCGCGTCGCAGGACCTGCCGGAGTGAGACAAGCACTCGTGGTGCGGCACGGGGGTCTTCGCGGGAGCCTCTGATCACGAGTTGACGGCCGCATCGGGCACATCGGGTGCGGTGACGGCCGCGTGTGGACCGCGTCGCGGACCAGCTGTCGGCCGAGGTCGTCGGGGTGGATCGAACGTGCCACCGCCAACCGGCTGTTCGCCCTGCGCGAACCCAGGCTCCTGCGACTGCTCAGCGCGACCTATGACCGATGGGTGGCCGTGGCGGACGAGACCGACGGCGCTCACCTCGTGGCTCGTTGTCGAAGGTCCGCCTGAGCACACGGCTCCTGACCCCGGCCGTCACAGTCGCCGCGGTCAAAACGGAAAGAATCTCCCAGAGGGTGTTGCAATCGAACACGTGTTCGTGTATGGTGGTGGTCCGAAGTCGCCGGCTGGTCTGGCGCACTCGGAGCTCCGGCTCCCGTACCGAAGTCACTTCCCCGCTGAATCGTTCGCAGGAGTGTCCGTGTTCGGGACCGTCGAGCAGCTCGAGTCCGCCGTCGACCAGATCGCTTCCATGGTGCGCGGCGCCGAGACCGAGGAGCTGTCGCGCCCGGATGCGCTCGAGGCGCTGGAGCGGATCGAACGTTCGGCGACGCGGCTGTCCTCGACGATCGGGGCCTTCGCCACCGATCTCGAGGCTCGTCGCGCCCACGAGCCCGATGCGGCGCGCTCGATGGCCGACTGGCTCTCGGCCCGCACCGGTGAGCGGCGGGCGACGACGGGTTCGCGCCTGCACCTGGCCCGCAAGCTGCGGTCGATGCCCGCAACCTCCGAGGCCCTCGATGCCGCGCAGATCACCGGGTCCCATGCCCAGGTCCTGTCCCGTGCGCTGAACTCGCGCACCGTCGACGCCTTCGCTCGCGACGAGGAGCTGCTGGTCGGCCTGGCCCGCAAGCTCACGGCCGATCAGCTGGTGCAGGCCATCGAGTTCTGGCTCCGCCGCAACGACCTCGATGGGCCCGAACCCGATCCCGAGGACCGGGACCGCTTCTTCCTGTCCCAGACGCTCGATGGCCGCCTCAAGGGCAACTTCGACCTCGGCGGCGATCTCTCGCTCGCGGTCAAGTCCGCCATCGACGAGATCTACGGGCAGCTGCTCCGGCGGGACAAGGAGAACCGCGAGGCCGACCCCACCGACCCGGGACTGGACGACACGCCGAGCAAGCGGCGGGCCCGAGCCCTGGGCGAGCTGTGCTCGCGGGCCGCGGCGTCACCGAAGAACCCCAGCCGCCGCCAGCCCCTGATCGTGCTCCACACCACGGTGAACACGCTGGCCGGCACCGGAGACCCCGAGGACTGGCTCATGGCCGTCGAGCAGGCGTGGCGGTCGGCCATCCCCTCGGCGCAGGCCAACCTGTGGGCCTGCGACTGCTGGATCGCCGAGGTCGTCATCCGCAAGGAGGACGGCGAAGTCCTCGACGCCGGCCGCGAGCTACGCATCGCCAACCGGGCCATGCGCCGGGCCCTCGTCGCCCGCGACGGCCACCACTGCGCCGTCCCCGGCTGCTCACAGCCCGTCGGCTACTGCGACGCCCACCACATCGTCTGGTGGATCAAGGGCGGCCACACCAAGCTCGACAACCTCGTCTTCCTCTGCCGATGGCACCACCTGCGCATCCACGCCGGCGACCTCACCGTCGAGATGGTCGACGGCAGACCTCGGTTCACCAACCGGGCCGGGCAGGTGCTGGTCGAACCCCGGGGCGGCCCGCCACCGGGCGACCCACCACAAGTCGAGGCCGCGTAGGACGCGGCGCCCCGGTCGACAGCACGATCGCAGCGAGCCATCGGGACCGCCGTCGCGGCTCCGGGGCTCCGGCGCGCCCACCCGCCGGCCTTCAGCCCTGCTGGCGGAACCAGTCGACGGTTGCCCGCAGGCCCTCCGCCAGCGCCACCGGCTCGACGTCGGGGAACAGCGACCGCAGCCGAGTCGTGTCGGCCTGGGAGTGGGGAACGTCGCCGGCCCGGGTGGGCTGGTGCTCGACGTCGACGGAATGGCCGAGGATGGCCTCGAGCTCGGCGATGACCTCGAGCAGCGTCACCCGGGTGCCGAAGGCCAGATTCATCGGCTCGGGATCCGAGACCCGGCGGGCCACGGCGTCGGCCAGGACGGCGCAGACAGATCCGACGAAGGTGAAGTCACGGCTCTGGGTGCCGTCGCCATGGACCGGGAGCGGCCGGCCGGCCAGGGCGGCGTCGACGAAGGCGGGGACGACCGCGGCGTAGGCGTGTCCGGCCGGCTGCAACGGCCCGAAGACGTTGAAGAACCGGACGGCGAGCACGTCGAGGCCGAACGAGGCCGCCCACGCCAACGCGTACGACTCGGTGGCCAGCTTCGACGCCGCGTACGGGCTGACCGGCCGGGGCGCCAGGCCCTCGTGCTTCGGGCAGGGTGGGGTTGGCGCCGTAGACGGACGACGACGACGCCACGATCACGTGCGCCGGCCGATCCCGGCCGGCGCCGGCCCGGCGGACGGCCTCGAGCACCTGGCGGTCCCGGTGGCGTTGGCCTGATGCGACGCCATGGGATCGGCGATCGACCGCGGCACCGAGGGGCGGGCCGCGAGGTGGACGACCGAATCGGTTCCGGCCATCACCTGGTCGAGGGCGCCGGCGTCGAGGATCGAACCCTCGACGAACTCCACCTCGACCCCGGCGAGGTTCTCGCGGTTGCCGGTGGACAGATCGTCGAGCACGACGACATCGTGGCCGTCGCCGAGCAGGCGCCGAGCCAGGTTCGCCCCGATGAAGCCGGCCCCGCCGGTGATCAGCACGCGCACGGCCGATCACGGTAGGTGACTCGCAGGGGAGTTCCAGCGTTCCTGCGGGCGAGGGGCTCAAGCGGGCGAGGTCGTGGGGGTCCGGATCCCGCGCCGAATGCCCGTCGCCGGTGGCCAGCCCGAAGAACAGCGCGACGATCACCAGGATCGCGGGCACGTGCCACACGTGATCCACCGTGGCATGGACACCGACGATCGTCATCGCCGCGGCGGCCAAGCGCCACCTTCCGATCGTCGGCGAAGCGACCACAGTCGCACCCACAGGAAGACGCCGAGCGCCGCCAGGAGGACGAGCCCGACCCCGCCGTATTCCGCGCCCGCTTGCAGGTACTCCTGGTGCGCCCAACGCAGGTCAGGGTCGTACGACACCGGGTTGTACGACTGGAACTCACCGGGGCCGACTCCGTGTACGGGATGATCGACCAGCACCTCCTTCGCGGCGGTCCACAGCACACCGCGAACGCCGGCGCGTTCGCCGAGCCCGAACGGGTTCGCGCCGAAGGCGATCGAGGTGGTGATCCCGAGCGCGAACGACGATCGTGACCAGACCGCCGACGAGCACGACGGCGGGCGCGTCTCGTGCCGACGGCGAGAGCGAGCAGCACCAATCCGGCGAGCAGGCTCAGGAGCCCGGCGACCGAGCCGGTGAGGGCGGTCGACAGCAGCAGGAACCCGGCCACGACCGACCAGCCCCCGCGTTCGACTCGGGAGCTCGACGCCAGACGCGGCGCCGATGGCCGCGATCGTCCCTAGCGCCGTGAGCGTCGCGTTCGTGTTGGCGTACCCCGTCGGTGCGCCACCGGATCGGAGGATCCCCGGCCACGTCAGCAGCACCGCACCGGCGATGGCCATCGGCCAACAGCCGATAGGACGCGCCCGGCGGTGGCGGCCAGATGTCGCCCGACCGCGACGGCGACCACGAGGGCGAGCAGGAGCCAGAGCACGGGACCCGAATCGCCATGACCGTGGCCGGCGCCGAACGCGACCCACACGGCGAAGAGGGCAACCAAGCCCCACACCGGCGGCATCGACCAGCGCCGGCGAGAACGCTCGGGACCGGGTCGGCTGCCATCCGGCGCGAGGCTACGACCTGCTCGACCGGCCCCCGGGAGATCCCCGTCTGATCTCCACCGGCACGGGCCACTATGGAGCCGTGCCCATGTGGATCGCAGGTGCAGGCGGCGTCGGCCGGGAGGCACTCGACGTCGCCGTCGCGCTCGGCCTCGCCGTCGACGGGTTCGTGGACGACCGAGACCAGCGGCAGCATGGTCCGTGGTCTCCCCGTCATCGCTCCGAAGCAACTGCCCGCCGGCTCGTCGTTCCTGGTCGCCATCGGCGACCCGGAGGCCAGGCTGGGCGTCGCGGGCCGGCTCGAGGCTGCCGGGGCGACACCGTGCCCCTTGGTGCACCCCCGAGCCATCGTCGGCCCCCTCACCGTGGTCGGCGACGGCTGCCTCGTGTCCGGCGGCGTCCACCTCAGCTCGTCCATCACGCTCGCACCACACGTCCAGGTCCACTACAACGCCACGGTCGGCCACGACTGCCAGCTCGACGAGGGCGCCACCGTGCTCCCCGGGGCCAACGTCGCCGGCGCGGTCCACCTCGGACGCGGGGCCACGGTCGGGAGCGGCGCCATCGTCCTCCAGGGCCGGACGGTCGGAGCAGGGGCTGTCGTCGGGGCGGGCGCGGTCGTGACCAAGGACGTCAGCGACGGGGCGGTGGTCGTCGGGAACCCGGCCCGGCCGCTCGAACGCTGACCTCCGCCATCGAGCCAGAAGGGTCGAGCACCCACGCGGTGCCGGCGAGATCCGACGAGGAGCTGCCGCCATCGGACCACCTGGATGTGGTCTCATTCCAGCCGTGTTGTTGCTCGCCGTCGCTGCCGGGACGCTCGTCGCCGCCCTCGTCGCCTTCCAGCGCCCCGAGCTCGTCAGCCGTGTCCCAACCCAGCTGGTCTGGGCCGCGGCCGTCGCCGGGGCCGTCATCGTCGGCCTGGCCGACACGGCACCGACCGGGTGGGAGCCGTTCGACCTGATCCTCCGGGTCGGGTTCGGCGCGCTGGTCCCCCTGGCTGCGGCCAAGGCGGGAACGATCGCCAACGCTTGGCTCCTGGTCGTGAGCGTGGTGGTCCTGGTCATCGTCGGCGCACCCGTCCCCGGCATCGCGGGGTTCGCCGCTGGCGCCTACTTCGGGCTGGCGGCGGCCGGTGTCGCCTCACCCGCGGTGGCCGCCGTCGCCGCATCGGCGGCAGTCAGCACCCTCGCCTACGCCGACTGGCAGCTGGCCACCGGCGCCAGCGCCATCGCAGTGGCCGTCGCCACCGTCCCGGTCCTGCTCGTCGGCCTCGCCCGGTCGCCCCGGCCGGTGAAGCGGAGCGCATGGATCGCCATCGGCCTGGCCGTGGTCGTCGCCGGGTTCGGCTCAGCGGCCGGACTGCTGTCGGCCCTGCAGGCCAAGAGCGATGTGGATCGGGCGGTGGATCTGGCCACCAGTGGCATCGACCGACTGGGTGACGACGATGCCAAGGCCCGCACCGAGCTGCGCAACGCCGCCGAGGCGTTCGACTCGGCCGAGACCACGCTGCACGCCTGGTGGGTGCGGCCCGCGCTGATGGTCCCCGGGGTCGCCCAGCAGTCCCGGGCGGTGGCGACCATGGCCAAGGCCGGCTCGGACCTGGCGCGCACCGCGGCCGATGCGTCCGAGGATGCCGACATCGACTCGATCCGGCCCCGGAACGGACAGGTGGACCTCGCCGCCCTGGCCGCCCTGAAGGACCCACTCGATCGATCGCTGACCGCGTTGCACCGCGCCGACCGGCAACTCGAAGCGGTCCGGAGCCCGTTGCTGGTCAGCCCGGTCGCCGACCGTTTGCAGACCCTCCGGACCAAGGTGAGCGACGCCCTCGACAGCGCGGAGCTGGCGGCGCACGGTGTGGCCGTGGCCCCCGACATGCTCGGCGCCAACGGGC
>CAWEQL010000006.1:0-12624 GCA_963811245.1 uncultured Acidimicrobiaceae bacterium
TTGAGGGCGAAGGTGAAGCAGTAGACGTGGCTCCAGACGTCGCAGGCCAGGCCCGGGTACCGGTTGCGCTGCCAGGTGCCGCCGACGTCGCCGTCGCGCTCGAAGATCGTGAAACCCTCGTAGCCGGCCTGGCGCAGGTAGTGCCCCGAGCTGATGCCCCCGGGACCGGCGCCGATCACGACGATCCGGCGCTCGTCGCCCCGACGTCCTTCGTTCCCCATGTTGCTGCCCTCCACGGAGCCCCCATTCGTACCCGAAACCGTAACGAGGTTACAGACGGCGGGCCATTCCGGTGCGGCCGCCCTCGTGTCGGCCACATTGCCAGCGGCCCTTGACGGCTGGCCATCTCACGAGGAGGATCTACAACCATATGGTTGTAAGATCCGCTCCGAGCGTGGACATGACCGACCAGGTCTTCCGCGCCGCTCGCCGACGCCACCCGCCGGGACATCGTGCGGACGGTGCTGGTCGAGGACCACTCGGTGTCGGCGCTGGCGCGGCGGTATCCGATGAGCGTGCCTGCAGTGCAGAAGCACGTGGCGGTCCTCGAAGAAGCCGGGCTGGTGACCAAGCGGCGGAGAGGTCGCGAGTCGCTCGTCACGGGCGACATCGATCGGGTGCGTGACGCCCGGAGCGCGCTCGACGCCTTCGAGCAGCTGTGGCACGACCGTGTCACACAGATGGACCAGATCCTCGCCGAGGATCCCTGAACCGAGGAGCGACCCATGCCCATCACCCGTGTCGACAAGGACCTCGACGCCTGCCTCATGACCGTCGTCGCCGAGTACGACGCCTCGGTCGAGCGGGTCTGGCGGCTCTACGCCGACCCTCGCCAGCTCGAGCAGTTCTGGGGCCCTCCGACGTGGCCGGCCACCGTCGTGGACCACGACCTCCGACCCGGGGGCCGGGTCACCTATTTCATGACCGGTCCCGACGGCGAGAAGGCGTCGGGCTACTGGGACGTCCTGGAGGTCGAGGCGCCTCGTCGGTTCGTGGTCGAGGACGGCTTCGCCGACGACGCCGGGCGGCCCAACCCGGAGCTGCCGACGACCCGCATGGAGCTGGAGCTGACCGAGCGGGACGGCGGGCGGCACGACCATGACGGTGGTCTCCACCTTCGCCTCGATCGAGGCCATGCAAAGATCCTCGAGATGGGCATGGAAGAAGGCATGCGCGAGGCCATGGGCCAGATCGACGACATCCTCGCCGAGGGCTGACGCCGGCCGACGACAGGATCGTGGCGATGGGCATAGGCCCCGAGGAAGCGTCCCTCCCGATGCGTAGGGTTGACGGCGATCGCTCCGAGCCGCCCCATCCCGGCGTCGCTGGCCCCGGCCAGCCGCGGGGCCGGCGACCACGCCGAAAGACCGCTCAACGTGCCCGGTACCACCGACCGTCGACGAGCTCGACGACCGCTTCCTCGACGCCGTCTACGACCCGGGTTCGCTCGCACGGGGCCGGGCCTACGCCGACGAGGACCGGGTCGAGCTGCTCAGCTCGGAGCCAGGGTCGATCAAGGCCGTCTGCCGGGGCTCGGGCCGGGCGTCGTACGTGGTGCGGATCCGGTGGGGCCGCAGCCCGGCTCGATCGAGCTCGACGACACCTGCAGCTGCCCCCTCGGCGGCGCCTGCAAGCACTGCGTGGCCGCCATCCTCACCGCCCGCCGGCACCCTCCCCGCATCGCGTCCCCGGGCATCGGTGCCGACGCGGGGCGCGGCGTGGCGAGAGCTCCTCGCCGACCTGGCCGCCGACGACGACGGCGACGACGACGCACCCGCACGAGGCGCCGGCCTCGCCTGCAGATCGCGGTGCAGCACCCGAAGCCCAGCCGCTACGCGCCGACACCGGACCGCGGGTCACCGTCCGCCCGATGCGCGCGGGCAAGGGCGGCGCGTGGATCAAGACGGGCGCATCGTGGCGGGACATCGCCTCCACCTACGGACCCCCACGACCCGTCGCGCGCCGACCTGCACCTCCCCAGCGCGCCGCCCTCAAGGCGCTCATGGCCAGCGGCCCGCCCGACCTCGCGTACTCCAACACCCAGACGGTGCCCGCTCGCCCGGTTCGGCCCCGAGCTCTGGTACCAGCTCGAACGGGCGGTCGAGGTCGGCGTGGAGCTGATCGGTGAGCACCCCGGCGACGTCGTCGTGCTGGCCACCGCCAGGGCCGCGCCCGCGTCGACCTCACCGCCGACGAGTCCGGCGACGTCACGCTCTCGGCTGCGTTCACCTCGACGGCGACACGCTGGTCGCTCGGCGAGCGGGCGCAGCGGCCTGATCGGGACCCCACCCCACGGCCTCTGGGTCCGGGAGGGCGGGCGTCTGGAGCTCGTGGCCTGTCGACCCCGCTGCACCCGACCGTCGCCCGCCTCGCCGCCGCCGACGGCGCTCACCGTCCCCGCCGCCGACGTCGACGAGCTCCTCGACGTCTACCAACCGGCGCTGGCCCGCCACGCCACGGTCGGCTCCTCCGACCAGAGCGTCGCCATCACCACCAGCCGGTTCGACGGCATCGTCGTGTCGGTCGATCGCACCGCCCTCGACGCCGCCACGCTGCGGTGGTCGGCCCGCTACCGGCGGGGGACCGAACCGTCCACCACGCCTTGCACGGCACCCGGGGCCGCAGCCGGGACCGGGCCGCCGAGACGGCGGCGGTCGAGCGCCCTGGAGCTGCCCACCCACCTGCTCCCCGGCCTCGTCGACGCCGACGGTCGCCCTGCGACCTCACGGTCTCGGGCCCGGCGATCGTCACCCTGCTCACCGAGGTCCTGCCCGTGGCTGGAGGCGCGGCGGCGTCGACATCGAGCGTGACCGGCGACCAGCCCGCGCTGCGCGAGGCCGACGAGGACCCGCTCATCTCGCTCGTCGTCACCGACGGCGAGGCGACGACGACGCGCCGCGGACGGCAACGACTGGTTCGACCTCGACGTCGAGGTGAGCGTCGACGGCCAGACCATCGACTTCGTCGAGCCTCTTCGCCGCCCTCGACCGCGGCGACGAGGCCCTCATCCTGCCGTCGGGCACCTGGCTGCGCCTCGACCGGCCCGAGTTCGCCCGGCTGCGGGAGCTCATCGACGAGGCCCGGGGCCTGGCCGAGCCCGCCGGCGACGGCGTCGCCCGCCTCAACCGGTTCCAGACCAGCTGGTGGGACGAGCTCGCCGGCCTCGGCGTGGTCGCCGAGCAGTCGCAGCGCTGGGCCGACGGCGTCGGCCGCATGGCGCGCCCTCGCCGCGCCCGAGCACCGGTGGCCCCGCCCGCCGGCCTCGACGCCACGCTGCGCCACTACCAGCAGGACGGCCTCGACTGGTTGGCGTTCCTGCACCGCAACCGGCCTCGGCGGCATCCTCGCCGACGACATGGGCCTGGGCAAGACCGTCCAGACCCTCGCCCTCTGCCTCCACGTCCTCGAGCGACGACCCCGACGCCCGGTTCCTCGTCGTCGCCCCCACCAGCGTGGTGGAGAACTGGGCCCGGGAGGCCGCCCGCTTCGCTCCCGGCCGTCGACGTGCGGACCATCCGCGAGACCGCCGCCCGCCGGGGCACCGCGCTGGCCGAGGAGATCGACGGCGCCTCGCTCGTCGTCACCTCCTACGCGCTGTTCCGCATCGAGTTCGACGCCTACGCCGGCCACGACTGGGAGCTCCTGCTGCTCGACGAGGCCCAGTTCGTCAAGAACCACCAGGGCAAGACCTACCAGTGCGTCCGCCGCCTCGACGCCGCCACCAAGATCGCCATCACCGGCACCCCGCTCGAGAACTCGCTCATGGACCTGTGGTCGCTGCTGTCGATCACCGCTCCCGGCCTCTACCCCGACCCGAAGCGGTTCAGCGAGACCTACCGCAAGCCGATCGAGAGCGGCGAGGCCCCCGAGCTGCTCGCCACCCTCCGGCGACGCATCGCCCCGCTCATGCGCCGCCGCACCAAGGACGCGGTGCTCACCGAGCTGCCGCCCAAGACCGAGCAGACCGTCGAGGTCGAGCTCAGCGCCCGCCACGCCCGGATCTACGAGACCCAGCTCCAACGGCAACGCCAGAAGGTCCTCGGCCTCGTCGGCGACGTCACAGAAGCACCGCTTCGAGATCCTCAGGTCGCTCACCATCCTGCGCCAGCTCGCCCTCGACCCGGCGCTGGTCGACGACGAGCACGACACCGTCGGTTCGGCCAAGCTCGACCGGCTCGTCGACGACCTCACCCAGGTGGTGGCCGAGGGCCACCGGGCCCTCGTCTTCAGCCAGTTCACCCGGCTACCTGGCCCGGGTCCGCACCCGGCTCGACGCCGCCGGCATCGCCTACAGCTACCTCGACGGCCGCACCCGCGAAGCGCGACGAGGCCATCGCCCGGTTCAAGGACGGCGACGCCCCGGTGTTCGTCATCAGCCTGAAGGCCGGCGGGTTCGGCCTCAACCTCACCGAGGCCGACTACTGCTTCGTGCTCGACCCGTGGTGGAACCCCGCCACCGAGGACGCAGGCCGTCGACCGCACCCACCGCATCGGCCAGCAGAACCCGGTGATGGTCTACCGCTACGTCTCGGCCGGCACGATCGAGGAGAAGGTCATGGAGCTCAAGGCCCGCAAGGCCGACCTGTTCGCCAGCGTCATGGACGGCGAGGGCGCCCTGGCCGGCGCGCTCACCGAGGACGACATCCGCGGCCTGCTCGACCTCGGCTGAGGAGAGCGGACGCTACGCCCGTTCGAGCCGGACGGGGAGCTCCTTGAGGCCGTTGTTCAGGTTGGAGCGGATGCGGCGGGCCGGACCGGTCTGGGTGATGGTCGGGAACCGGTCGAGCAGCTCCTCGAAGAAGACCCGGCCCTCGAGGCGGGCGAGGTGCACGCCCAGGCAGAAGTGCGTGGCGATGCCGAACGAGAGGTGGTTGTTCGGCGAGCGGTGGATGTCGAAGCGACTGGGGGTCGTCGAAGACCTCCTCGTCACGGTTCGCCGAGGTGTACATCATGGCGATCTTGTCGCCGGCGGCGATGGCCTGGCCGCCGATCACGGTGTCGGCCAGCGCGGTGCGACGGAAGTAGTGCAGCGGGTTGGCGTAGCGGAGGATCTCCTCGACGGCACCGGGGATGAGCGAGCGGTCGGCCCGCAGCTCGGCCAGCTGGTCGGGATGGTCGAGCAGGGCAGTGCAGCCCTGACGAGAGCATCGTCTTGGTGGTGTCGTTGCCGGCGGTGACGAGCTGGACGAAGAAGCTGGCGAACTCGACGTCGGTCATGGGACCGTGCCCGAAGTCGCCGGCGAGGATCAGCGAGGTCAGGTCGTCGCGCGGCGGCTCCTGGCGGCGCTGCGGCGGCCAGCTCCATGGCGTACACGGCCATGCCGGTCATGCCCCGCGGCGTGTCGGCTGGCGGCGAGCTCGGGGTCCTGGCTGCTCGTGCTCTCCTCGGCCCAGCGGCCGGATCTGCTCGCCGTCCTCGGGCGGCAGGCCCATCAGGCTCGCCGACGACCTGGTTGGGCAACATGGCCGCCACGTCGTGGACGAACTCGACGTCGCCGTCGGCGGGGACCTGATCGAGGATGGCACGGCAGATCGCGCGGACCTGGCTCCTCCATCTCGCCGATCGCCTTGCCTTGAAGCTGCCCACCAGGGGCCGACGGTGGTCGGTGTGGCGGGGCGGGTCCATCATCAGCATCATGTTGCGGCTCAGCGCGAGCTGCTCGGGCTCTGGGTCCTCGAGCACCACGCCCATCTCCTCGGCGGAGAAGATCGCCGGGTCCTTGGCCACGGCGCACAGGTCGGCGTGGCGCAGCACCGCCCAGTAGCCCGGCTCGTCAGGCATCTCCTGCCAGTACACGGGCTCGGTGCGTCGCAGCTCGGCGAAGATCTCGTGGATCGGCCCGTCGACGTAGAGGTCCGGGTCGTAGATGTCGACCTTGGTGGTCGTCACAGTTGCCCCCCAGGCGTGCGTTGCTGCCCGCGATGGTGCCAGCGGCCCCTCCGGGAGGCAAGCGGCCGTCGGGGCCGGAGAACGGTGCCGACCAAACGGTTCTGCTGCTGGGAGCAACGGGGTAGGCGGCTCCGGGCATCGGCGCCAGGGGGAGGGACCGACGATGACGCTGACGGGACATGACGTCGAGCGCCTCGGCGCCTCGGCGATCTCACGAGTCGGGGACGTGCCCGTCGTCCATCACGACCGTGCCGTCAGATGGTGGCTCTTCAGCTCCATCTTCTGGCTGAGCTTCGTCGACCTGGTCGGCCTGACGATGGCCACCGAGCTCGTCGTCGCCGAACCTCTTCGGCGGCGTACCTTGGCTGCTGTTCAGCCGCATCCGGCCCATCCACGTCAACGGCGTCATCTTCGCGTGGCTCTCGATCGATGTACTTCGGCGCCGCCTTCTACATGGTGCCCCGGCTCTGCGGTGTGCGCCTGTGGAGCGAGAGGCTCGCCGTCTGGACCGCCATCGCCTGGAACATCATGTTCCTCGGCGCCGTGGTCAGCCTGGCCCCGGCTTCACGCAGGGCCGCGAGTACGCCGAGCTGATCTGGCCGATCGACGTCCTCCTCGTCGTCCTCCTGCTGGCCGTCATCGTGAACCTGGTCATGACCGTGCTGGTCCGGCGGGTCAAGGCCCTCTACGTGTCGGTCTGGTGGTTCCTCGCCTCACCGATGTGGTTGGCGGCCGACTACATCATCGGCAACGTGATGTGGCGACCCGGCCACCTGCTCGGCAACGGCGTCGAAGGCGGGGCGCTGTCGGGTGCGCTCACCGACCCGCTGGCCGATGCCATGCTGAACTGGTGGTCGAACCACAACCTGTTCGGGCTGTGGCTCACACCGATGCTGGTGGCGATCGTCTACTACCTGGTGCCCCGGATCACCGGCACGCCGCTGTACAGCCACACGCTCTCGCTGATCTCGTTCTGGGGCATCGCCTTCTTCTACACGGGCGTCGGGCACCACCACCTGCTCCAGGCGCCCATCCCGGCGTGGCTAAGACCTTCGCCACCATGAACAGCATCCTGTTGCTCGTGCCGGTGCTGGCCTTCGTCGCCAACATCGTGCTGACGATGCGGGGCAACTGGGGGAAGGTCTTCACCAACATGCCCCTGCGGTTCACGATCACCGGTTTCATCTTCTACTTCCTCGTGAACATCCAGGGCGCCATCCAGGCGATCCCGTCGTTCAACCGGGTCACCCACTTCACGAACTTCATCGTCGCCCACGCCCACCTGGCGTTGCTCGGCGCCTTCACGATCCTCGGGATGGGCGTGATCGACTACATCATCCCGCAGATCTTCAAGCGTCCCGCCTACAGCCGCCGACTCCTCGAATGGCAGTACTGGCTGGTGACGATCGGCTTCGTCGGCTTCTTCTTCTCCCTCACCTTCGCCTCGTTCCTCCAGGGCCAGAAGCTGGGCGATCGGGGTGCCGGAGGTCAACGTCTTGCCGCTGATCCGGCCCCACTACATCGCCCGCGCCGTGTTCGGCTCGATGATCGTGGTGTCGGGGTTCGTGCAGATCTACAACATGTGGCGCACCGTCACCACCGACACGAGCCGACGCGCCGGCGACGACACCGACGCTACGTGACGAGCGATGCGGCCGGAGACGTGTCGATGGTCGAGCCTCCGCAGGACGAACCAGCGGGCCCGGAGCACCGGTTCACCCAGCATCCCCAGGTCACCGAGCTGTACAACTCGGATGCCCCCGAACGCCGGTTCCTGATGACACCGGCGATGTCGGCGGTCGGCGCCCTGCTCGCCTTCTTCACCGTCGTGGGGCTGGTCGTCGTGCTGCCGGTGGCGACCTACGACCCCCGGTGAGCGAGAACTGGTTGCCGCTGACCGATCAGGGCGCCGCCGGGCGTTCCACCTTCCTCGCCAACGGGTGCGTGTACTGCCACAGCGGCTTCAGCCGCCCTCAAGACGTGTTCTCGGGGCGGTACTACCTGTACCCGCGGGAGTCCGAGCCCGGCGACTACCACGGCGAGAACCAGAGCCCCAACATGCTCGGCAGCGAACGCACCGGCCCCGACCTCTCCCAGGAAGGCGGCATGCACCCCGACGACTGGCACGCTGCGCACTACGCCAACCCCCGCTTCACCATGCCGTTGTCGATCATGCCGCGGTTCAACTTCTGGAGCGACGACGAGACCGAGCAGATGGTGGCCTTCAACCAGGAGCAGGGCGGCAAGGAGGCGTTGCTGCGGTACGCGACCGTCACGGTGGGCGACCGGCTCATGCTCGTCAACAAGGGCCTCCTCTCGCCCAACGTGGCGTTCCCCCGCTACACCGCCCGTCTGGTCGAGGACGGCGATCCTCGGGTGGACCTGACCGGCAAGCCCAGCGACCGTTCACCCTGGGGGCTGCCATGGAAGGCCGTGTGGATGGTGAACAGCTTCGAACGCTCCTACTGGCTCACCGACAACCCCCTGCCGCTCACCGACGCCAACCTCCTGCGGGGGCGCGACGTGTTCGTCGATCGCTGCGCGGGCTGCCACGGCCAGAAGGGTGACGGGAACGGCCCAGGAGCCGCCTACCTCGCACCGAAGCCGTTCAACTTCGACCGGGCCGATCTGATCGAGGACGGCCCGCAGACCTCGGACGGGATGTTCTACCACCGGATCCTCACCGCCGGGCCGGGCACCGCCATGGAGAGCTTCGGCACCCGGCTCTCGGTCGAGGACATCTGGCGGGTGGTGCTGTTCCTGCGCACCATCCCCAACGGAGGGCTCACCGAGCCGCTGCCGACCACCGACATGTTCATCGAGTGGTCGCCGCCCGGCGCCCTGCTGCGCTACATCGAGGACCACCCGCTGACCGACGACGCCGGCCTCGACCACGACCCGGACCCGAACCCGTTCGAGGCGGCGGCCCGCTGGATCGCTCCGGGGCTGTCGCCCGGTGGTGCCACGGCGCCCGACATGCCCGACCACGTGATGGTCGGCGGGCAGCTGCCGATCGACCTGGAGACGCTGACCGGACTCGTCGAGGACACCTACTTCCAGTTCGTGGACGAGGCCTACCAGGACGCACTCGCCCGCGGCGACGACGAACTGCCCGCCCGCGCCCAGATCTTCTCCACCGAGGAGCTCGTCTTCCATGACCCGTCGTGACCTCGTCACCCGCCTGACCGTGACCCTCCCGGCGGTGCTCGCCGGGCTGGCGATCGCCGCCTCGCCCGACGTCGGCCCACGACGGTCCCGACGAAGGCCAGGCGGCCTATGTGATGGCCGACTGGATGCTGAGGCTTCCTCGCCTTCTCGCTCGCTGCGCTGATCTGCTTCGTCGTCGCCCTCAAGCGAGGGCTCATGCGCAACCTCGAGAAGGCCAAGTACCAGGTGCTCGTCATCGAGGAGCCCGACTACTACACCCCGGACTGGGCAAGGGGTAGGGACGCGCCATGACCCGGACTTCGCTCTTCGCGACCGCTTCGGGCGCCACGCCCGGGTGGACCCTGCCCACCGCCGACGGCGTGCCGACGGGGGACGATCCCGCGACCGTCGACGCCTTCTGGCGGTGGCTCTACGAGCACTACCTGAGCCGCCATCCGAACTCTGCGCTCGACAACTCCTACGTCATCGCCGACGGTCCGCAGTGGACGATCAGCTGGGGCGGACCGCTGTTGCAGGTCCTGACCGTGGCGGTGGTGCTCATCGTGACCTTCTGGCTGTTCGCGTGGTTCTTCAACCACCCCCGCCGCAAGATGCAGATGCTGTACCGGCCGTCGTCCTATGCCGGCACGCTGACCGAGCGCCACGGCCGGCCCAGCACGTTCACCATGGTCACCATCCTGGCGATCGTCGCATGGGCGCTCTACTACCCGATCAGCCACGTCATCTCGGGCCAGGTCTACTGAGGAGCTCGCCGTGCCCTACGTCGCCGGATGGCAGCACCGCACCATCGCCCGGATCCCCATGGAGGGATGGGAGGAGGCGTGGTTCTCGTTCATGAGCTGGCGCGGCTACCTCCAGGACATCCCGGGTTGGATGGCGACGCGGCTGGGCGCCCGAGAGCTCGACACCGGGGAGGTCGAGGTCCACGTCGACACCCTCTGGGAGCACCAGGCCCAGCTCGCCCGTTGGATGGACGGCCCGTTCCTGCCCCGGAGGGTCATCGCCGACCTCAGCACCGACGGACTGGTCGTCCACGAGTCGGTGCTCGAGATGTTCAGCTAGGAGGGACCATGGCCGACCAGTCCTGGCGAGACCAGTACCACGAGGAGGACGAGCGCTGGGAGCCGGCCCACCAGCGCCGGGACTGGCTCCTGCTGCTCGTCGCCATCCTCGCCGTGACCGCCGTGTACCTGACCGTGTTCTTCCTCGAGCCCGGATTCCGGTAGGTCGTGCGCGTCGAAGAGGTCACCAACCTGCAGGCCCTCGGGTTCATCGCGCTCGTCATCACCTTCGCCATCGCGCTCTTCCCGCGTCATCCCGGCCGGAGACGCACCGCCGGTGGTCCGCCGCTCGTCGTACTTCGACGAGGAGATCACGGCCTACGACCGGGCTCTCCCCAAGTACTTCGTGGCGGCGTTCCTCGCCGTGCTCGTCGCCGCGTTGCACGCCGTGGTCAAGAACATCCCGCCCGTGCACGCCTGGCTCGCCGACGCCGGGCACGGGGGCCACCTCGTGCGCGACATCGCCAACACCCACCTCATGATCGTGCTCGGCGGAACCGTCGGCGCCACTGCGCTCACCTGGTACGTGCTGCCGCGCGTGCTGCGCCGGCCGCTGGCCACGCCGCGCCTCGCCGGGTTCTCGTTCTGGGCGACCGTGCTCGGCGCCGGCGGGTTCTACCTCACCAACGTCATGGTGGGAATCCACGCCGGGCGCCTCGCCCACGCCGGGGTGTCGTGGGAGGACGCCGAGGCCGGCCTCGGAGCGTGGAAGGCCGTGCCCATCGCCCTGTCGGCCACGGTGATGGGCATCGGGTACTGGACGTTCGTGCTGGTCGTGGTGCTCACCGCCTGGAAGGGCCGCCACATCACCGAGGCGCAACCGGACCGACACCTGTCGTGGTTCTTCGTCGTGGGCGCCCTGGCGCTGTTCGTCGGGACGGTGCAGGGCGTGATCCAGGTCATGCCCGCCCAGGAGGACTGGCTCCACGCGGCCGCCCCGGCCGGGGAGTACATCGACCCCATCGCCCACGCCCACGTCAACCTGGTGACCGGCCTGTTGACCACTGTCTTCGGGGCCGTGTTCTGGTGGACGCGCAACGCCGCTCGGGCCCCGACCGAGCGGTCGACCGAGCGACGCGTCTTCTGGGTGCTGGTGCCCGGCTCGGTGCTCTTCTACGTCACCTTCATGGTGCTGGGCTTCCGGGAGGGCGCCCTCATCGTCGACGGCGGGCTGTCCTTCGAGCAGGCCGTGGCGCACATGGGCTGGCGCCACCACCTCCCGCTGGCGCTCGGCGGGGGGCTCACGTTCGTCGGCCTCGTCGCCGGCCTCGCCGTCGTGCTCGGCCGAGCCCTCCGCGGGCGCATCGCCGCCCCCGTCCGGCCGCTGCTCGTCGCCGCCGTGGTGGCGCTCGGGATCGGCGTCACCCAGGGTCTCATCCAGCTCACCCCGTCGGTCAAAGGCTTCATCGAGGACGCGGGCCCCTACGGCGACTCCCTGGCCAACGCCCATGCCCAGCTCAACATGATGGGAGGGATCCTCCTCGCCACCGCCGCCCTGGCCCTCGACCGGTCGCCGGTGATGTTCGGTGCGGCCGTGCCCCCTTCGCGAGTCGAGACGTTCCGGACATGGGCGATCCCGGGCGTGTTCGTGACCTACGCCTTCGCCGTGTTGACCGCCCTCACGTCGGGCCGAGCGGTGCTCGACGGGCGTCTTCCCGCCCAGGACGTGTGGGCGGCGGTGATCGGCCCGTCGGGGCTCGTCGCCGGTGCGACGGCGTTCGCGGTGGGGTTCGGAGCCGTCGCGATGTGGGCATGGGGTGCCAACGCCGGGGCCCGAGCGGCGGCGTGGGACCGGCTGAAGGCGTCGACGCACGCGTACTCGCCGGCTCCGGAGTGGATGGACCGGGCCCGGTGGTACTGGTTCGTCGCCATCGAGGTCGTGGCGGCCGCCTCGGGCTTCCCCGGTCTGGGCTGGATCTTCGCCGGCAGGGCCGTGGTGGGCCTGCCCCTGGCCCTGGTGGGACCGGCGATGGCGTGGGCGGTCATCCCGGTCATCATGACGGGTGAGGGGCCGTTCTCCCTCGGCCAGCGAGGACCGGCGCTGGAAGTGCTGTGGATCGCCACGACCACCCTCGTGTCGGCCAGCGCCCTCGCGATCCACCTGCTCCGCTCCCGAGGTCACGCGCGGCAACCGGACCTCGACCCCGAGGTCGTGTCGTGACCGGCACCGCACCGCGGGCCGGCCCCGCTCGCATCGAACGCCGCCGCCGCCGCTTCGTCGTCGTGGTGGCAGTCATGTTCGGCGGGATCGCCCTCCTCCCCGGCCTGCCATGGGCGATGGGGATCGTCACCGACGTGACCCACAGCTACACGCCGCAGGTCCCGATCGAGAACTCCGGCACGTACCTCGAGACCGATGACGGCGCCATGCAGCTCTACGAGTGGCGGGTCGAGCCGGGGAGCTTCCCCTCGGACACACCGGCATTGCTGTCCGACCGGGTCCATCAGGTCGCCGTCGTGGCCAAGGCGTTCGACGACGTGGACCGGTACCTGCTCTACGACCTC
>CAWEQL010000007.1:0-1047773 GCA_963811245.1 uncultured Acidimicrobiaceae bacterium
CGGCCGGTCGGGGAGCGCCGGATCTGGGTGACCTCCTCCGAGAGCGGCGCTCGCTCCGCGTGCTGCTCGCCGCCGCACCGCCCGACCCGAGTACGGAGCTCGCCGCTCTGAAGCGGCAACGCTCCGACACGGCAGCGCTCCTCGACCAGGCCGAGGAGCGACTCACAGCGCTCGGCGCCCGAGGGGTATGGAGCGACTCCGCCGACCGAACCTCGACCGCGTGATTCTCGAGACAACGATCAAGCGCGACCGGTCCGGGCTCAGCCGGCTCGACCAGGAGATCGACCGACTTCAAGACCAAGCCGACGACCACGACACGTTCGCCGACCGCCATCGACCGGAGATCGAACGGCTTGCCGAAGTCGACGGGTGCGCCGAGGCGCTCCTCGCCCGGCACTTGGGGCGCATCGGGCGCAACCCACCGGAGCATCTCGTCCGCGCCCTCGGCCCGATCCCGGATCAGCGCCCCCGGGCGTCGGCATGGTGGCATTCGGCCGAAACAATCGAGCGCTATCGACTGGAGGCCGGCTACGACGGCGCCGAGGTGCTCGGCCCCGTGCCGGATCACCCACAGCTCGCCGAGCAGCGCTCGATGGCGGTGATGACGATCCGCATGGACGGACTCGTCTTTGGCAAATCCACAACAAGATCAGTGGGTGGTCGGTCGCTGGCCTGAGCTCGGATAGGCCGGCAGCAGCCATGTTGACACTACGGGACCCGGGCGACGGCACAACCCATGGGTAGTTCTCCTCGATGAGGGCGCTGCCTTGTGCCTGCGACCACCTACTCGGACCCAATTGACGCGGCAGTGACCCGCTTCGCCTTCGAGGAGGGAGGAACGAAGGACCTACGAGTCGGGAAGAACCTGTGAGATCGCTGCATCTCTTCGGGAGTCGATGACAGCCCGAGTTCCGAGTGGCCTATCGAGCGTGACCAGCAGCATCTCACTACACGAGTCCGTGGCGTCGCCCTGAACCGGAGCCATGACGCTGATTCGGACTTCTCGGTACGACTCCTTCACGTTCGCTGTATAGCCACTGCCGCAGTAGTCGAGCGCCAACCGCAACGTCGTCTCATCAATGGTCTCGTAGTACGAGACACGAACCGGCTCAAGAGTGCTGGTAGTAGGCTCATTTGCCTTGAGATCCGCTACGTCCCTCCCAGTTGAATCGTTGCTGCATCCCGCCAAGACGGTCACAAACAGCGTGAGACACATCACTACGCGTTCCATACTCCATTCGACGTTGGCCCTGCCCGTCCTGGTTCCCGGCAATCTCCTCCTCACCGAGGCCATGTACGCAAGAGGGGTCGTCAAAGCCCAAATACTCGACCTAACCAGAGGCCCACTATGGACACAAACACGAATTCGGCAATGTCTGCATCTAAGGCGTGAATGAAACATCGGCAAGATTAAGCGCAGTAAGTACGAATGCTATGTGCGAGAACCTCGAATAGATCCCGTTCAAGCCGCTGTGCACGCCGACAGCGGTGTAACCGTTGAGACTCCCAACCGCTCCACCACTCGTGCCTGGGTCCTGCTGGTATCCAGCAAAGTATTGGTTATAGAGATTGCATGCGCACGTCGGACTATAAGCCACCTGCAGGGTCTGCGTAACTGTGCCGCAGTTGACAGGCGACTGGTCTGGATACGACTGAAGGCAGACAAGATCTCCAACTTGGGTGTCTACTACATTGTGCCGCTGCCCAACTACGCCGCGGGATTCGTCGTGTGGTACAGCCAATTGTACGTCGTTGAGTTGACGGTCTCCACCAGACGAGCATCAGCACTTGATCCTGGGCCATAAGCACTCTGAGTTGTCAGGGTACCGAAGGTTGCTCCGCTGGTCACGGTACCGCTGCTATATCCATAGAAACAATGGCCGGCTGTCAACGCCATCTCGTTGTTCGTGGTCGTTCGTACGATGTACCCAGAACTGCACGACGCAACCGACGCCAAGACAATCCGAACGCCGGCGCGCTGCGGTGAGTCACAGTTTGTTCGCGAGGTACATACATCGTCACGCGCTTCGCCCACAGCCAACGTCACCGGAACCTGCGCGACCGCCTGCAACTCCTCCTGAGATCTCTTCCCCTCGACCGCAGGATCGACACCTACGGTAATGCCATTTGCAGCGATGTCTGGACCGAGCCAAGAGATCTCACCGTGCTCCATGTCTTCCTTGAGGTATGCAGAAAGTCTCTCGACTCCGGCATTGAGGTCGAAAAGGGATCGCTCAACTAGAACGACGCGAAGACGGTGCGGGTCGGGGAATAGCCGCTCCAACTCTGCCCGCTCGCTGGGGGCGAGCTGAGTGAACTGATAGTCGAAATACTCGCCTGCGTTCCGCGAGACTGCGCCCGCAAACCCCGCTACGGTCTCCGCATATTCGCTCGCCTCTCCGTTCTCGTCGCTGACCCTCTGTCGCTCTGCGAACTCGGAAGCCTCCTCCTTGGTCATTGCAACTCGATACTCTGCCCATGCCTCGGAGGAGGAGCGTTGCTGCAGGAGTTCCTCAGTTGCAGGGTCCGTGGGAAATCCAAGCAGCTCGCGCACATTCCTAGACGCTTCAATGTCCTCTTTAGAACGTGCGTCCTGATCGCCGGCCCCCACCGCATCTGGAGAGCGAGCAGATGAAGATACGGGCGTCAGAAGAAGCGCGCACAAGACGGCGCCTACTGCGATAGTGGTCCGGAAGAGACCACGAGTCCTGCCCACCATTGAGAGCCCGCCTGTTCTGTCGAGTTTGTTCTTGTGCTGAGGGGCGGCGGTGATCAGCGACCAATGATGTGCCTTCGCCTAGGATCATCCGACGGCCATCCGATCATCATTGCCATCGCACCTGAGACTCAATGCCGCACGTAATCGCCTTCCCCACCTGCTCGATGAACACTGCGCTTCGTCACCACGATTGTCAAGGTGCCGACGTGCCTCACACACTTTGAGCGCATGGGAAGTCGTGCTGCCTCACACACTTTGAGCGCATGGTCTCCGGGGTCGGTGAAGGCTTGCCTGTTCATGGAAGGCAAGATCGACATGGCTGCTCGACGTCAGGTGACGAACAAGCTGCGCGACGCGTACCGCAAGGGCTCCAAGGCCGATCGGGGGCAGATCTTGGATCGGGTGGTGGAGACGACGGGGATGGGACGTTCCATCGCGCGGCGGATGCTGCGCGGTCCTGGCCTCGTTGACCCCAGAGACCAGATCGATCGACGCAGCGTCAAGGCCCGCGCCTACGGCGACGACGCCCGCCTGCTGCTCGAGCATGTATGGATGCTGATGGGGATGCCGTGCGGCAAGTACTTCGTAGTGATGCGCGAGCTGTGGCTGCCGCTGCTCGACGAGGCCGGCGATCTGGACAAGCCGTTCGCCACCCGCCAGGCCCGCCAGGAGCTGGGATCGATGAGCGCGGCGACGATCGACCGGTATCTGCGACCGGCCCGGGACCGGATGCGGCTCAAGGGGATCTCGACGACCAAGCCCGCCCCGCTTCTGCGGCACTCGATCAAGATCCGCACCGTCGCCGACGAGCGCGACGGGCGACCGGGGGCGATCGAAGCGGACACGGTCGCCCACTGTGGGCCGACCTTCATCGGCGAGTTCGCCCGCACGTTGACGCTGACCGCCATGGTCACCGGGTGGACCGAGAACGCCTCCATCCGCAACAACGCATCGCGATAGATCACCCAAGCCGTCGATCAGCTGCAGGCCAGCTTCCCGTTCCCGTTGACCAGCTTCGATTCCGACAACGGCTCAGAGTTCATCAACCACGACGTCTCCGACTGGCTCCAGGCCCGAGACATCGCACAAACCCGATCACGGCCCTACCGCAAGAACGACCAAGCCACCGTCGAGTCCAAGAACAACCACGTCGTACGCAAGCACGCCTTCTACTGGCGCAACGACACCCCCGCCGAACTGGCACTGCTCAACCAGCTCTGGCCGCTGGTGTCACTGCGACTGAACTTCTTCACCCCGACCCGCAAACCCATCGACTACACCACCGCCGCCAACGGCCGCCGGCGCCGCGTCTACGACACCCCCAAGACCCCCTGGCAACGCGTGCTCGACGCCACCATCCTCACCGACGCCCAAGTCACCCAGGCCCGAGCCCGAGTCCACGGCATCAACCCCGCCGACCTGACCCGCCAGATCAACCACGTCCAGACCCAGCTCACCGACATGGCCCGCTCCAAGACCGAAACACTCGCCGCAACCAAGCCCCTCGACCTGGAATCATTGCAACCGTCGATCAACCGATTGACACCCACCAAACGCAAGCCTCACACGCTCACAACCCGTGAGGCACCACCAACCCCTACGAGCTCACTTCCCCGTGAGGCACCTCGGGTGCCACGGCCGAAGATCGTTAGCCGATGCCCGCCCTGGCCCCGGGGGTTCTGGCGCAAAGCCACCCCGCATACGCGTACGTAAGCAGCGGGCTCCAGTTCGCCCTCCGCCCAGGATCAGCCCTGAGGCTGTCGACGACCGAGTAGTCCGTTCCAGGTCGACCGCGTGCGGCAGCGCCGGCCGGACCGAGTGGCGGTAGCCCTCCGTCGTCCGGGTGTCGACGTGGCCGGCGAGGTCGGCGACCTTCACAAGGTCGTCGAGCTGGTCGGAGACGAGCGACACGAACGAGTGGCGCAGCTCGTAGGTGGTCCAGTCGTCGCCGAGGCCGGTGCTCTTGCACAGCGTCTTGAACGCCCGCCGCAGGTTCGACATCGTCATCGGCGTTCCGTTCCTGCGTCGAGAACACGAAGCCGTCGTCGTCGTAGAGCCCGAGCATCTTCTGCTCCTCGCGGTGCCGGATCAGCGCGGCGACGAGGAGCGGGTGGAGCGCCGATGCGCCGGTTGCCTCGCTCGGTCTTCGGCGACGCCTGGCCGACGTACTTGTCCTCGACCTCGAGCGCGCGCTCGGCGATCGTCGAGGTTCGGCTCGTCGGAGTCGATGTCGACGAACGGCCACCGCAGGCCGGCGAGCTCGCCGGGCCGGAGCCCGCACATCAGCCCGGTGAGCCACATCGCCGGGCGGGGGTCCTCGGGGATGCCCTTGGTGATCAGCTTCTCGGCCTGCTCGAGGGTGAGGCTCTTGCGCGGCTTCGACGGCCGGCGCGCTGGCAGCAGCACGTCGGCGGCCGGGTTGGTCTTGATCGCGCCGGGCCCGCTGCGCGTGCTGGCACGCCTGGTTGAGGTAGTTCCAGGTCCGGTCGATCGTGCTGGTGGCGTAGTTGCGCTCGGCCATGTCCTGGAACAGCTCCTCGAGCCGCTCGGTCGTCGTGCGGTCGACCCACTGGTGGCCGATCACCGGCCGCACGCTCGTGCCGAGGAGCTGGCGGGCGTTGGCGATGGTGTTCGGCGACTTCTGCCGGGCGTGGCGCGAGTTCCTCGTCGGCGCCACGTTCGGGCAGCCGGCCTCGAACCAGTCGTCGAGCACCTCGTTGAAGGTGAGCTGCCGCGTGCGCCGCGGGTCGGGCGCTTGCTCCTGGGCTCGCAGGGCCAGCAGCTCGTCGAGGTCGGCCTGGGCGTCGGCCTTCTCGACCCGCTCGACCTTGCGGCGGGTGCCGTCCGGGAAGCGGACCCAGGCCATCCACCGCTGCTTCGACTCGTTCCAGCGGACGCTGGGCTCCTGCGCCACCGCAACACCCCCGACGTAGCCAACTGGCCAAAAGGCTACGTCCAAAGTGGCTACGTCGGCAAGACCCTCGTCGGTCGGAGACGACTCTGTGGCCCTCTGACCTGGGCTTTTGTGGTGGAGACGATGGGACTCGAACCCACGACCCCCTGCTTGCAAAGCAGGTGCTCTAGCCAACTGAGCTACGTCCCCGGGACTGGACGAGAAGCCGGCGGAAGCTGGTCAGGTCTCGTTCAGTGGGAACGGAGAAGTGTAGACGGCGATCCGCGGGAAGGATCCAGGCGGCGCCGGGCGGGACCGGGCGACCGGCCGTGCGAACTTCGTCCCTGGAGGCCCGCATCTGAACGTCGAGGGACGAAGTTCGTGTCCGCGAACCGGCCGAACCGGCCGAACCGTCCACCATCTCGACCCTTCGGCCGGGCCGCCGATGCTGGGTCGTCACCGCAGTCGTCCGAGCCCGTCGCGGACCCGCTGGATCTCGACCCGGCCAGGCAGTACAAACGGCGGCCGTGGGGGATGCAGCACCAGCCGTCGAGGACTTCCTCCGTGACAGCGCGCTGTTCGGTGTGTTGCCCGATGCGCTGCGGTCGGCGTTGGCCGAGCACCTCGTGTCCGTGTCGATCCAGGGCGGCGAGACGCTCATCGCGGAGGGCGACGAGGCCGACGGCCTGTTCCTCGTCGTGCTCGGCCGCCTGCAGGCCCGGGTCGCCGAGGGTGACGGGTGGCGCCCGGTCGGCGACATCGGGAGGGGCGAGGTCGTCGGCGAGGCGGCGCTCCTCACCGAGCAGCGCCGCACCGCCTCCGTCGTTGCGCTCCGCGACAGCGAGCTGCTGCACCTCCCGACGGCAGCGTTCGAGCAGCTCGTCACCGAGCACCCGTCGTTCCTCCGGCCGGTCGCCGCCCAGGTCGTGGGCCGCATGCTCGCCGAACGGGCCGGCACCGGACCCACACGACCTGTCACCACGGTCGCCGTCGTCCCGGCCCACACCACGTCGGCGGCCGTCACCACGGCCGATGCCATCGCCCAGGCGCTCTGCGCCGTCGTCCCCGGGGCGAACCTGGCCGACCCCGCCGACCGGCCGACGACGCTGACCGAGGCGGAGTGGGCCCATGCGGTCGAGACCGACCACGCCCTCGTCGTCTACCGGGCCGACAGCGAGCTCACCGACTGGACCCGCCGCTGCCTGCGCCAGGCCGACGCCGTGGTCGTGGTGGCCGACACCGAGCAGCCGGTGGCGCCCAGCGACACGGAGCGACTCGTCGCCGACCACCGCGAGCGGGTGGGCATCACCGTGGAGCTCGTCCTCGTCCACCCCAGGACGACCGAAGAACCACGGGGCACCGCTCGCTGGCTGAACCCACGATCGGTGCGCCGGCACCACCACGTCCGCGCCGGCGATGCCGCCCACGTTCGC
Organism: uncultured Acidimicrobiaceae bacterium; assembly: GCA_963811245.1. Classification (GTDB taxonomy): domain Bacteria; phylum Actinomycetota; class Acidimicrobiia; order Acidimicrobiales; family Salinilacustritrichaceae; genus Salinilacustrithrix. The sequence goes on from CAWEQL010000007.1 coordinate 7,046, forward strand.
CGGGTGGCCCGGCTCGTCACCAACCAGGGCATCGGGCTGGTGCTGTCGGGAGGCGGCGCCCGGGCCATGGCCGAGATCGGCGTGGTGGACGTCATGGCCCGGCTCGGTATGCCGATCGACGCCGTCGGTGGCACCAGCGCCGGCGCATTGGTGGCCGGCGCCGTGGCCCGGGGGTGGCCGCCCGAACGGGTCCGCCAGAGCATTCGTCGCGGGATGGTCGAAGGGCCGAACCCGGTCGATCTGACCGTGCCGGTGGCCTCGCTGGCCTCGGGCCGCCGCATGACCGAGCGACTCCGCGAGGCGGCCGGCGACCTCGCCATCGAGGACCTGTGGCTCGACTACTTCTGCGTGTCCACCAACCTGTCCCGCAACGGCCCAGCGCATCCACCGGCGGGGCCGGGCGTGGCGGGCCGTACGGGCCAGCATGTCGATCCCCGGGATCTTCCCGCCGGTGTCCGACGACGGCGACGTCCTCGTCGACGGCGGTCTGGTCGACAACCTGCCGGTGGGCGAAATGCGTGCCGCCCACGACGGCATCACGGTGGTGGCGGTGGACGTGGGCGTACACCGCGGGCTGCACCGCGGGCGACCTGCCCGATTCCACCGTGCTCGACGGGTGGCGCCTCGTCCTCGACCGCCTGCACCCCCGCCGCCGGTCGCCCAACGTCACCGGCATCTTCTCCGTCCTCACCCGCCTCACCGAGCTGGGCGGGGGGAGCGCATCGGCGGACAGCGACCGCGGCGACCTTCTCATCCGGCCCGACGTCGAAGCGTTCCCCATCCTCGACTTCGCCAACTTCGACGCCCTGGTCGACGCCGGCCGCCGTGAGGCGGAGGCCGTGCTCGCGCCGTGGTGGGAGGATCACCGTGAACCCTGATCGCACCCTTGCCCTCCTCGCCCGCATCCTGCGGGCCCTGACCGCGCCGTTCGTGCGCTACGACATCCGGGGCGGGCGCTGTGCCACCGAGGTGAAGGTGGCGGTCATCGCCGTGAACCACCGCAGCATGTTCGACGTCGTCGCCGGGCTGATCTGCCTCCACCACTTCGGCCACTACCCCCGGTTGCTGATCGAACGGCGCTACGTGGAGGGCAAGTGGACCGCCCCGTTCGCCCGGGCGATCGGCGCCATCCCGGTGGACCGTGACGGCAGCGGTGGCGTGGCGTTCGCCGCCGCCCTCGACGCCATGGCGGACGGCATCCCCATCATCGTGATGCCCGAGGGCCGGCTCCACTGGGATCCGGACGATCCCCGGTCCACCGGTCCCACCCGGACCGGCGTCTCGAAGCTGGCCGTGGCGGCGAGCATGCCGATCGTGGCCGCCGCCCTCACCGGTACCGAGAAGGTGATGCCGGCCACGGCCCGGTTCCCGCACCTCAACCCGTTCCGACGCAAGACGGTGGTGTGCAACGTGGCCGACGACCTGTTGTGGTTGACCTCCGACGACCACCGGGCCAACACCGACGAGGTCATGGCCACCATCCGATCGCTCATGGTCTGACACCGGGACTCTGGCACCGGGACTCTGACACCGGACTCTGACACCATGGGCAACGTGTCGAGCCCCTTCTACCGCGAGGAACACGAGGCGTACCGCGAGGTGGTGCGCCAGTTCACCGAGAAAGAGATCGCCCCGCACGTCCACGAGTGGGACCTCGCCGGTGAGGTCCCCCGCGACCTGTACCGCAAGGCCGGCGCCATCGGCTTGTTCGGCGACGGGTTCGACGCCGAGTACGGCGGCCACGGCCAGCGCGACGCCCTCATGCGCCTCGTGCTCATGGAAGAGCTGTGCCGGGCCGGCTCCGGTGGCGTCGTGGCGGCCCTGTTCTCGAACTACATCGGGCTGCCACCAATCCAGCGCTTCGGGTCCGACGAGATGAAGGCGCGGGTCATCACGCCGTGCCAGTCCGGTGAGGCCATCGCCGCCCTCGCCATCACGGAGCCGTCGGGAGGCTCCGACGTCGCCCGCATCCGCACCACGGCCCGGCGCGACGGCGACGAGTACGTGGTGAACGGTTCCAAGACGTTCATCACCTCGGGCATGCGGGCCGACTTCCTGACGACGGCGGTGCGCACCGGCCCAGACGGACCCGGCGGGATCTCGCTGCTGCTCATCGAGGGCGACCGCCCCGGTGTCGACCGCACCAAGCTCGACAAGATGGGCTGGTTGGCTTCCGACACCGCCACCCTCTACTTCGACGACGTGCGGGTGCCGGTCACCAACCTCATCACCGAGGAGAACGCCGGCTTCTCGGCCATCGTCAACAACTTCAACGCCGAGCGCATGGATCTGGCGGTGCAGTCCACGGCGTTCAGCCGCGTCTGCTTCGACGAGGCCCTGGCCTGGGCCCGCGAGCGGGAGACCTTCGGCGCCCGGCTGGCCGACCACCAGGTGATCCGCCACAAGCTGGCCGAGATGGACCGGGTCGTCAACGCGTCGAAGGCGTGGTTGGAGGTGCTGTCGTGGCGGCTGAACCAGGGCGACAACCCGGTGGCCGAGATCGCCGAGGCGAAGGTCAACGCCACGTTGTGCTTCGAGCTCTGCGCCCGCGAAGCGGCCCAGATCCTGGGCGGCGCCAGCTACCTGCGGGGCGACACGGTCGAGCGCCTCTACCGTGAGGTGCGGGTGCAGGCCATCGGCGGCGGCTCCGAGGAGATCATCCGCGACCTCGCCGCCCGCCAGCTCGGCATCTGACCCGGTCCATCGCTCCCGCAGGGGCGGTAGCTCAGTGTTCGGCGAGCGTGCGATACGCGACGTGGATGTGGTCGCGCAGCTCCGACGGTGACTCCACGGCGCCGGCGTCGACGACGAGGCCCATGTCGAGGCTGCCGGCGTAGGACATCGTCGTCAGGTTGAACGCGGTCCCCGAGATCGGGCCCATCGGGTACAGGGCGTCGACCTGGGCCCCCGCGATGAACACCGGGAAGGGCGCCCCGCGGACGTTGGACACCGTGAAGTCGACCGTGGCGGCGGCGTCCTTCGCGAACGTGGTGATGACGGACGTGGGGAGCAGGTTGATGACCATCGACAGGCTGCCGAGGATGTCGACCGAGGTGCCCGCCTTGGCGCCGGCGAGACCCTCGAGGACGGCGGCGAAGGCCTCCTCGGGATCAGCGGAGGCGACGAGGTCGGAAGTACTGATCGAGAACTGGTTGCCGCCCGCGGTGCCGCCGCGGCGCGTGCTGACCGGCATGGCGACCCGCATGCGGATCGGGAGAGCCTCGCGAGCCTCGTGGTACGACGCCGCCCCGGCCAGCGCACCCGCCACGAAGAAGTCGTTGATGGTGCCGCCCCGTGCCTTGGCCGCCGACTTGGCGGCGTCGAACGGCACGCGGATGGTGCCGAACCACCGCTTGAGGGACCGCTGCTTCCACAGTGACGAACCCACGGCCTCGGCGGGATCGGTGGACGGGAACAACGCCTTCGACACCTCGCCGAGCACGGCTCCCACGCCGGTGGCGGTCCCCACCGGGTTCGTGACCACCGACTTCACCACCCGTTGCGTCACGCCCCCGAGGCGACGGACGTTGTGGCCGAGCGCCTCCCGGGCCGACTCGCCGAAGTCCTCCCCCACCGGGGCCTCACCGATCTCGATGACCGGTTCGGCGTGGGCGGCGTCGCGCTCGAGGTCGGTGAACTTCTCGGCCAGGCGGATGCCGCCCTCACCGTCGGTGATGGTGTGGTGCATCTTCTGGAACAGCGCGGCCCGGCCGTCGGCCAGGCCCTCGATGACGACGAACCGCCACAGGGGCCGGGTCCGCTCGAACGGGTCGAGCAGCAGGTTCGACGCCAGCTCGTACAGGTCCTCCGGTGTCCCCGGCGGCGGGACCGCCAGCCGGCGGATGTGGTAGTCGAGATCGAAGCCGGGATCGGCCGCCCACGTCGGCGGCGACAGGCGGCCGACGCTGGGCACCACCCGCTGGCGCAGCCGCGGGATCTCGGCCACCGCCACGGCGAGGCGGGCGCGGAGCCGCTCGAACGACGGCGCCGTGTCGAGCATGGTGATGCTGGCGAACCACGAGGAGAGCGCGGGGTCCTTCTCGAGGTTCCACATGAGCGCCTCGTTGTCGCTCATGTGCCGCTCGAACTGCATCACGCGCTCGCGGGCCATTCGTCGAGCGTACGGCCTCGGCGCAGACGGCGTCTCGGCCGGTCAGGTCCCTGCGGTGGTGGTCGTGTCCGATCCGGCCTGCACGAGGGAGTGCAGGAAGCCGGCGCGGGTGCCGATCAGGATGCGGCCCTTCCACACCGCGGGCGTGGCCTCGATGCAGCCACCGAGCTCCACCGACCACAGCTCGGGCGGGTCGACGGCGGGGTCGGTGACATCGAAGGCGTGGAACACGCCGCCGCAGTCGCCCAGCAGCAACACGTGGTCGACGACGACCGGGGACCCCCACAACGGGCCCTGCAGCTTCTTCTCCCAGAGGATCTGGCCGCTGGCCCGGCCGACGCCGATGAAGCGCCCGCCGTTGGTGGCGGCGTACACCACGTCGCCCACCACGGCCGGCGTGCCCCAGATGCCTCCGGGACGGGCGGCGTTGTCCTTGACCGACCACACCAACGGATCGGCCGCGGTGGGGTCGAGCTTCATGAGCTGCCCCACGGCGTCGGAGCGGGCGGCGGTGCCCTTCCGTTCGTACTCGCTGGCCACGTAGAGCATGCCGTCGCCATCGGCGACGACGGTCGCGTCGGTGTCGTCTCCCGTCCAGAACCGGAACGTGCGGGTGGGGGCGACGCCGTCCTTCAGGCCCGACAGGTCCCAGCCCTGGACCAGGCCGCCGGAGTTGGCGAAGTACACGGTGTTCCCCACGATGGTGGGCGAGTTCTCGACCGAGACCGTCTCGTCGCCGATGGCGTCGAGCAGCTCCTGGTCCCAGGCCGGCGTGTTGAACACCACCTTCGGATCGACGGTGACCTTGCCCTCGGCGTCGTAGGCCCGGTTGAGCTTGACGATGACGAACTGGCTGTTCTCCCCACCCTCGAACAGGTAGTCGTCGATGATCAGGCCGGACGAGTCCCAGTCGTCGTTCCACAGGACCGGCGAGAAGTCGTCGGCGTTCATGGACCACAGCTCCGTGGCCTGGTCACCGTCGACCGACAGCACGCGGTAGTTGTTGTCCCGCGACCCGGTGTAGACGAGCGGGAAGCCGTCGGGATCGATCGTGACCGTCCCCTTGATGATGTCGTCGGTCGGGAAGTCGGGGAGGATCCGCTCGCCGGTGGCGGCGTCGATGAAGTGGACCTTGCCGTCGTAGGCACCGAAGACGGCCCAGGTGCGGCCGTCGCGCTCGAACATGGTGGGCTGGCCCGTCCACCCCATGCCGCACCACGTCTTGGTGGTGCCGAGGTTGGTGGACGTCTTGCACATCCCGCCCTCCGGCGGGAAGCGGTAGTCCTCCACCGGGTCGGTGGGCACCGGACCGGTCCCGTAGTAGGTGCGGGTCGGGCTGCCCCGGAACGTCAAGAGGCCGTCGACGGTGGCGCCGGGCCACGGTTGACCGACCTTGGCCGGATTGGACCAGCCCTCGTAGGGCGCCTCGGTGGTCGTGGTGGTGCCGCCGTCGCCGCTGCCGGTGTCGCCGCTGCCGACGTCGAGGCTGCCGGATTCATCGCGCGGCGGACCGAGGTCGGTGGAGCTGCCTCGGTCGTCCATCCACCAGGTGGCACCGATCACCACGAGGCTGACGACCGCGATCGGCAGCAGGGGAAGCGAGCGGCGCACCGCAGCAGTCTACGGAGCACCCCGGTCGGGGTCCGGGCACCGCAGCAGGGGTCCGCCATCTCCGACCCGCACTCGTAGAGTGTCATCGTGCCGGAGACGATTCGATACGTGTCCCGCGTCGCTCGCCTCCCGTTGGTGGACAGCGACGGCGAGACCATCGGACAGGTCGACGACGTCGTCATCGCCCCCGCCGCCCGGATCGCGCCACGCGTCATCGGCTTCGTGACCTCGGTGCAGCGTCGCCACATCTTCATCAACGTCGGCCGCGTCGGGGAGATCGACGCCACCGGCGTACGCATGCGCAGCGGCACCATCGACGTCCGCCCGTTCCGCAAGCGCGAGGGCGAGCTGGTCGCGCTCGGCGACGTCGTCGGCCAGCAGATCGGCGATCGCACCGTGGTCGACGTGGGCATCACGCCCACCGAGGCGCTGGGCTCGTACTGGGAGGTGACCACGCTGGCCCTCGGCGGCCGTGGTCCGCTGGGTCGGCGCCGCAGCCCGCAGATCGTGCCGTGGACGGAGGGCCAGTCGCTGTTCGAGGTCGGCCAGGAGGCCGAGGAGGTCGCCCGCCTGCGCGAGATGCGCCCGGCCGACGTCGCCAACCGCATCCGGTCGCTGCCCCAGGAACAACGGCAACGTCTCGCCGAGATCATGGAGGACGAGCGCCTCGCCGACATGCTCCAGGAGCTCCCCGAGGACGAGCAGATCAACATCATCGAGGGCCTCGACCTCGCCCGGGCCGCCGACGTCCTCGAGGCCATGGACCCCGACGACGCCGCCGACCTGCTCGGCGAGCTGCCCGCCATCGAACGGGCCCGCCTGCTCGAGGCCATGGAGCCGGACGAGGCATCGCCGGTGCGACGCCTGCTCACCTACGAGTCGGCCACGGCCGGCGGTCTGATGACGCCGGAGCCGGTGATCATGCCGCCGACCGCCACCGTCGCCGAGGCGCTGGCGATGCTGCGCGTGAAGGAGCTCCCCGTCGCCCTCGCCGCTCAGGTGTTCGTGGCCAACCCACCGCTCTCGGTCCCCACCGGACGGTTCCTCGGCGCGATCGGCATCCAGCGCCTGTTGCGCGAGCCGCCGTCGAACCACCTGTCGGACTGCCTGCCGGAGCGGCCCGAGTTCATCCCTCCGAACATCGAGAAGATCGACGTCGCCGGCCGTCTCGCCGCCTACGACATGGTGTCGGTGGCCGTGTGCGACTCGTCGCGCCGGTTGATCGGGGCGGTGACGATCGACGACGTCATGGACCACATGCTGCCGAAGGGGTGGCGACGGCGGCTCCAACACCGCGCCGCCCAGGAGCACGCTGCGCTGGCCGGCGAGAGCTGAACCATGACCGGCCTGTTCCGACGTTCTGACGACCTCGGCCGCCCCGCCACCGGCGGCGTGGGCCTGCACTTCGATCCCGACGCCTTCGGCCGCTTCTCCGAGGGCATCGCCCGTTTCCTCGGCACCGGCAAGTTCCTCGCCGGCCAGACCGTGGTGGTCGCGATCTGGATCGCCATCAACGCGGTGGCCGTCCGGCTGCGGTGGGACCCGTACCCCTTCATCCTGCTGAACCTGGCGTTCTCCACCCAGGCCGCCTATGCCGCCCCGCTGATCCTGCTGGCCCAGAACCGCCAGGACGAACGCGACCGGGCTCAGGCCGAGATGGACCGCGAGGTCAACTTCCGCACCCAGGCCGAAGCCGAGTTCCTCGCCCGCGAGTTGGCATCCGTGCGGCTGACGCTCTCCGACGTCGCCACCGTCGACGAGCTGCGCGACGCGATGGAGTCGTTGACCGACGTCGTCACCGACGCCGTCGAGCGCATCGAGGCACGATTCGCACCAGCCGGCGACCAACCGACCGAGCCGGACGCCGCGACCGGGTGATCGGCGACCGCGTCAGGCGGATCCTCGCCATCGGGACGGTCTTCGCCCTGCTGGCCGGGACCGCCTCCTGTGCCCGCAGCGATCTGTCGCTCGACCAGACGCCGTCGACGACCACGAAGAGCACCACCACGACGTCGTCGGCGCCGGTGGTGCCGTCCACCGAACCCACCACGACCACCGTCCCCGTGGCGCCGATCGCATGGTCGCCCTGCGACGGCGGCGAGTGCGCCACCGTCGAGGTCCCCGTCGACCACGCCCGGCCGGAGGGGCCGACCATCTCGCTGTTCGTTCACCGCCGCCCGGCCCGGGTCCAGCGCATCGGTTCGCTGTTCGTGAACTTCGGTGGTCCCGGCGCATCGGCCGCCGATCTCGTCGACCGGTTCCCGTTCCCCGGCGCCGTCCTCGACCGGTTCGACATCGTGGGCATGGACCCGCGTGGCGTCGGCCGGTCATCGCCCCTCGACTGCGGGATCGACCCGACCGCGCTCTACGCCGTGGACCCAACCGTCGAGGATCCCGCCGACGCGGCCGCGTTGGTCGATGTGTCCCAACGCTTCGTGCAGGACTGCAACGCCGTCGCCGGCTCGCTGCTCGGCCACCTCGGTACTCGCGACGTGGCGCGGGACATGGATCTCGTGCGGGCAGCCATGGGCGACCAGCAGCTGTCGTTCCTCGGGTTCAGCTACGGCACGGCCATCGGGCAGGCCTATGCCGACGAGTTCCCCCAGCGGGTGCGGGCCATGGTGCTCGACGGTGTGGTCGACCCGGCGCCCAGCGGTGTCGACATGGCAGTGCAGCAGGCGACCGCGTTCGAGGCTGCGCTGCGGAACTGGGCTGCCGCCTGTCCGTCGCGCCGGTCGTGCCCGTTCGGGACCGATGCCATGGCCGCCGTCGACGCCATGCTGGCGGCGGCGGAGCAGGGTGTGCCCTCCTCGGGCGGCCTCCGCAGCCTGAGTCCGGGTGAGGCGGCCCTCGGCCTCGTGTACCCGCTCTACGACGAGTCGCTCTGGCCCGACCTCGACCGGGCCGTGGCGGCCGCCGACGCCGGTGACGGCGCCGGCATGGTCGCCCTCGCCGACGACTACACCTCGCTCGTGCAGTTCCCCATCTACTTCGCGGTGTCGTGCCTCGACTCGACCTGGCCGCGATCCACCGACGAACTGCTGGCCCGAGCGAAGCAGGCGGCGGCGACCGCGCCGCACGTCGGCGAAGCCATCGTCGACGACTACCTGCGGTGCGCGCTGTGGCCGGCGCCGCCTGAACCCCTCGGCGCCATCGACGCACCCGGTGCCCCGCCCATCGTCCTGGTGTCCACCACCGGCGACCCGGCCACGCCCTACGCCAACGCCGTCGCGGTGGCCGACCGCATCGCCGGCTCGGTCGTGCTCACCCATGAAGGCGAAGGGCACACGGTGGTGTTCCAGGGCAGCGCCTGCGTCGACCGGACGGTCATGTCCTACCTCGTCGACGGAACCGTGCCGGCTGCCGGCGCTCGCTGCTGAGGGACGGCGCCTGGCCGTTCAGGGCGCGTGGCCGTTCAGGGTGCGTGGCCGCCGGCCTCGAACCAGGCGAGCAGGGCAGCCATCGTGGTGGTCGAGCCGTCGGCCACCGCCACGGAACCGATGAGGCTGTCGTCGCGGGTCCAGGCGACGACGTTGCGGCCGGCGCTGTCGACGAAGCACAGGACCTGCCCGGCGGTGCCACCCAGGAGGTAGGGCATGAACGCAGCGTCGGGCGGCGGGGGTGGGGGCTCCTCGGCCACCGGCACCATGGTGGTCGGGGCCGTCGGCGGCGGCGCGACCGGTTCCTCGGTCGGGGGATCGCCGGGTGCCGTGGTCGTCGATGTCGTCGTCGTCGATGTCGTCGTCGTGGTCGGGAGCGGGACGACGTCGCGCTGGCCGAAGCCGGTCGACGTGCATCCGTCGGCGGTCTGGTCGAAGACGTTGCTGCGCAGGGCGTCGCGGCGGCGATCGATCCACGCCGTCATGGCGTCGACGCCGGCGAACTGCACCGACGAGACGGTGTCGGGCGGCGGCTGCGTCGGCCGGCACCGGACGGCGGCGGTGCCGGGCGCCTCGACGTCGAGGCCGAGGTCGCGTGCGCAGTCGGTCCGGAGGTCCTCCGGGAGGCGGTCCAACAACGCCTGCTCGGCGGCGATCGGGAAGCGCGCATCGGTCCGCTCGACGAGGTCGGCCCAGAACCGGTAGTGGTCCACGAACGGGCCTCCACCGCCGGACTGGACGAGCACCGGCGCTTCGTCGCTGGTCCAGGCGAAGTCCACCCGTCCCCCCGCCGAGCGACAGGCGACCCGACCGACGCGGTGCACCCCGATGTAGTCGTGGCCGCCCTGTCGGCCGATGGCGCACTCGCCACCGTCGGCCGGCACGCCGAAGCCGGCCACGATCGCATCGAAGGCGGCGTCGCGGTCGTCGATGGAACCGTAGAGGACATACGCCAGCGCCTCGGGAACACCCTCGTGCGGGCACAGCAGCACCACCCGGGCCGGGCCGTCGGTGGGTTGCTGCGGGGGTGGGACACAGGTGGTGAGCGTGGCCGGCACCAGCGCCGTGAGGGCCTCGACCGTCGGCCCGGCATCGGGTGCCGTGGTGGTCGTCGTCGCTTCCGGTGCGGCCAGGTCGGCGTCGGTGTTGACCGCCCGCCACACCAGGAAGCCGACCACGAGCACGGCGACGGCGAGCACGGCGCCCACCACCCACGGCGCCCGCGACGGTGGCGCCTCGTCCTCGTACAACCCGAACGCGGCTCCGTCGAGGACCGGTCGTGCGTGCGGGACGGTGGGAGCCGGGTCGACGAACGGCTCGTCGGCGAACACCGACCGGCCGGGCGCGGGGTCGGGGATCTGCTCGGTGGATCCGTCGCCGTCCCGAGGTCCGTTCCCCCCGTCGACGCCGCCCTCGTCGTCCTCGCCTTCGGACATCGCCGCGAAGGCTACTGAACCGTCAGCCGGCCAGGCCCTCGGCGACGAGCGCGTCGAGCGTCCAGTCGGGGTGATCGAGCTCGATGCGTTGCAGCCAGTACACCGATTCGAACAGGGCGAGGAGGGCGCCGTCGGACCGTTCGAGCACCCGGACCCCGGTCATGCCGCGCAGGTGCGGTGCGGTGTCGGCATCGGTGAGACGGGCGATGGAGTAGCGGGTCATCGACAGCTCGGCGGGCGAGCCGAACTCGTCCGCCAGGCGGCGCTGCGGCCACCTCGAACTGCATCTGACCCACGGCCGCCAACATCGGCTCCTGGTCGCCGAGGTCGGGGTCGCGCAGGACCTGCACCACGCCTTCCTCGTCGAGCTGGGCGATGCCCTTGCGGAACTGCTTGAACCGTCCGATGTCCTTGGGGCGGGCCACGGCGAACAACTCCGGGGCGAACGCCGGGATGCCGGGGAAGACGACGCTCGGGTCCACGTAGAGCGTGTCGCCGACCCGGACGTCGGTGGCGTTCACCAGACCGATGACGTCGCCGGGGAAGGCCTCGTCGAGCGTCTCGCGGTCCTGGCCGAACACCGAGTGGGCGTACTTGGTGGCAAACGGCTTGCCGGTGGGTCCGTGGGTGATGACCTCGCCCCGCTCGAAGCGACCGGAGCAGACCCGTACGAAGGCGATCCGGTCCCGGTGCGACGGATCCATGTTGGCCTGCACCTTGAACACGAAGCCGGAGAAGGGATCGTCGAGCCGACGCACCGTGCCGTCCACGGCCGGTCGCGGCCGAGGTGACGGGGCGAGGTCGACCACCGCGTCGAGCAGCAGGCGCACCCCGTAGTTGGTGAGGGCGGAGCCGAAGAACACGGGCGTGGCGTGGGCGTCCTCGAACAGCTCGCGGTCGAAGTCGCTGCCGACCGCCTCGAGCAGCTCGATCTGTTCCACCGCGCTCGACGTAGCTGTCGCCGTCGACCTCGAGGGCCCGCTCGGGATCGAGCACCTCCTCGCCGGCCTCGGTCGCGCCCCGGGCGGTGCGGGTGAAGCGGATGTAATCGCCGCTGCGCTTGTCGATGAGGCCACGGAAGTCGCCGGCGATGCCCACCGGCCACGTGATCGGCATGGTGGCGAGATCGAGGGTGTCCTCGATCTCGTCGGTGAGCTCGAGCGCTTCCTTGCCGGGTCGGTCCCACTTGTTCACGAACGTGATGAGCGGGATCCGTCGCTCACGACACACTTCGAACAGCTTCAGGGTCTGCGGTTCGATGCCGGAGCTGGCGTCGAGGACCATGATCGCCGCATCGGCGGCGGCCAGCACCCGGTAGGTGTCCTCGGAGAAGTCGCGGTGGCCCGGGGTGTCGAGCAGGTTGAGCACCTGGTCGCGGTACGGGAACTGCATGACCGTCGACGTGATGGAGATGCCGCGCTGCTGCTCCATGTCCATCCAGTCAGACCGGACCCGCCGCCGCTCGCCCCTGGCCTTGACCTGGCCGGCATCCTGGACGGCACCGCCGTAGAGCAGGAACTTCTCGGTGAGCGTGGTCTTGCCCGCGTCCGGATGGCTGATGATGGCGAACGTGCGACGCCGCCCGGCTTCACGGGTGACGACCTCGGCGGGAGCGGACACCCTCCAAGTGAACCGGCCGACGACGGCGACGGCCAACTCCGGTGGGCGTTGACACGGGTGGCCCGAACGGGTCAAACCGCACGCTGCGCTCAAGGAATGCGACAGATCGGACCGATACTTCCTCAGGCGCCAGCCCGTTCGAGGCTCGGCGGAGGGAGAGAGGCGAGCGGGATGCCGGAACCTGAACCGGCGGCGGTCCGGGCGCGAGTCCTCGACGAGATGCTGGCGGAGCACCCGGCGGCCGTCGTGGCCGCCGTGAACGACGACGGGCTGTTCGTCGACGTGCCGGACTCGCTCGGCCTCGACGGACACCGGGTGTCGCATGCGCGCTCGGCGCTCGACCTGGTGCAGCCGGCCGACCGCAACGCAGTCATCGACGCCTGGGCCCGGACGAAGTCGGACGGTACGGCTCAGGCCGGCGTCGTCCTCCGAGGCGCGGGCGACCGGAAGGCGTCGTTGCACCTGTTCGATCTCACCTCCGCGTATTCGGTGTTCGTGTGCGTGCTGGTCGTCGACGGCAACGCCGAGGACGACGACGTGCTGCTCGATGCCATCGTCGACATCGCGCCACCTCCGCCGCGGCTGGTCCGGACCCGGAAGAACGAGATGGCCGTCGTCACCGACGCCGAACCGGCCATCTCGGAGATGCTCGGCTGGAGCGTCGACGACTACGTCGGCCAGAGCTCGCTGACCTTCGTGCACCCCGACGACGCCCAACGGGCGACCGACCTGTGGATGGAGTGCCTATCCCGTCCGGGAGGAACCTGCCGGACCCGCTGTCCGCCACCGCCACGCCGACGGCCGCTGGATCTGGGTCGAGTTCTCGAACACCAACCTGTTGCACGAGACCGGACACGTCGAGTGCGAGATCTTCGACATCAGCGAGGAGATGGAGGCGCACGAGGCCGTGCGCGCCAGCGAGCAGCTCCTGCGCCGCCTGGCCGCCTCGTTGCCGGTCGGCGTGGCGCAGTTCGACCGGGACCGCCGGATCATCTACGCCAACGAGCGCCTCTACGAGATCATGGGCGCGCCCGCCGACACCGACGAACAGGCGCTGATGGGTGCGGTGGTCGACCGCAGCGCGTTGGAGCGGGCGATCCGCGCCGTGCGGGCCGGCGAGGACGTCGACATGCGATTCCTGGCCCAGCGGATCGACGACGGCGAACACCGGGATTGCACGCTCACCATGCGGGCGTTGACCAACGACGACGGTGAGGTCATCGGCGGCGTGCTCGTCGTGGACGACGTCACCGAAGAGGCGCGCATGCGCACCGAGCTCGAGAAGCGGGCGACGTTCGACGACCTCACCGGCTGCGTCAATCGCCGCACGGTGATCAACCGCCTGTCGGAAGCACTGACCTCGGCTCGCCTCGCCCGGCCCCAACTCGGCACCGCGGCCCTCTTCGTCGACCTGGACGACTTCAAGGACGTCAACGACCGACTCGGCCATGCGTCCGGGGACGTCCTCCTGTCGGCCGTCGCTGCTCGCCTCCAACGGGTGGTGCGGTCCCAGGACATGGTCGGTCGGATCGGTGGGGACGAGTTCCTCGTCGTGTGTCCGGACGTGGCCGACCAGGCGGCGGCCTTGGCGATGGCCGAACGCATCTCGGCCGCCCTCGAGGCGCCGTTCGTCGTCGCCGAGACCACCGTCTCGCAGACGGCCAGCATCGGCGTGGCGTGGACCGGCGCCCAGCCGGCCATGGACGCCGACGCCCTCATCGCCGAGGCCGACCAGGCCATGTACACCGCCAAACGGGACGGCGGGAAGAACATCGTGCTCCGCCTCGACGCCCGCGCCTGATCGGAGGGCCTCGCCGGACCAGCGCGGCTCAGTCCTGGGCGATGAAGACGGTCTTGAGCTCGGAGTAGTGCTCGAGCGCCACCATCCCCTGCTCCCGACCGGTACCGCTCTGCTTGACGCCGCCGAACGGTGCCTCGACGTGCACCGACGACGACGTGTTGATCGACAGCATCCCGGTCTCCATGCCCCGTGCGACCCGCAGCGCCCGACCGATGTCGCGGCACCAGATCGACCCCGACAGTCCGTAGATGGAGTCGTTGGCCAAGGCCACCGCCTGCTCCTCGGTCTCGAAGGTCTGGATCCCCACCACCGGCCCGAAGATCTCGTCGCGCATGAACCGCATGTCGATGGTGGCGCGGTCGAAGACCGCGGGGGTCAGGTAGTGGCCCGGCAGGTCGGGGCGGTCTCCGCCACACAGAAGGCGGGCGCCGTCGGCCTCGGCGGACGCCGCCAGCTCCTCGACCGATGCGCGCTGGTCGGCGGAGATGAGCGGTCCCATCTCGGTGGCCTCGTCGTCGGTGGGGCCGAGGCGGATGGCCCGGGTGCGCTCCACGAACCGCTCGGTGAACGCGTCGGCGATCGAGGAGTGGACGAAGATGCGGCTGCGGGCGCAGCAGTCCTGGCCGGCGTTGTCGAACACCGACCACAGCGACGACGCCACGCAGGCGTCGAGCTCGTCGTCGGAGAGGTCGTCGAAGACGACGTTGGCCGACTTGCCGCCCAGCTCGAGGCTCACGCGGGTGATGTCGGCGGCGGCGAGGGACATGATGTGCGACCCCACCTCGGTGGAACCGGTGAAGCTGACCTTGCGCACACCGGGATGGGTCACCAGGGCCTCGCCCACGGCCGCGCCCGGTCCGGCCACCACCTGGAGGACGCCCTCGGGGAGCCCCGCCTCGTCGGCCAGCTCGGCCAGCGCCAGCGCGGTGAGGGGGGTGACCGACGCCGGTTTGGCGATCACGGCGTTGCCCATCGCCAGAGCAGGCGCCACCTTCCACGCCAGGATCAGCAGCGGGAAGTTCCACGGGGTGATGGCGGCGCACACCCCCAGCGGTTCCCGGAAGGTCAGCAGGGTCCCGGCCGCGTTCCCGGGGATGGTCGCGCCGTGGATCTTGTCGACCGCACCGGCGTAGAAGTCGAACACCTCGGCCGCTGCGGCGACCTCGCCCCGAGCGGCGGCGATCGGCTTGCCCGCCTGCGCCGACTCCGATGCGGCGAGCGATTCGAGGTCGCGCCGGATGAGCGAGGCGACGGCCCGGAGTGCGTCCCGCCGCTGCCGCACGGCGGACCGACTCCACGACCGGAACGCCTCCGCGGCTCGGGTGACGGCGGCGTCGACGTCGTCGCCGGTGGCATCGGCGATCTCGGCGACCGTCTGACCGGTGGCAGGATTGGTCACGGCGCGCATGCGGTCACGCTAGGCAGCTCGGCTGCCTCGGAACGCATGCGCTGACCAGGATGGAACGACGATCCGTGCACCAACCCCCCGAACGACGACCACCCTGTCGCCACGGCACTCGGGTGAACGCATGACCCGCCGCCGTCGAGATCGGCCGAGCGACGACGCGCCGTTCGCCGACCTGCTCGCCGCCGCCCAGGCCGGCGGCGAGTGGGCCATCGCCGCCCTCTACCGGCGTCACGACCCCGCTCTGGTCCGGTACCTGCGGGCCCGGGCCGGCGCCGACGGCGACGACCTCGCCTCCCAGACGTGGTTGGACGCGGCTCGGAACCTGGCGTCGTTCTCGGGTGACGAGGACCACTTCCGGGCCTGGCTCTTCACCATCGCCCGACGGCGCCTGATCGACCGCGGGCGCCGACGGACACGCCGCCTCGAGGAGCTCGTGGACACCCAGACCCTCGCCGATGTCGAATCGGTCGCCGACCCTGCCGATGACGCCGTCGATCGCCTGGCCGGCGAGGACGCCGCCCGCCGGATCGTCGAGCTGCTGCCGGCCGACCAGGCCGACATCGTCCTGTTGCGGGTCGTGGCCGGGGTCGACGTGGCCACCGTGGCCGAGATCACCGGCCGGCGGCCCGGCACCGTGCGGGTCATGCAACACCGCGCGTTGCGGCGATTGGCGCAGGAGCTCGGCGACACCGACTGAGGAATTCGCGGCGAGGTGTAACGCTCCGGGCTCCTGCGGCGATGTACCGGGAGATGGCCAGCCGACCCGACCGCAGCATCACCGAGGGCCTCCTCGCCGGCGACCCCGCCGCGGCCGATGCGCTGCCGGCCGTGGCTGGCCTGTTGCGGTCAGCGGCCGACCTCGGTGCGCGCGAGCCGTCGGCGTCGATGGTCACGACGATGGCGACGGCCACCACGGCCTCGCCAGGGTCGGCCTCGTCCCTCACCCCCACCCTCGGCCGAGTCCTCACCGCCAAGGTCGCGGCCGTCGTCGCGGTGATGGCGTTCACCGCCACCGGCGCCGCCGCCGCCACCGGCTCGTTGCCCGACGCGGCGCAGGACGGCATCGCCCGCGCGGCCAGCCACGTCGGCCTCGACCTGCCCGACTCCGCCGACGACCATGCCCGTGACGCGTCGACCGGCCACGTCACCCCGCCCGCCGCCGAGCCGACGACCAACCACACGCCGCCCGAGACCACTCACGGCGCCGAGGTCAGCGACACCGCCCGGGATCGCTCGACGACCGGCCCCGACACCGGTGCCTCGGTCTCGACCGTCGCCAAGGGCCACCACGGACCGGCCGACCACGGACCGGCCGACCACACCACCGGCGCTCCGCCGAGCGATCGTCCGCCGGCCACGACGCCGGACCACGGCGCCGCCGCCGGGCCAACGTCGCCCGTTCGCCACCGCAGGCGCCGGCCACTACCCCAACGACGGTGCGGGCGTATCCGATCCACCTCCCCGTCTGCTCCGCCGCAGCCCTCGCCGCCCCATGCCGCCGGCGCCCACGGTGACGGCGGTGACGGCGGCACCACCGCCGCCGAAACCGGGGCGGCGCACCCGTCTCCATGATCCCTGCGCCCTCGGCGCACGGTCTGCTGGCATCGAACGATCCGCCCGTTCGACGCCGGCAGCGCTAGAGCCGGTGGTGTCGAGTCCCTCTCCGGAGGGGCCGGCGTCACCGGCTCGCGTTTCTCCCGTCAATTGACCGAACGGTCAAGTGGCCCTACGTTGACCTCGCCGACCGGGAGCGTCCCGGCGGCGAGGGGGATCCGTGGCTGACCGCAAGATCGTGACCGTGCTCGAACCCGAGGACGAGTTCACCCACGAGCCCGACCCGGCCCCCAACTACAACGAGTCGATGTACCTCAACGCCTTCGACGTCGACCAGGAGGTCGGCGGCTGGTTCCGTCTCGGCAACCGCGTCAACGAGGGCTACGCCGAGATGACGGTGTGCATCTACCTGCCCGAGCGCGACGGGAAGCGCCGCGTGGCGTTCGTCTACGCCCGGCCCCAGATCGACAGCAACGACCGCATGGAGGCCGGCGGACTCTCCATCGAGGTCGTCACCCCGTTCGAGCACCTGCAGGTCACCTACCGGGGCAGCATCTGCCTCCTCGACGAACCCCACCAGATGGCCGACCCGCGCACCGCCTTCAAGGAGAACCCGTGGGTGGACTGCGAGGTCGACCTCGACTTCCGCGGCACCTCACCCATGTATGGCGGCAAGCCGGTGTACGCCGACGACGGCAGCGACCTCGAGATCGATCCCGAGACGTCGTTCGCCAAGGCGCACTACGAACAGCACTGCGCCGTCACGGGCTCGATCCGCGTGGGGGACGAGGTCATCGATCTCGACGGCCTCGGGCTGCGCGACAAGTCGTGGGGGCCCCGGCACTGGCAGGCGGTGTCCTGGTACCGGTGGATCCCGCTGGTCTTCTCCTCCGAGTTCGCCATGATGATCTCGATCGTCGGCGGCCGGCCCGGTGGCATGGTCCTCGTGGGCGACGAGTACCACCTGATCCGGGACTGCACCATCGAGTCGGATTGGGACGACGACCAGTACCAGACCGCCATGCGGTGCTCGGTGACGACGGATCACGACACCTACGAGGTGTCGGGCGAGGTCATCTCCCTGATCCCGCTGCGGAACCGCCGGACGGACCCTTCGGGCAACGAACTGCTCACCCGGATCACCGAAGCGATGACCCGGTTCGAGTGCCGGGGCGAGCGCGGCATCGGGATGAGCGAGTACCTCGACCAGATCGTCGACGGGAAGCCGGTGGGCCCCGACGTCTGATCGGCGGGTCTACAGCTCGGCCATGGCCACCGGCTCGATGTCGTCGCCGGTGAGGCCCAATTCCTCCATCTCGACCTTGCGGTCGGCCTGCAGCTGGAGGGCCTTGGCCTTGCCCGGCAGGAACTGGGCGACCACCACGCCCACGGCGAGCAGCCCGGCGGCGATGAGGAAGACGATGCGATAGGGGTGCAGCGCCTGGTCGAGCGGGATCGACCCCGGGAGCCCGTCGGGGCGGGTGCTGGCGAAGACCGACGCCACGATCGACACGCCGACGGCGGCGGCCACCTGCCGAGCGGTCTGGCTCAACGCCGACGCCTGGGAGACCTTGGCGGTGGCGACGGCGTTCATGGCCACGATGTTGGGGGCCATCATCGACAGACCGCTGCCGAGGCCGCCGACGAAGAGGAGGGCGGAGACCACGGGCAGTGACGTCGTCGGGGTGAGGTTGGCCAGGCCGAGGAACGACACGCCCAGGATGGCGGCACCGAGCGAGACCGGGATGCGGGCGCCGACACGGTCGGCCAGCCGGCCACCGATCGGCATGGTGATGGCGATGCCGAGCGCCGAGGGCAGCATGGTGAGGCCGATGCGGAAGGCCGAGATCCCGCGGACGGTGCCGAGCTCGAGCGGGATGTAGACGAGGCGCGTGTACTGCGCGACGGTCAGCAACGAGATGGCGACCATGCCGATGGCGAACATCGGGTTGGCCAGGATGCGCATCTCGACCAGCGGCTTCGGCGACGCGCAGCGACCGACGGGTGAACAGTGCCAGCAACACGGCGCCACCGGCGATCATGGCCACGACCGACGGGCTCGACCATCCCCAGCTCTCGCCCTTGGAGAACCCGATGAGCAGCAGGGCGAGGCCCACGCCGCTGAGCACGAGGCCGACTGCGGTCGAGCCGACGCTCCTCGCGGAAGCCGGTGTCCTTGAGGAGCCGGATGGCGACCGGGAACCCGACGAGGCCGATCGGCATGTTGATGAGGAACAACCAGCGCCAGCCGACCGAGGAGACCAGGCTGCCGCCGAGCACCGGACCGATGGCGGGCGCGGCCATGACGGCGATGCCGAAGTAGCCGAGCGCTCGTCCCCGTTCGTGCGGTTCGAACAGCTCGTAGATCATCGCCATGGCGACCGGCATCATCACGCCGCCGCCGATCCCCTGGAGCATGCGGGCCGCGATGAGGAAGCCGAGCGACGGGGCAGCGGCGCACAGCGCCGACGACACGGTGAACAGGCCGAGCGACAGCACGAACATCGTCTTGCGTCCGAAGCGGTCGGCCGACCATCCGCTGACCATCTGGGCGACACCGACGGCGGCCAGGTAGGCGGTGACCACCCATTCGATGCCCTCGACGGTCTCGAAGTCCCGTCTGCAGCGAGGGCAGGCCCAGGTTCACGACGGTGGTGTCGAGCACCACCATGAACGTCCCGAACAGGACGACGAACATCGCCACCCATCGGTACGGGATGCCGGCGATGGAGCCGTCGTCGACGGCACCTCGGCATGGTCGTGCGTGCGGGGGCCCGCAGGATCCTGGGCGTCTTCGGGCGTCGGGGTGTCGGGGTCTCCGGGCTCGGGAATGATCGGGCTGCTCCGCCGGGCGGTTCGATCTCGATCCGTCCCGAATAGTTGGTTCGTACAACCAATACGCTAGCGGCGCCCGTAGTGCTGTTGCACCATGCCCCGACGACGACGATTTCCCGCATCGAGGCCGCGCTCATCATGCTGGTGCGCCGGGCGAACGATCCCCGAGGCAACCGGACGATCAACCGGACCGCCGGCGTCGACATCGAGCGCGCCGGCGCCGTGATGCTGGCCCGGGTCGAGGAGCTGGAGCCGGCTCGCCTGTCGCGAACTGGCCGACGCCGCCGGGGTCGACATCTCCACCGCCAGCCGCCAGGTCGCCCGTCTGGTCGAGGACGGCTACGTCGAGCGAGGGGCCGATCCCGACGATCCGCCGGGCCAGCGCCCACCGGCTCGACGCGCCGACGGGCCGGCGAGGACGCCAGCGGTTGGCCGCGGCCCGGCGGACGTGGTTCGACGAGATGCTGTCGGAGTTCACGCCGGCGGAGCGGGAGCAGTTCGCCGAGCTGCTCGAGCGCTTCGTCACGAACAGACGCTCGACGACCCGCCGCCCGGGTCGGGACGCTGAAGAAGGCCGTGCCCCGGGCCGACAGCACCTGCCCGCGTGGCCGCCGACGCTCAGCCGTTGAGCGCGCCGGCTGATCGGGCGCAGGGCCTCGAACGCGGCCTCGAACTGGGGTTGGTGGCGGGCGTAGACCTCGTGGTGGGCGGCGACGGGCTCGTGCCGGTCACCGCCGGACGCCAGGCCGGGACAGCTCGTCACGGGACAGGACGCCGTGGCGGTGCAACGACGAGCAACGCCGTGGCCCGGGCGATGGCGACCGCCGGCTGGTGGGCGGCGACCACGGGGCGGTCGAGCACGTCGGCGACGATCTGGGCCGCGCCGGCCGAGCGGGCGGCGCCGCCGACGAAGACGACCTCGTCGATGCGGTTCGCCGGTCGAGCGCCTCGACGTGGGGCAGCAGCCAGGCCAGGTTGTGGGCCACGCCCTCGCAGGTGGCCCGGACCAGCTCGTCCCGGCCGATGTCGAGGCTCATGTTGACGTAGCCGCCCCGCATGTTGGCGTCGTTCGCCGGCGCCATCGAGCCCCGCAGCCAGGGCAGGAACAGCACGCCGCCGCTGCCCGCCGGCACCGCGGCGAGCACCTCGTCGAGGGTGTCGAAGCCGCCGGTGTCGACCACGTTGTCGAGCACGTGCTCCAGCGGCTTGCCGCCGAGGCCGTTCTCGGCGAACACCAGGTAGCGGTCGCCGAACGGGCCCGGGCACGACAGCACCTCGTGGTCGAGGTCGACCTCCTTGGTGGCGATGGCGTCGACGAGGACCGACGTGGTGCCGATCGACAGCCCGCCCCGGCCGGGGCGGTAGGCGTCGGTGGCGACCGAGCCGGCCTGGGTGTCGTTGACGCCGGCGTAGACCACGGCGCCGGCCGGGATGCCGAGCGGCTCGGCGACCTCGGCGCGCAGCGAGCCGACCGGCTCGTCGAGGCGGGAGCAGCGGCGGGAGCCGGGTCGACGTCGACGCCGGCCCACCCGACGAGCACGTCGTCGTAGGCGGTCTGGCCGAGGCGACGGTTGTCGATCACCTGGCTCATGAACTGCGTCGCCTGGTTGGCGGCGATGCGGCCGGTGAGCCGGGCGTTGAGTAGTCCAT
This sequence comes from uncultured Acidimicrobiaceae bacterium, assembly GCA_963811245.1. Taxonomy (GTDB): domain Bacteria; phylum Actinomycetota; class Acidimicrobiia; order Acidimicrobiales; family Salinilacustritrichaceae; genus Salinilacustrithrix. The sequence continues at coordinate 28,452 of CAWEQL010000007.1, forward strand.
CGGTTCGAGGTACGCGGCGGTGGCGGCGTGGACGTCGGGGCAGTCGTGCTGGAGGTGGAGGACGTGGCCGAGGCTCAGCCCGCCCCCGACCGGCGGGATGCCGTGGCGCTCGATGAAGCCGAAGAAGGCGTCCTCGTGCTCGGCGAGGATGGCGAAGCTGCGCTCGGTGCCCCGGCGGTCGGACCACAGCCGCATCGGCGCCACCGGGCGTGCCGTCGGCGTCGACGGGCACGATCGAGGAGTACTGGCTGTCGACGCCGATCGCGACGACGCCTGCCGCCGCGTCGGGAGCGGCGGCGGCGCACTCGGCGACGCGCGTCCACGACCGCCTGCCACTGCGCCTCGGCGTCGAGCTCGGCCCGCTCACCGTCGACGTCGGCGCGCGAGATTGCGGCTGGCGATGGCGTGGACCGTGCCGTCGTCGTCGACGAGCACCGCCTTGACGTTGGTGGTGCCGACGTCGATCCCGAGGGCGCAGTGTCGGAGTGCATGCCGGCATCTTCCCCCACAGCGGCTGCGGATGGGCCGCGCGCGCCGGCTCACGAGGGGCGGCCCGGTCAGTCACTGCTTGGGGCCGACCGCCACCGTCTTCTGGTTGACGAACTCGCGGATGCCGAGGTGGCTCAGCTCGCGGCCGTAGCCCGAGTCCTTGATCCCGCCGAAGGGCAGGCGGGGGTCGGAGGCGACGAAGTCGTTCACGAAGCAGCAGCCGGCGTCGAGCTCCTCGGCGGCGATGCGCTCGCCTCGTCGAGATCCTGGGTGAACACGGCGGCGCCGAGGCCGAACCGGGTGTCGTTGGCGAGGCGGATGGCGTCGCACTCGTCGTCGGCCCGCATGACCGCGGCAACCGGACCGAACAGCTCCTCGTCGCCGGCGACCATGTCGGGCCGGACGCCGGTGAGCACGGTGGGCGGGTAGAAGGCGCCGGGGCCGTCCGGGACCTCGCCGCCGAGCACGAGCGTGGCGCCCTGCGTCGACGGAGCGCTGGACCTGGTCGTGGAGCTCGTCGCGCAACGACGCCTGGGCCTGGGGCCCGACGGTGGTGTCCTCGTCGAGCGGGTCGCCCATGACGGCGGCGGCCATCTCGGCCACGAAGGCGTCGAGGAAGTCGTCGTGCACCTCGTCGACGACGACGAAGCGCTTGGCGGCGATGCAGCTCTGACCCGAGTTGATCAGCCGGCTGGTGGCGCACGTCTTCGCCGCCGCCGCGATGTCGGCGTCGGCCAGGACCACGTACGGGTCGCGAGCCGCCGAGCTCGAGGACGGTCTTCTTCAGCAGGCGACCGGCGGTGGCGGCCACGGCCGACCCGGCAGGCACGCTGCCGGTGAGGGTGGCGGCCCGGACCAGGTCGTGCTCGAGCACGGCCTCGACCGGCGGCGGACCCGATCTTGAGGCTGCGGAACAGGCCGGCTCGGGGCGCCGCCGTCGCGGAACAGCTCCTCGATGGCGAGCGAGCAGCCGGTGACGTTCGAGGCGTGCTTGAGCAGCGCGCCGTTGCCGGCCATCAGCGCCGGAGCGGCGAAGCGGAACACCTGCCACAGCGGGAAGTTCCACGGCATGACGGCGAGGACGACGCCGAGGGGCTCGTGGTGGACGTAGCTGCGGGCCCGGTCGGCCTCGATGGGGATGTCGGCGAGGTGGTCGGCGGCGCTGATCGGCGTAGTAGCGGCAGACCCACGCGCACTTCTGGGCCTCGCTCCGACCGGCGGCCAACGGCTTGCCCATCTCCTTCGCCATGAGCGCGGCGAGCTCGTCGGCCCGCTCGTCGAGGAGGTCGGCGACCGCCCGCAGGATGCCGGCCCGGTGGTCGAACCCCGTGCGGCGCCATTCGACGTGGCGGTCGTGGGTCTCGGCGATGAGGGCCTGCACCTGCTCGGGCGTGTGCTCCTCGTAGGTCTCGACGGTGTCGCCGGTGGCGGGGTTGACGCTCGTCAGCATGGGAGGGTCCCTTCCCGATTCATCAGCGGGGCAGGCCCTGCTGCTTGTCCATCATGTCGGCCATGACGTGGCGGATGAAGTCGTCGGCCTCGTCGGTCATGCCGCCGGCGACCCCGCCGTAGACCGCCGCCGAACCGGGCGTCTCGTCGCTGTGCTCGACCGCGTACGGCACGGCCTCGGCGAGGTCGGCGGCGAAGGCCTCGGCCACGCCCGGCTGGGTCTGCGGCCGGGTGACCGCCATGTGGATGGCGTTCGGGTACTGCTGGCCGTTGAAGCGCCAGCCCCGCAGCCGCATGAAGTCGTTGACGTGGTAGATGTCGAAGTCGCCGCCGCCGTCGGGGTCGTTGGTGAAGCTGAAGCAGAAGGTGGGATCGCCGAGGATGCGCAGCTCGGGATGGGAGCGCACCGCGTCCTGCATGGCGCCGGCGGTGTCGAAGATCTGCCGGGCGTAGCGCCGGTAGCCCTCGCGGCCGAGGCTCACCATCGACGCCCACGTGGCGGCGAGCAGGCCGCCCGAGCGGGAGCCCTCCATGCCCGGCGAGCAGTACTTGCCGCCGGTCCAGTCGGTGCGGAAGAAGTACTGGCTGTTGCGCAGCTCCTTGTCGCGGAACAGCAGCGTCGACGTGCCCTTGAGCCCGTAGCCGTACTTGTGGGTGTCGGCCGAGATGGTGGTGACGCCGGGGAGGCGGAAGTCGAAGGTGGGGATCTCGCTCGGTACGGCCGAGCTCCTGGCCGAAGGGGAGGATGAAGCCGCCGAGGCAGCCGTCGACGTGGAGGCCGACCCCCCGCTCGACGGCGAGGTCGGACAGCGCCGGGATGGGGTCGATGGTGCCGTAGCCGTAGTTGCAGGCCGAGCCGACGAGGGCGACGGTGTTCTCGTCGATGTGGGCGGCCATGTCCTCGGCCCGAACGGTCATGGTCTCCGGGTCGACGGCCACGTTGCGGGTCTCGATGCCGAACAGGTGGCAGGCCTTGTCGAAGGCCGGGTGGCTGGTCTCGGGCTTGACGATGTTCGGGTTGGTGATGGCGGGCCGCTCGGCTCCGGAGCGGGCGTGGTCGCGGTAGGCGAGCATCGCGTGCATGATCGAGCCGGAGCCGCCGGAGGTGACCATGCCGGCGATGTCGTGGCCCCGCTCGGCCGCGGCGTCGCCGTGCATGAGGTCGAGCGCCATGGCGATGACCTCGCCCTCGAACCGGGTTGCGCTGGGGCACATGTCGCGCTGGAGGATGTTCATGTGGCCGAACAGGCCGAACACCTCGTTCATGAAGCCGTAGTGGTCGTGGTCGCCGCAGTACATCGAGCCCGAGCACTTGCCCGTCTCCCACGCCTGGTCCTCGGCGGTGGCCGAGCGCGCGCAGCTCGTCGAGGATCGACTCGCGGCTGCGACCTTCGTCGGGCAGCGTCCGGTTGACGGGGAAGCGGTCGGCGTAGGGGTAGAGGCTGCTCATCCCCCGGACCGTAGCGGCGTCAGAACCGCAGCAGTGCCCCGACCGGCCCCTTCGGGGTGTCGGGCCCATGGGCCGGGCAGACCACCACACGGAGCATCGGTGGCGAGCGCGGCCCGGACGGCGACGTCGCTGAGACGACCGGCGGCGACCTGCTCGATCCCGAGCTGGCGCAGGGTGGATTCGTCGGTGGCGACCATGGCCGGATTGGCCGGGTCGAAGAACACGTCGTCGCTCGACGTCTTCCGCCACGAGCAGCACCTCGACGGCGCTGCGCCGCAGTGCGTCGAAGACGGCGTCGGTCCCGTCGGCCGCGTCGCCCTGGCCGCGTTGCTCGGCGAAGCGCTGGAGCAGCTCGACGACCTCGGCGGCGGCCTGGTCGCGGACCAAGGTGACGGCGAGGGCGAACACGGCGGCCTCGTCGTCCTCGTCGGCGGCCTGGAACGGATCGGTCACGACACGGTCGGCGAAGCGCTCGGGGAGGTGGTCGCGCACGAGCTGGACGGCACGCTCGTCGCCGGCGACGACGACGAGCTCGGCGTCGATGGCGTCGGCCTCGGCGACGACGGCTTCGACGATCGCCTTGGCGTTGTTGTCCCAGGTGTGCTCGCTGTGGCGCTGCATCCGGGCCTGCGAGAAGCCGCCGGAGTGGACCTTCTGGACGTGCTGCTCCTCGCCGGTGACGTCGGCGGCTGCGCTGCACCTCGCCCCGGGTCACGCCGGCGATGGAGGCACCGACGCGGTCACACATCACGACGAGGTGACGGCGGTGCTCGAACTCGGTCGCGGAGGAACGGCACGAACCGGGGCAGCGAGCCGAAGGAGACGACCTCGGACCGACCGTCGACCATGGGGAACACGGTGACGTCGTCGTCGCTGGCCACCACGCCCAGCCAGTCACCGGGCTGCCAGCCGGAGGCGGCGCCCCGGGACACCGCGGCGACGACACCGTCGATGACCTCTGCCGATGCGCCGGCCGCCTCGAGCTCGGTACGGATCTCCTTGCCTCGCAAGGCGCGCCGGTCGTCGCTGTCCTCCGACGCCGGTGGGGCGCAGACGACGACGGTGGCGACCGGGCTGTCGAGGTCCAGGAGGTGATCGAGGGTGCGGGAGGTGCGGGGCACGGCGACTCCGTTTCGTCGGTGGCAGGCACCCTGGCTCCTACCCGGCCCCGGCCCCAGCCAACCCTCAGCGCGGTTTGGAGGAGAGCACTCCCGTGGTCTCGAGGGCGGTGATGGCGTCGTCGTCGTAGTCGAGCAGACCGCGCAGCACGTCGCCGGTTGTGCTCTCCGAGCAAGGGCGCCGGCCCTCGGGCCGCCGGCCGGTGGCCGTCGAACACGAACGGGAACCCGGGGATCGTGACGGGTCCGGCCACGGGGTCGGCGACGGTGCGGATCATGCCGCGCTCGACCAGGTGCGGCTGGTGGGCGAAGTCGGCCGGGCTGAGCACCTTCGAGCACGGGCACCCGGTGGCGGTCGAGCTCGGAGATGATCTCGTCGTCGGAGTCGGGGTCGGCCATCCAGGACTCGATCATGGCGGTGAGCTCGTCGCGATGGGCGAGGCGGCCGTCGTTGGTGCGGAACCGGTCGTCGTCGCCAGCTCGGGACGACCCAGCGCCCGCCACAGCCCGTCGATCTGGCCCTGGGTGCAGAACACGACGATCCAGCCGTCGACGGCCCGGTAGCACGCTCCCGGTGCAGACGGTTGGTAGTGGCGTCCGGCCCGCCACGGCACGTAGCTGCGGTCCTCGCCATCGGGGCCGACGTCGCCCTCGGTGATGGACGGTGCGTAGACGCCGGTCTCGTGCATGTGGACGAGCGAGTCGACCATCGAGGCGTCGATGTGGCAGCCCTGCCCGGTCTGCGCCCGGCGGTACAGGGCGAAGCCGATGGCTCCGAAGGCATGGACGCCGGCGTTGGTGTCGGCGAGGCCGATGCCGACGAAGGTGGGCGGGCCGTCGGGGTCGCCCGTCATGTGCATGATCCCGGCGTAGGCCTGGGCCACGAAGTCGAACGCCGGCTTGTCCCGCAGCGGACCGGTCTGCCCGAAGCCGGAGATGGAGGCCATGATCAGGCCGGGGTTGGTACGGGACAGCTCGGCGTAGTCCCAGCCCTTTCGGGCCATCACGCCGGGCGAGAAGTTCTCGACCACGATGTCGACCCGGTCGGCGAGCTGGCGCACGATCTGGATCCCCTCGTCGGTGCGCAGGTCCAGGCAGATGCTCTGCTTGCCGCGGTGCTGTTGCACGAAGAACCCGGCACGGCGGTTCCGGCGCGGCGTGAAGGCCCGGCTCGGGTCGCCGTACGGGGCCGCCTCCACCTTGATGACCTCGGCCCCCATCTCGGCGAGCAGTCGGGTGCACGCCGGTCCGGCCAGGTACTGCGTCAGGTCGAGGACCCGGACGCCCTCGAGCCACGGCCGGTCGGCGCCGGTCGAGGATCCCGGTGGCATCGGCGCCGCGCTCATTCCGGCGTGACGTACGCCGCCGTGAGGCCGCCGTCGACCGTGAAGGTGGCGCCGGTCATGTAGCTCGAGTCGTCGGTGGCCAGGAACAGGGCCGCCTTGGCCATCTCCTCGGCCTCCCCGAAGCGTCCCATCGGCACGTGCACCAGGCGCCGCTGCTTCTTCTCCTCGGTGTCGAGGAAGTCCATGAGGAGCTTGGTCTTGAGCGGACCGGGGCAGAGGGCGTTGACCCGGATGTTCTCCCGGGCGTGGATGACGGCCAGCTCCCGGGTCATCGACAGCACGGCCCCCTTCGAGGCGGTGTAGGCGAGCTGCGCCGTGGCGGCGCCGACCAGGGCCACGAAGCTGGCGGTGTTGATGATCGAACCGCCACCGGTGTCGCGCATGGCGGGGATGCCGTACTTGCAGCCGAGCCACACGCCCTTCACGTTGATGGCGAAGGTCGTGTCCCAGACCTCCTCGCTGGCGGTCTCGGCATCACCGTCGTCGGCGAGCATCACGCCGGCGTTGTTGAACAGCACGTCGAGGCGACCGAAGTCCTCGACCGTGGTGTCGACCATCGACCGCACCTCCTCCTCGGACGCGATGTCGGCGGTGAGGGCCTTGGCGCGACCGCCGGCGGCGGTGATCTCGTTCGCCACGGCGTTGGCGCCGTGGTGGTCGCGGTCGACGCACACCACGGTGGCGCCCTCGCTGGCGAACAGGCGTGCCGAGTGGGCGCCGATGCCGCTGGCGGCGCCGGTGACGATGGCGACCTTCCACTGGAGCTTCACGGGGTACCTCCGGATGCGGCGACGAGGGCGTCGAAGAGCCGCTGCTGGGTGGGGTCGGTGTCGGCGGTCAGCTCCGGGTGCCACTGGACGCTGGCCAGCCACGGATGGGTCCGGTGCTCGGTCGCCTCGATGGTGCCGTCGGGGGCGGTGGCCACCACCCGCAGACCATCGCCGAGGCGGTCGACGGCCTGGTGGTGCCAGCTCATCGGGGTGACGGTGGTCGCGCCCATGACCTCGGCCACGAGGGAGCCCGGCCTCGACGTGGACGACGTGGGGGACGGGCCCGGGGCCGCCTTCTTCGGGCGGGACGCGGTGGACGGTGCTGCCGTCGACGACGTCGGGCAGGTGCAGGTGCAGCGTGCCGCCGAGAGCGACGTCGAGGACCTGCGATCCGCGGCAGATGGCGAGGAGGGGGACCTGGCGTCCGAGCACCAGTTCGGTGATGGCCAACTCGTCGCGGTCCCGGTCCGGGTTCAGGGCGTAGACGGTTTCGTGGCTGCCGCCGCGGTGGAGGGCGGGGTCGAGGTCGCCGCCGCCGGCGAGCAGGACGCCGTCGAGGCGGTCGAGAGGCCTCCGGCATCGTCGAGCCCGGGCGGGAGGAGGACCGGTTCGCCGCCGGCGCGGCGCACGGCCGCCACGTAGTCCGCCGGCAGCTCGAACCGGTCGTTGCGGTTCGGCGGATAGGTCGTGATGCCGATGAGCGGGTCGGCGCCCCTGCGCCGGCATCAGATGCGCTCGAAGTAGCGGGTCCGCTCCCAGTCGGTCACGGCGGCGTCGAACGCGGCGACCTCGGTGCGGAAGAAGTGGATGTAGTGGTCGACGACGTCGTCGCCGAACACCCGGCGGGCGAAGGCGGACGCCTCGAACCGGTCGGTGGCCTCGGCCAGCGTGCGGGGCACCGAGGGGAGGTCGGTCGGCGGCGTAGGCGTCGCCGGTCGAAGACCGGCGGTGGTTCGGTGCTCGTTGTCGATGCCGTCGAGGCCGCTGGCCAGCGCGGCGGCGTAGGCCAGGTACGGGTTCACGTCGGCGCCGGGGATGCGGCACTCGATCCGCTTGGCCGGGCCGGTCCCGACGATGCGGAACCCGGTCGTGCGGTTGTCGGGCGACCACGCCACGGCGGTCGGGGCCCACGACTGGGACTGGTAGCGCTTGTAGGCGTTGACGGTCGGGGCGAAGCAGACCATCAGCTCGGCGGCATGGGCCATCCAACCGCCGAGGAAGTGGCGGAACGTGTCGTCGCTGTTGAACACGTTGACGTCGCCTCGCCACAACGACAGGTGCAGGTGCGACGACGACCCCGCCTCGGCGGCGTCGGGTTTGGCCATGAACGTCACCGCGGATCCGAGCCCGGCGGCGATCTCCTTGCACGCGTGCTTGATCACGACGTGGCGGTCGGCCATGGTCGCCACATCGGCGTAGGCGGATGTTCAGCTCGTGCTGGCCCCGGCCCCATTCCCCCTTCGTCGACTCGACGGGGATCCCCGAGGCGGCGAGGTGGCGGCGGAACGCCCCGTTGACGTCCTCGGTCCTGGTGCCCTGGAGCAGGTGGTAGTCCTCGATGTACCAGCCCGGCCGGCGTGAGGTCGCGGTAGTCGCGGCGCAGCGGCGTCGAGGTAGGTCGTCGCGGTAGAGGAAGTACTCGAGCTCGCTGGCCGCCTTGGCCGTGTAGCCGGCGGCGGCCGCCGCCTCGAGCTGGGCGGTTCAGGATCGATCGAGGCGCCACCGACACCGGGGCGTGACGGTCGTCTCCGCCGGTGTCGGTGCTCGACGTCGCAGAGCACCAAGGCGGTGCGGTCGAGCCACGAGCACATCCGCAGCGTGGCGAGGTCGGGGACGAGGTGGACGTCGCCGTAGCCGGCCGCCCAGTTGGCGAACTCGTAGCCCGGCGACCGGCTCCATCTCCATGTCGACGCGTGAACAGGTAGTCGCAGGCGTGGGTGCCGGCGGCCGGGGCCGTCGAGGAAGAAGCCGGCGTCGAGCCGCTTGCCGACCAGCCGGCCGTAGAGGTCGGTGAAGCCGACGATGACGGTGTCGACGACGCCGCGACTCGACCGCGCCCCGGAGGGTCGTCGATGTCGAGCAGCCCGGGCGGGGTCGATCGTCGATGCCGGGGTCATCCAACCACAGTCGGACCACGGCGGTCGGGACGAGTGGCGACAACCGGACCTCGGCCTCGCTCAGATCAGGAGGTCGCGGAGCAGGGGAGGGCGAGGGCGACGGAGTCGGGGCAGTGGGACGGCGTCGAGGAAGCGCGCGAGATCGTCCCGCGGCACGGCGTCGACCTCGACCACCTCGCCGTCGGGGCACGGGATAGGGCCCGTCGTGGGCGACGGCGAAGACCCGCCCCACGACGTGCATGCCGCCCTCGTCGAAGGCGCCGGACCGACCGAGGGCGCGCAGCTCCCCCTCGATCCCCGCCTCCTCGGCCAGTTCACGCCGGGCCGCGTCGGCCCAGTCCTCCCCCGCGGCGAGGACGCCGCCGAAGCAGAGGTCCCATGCGCCGGGGTAGACGTCCTTCCACTCGGCGCGCCGGTGGACGACGATCTCGTCGCTCGACGTGGTCACGACCACGTAGACGGCACGATGGCGCAGGTGCTCGCGCCGCATGACCGACCGGGGGACCTGGTCGATCACCCGGTCGTGCTTCGTCGACGACGTCGACCAGCTCGTCGGCCGGCCTGACGTCATCACCCAACGCTCAGCTAGCGCTCTTCCTTGAAGATGACGTGCTTGCGGAGCACGGGGTCGTACTTCTCAAGCTCGAGGCGCTCGCGGGTGTTGGTCTTGTTCTTGCGGGTCACGTAGGTGAACCCGGTCCCGCCGGTGCTCTTGAGCTTGATGATCGGCCGCTTGTCGTTCTTCGGCATCAGATCTTCACCCCTCGGCGGCGCATGTCGGCCAGCACGGCGTCGATGCCCTTCTTGTTGATGGTCTTGATGCCCTTGGCCGACACGGTGAGGCTGAACCCACCGCTTCTCGGACTCGACCCAGAACCGCTGGTTCTGGATGTTCGGCGTCCAGCGCCGGTTGCCGCGGCGGTGGGAGTGGCTGATGGTCTTGCCGAACGACGGCTTGCGGCCGGTGACCTGGCAGATGTTCGACATGGCGAAGTTCCTTCGAGAGGCGCGCCTGGCGGGGCCCACGGGTGAGCCGGCACAGGGGGCCGGTACGAGCAGCGGACCAGTTTCGCAGGCGCGCGCCGGCAACGCCAACCTCGACGGCCCCAGAACGAGCGGGGATCCTGAACCACATCCGTGTAATCACAGGTGTGGAGTTCCTGTGGAAAACCGTGGCCGCCGCCGGCTCGAGCCCTCGCCCGCGACCGGTACGGTCGGCGGCCATGGAGCCCGCCATGGATCCCACCGAGCACCTCGACCACCTCCGCACCGACGTCGAGCGGATCCTCGCCACCCCGGCGTCGGCCCTCGGCCGACCTGTCGCCGCGTGCCCGGGCTGGACCGTCACCGACCTGCTCGGACCACCACGCCGGCGTGTTCGCGGTTCGCGACCGCGCAGCTCCGGGCCGCGCCGGGCGACGACATCGTCGCCTTCGACCCGCCCCCGGACCACCTCGACCCGGTCGAGCAGTTCCGGTTCACCGCCGATGCCCTCCTGGCCGAGCTGGTCGGCGTCGACCCCACCGAGCACCGCCCCAACTGGGCCGGCGCGCCCACCGCGGCGTTCTGGTTCCGGCGGATGGCGCAGGAGACCGCCGTGCACCGATGGGACATCGAGGCGGCCCACGGCGACCCCCGACCGATCGAGGCCGCCCTGGCCGTCGACGGTGTCGACGAGCTCGGCGACACGTTCCTCCGCTCGCGGCACGACGGGGCATCACCGGCGACGGCGAGACGGTGCACCTCCACGCCACCGATCCCGAGGTGGCCGACGGCACGATCCCCGGCGGCGAGTGGATGTACCGGTTCACCCCCACGGCGTCGCCATCACCACGAGCACGGCAAGGGCGACATGGCCGGGCGTGGCTCGGCCTCGGACCTCTTGTTGTTCGTCTGGAACCGCCGGCCGGTGGACATCACCTGCTTCGGCGAGCCCGATCTGCTGTCGTGGTGGGCGGCTCACGTCCGGATCTGAAGCGACGACCCCGGCAGCCGGATCAGACGACGGGGCCGTCGGCGCGCACCTTCTCCACGGCCGCCACCGCATCACGGAGCTGTTCGATCCACTCGGCCTGGTTCGCGCCCACCAGCTTCACGCACCACGCCAGCGCCTCCGAGCGTGAACGGGCGATGCCGGCGTCGATGAGCGTGTCGAGCACCTGGCGCTCGTCCATCAACAAGCGGGTCATGACGGGAACGTTGGCCACCGTGAAGCGCCGCTCGAGCTGGTCGCACCGGGCGCCCCACGAGACCTTCTTGCCGAAGAGGTGCTCGGCCTCGGTGGCGATGACGATGCGGCGTTCCCGGGTGTCCTCGCGGAACCCGTTGATTCGCGCCGACGCCGCCACCCGCCGGGCGTCGTCGGGTTCACCACCGTCCTCGGGCGGGTCGTTCAGCGCCGGCGTGGCCAGCGTGCCGATCACCAGCACCTCGTCCTTGTCGACCGCCACCTCGAGTGCGGTGAACCACCCGTCGTCGACCCGACCCTTGAACCATCCCGTGATCTCGTTCAGTGTTGCCATGATGACACGATTACACACTTACGACGTCGACGGCAAGGGCCGAGTGGCACCGCCTGGCAGGCTGTTCGGGTGCACCCCGACGGTCCCCCGACACCGCCCGCCGCCGACCCCCAGCTGCTCGCGCTGGGCGGTCGAGCTCACCAAGGAGGCCGGCCGACGCACCCTGAGCCGGTTCCGAGCCGACGATCTCGCCGTCGAGTCCAAGGGCGACGGCACCCCCGTCACCGAGGCCGACAAGGACGCCGAGGCCTACATCCGCGCCGAGCTCGCCGCCACCCACCCGGACGACGCCATCCTCGGCGAGGAGGAAGGGTCCACGAGCGGAACGAGCGGGCGTCGGTGGATCATCGACCCGATCGACGGCACGAAGGCGTTCATGCGCGGGGTCCCGCTGTACACCAACCTCACCGCCCTCGAGGACGAGCACGGCTGGGCGGTGTCGGTGGTGAACATGCCGGCCATCGACGAGTGCGTCTACGCCGGCCGGGGGCTCGGGTGCTTCCAGGACGACCGCCAGGGGACGCACCGGCCCGCCCGCGTCGGCCCCCGAGCCGCCTCACCGTTCCTGATGGCGTCGGGCTACACCCGCTGGGACGAGACGGCCCTGCTCAACGTGAAGCGGGCGGGCTGGAACCTGCGCACCTGGGGCGACGGCTTCGGCTACGCCCTCGTCGCCACCGGCCGGGCCGACGCCATGGTCGACCCCTCGGCCAGCCTCTGGGACGTGGCGCCGATGCCGCTGCTGCTCGCCGAGGCCGGCGGGACCTTCACCACCGTCGACGGCGGACCACTGCAGACCACCGATCCCGCCGCATGCAGCGGCGTCGCCACCAACGGCGACGGCCACGACGAGCTCCTCGCCCTGCTCCGTCCCTGACCGTCCGAGCGGTCAGGCGCTGCCGACGAAGACCGCGGCCCTGACGCCGAGGGCGTTGAGGTCGCCGAGGAACGGCACCGGGTCGACGGCTGAAGCCAGCCCGTAGGCGCCGGGCGGGAACCGACCGTCCACCACCCACCGGGCAGCGACCCCGGCGACCGCACCCGCTGCGACGGCGGGCCGGTCGATGGCGCCCACCACCTCGGTGACCGATGCGCCGTCGCGCCGGCCCCGGACCTCGACCCGGATGGCACCGATGCGGCCCTCGGGATGCGGGCGGCGCAGCATCGGCAGCCACGACGTGAGCCGCTGGCGCCGGTTGGCGGCCTGGCGAGCCGTGATGCGCGTGGCCGAGGGCAGCGCCGGATGCAGCAGCAGCGCGTCCGGCAGACCGGCCCGGTAGCAGTCGACCGAACCGACCGGGTCGGGGAACACGCACAGCTCGCGACCCGATCCGCCCGGCCGGCGCACCCAGTCGCCGTCGCGCCAGTCGGTCGAGCGGTTCGACAACGCCTTGTGGTGCTGGCGGGCGCACGCCGGACCGCCCGTCCCGAAGCGGGCGAGGTGGATCTCGTCGACCTCGTCCATCCACCCGGCCACGTGGCGGGCCAGCACGCACGACAGACCGGGCGAGAACCCGGCGCCGACCACGACGCTGACACCGGCGGCCAGGGCCAGGTCGTCGAGGTCGAGCAGCGCCTGCACCTCGGAGACGGAGTCCGCAGTGGACACCACGTTCGCCCGCCGGCCGATGGCCCGCCGCGCCGCCTCGAGGTGGGTGCCGGCCGGGCCCGCCAGCACGACGGTGTGCACGTCGTGGTCGAAGGGCTCGCCCACCGTGGCCACCGAACCCAACGACCGGCGCAGGGCTTCCGGACGATCGGCGCCGCCGTCGAGGACCACGGATGCAATCCCATCGGCGCCCGCCAATTGGCGGGCAGCACGCGCGCCGGTGGCACCCACGCCGATGACGCCGACGGTGACCTGATCGAGTGCCGTGGTGGCGTCGGTCACTGCAGCTCCGGACCCTGTAGCTCGCGCCATCCACCGGACTGCGGCGGCGTGCCGCCGGTGCCCCGCAGGCGCAGTGCGCCGGCGATGACGGCGGCGACCCCCAGGGCAGCGATCGCTCGACGCAACAGGGTCATGGCGGGGCTCCGATTTCGTCGGGAGGAAGCGAGGTGGCGCAGGGCTGACCGACTTCGTCGAACCGACCGGGAGAAGGTTCGCGTGGGGCTAGCAAGAATCGAACTTGCGACCTCACCCTTATCAGGGGTGCGCTCTAACCGACTGAGCTATAGCCCCGGAGGGACGCAGAAACCTAGCAGGACGCCGATGGATCGAGACCAGCCGCCACCGTCTCAGTCCGGTGGCGACGAGTCGTTCTCGGGCCGGCGGGCCGGATCTGCCTCGGGCCGGCGGGCCGGATCGCCTCGGGCCGGCGGGCCGGATCTGCCTCGGGCCGGCGGGCCGGATCTGCCTCGGGCCGGCGGGCCGGATCTGCCTCGGGCCGTGGGCGGCGGGCGGGGGCCACGATGAGGTCCTCGTCGATGACCGTCATGCGGACGCCCCCGGTCAGATCGCTGATGAGGTTGAACAGCAGCGCCCCGAGCACGATGACGCTCACCGTCACGATCGCCAACACGATCCCGCTGACCGCGGCGACCCGGAAGACGACCCCGCCGTTGATGGTGAACGTGTCGTAGCTGGCGGAGTCCTCGAGGAACCCCTCGATCCCGTCGATCGTGCCCACCCGGTCGGCCGCCCGCCACAGCAGGTACCCGCTGACCATGGCGACCACGTACCCACACGCCACGAATGCGGCGGCGAGCTTGGTCACCGACCACACGTCGAGGTGACGCACGACGCGATGGACGCGCCGCGCCTTGCGCTTGCGGCGCGGCGGGGGCTTCCCTCGGCCGGGAGATGCCGCCGGCTCCGGGGGCCGGCGCCGGCGGACGGCGGGCTCGCCGCCCGGTCCGCTGGCGGGGACGGAGGTGGTCGTCGTGGGTCGATCGACCGCCGTCAGGTCGTGGCTCCCGCTCGTCGGTGCGCCTCGCAGCCCGGGCGGTTCGGTCGACATCGTGCTCCAGTGTAGGAAGAGCGCTCGTCCGCCCACGTGCACCGCAGCGTACCGAGAGCAGGGCTGCGGGACGGGAGGGTCGTCCCTCGAGCGGACGACCCTCCCGGCTCACAGGTGGATCAGCGGGTGAGTGCCCGGCGACGCCGGCGAGCGCTCCACTCGAGAGCGATGCCAGCCAGCAGCAGGGCGAGGCCAGCCGGAGCCAGCGTCTCGGCCGTGTCCGAACCCGTGCGGGGCAGCTGCGTCGACCGCGGTGTGCGGCTGACGGTGGCGCCGAGCACTGCGGTCCGGCCGTCGTGGCCGTTGCGGTGCACCTTGGGCTCCGGGTTGTTGCTGGAATCACCGAGCACGGTCGTGTCGTCGATCACCTCGACCGGAGGCGAGACCACGTCGGTCGTCCCGCCGTTGTCGGCTTCCGTGCCACCGGTGTCGCCGGTGTCGGTGCCCGTGTTGCCGGTGTCACCGTTGTCGGTGCCGGTGTCGCCGGTGCCGTTGTCGTTGTCATTGTCACCGTTGTCGCCGGTGCCGTTGTCGTTGTCACCGTTGTCGTTGCCGGTGTCGCCGGTGTCGGTCACGACGCAGTCGTCGTCGAGGATGGCCTGGCCACCGTCATCGAGGTTCTGGCCGGCGTACTGGTCGCCCTCGAAGTCGAACGCCGGGATGATGTCCCGCTCGTCCTGATGGGGGTAGTGGCCGTTCAGGACACCCTGCTTGGACGGCGAGTTCACCACGTACGGGTTCGACTCACTGCCCGTCGCATGACAGATGGTGACGTGCTCGACGCCATTGCCACCGTTGTCATTGCCACCGTTGTCGGTACCCCCGTTGTCGGTACCCCCGTTGTCGGTGCCGCCCTTGTCACCGTTGTCGGTGCCGTTGTCGGTGCCACTGTTGTCGTTGCCGGTGTCACCGTTGCCGGTGCTGGTGCCACCGTTGTCGGTGCCGTTGTCGCCGGTGTCGGTCACGACGCAGCCGGCGTCGAGGATTTCCTGGCCGCCCTCATCCAGGTTCTGGCCGGCGTAGTGGTCGCCCTCGAAGTCGAATTCGGGGATGATGTCCCGCTCGTCTTGATGGTCGTAATGACCGCTCACGACACCCTGCTTGGACGGCGAGATCATCACATACGGGCTCGACTTCTTCCCACACGCATGACAGATCATCACGTGCTCAGAGCTGGTCGTCTCCCCAGCGCCGGCGAGCGCGGCGGACGAGACGAGGAGCGTCATCGCACCACCGATCACCATGAGCAGGCGGAGCAATCGGGAAAGGGGTGTGGTTCTCACGGGGGGGCCTCCATCGGGCTGGATCTGCTTCGGCGGACGACCCGTTCCCTCGCCACCGCCCGCCACGAGTCGTGGCTCGAGAAAGATCCCGATGGAGGCCGAACGTTCGGATCGTCGTTGAACGCTCTCCGTGACCGATCGGCGCGGCGGCCGGAACCCCTCATGCCAGCTTGATGGCGGAAATCGGTGATCTTTCCGGCCACATCGGGCCAGATCGCCCAATTCGACTACCGAGCGTGCGTGGAACCGCACGGAACGGGCGGACGCTGCCCCACGGAACGTGGACGAGGCCGCCGCGGACGGACCGAGAGGCCAGGGTTCGAGGCGGTTGCCGCTAGAATTCCCCTGTTGTCATTTGAGTAGGGAGAGCACTGTGTCCGACCAGAGCACTCCGCCCCCCGGGGGCGGCGACGGCAGCGACGGGGACGCCGAGGTCGCCGCCGACGACGCTGCGGTGCCCGCCCCCGAGCGGTACGACATCGAGCCCATCGAGATCCAGGACGAGATGGAGAACTCCTTCCTGGAGTACGCCATGTCGGTCATCATGCAGCGGGCCCTGCCCGATGCCCGCGACGGGCTCAAGCCCGTGCACCGGCGGATCCTGTGGGGCATGGAGGACATCGGCGCCCGGCCCGACCGCTCGCACATGAAGTGCGCCCGCATCACGGGCCACGTCATGGGCCACTTCCACCCCCACGGCGACAGCGCCATCTACGACGCCCTGGTCCGGATGGCACAGCCGTTCTCGTTGCGCCACCCCCTCATCGACTTCCACGGCAACTACGGCTCCCCCGACTTCGGCCCGGCCGCCGCCCGCTACACCGAGTGCCGCCTCGCCGACCTCGCCACGCACCTGCTCGACGGCATCGGCGAGGAGACGGTCGACTTCACCGACACCTACTCCGGTGAGTTCACCGAACCGTCGGTGCTGCCGGCCCGGTTCCCGAACCTGTTGGTCAACGGCTCCGAGGGCATCGCCGTCGGCATGGCCACCAAGATCCCGCCCCACAACCTGGGCGAGGTCATCGACGCCACCGTCCACCTGCTCGAGAACCCCGACAGCACGACGGTCGAGGACCTCATGAAGTTCGTGAAGGGCCCCGACTTCCCCACCGGCGGGCTGTTGATGGGCCGCCAGGGGATCATCGACGCCTACACCACCGGCAAGGGCACGGTGAAGCTCCGGGCCAAGACCGAGATCATCGAGGGCAAGCAGCGCGACCGCATCGTCGTGACCGAGATGCCGTACCAGACGTCGATCTCGGCCACGGCCTCCAAGATCAAGGACCTCGTCAACGACAAGGCCATCGAGGGCATCGCCGAGCTCAACGACGAATCGGCCAAGGGCCAGACGAAGTTGGTCATCACCCTCAAGCGCGACGCCCCGGCGCTCGTGGTGCTCAACAACCTGTACAAGCACACGCCCCTGCAGACCACCTACTCCATCAACACCGTCGCCCTCGTCGACGGCGTCCCCCGCACCCTCAACCTGCTCCAGGTGCTGCAGTCCTACGTCGCCCACCAGATCGACGTCATCACCCGTCGCTCGCAGTACCGGCTCCGCAAGGCCGAGGAGGCCCTCCACATCCAGGAGGGCCTGTTCAAGGCGCTGAACGTCATCGACGAGGTCATCGCCACCATCCGTGCCTCCGAAGACCGCAGCGACGCCCGTGAGCGCCTCATGGCCGAGCCGTTCGAGTTCTCCGAGACCCAGGCCGAGCACATCCTCCAGATGAACCTCGGCCGCCTCACCCGGCTGGCTCGGGTGGAGATCGAGGAGAAGATCGCCGAGCTGCGCGAGACCATCGCCGAGCTCGAGGCGATCCTCGCCGACGACGCCCGGCTCCGAAAGGTCATCAAGGACGAGCTGCTCGAGATCCGCGACAAGTTCGCCACCGAGCGCCGCTCGATCATCACGCTCGACCCCGGCGACCTCGACATCGAGGATCTCATCGACGACGAAGAGCTCGTCGTCACCATGTCGCACCGGGGCTACATCAAGACGGTCGAGGCCGATTCGTTCCGCCGCCAGGGCCGCGGCGGTCGCGGCGTGGCCGGCACGAAGCTGCGCGACGAGGACTACGTCACCAAGATCCTCACCACCACCGCGCACGCGTACCTGCTGTTCTTCTCCAACAAGGGCAAGGTGTACCGCCTCAAGGCGCACGAGATCCCCAAGAAGGAGCGGACCGCTCGGGGCACGGCGATCGTGAACCTGCTCCAGCTCGACCCCGACGAGCGGATCCAGGCCATCATCGACACCCGCGACTACGAGACCCAACCGTTCCTGTTCTTCGCCACCAAGCAGGGCCAGGTCAAGAAGACCCGGTTCTCCGAGTACGACTCCTCGCTGCGGGCCGGTCTGATCGCCATCAACCTCCGCGACGGCGACGAGTTGGTGAAGGTCATCCCGACCGACGGCAGCTCCGACATCTTCATGGTGTCCAAGGCCGGCATGACCATCCGCTTCGACGAGTCCGACGTACGTCCCATGGGCCGGGCGGCGGCCGGCGTACGTGGCATGAAGCTCAAGAACGACACCGACGAGGTCGTGTCCTGCGACGTCGCCCGCGACGACACCGCCATCCTCATCGTCACCGACGCCGGCTACGGCAAGCGCACCCAGCTCGAGAACTTCAACCAGCAGGGTCGCGGCGGCCAGGGCGTGCGCGGCATCAAGCTCACGGCCAAGAAGGGCGAGGTCGTGGCGGCGTTCATGGTGTCCATCGACGACGAGATCTTCGTCATCGCCTCCGACGGCACCACCATCCGCATGGAGGTCCGTGGCATCTCCTCGCAGGGTCGCGACGCCACCGGGGTGAAGGTGATGGACGTCAACGGCGACGAGCACGTGGCCGCCGTGGCACCGGTACTGTTCTCCGAGGACGAAGAGGACTGACGCCTCGGCGTTCATCCCGACGCGGCCACTCCCCCGTCGGTCAGCCCCCGGGCCGCTTCCCCCGAACGACTCCGTCGAGAGGGAACTGCCGTGTCCGATCCGTCGTCATCCGTGCGCAGCCATTGCCGCGAGCGGGGCCAGGCCACGCCGCTCTGGGCCGTGGTCCTGGTGCTCGCCGCGTTGTTGCTGGTCCCCACCGGGCTCCTGGCTCGAGCCGTCATCGAACGAGCCGACGCCCAATCCGCCGCTGACGCCGCGGCGCTGGCCGGGGCGCTCGAGGGCGAGGGCGAAGCTCGCGCCGTCGCCTCGCTGAACGGCGCCCACCTCGAGCGCTACCGTCAGCTCGGCGCTGTCGTCGAGGTCGTCGTGGTGGTCGGCGGCCGGCGAGCCACCGCCCGGGCGATCCGCGAGGAGGTGGCGGCGGTCAGTCCTCGGGAACCAGGTCCAGGCTGACCGGCCCGTCGACCACCAGCCGGAACCGACCCCGGCCGGTCTTGTCGATCCTGATGGGGGCGTCGCGCTCGTCGAGGCGGCGCTTGAGCAGGATGAGGCGGCTCTCGAAGTTGTCGCGGAAGGCGGGCAGGTCGAGGCTCGGATCGAGCCGCATCTCGCGGTTCGTGAACTCGGTGCGGCCCTCGCGGTCGTGGTGGCCCAGCAACGCCGCCAGGATCCGACCCGCCACGCCCTTGATGAGGTACTCGTCGTCGAGGAAGACGCTGCCGTCGACGGCGAAGACCCGCACCCGTGTGGCGTCGCTCCCGCGGGTCTCCGCGGCGTGGGCCGGCCGCCGCGGCGGTGCCGGCGCCGCGTCCCGCTCGCGGGCACGTTCGGACTCGATGGCGTTGGCGACGATGGACGTGACCACGGTGAGCACCGCCTCGTCCACGGGTCCGAACGCCACCGGCTGGCGGCTCTCGACGGTGAGGACGCCCACCAGCTGACCCATGGCCATGGCCGGCACCGCACAGCGGCTGGCGGCGTCGGAGAGGCCGGGGACGGGGATCTCGCGGCCGGGGCCGACCTCGCCGCTGTGCTCGTAGGACCGCCGCACCGTCCGCGAATACTTCGACGCCGCGGCCACGTTGCCGAGCGTCACCGGTTCGCACCGCTCGGCCGCCAAACCGATCACGCCGTCGCCGAGGCGGACCTCGGACCCGACCCCTTCGTCGGGGTAGCCGTGGCTGGCGATGGTGTAGAGGCCCTCGCCGTCCTCGTCGAGCAGCATCAGCAGCGAGTGCTCGTAGCCGAACAGCTCGGCGAGGCCGTCGACGGCGGTCTCCACCACGGTGTCGAGATCGGGGCACCGGCCGAGCCGGATGCTGAGCTCGGCGATGCGCCCGGCGTCGAGACCGTCACGGGCACCGGCCGGCATGTCGACCGGCGGGGCAGCAGAGGCGACGTGCTCGATGTCGACCACCCGGTAGATGTCGGCGGCGCGCAGGCGATAGACGTCCTGCATGCCCTCGAGCGCGGCGGCGACGTCGACATCGACGCGCAGCCGGTCGAACACCGGACCCCGACGATCGGTCCGCTCGTAGCGGAGCGTGAGGCGGTACTGCTCGTAGTTGCGGGGATCGATCACCAGCACGCTGGCCCGGGGGTTCTCCACCAGGTTGCGCGCCGTCTTCGAGAAGAACTGGTTCGACAGCGCCACCCGCTCGTCGTCGACGATGCGGACCTTCGACAGGTACGTCACGTTCGGCACACCATCGGAGGATGCGGTGGCGATGACCGCCGGGATGGCGCCTTCGAAGCATGTCGCGATGTCGGCGAGGGTCAGGTCGGTGCCGGCTCTCACGGTCGCCCCGCCTCCACCGGCGCGCCGGCGCCGGGGCCCGGCGTCTGGTCGTACACCTCGTCGACAGCGACGATGGCGACCACGTAGCCGGGCGGGACCATGCGCTCGCTGACCTGGCGGGGGAAGAAGTCGGTCTGCTCGATGTCGTCGAGGAGCTCGTCGTTGTGGTGCCCGCACCGCTCCAGGTCGTCAGCGGTGGGGGTCTCGACAGCGGTCACACGGCCCTTGACCTGCACCGATCGCAGCGTGCGGACGTCGGCACCGGTCACGGCGATCGGGCCGCCGGCGTCGAGGTGATCACGGATGGTCGGGTCGCGCTCGTCGATGAGGAGACGCACCGTCGTGGGATCGATGACCCGGCAGCCCCACGCTCGCTGGGCGTGCGGGGCGCCATCGGGGGACACGGTGCCCACGATCATGGCGCAACCCCGTTCCAGGAAGGCCGTCAGCGCCTCATCGATCACGTTGTCACCTCTGACGCGCACCCGGGCCCACGACCCGTCCCGGGGTTAGCGGATGCTTAGCATCCGTGAGCGAAGTCTTGGCGTTCGGTGCCGGGATTTCAGGAGCGGGACGACGGCGGATCGCGGACCATGACCTCCACGGAGCGGGCACCGTCTCGGAGCGTCCGAGCACCGCCCCGGAGGAGACCACCGTGACCATCACCCACCCGTCCATCACCGACCCCTCCATCATCGACCAGCAGCCGACCACTCCCCTCCGTCTGGTGGCGGTCGACCTGTACCGAGACATTCACAAAGGCATCCGATCGGAGCTGTTCTCCGTGACCGAGTCGGCCGGTCAGATCGACCCCTCGGATCGTCAGGCCCGGGCCGACCTCGCCGCCCACGTCCATCAGGTCGTCGAGCTGCTCGTCACCCACGCCGAGCACGAGGACGGCCACATCCAGCCCGCGCTCGAGCTCCACCTGCCGGGCCTCGCCGAGCAGGTCGCCGACGACCACGAGCGGATCGAGGCCCGCGTGCTGGACCTGGCCGCCCAGGTCGACGAGGCGGTCGACACCGTCGGGAACACCCGGTGGCACCTGCACCGCTTCTACGTCGACTTCGCGTCGTTCACCAGCACCTACCTCGCCCACCAGGACCTGGAGGAGCGGGTGATCATGCCCGCACTGGAGGACGTCATCGGCCCCGACGCCGGCCTCGCCCTGCACCAGGCCATCGTCGGCTCCATCCCGCCGCAAGAGATGGCCGCCTCGCTCGCCGTCATGATCCCGGCCATGAACATCGACGACCGCACGGAACTGCTCGGCGGCATGCAGGCCGGCGCCCCGGCCGAGGTGTTCGGCGCGGTGTGGGGACTGGTCCAGTCCGTCCTCGAGCCCCGCGACGTCGCCGGCCTCGCCGGCCGCCTCGGCATGTGAGGTGGCCCGTCGCGGTGGCGCCGCCGACGGGAATCAGATGTCGACGAAGCGGACGTCCTTGGCGTTCGTCACGATGAACTCCTTGCGGGCGGCGACGTCGTCGCCCATCAGGGTCGACATGATCTCGTCGGCGAGCGCCGCCTGCTCGACCGTCACCTGGAGCAGCGTCCGGGTCTCGGGGTTCATGGTGGTGACCTCCAGCTCGGAGGCATCCATCTCCCCGAGGCCCTTCAGCCGCTGGAAGTCCTTCTTGTGGTTCGGCCGGTCGCGGAGGAACGCCTCCTTGGCCCGGTCGTCCTTGAGGTACACCTTCTCCTTGCCCACCAGCGTGGAGAACAGCGGCGGCTGGGCGATGTAGACGCAGCCCATCTCGACCAGCGGCTTCATCTGGCGGAAGAAGAAGGTGAGCAGCAGGGTCCGGATGTGGGAGCCGTCGACGTCGGCGTCGCACATGGCGATCACCTTGTCGTAGCGACGCTTGGTGATGTCGAACTCCTCGCCGATGCTCGCACCGATGGCCGAGATCAGCGCCTGGACCTCGGTGTTCTTGTACATCTTGTCCTCGCGGGCCCGCTCGACGTTGAGGATCTTGCCTCGGATGGGCAGGATCGCCTGGGTCCGCGGGTCTCGGGCGGAGACGGCCGACCCGCCGGCGGAGTCGCCCTCGACGATGAACAGCTCACGCTCGCTGGCGTTCTTGGCCGAGCAGTCCTTCAGCTTGTCGGGCATGCCGGCGCCGTCGAGCAGGGTCTTGGACCGGATGTTGTTCCGGGCCGCCTTGGCCGCTTCGCGCGCCTCGGCCGCCGAGTACGCCTTGCGGATGACCTTGTTGGCCTCGGTCGGGTTCTCCTCGAGCCAGGCGCTGAGCTGGTCGTTGGTGACCTTGGTGACGAGCGACCGCATCGACGTGTTGCCCAGCTTGGCCTTGGTCTGGCCTTCGAACTGCGGTTCCTGGAGCCGGACGGAGATCACCGCGGTGAGGCCTTCTCGGACGTCGTCGCCGGTGAGGCTCAGGTCCTTCTTGGACTTGGGCGGCGGATGCTCCTTGGCGTACTTGTTGATCGTGGCGGTGAGGGCCGTCTTGAAGCCCTCCTCGTGGGTCCCGCCCTCGTTGGTGGCGATGCCGTTGGCGAAGGAGTGGATGCCGTCACGGTTGTAGCCGGTGTTCCACTGGAAGGCGATCTCGACTTCCTGGGTCTCGTCGTCGCCTTCGAAGTAGCCGACCTTGGACCAGAGCGATTCCTTCGTCTTGTTGATGTGCCGGACGAAGTCCACGATGCCGCCCGAGTACTTGAACTCGACGCGTTCGTTGTCGTAGAGACGCTCGGGCGTGCTGACCCGCTGGTCCTGGAAGCGGATCTCGAGGCCCTTGTTCAGGAACGCCATCATCTGGATCCGGTCGAGGATCGTGCGGGACACGAACTCGGTGGTCTCGAAGATGGTGGGGTCCGGCCAGAAGGTGACGGTGGTGCCCGTGCGGCCCCGCGGGGCGTCGCCGACGACCTCGAGCTCGGTCTGGGGCACGCCACCGTGGCCGAACTCCATCCGGTGGTGCTTGCCCTCCCGGTCGACCTCGACCACGAGCTTCTCGGACAGGGCGTTGACCACCGACACGCCCACGCCGTGCAGGCCGCCGGACACCTTGTAGCCCTCGCCGTCGAATTTGCCGCCACCGTGCAACTTGGTGAGGGCGATCTCGACGCCGCTCATGTTCTGCGCCTTGTTCAGGTCGGTGGGGATGCCCCGGCCGTCGTCGACGACACGACACCCACCGTCGGGGAGGATCGTGATGTCGATGCGGCTGCAGAACCCCGCCATCGCCTCGTCGACCGAGTTGTCGACGACCTCCCACACGCAGTGGTGCAGACCGTTGGGGCCGGTGGAGCCGATGTACATGCCGGGCCGCTTGCGGACCGCTTCGAGGCCCTCGAGCACCCGCATGTTCTCTGCGCCGTAGGTCATCGGCTGGGACGCCACGCTGTTCCTCCGTGGGGGTTGGGCGCGCAGCCGGTCGGGGCTGCGATGTTCCAGGGGGGACAAGGGGTTCGCCCAGTCGACGACCCAAGTCACAACGTTGTCATCCTACCAGCGCAGGCCCTGGTTCCCGGACCGACGGAGCCAGCGGCGGTGGCTCCGTCGTCGACGGTGGCAGCGCTCGGTAGGAGCACCGGCCACCGGCGCCGAACCAGGAGGTGACAGGCGCATCCGAGGACGGGGAAGACAGCGAATGGACGACGACACGACCACGATCGGGACCGCCGAGCTCGCCCTCGTCGACCGGCTCTGGCGGTCCGGGACCAGCGCCACCGCGGTGTCGCCGTCGACCCGCCAGGACCTCGCGCTGCTGCAACGCTTCCTCTCCTTCGACGACCGCGCCGCCCTCGTGCCGTTGCTGCGCCGGCACCGGGTCGCCACCTGGCGGCTGGCCGCCGCCGTCACCATGGACACCGCTCGGGCGGCCACCGCCGTACGGGCGGCGTGGACGCGACGTGCTCGCCGGCGACGGTGCGCCGATCAGCACGTGGTCCAACCCCCGCGCCTGGCTCTTCGCCATCACCCGCCGGCACGCCCTCGGGGCGGGGGCCGCCCCGGGCGGCCGCCTGGACCTCGACGCCGATGTCGCCGCCGTGCCCTTCGACCAGACCGGCGATATCGGCCTGCTGGCGGCGTCGTTCGCCCTGCTCGACGAGCCGTCCCGGACCGCCGTGTGGCTGCACACCGTCGAGGGCTTCGACGATGTCGACATCGCCCACGTCCTCGGCCGACCGCGGCTCGAGACCCACGACCTCGTCGACACGGTCACCGCCGCGCTGCGCGTCCAGGCCGTACGGGGCCAGATCGCCGCCGCCAACGACCGGTGCCGGCCCTGGGTCGGCCGGTTCCTCGACTACCTGGACGACGCGTTCGGCGCCCGACGCCGAGCGTGACCTGCTCGAGCACCTCAACCGCTGCCGTCGCTGCGCGGCGCGGATGGACGCCGTCGAGACCCCCGGGCTGTCGCTGGTCGACCGGGTCCTCGCCCCACCGGCGGAGGTCACGGCCGAGCTGCGCCACCTCGTCGCGGGATGCAGCCGCGACAACTGACGCCAGGTCCGATCACCAGGCGTCACGGTCGCGGTTGTCGTGGCGGACGCCCCCGTCGGCCGGGACGAGCGACGCGTACGTCCACACCCGTGACCCGTCCCGCCCCCAACAGCGCGTCGAGCCGTTCCACCATCTGGGCCTCGAGCCACCGCACGTGGCTGACCACGGCCGGGTCGTCGGCCGTGAGCACCAGGCGTCCGTTCTCCAGCCCGGCGGGGCGGGTCTGGGCCGCCAGCACCGTCCCGACGACGTCCTCCCACCGGTTGAACACCAGCTCCACGGCGTCGGCGCCGGGCGCCCCCATGCCCCGGACCACCCGATCGAGGAACCGGCCCACCTCGGCCGGAGGCGGCGTGTCGGGTGCGTCGGGCTCCACATGGCCAGTGTGACAGCCGGTACGAGCCGCCGGGCTCAGGCTGGTGCCACCCCACCATCACGCACCCGCAGCACCAGATCAGGTGTCGTGTGCGCCGGCAGCGGACCCGCCGTGGTCAGCACCGTCTGCCCGGGCGGCAGGTGGGCGACGAGGGCCTCGCTGCGTCCCTCGTCCAGTTCGGAGAAGACGTCGTCGAGGAGCAGCACCGGGCTGGCACCGGTGGCCGTGGCCACCGCCCGGTGGACGGCCAGACGCAGGGCCAGCGCCAGGGAGCGCTGCTCGCCCTGGCTGGCATGGGTCCGGGCCGGCATGCCGTCGAGAGCGAAGGCGATCTCGTCGCGGTGCGGCCCGACCGTCGTGACCCCGCGACGCAGGTCGTGGTCCCGGGCCGCCACCAGCGCATCGGCGAGGGGTCCCGTCCACGACGGCTCGTAGGTGGCGCCGACGGGCAACGGCAGCCCGGCCAGGTCCCGGTACGCGGTGGCGATCTCCGCTTCGAGGCCGACCAGCACCTGGCGGCGCCGACGCACGAGATCCTCGCCGGCCCGGGTCAGTCGGTCGTCCCAGACGTCGAGGGTGAGGGCCGCCGATTCGTCGAGCCGGCCCCGGACGCCCTTGAGCAGGGCGTTGCGCTGCTTGAGGATCCGGTCGACGTCGGACCGGGCGCTGTCGGCATGGGGATCGATCCCGACCAGCGCCTCGTCGATCCAGTTGCGCCGCTCCCCCGGTCCTCCTTTGACCAGCACCAGATCGTCGGGGCTGAAGATGGTGACCGACACGGCGTCGAGCAGGTCGCGCCGCCGCTTCACCGGTTGGCGGTTCAGTTGCATGCGGCCCCGGCCCCGCACCGCGATCTCGGCTTCGACCAGCAGCTCGCGCGGTCCCCGGGCCGCCTCGGCCGCGCACCACCGCCCGCTCGGCGCCCGCCCGCACCATCGCCTCGGAGGTGGCACCGCGCAGCGACGTGCCCGACAGATGGGCGATCGCCTCGAGCAGGTTCGTCTTACCCTGCCCGTTCGAGCCGATCACCGCCGTCGTGCCCTCGGGGAGGGCGATCTCGGCCTCGTGGTAGCTGCGGAAGTCCGTCAACCACAGCCGACGCAGGTGCAGGCTCATCGTCGCTCGGCCGCTGGGGCCGGATTCCGTGGGAGGCGCGCCCCCACGGCGGCGACCACCGCTACTGCACCCGGACGGGCATGAGCAGGTACAGGAAGTCCTCGGTGCCAGGGTTGCGGACCACGGCCGGCTTCAGGGAGTCGATGGTGGCCAGGCTGACCTCCTCGCCTCCTGCCGCCTCCACGCCGGCGAGCAGGTAGTCGGGGTTGAACGCGACGGTGAGGTCCTCCCCGGAGTACTGGGCGTCGAGCGACTCGGTGCCCTCGCCCACGTCCTGGGTGACCGCTCGTAGCTCGAGCCCGTCGGCCGACATCTCGAGACGGACGGGGGTGGCGTCGCGCGCCAGCAGCTTCACCCGGCGGAGCGCCTCGATCAGCGCCTCCCGGTTGACGGTCAACAGGTTGGGCTGGTTGCTCGGGATGAGGCCCTGGTAGTTCGGGTACTCGCCCTCGATGAGCCGTGTGGTCAACACGATGCCCCCCGATCCGTCCTGGCCGGAGGCGAAGCTGGCGTCGCGCTCGCCGAGACGCAGCGTGATCTCGCCGCCGTCGCCGAGGGCCTTGGAGAGCTCGGACAGGGCGCGGGACGGGACGAGCACCGACTTGCCCGACGTCAGCACGCTGACGCCCGGCAGGTCGACGACCGAGAGGCGGTAGCTGTCGGTGGCGACGAGCCGCAGTCCCTCGACACCGTCGTCGGGGTTGGCCGCGGCGAGGAGCACGCCGGTCAGGATCGGACGGTTGTCGTCGGTGCTGGCGGCGGGGAGGACCTGGCGCAGCGCACCGACGAGCGCCTGGGCGTCGAAGCGGACCTCGTCGCCCTCCACCGGCGGTACCCGGGGGAACTCGTCGGCGGGCAGGGGTTTCAGCGAGAACTCCGAACGGCCCGAGGCGATCCGGGCAGCATCGTCGGTGGTCTCGAGCTCGACGGCGCCGGGCTCGAGGGCGCGCACGATGTCGTTCACGAGCCGGCTGGGCACCACGGCCACGCCGTCGGCCAGGCCCGAGACGGTGATCCGGACCGACACCGTCAGCTCCAGATCCGAGCCGGTGAGGGTCAGCTGATCGCCGGCGAGCTCCATCCGGACGCCGGACAGGACCGGCAGGGCGCCGCGGTTGGCGACGGCGCGACCGGCGGTGGCCAGGGCTTCGGCGAGGACGTCTCGCTCGCATCGCAACTTCACGGTGACTCCGCTCCCTTTCGGCTTCTGACCACTGTGCAGGTGATGGAACATCTCTTCGGAGACAGTGGTGGGGGTTGTGGATTGTGGATACTGCCCCATCCGAGCAGGTCAGCGGGGTGATCGTTGTCCCGGCGCTGTCCCCAGCCGTCCCCCGTCCGCGTGGGCCGGACCCGGAGCAGTCGGGTCGGTCCCCAGTTGGGTGCCGTGAGCAACAGGCTGTGCACAGCCCTCTCCACCGTCGGGCCGCCCTCCTTGGGGATACGGCCGGCAACGGGTTTTCCACAGGGTGTCAACACCTGGGGACCCCCGTCGTACGTCCGTTCGTGCCGGGTGCGGTGCGGGGTGGTCATCCGTCGGCCTTGAGCTGCTGGATCAGCTCGGTGACCTGCTGGAACACCTGGCGCCGCTCCTTCATCTGGACCTTGATCCGCTCGACGGCGTGGATCACCGTGGTGTGGTCGCGCCCGCCGAACATCTTGGCGATGTTGGGGAAACTGAGATCGGTCAGCTCACGGAACAGGTACATGCCGACGTGGCGGGCGGTGGTGAGCGGACGCGTGCGGGACCGACCGATGAGCTCCTCGACGGTGTAGTTGTAGTAGTCCGCCGTGCGCTGGAGGATGGTCTCGGGCGTGATCGGCCGGGCCTCGCGCTCGGAGACGAGGTCCATCAGGATCTCCGCGGCGCGTTCGGCCGTGATCGTCTCCTTGTTGAGACTGGCCCATGCCGTCAAGCGGGTGAGCGCTCCCTCGAGGGAACGGATGTTGTTGTCGTTGATCGAGGCGGCGATGAACTCGAGTACCTCGTCGGGCACCGGGGACACCTCGTCCTCGGCCTTCTTGCGCAGGATGGCGAGACGGGTCTCGAGGTCGGGCGGCTGGATGTCGGTCAGCAGGCCCATGACGAACCGGGTGCGGAGCCGGTCCTCGAGGGTCGGGATGGCATCCGGGGGCCGGTCCGAGGACAGCACGATCTGCCGGTTCGAGGTGTGGAGGTGGTTGAAGGTGTGGAAGAACTCCTCCTGGGTCTCCTTCTTGCCCTCGAAGAACTGGATGTCGTCGACGAGGAGCACGTCGATGTCGCGGAAGCGGCGCTTGAACTGCTCGTTGCTGCCGGCGCGGATCGAATCGACGAACTCGGACAGGAACTGCTCGGACGTGACGTAACGGACCCGGTAGTTCGGGTAGTTCTCGAGCACGTAGTTCCCGATGGCCTGCAGCAGGTGGGTCTTGCCCAGGCCGGCGTCGCCGTAGATGAACAGCGGGTTGTAGCTGCGAGCCGGCGTCTCGGCCACCCGCAGCGCGGCGGCGTGGGCGAAGCGGTTGGACGCGCCGGTCACGAACGCATCGAAGGTGTAGCGCTCGTTCAGCGTCGATCCGCCCTCACCGAACGGGGCCGGCGACGCCGCGGACGAGCGGGTGACGCCGTTGGTGACGGGGACGGTGGCCCGGATGTCGGCCAGCTCGTCGAAGAGCGGCAACGCTTGCGGCGTCGGCGGCCGGGCTTCGAGGGTGACGTCGACGTCGACGTGACCGAGCTCGGCCAGGTTGGCCCGCAGCAGACCGAGGTAGCGGTCGTGGACCCGGTCGCGCACCACCGACGAGGGGAACCCGAGGACCAGGGTGCGCCCGTCGAAGCTCACCGGTTCGACGTTCTGGAACGACGAGCTCCACACGACGCTCGAGACCTGATCCCGGAGCAGACCGGCGCAGCCACTCCAGACCGTTTCGGCGTCGCTCATTGACGACCGGCCTCCCAGGGCTGCTCTCGAGGAATCCACAACTACGTCCACAACTGTGGACAAAACGGTGAGACGTCGCCCGAAGGTGCGGGGCGACGTCCGATACCAACCGCGGGGCGCATCAGTTCGGCATGGGTCCCGACCATCGGTACCCGCTGTGGCGGCGCACCGTAGCAGCATCCCGCCGGGCCGGCGCAAGGGTCCGTGAATGCCCTGGTCATGCGGTTGCTGGCCGGCCCGCGCTGTGTCATCGGTCACGTCGGCGGCGCATCGGCGGGCGCTGCACCCCACGGCACCACTGGTCCCGATGCTGCCGCGCTTGGTGAGGTCCGGGCCGGCTCGGTAGCGTGGTCGGTTGGTTCGGCGCGCCCTGTGGGCTGCGCCGACGCATCGACGGTCCCGACGGACCCGCCGGATCGTTGCCCGGTCGATGCGTTCGAGTTCTGGACGAGGAGTACCCATGAAGCGCACCTACCAACCGAAGCGGCAGCGCCGGGCCCGCCGACACGGGTTTCGCCATCGGATGCAGACCCGCGCCGGGCGTGCCGTCGTGCGGAGCCGTCGCCAGAAGGGCCGCGCCCGGCTCTCTGCGTGAGCCGGCGAGCGTGGTCGAACCCGTCACGACGCATCGAGCGTTCTCGGCCCTGTCCCACAGCCGCGTCCGGGCCCGGTCCGGTCCGTTGTGGATCGTGTGCGCCGAGACGCAACCGGC
This sequence comes from uncultured Acidimicrobiaceae bacterium, assembly GCA_963811245.1. Taxonomy (GTDB): domain Bacteria; phylum Actinomycetota; class Acidimicrobiia; order Acidimicrobiales; family Salinilacustritrichaceae; genus Salinilacustrithrix. The sequence continues at coordinate 58,249 of CAWEQL010000007.1, forward strand.
CGGAGCGCCGGACGCCGCGTCCGGTGCCGTCCGGGTCGCCTACGCCATCGGTCGTTCCGTCGGCTCGGCCGTGGTGCGGAACCGGTTGCGCCGCCGCCTTCGCGCCGTGATCGCCGATCTCGAGCGCACCGGGGCCCTGGCGCCGGGCCTGTACCTGATCGGCGCCCGACCGTCGGCCGCCACCGCCTCGTTCGATTCCCTGCGCGCCGACCTGCACCACGCCGTGGCGGCGCTGGCGGCCACCGCCGACGGCGGACCCGTCAGCGTGTCTCCATGAACCCCGCCGTATGAGCCTCCTCGCCCGCTTCCTCGACCGTTGCCTGACCGTCTACCAGCGGTTGACCGAGGGTCGCATCTCCCCGTGCCGTTACGTGCCGTCGTGCTCCACCTACGCCCGCGAGGCCATCGCCCACCACGGTGCCGTGCGCGGCACGGGCTACGCCGTGGGCCGGCTCGTGCCGCTGCCATCCCTGGGGCGGCCACGGGTTCGACCCCGTACCTGGCACCGACGAGTGGCACTCGCTCCACGCCACCGATCACGGCCCCGACCGGGCCGCTGACCGGCGGCTTCTCCGTCCCGTCCGAAGGACCACCTAGATGTTCGATTCGATCTACGATTTCGCCGCCAAGATCCTGGACTTCTTCTACGGTCTGGTGCCGAACTACGCCGTCGCCATCATGCTCATGACCATGCTGGTCATGCTGGTGACCACGCCGCTGACCCTCAAGGGGACGCGGGGCATGATCCGGATGCAGCTCCTCCAGCCGGAGCTGAAGAAGATCCAGGAGAAGCACAAGGGCGGCGACCGACAGGAGATGAACGCCGAACTGATGGCGTTCTACCAGGAGAACAATCTGAACCCGTTGGGTGGCTGCCTGCCGCTGCTGGTCCAGGCGCCGGTGTTCTTCCTGCTGTTCCGCTTGATCCGGGGGATCACCCGCTCCACCGCCGACGCCTGCCCCGCCGCCATCCGCGACGGCGTGACGAAGTGCTTCGATCCCGATCACCTCGCCACCACGTCGAAGCTGTACCAGTCCCTCAAGGGCCAGACGCACATGCGCAGCTTCGGTCTCGACCTGGCCGAGTCCACGTCGCAGGCACTCGGGAAGTCGATCGTCCACGGCCTGCCGTACCTCGCCCTGATCCTGATCATGATCGGGGCGCAATATCTTCAGCAAAAGCAGGTGTCTGCCCGTAATCCCGACGGCAATGTGACGATGCCACAGCAGAAGATCCTGTTGCGGGTCATGCCGGCGTTCTTCGGCGTCATCTCCATCAACTTCCCGGCCGCCCTCGTCATCTACTGGGTGACGTCGAGCGTCTACCGCATCGGGTTGCAGGGCTACATCACCCACTCCCTCTACGCCGGCGAGGAATCGCTCGGGGCCCAGGCGAACAAGGCGGCGGCCCAGGCGCGGGCGATGAAGGAGAAGGACAAGGACAAGAAGGCGGGCGGTGACAACGGCGCAGCTCCCGCCCCGCGTCGCGGCCGAGCGGCCCGAGACGACGCCAGCACGGATGCAGAGCCGCCGCGCAACGGCAAGCCGTCGGAGCGCCCGAGTATCGGCGGGGGAAGCCGAGCCGCGACGCCAGACAGCGGGAAGTACCAACCTGCGTCCAAGAAGAAGAAGCGAAAGCGCCGGTAGCGCCCCGTGCAGTGGGTGGTGGTCACCGGTCGCACGGTCGACGATGCCGCGCGAACGAGCGCTCGATGCGCTCGGCATCGACGACGTCCGAGCTCGAGCTCGAGGTCCTGGTCGAGCCCCGCACGTCGCTGTTCGGCCTGCGCACCACCGAGGCCACCGTGCGGGCCCGTGTCCGCCCCACCCGGCCCCGCCCCAAGGTCGACCGTCGTGGCCGGCGTCCCCGTCGTGACGGTGGTGGCTCCCGGCGCCGTCGGGGTCGCGACGGCGCGACCACCGACTCGGGCCGCAACGCGACCACCGCGTCCGACCGCGACACCGATGGCGCCGACACCGATGGCGCCGACACGGACGACGCCGACACGACGAGCGAGTTGGTCGACCGCACCGCGGCCGATGGCACCACGGACGGCGACGATCGGCAGGCGTCGGCGTCGGCGTCCGGGCCGGCGGCCAGAGCGGGAACCGTCGGGGTCGACGCCGCTCCGGAGATCGCCGTCCCGACACCGCCGACGACACCTCCGACGTCGGCGCGGCCGGCGGCGCCCGTTCGTCGATCGAGGGTGCCACCCCGCCGGCCGCCTCCCCCCCCCCGCCCCGGCGTCCGATGACGCCGATCCTGACCGAAGTGACACCGCGACGTCCCGCCCCGGCGGGTCGAGAGGAGCAGCGAGATGAGCGACATCACCCTCGAGGAGCAGGAGCCGACCGCGCTCGACTTCGTCAACGGGCTGGTCGAGGCCTTCGGCTACGACGCCGACGTGACCTCGCACAGCGAGGACGACGAGGCGATCGAGATCCACGTCGACGGCGACGACCTGGGCCTCCTGGTCGGCCCGCGCGGCACCACGCTGGCGTCGATCGCGGAACTGACCCGCACCGCGGTGGCCCAGCAGCACTCTGGCCGGCTCGAAGGCCGCCTTCGGGTGGACGTCGCCGGCTACCGCGCCCGCCGCAAGGAAGCGCTGGAGCGGTTCACGGCCCAGATCGCCGAAAAGGTGCTCGACACCGGCGAAGCGGTGGCCCTCGAGCCCATGTCGCCCCCGATCGCAAGATCGTCCACGACGCCGTCAACGAGATCGACGGTGTGCGCACCATCAGTCGGGGCGAGGACCGTCGCCGTCACGTCGTCATCGAGCCCGACGAGGACTAGGGGTCGCTGGGCCACGCGGGCGGGGGTCGGGGGCGCGGGGTCGCCGGGTCGACCCGGCGGCGTTCGACGCCCCGAACCACCCGGACGCATGGGAGTATGACGGCGTGAGCTGGCCCGACACGCTCCTCGACGTGTGGCGCCAGGGGCAGCGGCTCTCGGCCGTGGGCCCGGGGCCAGTGGACCTCCAGCTCCAGCACAGCCTCGCCCTGGCCGAGGAGCTCGATCCCCCGACGATGGCCGTGGACCTGGGGTCCGGCGCCGGGATCCCCGGCCTGGCGTTGGCCGGCGCCTGGCCGGAGTCCCGCTGGTTGCTGCTCGATGCCTCGGCCCGGCGGGCTCGCCTGTTGGTTGACGCCGTGGCCGCCCTGGGCTGGCAGGACCGGATCACGGTGATCCACGGCCGGGCCGAGGATGTCGGCCGCGATCCCCGGTGGCGTGAGGCCGCCGACCTGGTCGTGGCGCGGTCGTTCGGTCCCCCGGCGACCACCGCGGAGTGCGGGACACCGTTCCTCGCGGCCCGGGGGATCTTGGTCGTGACCGAACCCCCGGACGGCGAGGAGGGCCGCTGGCCCGCCGACGGCCTGGCCCGGCTGGGCCTCGCCGCCATCGAGTCCCCAGCCACCGATACCGTCCGGATCCAGCGTCTGCGCCGGCTCGGGGAACTGGCCGACGGCATCCCCCGCCGCGCCGGCGTTCCGGCCCGCCGGCCGCTCTTCTGACCACCCGGGCCGCCCGTCCGGCCGGAAGCATCTGCGCTTCCGGGCGCGACGTTTCACGTGAAACGTCACCGGCGCGTGGGCACCGGTGGGATCCGGTCGGGGTATGCGCTGCGTCGGCGCTCGCGTCTCCGTCTGTCCGGGATCCCTGGAGTCACGGCCCCCGGGTGCGCGGGTGTCTCGGGTCGCTCCAGCGGCGCGGGACGGCGGACGCTGACGTTTCACGTGAAACATCGATACCGACGCTCGGGGGCGGATCGAACGGTCCACCGGCGGCCCGGCGAGTTCGATCCGGTGGGCTTCGGACGTGAGAAGGAACCGAGGCGGGGTTCGGTCCGGCGTTTCACGTGAAACGGGCGAGCCCCGGGTCCAGGTTCCTGGGCGGAGGACGGCGTGAACGGCACCGGAGGTCCTCGATCGTTCGCCACGAAAGGCCACTCGAACGCACGGGCTAGGGATCGGGCTCGCTCCTCCCGTATGGCGGCGTTCCTGCCGGATCGCGCCCCCGGTCCCGGAGCCCGTCGGTGAGACCGGCCCAGGACTCGGGCTCTCCGAGCTCTCGCGTGCCCGCGCCGGCGGCGGGGGGATGCGGGCGGAGCGGCGGCTCGAGGGCACCCCCGAATCGGTTGTCACCGCCATCGCCCGCCCCGTGGCGAACGGCCGCGACCGACGCCGCCGCGGTGGTTCCGGTGCAGGGGAGTCGTCGCCGGCGATGACCCGAACGGGCCCGTGCGGGTGCGGGATGGTGCCGTTTCACGTGAAACGTTCGAGCAGTCCTTGACCCTCGGCGCGTCGGGCAGGCACGATGGTCGTTGTGTCGGACCCCGATGAAGCACGTTCTCGTGGTGCGGCCATCTTCGAAGCGATGCGTGGTGAGGCGCCCGACTCCCCCGATACGGCGGGTGGCTCGCCGACCGAGGACGGTCCGGCGCCGGAGGAGCGGGCCTCCGAGGGTGTCGACGGCGTGTTCGACGGCGCCGCCGACCCGGCGGACGCCGGCGCCGACCAGGCCGACCAGGCCGACCAGGCCGACCAGGCCGAATCCCTCCCGTCCGGAGGGGCGAGCGATCGGGTGACCGCTGGCGACCAGGTCGAGGATGTCGCCGTGTCCAGCGCCCCGGTCCCCCGTCCTCCCACCATGCCGGCCGAGGCCCGCCAGGACGATGCCAGCTCGGCGCTCCGGACGCCGGCGTTCGTGGTCCCCGAGCCGCCGGCGCCGGCGACCGACGCCCCGGCCGACCGGGCCGATGCCGCCGGCCACCGACTCCCCCGGATCATGGCCGTCGCCAACCAGAAGGGGGGCGTGGGCAAGACCACCACGGCCGTCAACCTCGGCGCCGCCCTGGCCGATGTGGGCTACCGCACCCTCGTGGTGGACCTGGACCCCCAGGGCAACGCCAGCACGGGGCTGGGCATCAACATCCGGGACCTCCAGCTGTCGATGTACGACGTCATCATCCACGAGGCCAGCATCGACGACACCATCGAGGCCACCGCCATGAAGAACCTCTTCGTGGCCCCGTCGAGCTTGGACCTCGCCGGCGCCGAGATCGAGCTGGTTCCTGCATTCTCCCGGGAGATGCGCCTCAAACACGCCCTCGCCGAGGTCCACGACGACTACGACTACGTCCTCATCGACTGCCCGCCCTCGCTCGGGCTCCTGACCGTGAACGGTCTGGCCGCGGCCGGCGAGGTGCTGGTGCCGATCCAGTGCGAGTACTACGCCCTCGAGGGGTTGGGCCAGCTGTTGCGGAACGTGGCCCTGGTGCAGCGGAACCTGAACCAGCAGCTGCAGGTCTCGACGTTCGTGTGCGTCATGTACGACGCCCGCACGAAGCTGGCCGACCAGGTGGTGTCGGAGGTCCGGGCCCATTTCGGCGAGAAGGTGTGCCGCATCGTCGTGCCCCGCACCGTCCGACTCTCCGAGGCACCGTCCTTCGGCCAGCCCATCCTCGCCTTCGATCCGCGTCGCGTGGCGCCATCGCCTACCGCGAGCTGGCCCGCGAGATCAGCGGAGGCTCCCGTGACTGACCCCGCCCGGGGGCTGGCCGGGGGGCCGTCCCGGTCGATGTCCAGGGCACGAACCAGGCCGCACTCCGGGCCCCGCTGTGGGCCCACGACCGATCGGCACCAGCCACCACGACCGAGGGAGAGCGATGAGCCGCAAGTCAGGACTGGGTCGCGGGCTCGGGGCGTTGATCCCGACCGAGTACAGCGACGAGGCCGGTGGTGAGCGGGCCGGTACGGGACCCTTGGAGGTTCCCATCGCCGCCGTGTCCCCGAACCCCCGCCAGCCTCGGACCCACTTCGACGAGGAGTCGTTGGCGGGATTGACCGCCTCGATCACCGAGCTCGGCATCCTCCAGCCGATCCTCGTCCGGCGGGCCGGCGACGACCGCTACGAGCTGATCGCGGGCGAACGACGGTGGCGGGCGGCCAAGCGGGCCGGGCTCCAGACCATCCCGGTCGTGGTGCGCGACGCCGACACCGATGCGTCGCTGCTCGAGCAGGCGCTGGTCGAGAACCTCCACCGGGCGGATCTCAACGCCATGGAGGAGGCCGGCGCCTACCAGCAATTGGTCGAGGACTTCGGTCTGACCCAGGAGCAGGTGGCGACCCGGGTCGGCAAGAGCCGGGCCGCGGTGTCGAACACCCTGCGCCTGTTCCAACTGCCGCCAGCCATCCAGGCCCTGGTGGCCGACGGGGAGCTGACCGCCGGTCACGCCCGGGCGCTGCTCGGTACGCCGGACCGGGCCTACCAGGCGGCCCTGGCCCAGCGCATCGTGCGCGACGGGCTCTCGGTCCGTGACGCCGAGGAGGCGGTCCGTGTCCGGTCCGGCCGGGCCGACGAACCGGCGGTCGAACCGGCGGTCGAACCGGACGGTGATCGAGGCGCCGGCGGTCCCCGCACTCCCGGGACGGGTGAGCGCCGACCCCGCAAGGCCGAGCCCGGGTTCCTCGAGCTCGAGCAGCTCCTGGCCGACCATCTGGACACCCGGGTGTCGATCACCGGCGGCGGTGGACGGGGCCGGGTGACGATCGAGTTCGCCGACCTGGCCGACCTCGAGCGCATCTATCGCGCCATGGTGGGCGACTGACCGACGGCAGCGGCCGTGGCCTCGACGTGGCGTCGAGGCTCGCCTGCGGGTGAAGTCAACATCGAACGTCCACAGCTGGGGACAAGGCTGTGGAAAACGTTCGGAGGTCCGGGAGGTTGATCCCCGGGCGCACGACGACCCGGCGACCATTGGGTCACCGGGCCGTGAGGGCTTGTCTCGAGGGGTCGAGCATGCCGACCGGGCCGACGCGCCGGCCGGTTCAGCGAGTGAGATCAGAGGAACTCGGCCAGGTCCTCGAGCAGCGGCGCCCTTGCCCTTGGCGCCGATCATCTTCTTGGCCGGCTGGCCGTCCTTGAACACGATCAGGGTCGGGATGCTCATGACGTCGAACCGACGGGCGGTGTCCGGGTTCTCGTCGACGTTGAGCTTGGCGACCTTGACCTTGCCGGCCTGCTCGTCGGCGATCTCGTCGAGGATGGGGGCGATCATCTTGCACGGGCCGCACCACTCGGCCCAGAAGTCGACGATGACGGGCTCGTCGGCGGCGCCGATGGTCTCGTCGAAGGTGGCGTCGGTCACTGCGTTGTGCAGCCATGGGTGCTACTTCCTCTCGATGGTTGTCTGGGTGGTTGAACCCGCAGGGACCCGGGCGCATTCCGCCGACCCGGTGCCGGCGGCGGAGGTCACCAGTTGGTCTCGGTGCGCTGCTCGTCGATGTCGTCGTGGGCCTCGAGCCAGCGCTCGGCGTCGATGGCCGCCATGCAGCCGGAACCGGCCGCGGTGATGGCCTGGCGGTAGGTGTGGTCCTGCACGTCGCCGCAGGCGAAGACGCCGTCGACGTCGGTGCTGCGTGCCGGGCCCGGTGACGAGGTAGCCGTTGTCCTCCATGTCCAGCTGGCCCTTGAACAGGTCGGTGTTGGGCCGGTGGCCGATGGCGACGAACAGGCCGGTGACGGCGCAGGTCGGTGACCTCGCCGGTCTTGACGGTTGCGGACCCTGAATGCCCTCGAGCTTCGTGTCGCCCAGGTCTCCTCGACGGCGGTGTTCCAGAGGAACTCGATCTTGTCGTTGGCGAAGGCCCGGTCCTGCATGATCTTCGAGGCCCGCAGCTCGTCGCGGCGGTGGATGATCGTCACCTTGCGAGCGAACTTGGTGAGGAAGGTGGCCTCCTCGACGGCAGAGTCGCCGCCGCCCACCACGGCGATGTCGTGGTCGCGGAAGAAGAAGCCGTCGCAGGTCGCGCAGGTCGACAGGCCGTGGCCGATCAGCTCGGTTCTCGCGGGGAGGCCGAGCATGAGCGACTGGGCGCCGGTGGACACGATGACCGAGCTGGCCCGGTAGGTGGGCTCGGGGGCGTCGGGGTCGCCGACCCAGACGCCGAACGGGCTGCGACGAGAGGTCGACCTTGGTGACCTTCTCGGTGCGGATCTCGGCGCCGAAGCGAGCGGCCTGCTCGCGGAAGCCGGCCATGAGTCGGGGCCCATGACGCCGTCGGGAAGCCGGGGAAGTTCTCGACCTCGGTGGTGAGCATGAGCTGACCGCCGGGCTGGTCGCTGGTGGACGACGGCTCGCCCTCGATGACCAGCGGCTCGAGGTTGGCGCGGGCGGTGTAGATGGCGGCGGTCAGCCCGGCTGGCCCGGAGCCGATGATGATGACGTTGCGGATGTCGGTGCTCATGCGGCCATCGGACTCGAGATGAGAATGGAAATGGTTCCCGTTCGCAATAACCGGCAACCGGGTCAGGATGTTCCCGCCGCCGGAGCGCCCTCCCCGCCAGGGGTGGATCACGAGGACGGGTCCTTGTGCGCCTTGCGGAACACGAGGATCCCGACGAGGAGCAGCACGGCGCCCATGATCGAGTGGGCGGCCCACATGTGGGTCGGGCCGAAGACGTCGTCGGGCAGGTAGTTGTCCAACGCTCGGACGGCACCGATGATGGACAGCACCATGGCCACCGTGCCGAGCGAGATGGCGAAGGCGCCGAACACGGCATAGCGGGCGACCTTGAGGGCAGGGCCGGTGGTCTTGTCGCGGATGCGCCCGACCTGGGTGACGATGGTCTCGGTCGGCCTTGGCCGGCCAGTCCTGGGCCTCGGCGGACGCGGGAGGAGCGGCGGGCGTCGTCATGGCCATGGCCGCACCCTACCCAGCGCCGGGGGAGGGGAGCCGGACCACGGCTCGGGGCGGTCGCGCGACCGGCGCGTACCGTGGCGCCGTGGTCAACTTGCGTGTGCTCGTCGCCATGACGGTCGGAGCGGTCGTCGCCGCGTGCGGCGCCCTGTTCCTGGGTGAGTACGAGTTCGACACGCTGCTGCCGGTGGTGGCGGGCCCGATCCTGGGTCTGGTCGTCGCCGAGATCGTCGTGTCGCTCGGTGGACACCGGTCGGCCACCATGGCCGCCATCGTCGCGACATGGGTCGCAACCGCGATGGTCCTGGCCGGCCACCTCGCCGCCAACGGTGTCGAACCCATCGCCGCCGGCGCCTACCTCTCGGCCGCCGTCGGTGCCGTCGCCGCCAGCGCCCGGATCTACCCCTGGAGGGGTCGCTCGTCGACCGCGTCGCACGTGGCGTCGTCGACGACGACCAGTCGTCGCTGACCGGAGGCGTCGACCACGACGACGCCGGAGACGGCTCGACCCCCACGGCGGCGGGCACCACGGCCGCGACGGCAGCGGGATCGGCCGCGGCGGCCCCACCGGGTCACAGGCCGGGGCCGTCGACGAGTCCTCCGATCCGGCCGCCGCCGGACCCTCGGCGGCCATGGTGGTCGCGGGATCGCCCGCGGTCGGGCGTCGCCCGGTCGGCGGACCCGAGGAAGGCGGCCGAAGTCGTCGGTGGAGGTGGCGCCACGCGGCTCGGGCCTGGTCATCGCGGCGGCGCCGCCGCCGGAGTCGGCTTCGGCGCGGACGTCGGTGGCCGACGTGCTGGCTGCGGTGTCGGTGTCACCGGCTGCCGGTGCCGAGCAGGGCCAGCCGCGCCCACCATTGCCACGATCACCACGCCGCCGCGACCGGCGGCGAGCGGGCTCGGCCGGGGCCGGCGGCGCGACGGCACGACGCGGAGCGCCGGCCGATGTCGCCGGCGGCGTGCGGTCGCCGCCTCGAACGCCGGCCAACGCTGCGGCGATCGAGGCCTCGCCATCTGCCGTCGGCGCGGGACCGGCCGGCGCAGCTGCTCCGCTGGACGCGGAGCCGGGTGGCCTCGGCGAGGCGCGACGGGTCGGCCTCGACGGCGCGCCACCTCGTCGGCGGTGGCCTCGCCGTCGAGTAGGCGCTGAGCAGCTCGCGGGCGGATCGTGGCGGAGGGTCGGTCATGGTCGTCGGTTGGACGTCGGTCGGCGGTCGAGTGGTCCGCCGGGTGGGCCGGGTTCGGTGCGACCGGGTGCCGTGCGACCGGGTTCCGTCGGATGGAGCGTCGACCGTTTCGTTCGTCGTCGAGCAGCTCGGCGAGGCGCCGCGGCCCCGGGCGATGCGGGATCGCACGGTGCCCGGCGGGACGTCCAGGATGGCAGCGATCTCGGCGTAGTCGTGGCCGCCGAGGTCGCGCAGCACGACCGGCAGCCCGGAACTCCTCGGGCAGGAGGGCGAGGGCTTCGTCGACGGAGAGCGGTCGCACCACCTCGTCGGCGACGTGGGTCCGCTGGTCGACGGTGGTGCCGCCTCGCTCGGGGTCGTCGTCGGGCAGGCCGGGGGACGGTCGGCGGCGTCGCGCGGCGCAGCTCGTCGAGGCAGGCGTTGGTGGCCACCCGGTGGGCCCAGGTCGTGAAGGCGGCGCGACCGTCGAACGGCCCAGGCGGCGGACGATGAGCACCAGCGCTTCCTGGGTGGCGTCGGCCGCGTCGGCGTCGTTGCCCGCCAGCCGTCGGCACACCGCCCAGATGCGGTCGTGGTGACGGCGCAGCAAGACCTCCATCGCGTCGCGCTCGCCGCGCTGCGCTGCGGCCACCAGTTCGTCGTCACCCCGCGCGTCACCAGCGATGGCGGCAGCGTACCGGGAGCGTTCTGGCGGGTACGGCGACGCAGGCGACCGCTTCAGCCGGCCAGGACCGTCAGCTCCTGCAGATCGAAGCGGAAGCCGCCCTCGGCGCCGAGGTCGGTGATCCAGACGAGCACATGCGAGCCGGTGGCGCCGCCGAGATCGATCGTGGTCGGCCCGGCGTCGGCGCCGGTCACGGTGGCCACCGGCTGGCCCCAGTCGGAGAGGCTGGTACCGGCGCCGTCGGACACGAACACCTGCCCCGACCATCCGGCGCTCGAGCTGTCGACCACGACGGAGCTCGACATCGCGCTGGTCGCCGAGGTCGACGACGATCCCGACACCGTTCTTCAGCCCGCCGAGCGCCCGCGTGTCGTAGCGCTCGGTGTGCCACGCCGTGGCGGGGTCGCCGTCGACGGCGAGCCGCGGCGTCTGCGTCGTTCTCCGTGCCGTCGCCCGGCGGCGGGTCGAAGGCGGTGGCGACCAGGCCCTCGACCGGCTGCGGTTCGGCGGTGCTGCTGCCGCCGCGCCCGCCACCCGGGACCACGCCGTCGACCAGGTCGATCAGGCCGCGCCGGGCCTGCGTGCCGCCGATGAGGAGCCACGCCATGCCCAGCGCCACCGCGACCACCGTCACGAGCAACGCGGGCACGAGCCACGATCGCTCGGCTCTGGCGAACGACGGCGATGCGGCCGACGATCGTGGCGTCCTCGCCGGGTCTGCCCGGATCGCCACTGCACCGCCGACCTCGGCGTCGACCGGGGCGGCCTGCAGGTCGGCCCACAGGGCGGCGGCCGACTGGTAGCGGTCGCCGGGCTCGGGAGCGAGGCAGCGCATGACGATCTCGTCGAGCCGGGCGGGAATCGTCGCGCAGGACCGCCTTCGGGCGTTCGGGCAGACGGTGGAGCCGGGCGGTGGCGGTGGCGACGTCGTTGTCGCCGGTGAAGGGTGGCCGCCCGCACAGGACCTCGTAGAGCACGCACCCGAGCGAGTAGACGTCGGAGCGGGCGTCGACCGGTCCGCCCGACACCTGCTCGGGCGCCAGGTACTTCGCCGTTCCCACCATCCGGCCGACCACGGTGAGGTCGGGCAGCTCGGGGTCGTCTTCCGCCTCCGTCCCGTCGGCAGCGCGGCCTTGGCGATCCCGAAGTCGGCCACCTTCACGCGGCCGTCGGCCGTCAGCAGGACGTTCGCCGGCTTGACGTCGCGGTGGACGATGCCGGCCTTGTGGGCGATGTCGAGGGCCTGCGCGATGCCCGACACGATCTCCACGGCCTCGGCCGGTGGCAGGAAGCCGCGGGCGTCCATCTCGGCCCGCAGCGTGCGGCCGTCGACGAGCTCCATGACGATCGCCTCGGGTTCGTCACAGGTGTCGTAGATGGCCACGATCGAGGGGTGGGCGAGGCGAGCGGCAGCCACGGCCTCGCGCCGGAACCGGGCCACGAACTCGGGGTCGGCGGCGAGGCGGGCGTGGAGGACCTTGACGGCGACCGGGCGGGTGAGGATCTGATCGACGGCGTGCCACACCGTGGCCATCCCGCCGGCGGCGATCGGGGCCACGAGGCGGTAGCGGCCGTCGACCAGCGTGCCGGTCTCGAGTGGACCGCCGGTGCGGGTCTCGTCGCCAGGGTCGGATGGCGGGACAGCAGGCGCCTCGGGACGGTTCCGGGCCGGGGGAGCCGGGGAGGGGTCGTCGTGGGGAACCGGCGTCACCGCGGTCGGGCGAGTGGGGTGCTCCGACACGGGGTCGACGGTACTCCGGGCGGCGGCCACCGCCCGTTCGTCAGCGAGGATCCACCCAGCAGGCGCCGACGACACCGGGGCCGCCGTGGGTGCCGATGACGGGTCCGATGTGACCCGAGCGGTGCTCGGTGTCGGCGAACAGGGCCTCCACGACGTCGGCGTCGGGAGCGAGGCCGTTCATGACGGCGAGGTGCTCGACGGCCCCGTGCTCGTCGACCTTGGCCCGGAGTGCCTGCAGCGACTTCTTCCGGGTGCGGTGCTTGCCCGCCTCCTCGACCGCACCGGTGGAGATGTCGAGCATCGGCTTGATCGAGAGCAGCGATCCGAGCATCGCCTGCGCCCCGCCGATGCGGCCGCCCTTCTTCAGGTTCTCGAGCGTGTCGAGGGAGCCGAAGACGTGGGTGCGGGAGCGGATGTCCTCGACCAGGGCCACGACGTCATCGGCGGAGGCGCCCTCGGCGGCAGCCTGGGCGGCGAGCATCACCTGCGTCCCGAGGCCGGCGGTGATGGACTTCGAGTCGACGACCCGCACGGGCAGCTCGTCGGCGATCGCCCGTGCCGCGTTCTCGGCCGCCGCCATCGTGGCCGACAGGTCGGAGGACAACGTGATGCACACGACGGCGTCGGCCCCCGCCTCGGCCTGGCGGCGGAAGGCGGCCTCGAACTTGCCGGGGGAGGGCGCCGCGGTCTCGGGCAGCTCCTCGCGCTCGCCCATCAGCCGGTAGAAGTCCTGGACGGAGAGCTCGGTGCGGTCCTCGTACTCGTCGGACCCGAAGCGGATCGTCAGCGGTACCACCTCGACGTGGAGGCGCTCGCACTCGTCCGGTTCGAGGTCGCAGGAGCTGTCGGTGACGATGCGGACGCCGGCCATGTGGGGTTCCCCCTGGGGTGTCGGAGTGGGCAGGTCGGGATGCGACCGGGCGGGAGCCCGTGGTCCGCCGTGTCTAGCCGACCTCGTCGGCACCGGGCGCGTTACGTGCGCCGCGAGTTCGACCGCCTCGACCGCGTCGACCGCGTCGACTGCCTCGCCCACCGGCGCCGTCGCGCCGGTTGCGGCGCCACGTCCGAGCCCACCAGAACACCAGGACGGCGAGCGCTCCCAGCGACAACGCCAGTCCCACGCCGGAGATGGCGGTCGAACGCACGTCGAGGCGGTGCTCGTCCAGGATGCGGGAGCCGTCGGGCGTGGTCAGCGTGACCGTGGTCGGCACGGACCCGGTGGCCTGCGCGGTGACCCGGACGTCGACCCGGGTGGTCTCGTCGGTGAGGTCGAGTTCGAAGGTGTCGCCGTCCGGGAACCGCAGGCGGTCGCTGGCGATCCGCAGCACGACACGGACGGGGAAGGGGTTCGCGTTGGTGACGGTGAGGGGAAGGCTGCCGGAGCGCGACGTCAGGTTGAGGCTGGTCTGGCCGGTCAGGCTGACCTTCGAGAAGGCGTCGTCGATCTCGTCGGTCACCGAGGAGACCAACGCCTGGCGGCGGTCGTCGGTGATGCCGGCGGAGAGGCTGGTGGCGAGGCGCAGCCGGAACTCGTCGGCCCGAGCCGACTCCGCGATCACCATGTCGGCGAAGGTGGCGATCTCGGTCGCGGCCTCTCGCACCTGCGTCGCGATCCCGGACAGGTCGACGGTGCGCTTCGGGAGCTCGATGGGAGCCACGGTTCGGGGAAGTGGCTCGGCCGTGCGGTCGCCCACGTCGAGCGGCCGGACGTCGACGGGCGAACCGGGGGAGGACACCACGCCCGAGCAGGTGCAGGAGCACCGAGTCGGGGTCGGCGTCGTCCACCCGCACCGCGACCTCGCGGGCCGAGTCGCTGCGGAGCAGCAGCTCCGCCAGGGCGACGTGGCCGGCGTCGACCCGGCCATCGGCGGGCTTCGTCAGCGCATCCGACGTGCTCTGATCGATGAGCAGCGCGCCGAGGGGATCGAGCCCCGCCAGCGTGACGGGCCCCACGTCGACCAGGGGCCTGCTCCCTCCCTGGCTGGCCGCCGTGGCGCCGACGATGGCCCAGCGGAACCCCGACCGGGCGAGCAGCGTCGCGCTGCGCTGATCGATGCCCGCGCTCGGCATCCCACGTCGTCGTGTCGATCGGCATGTCGAGACGGTCGTCGAGCGTGGCCCGCCCGTCGGCGGCCAGGACGGGGAGGTACGAACTCAGCCCGGCGTCGACGAGCGCCGGCGCGGACAGCGGGACGGTCGGCAGGCCGAGTGCCGTGCGCTCGCCCCGCGGAGACGTCAGCGCGTCGAGCAGCCTCGTGGCCCGAGGGTCCGGGCTGGCCGTGAGGGCGTTCAACGTGTCGGGCTGGGCGGCGACGGTGAGGTCGAGCGGTTCGGCGCCGACCAGCGGCGTCGCGGTTCCGTCGAGGAGCGCGGCCAACCGGCCCAGCCGGTCGAGGTCGGCATCGGTGAGCGACTCCCGTCCGTCGGGGGTGACGGTCGGCGGCACGGACAGATCCACCACGAGGTCGAGTTGGGGCGCCGGCAGCGGTTGATCGTCGGTGCCCAACCGCACGACCGGCGTCCGGACCGTGGCCACGCCGCCGTCAGGCGTCCGGAGCGTCACGACCACCGGGTACACGCCGGGCTTGCGCAGACGGGCGACGAAGGCGTCGCTCACCGTGGTGGACGTCGCCACCGACAGGCGGCGGAAGCCCTCGGGCGCCTGCGGGATGAACCCGATCGCCACCTCGGGGGACCGGTACACGACCCGGCCGACGTCGTCGTCGGCCGACCGCTCGAGATCGGCCACCGACTCGAGCGGCTCACGGATCACCACTTGCACGACGGCGGCCTCCGTCACGCCGGCTGCGTCGACGTCGATCTCGAAGGTCCCGTCCGCTGACACCCACGGGCTGCGCCCGACGATCGAGAGCGCCGGCGCCTCCTGCGCCCGGGCGGCGCGCGAGGTCGCCCCCACGGCGGCCGGGGCCACCGCCGCCAACAGCACCATCGAGGCGGCGAGAGCCACGAAGACGTGGGACAGACGGCGACCGACGCCGACGTGAGGCGTCCGCTCGGGACGCGATCTCCTCACCGGGACGACGTGAGGTCGGCTTGGAGGACGGCGAGGCCGCCGGGACGATGCCGGAAACCCAACCGCTCGTACAGGGTCACGGCGCGGCTGTTGCCCTCCTGGGTGTTGACCAGCGCCTCCCGCACCCGCCAGCGCCGCAGCCACCACAGCCCGTCGACGACCAGGGCCCGACCGAGCCCCCGCCCCTGGGCATCCGGATGCACTGCGAGGCGCTGCACATAGCCCCGTTGCCCGGCCCGGCCCACCAGCCCGTACCCCGCGCCGTCCCTCGACCACGCGGAAGCGGGCGGTCGGCGTGGCCCGAACCGCCTCGTCCAACGCATCAGCATCGAGCTGCCAGAACGGCTGGAAGGAGGCATGGTCGATGGCCAGCACCCGCCGCACGTCCCACCGGGTGGCGCGCCGGAGACGCTGCTCCGGCCGTGGCGGCAGATCGAGCAGGTCGTGGCCGAGGAGGTGGAGGCGCTCCCGGACCTCGAAGCCGCTGTCCACGTACGGCCGCCACTCGTACGGGGGCAGCGCCGGCGTGACCGCCACGTCGAACCCCCGGTCACGAGCCCGGTCCAACGCCGTCCGGACCAGCGCCGGCGACACCACGGCACCGGCCGGGGCCGCCAGGCACTCGGCCGTGTCGGGCCGCCCCCGCCACGGCCGGACGCGGATGCGGACGCCGTCGGCGGACACGGAGTCGGCGGCGTTCATCGGCGGACGGACGAAGTCGGAGTCGGATGCTCCATGGCCCCCAGAACGATACGGCTCACGGCGGTGGGTGTTGATGGCGGTCGGCGGTGGTGTCGTGGGGCTCGGTTGGTCGGCGTGGCAAGTGCTGGGGGACGGGCCACACTGTGGCGATGGTCACGCTGCTGTACACGGACCCGCGGTTCGCCGAGCTCGCCACGTCCCCGGGCCACCCCGAGCGGCCCGAGCGCATGGGTGCCGTCGACCGCGGCGTCGCCGCCAGCCCTGTGGCCGACGACGTGCAGCCGATGACCCCCCGGCCGGCCACCGTGGACGAGCTCGCCCTCGTGCACGACCGCAGCTACCTCGATGCGCTGGCCCGGTTCTGCAGCAACGGCGGCGGCAACCTCGACCCCGACACCGTGGCCCGCCAGGACGCCTGGGACGTCGCCCGCCTCGCCGCCGGCGCCGGCCTCGACGCCGTCGAACGGCTCCGCGCCGGCGATGCCGACACTGCGTTCCTCGCCGTGCGCCCGCCCGGCCACCACGCCACGCCCTCGCGCGCCATGGGGTTCTGCCTGCTCAACAACGTGGCGGTGTGTGCCGCCGCCCTCGCCGACGCCGGCGAACGGGTGCTCGTGGTCGACATCGACGCCCACCACGGCAACGGCACGCAGGACGCCTTCTGGGACGACCCTCGGGTCACGTACGTGTCGATCCACCAGCACCCGATGTACCCCGGCACCGGCATGGCGGGCGAGACGGGCGGGCCAGATGCGCCCGGGACCACGATCAACATCCCCGTGCCGGCATGGACCGCGGGCGACGTGTACCGGCAGGCGGTCGACGAGATCGTCGTGCCGATCGCCGAGCGGATGGCGGCCACGTGGCTGTTGCTCTCCACCGGCTTCGACGCCCATCGCCAGGACCCGTTGACCGACCTCGGGCTCACGTCCGGGGACTACCACGACCTCACGGCCCGCCTGCTCGCCGTGGTCCCGACCGCCCGTTCGATCGTCTTCCTCGAGGGTGGCTACGACCTGGCCGCCGTGGCCGACTCCACCGCCGCCACGCTGGCCGCGCTGTCGGGGATCGACCACCGCCCCGAGGCGGTGACGTCGGGAGGCCCGAGCGCCGACGCCGGCGCGGCCGTGCTGTCCCACGTCCGACGGATCCACCACCTCGGGCCCGCCGGGGTCTGATCACCGGTCCCGTCCCGGGCGTTCAAGGTCGGGACCCGACGGGCCGATGAACCGGTGTGGAACTGGTGGAACTCCTGCGTGCCCTGGTGGATGCCGAGGCCTCCGACCTGCACTGCAAGCCGGGCAACACCCCGGTCCTGCGGGTCGGCGAGGAGCTCGTCCGGGTCGGTGACCAGGAGCTGACCGTCGAGGACGTGGCTCGGATGATGGGGGCCATGCTCGGCACCGACGCCCAGAGCGACCTGATCGCCAACGGATCCACGGTCGGGGCGCACTCCGAGCCGGGGGTCGGCCGGTTCCGCGTCGCCGGCTACCGCCAGCGCGGGCTCGCTCGCGGTCGTCATCCACGCCGTTCCGCAATCCGTCCCCAAGCTCGCCGAGCTCGGCCTCCCTCCGGCGGCCGAGACGCTCGCGCTCGGCCGACGGGGCCTGGTGCTCGTCGCCAGCCCGGTCGGCAACGGCGCCACCACCACGTTGGCCGGCCTCGTGGACCACGTGAACACCACGCAGCACCGCCACGTCGTCACCATCGAGGATCCCATCGAGGTGCTCCACCGCGACGAGCTGGGCCTCGTCAGCCAGCTCGAGGTCGGTGCCGACGTCCCCACCTTCGCCCACGGCATGCGGGCGGCGTCCAAGCTCGACGCCGACGTCCTGGTCGTCTCCGACATCACCGACAGAGGGACCGCGGCCGCCGTGCTCGACGCCGAGGCCCGAGGCCGGCTCGTCATCGGCGCCATCGGCGGCAGCTCGGTGGTGGGCGCCATCCAGTCGTTCCTGGAGCTGTTCAGCGTCGAGGAGCGCGACATCGCCCGCGACGCCCTGTCACGGGGCATCGCCGGCGTGCTCGCCCAGCGACTGCTGCCGACGATCGACGGTGGCCAGGTCGCCGCCGTCGAATCGATGGTGCGCACGACGAAGATCGAGCACTGCCTGGCCGATCCGGCCCGGGTGGGCGACATGCGCCGCCTGCTCGAGGAAGGCCAGTACCACGGCATGCAGACCATGGACCAGGCCTTGGCGACCCTGGTCCGCGCGGGCCGCATCGAGGTCGAGACGGCCCTGGCCGCGGCGGTCGATCCGGAGGACCTCCGCATCGAGCTGCTGCGCTGAGAACCGTTCGCCTGCGCACCCGCCGGCGGGGCGAACGACCCCTCCGATCGGTGCCGCAGACCAGCGGCGCGCGCCGCGAGGCGACCGGACCCGACCGGTAGAGTCACACGCATGCAATTCTCCGTGTGGCCGAGCACCGGCCAGCCGTGGACCGACATCGTCGAGGTGGCGCGGCACGCGGAGCTGACCGGGTGGGACCGGCTCTACGTCGCCGACCACTTCATGTCCAACGACGACACCGCCGACGGCCCGATGCTCGAGTGCTGGGGCGTCGTGGCCGCCCTCGCTACCGCCGTTCCCCGCGTCGGCATCGGCACCCTGGTGTGCGGCAACACGTACCGCCACCCGGCCGTGCTGGCCAACCAGGCCGCCACGGTCGACGTCATCAGCGGCGGCCGTATCATCCTCGGCCTCGGTGCCGGGTGGCAGGAGAACGAGCACGACAAGTACGGCATCCCGTTGTTCGACGTGCGGACCCGCCTCGACCGCTTCGAGGAGGCCTGCCAGGTCGTGCGGGCCCTGCGCGACCACGACCGGGCGACCTTCGCCGGCGAGCACTACCAGCTCACCGACGCCCCGATGACGCCCAAGCCGTCGGGGCGCCTGCCGCTCCTGATCGGTGGCGGCGGGGAGAAGCGCACGCTGCGCATCGCGGCGCAGTACGCCGACGAGTGGAACGTGTGGTCCGAGCCCGAGCAGTTCGCCCACAAGCGCAGCGTCCTCGAACAGCACTGCGCCGACGTCGACCGCGACCCCGCCAGCATCCATCGCTCGACGCAGGCGCTGCTGTTCCTGTCCGAGGACGAGTCGTACCTGACCCGGATGCGCGAGCGCGGCATCCCCCGCCCCACGATGCTCGGGACGCCGGCGCAGCTGACCGAGATCGTCGGCCGCTACCGGGACGCCGGCGTCGACGAGCTGATCGTCCCCGACTTCACGCTCGGAACCGGGCGCGCCGCACCGAGCACGCTCGACCTGTTCATGTCCGAGGTGGCCGTCCACTTCGAGCGCGGCCCGGCCGTCGCCGACGGCGCCGGCTGAGACACCCCGGTCGCACCGGCCCCGACACGGGCTGCGGCGATCGCGGCGGCAGCACCTAGCGTCGGCGGCGTGATCCCCGAGCGCTTCGCGCCCGTCCTCGATGCCGTCGGCCCGTTGGCCGAGGCGTTCGCCGCCGCCGGCCACCGCCTGTACCTGGTGGGCGGTGTCGTCCGCGACCTCCTCCTCGGCGACGCCGAGCCCACGCGACTTCGACTTCACCACCGACGCCCTGCCCGACGACATCCTCGCCGTGCTCGGCGCATCCCCGGCGTCGAGGCGGTGTGGACCCAGGGCAAGCGCTTCGGGACCATCGGCGCCCGGATCCGGGTCGGCGAGGGCGCAGAGGCCCGACGTCGACCACGAGATCACCACCCACCGGGCCGAGGCCTACGCGCCCGACTCCCGCAAGCCCGAGGTCGTCTTCTCCACCGACATCGAAGCCGACCTGTCCCGGCGCGACTTCACGGTCAACGCCATGGCGCTGGCGCTCCCCGGCGCGGCGAGCCGGCCGAGCTGGTCGATCCCTTCGGCGGGACGGCCGACCTGGTGGCCAAGGTCGGCTGCGCACGCCGCTGTCGCCCGAGGAGTCCTTCGCCGACGACCCGTTGCGGATGCTGCGGGCCGCCCGGTTCCTCACCCGCTACGAGCTGGAGCCGGTCGCCGAACTGGTCGACGCCGTCGAGTCCGATGGGCGAGCGGCTCTCGATCGTGTCGGCCGAACGCATCCGTGACGAGCTGTGCCGCCTCGTGGTCCTCGACGATCCCTCGCCCGGGCTGTGGTTCCTGGCCGACACCGGCCTGGCCGAGCGAGTTCCTGCCCGAGCTGACCCAGATGCGGCTCGAGCAGGACCCGATCCACCGCCACAAGGACGTGCTCGCCCACACCATCGCCGTGGTGGCCAACACCAGCCCCGACCTCGTGCTCCGCCTCGCCGCGCTGTTCCACGACATCGGCAAGCCGGCCGACCCGCGGCGATCGGCGCCAACGGCGTCAGCTTCCACCACCACGAGGTGGTCGGCGCCCGCATGACCCGCAAGCGGATGAAGGCGCTGAAGTTCTCGAACGACGTCGATCGACGACGTGTCGCAGCTGGTGTTCCTCCACCTGCGCTTCCACGGCTACGGCGACGACGCCTGGACCGACGCCGCCGTCCGCCGCTACGTCCGTGACGCCGGCGACCTGCTGCCCCGCCTCAACGAGCTGACGCGGTGCGACTGCACGACCCGCAACCGGCGCAAGGCCGAGATGCTGTCGCGGCGCATGGATGCGCTCGAGGCCCGCATCGAGGCGCCTCCGGGAGCAGGAGGAGCTCGACGCCATCCGCCCCGACCTCGACGGCCAGGCCGGTGATGGAGCTCCTCGGCGTCGGCCCGGGCCGGGTGGTCGGCGAGGCGCTCGACTTCCTGCTCGACGCGCCGCATGGAGGAGGGCCCGCTCGGTCGCGGACGAGGCCGAACGCCGCCTCCTCGCCTGGTGGGCATCGGGGCTGACCGGCGCCGGCACGGCTGCGGCGGAGCCGCAGACCTGAGCCCCTCAGATCCCTTCCTTGCGGCCGCGCAGGATCAGGGTGGGCGGGACCTCGACATCGCCGGCGACCAGTGCGGTCCGCCGGTGCTGGTCGGCTGCGGTTCGAGCACCGTGTCGACCCGGAAGCCGGCTCGGCCGAGCTCGGTGAACAGCGTGGCGCATCGACCGGTCGTACATGCCGGTCCGGGGGTCGCTCGGGCGCGAAGGGCTGCGCGTCGAAGGCCGAGCGCCGGATCTCGAGCGGATCCTCGGCGTCGGGATCGAGCAGGGCGAACAGTCGGGTGCGGGAGGGCGAGCGACGAAGGCGTGCTCGGGGCGCAGCACGCGGTGGAGCCTGGCGGAAGACCCGGCCGATGTCGGCGACGTGGGCGAGGGCGCCGACGCTGATGGCGGCGTCGATGGTGTCGGCCCGCAGGAAGGCGAGTTCGGCGAGCGGAGCGTGGTGGAGCTCGACCCGTACGTCGGCGGCGTCGATGCGCTGCCCGGGCATGGCCGATCTGGTCGGCCGACTCGTCGACCGCGATCACCCGGGCGCCCGGCCCGGGCCAAGGCGACCGCGTTGCGGCCGGCGCCGCAGCCGAGGTCGAGGATCCGCTTGCCCGGCCACGTCGCCGAGCAGCCGCAGGTCGACCTCCCGGGGGATGCACGGGTCCGTAGGTGACGGAGTCGTCGGGGATGCCGGTTCCGGTCGGGCGCGGCGACGGAGAACGGGGTCCAGGCCATCGGGACCAGCTGTGCCCGTGCCCGGACGACGGCGCTGCGTGGGGCCACGCGACCGCTCCTGCGGCGCCACCGGGGCCCGGGAATCGCTACCCTCGTCCCGATGTCCTTCCACCCCGGTGCTCCCAGCATCCGTGGCCTCGGCTCCGACCGCCCGACGGGCGCCGTCGACTACCGCATGGCCCGCCTCGCGCTGGTGAACGAGTTCAAGCGGGGTCGCCTCGCTCAGCACGAGGTGTGCGATGCCCACCCCGAGCTGCGTCGGGCGGCGAAGAACATCGCCCGGAAGACCTCCGAGGTCTGTCCGATCTGCGAGGACGACTTCCTGGTGCTGGTCACCTATGCCTTCGGGCCGCACCTCCCCAAGCAGGGCTACGCCGTCGAGGACCGGGCCGACATGAACAAGGTGCGTCGCACCACCACCGAGTGCACGTGCTACGTGGTCGAGGTCTGCGCCGAGTGCGGGTGGAACCACCTCGTGCAGACCTTCCCGGTCGAGGGACTTTCGAGGGCGTGACCGTCCCGCGGCCGGGGTCGCCGGAGCGATCCCGGGCGACTGCTCGTCGAGGCCGCACCGGTCGCCGCGGCCGTCGCCGCCGCCGACGCTGGCCGTCAGCTCGACCGGCTCGCTGATCGTCGCCGCGGTCCTGCTCGGCGTGGCCACGCGGCCGAGGTGGGCCACGGTGACGTTCGGGCTCGCGGTGGCGGCCGTGGCCGTGCGCTTCTCGACCGCGACCTTCGACGACCTCGCCGGGCATCCAGAGCGTGCTCGGTCCGGCGGGCCTGGTGGGACCTCCGGTGGCCGCCCTGTCGGCGTGGGTCGCGGCGTTCGCCGTGCTGGTCGCCGTCGCCGCGGTCGGCCCCGCCCTGGTCGAGCCAGGGAACCGGGCAGCGGTGGCGGTGGCCGCAGGCGCGCTGGAGGCAGCGCTCCTGGCCGGTCCCGGCGTCGACGATCTGGTGGTGCGGGCGTCCGCCACCGTGGTCGCCGTCGCGTGCGTGGGGGTCGGCGTTGTGGCGCCCACCGACCGCGCTTGCGACGGGCCCCGACCGCCCGACTGCTCCCGGGCCTGGCCGCGATGACCGCGGCCGTCGCCGTCGTGCTCGCCGGGTGGCCGTCGTGACCGCCCTCGTCGCGGTGGCCCTGGGCCTCCCACTGCTCGCCGCCGCGGCGACGATGGTGACGGGCTCGTCCGGTCCCGAGCCAGCGCGTACGACGGGGTGGACCGCTCCGCCTGGGCGTGGTCGGCGCCGGCTTCACCGCGCTGGCGTGGGCCGTCCTCGCCGCCGCCGACCACGCCCCCCATCTGGGGCGGGTGACGGTCGCAACCCCTTGCCGCCTGCGCCGTGGTCGGCGTCGCCGCCGTGGTGGCGGCGCACCTGCCGCCGAGTCCGCTCGCGGCCGCCGGCACGCTGTCGGCCGTGACGGCCTTCGCCGTGGGCGCCACCACCGGCTCCGGTGATGCCGCCATGCGGGCGCTCGGCGCCGGCGTGGCCGTCGTCGCGGTCTGGACGGCGGTGCGGCTGCAGGCCGAGACCGGCCGTCGGCCCGCTGCGGCCG
Source organism: uncultured Acidimicrobiaceae bacterium (assembly GCA_963811245.1). Taxonomy (GTDB): domain Bacteria; phylum Actinomycetota; class Acidimicrobiia; order Acidimicrobiales; family Salinilacustritrichaceae; genus Salinilacustrithrix. The sequence goes on from CAWEQL010000007.1 coordinate 81,417, forward strand.
TGGTGGGAGGGGCCGGCCTCGTCGTGGGCGTCGGGTGCGCCTTCGCGCCCGGCGACGCGTCCGCCGCACTGGTGGTGGCCGGCGCCTCGGCGGTGGTCCTCGCGACGCGGCGCTGGCCCACCGCACTGCTCCTGGTTCCCCCGGTCGCGCTGGCCGTGGCTCGCGTGGCCGGCCTCGGCGATGCTGCCGCGCCGGCACGAGACCTCGCCGCCGGTGTCGCCGTCGCCGCCGGAGCCCTCGGCGCCGCCGCCCTGTGGGCGCGGCCGGCGCTGCGGATCGGTGCCGGGCCGTGGTCGGCGCTCCTCGCCGGACTGGTGCTGGTGGCCCAGGACGTCCCCGACCTGCGCGCGGCCGGGGTCCTGTTGATCGCCGGCGGGGTCCTCGCCTCGTGCTCGCTGTCCCCGGCCGCCCTGGTGGCGCTCGCCCCCGGGGTCGTGGCGGCCTTCGACGCCGTCGGCGCCCCGTCGTCCTCGCTCGCCGGTGTGGCCGTCGTCTGTGCCGGAGCGTTGGTGGCCACGGCCCTGCTGGTGGGGGAGCCGGCCGGATCCGTCCCCCGCCGCATCGACCTGCGAGCCGGACCCGGGGTGGCGTTCGGCCTGCTCCCACTGTGGGGGTGGTCGGGCGCCGCCATCGACCACTACTCCGAGGCCGTCCTCGTCGCCGTTGCGGCCGGCCTCGTCGCCGTGATCGTCCAGATCGCCGTGCCGGCCGCCCGTCCACCGGGGGCCGGCCTGCCCGTAGCACCGGTTCGGCGCACCGGTAGGCTTCGGCGCCGCCCGATGGCGGACACCCATGGCAGATCGAACCCCCTCGCGCAAGAAGCCAGCCGGTCGGAAGCCGGCGTCGTCCCGGCCACCGGCCACGAGCGGCTCCCGCCGCTCCGGTGACGGCGCGTCGTCCCGGTCCCGCCGGCCCCCGGCGGCCACCGGCCGGCGCAGCCTGCTGTGGAGACACCGACGAGGCCTGTTCGCGGTCGCGCTGCTGCTCGTCGCATCGGTCGCCGGTGCCGGGTTCGTGCTCGCGCCAGGTCGACCTGCCCGCCGAGGACCCGCTCCTCCAATCCAGCTTCGTGTGCGCCGGCGACGTCACCGAGGCCTGCGGTCCTGACAACGCCATCGCCAAGCTCGCCGGCGAGCAGGACCGGGTCTCGGTCCCGCTCGAGGAGATCCCCCAGACCTTCATCAACGCCGTCCTCGCCGCCGAGGACCGCAAGTTCTTCAGCCACTCCGGCATCGACCCGTTGGGCATCGCCCGGGCCCTCTACCAGGAGGCCCGTGGCGGCGGCGTCCCGACAGGGCGGTTCGACCATCACCCAGCAGTACGCGAAGAACGCCTACCTGAGCTCCGAGCGCACGCTCACGCGCAAGCTCAAGGAGGCCGTGCTCGCCGTCAAGCTCGAGCGGGAGTTCTCCAAGCAGGAGATCCTCCAGCGCTACCTCAACACGGTGTACTTCGGTCGCGGGGCCTACGGCGCCGAAGCTGCCGCCCGGGCCTACTTCGGCGTGTCGATCCGCGAGGTGGATCTGTCCCAGGCGGCCTACCTGGCCGGCCTCATCCGCTCGCCCGAGTCCGCCGACGTGACCCGCAACCCCAAGACGGCGGTGTTCCGCCGCAACTCCGTCCTCGACGGGATGTTGGACATGAGGGCGATCACCCCCGCCGAGCACGACGCCGCGGTGGCTGTCGACCTCGTCGGCCAGGTCCGCGAGCGCAAGGCACGCGAGGGCATCGGCAGCGTCGAGGGCAAGGAGTTCGGCACCGAGTACTACGTCGAGTACGTCCGCCGTCTCCTGTACGACACGTACGGGGCCGAGGTCGTCAACGGTGGCGGCCTCCGGGTCTACACCTCGCTCGACATCGACCCTGCAGCAACAGGCCTACGACTCCGTGTACGGCTTCCTCGACCAGCCCGACGACCCTGCCGGCGCCCTCGTCAGCGTCGACGACGTGGGCCGGGTCGTCGCCATGGTCGGTGGCCAGAACTTCGACACCAGCCAGGTCGACCTCGCCCTCGGCGCCGCCGCCGGTGGGTCGGGCCGCCAACCCGGCTCGTCGTTCAAGCCGATCGTCCTCGCCACCGCCCTCGGCCAGGACATCTCGGCCCGCTCGCAGTTCGAGAACCTGAACCAGATCACCTTCCCCAAGGCCAACGACGGCAAGGACTGGAAGGTCTCCAACTACAGCAACGGCGCCGAGGGTCCCATCGACCTGGTGCAGGCGACGAGGATCTCCTCCAACACCGTGTACTCCCAGCTCATGCTCGAGGTCGGGCCGGCCAACGTGGTCAACGAGGCCGAGAAGCTCGGGATCCGCGACACCGCTCCCCGCCGTGAACTCGCTCGTGCTGGGCGCCGGCGAGGTGTCGGTCCTCGACATGGCCACCGCCTACTCGACCTTCGCCCGGCGGGGCCAGCACGTCGAGCCCGATCTTCATCACCAAGGTCGAACAAGTCGTCGACGGTCAGGTGAAGGTGCTCGAGCAGGCCGACGGATCCGCCGAGCAGGTCATGCGCTCCGGCGATGCCGACCAGGTGAACTGGATCCTCCGCCAGGTCGTCAACGGCGGCACGGGCACCGCCGCCAAGCTCGGCAACGTGCCCGTGGCCGGCAAGACCGGCACCACGCAGGACTATCGCGACGCCTGGTTCGTCGGGTACACGCCCAAGCTCACCACGGCCGTCTGGATGGGCTACCCCGACCCCGACGAGAACGGCGACCCCCGCTTCATGCGCAACGTACGGGGCCGACAGGTGACGGGCGGTTCGTTCCCGGCCCAGATCTGGCACGCCTACATGGAGCAGGCCACCGCGGGCCGCGACCAGGGCGACTTCGTGGCGCCACCACCGTTCGGCGGCAAGCTCCTCAACTCCGATCTCACCACGACCACGTCCGAGGACACCACCACCACCCTGCCCGAGTGCGGGACCGGCACGGACAGCACCCGGCCGTGCCGCAGCACCACGACCACCACCGACGCCTCGTCGTCCACGACGTCGTCCTCGTCGTCGACCAGCTCCTCGTCGACGTCCAGCACCTCGTCGTCCACCACGTCGACCACGGCGCCGGCCTCGTCCACCACCAAGGCCCCCGCCACCACCAAGGCCCCGACCACCACCGACTTCGTCCAGGGCTAGCGAGGGCTCGCCGGCCGGCGTCCGGCCGGGGCCGACCGCCGGTGGGTCAGGCGGTGACCTCCTGGTGCGGGTAGTGCGTGGTGCAGGCGTAGCACCACTGCTCGGTGCCCTCCTCCGCCACCGCCTTGCCCTCGGTGTCCCACGACTCGGGTGTCACGTACACCCGACGCACCGTCGTCACCTCTTCCACACTGCCGCAGCTCTCGCACGTCCCGGTTGCCATGACCCGACGCTAGCGAGGCCGAACCGCGCGCCACGCTGGGCAGTCCCGGACCGGCTGCGATATCCTGGTCGGTACCGCCGGCAGGTACCCCACCGCTGGACGGAGCGAAGGAGCACGTCATGCGCACGTCTTGGACCGCGCCCGCCATCCGCGCCCACAAGCGGTCGGACGACCGACCACCGCTCGTGATGGTGACCGCCTACGACGCCCCCGGCGCCCGCATGGCGCACGAGGCCGGCGTCGACCTGATCCTCGTCGGCGACTCGGTCGCCATGGTGGTGCTCGGCCACGACGACACCCTCCAGGTCACCACCGACGACATCGCCCACCACACCGGGGCGGTGGCCCGCGGGCTCAAGGCCTCCACCAGCGACAACCGCCTGCCGATGATCGTGGCCGACCTGCCGTGGATGAGCTACCACACCGGCCGCCACGACGCCGTCCGCAACGCCGCCACGCTCGTCCGTGCCGGCGCCCACTCCGTCAAGCTCGAGGGCGGCCGCAAGCGCCTCGGCGTCATCGAGGCCGTGCTCGACGCCGAGATCCCCGTCATGGGCCACCTCGGCCTGACCCCGCAGTCCGTCCACGCCATGGGCGGGTTCCGGGTCCAGGGCAAGGAGCACGACGCCGCGCTCGAGCTCGTCGCCGACGCCAAGGCCCTGGCCGCGGCGGGGTGCTTCGCCCTCGTCCTCGAGGGCGTGCCGGACGCCGTCGCCCGCATGGTGACCGACTCCGTCGACGTCCCCACCATCGGGATCGGCGCCGGCCGCGACTGCGACGGCCAGGTGCTGGTCTTCCACGACGTGCTCGGGATCGAGGACCGGGTGCGCCCCAAGTTCGTGCGCCGGTACGCCGACGTGAAGTCGACTGCGGTCGGCGCCCTCGCCGAGTTCGCCGCCGACGTGCGGTCCGGGGCGTTCCCGGACGATTCCGAGAGCTACCACCTCGCCGCCGACGCCGCCGAGACCCTCGGCCTCTACGGCCGGCACGACTGACACCGCCGGCGGCCGACCGAGTCCCGCCGTCGGCGGCGGCCAGCCGATCGGACACACTGTCGTCGTGCGCGCCACCGACCACGATCCCGACCAGCCGTCCTGGCTGCCGTCGTGGATGAACGTCGACGACCCGTCCCGGGCGCGGCTCCTGCGGTGGGCGCTCGGCGCCGTGTTCGTGGCTGGCCTGGCCGCCTGCGTCCTGCGCAGCGCCAACGAACCCGCTGACCCCGTCCTCGGCGGTCCGGTCGTCGGCGACACGTCCACCACCACGGGGCCGTCGCTGGCCGAGACCTTCGGGACCATCGCCGCTGACATCGTCACCGGAACCGGACGCGTCCTGGAGCTGTGCCTGCTCCATGCCGACACCCCGGAGGAACGCGGCCGGGGGTTGATGGAGGTCACGGACCTGGCCGGCTACGACGGGATGCTGTTCAGCAACGACACCTCGGTCGAGAACCCGTACGTGATGACCGACACCGTCATGCCGCTCACCATCACCTGGTGGCAGGACGGCGGCGCCTTCCGTTCCGGCACCGACATGACGCCGTGCACGGAGGCCAAAGCGCCAAGATTGCCGGCGCTACCCCGCGTCGGGCCCCTACCGCTACGCCGTCGAGGTTCCGCAGGGCGCGTGGGCCGACGTCGACATCGACGCCACGGCCCGCCTCCGAGTCGGCGCCGAGGGCTGCACGCCAGGCTGAACCGCCGCTGCACCCGCCGGGTCCACGCCTCCCGCAGGTGAGGGGGCGGTGCCGGTTCCGCCGCATCGTCCCCGAGGACAGGACTATCGTCCGCGGCGCACCGGGGACCATCGTCCGCCGGATGGAAAGAGCGGGAGCGGCGACCGGGGGGTTCCGCGGCGGCCGGACCTCGCACGACGAAGGAGAGTGCTGATGACGTCACGACGTTTGGCGGCAGCGCTGGGGGCGGGCATCCTCGCCCTTCCCCTGCTGCCGTTGATGGCCGCGCCCGCGGCCGCAGTATCGGCCCCGGTCCCCGTGGCCACCGGCCTGAACGGTCCCTACAAGCCCACCGTGGGGCCGGACGGTGCCATCTACGTGGCCGAGTCCGGTGTCGGCGGCGACGGTCCCTGCGTGACCGTGCAGGACCCCGAAGCCGGCGGCGAGGTGGAGAACTGCTACGGCACCACCGGGTCTGTCACCAAGATCGCCACGGACGGCACCGTCACGAAAGCGGTGACCGATCTGCCGTCGGTCGGTGGCCCAGAGGGCGCCAGCGGCCCGGTCGACGTGGCCTTCGCCCCCGACGGCACCATGTACGTGGTCACCGGCTTCGGCGGCGACAAGGTCACCCGTGACAAGTACGGCGACGACCGGGTGGGCGCCGTCCTCCAGATCCAGGAGGACGGCACCGCCGACCTGTTCGCCGACCTCGTCGCCTACGAGGCAGCCAACGACCCCGACCAAGGCCAGCCCGGAGCCGAGGGGATCGACACGAACCCGTTCGGCATCACCTTCGACGGCGAGGACATCCTCGCGGTCGACGCCGGCGGCAACGACGTCCTGCGGATCACGCCGGACGGCACCATCTCCACCGAGGCCGTGCTGCCGTTCAACATGACACCGGCCCCGCCGTTCCTCGGTGCGCCTCCCGGCACGATGATCCCGTACCAGCCGGTTCCCACATCCATCGAGCTCGACGCCGAGGGCACGCCGCTCGTCGGCCAGCTCACCGGCTTCCCGTTCCCGGTCGGCGCCGCCAACGTCTACGACGTCAGCGGCGACACCCCGACCGTGGTCGAGTCGGGCCTGACCAACGTGATCGACATCGCCCCGGCGCCCGACGGCACGCTCTACGTGGTCGAGTTCGCCGACAACGGCCTGCTGTCCGAGGCCCCGGCTCCTGCCCTCGTGCAGATCCGTCCCGACGGGACGCGCAAGTACTTGCTCTACGGCGACGAGATGCCACCACCCGGCGGCGTGACCGTCGGCGCTGACGGCATGGTGTACGTGAGCGTCTGCAACGTCTGCGGCCCCGGTGCCGGCATGGTCTGGAAGATCGATCCGTCCGTGCCGTCGGACCCGGCCACCTCCGATGCCTGTGTGCCGGACGACGTCCCGGGTACCGCCTTCGCCGACATCAAGTCGTCGGTGCACCGCGAGGCCATCGCCTGCATGGCCTGGTGGGGTGCGATCGAAGGCTTCGCCGACGGCAGTTTCCGTCCCCAGTCGCCCATCACCCGCGGCCAGGCCGCGTCGATGGTCGCCCGGGCCCTGGCCACTGCCGGGGTGGAGTTGCCCCAGGACCGGCCGGACGCGTTCAGTGACGACGCCGGCGTGCACGAGTCCGATGTGAACGCCCTGGCCGAGATGGGGATCGTCGAGGGCTTCCCCGACGGCACCTACCGGCCGTCGCTGCTGATCACCCGCGGTCAGATCGCCTCGCTGTTCGCCCGGGCGTGGGAGGTCGCCACCGGTGATCCGTTGGCGGACGGCCCCGACGCCTTCACCGACGACGAGGCCAGCGTCCACGAAGCGGCCATCAACGCCACGGCGGCCGCCGGATGGGTGAACGGCGTGGGCGGCGGGAAGTTCGACCCCGGCGCCCCGGCCACCCGCGGACAGTTCGCCAGCGTCCTGGCCCGGATGCTGTCGAACCTCGTCGCCGACGGGTTCACCACGCCGCCGACCGCGTGATCCGCGCCACCTGATCGGGGCCGTCTGATCGGCCGGTCGATCCCGTCGGCCGGCGCAGCGTCCACCACCGGAGCCCGGGTCCCGCGACCCGGGCTCCGTCGCGCCTGCGGAGTTCCTGTCAGAGCCCCTGGTCATACTGCGACCCATGGATGTGATGTCCCGCCGCCACCGCCGCTACGCTGGCCAGCTTCTGTCCGTCCTGCCCCGGTTCCGGGGCTCCGGCACCGCCGGATCCACAGGAAGGTTCCCGTAGGCATGCGCGCCTATGAACTCATGGTCATCATCAGCGGCGATCTCGACGAGAACGCCGCCAAGGCCCAGGTCACCGAGATCGAAGGTCGTCTGAACGACGCCGGCATGGTGGCAACGACCGATTTCTGGGGGCGACGCCAGTTCGCCTACGAGATCAACCACCGGACCGAGGGGTCGTACGTCGTGTACGAGGTCTTGGCCGAGCCCGGTGCGCTCGACGGCGTCGAGCGTTCCCTGCGCCTCGCGGACGACATCGTCCGCCACAAGCTCATCCGCCTTCCCGACCACGAGGCCGCCCGCCGCGGGCTCGTCGGTTCGGCGGCGGCGGAATAGACCAGGAGACAGACCCATGGCATTCGACAACACCGTGACGATCATCGGGAACGTGACCCGCGACCCCGAGCTCCGTTACCTCACCAGCGGTACCGCACTGGCCAGCTTCGGCGTGGCCTGGAACAACCGCTACAAGGACCGCAACGGCGAACAGGTCGAGGACACCTCGTTCTTCGACGTCACCTGCTGGCGCGACCTCGCCGACCACGTGGCCGAGTCCATCTCCAAGGGCGATCGCGTCATCGTCTACGGCAAGCTCGAGCAGCGCTCGTGGGAGACCCAGGAGGGCGAGAAGCGTTCCAAGGTCGAGATCGTGGCCGACGAGGTCGCCCCCTCGCTGCGGTGGGCCACCGCCAAGGTCGAGAAGATCCGCCGCGACGGGCCCGGCGGCGGTGGCGGCTCCTCCAACGAGCCGCCCCGCGACGAACCCGACTACGACGACGCCGAGGAGCCCTTCTAGATGGCACGCCCCCGCACCAAGAACAAGGACAACGCCCGCCGCTCCAAGAAGCGGACGAGCATCCTCACCCAGGAGAAGGTCACCTACGTCGACTACAAGGACGTCAACCTGCTCCGCCGCTTCCAGTCCGACCGGGCCAAGATCCGTGCCCGTCGCGTGACCGGGAACAGCTCGCAGCAGCAGGCCGAGGTGGCCATGGCGGTCAAGAACGCCCGCGAGATGGCGCTGCTGCCGTACACGAGCCGTGTCACCCAGCAGCGCGGTGGCGGTCGAGGCCGTGACGGCGATCGTCGCGGTCGTGACGACGATCGCGGTCGCGACGACGATCGCGGTCGTGACGACGATCGCGGTCGCGACGACGTCGACGAGATGACCGACGACGACTCCACCGCCCCGCAGTCGGGCGCGGAGGCGACCGACACCGAGGAGGACGACGAATGAGGGTCATCCTGCGTCGCGATGTCGACCAGGTCGGCAAGCGCGGCGATCTCGTCGACGTGAGCGACGGGCACGCCCGGAACCACCTCATCCCCAAGGGCCTGGCCATGCGAGCCACGCCGTCCGCCGAAGCCCAGGCTGCGCACATGCGCAAGGCCGCCGAGGTCCGCGACACCAAGGCGGTCGAGGCCGCCCAGGACGTCGCCACCTCGTTGGTGCCGAAGGTGATCACCATCGTGGCCAAGGCCGCCGACGGCGGTCACCTGTTCGGGTCCGTGTCCGAGTCCGAGATCGTGGCTGCCGTCAAGGCGCAGACCGACATCGAGCTCGACAAGAAGGTCATCGCCATCGACGAGCCGATCCGCTCGACCGGCACCCACTACGTCATGGCGAAACTGCACCACGAGGTGCAGTTCCCGATCACGATCGAGGTCGAGGCGGCCGAGTAGCCGCCCCGGTCACCCCTCGTTGCGCACATCGCCCGGCCGGAGCGCCGGGCGATGTGCGGAGTTCATGAACCGGACACCTCCCGGACGCCATCACGTCCCGGAAGTGCTCCTCTCGATGGCGCTTCTCCACAGTTTCCACAGACCTTTCCCCAGTCTGCGCCCCTAGCGCCCCACAGGCAGGTGGCGCGACGGTGAACGCCCGCATCCCCCTCCCTCGCCCCTGAGGCCCCTGCATGCCCACGTCGCGTCCCACCCTCCGACCTCACCGCCGAGCAGAACCTGCTCGGCGCCATGATGCTGTCGAAGGACGCCATCTCGGCCGCGGCGCCGATGCTGCGGCCCGAGGACTTCTACAAGCCGGCTCACGCCCACGTCTTCGATGCCATCTTGAGCCTCGACTCGGCGGGCGAGCCCGCCGACCCGGTCACGGTCGCCGACGAGCTCGGCCGGGCCGGGGTGCTCGAGTCGATCGGTGGCCGGGCGCTGCTGGCCGACATCGTCACCACGGCGCCCGCGGTCAACAACGCCACCCGCTACGCCCGGATCATCGCCGACCACGCCATGCTGCGGCGTCTCATCGGCATCGGCGGCGACATCTCCGAACTGGGCTACGACCTCCCCGACGACGTGGAGAAGGCGGTCGACCACGCCGAGTCCATGGTCTACGAGCTCGGCCAGCGTCGGGTCACCGACACCATGGTGCCCATCGAGGACCTGCTGTCCGACACCCTCGACCGGCTCGAGGCCCTCGTCGAGCGGGGCGACGCCATCACCGGCCTGCCCACCGGCTTCGTCGACCTCGATCGGCTGCTGTCGGGCCTGCAGCCCTCGACGCTCAACATCGTCGGCGCCCGGCCCGCCATGGGGAAGATCGTCGTTCGCCCTGAACCTCACGGCCAACGCCGCCTTCCAGTCCCGCCGGCCGGTGCTGTTCTTCTCGCTGGAGATGGGCAACCTCGAGCTCACCCAGCGCCTGCTGTGCGCCGAGGCCCAGATCGACTCCACCAAGGTCCGCGACGGCCGCCTCCAGGACGCCGAGTGGGATCGCATCGCCCTCGGCGTCAGCCGACTGGCCGAGGCCCGCCTGTACCTCGACGACAACCCGAACGTCTCGGTCATGGAGATGCGGGCCAAGGCCCGCCGGCTCAAGTCCCAGCTCGGCGACCTCGGGCTGGTCGTCATCGACTACCTCCAGCTGATGCAGCGGTCGCGGTCGGGCCGAGTCCCGCCAGGTCGAGGTGTCGGAGATGTCCCGCGGCCTCAAGATCCTCGCCCGTGAGCTCGAGTGCCCGGTGGTCGCCCTCTCGCAGCTGTCCCGGACGCTCGAGTCCCGCACCGACAAGCGGCCCATGCTCTCCGACCTCCGCGAGTCCGGCTCCATCGAGCAGGACGCCGACGTCGTGATGTTCCTCTACCGCGACGAGGTCTACAACCCCGACTCGCCCGACCGGGGCATGGCCGAGGTCATCGTGGCCAAGCACCGCAACGGACCCACCGGCAAGGTCAACCTGGCGTTCCGCAACCACCTCACCCGCTTCGACAACATGGCCCAGCTCTGAGCCCCTCTGCGCCACGGCACGACCGCGTCGTCGCCGCAGCGGATCGGCGGTACCGGTCGTAACACATCTGCAACGTGTGTTGACCGGCGGGACCGACCTCGGACGACGGGGAGGAACCCAGGCGAGAAGCGGCGTTGTCGACCCGATGGGGTCGCTTGGCCGCGCCGTCGGTCTCGTCTAGCATTGCGAAACCGTTACGAAGTCGGCGGGCACCGACACACCGAACGGCAGGAGCACATGCACCCCATCACCACCGGCCCGTCCAGCCCGGGCCAGTCGTCGCCACACCTCGCCTCCGGACCGGCCGCCGGACCCGCGCCACGGCCCTTGCCGTCGTGATCGCCCTGCTGGCGCCGCTGTTGGCGGCCACGACGGCCACGGCGGCGGCCACCCCCGCCGGCGCCTCCGTCACGATGGAGTTGACCGGCCCCGAGACCGCGCACCTGAACCGGGTCAACGACTGGCGGGCCGCCCACGGACTGTCCCGCCTCCAGATCGAACCCTTCACCCAGACCAAGGCCCGGGGTTGGGCGTGGACGATGGGGGTGCAGGGCGTGCTGCGCCACGGGACCGAGCAACAGGCCGACTGCCAGCAGGCCAGCCCCGCCTGCGCGCTGTGGGCCGAGAACGTGGGCTACTCCAGCGGCGGGGAGGCCAGCGTGTTCGCCGCCTTCCTCGCCTCCGGCCCGCATCTCGGCCAACCTGCGCCGGGCCGACGTCGACCGGATCGGCATCGGCGTGTACACCGACGACCGCGGCCTCACCTGGGTCACCGAGCGGTTCATCCGGTGCGGGTGCACCAACGACGATGTCGCCACGGCGGCCAACACCCGCCGGAGCCAGGACGAGCACTACGCCTCGGCCCTGTACCAACAGCTGCTCGCCCGCGCCGGCTCCCCCGCCGAGATCGCTGCGGTCACCGACCGCCTCACCTACCTGGCACCCCGTTCCCGGGTCGTCGCCGGCTTCGCCACCTCGCCGGAGTGGATCGGGCGTGTGATCGACGCCTACTACCGGGACACGTTCGGCCGGGGCGTCGACCCCTCGGGACTACAGGCCTGGACCGCGGCCTACCTGCGGGGGACGGCGCCGGCCACGATCGCGGCGTCGCTCCTCGGCTCCGACGAGTTCTTCACCCGATCCGGCGGCCGCAACCGCAGCTGGGTCGAGGCGCTCTACCGCCACGTCTTCGACCGGGCGCCGGACACCGCCGGCTGGTCGCACTGGACCGAGGTCGCCGACGCCGGTGTCTCCCGTCCGGCCATCGCCATCGCGCTCTACCAGTCGCAGGAATCGCGGGCCCGGCGGGTCATCGAGCTCTACGAACAGCTGCTCGGGCGGGCGCCGGACGCCACCGGTCTCGCCGGATGGTCCGGTCAGCTCGCCAACGGGCAGGACATCCAGCTGGCGTCGTCCCTGGCCCAGAGCGACGAGTACTACCTGCGGGCCCAGGCCGTGGGCTGACCGGGCGAGCGCGGACGCCTCAGCGCTCGAGCAACTCGGCGGCTCGCCGGAGCAGGACGGTGACGGGGTCGTCGGCCGGGGGCTCCCACACGGAGACCTCGTCCGGAGTCACCCGGAACGGCACGGGGCACAACGTCTCCGGCTCCTGCTCGACGATCGTCAGGGTCGTGGAGATCACCGATTCGGTGAGGGCGCGATCGGCGGGATCCACCACCACGAGCTCGCCGCGCACCGGCGCCAGCACGATGCCCTCGGTCAGGCCCACCGACGAGAGCAACGCCTGGGGCGCGGCGAGCCACGACGACTGGAGCCCGTCGGGCGCGGTCGGAACCCAGGCGCGGGCATCCGGGGCGATGGGGTCCGGCCGCGGGTCGAGCGCAGCCAGATTGGCCTCGGCTCGGGCCCGGATGTCGGCGGCCGTCATCCCCCACCGCTCGCAGAGGGCATCCGTCACCGGAGTCCCCTCGGAGCCCACCGCCACGGTGGCCTCCAGGAGCGCGGTGATCGACCAGGTGATCTCGGTTTCGCCGATGGCCGCACCGTCACCATCACCCCTGCGGCGGAGCACCGGCAGCACGTCGGCGGCCACCACCTCCCAGGAATCGGCAGTCGCGTGGGCCTCGTCGCCGGCCGACGGCGCCAGCGTGGCCATGAAGGCGTCGATGACCTCGATGCGACCGAAGCCCGACGCGTCCTTCCACGGTTGACGGGTGCCGCTGAGGTCGAAGCGCTCAGGCGCGGTGCGCCCTGCCCACGTCACGGCCACCGTGTCGGCGTCGATCATCTCCACCGAGGCGACGTCGTCGCGCACCCGGATCCTCGTCGCGACCTCCAGCGTGAAGGCATCCGGTGACGTGGTGTCGCGGGTGAAGCGGTCCAGGAATCCCACGGCGTCGACGGTACCGAGCCGTCCCGCAACGGTGCGGGACCGGCGTCGGCCTGTGGGTCGGTCAGCGACGCCGGTAGGCGAAGTCGATGACCGCTCGCTGCCGACGGTGTGCGGCCGCCTCGTAGCGGGTCACCGGCCGCCACGTCGGGCGAGGGGCCGTTCCGCCCTCGAACCCGTCGTGGGCATCGAGGTGGCGCCGGGCCCAGTCGGCATAGGGCGCCACGTCGGTGGCGAACCGGAACGTGCCGCCCACCACGAGACGATCGGCGACCAGGTCGAGGACGTCGGGTCGCACGAAGCGCCGCTTGTGGTGGCGGGTCTTCGGCCAGGGATCGGGGAAGAACAGGTGGACACCGTCGAGCGACCCCGACCCGAGCGAGCGGTCCATGAGTGCGACCGCATCGTCCCGCATGGCATAGACGTTGGTGAGTCCGGCCGCCTCCGCTGCCTCGAGGAGCGCCACCACCCCCGGTGTGTGGACATCGGTGCCGAGGACGTCGACATCCGGGTGGGCGTGGGCAAAGCCCATGGCGGCTTCGCCCCGGCCGCACCCGACCTCGAGCACCAGCGGCCGACGCTCGTCGGGCCGCTGGTCGAGGTGGCGCCGTCGGCCCAGGTCGTCGAGGACAGACGCCATGCGGGGGGTCACCCGTCCGTGCCGGCCGTGGTACGTGCGGATCCGTTCGACCACCGGCTCAGGGTGCCAGGCGGCGGTCCGGCCCACCCAACGGGCCGGTACGTCGATTTCTGCGCCGGCGTGCATCGCCGCTTCAGCCGGTACCGGTGCACGCCGATGGAGTGCATGTCGCAGGCGCGGCCGGCGGACGCCGAGGGAGAGAGACTTGCCACACATCGTGAGGACATTGCGGTACGGTGACGACGACGTCGCGGGCGGCGGCGCTACCCGGAGTCCTTCGCGCCCGTGAGCTTGTCCCGGACGATCGTCACCTTGGCCGCCGTGCTGGCGTTGTCCGCTCCCAGCGCCGTCGGCGCGCAGACCGACGCCGAATCGCGGCGTGCGGGCGTCCAGCAGCGCCAAGCCGAGCTCGACTCCCAGATCGACGTGCTCGAGGCCAGCAACGACGAGATCACCCGGGCGCTCGACGCCATCGACGCCGACATCGCCGCCCAGCAATCCACGCTCGACGATGCGATCGCGGCCCGCACCGCCGCCCAGGCGGCGCAGCGCAAGGCCGAGGCCGACCTGGCCGCCGCCCGCCACGACGTGGAGCTGCTCCAGCAGGCGATCCGCGAGATGGCGGTGGCGTCCTACATCCACCCGCCCACCGCCGACTTCGTCCAGAGCCTGCAGGCGACGTCGTTCTCCGACGCCCTGCTCCAGCGCAGCTACCTCGACGCCCGGGCCCAGCGCGACATCGACCTGCTCGACCTGCTCGACATCGCCGAACAGACGGCAGCGGCGCGCGCCCGGGACGTCGATGCGGCGGCGGCCGAGGCTTCCACCGCCGTCGACGCCGCTGCGGCTGCGCTCGAAGGACTGCGCCAGGAACAGGCCCGGCAGAGCTCCTTCGCCGCCAAGCTCCAGGGCCGCATCGACGCCTCACTCGCCGAGGCGGCCGTGCTCGCCGACCTCGACGCAGAGCTCGCCGACCAGATCAAGGCCCAACAGGCCGCCTTGATCGCCCGGATCCCGCCTCCGCCTCCCCCTCCACCGCAGCCGGTCGTGACCCGGGCGCCGTCGACCACCACGACCACCACCGTGGTCGGCGACGACGACGGTCAGGATCCCACCACGACCACCACCACTCGACCGGTGCCACCGCCGACCAGCGGGTCCTCCACGGTCTCGCTGCGCACCGTGCAGGGCATCACGGTCAACGCCGACATCGCCGCCGACGTGGACGCCCTGCTGACCGCGGCCCGAGCCGACGGAGTCCCCCTGTCCGGATGGGGCTACCGCTCCAGTGACTCACAGATCGCCCTCCGGATGCAGAACTGCGGCACCACGAGCTACGACGTCTGGGAGAAGCCGGCCAGCGCCTGCTCACCGCCGACGGCGATCCCGGGGCGGTCCATGCACGAGCAGGGCCGGGCGATCGATTTCACCTACCAGGGCTCCACCATCACGTCGCACTCCAACCCGGGGTACCAGTGGTTGTCCCAACATGGGTCGAGCTACGGGCTGTTCAACCTGCCGAGCGAGCCCTGGCACTGGTCCACGAACGGGTCGTGACCCCGGCGCTACCCCCGCGCTGAGGTGGTGGTCCGGCCGGGCCGGGCGTTCTTCTCGATGAACTCGATGATCTTGCCGGCCACGTCGATCCCCGTGGTCTCCTCGATGCCCTCGAGGCCTGGCGAGGAGTTGACCTCCATGACCACGGGTCCGTGGTTGGACCGCAGCATGTCGACGCCGCTGACGTTGAGGCCCATGGTCTTCGCGGCACGCACGGCGGTGGACCGCTCCTCCGGTGTGAGCCGCACCTTCTCGGCGCTGCCGCCCTGGTGGAGGTTCGACCGGAACTCGCCCGGCGCCCCCTGCCGGCGCATCGACGCCACCACCCGGCCGCCGATCACGAACGCCCGCAGATCCGCGCCCTTCGCCTCCTTGATGTACTCCTGCACGAGGATGTTGGCGTCGAGCTGGCGGAAGGCGGCGATGACCGACTCGGCAGCCTTGCGGGTCTCGGCCAGCACCACCCCCACGCCCTGTGTGCCCTCGATGAGCTTCACGATCAGCGGTGCGCCGCCGACCAACTCGATGAGCCCGTCGATGTCCTTGGTGGAGTGCGCGATGCCGGTCACGGGCAGGCCGATGCCGTTGCGGGACAGCAACTGCAGCGAGCGCAACTTGTCGCGCGACCGGGAGATGCCCTGGCTCTCGTTGGTGGGGAACACGTTCATCATCTCGAACTGGCGGACCACCGCGGTTCCGTAGAACGTGTGGGTGGCCCCGATGCGCGGGATGACGGCGTCGTAGCCGGTCAGCTCCTGGCCGGCGTAGCGGATGTTGGGCCGGTGCGAGGTGATGTCCATCACGCAGCGCAGGTAGTCGATGACCCGGATGTCGTGACCCCGGTCTTCGGCAGCCTGCTTGAGGCGGCTGGTCGAGTAGAGGTTGGCGTTCCGTGACAGCAGGGCCATCTTCATCGCCGGGGACGCTATCGGTTCGCCCTCCGCTGGTTGCCTCCGGTGACATAGGACCGGCCGGGGTCGACCAGCAACCGGCCGGCCATGGCGGTGCGGCCGAGCAGCATCCGGAAGCCCATCTGGTCGCGGTTGGTCAAGGTCAACTCGATGGGGAACGCCGGATGGTCGCCGATGGCCAGGGTCGTCTCGACGACGACCCGGGTCTCGGCCTCACCGTTGGAGGAGCGGACCTCCCGCTCCTCGACGAGCCGCGCTTCGGCGACCACGATGTGGGTGTCGTCGCGCTGGCGGGGGTGGAGCGAGAAGCGCAGCCACGGTTCCCCGTCGCGGGTGAAGTGCACGAGGTCCCAGGCGTGGATGGCCGAGGTCCGGGCACCGGTGTCGATCTTGGCCTTCACCGCGTCGGCGGGATCGGCCAGGAGGTCGGGCAGGCGGACCCACTCGCGCCAACCCACCATGAATGCTTCCGGTCGGGTCACAGCCGGGCTCGGAGCCAGTCGACCATGTGCTCGTTGGCGTGCACCCGGTGGCCCTGGAGGTAGTGGGCGGCGCCATCCAGCTCCTCGTAGGTGACGTCGTCGGCGCCCGACACCTCGGCCAGCTCGCGTGCCTGGCGCAGACGGATCTCGGTGTCGGCCGTGGGATGGATCACCAGCGTGGGGACGGTCACGTCGGGCAGGTTGGTGGCCATCCGAGCATGGCTCGACAGACCCGACCACGTCGACAGCCAGCCCCTCGGGGTCATGACCCGACCGAGGCCGAACGTGCCGTGGTTGGCGTCGAGGGGATCGGGGAAGGCGAAGATGGTCCCGGGGGCACGCCCGGGCACGGATCGAGCGTCGGGTTCGATGTCGGGATCGAGGTAGGCGGGGTCGGCCAGCGTTCGGTAGATCGTCAGGTACCGGCCGAGGACGGCGCGCCGGCGGAGCTGGTTCCAGGCGCGCGAGCCAGCTTCGGCCTCGGCGGCGAGGCTCCGGAACCGCTCGTTGGCGGCGATGGCCGACCGGGCGATGTCGTCGATGCGCGGCGACCCGGTGGCGTTGGGCCTGCCGGTACCGCTCGATCCAGGCGGGGTCGTAGTGCGAGGCCTCGGGGAACGGTCGCCAGCCGTTGTCGGGCTCGTACATGTCGAGCTCCGGATCACACGACAACGGATCCGCCTCGTCGGTCACCGACGGGTCGATCACCTGGAGCATGAACACGCCCTCGCCGGGGTGCGCAGCCAGGGCGATGAAGGCATCGCCGAGGTGGCGGCCGTGACGCTCGGCGGTCGCCTGGGCCTCGGCCATCAGCGAACCGCCGCCGGAGTTGCCGAGCAGCACCACCGACTCCGCCCCCCGGGCCCGCATGGCCCGCACCGCAGTCTCCACGTCGACGGCCGCCAGATCGTGCTGGCAGTCCATGTCGTTGTTGACGTAGCGGGTGGCGAACCCGAAGGCGGCGTAGCCGGCGGCGGCGAGCAGCGGGCAGGCGTAGTGGGTGGAGAAGTCGCCCCGGGGGTGGGACAGCACCACGGCCGTCTTCCAGGGAGTCCCCGCCGGCGGCGTCCACAAGATGCCGCGGACGACGGCGCCGTCCGGTGCGACCAGCGCCACCGGTTCTCGGCCCACGGCGACGCCAGGGTCGTCGGCCGGGTCAGGCCAGTACCCGAGGAACGTCCGCCGCTCCACCGGCCACCACAGGTCGGCCACCGTCAGGCGGGCGTCCCCGCCGCGGCGTGCTCGGCGGCGAGGTGGAACGTCGGCACCGGCGGTGCCTCCAGGTGCGGCTCGTCGCTCTCGAGGATGCGCCGCGCCTCGTCACGGTCGGCTTGGGTGTACGGAGCGGTGTCGGTGCAGAACTCCACGAGGATCCCGTTGGGGTCCATGGTGTAGATGCTCACGCAGAAGCCGTGGTCGATCTCGATGACGTCAGAGCCGGCCGAGAGCCACTGGTCCTTGCGACGCTCGATGTCGTCCAGGTCGCGGGCGGCGAACGCGACGTGGTTGACCCAGGCCTCGAACCCGAGTCCGGTGGAGATCGCCGTCTCGTTGCCCTGCATGCGCTCGTCGTGCAACTCCCAGAACGCCAGCAGCGACGGCGACCCGTCGTCCGCTGCGCCCGTGTCGTAGAAGAGGTGCTTGGCCCAGCCCCCCGGGCGGTCGGTGGGCGCAGCCACCGCCTTGACCAGCTCGAAGCCGAGCACGTCGCTGTAGAACCGGTGCGTCGCCTGCATGTCGCGGGCGGCGAAGGCCAGGTGGTGATACCCCATCGTTCGCTCCTTGGGCGGTGTGTCCGGATCGCGAGTCTCGCACGCTGGGACGCCTCACGGGGAGGTCGTACGCTGGCCCCATGCTCCTCGGAGAGGACCTCCTCGCCTACCTCGTGCTCGCCATCGGTGGCGCCATGGCGGTGGGTTCGCTCCTCGCCATCGTGCGTCCTCCCCAGCAGGTCCGCGACGGTGACCTCGAACAGGCGCCCATCGCCCGCAGCATCGCATTCGCCTTGATCGGCGCCGTCGGCGCGGTGTGGGCCCTGGCCAGCCTGCTCGCCGGCTGACCGGGCACCGGCTCAGTCCGGGGCGATCCGGCGCAGTCGCAGGCCCAAGGACTCGAACGTCTCGAACGGTCGGTCGTAGCCCCGCTCGAGGTGGTGCACGCCACCGATCACCGAGGCACCCTCGGCGGCAGCGGCGGCGATGACGCCGGAGAAGCCGGCGCGCACGTCGGGGATCTCCACCTCCGTGCCGCGCAGCTTGGACACCCCTCGCACGACGGCCGAGTGCACGGCGTTGGTGTCGTGGAAGCGGCAGGCGTTGCCGCCGAGGCAGGTGTCGAACAGCTCGATCTCGCCGCCCATCGCCGCTACCACCGATGCGGGGTACCGGACCCGGTCCTCGAAGACCGTCTCGTGCAGCACCGACATGCCTTCGGCCTGGGTCATGAGGACGAACAGGGGCGACTGCCAGTCGGTCATGAAGCCCGGGTGGGTGTCGGTGTGAACCGCCACGGCCCGCAGCCCGTTGCTGGAGGCGCTGATCCAGTCGTCGTTGATCTCGAACTCGGCGCCCATGCGCTGCAGCGTCGAGATGGCGGTGACCATGCGGTCCTGCGGGCACCCCGCCACCCGGACCTCGCCCCGGGTGACGAGGCCGGCCACCAGATAGGAGAACGCCTCGAGACGGTCGCCGGCCAGGGTGGTGGTGGCACCGTGCAGACGGTCGACACCGTCGATGACGAAGCGTCGGCCGGGGGAGAGCTCGACCCGGGCGCCCATGCGTTGCAGGAACAGGGCCAGCTCGATGATCTCGGGCTCGGTTGCGGCGTTGTGCAGGACGGTGCGGCCCTCGGCCAGCGCCGCGGTGAGCAGCACCGTCTCGGTGGCGCCGACCGACGGGTAGGGGAGGGTGATCTTCGTGCCCTGAAGCCGGCCGGACACCTGGGCCCGGATGCCGTCGGGTTCCTCGAACACCTCGGCGCCGAACGCCCGCAGGGCGTCGACGTGGAAGTCGACCGGGCGGGCACCGATCCGGTCGCCGCCCACCATCGGGACGAATGCCTCGTGGCGCAGGTGCAGCAGAGGTCCGAGCAGCAGGATCGGGATGCGGTTCAGTCCCGAGTACCGCACCGGCACCTGCGACTCGACCTGCGGCGCCGGCGTGATCGTGATCGTCCGGTCGTCACCCAGCTCGACGCCGACGCCCAGCGACTCCAGCACGTCGGAGGTGATGCCCACGTCGCCGACCTCGGGGACGTTGGCGATCGTCGACGGTGACGCCCCCATGATCGCCGCCACCATGTGCTTGGTCACGGCGTTCTTGGAGCCGGAGACCCGGACGTCGCCCCGCAACGGTCCTGACGGTTCCACGGACCACGCCGTGGACACCACCGGTTGCTCGGGGGACGAGGGCACCATGGGACCGAAGTGTACGACCCGGGTTCGCCGCTCAGCCGATGGCGGCGGCGAGGTCCCGGTTCATGGCGTCGAGGGCGCTCGCGCGCCGCGCCGGCCCAGTCCTCGGTCCCCGCGTCCTGCCACGCCCCGCAGATGGCACGGCTGGACGACACGACGACACCGCTGCCGCCGGGACCGGCGCCGGCGAGGGCATCGGCGGCGGATGCGCCCTGGGCGCCGTAGCCGGGAACCAGGAAGACGGTGTGCGGCATGCGTTCCCGTAGCGCCCGCGCATGGGCGGGATAGGTCGCTCCCACCACCGCGCCGATGTCGGACCAGCCCCGCTCGCCGATCCGCTCCGCGCCCCACACCCGCACGAGGTCGGCGACGAGGTCGGCCACGGTGGCATCCGCAGCGGGCTGGTCCTGCAGCTCGCCGCTGGACGGGTTCGACGTCTTGACGAGCACGAACAACCCGCCGGCGCCAGGGGCGGCCATGGGAAGGAGCCCGTCGCGTCCCAGGTAGGGGTTCGCCGTCAGCCACGTCGCTCCCATTCCGGGCAGATCGTCGCCGTCGAGGCCCGGGGCGCCGCCGAAGGCCATCTGCCCGTAGTGCGTTGCGGTGCTGCCGATGTCGGCCCGCTTGGCATCGAGGATCACCGGCACACCGGCGGCCTCGGCGTGGGCCACGGTCGTGGCGAGGGCGGCGAACCCAGGAGCGCCGTAGGCCTCGTAGCACGCCGCCTGGGGCTTGATCGCCGCGCACCGGCCGGCCACGGCGTCGATGACGGCGAGGTTGAACTCGACGAAGGCGGCAGCCACCGCCTCGGCCCCCGGGCCGAGCGCCGATCGGTGTCGGTCCCGGAGTGACGGGGGGAGCAGATCGGGGCGGGGATCGAGCCCCACGCAGGCGATCGAACCGGTGGCGTCGATGCTCGCCAGGAGTCGGTCGGCCGCGTGCACGGGGCACGCATCGTAGGCGTGCTCCCGGCTACGACATCGCGTCCTTCCGGGTCCGCCGACTGCTCCGATGATGGCCGAACCTCGGGCTCAAGGAGTGTCCCGGGGCGGCCGATGATGCTTACGAGCGCCGACCACCATCGTGGGGCCGCCAGCCCAGGGAGCGCACATGCCGAGCCATCAACCCCGCCGGGGTCGGAATCCACGTCGATCGCGCCGTAGGGACGACGGCGCTGCCTTGGTGGAGTTCGCGCTCATCGCCATCCCGCTGTTCCTGATCCTGTTCGGCACCATCGAGTTCGGTTGGGCGTTCTTCCAGCTGAACGACGTCCGCCATGGGGCGCGGGAGGGGATCCGGCTGGTGGCGGTCGACTCCGATGTGGGACCCGACCACGTCGAGCCCGGCATGGACCAGGGCGAGCTGTTGGCCCAGGAAGCCTGCGAGCGCATGGATACCAGGAAGGGCGTGCACATCTCGATCACGATCGCCGATGCCGACGCGAACGGGAAGTTCGACGTGGGCGACAACGCCACGCTCGTTGCCCGCAAGCCGCTCGATCAGATCACGAACGTGTTCGATCCGGTCCTGCGCAACGTCGTCCTCGACGAAACCATCACCACGCGTCTGGAACAGGACTGGTGGAGCAACGCCGAGACCGACGGCCAGGTCGAATGGGACTGCAGGTGAGTGTCGTCCGCCGGCGGGACGAGCGGGGCGTCTCCGCAGTCATCTTCGCCCTCATGCTCACCGCGCTTCTCGGCGTCAGCGCCTTTGCCGTCGACCTCGGCCAGGGCTATGCCGAACGTCGTCACGATCAGAACACCGTGGACGCTGCTGTCATGTCCGGGCTCGTCGTGGGCCTGCTCGACGGGGGATCGGTCGATGGCATTGTCGACGAGGTCCGGGCCAAGGTGGACGTCACGCTGAACCGCACCGTGTCCGACGACGAGTGGCTGGCCTGTAGCGATGACGAGCAGCTGTACTTCAACACCCGGGAGCTGCAGCTGGCCAACCCCGTGATCTCACCGGTCACCGACTGCATCTCCTTCTCCCGTAAGTTCGACGAGCTACGCGTGAAGCTTCCGGGCCAAACAGTTCCCGGAGTCATCGCGCCAGCCCTCGGTCTCGGTGATCTCGTGACGTCGGCATCGGCCAACGGACGCATCTCTGACGGGACTGGCGGCCTGCCCTTCGTGGCGCTCGCCACCGCCTCGCACGGGGACTTCGTCTGCCTGCGGACGAGCAGCGCCAAGCAGCCGTTGCCCCTGGCCAACGGCAACGGACCGGGAGTGCCCGCAACCTTCCCGCTCGCCGGCGCCGTCGGCGCACGGTCTGATCCGTGCGACGACAACGTCTTCAATCCGGACAGCCAGCGGTTCGGGACCCTGAAGCCGTTCGCCTACAGCGACTGCACCCAGCAGAACACGGATTGGGAGGTCGCCATCGCCATCGGCATCGACCATCCGATGGGGGTCTTCCCTGAGGGGTACATGGAGAGCCCACCTCCGCCGCCCGCCGACGGCCCGGACCCGTACGAGGTCCGCTACGACGGCGCACCCTTCACGGGAGCGTCCGGGGCCCGTTGCCAGTCCGCCTACCCGAACACGTTCGAGATCGACGAAGGCCTCAACTCCGGCGGCCTCAGCTGTGCGTTGCTCCGGAACGCCGACACGCTGTGCAACGACGTGACCCCCCGTCTCAACCAGGGGTTGGCCGCAACCCAGTCATTCGCCCTGCTCGGCAAGACCTACTTCGACAACAGCACCCCCTGGCAGTTCCTCCGTCCGGCGGAGGAGCTCTATGCCGAGGGCTCGCCGGAGGAATGCGTGTGGCTGGCCGCGTCCCGGACCACGGACGACTTCGACCCGACGTCCGCCGATCCGCCGTTGAGCAGCTACCACGCCGTCACGTCGTACGACATCTACGGGGATCCGCTGACCTACGGTGACATCGCGATGAGCGACAAGACCGACGGAAACTGGGATCAGTACGATCGCTTCGATGCCATGGTG
The DNA here is from genome assembly GCA_963811245.1 of uncultured Acidimicrobiaceae bacterium. Lineage (GTDB taxonomy): Bacteria > Actinomycetota > Acidimicrobiia > Acidimicrobiales > Salinilacustritrichaceae > Salinilacustrithrix. The sequence continues at coordinate 104,223 of CAWEQL010000007.1, forward strand.
CGCTGCCTGAAGAAGTGGGGCCAGGAGACGGCGCCCGGGAGCGGCGTGAACTACCCGACCAACCAGCTCTTCGAGGACGAGATCGGCACGTCGGCCCGGTTCGGCTTTGTGCCGCAGGTCCACGAGCAGAACCTCAATGTGACCTACGTCCACATCGAGGGGTTCCTGCCGGTGTTCCTCTACCGCGTCTACATCCAGCGCAACGCCAAGATGTGCGACCCGGCTGATCCCCGCAGCACGGGCCTCCTCGTTCACGATGCCGGCCAGACGTACACGTGCGGCCTGTACAAGGACACCATCGACCGGCTCGCCAGCGTCATCTTCGCCTGCAACATGTTCTCGAAGGAGATCTGCAGCAAACCGTCTGAGCTGCCCGCCTCGTCGGGGAAGGACATCTACGACTTCCGGCTGAGCAAGTAGCCGTCGAGGCGGAGCCGGGCGACCGATACGCTCGGCGGCGATGACCGACTGGGCGCAGCGGGTCCTCGAGGCGGTCGACGCCGACGAGGCGGAGATGGTCGGGGCGCTGGCCGATCTGGTCCGGGTGCCGAGCGTCGGTGGCACGTCGGCGGAACACGACATCCAGGCCGTGGTGGCGTCCGATCTGGTGTCCGACGGCCTCGACGTCGACCACTGGGCCCTGCCGCTCGACTCGCTGACCGCCGAGGCCGACTTCCCGGGTGCGGAAGTGGCTCGGACCGAGGCGTGGGGCGTGGTCGGACGGCTGCCGGGCTCGGGCGACGGACCATCGCTCATGCTCAACGGCCACGTCGACGTCGTACCGCCCGGCGACGTGGCGGCCTGGTCGGGAGACCCGTACGGCGCCGGAATCGCGAACGGCCGACTGTTCGGGCGGGGGGCGTGCGACATGAAGGCCGGGGTGGTCGCGTCACGATGGGCCGTCCGGGCGCTGCGGTCGGCGAAGGTCCCGCTGCGCGGCGACGTCGTGGTGGCCACGGTGCAGGGCGAGGAGGACGGCGGGCTCGGCACCTACGGTCTGCTGCGCCGGGGCTGGACGGCCGACGCCTGCGTCATCCCCGAACCGACGGGCCTCGACCTCGTCCCGGCCTGCGCCGGCGCCCTCACCTTCCGCCTCACGGTGCGCGGCCAGGCCACGCCACGCGTCGCGTCGGACCGACGGGGTCAGCGCCATCGAGAAGCTGTGGCCGATCTGGGTGGCGCTGGCGGAGCTCGAGCGGGGCCGCAACGCCGACGTGGACCCGCTGGTGCAGCGCTGGGCGCTGGCCTACCCGTTGTCGATCGGCACCGTCCACGCCGGCGACTGGCCCTCATCGGTGCCCGATCTCCTCGTGGCCGAAGGGCGGCTCGGCGTGGCGCTGGACGAGGACCCCGCCGATGCCCGGGCCAGCCTCGAGCGCGCCGTGGCGATGGCGTGCGACGGCGACGACTGGTTGCGGCGTCACCCGGCCGAGATCGAGTGGTGGGGCGGCCAGTTCTCGTCCGGACGCCTCGCTGCGGACAGTGACCTCCTCGATCGGGTGGGCGCAGCGCACCGAGCCGTCAGCGATCGGTCGATCGACGCCTGGGGTGCCCCGTACGGCAGCGACCTCCGCCTCCTCAACGGGCTCGGCGGCATCCCGACCCTGCACTACGGCCCGGGCGACGCCGGCCTGGCCCACGCTCCCGACGAGTCCGTGCCGCTGGCCGACGTGGCCACCACGGCCCGTGTCCTGGCCCTGCTCGCCCTGGACGTCTGCGGGACCGACTGACCCGCCCGGCAGGTCGCTACGGTACGACCGTGAGCACGAAGCAACTGCCCGGCGGCGTGGTGCACGAGCTCCCGGCCGATCTGCGTGACGCGCTGATCGCCCACCCCGAGGCGCTCGAGGCCTGGGACGACATCACGCCCCTCGCCCGCAACGAGTTCATCTGCTGGGTCGAGGACGCCAAGCGGGCGGCGACGCGCCAGCGTCGCATCCGTCGCACCTGGGAGGAGCTGGAGGAAGGCCAGCGCCGGCCGTGCTGCTGGCCCGGCTGCTCCCACCGCGAGCGCAACGGTCGATGAGGTCGGACGCCACGCTCGCCGCGCGGCTCCAGGCCACGCTTCTTCCCGAGGACGAGCGTGACGAGACCGACGCGGCGTCGCCCCCGTCGACCCCCGACCGCATCCTCGATGCCGCCGTCCGCCGCTTCACCGAGGTCGGCATCGATTCCACCACGATGTCGTCGATCGCCGCCGAGGCCGGGCTGTCCCGCGAGTGGGTCTACCGCCACTTCGCGAACCGGGACGCGATCGTGGCCGCAGCGGTGCAGCGGGAGCTGCATCGCTTCATCGACGGCCTCGCCGCCACCGTCGACTGGAACGGCGACGTCCCGGCCACGCTCACCGAGACCTTCGTGTACTGCGTGGAGTTCTTCCGTGACCACCCTGTCGTCGACGGCGTGGTCGACCGGGGCATCGACGTCGGCGACGGTGACCTCCGAGCGCGGGCCAGCACCATCGTGGGTCTGGCCGTACGCACGTGCGCCGGCTACCTCGTCGACCCGGGTGGCTTCGACGAGGTGTCGGCCACGGTCATCGCCGAGACGCTGACCCGCCTCGTCGGTTCGACGCTGATCGCTCCCGACGCCGAGCTCGACCTGCACGACCCGGCCGTGCTGCGCGCCTACGCCGAGCGGATCGTGCCCGCCATCGTCCGGTCCGCCTGAGACGAGCGTCACTGATCGCGGTGGTTGACACAATTCGTTCAACCGTGCACTGTGACTTGACAGATCTTCCTAACCTGTCAGCTCACGATCGGAAGCCCCCATGCCGACGACGGCCCACCCGGCCAGCACGGTCCAGACCCGCACGCTCACCACCCGCCGGCCGCAGTTCGACTACGGCGAGCGCCTCAGCCGGCGCCACTTCGTCCAGGACGACCTGATCACGAGCCACCTCGTCGCCGTGCTCTCCACCCTGATCCCCGAGGGCGAGCGCTTCGTCGTCGATGCGGTGAAGCGCTACCGGGGCGATATCCCCGACGCCGAGCTCAAGCAGCAGGCCAACGCCTTCATCGGCCAGGAGTCGATGCACCAACGGGAACACGACCGTCTCAACCGGGTGCTGCGCCGGATGGGCTACCCCACCACGCTGATCGACCGCATCGGCGCCGTGTACTTCCACATCGCTCGCCGCATGCCGAGACACACCCAGCTCGCCCTGACCGCTGCGATCGAGCACTGGACCGCGGTGCTCGCCGAGCACTCCCTGTCCCGACCGGTCGAGGAACGCGAGGCAGCCGCCGTCGACGAGGAGGTCCGCGCCTTCCTGGATTGGCACCTGATCGAGGAGATCGAGCACAAGTCGGTGGCGTTCGACGTGATGCAGGCGTTGGGAACCAGCGAGCCGGAACGCATCCGGGCCATGCGGACCCTCAACCGGATGCTGGCGCCGCTGCTCGCCACCGGCCTGCTCGCCTCGTTCGCCACCGACCCGGCGGCGTGGAACCCGTGGAACGTCTGGCGGAGCCTGCGGTGGATCCGGTCCGACGCCGCCTTCGGTCAGGACGAGTTCCTCGACGACATCAAGGCGTGGAGCCGTGAGGGCTTCCACCCCGACGAGCGCGACACCAGCGAACTCCTCGAGCGGCTCAAGGCGGAGGCGTTCGGTCCTGACTCGATCGTCGAGCAGCGCTCGGCCGGCCGGCGGGTGAAGCTCGGCTGAACACGATCGAGTGGGTCAGTTGGGGGGCTGCAGCGCGGCGCGAAGCGCGTCGAGGTCGAGGTCGGGCTGGGGATACGCCAGGTTCATCGAGTCGAAGGTCTCCACGAGGATCCGTGCAACCGCCCAGTTGCGGTACCACTTGTGGTCGGCGGGGATGATGAACCACGGAGCCTCGTCCAGGGACGTGGCGGCGATCGCGGTCCCGTAGGCCACCTGGGCCTCGTTCCAGTGCCGGCGCCTCTCCAGGTCGGCTGGATCGAACTTCCATCGCTTGTCGTCGCGGTCGAGGCGACGGAGGAACCGCCGACGTTGCTCGTCGTAGGAGATGTGCAGGAAGCACTTCACGACCACGGTGTCGTCGACCAGGTTGCGTTCGAACTCCACGATGTCGCGGAGACGAGCATCGATGTCGACGTCGCCGTCGTTGTCGTCCAGGGACGGCACCACCACGTCTTCGTAGTGCGAGCGATTGAACACGCCGAGCTGGCCGAGCTGGGGCAGCTCGCGTCGGTACCGCCACAGGAAGTCGTGCTCGAGTTCTTCTGCGGTCGGTTTCGTGAACGAGGCCACCCTGACCCCAGCCGGGTTCATGGAGATCACGACGTGCTTGATCGTGCCGTTCTTGCCGGAGCAGTCCGTCCCCTGGAGCACAAGGAGAATCCGCTGATCCTTCGAGGCGAGCATGAGCTCGTGAAGGTCGAAGAGTCGTTCGCTCATGTCGTCGAGTTGATCCTCGGCGTCGTCCTCGTCATCGACGAACCGCGTATCGGCCGAGTCGTAACCGGCGAGGTTGACGACCCCGTCACGCGGCCGAGCCCGGAATTCGTCACGAAGATCCACGTCGTCACCCACCGAGGCCGACCCCGCCGCGCTCCAGACCCAAGCCCACGCCCCGTTCGTTCACCACGAGTGGGGACTCTGCCATATGGGCAGGGTCCCCTCGACCCCGACGGAGGCATGAGGGCGGCGCCTCACCGATAGCGACGCGGCAGACTCGACAGCATGGCCAACAAGGATCTCGTCCCGACCGTCGGCGCGTGGGTGCTCGAGAACGGGCACCGAGCGCTCCTCACGCTCACGGGCGGGCGCTGGCCCAATTCGATCGCGGGCATGCAAGCACTCGAGCTCCATGTCACCGGACGCACGAGCGGTGAGCGTCGCTCCACGCTGCTGACGGCTCCCGTCATCGATGGTGACACCGTCGTCCTCGTTGCGTCGAAGGGCGGCCACAGCGAGCATCCCCAGTGGTACAAGAACCTGGTCGTGCATCCCGACGTCGAGATCACGATCGAAGGCCAGACGAAGCGCTACGTGGCCCGCACGGCCGAGGGCGACGAGCGCGCCGAGCTCTGGCAACGGATCACCAAGGGCTTCAAGAACTACGCCACCTACCAGCGCAACACCGAGCGCGAGATCCCCGTGGTGATCTGCGAGCCCGCCGGCACCTGACCGCAGCCGCCGAGGACGGCGACACGCTGGCCGAAGTGCTCGTCGTCCACGCCCCCGACGAGGCGGCCGTCCACGGCAGCATCGTGACCATGGCGTTCTCAGAGAAGAGAAGCGAAGCGAGCGGGTGACGGGAATCGAACCCGCGTTGTGAGCTCGGGAAGCTCATCGTCGGGGGTGCGCTGACCGGGCCGATTTCGCGAAACCACAGGTCAGGGCGCTGGCGAGTACCGCTGAGTGCGCGTGAGTGCACCCTGTTCTCGTTTCACGAGGGCCCGCTCTGGGCACGAAATCGCGAGCGCCATCTGGAGGACGCCCTACGCGACCCCGGGTCCGCCGTTCTCCTCGAGACTGTGCCCGCCGCAAGGGGGCTGCTCACGGCAGGCCGATGATGGACAGGTGCGAACCGGTCACCGTCGAGTGCATGCCCGACTCCGCGATACTGGGCGCGGCGCATCGCCATGCGCGCCGATCTGTGGCGAGATCTGCTCCACAAGATCTGGTGATCTGTGCGGCTGATCGGCCCGGCTCAGTTGTCGGACCCCGTTCGTACGATCGGCCCGTGCCTCGTCTGTCGAGCTTCTACGGAATCGTCGTGTACATGTACTGGACCGATCACCCGCCGCCTCACTTCCACGCAGAGTACGGGGATGAGCAAGCGGTGGTCGCGATCGCCGACGGCTCGCTCGTCGCGGGGTCCCTTCCTCGCCGGGCGATTGGCCTCGTTCAGGAGTGGCGTGAGCTCCACCTCGCCGAGCTCGAGGCAGCCTGGGATCTGGCGTCGGCACGCGAGGACCCGGGTACGATTGACCCGTTGCCATGAAGAAGATCGACAAGATCCCCAGGGTCGTCGAGGCCGAGTTGATCCCGCCGTACGGCCTCCGGCTGGCCTTCGATGACGGCCTGGTACGCGACGTCGACCTGGCCGACGATCTGTGGGGCACCATGTTCGAGCCCCTGAAGGACCCGGCCTACTTTGCCCAGGTCGTTGTCGATCACGGGACCGTCGTGTGCCCACGGCTGATCTACAAAAAAATGCCCAACGGCCTTGATCTCGACCCCCTCGTGCTGCACGGCGATTTCGATCCAGCGCATCGAGCACCGAGTTCCTAGCTCGCGAGGTCGACCAGCACAGAACATCGGGCCGAACGGACATGGGCGGCCTTGTTCAGCCGCTCCGAACCGGCGATCGGGGCGCCGGCGAAGCGGTTGTCGCACCGACGTGGCGGACGCGCCTATCGCCCCTCAACTCGGTCGGCTCCGGACACTGCACCACGCGGACCGATTTCGTGCCCTCGCTCGAGGGGCATCAGAGAGGCGCTCGAGCCGGAAAGCCCATGATCAGTGGGCTGGAGAGTGGAGCGGGTGACGGGAATCGAACCCGCGTTGTGAGCTTGGGAAGCTCATGTATCGGGGTGCCCTGATCGGGCCGATTTCGCGAAACCGCAGGTCAGGGCGTTGTCGAGTACCCGGGAGATCACGGGAGATCACGCAAGAACCGTTTCACGAGGGCACGCTGAGGGCACGAAATCGCGATTGAGGGCACGCGGCGGGTCCTCGAGTTCCGACCACGCAGCGCGCGATCGTCCTGATGGACTCGTCAGGGACCGAGCAGACCCAGCGGGATGACGGCCACACCATCGGATGGTCGGCGGTAGGCCTGTTTGCCGGTGGTGAGCACCGCAGCGCCGACCAGCTGGTCGCCGATCTCGTTCGCCAGCCATCGCAGATGCCTCGTGTCGTCGTCGTCGATGGCGGCCGACAGCTTCACCTCGAGGGCGAGGACCTTGCCGTCGTCGCCCTCGACGATCAGGTCGACCTCGTGACGACCTTCGTGGGTGCGGAGGTGGAACACCTTCGCGTCGGCGGCCTGCGCGAACACACGGACGGTCAACGTGGCCAGCGACTCGAAGAGGGCACCGAGGAACGTGCCGTCCCGGGGGATGGTCACCTCGCCGGCTTCGCCTGCGAGCAGTTGGGCGCGGCCGACGCCGACGAGGCGGGCCGCCAGTCCCGGGTCGGCCAGATGGTGCTTGGCGCCCTTGGTGAGCCGACTGAGATGGTTGTGGCCCGGTTGCCACGCCGGGATCTCGTCGAGGACGCGGAGCGTGGCGAGCGTCTCGATGTAGGGGATGGTCGTGGTCTTCGCCGGCTTGTCGCCCGAACCGCTGGTGGCCGCGTCGCGGATCGTCTCCCAAGTTGCCGTCGTCGAGGTCGCCGCCGCGTAGGCACGCATCCAGCCCCGCACGGTCTCCGGTCGCCGCACGTTGAGGCCCGCCTCCTCGAGGTCGCGGTCGACGATGCGGTCCAGGTAGCCGTCCAGTTGGGTACGCAACGCCGGGTCGGGGAGGCCGAGCATGCCGGGCAGGCCCGACGCGAGGATGAGGTCGGTGTAGTCACCGAGGTCCAGGCCGCACGTTCCCTGAACCGAGGGCTCCTCGCCGTCGAGGAGCGTGGCGAGTGAGACGGTGGGGGAGCTCACGCCCCGCTCGGGCAGCGTCATCGGCCGCATGCGAAGCGACACGATCCGGCCCGCCCCGGAATGCGTCACCGTCCCCTTTGCCGGCGGTGACCCGGTCAGGAGAAAGCGGCCACCGGTCCCGTCGGCGTCGACCGCTCGTTTGACCGCGTCCCAGACGTCCGGGACCCGCTGCCACTCGTCCAAGAGCACGGGCGGGTCGCCTTCGAGGATCATGTCCGGGTCCGCTTCGGCCAGCGTTGCCTGCTCGGGCTGGTCGAGACGTCGGATGGTGGTTGCACGCTGCAATGCCGTGGCGGTCTTCCCGACTCCCTTGGGCCCGTCGAGCAGCACCGCCGGCAGCGACGGGAACAGCTCGTCCAGGTCGGTGTCGATCGTGCGACGCACGTACGGAGCCATCCGATGACCCTACCCCGCACGCGTGAGTCACGCTACCTTTCACACACCAATTGCACTACCTTTCAACCGGCTTCTGCACTACCGCTTCTGCCCCCTCGGGGGGTACCGGAGCCGACCACGCAGCGCGGACAAGAACAGTTGCCGGGGTACGTACCGCGGAGGTACCAGGACAGGTACCAGCGATCGGGTGAACTCCTGGTACCTCCACCCGTGGCCCGGAGCGGTGAGCGACGGCCGAGACGGCGACGAAGTGGACCAGGCCGAGCACGACCGGTGGCTCGCGGCGCTTCTCGAGAAGACTCCACCGCCGTAGGGAACCACCGAAGCGCCGAATGGCACCGGCGCATGGCCGAGGCACCGAGACTCGATCGCCGCGACCCGCTCGTGCTCCGCGAGATCATGCGCGACGCGGAGCCCGCCACCGTCGACGATGTGCCCTGGACCCTGCCCGTTCGGACCCCGCTCGAACCGCCGAACTGACCACCTCGCAGGTACCCGGAGAAGGCCCTCGCACCGCTGTGCATAGTGTGTCTCCCCTTTCAACACCCGTTCGGACCGCGCACCTCGCGCTGGCCACGTCGCTCGCTGCCCGCCGGCCTACTTCTGCGCAGCACGACTCCGCCGACTGACCCACGCTTCGGCTGACCGCCTCGCTCGCCCCTCGCGTCGACTCGACGTGTCGCTGACGGTCGACGCCCGTCGGTCTCGCCGAGCGAACTCGCGATCGACTCGACGCCCTCTCAGCCGTGTCTCACGCCATCACGAGCTCGCTCCGACACCGCTTCGCCAGCCTCGGCCAGATCGGGCGCCGACCGTCGATCGGAGTGGCCAGCCTCGGCCAACTCGTGTCGCTGAGCTCCGTCACCCGGTACCACTCGGGCCACCCGAAGCTGTCGGGTGACCTCGGGTACCTGCCAAGTACGGGTACTTGCGCCGTCAGCCGTGCCGCTCACGCTGCGTGCGCCTCGACAGGACCTCGAATCTACGATTGACCCGTGCCGCCGACATCGACCGTCAGAGTCTCGCGTCGGGGGATCATCGACCTCGGCGACGCCGCGCTCACCGTGCCGGGCGGCCTCACCGGCGCCGATCGGAGCTGCGCCGCGTCCTGAGCGAGCGCTACGAAGCCGCCGTCGCCAGCATCGACGACCCGGACCTGCGCGACCAGTAGCGGTCAGACCTCGGAATCTGTCGACCGCGACGCCCAGTACTCGGGTCGGCGATGGTCATGGGCGACCGCAAGGACTTGAACCTCATTGTCTGTCACTCGATACGGCATGTGGTACGCGGCTACCGGCTCACCGGACGCGAACCAGCCGCCAGTTCGGTGCGCGAAGGATGCCGACGCCCAAGCTCTCCCTCGGCTCGGATCGCATCACCGCGCCCCTCGCCCGCCGGCACATCGACATCGACGGCGCCCGGATCTCGGTGACCCGGTCGCTCCAGGAGATCACCGGTCAGGGCGCTGTGCTGTCGCCGACCAAGTCCACCTCCGGCGTCCGGGTCGTGGCCATCCCGCAGCGGCTCGTCGACATCCTCGAGGCCCACCTCGCCGACCACGTGAAGCCCGATCCGGACGCCCTCCTGTTCACCAACGCCTACGGCCGCGAGGTCCGGGCCTCGCTCTGGACGCCGGCGTGGGACACGGCACGCGAGGAGGCCGGCGTCGACGTCCGGCTCCACGACCTCCGCCACCTCGCTGGCACGCTCACCGCCCAGGCCGGAGCGACGACTGCGCGAGATCATGGACCGGCTCGGCCACTCGAGCCCGCAGGCGGCGATGCGCTACCAGCACGTCGCCCTCGAACGGAACGAGCGCATCGCCCGGGCGATCGACGACCTCCTCGACGCCGAAGAGGGCAACGACGAGGCGCACGGATCGTGAGCTTCGGTCCAGATCCGATGCCCGGTGATTGTCCGCGAGTACGCGTGAGACACCGCAACACCCGTTTCACGAGGGCACGTTGTGGGCACGCGGACCGATTTCGTGCCCTCGCTCGAGGGGCCTCAGAGAGGCGCTCAAGCCGGAAAGCCCATGATCAGTGGGCTGGAGAGTGGAGCGGGTGACGGGAATCGAACCCGCGTTGTGAGCTTGGGAAGCTCATGTTCTGCCATTGAACTACACCCGCGAAGGGACACCGATCCTAGACATGGGGGCGGTGATGCACGCCAGCGAGGGCGCCGCCGCGTCGGGAGTCATTGACCAATGAGGTCGAGCGGGTAGCCTCTCCACCGGGAGCCCGGCGTCGCCGGAGGGAAGTCTTACGGTGCAAGGAGTCGGCGATGGTGCGGATCCGCCAGAGCGACATCGAGATCGATCTCGCTGCTGACGGCGCGGCCCGAGACGCCGTCGACCAGTTGGTGCGCGGCGACGATGGCCGCCGGCTCGAAGCGGCGAACCGGCTCCGCCACGCCACCGAGTCGCTCGTCACCGAGCTCGTGGCGTCGGCGCGGGCCGAGGGCGCCACGTGGGCCGAGGTCGGCGAGGCGCTCGGGGTCTCCACCCAGGCCGCCCACCAGAAGTACCGCTGGGTCACCGTCGACCTCACCGACGACGCCGACGACGACGTCGAGGTCGGCGACATCACGGACTGACCGATCCGCTGGCCTACATTGGCCGTCCGTGATCCTGTCCGACCGTACGATCCGCGAGGAGCTGGCCGCCGGGCGCATCGTCGTCGACCCACTCGACGAGTCCTGCATCCAGCCGTCGTCCATCGACCTCACGCTCGACCCGCGGTTCCTGGTCTTCCTGAACCACACCCGCAGCATCATCGACGTGAAGGAAGACCTCAGCGACCTCACCAAGATGGTCGAGGTCGAAGGCGACAAACCCTTCATCCTCCACCCGGGCGAGTTCGTGCTGGGGGCCACCTTCGAGCGCATCGGCGTCCCCGACGACCTCGTCGCCCGACTCGAGGGCAAGTCGAGCCTCGGCCGTCTCGGCCTGCTCATCCACTCCACCGCCGGCTACGTCGACGCCGGCTTCGAGGGCCAGATCACGCTCGAGCTGTCCAACGTCGCGAATCTGCCGATCACCCTGTACCCGGGGATGAAGATCGGTCAGGTCAGCTTCCTGCGCATGACGACCCCGGCAGACATCCCGTACGGCTCGGGCGCCTTGGGCTCGAAGTACAAGGGCCAGCAGGGGCCGACGCCGAGCCAGTACTGGAAGAACTTCCAGTAGCGACCAGCCGGTCGGATCAGTCCGTCACGGTGAGCGAAGTGATCTCGTCGCGGGCCTCGCCCGCCTCGATCGCTTCGAGAACGTGCATCGACAGGTCAGCGACGCGGACCTCGTCCTCTTCCTTGCCCTGCGCCTTCACGCCGTCGTCCATCATCACGTAGCAGAACGGGCACGCGGTGGCGATGCGGCTGGCGCCGGTGGCGACCAGCTCACGGGAGCGCTCGTCGTTCACCTTGGTACCGATCGACTCCTCCATCCACATGCGTGCGCCGCCGGCGCCGCAGCACATGCCCTTGGTGCCGTTGCGGGGCGCCTCCACGATCTCGACGCCGTTGAGGCTGCCGATCACCTTGCGCGGGCTCAGGTAGATGTCGTTGTGGCGGCCGAGGTAGCAGGAGTCGTGGTACACGATCCGCTCGTCGAGCCGGGCCCGGCTCATGTCGAGCTTGCCCTCGTCGATGAGCCGCTCGAGCAGCTGGGTGTGGTGGATCACCTCGTAGTGACCGTCGAGCTGCGGGTACTCGTTGCCCAGCGTGTTGAAGCAGTGCGGGCACTGGGTCACGATCTTCTTGACGCCCATGGTGTTGAGCATCTCGACGTTCTGCATCGCCAGCATCTGGTAGATGTACTCGTTCCCCGAACGGCGGGCGGGGTCGCCGGTGCACATCTCGTTCGGCCCGAGGATGGCGAAGTCGAGGCCGGCCCGCTTCATCAGCTTGGCCATGGCCTCGGAGACCTTCTGGTTCTTGTCGTCGAACGACCCGGCGCAGCCGACCCAGTACAGGTATTCGTGGTCGAAGGCATCGCCGGGGTCGACGATCTCGATGCCGGACACCTTCTGGGACCAGTCGCCGCGGGTCGTGTTGGACATGCCCCACGGGTTCGACTGGTTCTCCATGTTCTGGTAGGCGCCGCCGAGCTCGGTCGGGAAGTTCGACTCCATGAGCGACAGGTACCGGCGCATGTCGAGGATCTTGTCCAGGATCTCGATGTTGACCGGGCAGATCTCGTCGCAGGCCTTGCAGGAGGTGCAGGCCCAGATCTCTTCGGGGGTGATGCGCTCGAAGAGGCTGTCGGCGGTGACCGTGATCTCGGGCACGGTGCCGATGGGCGGGCTGACCTGCGGGCTGCCGGTGGCCGCCATGACCTCGCCCGACTTCAGCACGATCTCGCGCGGATCGAGGGGCTTGCCGGTGGCGTTGGCGGGGCACACCGAGGTGCAGCGACCGCACATGGTGCAGGCGTCGAGGTCGAGGAGCTGCTTCCAGGTGAAGTCCTCGACCGTGGACGCACCGAAGCTCTCGAGCTCGGTCTCCATCAGGTTCGGCATGGCCTTCATGGCGCCCTTCGGACGCTCGCGACTCTTGTAGTACATGTTCAACGGGCTGGTGAACATGTGGCGCAGCATCGTCACCGGCAGGATCGCCAGGAAGGCGAGGAAGGTCACGACGTGGATGATCCACATCGCCTGGTGCCACCCGTGGATGGTGCCGACGGTGTCGACGAGACCGCCGAGCGGGTACCCGACGAAGCTCCAGCGCTCGTAGTCGGGCTGGCCCTCGAGGCCGATGCGGAACATCTCGGTCAGGAAGCCGGTGACGCCGATGGCCGCGAGGACGAAGAGGACGACGGCGTGTTCGGGCTTGGTCTTGATGCGGATGCGGTACGGGCGCTGGATGTAGCGCCGGCCGATGGCCCAGAAGACGCCGATCAGGAACAGCACGCCGGCGCCGTCGCCGACCGCGGTGTAGGCCCGGTACACGTCGCCGTGGAGGAACTTGGCCGATTCGGGCAGCTGGTGGTTGATCTCGAGGACGGTGGTGACGGCCAGCAGGATCAGGAACGGGAAGTACATCAGGCTGTGCATGACGCCGGCGGCGGGGTCGCGCAGCAGCGTCTGCATGTACACGCCGGCCCGGAAGTCCTTCATGCGGGTGGCGAAGTTCTTCGGTGTGGTCTTGCGTGACTCGGGCCCACCCCGCTCCCAGTTCCGCATGCGCTGGCTGAACAGCACCGCGCCGTACAGCAACATGATCGGTACCGCCGTGTAGAACGCAGCCTTCAGCGGTGACGGGATGTTCTCGAACACCTCGCGCGTGGTCGATGACTCGTCGTGGAACTGGAACACCGTGGCGGCGATGCCGGAGATCACGGTCACGGTGGCGATGGCCACGCCCAGCCCCAGCGCGAGCTGGTACGGCTTGATCCGGCGGCTGGCGGAGGATTCGGCGGTGGGTTCCATAGCGCTGCGCAGGGTACTTGGGGGCGCAGAACGCTGGGAAAGTCTCAGGACCGGGCGACGACGATGCCCGCTCCACGGGCCAGCAGAGGAGCCAGCGCCACCGCCTGTGCGCCGCTGATGATCCCGCCCCGCAGCACGCCAGCGTCGGTGACCGCACCGATGTCGGCACCGGTCAGGTCGACGCGCTCGAAGCGCGACCCGGTGAGCGTCACGTCCTCGAATCGGATGCCGGTGAAGGCGACATCCGTGAGCCGCGAACCGGACAGGTCGGCGCCGTCCAGGCGGCCGCCGCGGACGGTCACCCGGTCGAGCTGCGCTTCGCGCAGCGAAGCGAGGTCGAGCACGCAGTCGTCGAAGTCGACGTCTTGCAGGCGCGTGGCGCCCAGATCGACGCCGCCGAGTCGGCAGCGGCGCAGGGCCACGCGGCGCAGCCCGGTGATGCGGAGACCGGTGAGGTCCACATCGATGAGCTCGGAATCCGTGGCGTCGACGGGTGCGTCGGTGGCCGGCGCAACCGTGCAGCTGCGGAGGCGTGAACGCAGCACGGACACCGTGTGCGCCGCGGGCAGGGAGATCTCCAGGCCGTGCAGGTCGCGTTCGTCGATGTCGGGAAACTCCGGATCGGTGTCCGGGTCCAGGCCCGGGGCGAGCGATGGCGGGATCCGCGGTGGCCTCGGCGCCGCGATCTCGGCGGCAGGGGAGGAGAGCGGCACCACCGCACCGTAGAACAGCGGATGGATCGGCCGGCTCGTGGCGAGCAGGATGGAGCGATGCCCGATTCGCGCAGTTCCCGGCGAGGCGGGTCCGTGGTGAGCGCCGTGGTCGCCGTCGTGGCGGCCGTGCTCCTGCCGGTCGCATCGACGATCGTGCCGGTCGGCGCCGCCGGGGCGGTCTGGAACGTCTCCCGCATCGGCGCGCCGAGCAGCGCACCCGGTGTCGTCGTCGCCGTGGTCGACACCGGCGTCGATGCCGCCCATCCGGCCCTGGCCGGCCGCGTGCTGCCGCAGCTCGACTTCACCGGCAGCCCGCAGGCCGGCGATCCCGAAGGGCACGGAACCCATGTTTCCGGCACGGTGGCCGGTACGCCCATCGACTGCGGTGGTGGACCCGTCGCCATCGGCGTCGCCCCCGACACCACCATCCTGCCCGTGCGGGTGCTCGACGCCGACGGCTCCGGCACGGTGGCGCACGTCGTCGCCGGCATCCGAGCCGCGGCCGACCACCACGCGGCGGTGATCAACCTGTCGTTGGGTGGAGACCTCTCGTTCCTCGACGGTGGCGGCAGCGACTTCCGCGACGCCATCACCTACGCCTGGAACAAGGGCTCGATCCCGGTGCTCGCCGCCGGCAACAGCGGCGTGCTCGGCGGCGTCTTCGGGTCGGGGTACGGCGACCTCGACGCCGTCGTCGTCACCGCCACCACCAACGCCGACACCAAGGCGTCGTACGCATCATCGGTGGGATCGGCCAAGTGGGGGATCGCCGCTCCTGGCGGAGACGGCAGCGGCACCCCGGCCGGCGATGTGCTGTCGGCCTACCCGGGCCAGCGCTGCGCGCTCCTGGCGGGGACGTCGATGGCCGCGCCGCACGTGTCGGGCGCCCTGGCGGCGCTCCGCGCTCGCGGTCTGGGACCGCAGCAGGCCGTGGACCGGTTGCTCGCCACGGCTCGACGGATCGGTCCGGCCAGCACGTTCGGGGCCGGTCTCGTCGATGTCGCCGCCGCCACGCTCGGGCTCGGTGGCTCTCCCCCGTCGTCGCCCCCGCCGACACCGGCCCTCACCACCACGACCACCTCGCTTCGACCGCGTGCGAACGGTGGATCGACCACGGGGACCCGTGTCGGCTCGTCACCCGACCACCCGGTCCCGGCTTCCGGCACCAGCCACCTCGGCGCCGGCGGCACCTTCCACGACCCCCACCTCCACCATCGATCCGCCGTCGTCCGGGCCGCGAACCGCAGTGCCCGACGCCGACGTCGTGGACGACGGCCCGACCGCCACGCCCCGCCTCGTCCGCCCGGCGAGAGCGGCGGCGGGCGCTGTGCCGAGCGTGCCCTGCTGGTCGGATTGGCGGCGGCGTGATGCCTGGCCACGGCCGCCGGCGCGTGGCGGCTGCGCCGCCGTGCCGGGCCCGGTGGTCCCCCTGGCTCAGGTCAGCCGTAGGCCTTCTTGTCGAGCTCGCGGACCATGCTGGCCAGCGACTTGAGCAACTTGTGGGTCAGCGACGGCACGTCGTCGAGCAGGGCGGCGAACTCGCGGGCCGATGACGAGCACGTCGACCGGCCCTTGCGCTTCGACGGTGGCCGTGCGGGGACCACGGTCGAGCAGGCCCAGTTCGCCGATGATGGCGCCCTTGCCCAGCTCGGCGACCTTGCGCCCGTTGCGCTTGACCACCGCCGTACCGGACATGATCACGAACGCCTCCCGTGACGTCTCGTCCTGCCGGGTCAGCACGTGACCGTCGGGCACGGTGATCTCGTCGCTCGCCTTGGCGATGTGCGCCAGCTCCTTCTTGGAGCATGCGGCGAACAAGGGCACCTGTGCGAGGTGGTCGGTGACGTGGGAACGTGGCATGGGCGGAGCTTACGGAAGTGCCGCGATCTGCGCTCGTGGGACCGTGCTGAACGAAAACTGATGGGCACCGTGGCGAAACAACCGAGAAACGTTCGCTTCGTACCGTCGGTCTTCGATGGAGGACGTCACCATGCTGCGGTGGCCGAGCGAGCGACGTGCTCGTGAGGACCTGGCCAAGCGGGGCAAGGCGCGGCTGCTGATCGTCGAGGCCGATTCGGCGCCGCCTGTCGCCGCCGACCCGCTCGAGGACTGGGTGCGGGAGTCCTCCGGCGACCTCGACGTGCGGGCCCGTCTGGAGGGCCTGCGCCTGCGCATCGAACAGACCCTGGAGCTCGTCCCGGAGCTCGACGACGACGGGGTCATCCGCTTCGGGGAGCGGTGGGCGCCCCTACCTCCCGTCGAAGCGCGGCTCACCGGTGCGCTGGTCCGGCGGTTCGGGGCCGTCGTCAGCCGCGACGATCTCGCCGCCGCCGGTTGGCCGGAGGGGGCGCCCGGCCGCAACGCGCTCGACGTCCACATGCTGCGTCTTCGCCGCCGGCTCGAACCGGTGCGGCTCGCCATCCGGACCGTGCGCTCCGCGGGTACCTCCTCGAGCCCACTGCGGTCGGCGGAAGCTGACCCGCCACGGCCGAAACACTGCGGTCACACAGCGTTGCCCGTCCTGTCACGCCGACCGAACAACCGTGCAACGGGCGATCTTTACGGTCAGTTGCGGGTCAGATCCCCGTCATGCCCGGAACCGACCGGGCCGGCCTGATCCGCACCAACCGATCACACGACAGACCAGCACTACCGACCACAACATTCGACTACCCCAAGGAGACACCCCGTGAAGCACAAGTTGCTCATCGGAGCGGGCCTCGTCGGAGCAGCCATGTTGCTTCTCGCCAACCCGGCGTCCGCTCAAGACGCCGGCGAGGCAGCCCCTGCGGCCACTCAGGCCATTCTCGACAACATCTTCGTGTTCCTGGCCGGGATCCTCGTGTTCTTCATGCAGGCGGGTTTCGCCCTCGTGGAGGCCGGGCTGACCCGGGCCAAGAACGTGTCCAACATCATGATGAAGAACCTCATGGACGGCATGGCGGGCGTGCTCGCCTTCGCCCTCGTGGGATACGGGATCGGGTTCGCCGGCAACGAGATGCTCGGCGGCTGGTTCGGCTTCGGCCTCGGCATCAAGGGCATCGAGAATGCCGATGCCATCCAGACCCTGAACCTGTCCCCGGCCACGTTCTTCTTCTTCCAGGCCGCCTTCGCCGCCGCCGGTGCCACCATCGTGTCCGGCGCCATGGCCGAGCGGACCAAGTTCAAGAGCTACTTCATCTACAGCCTGGTGATCACGTCGTTCATCTACCCCGTGATCCTGCGCTGGACGTGGGGCGGCGGCTGGTTGGCCCAGCTCGACATCCCGTTCTCGGACTTCGCCGGCTCGACCATCGTGCACGCCACCGGCGGCTGGGCGGCCCTGGCCGGTGCGCTGGTCCTCGGACCTCGCATCGGGAAGTACGGGCCCGACGGCAAGCCTCGGGCCATCCCGGGTCACAACGTCCCGTTCGTGGTGCTCGGCGCCATGATCCTGTTCATCGGCTGGTTCGGGTTCAACCCGGGCTCGGAGCTCGGCGCCGACAACTTCGTCACCCAGATCGCCGTGCGGACCTTGGTGGCGGCCTGCGCCGGCGCCGTGGTGTCGATGCTCGTGAACTGGATCCGCGACGGAAAGCCCGACGTGACCATGGCGGCCAACGGCATGCTCGCCGGCCTCGTCTCGATCACCGCCCCGTGCGGGTCGGTCGAGGTGTGGGCGGCGGTCGTGATCGGGGCCATCGGCGGCTTCATCGTCGTGTTCGCCATCTCCTTCTTCGACAAGATGAAGGTGGACGATCCGGTCGGCGCCATCTCCGTCCACGGCGTGTGCGGCACGTGGGGCACGCTCTCCATCGCCTTCTTCGCCAAGTACGACGACGCCTTCCTCGGCCGGGAGAACGCCGGGCTGTTCTACGGCGGCGGCATCGACCAACTGTCGACGCAGGGTCTGTTCATCCTCACGCACTTCATCTGGGTGTTCGGCACGGCGATGATCCTCTTCCTCGCCATCAAGCACACCATCGGCCTGCGGACCACCGACGAGGAGGAGCTCGCCGGTCTCGACGTCGAGGAGCACGGCCACATGGGCTACGCCCCCGACACCACCTCGAGTGGCTCGTCCACTCGCCCGTCCACCTCTGCCGTCCCGGTCTGACCGACCCCGGCGACACGAACCACCGGAAGAAACAGGGAGAACCAACGTGTTGCATCTCGTCACCGCGGTCATCAAGCCGCACAAGCTCGAGGACGTGAAGGAGGCGCTCAAGGGCGTCGGCGTCCAGGGCATCACCGTGTCGGAGGTCAAGGGGTTCGGCCGCCAGGGCGGCCACACCGAGACCTACCGGGGCGCCGAGTACACCATCGACTTCGTCCCCAAGGTGAAGATCGAAGTGGTGTGCGGCACCGACGAGGCGGAGAAGGTGGCTGCGGCCATCGCCTCGTCGGCGCAGACCGGCAAGATCGGCGACGGCAAGATCTGGATGACCGCCGTCGACCGGCTCACCCGGATCCGCACCGGCGAGATGGGCGTGGACGCCGTCTAGCCCGTCCATCCCCTCGGCCCCGAGGAAAATCGCTGTGGATCGCGTTCGGAAGCCGAGCGCGATTCGCAGCGATTTTCCCGTTGGGGTGGTGCGCTACCGTCGAGCCGTCTTCCCCCGACCTCCGGAGTCGCGGGGTGGAAGATGGCAGCACTCGATCGGCGGGTGGCGGCGACGTTCGCCGCCCAGCTCAGCCTGGTGACACGTCGGCAGGTCTTGGCCGCGGGCGGAACGGATTCGTCGATCCACCGGCGGGTCAGCAGCGGAGCGTGGACGGTGGCCGAGTGCGGCGTCTATGCGCTCGAAGGCGTGCCCTGGACCTGGCGCCGGAACCTCGCCGCCGTCGTGCTCTCGATCTCCGGAGCCGAGGCGTCGCATCGAGCGGCGGCCTCGTTGCTCGGCGCGGTGGCGGACGATCGGGCCGTCGCACCGATCGAGTTGTCCGTGCCCACCGGGCGAACCCCCGTCCGCACCTTCGACCACGCCCGGACCCGGCTCGGCGACATCCCGATCATCGTGCACGAGAGCGTCGACCTGGCTCGCACCGCACCCGTGATCATCGACGGGATCCCCACCACCTCACCGCTTCGTCTCGCCGTCGACCTCGGCTCGGTGGTCCCCTTCGACGCCTACCGCCGCGCGATGGGCACCCTTCGTCGCCGTCACGGGGTCGACTGGGCGTCGCTCGATCGGGTGTACCGGCGCCACAGCATCCAGGGCCGTAACGGCTGTGGGGCGCTCCGCGAGCTGCTCGAGCGCCACTTCGGTGCCGAGGGCGCGCCCGAGGAGGTGGTCGAGGCCCGCTGTGCCGATCTCCTGGTCGCCGCCGGCCTTCCTGCGCCGGAGCACCAGTTCGTGGTCACCCGGCCCGACGGCCGCATCGCCCGCTTCGACCTCGCTTATCCGGAGTTCCGCATCGGCATCGAGACCGACGGTGCCATCCATGGCGAGGAGGAGGTTCGCCAGCACGACAACGAACGCCGGAACAACGTGCAGTTGCTCGGCTGGACCGTCTTCCACTTCACCTGGGAGGACGTCGTGTACCGGGCGGCCTACGTCGTCGACACCGTCCGTGCCGCCCTCCACCACGCCGGCGCCCTCTGACCGCCCCGCCCCGCCCCCACGCCCCGCCCCTCGAGGGATATCGCTGCTGATCGCGTTCGGTTTCCGATCGCCATCGGCAGCGATTTTCCCGACTCGTACGCTGGTTCCCATGATCAGCTCCTTCGCCACGCACGAGGTGACCAACCAGCCGCCGCCGCTCGAGGGCCACGACGTCTTCTCCACCGATGTGGCGCTGGCCGCCGCCGTGGACCGGGAAGGCGCGAGCTGGGCGATCCCGGACCTGACCGAGCTGGGCCGCCTGGCCGGGACCCGGGAGGCCATGGATTGGGGCCGTCGAGCCAACGACAACCCGCCCGAGCTGCGCACTCACGACCGCTACGGGCATCGGATCGACCTGGTCGAGTACCACCCCGACTACCACCGTCTCATGGAGACCGCGGTGGCGCACGGCCTCCACGCCGGGCCGTGGGCCGACGACCGCGCCGGCGCCCACGTCGCCCGGGCCGCCAAGGTGATCACCTGGTACCAGGTCGACGGCGGGCACATCTGCCCCATCTCGATGACGTACTCCGCCGTCCCCGCCCTGCGACACGCTCCCGAACTCGCCGCCGAGTGGGAGCCCCGGTTGGTGTCGTCGACCTACGACCCCGCCAACCGGCCCGCATCGGAGAAGGCCGGCGCCACGTGTGGCATGGCCATGACCGAGAAGCAGGGCGGCTCGGACGTCCGGGCCAACACCACCACGGCGGCGCCTTCAGACGATGGCGAGTACCGACTCACCGGGCACAAGTGGTTCTGCTCGGCACCCATGTCTGATGCCTTCTTGATGCTGGCGCAGGCGCCCGGCGGTCTGACCTGCTTCCTGGTTCCCCGTTGGCGTCCGGACGGTGAGCGCAACCCCATCCGCATCCAGCGGCTCAAGGACAAGCTGGGCGACCGCTCGAACGCCTCCAGCGAGATCGAGCTGCTCGACACCTGGGCCGCCCGCATCGGCGACGAGGGCCGTGGCGTTCGCACCATCATCGAGATGGTCAACCACACCAGGCTCGACTGCGTGCTCGGGTCCACGGCGATCATGCGCCAGGGCGTGGCGCAGGCCAGCTGGCACACCCACCACCGCAGTGCGTTCGGTGCCCGCCTCGACGAGCAACCGTTGATGACCAACGTGCTCGCCGACCTCGCCATCGAGTCCGAGGCCGCCACCCTCGCCGCCATCCGGCTGGCCCGCGCCTTCGACGCCGATGCCGCCGACGAGCACGAGCAGCTGGTGAAGCGCCTCATCACCCCGGTCGTGAAGTACTGGACGTGCAAGCGGGCACCCCAGCACGCGGCGGAGGCGCTCGAATGCCTGGGCGGCGTCGGCTACGTGGAGGAGACAGGCCTGCCGCGCCTGTTCCGGCAGTCAGCCCGTCAACGGCGTGTGGGAGGGCTCGGGCAACGTGATGTGCCTCGACGTGTTGCGGGCGCTGGTCCGGGCGCCCGAAGCGCTCGACGTCTACTGGGACGAGGTCGAACAGGCGGCCGGCGCCGATGCCCGATTCGATGCGGCCGTGGTCGATCTGCGTAAGGAGCTCGGCGACGTCGAGGCCATCGAACTGCGGGCCCGTCGGTTGGTGGAGGACATGGCCACGGTGTTCCAGGCCTCGTTGCTCCTCCAGCACAGCCCTGCTGCGGTGGCCGATGCCTTCGTGGTCTCCCGTCTGGGCGACGAGGTCGGCCGAGCCTTCGGCACCCTTCCGGCTGGCCTCGACCTCGCGGCCATCGTCGACCGGGCCCGACCACAACCGGCCTGAAGTCGCCCCTCACGAAAATCACTGCGGATCGCGTTCGGTTTCCGAACGCGATCGGCAGCGATTTCCCGGATGGAGGGAGGGCGGGAGTCAGGCCTTGGCCTGGTTCGCCACCGCCGCCGCTGCTGCCGCGATGTCGTCGGCGTCGGCCAGGTAGCGCTGCTCGACGGGGAGGTCGTCGACGGGTCGGAAGTCGTCGTCGAGCTCGTAGCGCAGTGGCTGGCCGGTCGGGATGTTGAGGCCGGGGATGTCGTCGTCGCTGATGTCGTTCAGGTGCTTCACCAGGGCCCGCAGCGAGTTCCCGTGGGCGGCGACCAGGACGACGTGGCCGGCGTCGAGATCGGGGATGATGGCGTCGAACCAGTAGGGGAGCATGCGTTCCACGACGTCCTTCAGGCATTCGCTCGACGGGCGCAGCTCGGGTGGCACCTGCCGGTAGCGGGGGTCGTCGGCGGGATCGAAGCGGTTGTCCGGGGCGATGGGCGGGGGAGGGGTGTCGTAGCTCCGCCGCCAGATGTGGACCTGCTCGTCGCCGAACCGCTCGGCGGTCTCGGCCTTGTTGCGCCCGGTCAGGTCGCCGTAGTGCCGCTCGTTGAGGCGCCAGTGGCGCCGCACGGGGATCCACGAGCGGTCGCACTCGGCCAGGGCCAGCTCGGCCGTGCGGATGGCCCGGGTCTGCAACGACGTGTGGACGATGGTCGGCAGCAGACCCGTGTCGGCCAGCAGCCGGCCGCCCGCCCGGGCCTCGGCCTCGCCCTGCTCGGTGAGATCGGCGTCGTACCAGCCGGTGAACAGGTTCTCGAGGTTCCAGACCGATTGCCCGTGGCGGAGCAGGATGAGGGTGTGCGCCATGCCCGGCGACGGTAGTGCAGCTCGGTCGGGCGGTCGGCGGCCGGCTGGTCCTACCATGACCGGCGGAGGAGGGAGAACGATGTTGGAAGTGGACGAACCCCACCTGCGGGCCGAGACGGTGTCTCGGGTGCGGTACCTCACCCCTGGCCTGGCCCTGCGGATCTCCGATCTGACCGACAGCCTGGGCGGCTACTCGGCGACGATCGCCGACGTCGACCGGCACGCGTTCTGGATCGACCTGCCGATCCGGCGCGACGGCATGCTGTCGTTGACGATCGGGCAGCTGGTGTCGGTGCGCTTCGACCGCGTCGACGACGCCGTGTACCTGTTCGACTCGGTGGTGTCCGACGAGCGCGACGACGACCACGCGCCCTTCGGCATCGCCATCCCGGTCACCATCAACCGCCGTCCGCATCGCTCCGACACCCGCCTGGCCCTGGTGCTCGACGCCCGCTATGACGCCGGCGATCTGGGGGCCGGCGAGGGCAAGGTCGTCGACCTGTCTGCCGGCGGCCTCGGCCTCATCTGCGCCAAGGAGATGCCTGAGGGTCACCGGGTGGTCGTGCGCTGCGCCCTGCCCGGTCCCGGCGAGTCGCTCCAGATCGAGCACGCCGCCACGGTGCAGACCCGGGCGCTCTACGGCCGCACGCCCGGCGGGGTGATGCTCCACCAGTACGGGCTGCGGTTCGAGGCGCCCGACGACGAGCTGCGGGAGCAGATCCTCAGCGCCGTCATCTGGAACCTCACCCGCAACCCCGCCGTCCTCTGACGCCCGTGGCGGACTCGCCCCCTGCGGCCGAGCACGAGCCCGGCGGCGGTGCAGCCGGCGAGGGGCACGACGACCCCGTGGCCGGTCTCGGCTTCGATCCCGCCAGCCTCGCCCGCAACCCCAACCTCCGGGCCCTGGCCGTGATCGCCATCGTGGTGGCGGCACTGGCCGTCATCGTCGGCTTCGGCTGGCACTGAGCGCCCGGCGCGAGTCAGCGCCCGGCCGCAGCTCCGACGCCGGCGGTGGTCAGTCCCGGCTGCCGGTGAGCTGTAGGCGTCGCAGGCCCGCGGCGGCGACGACCAGGAACACGATGGTGAGGATGGTGAGGCGCACGATGGCGCCGCCTCCCTCGGGGATGCCGGAGCGGTGCTGGTCGGTGATGTCGGCCAGACCGACGAACACGGCTCGGCCCTGCCACGTGGGCGAGAGCTGGGCCACGCCGGACAGCACGGCGCCGAGCAGCCGCTCGACGAGGAACACGACGGCCAGGGACCACACCGCCGCCCGGCGGGTGATGCAGCCGATCAGCACGAACATGGCGATGTGCGCCGCCGAGCCCGCCGCCGTGGCCAGCGCCATCGTGCCGGCCTGGTCGGAGACGCCGGCGAGGACGGCGGCAAGCGCCGCCGAGGGCACCAGCGTCAGCAGGCAGATCACCCACCCGCCGAACCACCGGGCCACGGCGATCTCGGAGAACCGCGCCGGCGTGAGCCAGGTGAAGGCCAGCGTTCCCGAGCGGACCTCGGCACCGAGCACGGCATCGCCCACCACCAGCGCACCCAGCGGCATGGCCAGACCGAAGATCCCGACGCCGGCCACGGTGGCGAAGGCGTGCAGCCGCGACTGGTCGTGGACCGAGCTGGTGATGAGGCCGCAGGCGAGGATCGTGAGGCAGGGCAGGGCGAGGATGGCGAGGCGGGCGCGGGGCAGGCAGGCCCGGAACACGTAGGTGACGAGCGCTGGCATCCGACGCGTCGCGGAGCCGCGCCGACGGACGGCCGGTTCGGTCTCGGGCTGGGTGTTCGGTACCGCCGTCACCGGGTCAGCTCCGTGAACACGCTCTCCAACGACTCGTCGAGCGGTCGTACCTCGCGCAGGCGGATCCCGCCCGCCCGCGCGACGTGCGGAAGGGCCACGGCGAGCGAGCCGGCGTTGCTGGTGGCCACGGTGAGCCCGGCGCTGCCCAGCTCCACGGCCGTGACCGGCTCGAGCGAGACCAGCTCGGCGGCGAGCCGGCGGTCGTCGTCGCTGCGCAGCAGCACCCGGCGGGGCCGGTCGGCCATGGCGTCGCGGATGGCCCGGTGTCCACCGGCGGCGGCGAGACGGCCGTGGAGCAGGACGATGACGCGGTCGGCGAGTCGCTCGACCTCGTGGAGGACGTGGCTGCTCACGATCACCGTGTGGTCGTGGCCGAGGCGGCGGAACAACTCGATGAGAGCCAGGCGCTGGACGGGGTCGGCGCCGTTGAGCGGCTCGTCCAGGACGAGGATGTCGGGTCCGGTGACCAGCGCGGCGGCGACCTTGCCCCGTTGGCGCATGCCCTTGGAGAAGCCGCCGAGCGACCGGTCGGCGACATCGGTGAGGTCGACCTCGTGCAGGGCGCGCTCGACGGCGTCGTCGTCGTCGATGCCGGCGAGGGTGGCCTGGTACCGCACCAGCTGCCGGGCACTGAGCGACTCCGGGACGGCGTCCTCCTCGGGCACGAGGGCGATGCGGGCCTGGACCTCGCGGTCCCGGCGAGGATCGGTGCCCAGGACGTCGACGGACCCCTGCCGCGTCGGCACGAGGCCGCACATGGCGCGCATGAGGGTCGTCTTCCCGGCGCCGTTGGGTCCGAGCAGGCCGGTGACGCCGGCCCCGAACGAGCACGACAGCTCGGACAGCGCCACCTTCTGGCCGAACCACACCGACACGTCGCGGACGGTGACCGTGGGGGCGGCCACGAAAGCGGGGTCGAGCTCCTCGGTGGCCGTCACGCTTCGACCCACCGGTAGCGCCACACCAGGGTGCCGAGCGAGGCCGCCACCACGGCGAGGAAGACGGCGACGGCGAGCGCCCCACCGTTGGCGACGCCGGCCAGCGGGGCCTCGAGGATCTTCCCCTCGAAGACGAGGTCGCGGAGATGCAGAGGGAGGGCCAGCAGGTTGGCGACTGCCCACGCCGATTGCGGCTCGGGGCCGAACTGTTGGTCGGTGTTGCCGGCCAAGATGTTCGAGAACGCCGACGACACGAGCAGCAGGATCAACAGGGCGGCCGCGGCGATGATCCGCCGGGTGGTGAACGAGGCGATGGCGAGCGCCAGCGCGGAGTAGTAGATGGCGAGGATCGCCACGGCGAGCGGCACCTTCCAGAGCACCTCGGCGTTGTCGCCCAGGTAGGTGAACGCGGCGTCGCTGACGAGCATCTGGCCGAGGAACAGGACCGCCTGGGGGATGAACCCGAAGGCGAAGACGATGGATGCGATGGCGGCGATCTTGGCGAACACGTAGTCGATGCCGGTGAGGGGCCGGGCGAACAGCAGGGGCAGGACCCGGTTGCGTCGGTCGGGGCACAACACGTCGGGTGCGGTGAGGCCGACGAAGACCAACAGGGCGGTGGACACGCCCACGTACTCCCGATAGGTGATGATCGCCACCGCGTCCTGTACGGGGCTGTCGCGGGTGATGTACGCGATGCCGACGTTGATGATGGCCGGGACCGTGACGATGGCGAGGAGCACCCACGGGAACAGCTTCTGGCGCCACGACCGCCGGATGCCGAGCGCCCGGCGCACCGATGCCCGCCACAGCGCCGAGCGGGCGGCGCGCCGGCCGCCGAGCTGGCCGTCGTAGGGCCGGTAGCCGCGGTCGTAGACCCGTCCGGTGGCGGTCATGTGACCACGTCCACCGGGCGCGGCTGGCTGTGGTCGATGAACACGTCGTCGAGGGTGGAGCGCCGGCTCGACAGACCGTGAAGGGGGAGACCGGCGGTGTCCACCGCGGCCACGATGGCATCGAGGTCGTCATCGCCGGCCACCGCGATGTCGACCGACCCGTCGGCGTTGATCGTGGCGGCGGCGGCGAGGGCGGAGGGGAGTGCCGAGACCAGCTCCGGGCCCCGGCCCGACACGTCGACGCGGACCGATCCGGTGGTCTCGAGGAGGGCCTCGGTCCGTCCCGATGCGACCAACCGGCCGGCATCGATCATCACGACCTGGTCGCAGGTCGCCTGGACGTCGTCGAGGAGGTGGGTGGCCATGATCACCGAGATGCCGAAGGTGGCGAGGCGCCGGACCAGGTCGAGCATCTCGTGGCGGCCGGCGGGGTCGAGCCCGGCGGTCGGCTCGTCGAGGAGGACGAGGGCGGGGTCGGCGACGAGAGCCTGGGCCAGCTTGGCCCGCTGGCGCATGCCGGTGGAGAACCCCTCGATAGGACGGAAGCGCGCTTCGTCGAGGCCCGACGAGGTCGAGGATGTCGGACGCTCGCTGGCGGGCGGCCCGCGGCGGCAGTCCGCCGATCTCGCCCAGCGTGGACACGACGTCGGCGGCGGTCTGGTCGGTGGGCAGGCAGTCGTGTTCGGGCATGAACCCGATCCGCTGGCGCACCCCGATCGGGTCAGCGCCCACGTCGACGCCGTCGACCAGCACGGTGCCCGAATCAGGCCGGGTCAGGCCGAGCAGGATCCGGAACAGCGTCGACTTGCCGGCGCCGTTGGCCCCCACCAGCCCGATCGTCCCTTCGGTGAGGGAGATGTCGAGCCCGTCGAGCGCGGTGACGCCCCCGGGGTACGTCTTGGTCAGGCCGACCGTCTCGATCAGCGGTCCCGTCCGGGGACCCGAGGCGTGCGACGACATCGCCGCCAGTCTCCCACTTCGAAGAAGGTCAGCGGATGAGCGAATGCGATGCGGGAACCTCGTACAGGACGGATCGATCGCCGACCGGGGACATCGTGAAGGTGACTCCACCGCTGAATGCCATTGTGTTCGAGACGAACTGCGCCGATCGGAGGTCGACCGTGGTGCCGCCGGACATGGCGAAGTGTGCTCGTCCGCCGAAGTAGAGACCTTGGAAGTCGTTCGCCCCGCCTCCTCGGAAGGTGTGAGCGGTCGTGCCGTCGGACCACAGCCCGAGGTCATCGAACGGCCCCGCACTTCCCGGTGTCGATCCTTCGTCGGGAGCACTCGAGATGATGGTGCCGGACTGGGCCACGTCGCCCCCGGGTCCGATGAACAGCGCGGTGTGGATGAGCCGCAGAACGCCAGATCCGGCCACGGACACCTGGCCGTCTACGTAGGCCCATGCGCCTTCGGACGAGGATTGCCGCTCATCGAAGTTCGCGCCCGGCGTCCACGTCATCGTGTCGGGGCACGTCGGGGGACTGGAACCAGCGCAGGCATTGATCGTCAGAGAACTGTTGTTCTGTACCGCGACCTTCCCTGCGAATACGACGTTCCCCCCGGTGAAGGTGACAACGGCACCGCTGTTCACTCGAAATGTCGGGCAGTTGACGTAGTAGTTGCCCGGTGGATACGTGATCGTGCCGCTGTTGCAGGCGGAACCAGGGACAGCCGCGGATGGGACGACCGTGAACTGGGTTGAAGCCGCTGTGGTGGCAAAGGCTCGCAACTCATCGACGTAGTCGGTGGTCGATGATGCTCCAGGACAGCCATCAATCGGCTGGTCGACGAACCACGGAGCGGTCGCGTAGCTCGTCTTACAGTTGTAGCGGTGATCGACGGGCGCACGACCGAAGATTCCCAGGGACTGCCTTGCGTCGGGAGCGATGGTTCCCTGGCCCTCGTCGCACGCAAATTGACTGCCATCGGTCGCGGCTGCGCAAGTGGGATCGTTCAACTGCGCAAAGAGGTCGATCTCGCCGCAGCTGTTGGCGGGCTGTGACAGATCTTCGCACGGTCCTTGCGAGATGATCCTCGCGCCGTTGCCGTTAACCTCCACGGTGTCATTCGAGCCTGTACAGCCGGACGCATCTGAGTCGACAGCGACGATCCCCGGCCTCTGGGACTCGTCCACCAACGGAGTGGCAGGGTCGTCGATGGGGTTGGCGACGATGAGCGTCGTGTTGTTGCCGCCGACCGTGAGTGCATCACAGTCGTGCCGTTCCAGCACCAGCAGATTCAGTGCCCGTAGTTCGGTGTTCCCGCCGTCTGCCCGTCCGACCGCGGACACAGAGCTCACGCGATCCTCTGTGCCGGCGATGCCGCCGAAGAACGTGTTCCCTGAGGTCGTCAGCCGCATCCCGAGTCGGTCGCAGGGGCCACCATCTTGCGTCGGATCGACGACGAACGTTTCAGAGCCGATGGCGCTGGGCTGCATGAGTGGTGACGAATCGAGCACCGGCTGGGTCAGTACCGCGACGAAGTCGCCGGACGTCCGAGTGACCGTTCGTTCGGCTGTGGGGTTGCAGAGTACCGGCCAGGACTGATGAGCAGTCGTCACCGACAAACGGGGCGGAATCCAGACCCAGATGCAAGTAGTCGAAGGCTGTCTCACATGCTGCGACAACGTTGGATTCGGAGAAGGTCTGCACCGCCGATGCCACCGCATTGTCAACGGCGGCTTGGCCATTTCGCCGGTCGCTGCGCGTGGCGCCGAGGTCGATCACGATGGCGACGATGAGGAATAGGGCAGTGATGCAAAGGGCCACGAGAATGAGGGTTGCGCCACGGTCCCGGCGTCCATGTCCGTGCGACGGCGTCATCGTTCGTACCTTGTGACGGACTGCGAGCTGAGGGTGACGGTCCTGGAGTACAGGATTGCCTCGATGTCGCTCTGACGAGCTGCTGTGGCCTGGACCCGGGCCTCTCCGAGGCCGAACCGCCCGTCGTCGAAACACGCCACGCCGGATGTCGGATCGCCGGTGTCCCAGTCTCCCGAGGTCACATCACCGGCGCCCGGGCCGGTCTTCGCCGTCCACACGTCGTCCTTGTCGATGAAGGCAACGCAGATGTCCCGGCCGGCCACGCCCGCATCGAGGTCCCCCGTAGCGGCGTTCACGACCTGGGCGTAGACCTTCGAGAGGTAGTCGGCGTTCGTCGAGGGATAGATCGATCCGAACCGGGTGGCTTCGCGGACCGCGTTCTTCACGGAGTTCTGGCGACTCAGGGTAAGGCCGCCGGTGATCGTGCCGATCAGGATGAGGAAGAGGACCGGCACAAGGATGGCGAACTCGACCAGCGATGCCCCACGGTCGGACCCGGAGTGCCGCCTCGCACCACGCTGGATGCTCTTCATCTCTCTCCCTGGGTTCCTCGGACGCCCGCGCGACGCCAGGAGTTGTTCTCGGCATCGTACGACGTTTCCTGCAGCAAGTGTCGGCCGATCGACATGTCCGAGCCTTCAAACCTGATGCTGCCAAAGTTGCCAATGGGGCACTCAGGTTTTATGCTTGTCTCCATGGAGCGCCGGCGGATCCGGCGGCGCCCCGTGCTTCTCCCCCCGAGACAACCCCATCATTGGAGGCAACACCATGCCCAAGGCCGTCGGAATCGACCTCGGCACCACCAACTCCGTCGTCGCCGTGCTCGAAGCCGGTGACCCGGTGGTCATCCCCAACAGCGAGGGGTCGCGGACGACCCCCTCGGTCGTCGCCTTCTCCAAGAACGGCGAGGTCCTGGTGGGCGAGGTGGCCAAGCGCCAGGCCATCACCAACCCCGACCGCACCATCCGGTCGGTCAAGCGTCATGTCGGCACCAACTGGTCGGTCGACATCGACGGCAAGGACTACACCAGCCAGGAGATCTCGGCCCGCACGCTCCAGAAGCTGAAGCGAGACGCCGAGGCCTACCTGGGCGACACCGTCACCCAGGCCGTCATCACCGTGCCGGCCTACTTCGACGACGCCCAGCGCACCGCCACCAAGGAAGCCGGCGCCATCGCCGGCCTCGAGGTGCTGCGCATCATCAACGAGCCCACCGCGGCCGCACTGGCGTACGGCCTCGACAAGGAAGGCGACGCCGACCAGACCGTGCTCGTCTTCGACCTCGGCGGCGGCACCTTCGACGTGTCGGTGCTCGAGATCGGCGACGGTGTGTTCGAGGTCAAGTCGACCCACGGCGACACCCACCTCGGTGGTGACGACTGGGACCAGAAGATCATCGACTGGCTCGTCGACCAGTTCAAGGCCGCCCACGGTGTCGACCTGTCCAAGGACAACATGGCCGCCCAGCGCCTGAAGGAAGCGGCGGAGAAGGCCAAGATCGAGCTGAGCCAGGTCCAGTCGACGCAGATCAACCTGCCGTTCATCACCGCCACCCAGGACGGTCCCGCTGCACCTCGACGAGCAGCTCACCCGGGCCAAGTTCCAGGAGCTGACCCAGGACCTGCTCGACCGCTGCAAGTCGCCGTTCGAGCAGGCCATCAGCGATGCCGGCCTCAGCAAGGGCGACATCGACCACGTCGTGCTCGTCGGCGGCTCCACCCGGATGCCCGCCGTCACCGACCTGGTGAAGGAGTTCACCGGCAGAGACCCCAACAAGTCGGTCAACCCCGACGAGGTCGTCGCCGTCGGCGCCGCCATCCAGGCCGGCGTGCTCAAGGGCGACGTCAAGGACGTGCTCCTGCTCGACGTCACGCCGCTCTCGCTCGGCATCGAGACCAAGGGCGGCGTCATGACCCGTCTCATCGAGCGCAACACCACCATCCCCACCAAGCGCACCGAGGTGTTCACCACCGCGGAGGACATGCAGCCGTCGGTGGAGATCCACGTGCTCCAGGGCGAGCGCGAGATGAGCCAGTTCAACAAGACGTTGGGCAAGTTCCAGCTCGTCGACCTGCCCCCCGCGCCCCGCGGCGTGCCGCAGATCGAGGTCACCTTCGACATCGACGCCAACGGCATCGTCCACGTGTCGGCCAAGGACCGCGCCACCAACAAGGAGCAGTCCATGACCATCACCGGGCAGAGCTCGCTGGCCAAGGACGACATCGAGCGGATGGTGAAGGACGCCGAGGCCCACGCCGAGGAGGACGCCCGCCGCAAGGAGGAGGCCGAGGCCCGCAACCAGGGCGACACGCTCGTCTACCAGACCGAGAAGCTGCTCAAGGAGCAGGGCGACAAGCTGCAGGGCGAGGACAAGGACAAGGTCGAGAGCGCGCTCGCCACGCTGAAGACCGCCCTGTCCGGGGAGGACGTGGCCGAGATCAAGCGGGCCACCGAGAACCTGATGACCGCCTCGCAGGACTTCACCCAGAAGCTCTACGAGTCGGCCGCCCAGTCCGACGGTGGTGCCGCGGGCGCGGCGTCGGGTGCGACCCCGGCCGACGACGACGAGGTCGTCGATGCCGAGATCGTCGACGAGTGATCGGCCGACGATGACGCCAGATCCCGACCAGCAGTCCCCACCCGGCGCCGACGTCGTCGACGAGGTCCCGCCGGCCGCCGACCCTTCGGGGGAGGCGGCCGGGGCGGACGTCTCGGCCGAGGACGTCGCCGGTGACGACGCGCCGGGCGAGTTCACGCCGGAGATGATCGACGCGTTGGTCGCCGAGCGCGACGAGTTCCTCGACGCCTATCGGCGCACCGCGGCCGACTTCGACAACTTCCGCAAGCTGTCCCAGAAGCGGTTGGCCGACGAGGTGGCGCGCAGCCAGGGAGCGTTCGTCGAGCGGCTCCTGCCCGTGCTCGACGCCATCGACGCCGCCCGTTCCCACGGCAGCGCCGACGTGGAAGCCGTGGCGGCCGCCCTCTTCGGTTTCCTCGAGAAGGAGGGCCTCGAACGGGTCCATCCCGAGGCCGAGGCCTTCGACCCCAACGTCGCCGAGGCGGTCGTCCACGAACCGGCCGATGCTGGCGCCGACGCCGAGGGCCCGGTCGTGTCCGAGGTCCTGCGCACCGGCTACCTCTGGCAGGGCCGCGTCATCCGCCCCGCCATGGTGAAGGTCAGCGGCTGACCCGTCCGAAGAAATCCAGATCCCATCCGGGAGGAGGTGAAACCGATGCCCCCGCAGCGTGAATGGTTCGAGAAGGACTACTACAAGGTCCTGGGTGTGTCGGAGTCCGCCACCCAGAAGGAGATCACCAAGGCGTACCGCAAGCTGGCCCGGGAGAACCACCCCGACCAGCATCCCGACGACCCGGCCGCAGAGGACCGGTTCAAGGAGGCGTCCACCGCCTACGACGTGCTCGGCGACGAGAAGAAGCGCGCCGAGTACGACGAGGTCCGTCGCATGGGCCCCGTCGGCGGCATGGGCGGCGCCGGTGGACCCGGCGGTGCCGGGGGCTTCCGTTTCGACGCGTCCGACCTCGGGGACCTGGGCGACCTCTTCGGTGGCCTGTTCAACCGAGGCGGCCGGGGACGGGGCGCGGGCCGACCCGGCCCAGGCGCCGGCACCGGACCCCGGCGCGGCGACGACCTCGCCGCCGAGCTCCACCTCAGCTTCGAGGACGCCATCAGCGGCGTGACCACCGTCGTCCACCTCACCTCCGAAGCGGCCTGCTCCCGCTGCGACGGCACCGGCGCCGAACCGGGCACGATGCCGGTGGTGTGCCCGACCTGCGGTGGGCGCGGCGTGCTCGACGAGAACCAGGGCTTCTTCTCGTTCTCCCAGCCCTGCACCACGTGCCAGG
This sequence comes from uncultured Acidimicrobiaceae bacterium, assembly GCA_963811245.1. GTDB lineage: Bacteria > Actinomycetota > Acidimicrobiia > Acidimicrobiales > Salinilacustritrichaceae > Salinilacustrithrix. The sequence continues at coordinate 136,874 of CAWEQL010000007.1, forward strand.
GCCGGGGCGTCGTCATCGAGTCGCCGTGCGTCAATTGCCGCGGCAGCGGGGTCGAGCAGCGACCCCGCGAGATCAAGGTCCGCATCCCGCAGGGCGTCAAGGACGGTCAGAAGATCCGGCTCAAGGGTCGCGGCGGCCCCGGCCGCAACGGCGGCCCGCCCGGCGACCTGCACGTCACCGTCCACGTCGGCGCCCACCGGCTGTTCGGTCGCAAGGGCAACGACCTCACCATCACGGTTCCCGTCACCTTCGCCGAGGCCGCACTGGGTGCCGAGGTCACCGTGCCCACGCTCGGCGGCGACACGGTCAAGATCCGCATCCCGGCCGGTACCCGCTCGGGCACGGTCCTGCGCGTCGCCGGCCACGGCGTCACCCACGGCGCCAAGACGGGGTCGCTGCTCGTCACGGTCGAGGTGGCGGTACCTGCCAAGCTCTCTCCTGCGGAGCGGAAGGCCATCGAGACGCTGGCCTCGGTCTCCGAGGAGTCGCCGCGAGCGCACCTGGGGGTCTGATCCATGGCCGAGCACGATCGCAACGACGCCTCCGAGCACCACACCCGAGCCGTGTACGTCATCTCGGTGGCGGCCGAGATCGCCGGCGTCCACCCCCAGACGCTGCGGATCTACGAGCGCAAGGGCCTGGTCGACCCGGCCCGGACCACCGGCGGCAGCCGGCGGTACTCCGAGGCCGACATCGCCATGCTGCGCCGGATCTCCGAGCTCACCGACGAAGGCCTGAACCTGGTCGGGGTGAAGAAGGTGATGGCGCTCGAGGCCGAGATCGCACGGCTCCGGGCCGAACTGGAGGAAGCCGAGCGCGCCGCCGGCGAGGCGGTCGAGTCCACCCACCGTCATTACCGCCGGGACCTCGTGCCCCTTCGCCAAGCGCTCACCGTCTTCGGTCGGATCGACCTTCCCGAACGCTGACGAGCCGCCCTTCCGACCGCCGAGGGCGGGGGGAAACGGTCCCAATGGCCTACTGACGGTGGCCATTCGACTTCGTATGGTGGTTCCCAATCCGCCCCGACCCCCTGTGGTGGGATTGCGTGGGCGGCGCGTGGACCAGTGACGCGGACGGCACAGGGAGGCGCCGTGCCGGGGCTGGGCCGACACAACGGATGGCGCCGAACCCTGTCCCCCGGGGATCGGCGCCTTTCCGCGCCCGGTTCCGGACGAGAAACCTGAGCGTTCCATTGTCAACTTTCCTGAGCACGGATACACTGGCGCCATGGCGTTGGACCCGAACAAGTGGACCCTCAAGACCCAGGAAGCGTTCTCGGCGGCCGTCGAGCAGGCCAAGGCGCTCAACAACCCCGAGGTGACCCCCGACCACCTCCTCGCCGCGCTGTTGCGCCAGACCGAGGGGGGCATCAGCCTGCCGATCCTCGAGAAGGTCGGCGCCGACTCCCGCCAGGTGCGCAACCAGGCCGACGAGGCCGTGGCCAAGCTGCCCAAGGCCTACGGAGGCTCCGAGCCCCGCCTGTCCCGGGCGTTGCAGACCGTCATGACCGAGGCCGACACGGCACGGGCCGAGCTCGGCGACGAGTACCTGTCCGTCGAGCACCTCCTCCTTGCCCTCACCGAGACCCTCGGCGTGACCAAGGAGGACCTGCTGTCAGCGCTGCGCGAGGTCCGGGGCAGCCACCGGGTCACCAGCCAGAATCCCGAGGACACCTTCCAGGCCCTCGAGCGCTACGGCCGCGACCTCACGGCGGCGGCGCGGGCCGGCAAGCTCGACCCGGTCATCGGCCGCGACGAGGAGATCCGTCGGGTCATCCAGGTCCTGTCCCGCCGCACCAAGAACAACCCCGTGCTCATCGGCGAGCCCGGCGTCGGCAAGACCGCGGCCGTCGAGGGCCTCGCCCGCCGCATCGTCGAGGGCGACGTCCCCGAATCGCTCAAGGACAAGCGGGTCGTCAGCCTCGACATCTCCTCGATGGTGGCCGGCGCCAAGTACCGCGGCGAGTTCGAGGAGCGGCTCAAGGCCGTCCTCAAGGAGATCACCGACTCCGACGGCCAGGTCATCACCTTCATCGACGAGATGCACACCGTCGTCGGCGCCGGCGCCACCGAGGGCTCCACGGGCGCGGGCGACATGCTCAAGCCCATGCTGGCCCGGGGCGAGCTGCGCATGATCGGCGCCACCACCCTCGACGAGTACCGCAAGTACGTGGAGAAGGACCCAGCGCTGGAGCGCCGCTTCCAGCAGGTCTTCGTCGGTGAACCGTCGGTCGAGGACAGCATCGCCATCCTCCGCGGGCTCAAGGAGCGTTACGAGGTCCACCACGGCGTGCGCATCCAGGACGCCGCGCTCGTCGCCGCCGCCACGCTGTCCGACCGCTACCTCACCGGCCGGTTCCTCCCCGACAAGGCGATCGACCTCATGGACGAGGCCGCCTCCAAGCTCCGCATCGAGATCGACTCGCTGCCCACCGAGATCGACGTGGTCGAGCGTCGCATCCGCCAGCTCGAGATCGAGCGGGTGGCGCTGGCCAAGGAATCCGACGAGGTCTCCCACGCCCGTCTCGACGACCTCGACGAGGAGCTGGCCAACCTGCGTGAAGAGCGCGACGGGATGCTCGCCCACTGGGACCGCGAGAAGGAGGCCATCGGCGCCATCCGCAGCCTCAAGGAGGAGCTCGAGACCCTGCGCGAGCAGCTCGAGCGCGAGCCCGACCTCGAGAAGGCGGCCGAGATCCGTTACGGCCGCATCCCCGAGCTCGAGCGGCGCACCGAGGAGGCCACCAAGCACCTGGCCGAGCTCCAGGCCGACTCCCGCATGCTGAAGGAGGAGGTCGACGAGGAGGACGTCGCCGAGATCGTCTCCCGCTGGACCGGCGTGCCCGTCGCCCGCCTGATGGAGGGCGAGATGGCGAAGCTCGTCCGCATGGAGGACGTCCTCCACGAGCGTGTCATCGGCCAGGAGGACGCCGTCGCCGCCGTGGCCAAGGCCATCCGCCGCAGCCGAGCCGGCCTCGCCGACCCGAACCGGCCCATCGGGTCCTTCCTGTTCCTCGGCCCCACCGGTGTGGGCAAGACCGAGCTGGCCCGCACGCTGGCCGACTTCCTCTTCGACGACGAGCGGGCCATGGTCCGGATCGACATGTCGGAGTACTCCGAGAAGCACTCGGTCGCCCGCCTCGTCGGCGCCCCTCCGGGCTACGTGGGCTACGACGAGGGCGGCCAGCTCACCGAGCTCGTCCGTCGCCGCCCCTACTCGGTCGTGCTGCTCGACGAGCTCGAGAAGGCGCACCCCGACGTGTTCAACATCCTGCTCCAGGTGCTCGACGACGGCCGCCTCACCGACGGCCAGGGCCGCACGGTCGACTTCTCGAACACGGTGCTGATCATGACGTCGAACATGCCCGGCGATCCCCGTGACCACCTGCGTCCCGAGTTCGTCAACCGCATCGACGACATCGTCCGGTTCCGGGAGCTCACCGAGGCCGACCTCGAGCCCATCGTCAAGATCCAGCTCGACCACCTGCGCCGCCGGCTCGACGCCAAGCGCATTTCGCTCGACGTCACCGACGACGCCCGGGCCCTGCTGGCCAAGCTCGGCTACGACCCGGCCTTCGGCGCCCGCCCGCTCAAGCGTGTCATCCAGCGGGAAGTGGCCGACCGGGTGGCCAGCGCCATCCTCGAGGGCCGCCTCGGCGACGGCGAGACCGCCACCCTCGATGTCGGCGCCGACGGCGAGCTCGCCCTCGCCACCACCCAACCCGTCTGACCCCCGTCACTCCCTGGGAAAATCGCTGCCGATCGCGTTCGGTTTCCGTCCGTGATCGGCAGCGATATTTCGGGGAGGTGGGCGGGGGTCAGGCCGTGGCGCCCCCGGCGTAGGTGCCGAAGCTCCAGGTGTTGCCCTCGGGATCTCGGATGGAGAAGCCCATCCCGCCGCCGTCGTAGTGGGGCTCGTACGGGTCCCGGAGGACCTCGGCGCCGGCCGCCTGGCATCGCTCCCACACCGCCGACGGGTCGGCGGTGACGACATAGAGGCCCTGTTCGCCGGGCGGCCTGATGAACGGGTTGCCCTCGTCCCAGCTGGCCACCTGGACGATGCCGCCCTCGGGCCAGCGGAACTCGCTGTGGACGATGACCGACGGGTCGTCCGGATCGGTGACGAAGACGTACTCGTCGAAACCGAGGACGTCGACCAGGAACCGGATGCCGGCGGACGGGTCGTCGTAGGTGACCACGGCCCAGATGCCGTCGCGATAGGTCTCGTCGGCCGCGGCGACGACCGTGTACCCGCTGTCCTCGCTGCGGCCGGCGTACGTGTCGACGTCGAAAGCCTCGAGCGGCTGCGACAGCATCCACCGGTGTCCGTACGGATCGATGATGGTTCCCTGTCGGGAGCCGTGGGGTTGGTCGGCGGGCTCGCGCAGTGAGGTGGCGCCGCCGTCGACGGCCCGGGCGAAGGTGGTGTCGACGTCGGCCACCTGGAGGTGGAGCGCCACGCTCGTCCCACCGAGGGTGCGGGGCGAGACCACGCCGACCTCCGGGTGCTCGTCGGACAACATGACGTGGGCGTCGCCGATGGTGAGCTCGGCGTGGCCGACGCGGCCGTCGTCGTCGCTGACGACACGGAACTGCTCGACGGCACCGAAGGCCTCGGCGTACCAGGCGATGGCGGCGTTCGCATCGTGCACGGTGAGGTAGGGCGTCACGACGGTGGCGGTGGTGGAGGCGGGTGTGGTGGTGGGCGGGGTGGTGGACATGGTGGTCTTCCTCTCGGGGAGATCGATGGTGGTGTCGGTGTCGGCGAGGTCGAGCTCGTCGACGAGCCGGGCCCGGAGCGCCCGGCGGAAGCTGGGACGGGGCAGGCGCGGCTCGGTCGGTTCGGCCAGCTGCTCGAACGGATCGCTCATCGGTCCTCCTCCCCGTGTGGGTAGTGGTCTCGGAACGCGGCTCGGGCCCGGACGAGGAGCACCTCGGTCGCACCTTCCGTCCGGCCGAGGACCGCCGCCACCTCCCGGACCGGGAGGCCGTCGAGGTAGCGGAGGGTGAGCGCGCTGCGGTGGTGGGCACCGAGCTGGTCGAGCGTGCGACGGGCCACGAGGGTGTCGAGGTGGACGTCCCACTGGTCGGCGGGATCGCGCAGTGGATCGGACTCCACCACACGCAACGAGCGCTCCTCCACCTCCCGCCGGCGCCAGTGGTCGACGAGCTTGTGGCGGGCCACCCCGATCAACCACGCCACGGTCAGGTTCGGCACCCGGTTCCGGCGCAGGGCGTCGACGGCGGCGAGGAACGTGTCCGAGGTCAGATCCTCGGCCACCGCGGCCGACCCGCACCGCGCCACGAGGTACCCGTACACGTCGGGCAGTGCCGTGTCGTACAACGCCAGCAACGCGTGCCGCTGGTCGATCGGGGAAGACTCGCTCACCACCCCTCCATCGGTCGGGCGGCGCGAAGTCCTACACCCCGGGAAGGGGTTGTGCCCGAAGACTGCGAAGATCACCCCCATGCCCGAAACCTGGTCCGGTGACGCCTGTTCGCTCGTCGACGCCTTCCGCCGCGGCGAACGCTCGCCAGTGGAGGAACTCGACGCCGCCCTCGCCGCCATCGAGCGTTCGGAGCTGAACTGCTTCTCCTTCGTCGACGCCGACCGAGCCCGGGCCGCCGCCGAGGCCGCCGACGTCTCGTTGCCCTTCGGCGGGGTGCCGGCCGGGATCAAGGAGCTCGAGTCGGTGGCCGGCTGGCCCTGCACCGAGGCCTCGCTGGTGTTCGCCGATCGCGTCGCCACCCGCACCTCCACCGTGATCGAGCGGCTCCTCGACCGGGGCGGCGCCGTCCCGGTCGGGCTGACCACGGCCAGCGAGTTCGGCGGTCTCAACGTGAGCGTCACGAAGTTGAACGGCGTCACCCACAACCCGTGGCGCCACGGCCGCACGGTCGGCGGGTCCTCGGGCGGCTCCGCAGCCGCTGTGGCCGGCGGCCTCGTGAGCCTCGCCACCGGTGGCGACGGCGGCGGTTCGATCCGGATCCCGGCCGGCTACACCGGCCTGCTCGGCATGAAGGGCACCTTCGGGCGGATCCCCCGCAGCCCCAACGCCTACTCCCGACCCAACACGGTGGTGCTCGGCAACCTGGCCCGCTCGGTCCGCGACGCCGCCCGCTACTTCGACGTGTGCAGCGGTCCCCACGGGGGCGACCCCACCGCGCTGCCCAAGCACCCTGGTTTCGAGGCCGGGCTCGGCACGCACGACCTGGCTGGCAAGCGCCTCGCCATCGTGCCCGCCCTCGGCGGCGTCACGCTCGAACCGGGCGTCGAGGAGCGCATCCGGGCCGAAGCGGAGGCCTTGGCTCGGGACTGCGGCCTGAAGATCGTCGAGGTCGACGTCCGCCCTCCGAACCTGGCGGCACAGTGGATGATGGGCAATCTCTCCACGCTGCTCGCCGATCTCGGCGACCGGTGGCCAGCCTGTGCGTCCGAGCTGACCGAGGAGGTGGCGATCGGCCTGCGCCTGTCGACGTCGCTCTACAACCTCCACACCGCAGCCGTGGCCGAGGAGCTGCGCATCCAGGCCAACGAGGTCATGGCGGCCGCGTTCGAGGAAGCCGATTTCATCGTCGCCGCCACCAACCCCGGGCCGGCGTTCCCTGCCGATGCCGCCACCTCCAACCCCACCGACAGCTTCCTCGAGTGGGCGCAGGCCAACGCCGCCGCCCAGTGGGCCTTCCGCGGCGTGCTCGGGGCGGTCCGGATGATCAGCGCCGTCAAGCCCACCGTGCCGGGCTCGATGCTCGACCTGGCCAGCCGGCGCTTCCCCGACCTCGTGAACATGGGCGCGCTCACCATCATCTCCAACATCTACGGCAACCCGGCCGTCTCGATCCCCGCCGGCACCGTCGACGGCCTGCCCGTCGGCATGCAGATCCTCGCCCGCCACCACGAGGACGAGCTGCTCTTCGATGCCGCCCTGACCGTGGAACGCGAGCGTCCGTGGCCCCTGGTGGCGGCGACCGCGGGGTGAACGACCAGGATTAGGGTCCCGCCGGTGCGGCGGCTTGTGCTGGTCCTCCTCGTCTTCGTCGTCACCCGTGCCGCCGTCGGTTACGTCGCCGACCACCCTGACGTCTATCCCGCGGGGTCAGCCGACCCGACCTTCGAGGTCGCCAACTACGTCGTATGGGCCAACCAGATCCAGGACTTCGGCCGCCGCCCGTACCGCGACTTCCATGTGGGTTATCCCCCCGCTGCGCTGGCCATCACCAACCTCCCATATGCGCTCGACCGCACCGACTACCGCACCGTGTTCATCATGGAGAGCGTGCTGTTCGACGCCCTCGGGCTCTGGGCCGTCTCTCGCATCGCCCTACGACGCCGCTCTTGGTGGGGAGTCGTCGCGTGGCTCGGGCTGATCCCCCTGTTGGGGCCGGTCGCCTACACACGCTTCGACATGGCGGTCGCCGCATGCCTCGCCTGGGCTCTCGAACGGATCGAAGCCGGGCGTTGGACAGCCGGGGGCGTCTGGCTCGGTCTGGGCGCGGCCATCAAGGTGATCCCGGGACTCCTGCTCCCGGCAGCGGTACTCGCGGCACCGAAGCGGTGGCGACCCGCTCTGGCTGCGACGGCGGTCGGAGTGCTCTGCATCCTGCCCTTCGTCGGAGTGCTACCGCAGCTGTTCGACGAGGTGCTCGGCGGAAACGTGGACCGGGGGGTGCACGCCGAGAGTCTGTGGGGGTCGTTGGCCTTCTTGCCCGGGTCGTGATCGGCGCCCACGTGGAACTCGTCCCGGCCTTCGGCGCTACCGACATCCGGACGTCGTTCGACACCTCGATACGCGTCCTGTCGAACCTGTTGGCTATCGGTGTCCTGGTCGACAGCGCCATCGCGGCGTGGTGGCGGCTCCGTCGCGGTGACGGCGCCCACCTGGTGCTCGTGGCCACCGGGGTGATGATCACCCTCACCGCCGTGGGACGGGTGTTCTCGCCCCAGTACCTCCTGTGGTCCGTCGCGCCTGTCGCCATTGGGTTGGCGATCGCGCCGCAGCTTCTCCGGGCGTCCGCGATTCTGCTGGGCGTGTCGATTGGGCTCGCACACCTCGTTTACCCGGTGCTCTTCTACGACTACCTCGCCGCCCGACCCTGGGCGGTCAGCGCGGGGGTGGCGCGGAACCTGGCGCTGCTGGGTGCAGGACTGCTCGCGATTCGAGCGGCCGGCGCGTACGGGTCAGGGCTCCCAGCCGTCGAAGAGCATGAGGGCGTGGAATCGGTCGAGGCTGATGTCCTGGTAGGTCCAGATCGGTAGGTAGGCGACGAAGCACACCAGCACGGCGACGCCGACGACGACGGGCACAGCCTTGCCGAAGGGCCAGCGGATCGAAGCCTGACGAGCAGCCCAGGTCACGCCGATGGCCATGAACGGGACGAGTGGTGTGAGGTAGTAGATGAAGCCGGGCCGCAGTATCACCAGCCAGACGAGGTGGAGTGATGCCCACGCCATCAGCACCATTTCGACGGTCCGGTCGCGGCCCCGCCACCAGGTCACCAGCAGGAATGGGAGGGTTGCGAGGAACGACCACCACAGGGCTGGATTCCCCAGCGCCATCGTGATCGAGATGCGGCCGGGAGCATTCAACGAGCCGTAGGAGACGGGGCGCTGGAGCCACAGCCAGGTGATCGGCGAGCTGTCGCGAGGGTGGTCGACGCGAAACTCGCGGTGGTAGTTGACCATGTCGCCTTGGAGTTTCAACCAGTCACCCGGTCCGAGTCCGTGCGCAAAGTGACCCGCGTACGACGCAACGTAGACCGCGGGCTGGGACCAGGGCGAAGGTCAGGACGGCGTTTGCCACGCCGCGACGGTCTCGCCGCCCGACGACGACGAATGTAACCAGGACCGCGACGAGTGCGCTACCCGCTTGCCACTTGACGGCCACTCCCATGCCGAGGAGCGCCCCTGCGCCGAGAATCCACGGGCTCAGGCGCCCGGACGGTCCCCGTCGAGGTGGATCACAATGCACAACGCGGCTCCGACCACGAGAGGGGGAAGGAGGCTGTCGAGGATGGCGGTGCGGCTCTGCACGATGAGCAGTCCGTCGGCAGACACGAGCAGGGCGGCGAACGTCGCCCACCACGCTGATGCGAAGAGTCGGCGGACGAGCACAAAGGTGAGCGGAATCGTGATCACACCGGCGGCGGCGGCGGCGAGACGCCAGCCGATCGCATCGTCGCCAACAGTCTTGATCCCGGCCGCGATCGCCCATTTCGCCAGCGGTGGGTGCTCGAAGTTCTGACTGAAGTCGCCGTGGAGGTACGCCCTCGCGGCCGGCACATAGTACGACTCGTCCGACGCGAAGCCTACGGTGGCGCCGAGTCTCGACTACGGCGGGGTAGTGATCCGCAAGAGTTGTCAAGGCGAGCAAAATGAAATGCCACCAAATCCACGGATATCGGGCCTGTGCCGACACATCGGGTACCGATTCCCCTGGATTGACCACTGAGGGTGGTAGTTCAATGTTCCTTGGGCGCACGAGTCACCAGCGTCCCACAAAGAGAACTCCTCAGGGATGCATTGATCCCGCTCGCGCATTTTGGTCGGCGTAGCGAGCGGGGGAGCAGAGCGCGAAACCGGCCCTCCACGACGAACAACCGGAGCGTGTGAATGCGGCGGAACACCAGACGGAAGGCTGCGATCGGGATGCTGATCGCCGGTCTCGCAACGATCGGCGGCGGTATTGCTCTGGAGGGGATCGCGTCGGCAGACGTGGTTGATTTCCCGGATACGAGAATTACGACGCACACCTCAAGGACCAGCATCATGGGTCCGCCTTCTCAAACGATGCTGGAGAGTGCGAGGGCTACGTCCCGGATGCGCAGCTGCCGTACCTCTGGCATTTCGTGATGCCCGGCAATCCCCACGACCTGCCTGATCTTGTTCAGGTCCACGCGATATTCGAGGGCGTAGGCACCGTGGTTGAGAATGGGCACGCAGCGAACGGCGCACGGCAAAGGGCTGGGACCGTCACGGCGGGCCGTATGCTCCTCCAGGATGTGGTAGGCGACACGATCCAAAAACACCGGACCCAGTCCACGCCATTCGTACCTGAACTTGTCGGACACCTCAGCCGGACCGATGAATCGTCGTCTAGTTCGTCCTCCTTCGCTCACTAGCGAGTCGTCGAGCAGTGAGTCGTTCAGCAGCGAGTCGTTGAGCAGCGGGTCGTTGAGCAGCGGGTCGTTGAGGAGCGAACTCGAGCTCGCAGTCGTCGAGCTCGTAGTCGTCGAGCAGTGAGCCGCCGAGCAGTGAGTGTCGAGCTCGCAGTCGCCGAGCAGCGAGTCGTCGAGCTCGCGATCGTCGAGCACAGACCAGAGCGTCGAGCAGCCAGACGTTGAGCACCCAGCAGACCTCGAGCGTCCAGTCGTCGAGACGACAGCCGTCCAGCTCGGTCGCTCTCAGCAGCGAATCGACGAGTTCGACTCGTCGGCGGTGCTCGACACCTCGACCAGCAACGAGACCTCGTCTCGAGCGCGGCCGTGCTTCCGCCTCCAGCGACGAGAACCAGGTGTCGGGTGAAGAGGTCACGAGGACCTTGCCTCGGACGGGATTTGATCCCGGACTCCTGCTGATGATCGGTGGCATGTTCGTGATCAGCGGCGTGTTGATGCTGCGCTACTCGGACGATCGCCAGCTCGGTCGCCAGTCCTAGCCATCACCGAATGCAGTCACGGGATCCCGCGCAAGCGGGGTCCCGTGTCGCGCGTGTTCGCTCCGGTCCAGCGGAGTCGCCTACCGTGTGCCAACGGCTCTCCGACGGGGAGCCGGTCCGTCGTTTCGGGCCTGAACGCGGTGCCGTCGTCCAGTTGACGGACAGGAAAGGGAGGGCCGCACGATGCCGGCCACCATCGTCGTGGGGACGCAGTGGGGTGACGAGGGCAAGGGACGATTCGTCGACCTGTTCTCGAAGGAGATGTCCATGGTCGTCCGCTACCAGGGCGGCCACAACGCCGGGCACACCATCGTCGTCGACGGCGAATCCTTCGCGCTGCAGCTCATCCCGTCCGGCGTCCTCTACGACCACATCACGCCGGTGATCGGCAACGGTGTCGTCGTCGACCCGAAGGTGATGCTGGCCGAGATCGAGATGCTCGAGTCCCGAGGCGTGCGCTGCGACAAGCTGCGCCTGTCCGGGAACGCCCACCTCATCTTCCCGTACCACCAGCTCCTCGACCGGATGACCGAGCGGTGGCTGGGACGCAACAAGCTCGGCACCACCAAGCGCGGCATCGGCCCCGCCTACGCCGACAAGGCCTCTCGGGTCGGGATCCGCGTCCAGGACCTCTACGACGAGAAGATCTTCCGGGAGAAGCTGCGCGTCGTCCTCCGCGAGACCAACCCGGTCCTGGCCAAGGTCTACAACCAGCTCCCGGTGGACGAGGAGGAGATCGCCGAGACCTACCTCGGCACCTACCGCGACGCCATCCAGCCCTACGTCGCCGACACGGTCAACCTCGTGCACGAGGCCCTCGAGGCCGGCCAGCACGTGCTCTTCGAAGGCGCGCAGGCCACCTTCCTCGACCTCGACCACGGCACGTACCCCTATGTCACGTCGTCGAACCCGGTGGCCGGCGGCGCCACCATCGGCGCCGGCATCGGTCCCCGCCACGTCGACCGGGTCATCGGCATCGCCAAGGCGTACCTGACCCGGGTCGGCTCGGGGCCGTTCCCGACCGAGCTGCTCGACGAGACCGGCGACGCCATCGTCGACATCGGCCATGAGTACGGCGTGAACACCAAGCGCCGCCGCCGGCCGGGCTGGTTCGACGCCGTGATGATGCGCCACGCTGTTCGCCTCAACTCGCTGTCCGAGTTGGCCATCACCAAGCTCGACGTGCTCGACACGTTCGACACCATCAAGGTGTGCGTGGCGTACGAGGTCGACGGCAAACGCATCGACCAGATGCCCGACAACCAGTCCGTGATCCACAAGTGCCGGCCGATCTACGAGGAGCTGCCCGGCTGGAAGACCGACGTCACCGAGTCGACCGAGCCGCACCACCTCCCCGACAACGCCAAGCGCTACATCGAGTTCCTCCAGGCGCAGTGCGGCGTCCCGATCAGCCTCCTCGGCGTCGGGCCCGGGCCGCGACCAGTACGTGCAGCTCGCGTCCTGAGGATGCGCTGCGGGTCTGCGGCGGCCAGCCGTGCTCAGGGCCTGCGGCTCCGCTGAGACTAATTTCTGGCACCACAACGTTTGGCTGGCGTGCGGAAGACGTGGTGCCAGAACCGGTGGGATTGGGTTCTGGGGCCACAACGTGCGGTGGGCGACCAGACGATGTGGTGCCAGAAGCGGGTGAGGGGCGCGGACCGTTCCGTTCTGGGGCATGACATGTGGTCAGGGAGCGGAAGACCTGGCGCCAGAACGGGCTCGGGTACGGTGGCCGGCCTGTGAAGGTCGTCGTCGTGGGCTCCGGGGGTCGTGAGCACGCGCTCGCCGCGGTGCTGGGCCGCACGGCCGACGTCGTCGTCACCCCGGGCAACGCCGGCATCCCCGGTCCTCGGTGCCGACACCGCCCGAGGAGCTCGACGCCGACCTGTTCGTGATCGGCCCGGAGGCCCCGCTGGTCGACGGTCTCGCCGACCGGCTCCGGGCGCAGGGCAAGCTCGTCTTCGGCCCGGGCGCCGACGGGGCCCGGCTCGAGGGGTCCAAGGCATGGATGAAGGAGGTGCTGGCGGCCGCCGGCGTGCCGACCGCCCGCCACGCGGCGTTCACCGAGTTCGAACCGGCGCTCGAGTACCTCCGCGAGCTGTCCGGCCTCCGTACGTGGTCAAGACCGACGGGCTCGCCGCCGGCAAGGGCGTGCTCGTCACCGTCCGACCTGATCGAGGCCGAGGACGACGTGCGGGCGAAGTTGGCCGGCGACACCTTCGGCGGCGCCGGCCGCACCGTGGTGATCGAGGAGGGCCTGCACGGGCCCGAGCTGAGCTTGCTCGCCGTGTGCGACGGCGAGCCGTGCCGTCGCCCTCGCCCCGGCCCAGGACTTCAAGCGCGTGGGCGACGGCGACACCGGCCCGAACACCGGCGGGATGGGCGCCTACTCGCCGGTGCCGAGCGTGGACGACGACATCGTCGAGCAGGTGCTCGACGACTTCGTCGCCCCGACGCTCGCCGAGCTGCGCCGGCGCGGCATCGACTACCGCGGCGCGCTCTACGCCGGCCTGATGCTCACGGCCGACGGACCCAAGCTGATCGAGTACAACGTCCGCTTCGGCGACCCCGAGGCGCAGGTGGTGCTGCCCCGGATCACCAGCGACCTGGCCCAGCTGCTGGCCGAGGCGGCCGCTGGTCGAGCTCGTCAGCCGAGCCGAGCTTCGGCGACGACGCCTGCGTCACGCGTGGCCTGCGCCGCCGAGCACTACCCCGACGCACCCCGGGTCGGCGACGTCATCGACGGCCTCGACGAGGCGCGGGCCCTCGACGGCGTCGACGTGTTCTACGGCGGTGTGCGATCGGGCGACGTCCGCGACGGCGTCCGGAGCTGATCACCGCCGGCGGTCGCGTCTTGTACGTGGTCGGCACGGCCCCGACCATCGAGGCCGCCCGGGCCACGGCGTACGACGGGCGTGGCGCGCATCCACTGGGACGGCATGCACCACCGCCACGACATCGCCGCCTCTCCCACCTGAGACCCCGCGAACCCCCCCACCAACGAGGAGCATCCGACTGACAAGGTCGCAATGCTGATGGGCTCGCCCCACGACAGCGACAAGATGAAGGCGGCAGCCGAGACGCTGGAGTCGTTCGGCATCGAAGCCGACGTCCGCGTCCTGTCCGCCCACCGCAACCCGGCCGAGGTCACCGCGCTGGCCACCAGCGCCCGCGACGAGGGATACGTGGCCTTCATCTGCGGCGCCGGCATGGCCGCCCACCTCGCCGGCGTGGTCGCGGCCCACACCACGTTGCCCGTGGTCGGCGTGCCGCTCTCCGGCGGCATGTCCGACGGTCTCGACGCCCTCCTGTCCACCGTGCAGATGCCCAAGGGCATCCCGGTCGCCACCGTCGCCGTGAACGGATCGCTGAACGCCGCCCTCCTCGTCGTCGAGATGCTGGCCATCAGCGACGCCGACCTCGCCGCCAAGCTCTCCGAGGACCGCAAGGAACGCGCCGCGCAGCGCTGAGCCGCCTCGCCCGCAGACTCCGTCTGCCGGCTTCGCTTCCGGAGTTGTCTCGCCCGCCGTCCTCCGGCCGGCCGGCTCGTCAACTGCTGAGCCGGGTGCTGCCCCGCGAGTGGGGTTGGCAGAATGGCGCCGTGACCGGCTCCGCTGACCCCGTGCTCCCCAACGTGTTGGCGTCCGCGCTACGCCAGCCACGACATGGTGCGCCTGTGGTCGCCGGCCACAAGGTCGTCCTCGAGCGAAGGCTGTGGCTCGCCGTGCTCGAGGCCCAGGCGGCGAACGGGCTCGACGTGCCCGACGGCGCCATCGACGACTACCGCGCGGTGGTCGACACGGTCGACCTCGCCTCCATCGAGGCCCGGGAGCGGGTCACCCGCCACGACGTCAAGGCCCGCATCGAGGAGTTCTCCGCTCTGGCCGGCCACGAGCACGTCCACGAGGGCATGACATCGCGCGACCTCACCGAGAACGTCGAGCAGCTCCAGGTGCGCGAGCGCCATGGTGCTGGTCCGCGACCGCACCGTCGCCACGCTCGCCGCGCTCGCCTCGCTGGCCGCCAGCTACGCCGAACGACCCTGATCGCGGCCCGCAGCCACAACGTCGCCGCCCAGGCCACCACGCTCGGCAAGCGGTTCGCCGAAGGCCGGCGAGGAGCTGCTCGTCGCGTTCCAGCGGCTCGACGACCTCCTCGACCGGTACCCGCTGCGGGGCATCAAGGGCCCGGTCGGCACCCAGCAGGATCAGCTCGACCTGCTCGGATCGGCGATGCCGCCGTCGACGCCGCTCGAGGCCGCGGTGGCGCGACCACCTCGGCTTCGAGCGCACCTTCACCAACGTCGGGCCAGGTCTACCCCCGCTCGCTCGACCTGGAGGTGGTCGGCGCCCTCGTCCAGCTGGCCTCCGGTCCGTCGAGCCTGGCCACCACCATCCGGCTCATGGCCGGCCAGGAGCTGGCCACCGAGGGGTTCCTTCCCGGCCAGGTCGGCTCGTCGGCCATGCCGCACAAGATGAACAGCCGCTCGTGCGAGCGCGTGTGCGGCCTCAAGCACGTCCTCGCCGGCCACCAGGCGATGGTCGACGTCCCTGGCCGGCGACCAGTGGAACGAGGGCGACGTGTCCTGCTCGGTCGTGCGCCGGGTTGCCCTGCCCGACGCCTTCCTCGCCATCGACGGGCTGTTCGAGACGTTCCTCACCGTGCTCGCGCGGCTTCGGCGCCTACCCGGCCGTGATCCGGACCGAGCTCGACCGCTACCTGCCGTTCCTCGCCACCACCAAGGTGCTGATGGCGGCGGTGCGGGCCGGAGTCGGGCGCGAGGAGGCCCACGAGGCGATCAAGGAGCACGCCGTCGCGGTGGCACTCGAGATGCGTGAGCAGGGCCGGGCCGTCAACGACCTGCTCGACCGCCTCGCCGCCGACGACCGTCTGCCCATCGACGCCGATGGTCTGCGGCGCGGCACTCGCCGACCCGATGGCGTTCGGCCGGCCGCGCCGTCGCCCAGGTCGGCGCCTTCGTCGACCAGGTCGGGGCCGTGGTCGAGCGGTTCCCGGACGCCGCCGCCTACGCCCCGGGCGACATCCTCTGACCCGCCGCCGCGGCGCGACCAGTCGCCGGCGGGTACGAGGTCCGTAGCGTGCGCTCGACCCTCGGGCGTCGTGAGCCGGCGCCGACACCCCACGGGAGGAACTGGTGACGATCGAACTCCCCCTCCTCAACACCGGCAAGGTCCGCGACATCTACGACGCCGGCGCCGACACCGACGGCCACGAGCGCCTCCTGATGGTGACCTCCGACCGGATCTCCGCCTTCGACGTGGTGATGGACGAGACCATCCCCGACAAGGGCCGGGTGCTGACCGCCATGTCCGCGTTCTGGTTCGACCTGCTCGCCGACGTGGCTCCGCAACCACCTGCATCTCCACCGACCTCGCCGACTTCCCCGACGGCGCCCGTGATCCGGAGCTGGCGGGTCGCGACGATGCTGACCCGCAAGGCCGACATGTTGCCGATCGAGTGCATCGTGCGCGGGTACATCACCGGGTCGGCGTGGAAGGAGTACCAGGCCGACGGCACGATGCACGGCACCGAGATGCCGGCCGGCCTCCAGGAGTCCGACCGCCTGCCCGAGCCGGTGTTCACGCCGTCGACCAAGGCCGAGATCGGCGAGCACGACGAGAACATCGACTTCGACGGCCGCCGTCGACCTGGTCGGCATGGACGTGGCCGTGCGCGCCCGGGAGATCGCCATCGCCGCCTACCAGAAGGGTGCCGACTGGGCCGCGCGAGCGCGGCATCATCATCGCCGACACCAAGTTCGAGCTCGGGCTGGATCGACGGCGAGCTCGCCGATCTGGCCGACGAGGTGCTCACCCCGGACTCGTCCCGCTTCTGGCCTGCCGAGGAGTGGAAGCCCGGTGCGACGCCACCGAGCTTCGACAAGCAGCCGTTGCGCGACTGGCTCGAGCGCCGTCGACGGGTGGGACAAGACGCCGCCACCGCCGACCTTGCCCGACGACGTCATCGCGGCAACATCGGCCCGCTACCGCGAGGGTTACGAGCGCATCTGCGGCAAGGCGCTCGACGAGTGGCCGGGCGGCGACTGACACCGCGGCGCCCGACGCGTACATTGACGTCATGCGCTTCGACGTCCAGGTGGAGACGAGCCCCCGAGCCGGCATCGCCGACCCCGAGGGAGCCACCATCGAACGGTCGCTGCCGGCGCTCGGCTTCGAGGGGTTCCACGGCGTCCGGGTCGGCAAGTCGATCCGGTTCACCGTCGACGCCGCCGACATCGACGCCGCCCGCGCTCGCGTCGAGGACGTGTGCGCCAGGTTCCTCACCAACCCGGTCATCGAGGACTCGACGGTGACGGTCACCGCATCGACCGCCTCCGAGGCCTCGACGTGACCGCACGGATCGGCGTCGTCCTGTTCCCCGGCTCCAACTGCGAGCACGACGCGGTCGAGGCCGTCGTCAGCCTCGGCGGCGACGCCGAGGTGCTGTGGCACGGCGACCGTTCCGTCGGTGGCGTCGACGGTGTCATCGTCCCCGGCGGGTTCGCCCACGGCGACTACCTCCGGCCCGGGGCGATCGCCCGCTTCTCGCCGGTGATGGACGCCGTGCAGCGCTTCGCCGCCGGCGGCGGCCCTGTCGTGGGCATCTGCAACGGGTTCCAGGTGCTCACCGAGGCCGGAATGCTGCCCGGGGCGCTCCAGAAGAACGCCGGGCTCAAGTTCCTGTGCACCACGGTGACGTTGCGGGTGGAGACGACCGACTCGGTCCTCACGCAGGCCACCGAGATCGGTCAAGAGCTCCGCATCCCGATCAACCATTTCGAAGGCAACTACACCTGCGATGCCCGAGACGTTGGCCCGCCTGCGGGACAACGACCGGGTGGTGGTCCGCTACGTGGACAACCCCAATGGGTCCATCGACGACATCGCCGGCGTGTGCAACGAGGGCCGCAACGTCGTCGGTCTCATGCCGCACCCGGAGCGGGCGTGCGACGACCTGCTCCTGGGGTCCACCGACGGCGTCCCCCTGCTGCGCTCGTTGCTCGAGGCGGCGTCGGCCGCCGCCGTGTCGGCCTGAGGATCAGCTGCCCCGGGTGATCCCGGCCCGCTTGAGCACCGAGGCCTCGACGCCGAGCTCACGCCACGCCGCGTAGGAGATGCACTTGCGCTCGCTGTAGCGGCTTGGCCGCCTCCACGAAGTCCGACTCGAGCGCGCTCGAGGTCGGCCTTGTTCTCGATCGATGCCCAGCTCGTCCTCGAGATCCATGCGGTCCTGGATCAGCTGGAGCTTCTTGACCGGATCGGCCTCGTCGATCTCGGCATCGATCGTGTCGAGCTGCTTGCGGATCGATTCGGGGTGCGCTTCGGCCCCGCTTGGGCTGTGCTGCTCGAGCGCCTCGAGATAGGTGCGAACGGCGCGTCCCTGCCGGCGGCCTTCGGCCAACGCGGCCTTGTGCTCTTCGGTCATTGCGCGCTTCTCTGCCATGAGCACCAAGGGAACCATGGCGACAGCAACAATTCAATTCGTGCCGCTCCATTGTGTGAAATGTGTCATCGGCCATTCAGCGCTGCCGGGGACCTCGTCGCGAGCGACGGGGGTACCGCGCGGTCGCCGCGTAGCGTGCGGGCATGGGCCCTCCGCTGCCGTCCCCTGATCCTTCCGTCCACCGCGCGCTCGGTCTCACCGACGACGAAGCTCGCCGGATCGACGGGATCCTGGGACGTCCCGCCAACCACCTCGAGCTGGCCATGTACTCGGTGATGTGGTCCGAGCACTGCTCCTACAAGTCGTCGCGCATCCACCTGCGGCGTCTGCCGTCCGAGGCGCCGCACGTGCTGGTCGGTCCCGGCGAGGGCGCCGGCGTGGTCGACGTCGGCGACGGCATCGCCGCCGCGTTCCGCATCGAGAGCCACAACCACCCGTCGGCCATCGAGCCCTACCAGGGGGCGGCCACCGGCGTCGGCGGCATCCTCCGCGACGTCTTCTCCATGGGCGCCCGTCCCATCGCGCTCATGGACCCGCTGCGGTTCGGCCCGCTCGACGACCCGCGCAGCCGGTGGATCGCCGAGGGCGTCGTGTCCGGCGTCTCGGGCTACGGCAACTCGGTCGGCGTCCCGACCGTCGGCGGCGAGACCGTGTTCGACGACCACCTATCGCGGCAACCCGCTCGTCAACGTGTTCTGCCTCGGCGTGCTGCCCCAGGACCGCCTCGCCCTGGCCCGCGCCTCGGGCCGGGCAACCTCACCGTGCTGCTTCGGATCGGCCACCGGGCGCGACGGCATCGGCGGCGCCAGCGTGCTGGCGTCGGCCGGGTTTCGACGAGGGCCGACGAGGAGAAGCGGCCCGAGCGTCCAGGTCGGCGACCCGTTCGAGGAGAAGCGGCTGATCGAGGCCTGCCTCGAGATCCTCGACGCCGGCCTCGTCGTCGGCATCCAGGACCTCGGCGCCGCCGGCATCACCGGTGCGGCGAGCGAGACGGCGTCCAAGGGTGGCGTCGGGCATGGACCTGTACCTGTCCGAGGTCCACGTCCGCGAGGCGGGCATGGAGCCCGTTCGAGATCATGATCAGCGAGAGCCAGGAGCGGATGCTCGCCATCGTCGAGCCGGCGAAGCTCGACGAGTTGCTGGCCATCTGCGCCAAGTGGGAGATCGCGGCGTCGGTCATCGGCACCGTGACCGGCACCGGCCGGTTCCGGGTGCTCGACCGCCTGGACGGCGAGGTGCTGGCCGACATCCCGGCGAGCTCGCTCGACGACGACGCCCCGCTCTACGACCGTCCGCTGGCCGAGCCCGCGGACCGGGCCGAGCGCTGGCCGACGCGGCCGACGCGCCCTCGATGCGCCCGACGACGCCGGCGCCGACCTGCTGGGCTGATGGCCGACACGTCGTGGGTGTGGTCGCAGTACGACCACCAGCTGTTCCTCAACACCGTCGAGGGCCCGGGCGGCGATGCCACCGTCCTGCGCCTGAAGGACCCGCGCACGGGCGAGCCGCACCGGTCGCGGCCTCGGCCTGACCACCGACGGCAACCACCGGTGGTGCCGCCTCGACCCGCGGACCGGCACGGCCGCCGTCGGTCGCCGAGTCGGTGATGAACCTGGCCTGCGTCGGGGCCGGGCCGCTCGGGCTGGTGAACTGCCTGAACTTCGGCAACCCCGAGCACCCCGAGGTGATGTGGCAGCTGTCCGAGGTCGATCGACGGCATGGCGCGAGGCGTGCCGGGCCCTGGGCGTCCCGGTCGTCGGCGGCAACGTCTCGCTCTACAACGAGTCCAACGGCGTCGACATCGACCCGTCCCCGGTCGTCGGCACGGTCGGGCTCGTCGACGACCTCGACCGGCGACCCGCCCGGCATCGGGCTCCAGGCGGGCACCACGCTCGTGCTGCTCGGCGAGCCGGCCGCCACCCTGTCGGGGTCGCGCGTGGGCGTGGGCGCAGGGCCACCGCGGGGCACGCCGCCGCAGGTCGACCTCGCCGCCCAGCCGCCGTGGCCGCGTTCGTCCGTGACGCCGTCGCCGCCGGCCGGCTGCTCTCGGCCCACGACCTGGCGGGGGGCTTCGGACCGACCCTCGCCGAGATGTCGGCTTCGTCCGGGGTCGGAGCGACGGTGGACCTGCCGGCACCGGACGGTCACGTGGCCCTGTTCGCCGAGACGCCTTCGGCCGTGCTGTGCGCCGTCGAGCCCGGCGACCTGGACGGGTTCCGAAACGCGGCCGCGGACGCCGGGGTGCCGGCGCAGGTGGTCGGCGCGGCGGGAGGCAGTCGTCTGCGGATCGGTGACCTGGTCGATCTGGCGGTCGACGAGCTCGTCGGGCGTGGCGGGACGCGCTGCCGTCGGCGCTCGGGACAGGGACCGCTCAGCTCTGAGGACTGTGCTGGTCCTGCTCGTGCTCGATCGCCGCGGCCAGCGGGACGAACAGGAGCCGTTCGAGGACGAAGAACTTCGCCACCCACAGCACGCCGAACGATCCGATGTTGGCGGCGCTGAGGGCGATGACGTTGCCGTCGAAGCGGGCGTCGGCCCACGCCACGGCGATGGTCGAGATCACCAGGCCGAGCAGTGCCATGAGCCAGAAGGGCAGCACCTCACGGGTGAAGCTGTGGGTGCCCCGCTTGTTGAACGTCCACGCCCGGTTGATGAGGTAGTTGGGCACCGATCCGAGCGTGACGGCGATCAGGTTGGACGTCACGGCGGGCAGATCGAACACGACGAGACAGAGCACCAGCGCCACCTGGCTGGTGACCACGCCCGACACCGACGCCGCGCTGTACTTCACCAGCTTGGCAACGCCGGGCGGTGACCGAGCCACCGCTGGAGCGAGCGGTCGATGGCGGAGAACATCCGGCGAGCGTACCGACGCGCCCGCCGGCCGGGTCGCGCCCGGCGCCGGGCTCGATCCCTCGGCACGGGGTGCCCATGCGACAAGATGGCTGGCCGAAGGCGCTGCAACCGGAGGAACGATGAGCGACGACAACGGCGAAGCCGCGGCGGGGCAGAGCGGCGCGACGCCGGCCGATCTGCTGGCCGAGGTGCGGACGCTGCTGGACGAGGTGCGCGAGGCGATCCTCGACACTGCGTCCGGCGACGTGGTCGGCGCCCTGTGGGACGAGTTCCGCTCGGCGAGGACCTCGCTCGACTCGCTCGTCCAGAGCACCACGGTCATCGAGGAGCTCGCCCAGGTGCGGGCCGACGTGGCGGCCCTGCGCAGCGAGCTGTCCGAGGGCCTCGTCGTCGAACCGTCGGACGCCCTCGCCGACACCGTCGACCAGCTCCGTACCGATCTCGGTGGCCTCGACGCCCGGATGGCGACGCTGGCCGAGCTGAACGGCACCGTCGGTGAGCTCCAGATCGGCATCGGGGCGGCGGTCGCCGACCAGGGGGCCAGCCTGCAGGCCTTCATCGTCGACGAGCTGGCGTCATTGCCGCGGCGGTAGCCGACCTCGAACGGCCCTCCTTCGACGAGGAGCTGCGGTCGTTGCGGTCGGGCGTCGAGGACATCATCGCCCGGCTCGACGAAGGCCTCGTCCTCGCCGACGACGTCGCCCCGTCGGCGGCCGCCGACACCGGCCCGGGCCTCGGCGATCAGATCGCCACGGTCAGAGATCAGCTCACCACCGAGTTCGACAGCCTCCGCGAGCTGATCGGTTCCATCGACGCCGGCGTCGACGACGCACCGGAGAGTGAAGCCGCCGGTGGCGACCAGTACGCCACCGTCGACCCCGACGTCGATCGACCTGCTGCGCGAGGAGATCCGGGCCGCGGGCTCGGTCTCCGACGACTCGTCGAGGCGCTGCGCAAGGAGCTCGTCGCGCTCCGCCGGCGCATCCGGCTGCGGGCCGAGGGCGAGATCCTCACCGACCGAGCAGCTCGCCAGATCGCCGACGCCGTCGCCGACGGCTGGCCGATAGACCAGCGCTCCGGCGAGCGCCGCGCCATGGTTCGGTCCGCGGCCCCGGCGACCGGTAGCGTGGCCGCCCCGACGCGAGGTCCCAGCGACGATCCAATGCCGCCGAACCATCCCACCTCCCCTGTCGGCCCGAGTCGCTCCCCGAGGCGTCCGACGACGACGAGCTGAAGGAGGCCTGCGGGGTCTTCGGCATCTACGCCCCGGGCCAGACCGTCGCCCACCTGACCTACCTCGGCCTGTTCGCCCTCCAGCACCGTGGCCAGGAGGCCGCCGGCATGTCGGTGTCCGACGGGACCGAGCTGGTCACGGTCAAGGACACCGGTCTGGTGACCTCGGTGTTCGACGACCGCATCCTCAACGGCCTTCCCGGCCACCTCGCCATCGGCCACGACCGCTACTCGACCACCGGGTCGAGCGTGTGGCAGAACGCCCAGCCCGTCACCCGGGAGGCCGCCGGCCACCAGATCGCCCTCGGCCACAACGGCAACCTGGTCAACACCGCCGAGCTCGCCGAGCGAGCTCGGCATGCTCCCGGGTACCGGCGCGGTGACCTCCGACAGCGATCTGGTCGTCGAGATGATCGCCCGGGCCATCGAGCGCGACGAGCCGACCGCAGCGACGACCGCCACCTCGAACGGCGCGATGCTCGAGGTCATGCCCCGGCTGGAGGGCGCGTTCTCCATCGTGTGCATGGACGAGGCCCACGTGGTCGGCGTCCGCGATCCGCACGGGTTCCGTCCGCTGTGCCTGGGCCGGCTCGAGACCGGTTGGGTGCTGGCCTCGGAGACCCCGGCGCTCGACCTCATCGGCGCCCACTTCGTCCGCGAGGTCGAGCCCGGCGAGATGGTCATCATCGACGCCACCGGCGTACCGCTCGGTGCGGGCCTTCCCCGACGCCGAGATCGACCCCAGGCTGTGCCTGTTCGAGTTCGTGTACTTCGCCCGGCCCGACTCCAACGGCTCTACGGCAAGAACGTCCACCAGGCCCGGGTCCGCATGGGCGAGCAGCTCGCCCAGCAGGCGCCGGTCGAGGCCGACATGGTCATGGGCGTCCCCGAATCGGGGGTCCCCGCCGCCGAGGGCTTCGCCCTCGAGTCCGGCATCCCGCCGGCCACGGCCTGGTCAAGAACCGCTACATCGGCCGCAGCTTCATCGCCCCCACCCAGGAGGCCCGGGCCGCCGCGGTGCGCATGAAGCTGAACCCGCTCAAGGAGAACCTGGAGGGCAAGCGGATCGTCGTCGTCGACGACTCCATCGTTCGGGGTACCACCCAGCGGACGCTCACCCAGATGCTCCGCGAGGCCGGCGCCACCGAGGTGCACCTGCGCATCACCTCGCCGCCGGTGATGTGGTCCTGCTTCTACGGCATCGACACCGGCGTCCGCAGCGAGCTGCTGGCCGCCAACATCGACCTGACCGAGATCCGGGACTTCCTGCGCGTCGACTCCATCGCCTACCTCGACCTCGACCGCCTCATCGCCGCCACCGGCACCCCCCAGAGCGGCTTCTGCGACGCCTGCTTCACCGGGGCTACCCGGTCGACATCCCGGTCAGCCTGGGCAAGAGCGTGCTCGAGACCGGTGCGGCCGGCGAGGCCCCGGCCGCCCGGCCCAGCGGCATCGCCGCCGCGGTCGCCGAGCGGAGCACCGCCGCGGCCCTCGGGCAGCTGGGGTTCGACCGCTGAACATGGGTGACGAGGACGCCCGGCGAGACCTACGAGGGCGCCGGGGTCGACATCGAGGCCGGCGAGGCGGCCGTCGAGCGGATCAAGGCCCACGTCCGCTCGACGTTCCGGCCCGAGGTGATCGGCGACATCGGCGGGTTCGGCGGGCTGTTCCAGTTCCCCGCCCACCGCTTCGACCACCCGGTCCTTGATCTCCTCGACCGACGGCGTCGGCACCAAGGCGATGGTGGCCCACCAGGCCGGTCGGTTCGACTCCATCGGCGTCGACCTCGTGGCGATGTGCGTCGACGACATCGCCTGCGCCGGTGCCGAGCCGCTGTTCTTCCTCGACTACATCGCGGTCGGCGACCTCGACCCGGACCACATCGACCAACTCGTCTCCGGCGTGGCCAAGGGCTGCCGCGAGGCCGGGTGCGCGCTCGATCGGCGGCGAGATGGCCGAGCATCCCGGCGCCATGGAACCGGGCGAGTTCGACCTCGTGGGCTTCGCCGTCGGCGTGGCCGAGCGCGACCGGATCCTCGACGGCTCCGCCGTGCGGCCCGGGCGACGCCGTGCTCGGCCTGCCGTCACCGAACCTGCGCTCCAACGGCTACTCGCTCGCCCGGCGGGTCGTTCTCGACGTGGCTGGACGGACCCTCGACGACCCGGCCTAGGACGGCGCCCACCACAGCCTCGCCGACGAGCTGCTGTCGCCGTCGGTGATCTACTCGCCGGCCATCGCCGCGCTGCTGCGGGTCGTCGACGTCCGCGCCGTCGCCCACATCACGGGCGGCGGGATCCCCGGCAACCTGAACCGGGTCGTCGGCACCCGCCTCGACGCCGTCATCGACCGGGACACCTGGGAACCGCCGCATGGTCTTCCAGCGAGATCCAGCGCCTCGGGCGGGTCAGCGACGAGGAGATGGCCGGGTGTTCAACATGGGCATCGGGATGGCCGTGGTCGTCCCCGCCACCGACGTCCACACCGCGCTCGACGTCCTCCGCACCGCCGGCCACCGCGCCGTGCAGATCGGGGTGATCGAACACGGCGACGGACGGGTTCGCTACACCGGTCGGGGCACGGCATGACCACGGTGATGGTCGTCGACGACGAGCCCGACATCCAGTTGCTCCTGCGCCTCGAGCTCGAGGCCGAGGGATACGACGTGCTCACCGCCGACGACGGCTTCGAAGCCGTCGACCGCATCCCGCGCTTCCACCCCGACGTCGTGCTCCTCGACATCATGATGCCGGGGCTCGACGGCTGGAGCGTGCTCGAGCGCCTGGCCGGCGAGCTGCCGGCGGTGATCGTGGTCAGCGGCCTCGCCACCGATCACGAGCAGCACAAGCGGCACGCGGTGGAGGCCGGCGCGCTCGGGTTCGTCTCCAAGCCGTTCGACTCCGAGAAGCTGCTGGAGCTGGTGTCCACGGCGGCGGAGCTCGATGCCGAGCAGCGGGCGACGTATCGGGCGTGGCTGCTCGACGGCGGACCGGACGCCGGCTAGACGTGCGGCCCACGCTGCGGATGATGAGCTGGGTGCTGGCCTTCGTCGCCGTCGGCGCCGCCACTGCGGCCTGGTTCACCCCCCGTCCCGAGCTCGACGCCCGCCAGGCCGCCCAGACGGCCGCGGGCGCGCTGGCCCACGTGGGGTACACCGCCACCGTCACCGCTCCGGTCGTCCGCGACGCCAGGGAGACGGCGGACGGGACGACGGTCGGCGTCTGGGACGTGAAGCTGCAGGTGCGCGGTGACCCGATCGAGGCCGCTGTGCTCGTCGACGCCGGCCAGCTCGTCTACATCGACGACCGCATCGGTGCCGACCGCACCGACCGATTGCTCTCCGACGAGGAGTTCGAAGCCATCGGCGAGTACCGCAACGACGTCGTACGACACGACTGGGTGCTCCGCAACCTCGTGGCGGGCGTGGCGGCGCTGTGCATCGCCCCCGTGGCCCTCGTCATCGCCAAGCGGTCCGACACGCTCAGGAGCCGTCCATGAACCTCGTCGAGCACCTCCGGACCCACGCGATCCAGGAGGGAGACTTCGTCCTCAAGTCCGGCCGCCACAGCCGCTGGTTCTGCGACGCCAAGCAGACGACCTGTCGGCCCGAGGGCATGCTCCTGGTGGCCGACGCCGCACTCGCCGCCATCCCCGACGACGTCACGGCCATCGGAGGCCTCACGATGGGTGCCGACGCCGTCGCCTTCGGGGTCGCGGCGATCGGCGCCACGCGGGGTCGTGCGTTGCGATCGTTCAGCGTCCGCAAGGAGGCGAAGGACCACGGCGGAGGGGGACGCATCGCCGGGGCGCTCGAGCCCGGCGACCGGGTGGTGATCGTCGAGGACGCCGTGACCCGGGGCGTGTCGATGCTCGAGGCCGCCGACGTCGTCGCCGGCGCCGGCGCCGTGCCGGTGCTGTTGCTGTCGGTCGTCGACCGTGGCGGCACCGTGGCGGCCATGGCCGCCGAGCGGGGACTTCCCTTCGTGGCGCTGGTGACGGCGCCCGACCTGGGGTTCGCCTACGAAGGTGCGTGAGCGCCGCGGCGGAGGCGGTGGATGCCCGCCACGGCCTCGATGCGCTCCTCGGCATACCGGTCGGCCGCGGCCGCCGGCGTGATCCCGTCCCGCTCGGCCACGGCGATGACCGATCGAACCGTGTCGGCGATGCCCTCGATGCGCCGCCACGCCCGGGCGTGGTCGTAGCCCGCCGGCTCCTCGGCGATGTTGATCACCCCACCGGCGTTGGCGACGTAGTCGGGGACGTAGAGGATCCCGCGGTCGGCGAGGCGCTCGTCGTCCTCGGTCGGTGGCCAACTGGTTGTTGGCCGAGCCGGCGACGATCTCGCAGCGCAGCTCGGGGATCGTCGTCTCCGACAGCACCGCGCCGAGCGCGCACGGCGCGAAGACGTCGCACTCGACGGCGTGGGCGGCGTCCGGTTCGACGGCAGCGATCGATCGGGTCCGTGGGCGGCGATGGCGTCACGGATCGCGACGTCGTCGACGTCGGCCACCGTCACGCGGGCACCGTCCTCGACCAGGTGGTCGACCAGGGCGTGGCCCACCTTGCCGACGCCTGACACGACCACGTGGCGGCCGGCGAGATCGGGGGAACCCCACCGCAGGTCGGCCGCCGCCCGCATCGCCCACAGCACCCCCCACGCCGTGGCCGGCGACGGGTCGCCCGACCCGCCGAGCGACGGGCTGACCCCGGTGACGTGCGGCGTCTCCCGGCGGATCAGGTCCATGTCGGCCTGCGTGGTCCCCACGTCCTCGGCCGTGAGGTACCGGCCCGCCGAGACCGTCGACGAAGCGCGCGTACGCCCGGATGAGGGCCTCGGATGCGCAACGTGTCGGGGTCGCCCCAGATGACGGCCTTGCCGCCGCCCTGGTCGAGGCCGGCGGCGGCGTGCTTGTAGGTCATGCCCCGGGCCAGCCGGCACACGTCGGTGAGTGCTTCGGCCTCGGTGGCGTAGGGCCAGAACCGGGTGCCCCCGAGGGCGGGGCCGAGCGCGGTGGAGTGGATGGCCACGATGGCGCGCAGCCCGCTCGGCCGCGTGGTGGCAGAACGCCACCTGCTCGAAGTCCGCTCGTCGCCCACCGCGTCCATCTGCTCGAACACCGTCATCGATGGCTGCGGTCGTGACTCGGACACGTTGCGGACCGTAGCGGGACCAGTGCGCTGCGGGGGCGGCCGGCGCGCCGGGCACAGCGGGCAAACGGGAACTAGTCATCCATCAACGGTGAAATGGCCCAGCCGGGCTATCGCCATCGGAAGGAGCGTTCCGTACGTTTGACCCTGAACCGGACATGTCTCGTGTCCGCGATCCACCCCCGAGGAAGACGCACCCCACATGGCAGAACCCGAGAGCCTCGACACCCCCGAAGCCCTGCTGACCCCTTCCGAGGTCGCCGCACTGTTCCGGGTCAACCCGAAGACCGTGACCCGCTGGGCGCGCGCCGGCAAGCTGAACGCCATCCGGACGCTGGGCGGCCACCGCCGCTTCAAGGCGTCCGAGATCCGCGCCTGCCTGGAGGAGATGTCGCAGTCCGAAGCCTGACCGGCTCCGGAACCCGATCTTCTGGACGACCGGCCGCCACCGTGCGGCCGGTCGTTCGCGTTCTCTCGCCGGCGGTGCGCCACCGTTAGGTTGATCCCATGGGTACTCCCACCGCCGCCTTCTCGCTCCACCTCCGCGTCCGGCTCGACAACACCCCGGGGTCGCTCGGACGCTTCGCCGTCGCCGTGGGTGACGCCGGCGGCAACATCACCCAGCTCGAGGGCTTCGACGTACGAGGCGAGTTCCTCGACGAGAACGTGGTCATCAACTGCGAGAGCGAGGAGCACCAGGAGCGGGTCAAAGCGGCCATCCGGGGTCTCGCAGGGCGTCGAGATCACCGCCGCTCGTGACCGCACCTTCGAGATGCACGAGGGCGGCAAGATCGAGGTCCTCGCCCGCATGCCGATCCGCGACCGCGACGACCTGTCGATGGCCTACACGCCGGGCGTGGCGCGGGTGTGCATGTCGATCCACGAGCACCCCGAGCTCTCGCACGAGCTGACGATCCGCAAGAACACGGTGGCCATCGTCTCCGACGGCACGGCTGTCCTCGGCCTGGGCGACATCGGCCCCGCCGCAGCGATGCCGGTGATGGAGGGCAAGGCGCTGCTGTTCAAGAACTTCGCCGGCGTCGACGCCTTCCCGATCTGCATCGACGTGCACTCCGCCGACGAGATCGTCGAGACCGTCGCAGCGCCTGGCGCCCACGTTCGGGGGCGTGAACCTCGAGGACATCGCGGCGCCGATCTGCTTCGAGGTCGAGGAGCGCCTGAAGGCCAGCCTCGACATCCCGGTCTTCCACGACGACCAGCACGGCACTGCGGTGGTGGTGCTGGCAGCGCTGCAGAACGCCCTTCGCCTCACCGACAAGAAGATGGCCGACCTGCGGGTCGTCATCGCCGGCGTCGGCGCAGCCGGCGTGGCGTGCGGGAAGATCCTGCTCGAGGCCGGCGTGGCCGAGGTCGTCGGCGCCGACCGCAAGGGCGCCATCTGGGACGGTCGCGAGGAGCTGAACGACGCCAAGCAGTGGTTCGCCGAACACACCAACCCCGACCGCCGCAAGGGCGCGGTCGGCGAGCTGCTGGCCGGCGCCGACGTCTTCATCGGCGTGTCGGGCCCGGGCATCATCGAGGCCACCGACCTCGACCGGATGAACACCGATCCGTTCGTGTTCGCCCTCGCCAACCCCGATCCGGAGATCCGGCCCGAGGAGGCCAAGGGTCGGGCGGCCATCATCGCCACCGGCCGCAGCGACTTCCCGAACCAGATCAACAACGTGCTGGCCTTCCCCGGCATCTTCCGGGGGGCCCTCGATGCCAACGCCACCGACATCACCGAGAACATGAAGCTGGCGGCGGCCGAGGCCATCGCCGACTCGATCCCCCTGTCGGACCTGCAGCCCGACTTCATCATCCCGTCGGTGTTCGACACCTCGGTGGCGCCCCGGGTGGCCGCCGCGGTGGCGGCGGCCGCCGTCAGCGACGGCGTGGTGCGGGAGATCCCCCCAACCGTTTGATCGTCAGCCGCCCTCGGCCGGCGCCGGCGGTAGGCGCTTCGGCTGGCTGGCCGGGTCGACCGTCGTGGACGGCGCCGGATCAGCCGCCTGGTCGGTGACCTCGTCGGCATCGTCGCCGCCCGTCAGGCCGGCCATCCCGTTGCGGAACTCCCGCTGGGCCTGGCCGAGGGCACGGGCGAGTTCGGGGATCTTCTTCGGCCCGAACAGCAGCAGGCCGACGACGATGATGATGAGCAGCTCCGGACCACCGATGTCCATGGCGACGCCTCCTCGTGAGGGTTCGGTCGCGACGGTACCGGCCTGCGCCCCCGCAGGTCACGACGCGGCGGCGGACGCTCACCATGACAGTTCGTCGAGGGCCACCGACAGCGCTTCGACCGCGATGCCGTTCCACAGCTGGGTGGTGCTGCCGACGCTCCCCGCGCTGGCCGATGCCACGGTGGCGTCGAACCATCGGGTGCCCAGGGCGTCTCGGACCAGGTCGCCTCGGCGGGGCGATGCGGCGTACAGCGCCAGCACGACGTCGAGCTCGGGATGCGGGCCGGTCGACGTCCGGCGGCGCAGCCGCGCCGACGGGGGAGACCGCCGGGGAACGTGGGCGCTCGCGACCGCGCGCGTGGCGATGGCCAGCGGGTCGATGGACAGGTGGCGAAGCGCAGCCCGGAAACCGTCCCCGGTGCGACGGGAGGCGGGATCGAGTCCCAGGAGGGCTCGCACCGGTCCGGGCTCGAGGTAGGGCAGCAGGATCGCCGTGACGTCGGGCTGGGGCACCGACCGTTGCAGCCAGGACCGCATCCGGCTGCGGAGGTAGACCACGTCGAGCACGGCGAGACCGTCGCCGCCGGCCTCGGCTCCCTCGGCCACTGCGGCCCGGAGCCGGTCCTCCAGCCTGGCGACGAGCGTCGGGGCCAGGTTCGGACGCCGGTTCGCCAGCATCACCTCGACCGGGTCGGAACCGTCGGGCCAGTCGGCCCAGAACTGGGCCCGCCCCAACTCGCCGCCGAGGCCAGCGAGCCACGCCGACGGTGCGTCGAACAGCCGCAGGGGAGCGCCGGCGGCGTTGCGGCCGTGGTCGAGACCCTCGGTCCAGCGTGAGGCCTCGACGGCGCGTTCGAACGTCGGTGGCGCCCCAGCACCTGCGCCGATCGTGCGGTGCGGCCAGCCGAGCGCAGCAGCCGAGGCGCGGGCGCCGATCACGTCGGGGAACGCCTCCAATCCGATGGTGAAGCAGTCCGGCACCTGCGCAGCGGAACCGTCGTGCAGGGCGGCGGCCAGCAACGACGAGTCCTGCCCGGCGGTCAACCCGAAGCCGACCCGTCCCAGGTGGTCGTACGGTGCGAACGCTTCCCTCAGGGCATCGGCCAACGCAGCGGGGCCGCCGGGCTCGGTGGGGAACAGCCGCTCAGCCAGGGGCCACCACGTCGATCGGAGCCAGGCGGAGCCGTCGCGATCGAGGTGCAGGGCGTCGGACGCCAGCGTGGTCCCGGTGATCAGTTCGTCGTCACCGAAGATCACGTCCCACAGGATGCGCTCGGCCACGCGCTCGGGATCGATGTGGGGCCGGGTGCCGGCGAGGGCATGGGCGACGAGGCCCCGGGACGCCCACACCGAGCGCTCGGCGTCGCCCACCGACTTCAGGGTGTGGACGTGGTTGGCCGACGAGCGGCACCGGAACGTCCCGGCGCGGGTAGTGCCGGCGATCACCCACGTGCCGGCCAGTGCCGGCCGGGCCGCCTCCAGGGCATCGGTGAGCTCGGCATCGGTGGCCCAGCCCGATGAGCCGAGCGGCCCGCCCCAGCACCACAGGGCGGGGTCCTCGTCGATCCCGCTGCCGGCATCGGACCACCACACGGTGACGGCCGGTGTCCCGCACCGGGTCGTGGCCACGTCGCCGGCGCCGACCTGCGCCAGGCGCGACCGGGCCGCCGCCTCCTCGACTTCGGCGGCGGTGAAGGCGAAGGTGCCCGCAGGGGGCACCCGGACCACTCGACCCACGTGTGCAGTATGACCGGAATCGGCACTCCGCCCGGTATCGAACCCCAGACGTAACCTGCGGCTCCCGACTCCGTCCGTCGGACCGGCTGACAGAGCTCTCGCTCACGCAGGAGTTCGTTGAGGATCGAAGCGACCGCCGGCGACCGGCACGTCTCCTTCGGTATCAGCCTGATACCATGAGGACATGGCCATGACGCTCCGGCTGACCGATGACGAGCAGGATCTCCTGCGCAAGCGGGCCGCTGATGAAGGCGTGTCGATGCAAGAGCTCGCACGACGCGCCATCCGCGAGTACGTGGGCCTCGAGGACCACCGTGACCGCGTGTTCGCTTCGGCCAAGCGGGTCATGACGGCCCACGCCGACGCACTCGACCGTCTCGGACGTTGACGGCACACTTCGAGTACCTCGATCTCGACGACCTCGTGGCGCTGGCCGCCGGGCTCCTCGGCGACCCGCCGCCCCTTCGCGATCTGGGCCTCCTCGGCGCTGCGGAGGCGCGCCCTCGATCCTCGGCCTTCGGTGACGATGCCTACCCCGATGTCTGGACCAAGGCAGCCTCGCTCCTTCATTCCGTCGTCAAGAACCATCCGCTCGTCGACGGCAACAAGCGCCTGGGCTGGCTTGCGTGCGCCGTGTTCCTCGACCTGAACGGCATCGATCCGACGAGTGCCTCGAACGACGCGGTCTACGAACTCGTGATCCGCGTCGCGTCTGAGCCGATCGACGTGACCGACCTCGCCACCGGGCTTCGATCGCTGATCACAGAGAACCGTTGATCGGGGCCGGCTGACACGGGCTGCTCCATGACAAGCCGACGGCCGATGATCGGCACCTCGGATGGGCGGCCTGTTCGTAGCGGGACGCGCCAGGCGTCGGCGGCGGCGTGCCACGCGGCCCAGAACGGTCGGGTTTTCATAGCGGGCCGCGGCGCAGGCCCTTGACGGCGTGTCACGCGGCCCAGACGAACGCGGTGCTCGAACGTGATTCGCCGGAGATGGTGCACGCCGGCCCGAAATCGTCCCCAGACGCGGACCAGGTCAGAGCGGAAACCCGCTCTGACCTGGGCTTTTCGATGGTGGTCGGGACCGGCGTCGATCCGGTGACCTACCGCTTTTCAGGCGGTCGCTCTGCCAACTGAGCTACCCGACCAAGATCTGCTGGTGTGGCGGTCCCGACGGGATTTGAACCCGCGACCTCCGGCTTGACAGGCCGGCGTGCACTCCAAACTGCACCACGGGACCAGAACTGCGTTGGCACCCCCAACGGGATTCGAACCCGTGTTACCTGCGTGAAAGGCAGGCGTCCTAGGCCGCTGGACGATGGGGGCATGCTCCCCGTTGTGGGCTGCGTGACCCTAGCAACCCCCGTCGCCATCCCGAAACCGACCATCGAGCGGTCGCAGGGCGCCGGCCCAGCGCCCCGGGCCGACAGCGAATCCGTCATTGTGCCGCACGAGGCGTGATGAGAGGCTCGGTGCATGGTCTTGGTGCTCCTCCTGCCGGCGGTCATGGTCCTCGTCGCGGTGCTGGGGTCGGCGGTGATCCACCGGTCCCGGCCCGGCGCACGCGCCCAGGTCCACGTGGACGATCTCGTGGTCGGCCGGGTTCCGCCGGTCTGCGCCATCACCGGTGTCCCCACCACCAACCTCGTCCCGGTCGAGTCGGCGCGCGGCGGGTTCCAGGCCTGGTGGTTGCTGCTGCTGTTCCTGGGCCCCCTCGGCATCGCCGCCATCGCCATCCTGTACGTCCTCGGCGGCCGCACCGACCAGGTGTCGGGGGTGCTGCCGATCAGCCCGGACGCAGTCGAGCACTACAACGCGGCCGTGCGCTTGTCCCGGCGAGCGGTACTGGCGCTGGTCGCGGTGATCGCCTTCGGGCTCCTGCTCCTCGGCCTGGTCGATCGAGCGGCGCTCGGCGGGCCGGCGATCGCACTCGCCGTCGTCGGAGGCTCGGCCGCCGTCGTCTGGTTCGGGGCCAGCATCGTGGCGCCGAGCCGCTGGGTCGATCTGCGCCTCGACGGATCGGGTCGGTGGGTGACGGTGGAGGGAGCACATCCGGCGTTCGCCGCTGCAGTCCTCGAGCGCTACCGGAGCGACGACGCCCGGATCCGCTGAGCGCCGGAGGTCATGCCGCCGGGTTCAGATGTCGGTGAGCAGCCACTCGGTGCCGTCGGGCGTGTCCCGTACCTCGACGCCGCTGGCGACCAGCGCGTCCCGGAGCTGATCGGCGAGGTCGTACTGCTGGGCGGTGCGGGCCGCCACCCGGCCGGCGAGGACCGCCTCCACGTACGGTTCCACGACCGATCGGGGATCACGGGCGCCGACGGCCGCGACCTCGCCGAGGCGCACGACCATGCGCCGCAGCGCCGCCCGGGCCTGATCGCGCTCGTCGCTCTGCAGCGTGTCGGCCGACCAGTCGACGATCGCCTGCTCGAGCTCGAGGATGGCGGCCACGGCCCCGTCGGGGTCACGGCCGGCGACGGCGGCGTCGAACGATGCGGTCAGGCGGTCGACCACGGGCAGGAGGCCCGGGGTGGGAGCGGCCTCGTCATCGACGGCCTCCTCCGGCGTCCTCGGCCCCGATGCGACGGGGCGGCCGGAACCGGGCCGCAGCTGCTCGAGGGCGATCTCGGTGCCGGCGTCGAAGACCTCCGATGCCCCACCTCGGCGCACCGTCACGGTGCCGTTGCCCTCGACGCTGGCGGTCCCGGCGTCGATGTCGATGACCAGCGCGGTGTGCTCGTCGACGCCCAGCACCCAGACCGACTCGGGGAGGTGGTCCTCGAGGTCCGACAGGCGCCGCTCGCCGAGGTAACAGAACCGGGTGTCGTGGCCGCCGCCCTCGGCGTTGTCGTAGTGCGGGATCAGCGCCACGTGGAGCCCGATCTCCGAGAGCAGGTCGAGGCCGTCGGCCCAGAACGGCTCGGCCCCGACCTTGTAGACCTCGTACACGGGCACGGTGGCCACGCCCGTGGTCAGGGCGGCGGCGGACGCGAACGTCACGGCGCCGCCGTTGCGGAGCTTGTCGGCCAGGATCCGGGGCAGCGGTGACCCGGCCCACTGCCGGAGGGCGTAGGTGGGGCTCCCCGGCCCGGCGAAGACGTAGGCCGCATCGGCGATGGCGGCCAGCGCTCGCTCGCGGGTGATGGTGTCGTCGCCGCCCCGCCAGGACGCCACCTCGATGGGGTGCCCGACCGAGGCCCGGAAGTACTCCGTCGCCTTCGCCGAGATGTCGTCGGCGTTCTCCTGGAAGCCGTACGGCGTGTCGAGGAGCACGGCGTCGCCCGGCGTCGTGGCCCCCACCGCCTCCATGACCCTGCGATGGGTCTTGATCATGGTCGGGGCGGTCTCGCCGGATCCCATGATCGTGAGGAGACGCCGCATCAGGCCAGGGTACGGAGCAGTTCGGCGATCCGGACGGGGTGCTGGGCGTGGAGGTCGTGGTCGCCGGCCATCCACTCGACCCGGACATCGGGGAGGGCGGCGACCGCCGCTTCCCGGTCGGGGTCGGGCTGGCCGGCGAGGACGAGCAGGACCGGGTCCTCGACGAGCGGGAACCGGTGGCGGGGGCGGTGCTCCCACAGCCCGCGGAGCACGGCGAGGTGGTGCTCGAGCGTGAGCCACGGGGCGACGGTGCCGTCGTCGCGGACCTCGAAGCAGGCCAGCGTCCCCTGGATGCCCACCTCGGGCCAGTCGGGGTGCGAGCGACGCAGCATCGCCTCGATGTCGGCGAGGGGCGTGCCGACCAGGGGCGGGGGACGGAGCGCGGCGGCGCACGCGTCCCAGTCGGGGAACCGATCGGCGAGTTCGATGGCGCCACCGTCGATCCCGGCGACGGCCGAGGCCCGGCCGGGGAACCGGGCCGCGAACTCGACGACGACGTTGCCGCCCCAGGACTGGCCGGCCAGGACCGGCCGGTCGAAGCCGACGGCCGAGATCACGGCGGCGAGGTCGTCGGTGATGGTGGTCATGTCGTAGCCGTGGTCGGGCTTCGAGGATCGACCGTGCCCTCGCTGGTCGATGGCGACCACGGGGTGGCCGGCGGCGGCGAGCTCCGACGCCACACCGTCCCAGAGCCGGGCGTTGGAGGCGAGACCGTGGACCAGGACGAACGGGGTGGCATCGCCACCGTTCCAGTGGCGAGCGCGGAGCGACACGTCGTCGGCGACGGCGATCGGTTCGGACCGATCGGCGGGGACGACGTTCATCGCCGGGAGCCTACGAGCGACCTCGCCAGATCCGTTCTGGCGCCACGATGTCCGTGCCCGTTCCGAGCGTTGTGGTGCCAGAACCCGGGGGTGGTGGGGGGTCAGTCGGGTGCAGAGGAGTCGTCGCCTTCGGGCAGGTCCTCGGCCAGGGCGTCGACGATGAAGGACAGGAGCATGGCCAGGTACTGGTACACGGCCCAGGCCGGGGCGTCGGGATCGGCCGGGTCGACGGCCTCCAGATCGTCCTCGGAGACGTCGAGTCGCGTCCCGAGGACCAGGCGCAGGTCGTTGACCGCCCGCATCCACGCGTTCAGCTGATCGCCGTTCAGCTCGCCGCCCCGGTCGGTGGTGGCGAGCGTCGATTCCAACACGTCGAGTGAGGCGTACCGCTTCTCGAGGAGTTCGTCGCGGACCAGCGCCTGGTACCCGGCATCGAGCTCGGGATCGTTGGCGTAGGCGGTGGGGAACAGCCGGGTCAGCGACGGGTCGCCGTCGGCGGAGCCGGTGGTGAGCAGGTCGCGCAGCTGAGGGACGAGGCCGGCCAGCAGCTCGCGCTCGGGCGCGGGCAGCGTCACCCGGTACCGGTCGGCGCCGACGCGCTTGATGCGACGCGAGAAGATGCCCATCTACTGCTGCTCCATCGTGGCCCACAGCCCGTGCTCGTGGAGCCGGAAGACGTCGAGCTCGGCCTTCTCCCGGGTGCCGTTCGACACGACGGCCCGGCCCTTTTCGTGGACGTCGAGCATGAGTTCGTCGGCCTTCGCCCGTGAGTAGCCGAACAGCTTCTGGAACACGAAGCTCACATACGACATCAGGTTGATGGGGTCGTTCCAGACGATGACGATCCACGGCGTGTCGGTCTCGGGCTGGTCGTGGACGTCGGGATCGAGGACCGGTGTCGGCGACGCCGGGTTGGAGGCGCGGAGGGACACCGCTCACACCCCGGTGGCGACCGCGGTGGCCGGGACCGGCGCCGGCCGGAGCGCCTCCATCACGGTGGTGCGGAGCAGGACCGTGAGCGTGGCGATCCACACCAGCGTGGCGCCGAGCACGTGGATGGCGACCAGCCACTCCGGGACCCCCGTGAAGTACTGGGTGTAGCCGACCGCGCCCTGCGCGACCTCGACGAACACCAGCGTGCGCAGGGCGCGCTCGACCACCGGCGATGCACCGCCCCGGCGGGAGAGGTACAGCGCCCACACCGTGCCGGCGAGCAGCAGCCACACCGCTCCCGAGTGCACCCGGGCGATGTCGGGGAGGAAGAAGTCGAGCCGGCGGACGTCGGCGCTGCCGCCGTGCGGGCCCGAACCGGTCACGGCGGTGCCGGTCACGAGCACGACACCGGCGGCGACGACGAGGGCCTTGGCCAGCAGGCGGATCTCCGGGGTGGCGGTCGGCCGCCGCACCCCGGCATCGGGTTCGCCGGCCCGGTGGTGGAGCACGACGGCACAGCCCACGAGCACCGCCGACACGAGGAAGTGGCCCATGACGAACGGCGGAGCGAGGTCGAACAGGACGGTGAGGCCGCCGAGCACGATCTGGCCGATGACCCCGGCCACCAGCGACAGCGACCACCACGTCAGGTCTCGCCGGCGGGGCGTGCGCACCAGGGAACCGAGCACGGCCAGGATCACCGCCACCGAGACGACGCCCGTGAACAGCCGGTTCACGAACTCGATCATCCCGTGGTTCCCGGTCTCCCCCTTCGGGACGAAGCTGTCGTGTTCGCAGCGCGGCCAGGTGGAGCACCCCAGGCCCG
Organism: uncultured Acidimicrobiaceae bacterium; assembly: GCA_963811245.1. Taxonomy (GTDB): domain Bacteria; phylum Actinomycetota; class Acidimicrobiia; order Acidimicrobiales; family Salinilacustritrichaceae; genus Salinilacustrithrix. The sequence continues at coordinate 174,113 of CAWEQL010000007.1, forward strand.
AGCCGGTGAGCCGCACCGCGGCGCCCGTGACCACGATGATCCCCAATGCCACGAGGGCGACCAGCGTGATGCGTCGGTAGGCATGGGAGCTGAGCCGGAAGCGCCGCACCCCTCCAGCGTGGCCCGCCGTGAGCCGGAGAAGCCAGCAGGGGCCAGAGTGCAGCGCAGGGCCGGCCGGGTCCGGGGGCGCTTGGTCCCGTCAGCCGGGCGGGGCATAGTCTCGCCCCCGTCATGCTCGTGGCTGCCACCCCCTCCCGCCGACGCAGGCTGCTCGCGCAGGCGGGCGCCTACGTGGCCCTCACGAAGCCCCGGATCATCGAGCTGCTGCTGGTGACCACCGTCCCCACCCAGATCGTGGCGGCGAGGGGCCTCCCGTCGATCTGGCTGATGGTCGCCACCGTCCTCGGCGGCACCGGCGCGGCCGGCGGCGCGAACGCCATCAACATGTACGTGGACCGCGACATCGACAAGGTCATGAAGCGGACCCAGAACCGTCCGCTGGCCGCAGGCACCATCGAGCCCCGCAACGCACTGGTCTTCGCCGTCGGCCTCGAGATCGTCGCGTTCGTCTTCCTCTGGGCCACCGTCAACCTGCTGTCGGCTGTCCTGGCCGTGTCGGCGTGCCTGTTCTACGTCTTCGTCTACACGCTGTGGCTGAAGCGCACGTCCACCCACAACATCGTCATCGGCGGTGCCGCCGGTGCCGTCCCGGTGCTGATCGGCTGGTCCAGCGTCACGAACTCCCTCGGGTGGGCCCCGATCGTGTTGTTCGCGGTGATCTTCTATTGGACGCCACCGCACTTCTGGGCGCTCGCCATCAAGTACAAGGACGACTACGCCGCCGCCGACGTGCCGATGCTGCCCGTCGTCGCCGACTACCGCACCACCTGCATCCGGATCATCGTCTACACGGTGATCCTGTGGGCCCTCACCCTCGTGTTCGCGCCGGTGGCGGACATGGGCATCACCTACGTGGTCGCCGCCCTCGCCCTGGGCGGGGTGTTCACCGTCCAGACCGTGCGCCTGCTCTTCGACCCCAGCCCCGCCCGGGCGATGCGGGTCTTCGGATGGTCGATCACCTACGTCACGCTCCTGTTCGGGGCGATGGCCGTCGACCAGCTCGTGCGAAGCGGCATCTGAGGTCGGCCCGTGCCGCGAACCACCATCCCGCAGGCCTCCAACCTCGGCCACGGTGCCCGCCGTCGGCCCGTTTCTGACCGGTACGTGGGCGATGAGTAATGTCCGAGCGTCCACAGGAGACCTGGCCAGCCAGGGCGACGATGCACCGCCGCGTCGTTCCGGCCGGAGGAGACAGCAGCTTCGATGACCGTCACTGACACTGATGCGCCCGGCACGCAGAGCGGAACCGCCACGCCGCCAGGCCCCGCCACCGCACTCGCTCCTCCCCGGCCCGCCCGCGGCTTCGCCGCGCTGATCGGCACCGGCGACCACAAGACCATCGGGCGGCTGTGGATCGCCACGTCCCTGCTGTTCTTGCTCGTCTCCGGCGTGGCCGGCGGCCTCCTCAGCATCGAGCGCATCGACACCAGCGGCCTGGGCGTCCTCGACTCCGACACCGTCGGGCAGGTCTTCAGCCTGCACGCCGTGTCCGGCACCTTCTTGTTCCTCGTCCCGCTCCTGCTCGGCCTGGCCACCTACGTGGTGCCCCTGCAGGTCGGCGCACCCGCCATCGCCTTCCCCCGGGCCGCCGCCGCGGCCTACTGGAGCTTCCTCGCCTCCGGCGTGATCGTCATGGCCGCCTTCCTCGCCGACGGCGGGCCGGGCGGCGGCGACCCCGACGCCGTGGCGCTGTTCATCGCCGGCATGATCGCCGTGCTCATCTCCCTGACGCTGGCGGCCATCTGCGTCGCCACCACCGGACTGGCGTTGCGGGCGCCCGGCATGGGCCTGCACCGGGCCCCGCTGTTCACCTGGGCCAACATCGTCGCCACGTCGCTGTGGGTCCTCACCTTCCCCGTCCTCGCCGCCGTGCTGCTGCTCGCCTACGTCGACGTGCGCTACGGACCCACCTTCGTCGGCAGCGCCGACCAGCTCTACCTGCGCATGGCGTGGGTGTGGGGCCAGCCGGCCCTCTACGTGTTCGCCATCCCGGTGCTCGGCATCATCGGCGACATCGTGCCGGTCGCCGCCCGGACCCGCATCACGCTGCACCGGGTCGCCATGGGCTGCATCGGCGCCTTCGGTGTCCTCTCCTTCGGCGTCTGGGCCATGCCCGGGTTCACGCCCGGCGAGAGCGCCTCCCTGCCGCTGCGGTACGACAACACGGTCCCCTACGTCGGGTTCGCCTTCCTGGTCCTGCTGCCCCTGCTCGCCTTCGCCGGCCTCCTCGCCGACACTGCCCGCCGCGGATCGGTGCGGCCCACCAGCCCGCTGCTGTGGTCGGCAGGGGCCCTGCTGATGCTGCTCGCCGGCGCAGCGAACGGCGCCCTCGTCTCCATCAACCCGCTCGACCTGCTGACCACCACCGCCACCACGGCGCAGACCCACTACGTCCTCGTCGCCGCCATGCTCGGCCTGTTCGGCGGCGTGGTGCACTGGGCGCCGAAGATCTGGGGTCGGACCTTCCCGGAGGGCGCCTCCATCGCCCTCGCCGTCGGTGGTCTGCTCGGGGCCATCGTGCTCGCCCTGCCCGACCTGATCAGTGGCTTCCTCGACCAGACCGCCCGGCTCGGCGGCCCGTCCTCGGGCGACGTCGGGTCCATCGAAGCGCTCAACGTCGTCAGCGCCATCGGCGGGGCCATCCTCCTCCTCGTGGCCCTCGGGGTCGTGGGCCTCATCGTCCGCACCGGCATGGGACGTCCCGACGCCGCCGACGATCCGTGGGACGGCCACACGCTCGAGTGGGCCACCACCTCGCCGCCGCCACCCGGCAACTTCACCGAGATCCCCACCGTCCTGTCCGAGGCGCCGCTCTACGACGCCCGTCACGCCGCCGTGGAGGCTGATTCCTGATGGCCGGCACCGCCACCGCTGTCCCCGCCACCCCGCAGCGGGCACCGCTGCACCTACGCGACGTCCCGTCGGCGCCCCCGCGCCGGCCCCGGGTCATCCTGGTGGGCACGGCGTTCGCTGCCGCCGCCTCGGTCGCCGTGTTCGTCGGGTTGCTCGCCGTGTACCTGTCCGTGCGGGCGCAGTACCTCGCCGACAACGACACCTGGTTGCCCACCGGCGCCACCATCCCGCTGTCGCCGGGGAACATGGGCCTCGTCACGCTCGTCATGTCGCTCGTGACCGTGCAGTGGGCGGTGCACGCCGCCTCGCATCGCGATCGCATGCACACCTACACCGCCCTCGGGCTGACGGTGTTCGTGTTCGGCCTCGCCCACGTGACGCTGATCGGCTTCCTCTGGACCCAGTGGGGCCTGCCGCTGAACGGCGACGCCACCACGCAGGCGGTGCTGCTGTTCACCCTGCTCGGCCTGCACATCGCCATGGTCGCCGCCGGGCTCATCTTCTTGACCCTCATGACGATCCGGAGCCTCGGTGGTCAGTTCACCGGGCGCGACGCCGAGGGTCTGTCCGCCGCCGCTCTGTACTGGTACGCCACGGTCGCCGTGTACGCCGTGCTCTGGTACGCCCTCCTGGTCGTGAAGTGAGGATCCGCCGATGATCACCACCGGTTCCAAGTTCTTCTACGGCCTCGCCGCCACGATCCTCGTCGCCGCCGTCGCCTACGGCTACTCGACGGGCGGCAACAACGTCGGCCCCATCAGCCTGGGCTACAAGGGCGGTGTCGGCGACCTGGTCGGCTACACGCTGCTCATCGGCGGGGGTCTGCTCGCGGCGTTCCTCGGCTTCGCCCTCACGGCCTTCCGCGACGCCGACCCGGCCGCGGCTGGTGCCCTGCTCGGTGCCGAGGCGCCACCGGTGCCGTCGGTGCCGTCGTCGTCGTACTGGCCGCTCATCGGCGCCTTCGGTGTGGCGCTGGTGGTGGTCGGTGTGGTGCTGAACAACGTGTTCTTCGTCGCCGGGCTCATCGTGCTCGGGGCGGTCGCCGTCGAATGGACCGTGCAGGCCTGGGCCGAACGGGCCACCGGCGACCCGGCCGTCAACCGCGAGATCCGCAACCGCATCATGCTGCCGCTCGAGATCCCGGTGGCCGGCGCCGCCATCGTCGCCGTGCTCATCGTGGGCTACTCGCGTGTCTTCCTCTCGTTGAGCTCGGAGAACGCCGTCTGGGCCGCGCTCGCCGTGGCCGCGGTGATCTTCGGGGGCGGCGCCATCTTCGGCAGCCGGCCGAAGGTGCGCACCGACCTGATCGCCGGTGTGCTCGTCGTCGCCGCCGTCGTCACCATCGGGCTCGGCATCCTCGCCGCCGTGAACGGCGAGCGCAGCTTCGAAGAGCACGAGGGCGCTCCGTCGGGCGAGCACTCCAGCGCCGTGATCGGTGGGGCCACCACCGGCGGCGCCACCGCACCAGCCACCGAAGCCGCCGCTGCCGGCATCGAGGAGAACCTGTGATGACCCGCCTGAAGCGACTCGGCGGCAGCCCGCGCGGCCGCCTGATCGGCCTCGTCGCCACCGCTGGCCTCGCGCTGTCCGCCTGTGCCGGCCACGCGCCACAGAGCGCGCTCGATCCGCAGGGCCCCGCCGCCCGCAAGATCGACAACCTCCAGAACATCACCTTCCTGATCGCCGCTGTCGTCTTCGTGCTCGTCGAGGTCGGCGTCCTCTTCGTGGCCTGGAAGTTCCGCAAGCGCAAGGACGACGACGGCACCGTGATGCCGAACCAGCTGCACGGCAACACCCGGGCCGAGATCGGCTGGACCGCCCTTCCCGCGCTGATCCTCGTCGGCCTGGCGATCCCCACGGTCGGCACCGTCCTCGACCTGGCCGAGAAGCCCGCTGACGGGATCCAGGTCCGCGTGGTCGGCCAGCAGTGGTGGTGGAGCTACGACTACGACCTCAACGGCAACGGCATCTACCCCGACAACGACGTCGTCGCCACGGGCATCGAGCATCCCGAGGAGTACAAGACCGACATCGAGACGGCCAGCGAGATGGTCATCCCGGTGAACACGCCGGTGTACCTCGACATCACCAGCCGCGATGTCATCCACAGCTATTGGATCCCGGCGCTGAACGGGAAGAAGGACGCGGTGCCCGGGCGGACCCACCACCTCACCCTGGAGGCCGACCAGCCCGGCACCTACATCGGGCAGTGCACCGAGTACTGCGGCCTGTCCCACGCCTACATGCGCATGAGCGTCCGAGCCCTGCCGCAGGACGAGTACGACGCCTGGGTGCAGAACCAGCTCAAGGACGCCGATCCGAGCCAGCTCACCGGCGCGGCCGCCGAGGGCGAGAAGATCTTCGCCGCCCAGTGCACCACCTGTCACCTCGTCGACGGGGTCAACACCGACACCTACAACGGCGCGGCGCAGGTGTCCGGCATGGCCCCCAACCTGACCCACTTCGCCTCGCGGGGCATCTATGCCGGTGGCATCTTCCACCTCTGGGCCGACCAGAACGGTGATGACAAGATCGAGACCGACGAGATCGGTGGCCAGCTCGAACGCAACCAGCTCGAGGCGTGGCTGCGGAACCCGCCGGCTGAGAAGCCCTTGAAGCCGACCCAGAACCGGGGCATGCCGAACCTCGGCCTCTCCGAGGCCGACATCGACAACCTCGTCGCCTACCTCACCACCCTGGACTGAGGAGCAACAGATCCATGGCAATCGTCGAACATCCATCCTCGGAGACGGGCACCCTCGCCCTCACCTCGGGTGATGCCACGAGCTCGCCGGAGGACGCGCTCGGCGTGTTCAAGCGTCCGGCGGGGAGCACCGGCTGGCGCAGCTGGCTCTTCACCGTCGACCACAAGCGGATCGGCATCATGTACGGCGCGGCCGCGCTGTTCTTCTTCCTGATCGGCGGCGTCGAGGCGTTGATCATCCGCACGCAGCTGGCGGCGCCGGACCAGGAGATCATCTCGGCCGACCTGTACAACCAGGTCTTCACCATGCACGGCGTCACGATGGTCTTCCTGGTCGTCATGCCCATCGGCGCCGCGTTCATGAACTACCTGTTGCCGTTGCAGATCGGCGCCCGAGACGTCGCCTTCCCCCGACTCAACGCCTTCTCGTTCTGGACGTTCCTCTTCGGCGGGCTGTTCTTCAACTCGTCGTGGTTCCTCGGCGGCGGCGCCGACGGCGGCTGGTTCGCCTACGCCCCCAACACCTCGGTCATCTTCAGCCCGAGCCACGGCATGGACTTCTACGCCATCGGCCTGCAGATCACGGGCATCGCCTCGCTCGTCGGTGCCATCAACCTGATCACCACCGTGATCAACATGCGGGCGCCGGGCATGACGTTGATGAAGATGCCGGTCTTCACCTGGATGTCGCTGGTGACGCAGTTCCTGCTGCTGTTCGCCATGCCGGTGATCTCGGTGGCGCTGTTCCTGCTCACCTTCGATCGAATCTTCGGAGCCAACTTCTTCAACGTGTCGGCCGGTGCCGACCCGCTGCTGTGGGAGCACCTGTTCTGGATCTTCGGGCACCCGGAGGTCTACATCATGATCCTGCCGGCCTTCGGGATCGTCTCGGAGACGATCCCGGTCTTCTCCCGCAAGCCGATCTTCGGCTACGAGTTCGTCGTCTTCTCGGGTGCGGCCATCGGCTTCATGGGCTGGGGCGTGTGGGCCCACCACATGTTCGCCTCCGGTCTCGGGCCGATCTCGGTGGCGGCGTTCGCCGTCTCGACGATGTTCATCGCGGTGCCGACCGGTGTGAAGATCCTCAACTGGATGGCCACCATGTGGGGCGGCAAGCTCAGCTTCACGACGCCGATGCTGTTCTCGATCGGCCTGGTCACCATGTTCACCATCGGTGGCCTGTCGGGCGTGTCGCACGCCGTGGCCCCGGCCGACACCCAGCAGACCGACACGTACTACATCGTGGCCCACTTCCACTACGTGCTCTTCGGCGGTGCGCTGTTCGGCTTCGTCGGCGGCTTCTACTACTGGTGGCCCAAAGCCTTCGGCCACATGCTCCGTGAGGGGCTGGGCAAGGCGCACTTCTGGGTCATGCTCATCGGCTTCAACCTGACCTTCGGCCCGATGCACATCCTCGGCCTGCAGGGCATGCCCCGCCGGACCCACACGTACTTCGACGGCTACGGCTTCAACTTCTGGAACGCCGTGTCCACCGTCGGTGCGTTCCTCATCGCCCTGTCCTTCCTGATCTTCGCCTGGAACATCCTCGTGTCGCGGCGGGACACCAAGAAGCCCGGCTGGGTCAGCCCCGGTCCGGATCCGTGGGACGCCCGCTCCCTCGAGTGGATGACGGCATCGCCGACACCAGAGCACAACTTCGACCACGTCCCTGTGGTCACCCACCGCGACGAGTTCTGGTACCGCAAGTACGGCGAGACCGACGACCATCGTCTGGTCCAGATCGCCTCGTCCGAGGCCGTCGCCCAGACCGGTACCCGCCGCGACGTGCACCTCCCGTCGCCGTCGTACTGGCCCATCCTGATCTGCGCCGCATTCCCGTTGATCGGCTACGGCCTCATCTTCAACCTCGGCTTCGCCTTCGCCGGCGGTGTCCTCCTGCTGGGGGCGCTGTACGGCTTGGCCATGGAGCCGTCGGACGATCCCGAGGCCCACGGCCACGGCCCCGACCACGGGCCGGACACCCACACCGACGGACCCGGCGGCGATCACCTCAGCGATGCGGGTGATCCCGACAAGGAGGCCACACTCGTTGACTGACATCGTCGCCACCCCATCGGCCACCACGCCCGACGGCGAGGCCATCGGCCCCGCCCCCGACCACCTCGACGGGGTCGACCTCGAGACGTGGGGCCTCGGCTCCAACAACGCCACCGGCATCACCAACGAGAAGTTGGGGATGTGGCTCTTCCTCGGCTCCGACTGCCTGTTGTTCGGCGCCCTGATCTCCACCTACCTGCTGCTCCGCCACCGGGGCACCGGCATGGGCCCGACCGACGTGTTCGACATCCCGTTCACGTCGGTGTCGAGCTTCGTGCTGCTCATGTCATCGGTGTCGATGGTCTTCGCCGTGTCGTCCATCAGCCGCGGCGACCAGCAGAAGCTCCGGCTGTGGCTGCTCGTCACCTCCCTGCTGGGCGGCACCTTCATCGCCGGCCAGGTGTACGAGTTCACCAGCTTCTACCGCGAGGGCCTCGGCTACACCACGAACCTGTTCTCGTCCGCCTTCTACAGCCTCACCGGCTTCCACGGCGTCCACGTCAGCGTCGGCATCGTCATGCTGATGTCGCTGTTCGTCATGTCGCTGACCGGCCGTCTCGACGAGGAACGGGCCGAGACCGTCGAGATCGTCGGGCTGTACTGGCACTTCGTCGACATCGTGTGGGTCCTGATCTTCACGATCGTCTACCTGATCCCGTGATGCCGCCAAGGAGCGTGTCCTGATGACCGTCACCCATTCCGGCCCGGACTCGAGCTACGAGGCGGCCACCGACGAGGTGCTCCACGAGCACCACCCGTCCGACGGCACCTACTGGAAGGTGGGCGCCATCCTCGGCGTGCTCACCGCCCTCGAGGTGTCCACCTACTTCATCTCCGAGACGCCCTACGAGAGCGACGCGGCGCCGCTGCTGATCGGTGGGCTCCTGGTGATGATGGTGGCGAAGTTCATCACCATCATCAGCTACTTCATGCACCTGAAGTTCGACAACAAGATCTTCCGCAACGTGTTCGTGAGCGGCCTGGTGTTGGCCGTCGGCGTCTACCTCGTCGTGCTCACCACGCTGCACTTCTGGACCGGCGGCTATGAGCAGGGCCTCGCCGTCCTCCCCTGACCGACGTCGGCCGGGATCGGCCGACCGTCAGGACCCCGGGCCTCCGGACACCGTCACCTCGTCGCCGACGCGGATCGTGCCGGGCTGGGCCACGCTGGCGTAGGCGCCGAGGCAGGCGAACGTGCCGAGCTCGTTCGTCAGCCGGTTCTCGGCCGCGATGGCCTGCAGGACGGCCGGCTCCCGTGAGAGCTCGGGCTGGGCGACGGTGGTCATCACGCAGCGGGGCGTGGGCGTGCCGCCCGTCAACGTGACCTCGCCGACCGTGATCGCCCGTCCGTCCCACTCGTTCTCCGGGTAGCCGGTCGACGACGGCGTGTCGATGACCATGCTGGGCCGGAAGCGCCGGATGTCGATCTCCGCATCGGGCGCCGCGGCCTGGAGGGATGTGGTGGACGCCGTGGTCAGGACGTGCAGGATGCCGAGGTCGACGAAGCTGGTTCCGTCTCCCATCAGGTTGGTCGGGAACTCGAGCTCACCGGCCAGGGTGAGGCCATCGATCTCGGGCCAGTCGGATTCGTAGACGCCCTGCTGCGCGTGGGTCGAGGCCTCCAGGCCGACGTCACGGCCGAGCAGCGCCGACAGGGACACCGGGAGTGCGGGGTCGTCGACCAGGAAGCGCTCTCCGGACGGCAAGGTCACCTCGACCTCGCCGTCGGCCGTCGTCGTGGCGGTGCAGTCCAGCACGGCGCGCCACAGCCGGGGTCGCTTGGCGCTCACCAGCTTGCCGGTCTCCCGGTCCCGAAGGGCCCACGTGCGGTCGCCCACGATCCCGTTGGCGTCGACCGCGACCTCGTCGAGCTGCTCGCCCTGCATCGACTTCACCGGGAAGCGATGGATGCTGGTCACGGTGCCGACGACGGTCATGGTGCGCTCCTGCCCCGGCCGTGGACCCGCGAGATCGGTGCCATCGAGGCATCCTTGCAGCTGGCGACTGGGGTTGCCACCGGGGCCGGTCCTAGGCTCGGGCCGTGCTCCTCGCCGCCGAAGACTTCTGGCGCTGGCGACCCCACCCCGAGGTGTGGATCCTCGTCGTCGGTCTCGTGGTGCTCTACCGGTACGCCCTGCGAGAGCTCGGACCCCGCCTGGTGCCGGCCGGCCAGCCCGTGGTCACGAAGGCGCAGAAGCGGTGGTTCTTCTTCGGCATCCTGGTGCTGTGGGTGGCGGCCGACTGGCCGATGCACGACATCGGCGAGGACTACCTGTACTCGGTCCACATGGTCCAGCACATGTTGCTGACCTTCGTGTTCCCGCCGATGATGCTGCTGGCCACGCCCGAATGGCTGGCGCGCATCGTCATCGGCGACGGCCGGATCGGACGGGCCTTCCTCAGACTGGCCCGGCCCATCCCCGCCGCCCTGGTCTTCAACGCCATCCAGCTCGGTATCCACTGGTCGGTCATCGTCAACCTCTCGGTCGAGAACGGCCCGTTCCACTTCGCGCTCCACTTCCTTGTCGTCACCACCGCGCTGGCGGTGTGGATGCCGGTCGTGTCCCCCCTGCCCGAGTACCGCATCCGTCCGCCAGCGCAGTGCATCCACCTGTTCCTGACCTCGATCGTGCCGACGGTGCCCGCCTCCTGGCTGGCGTTGGCCGACGGCGCCTTGTACAGCTCCTACGACAAGCCGGCACGGCTGTGGGGGGTCTCGGTGACCTCCGACCAGCAGGCCGCCGGTCTGCTCATGAAGCTCGGGGGCGGGGTCTTCCTCTGGGTGATCATCGTCGTGATCTTCTTCCGCTGGACGGCCTCGCAGGACCGCGGCACCCATGCCCGCCGGGTCGTCGTCGACGCCGACGGTCACGTGGTGTCGGTGGAGGCGGCCGAGACCCTCACGTTCGACCAGGTGTCCCGGGCGTTCGAGACCCACGTCCCCGCGCCGGCCGAACCGCCGCCGCCGTGACCGGTCGCTGATCGGCTCGCGGCCGCGGCCGATCGGTCAGCGCGCCGATTCGTAGTGGGCGCCAGCCCGGTCCCGTCGGATCTCCGTCACCAGCGCGTTGGCCTTGAGCACGTACGCCATCTGTTGCGCGGTTCGCCGCGGTATCGCGGCGAGCGCAGCCACGTCCTTGGTGGTCCACGGCGTCGGCAGCCCGTCGGGGAGCAGGTCGGCCAGGTCCGCGGGGGTGCGCAGGCCGTGGGCGCCGTGGATCGTGCGCAGCCGACGGTCGACCGTGCGCCAGCCGCCCCGCCGGCGCCGCAACGTCGGATCGGCCACCTTGACCACGTCGACGTCGACGAGCAGCACCTCGATCGTCAGGTTGGGATGATCGAGGACGGTCGGCACCGAGACCAGCTCCGAGAAGATGTCGTGCAGCTGCCCCCGCTTCGGTGACTTCCTGGTCGGGAGCTCACGACGGTGGATCCACGACCCCACGGCGATGGGATGCACGATGTGGACGTGGTAGTCGCCGAGCAGGTGATCGAGCTTGCGGCCCATGCTGGCGAAGCCGCCGGTCTGGATCTCGATGGCGGTGTCGCCCCGCAGGACGTCGACCACGAAGCCGTCCAGGGGGACCTCGAAGCGGTCGCCCGGCTGGCTGACGTGGAGCTTCAGGGCGGCGTGGAGGGACCCCTCCGACTGGGTGCCGATGTTGTGGGCCAGCACCGGCTCAGAACCGGCCCGGCGCCATCCACGGACCGGCGATCACGATGCCGAACACGATGCTGGTGACGACGATCGCGCTCGCCGCCACGACGGCCAGGCACACGACGAGCAGCAGCCCAGCGCCACAGTCGGCGCGGCCATGCCCGGTACGGGGTCGGTGGTGCGACACCGTTGACCGGCGCAGGGGCCGGTGCTTCGGGTGGGGCGATGTCGGGTGGGGCGACATCGGGAGCCGGCGCAGCGCGCGGGCCATGGCGAGGTTCCTCGGCCGCAGGACCGGGTTCCGTCGGGGCTGGATCGGGTCGGACCGCTTCGAGCTGCGACGGCGACTCCCCGGCCGGCGGCAGCTCGTCCTGCTCGGCGGCCTTCGGCAACGGCGGCGCCCCGGTGGTGACGTCGTCGGGAGGCGGCGACGTTTCGACGGGGGTCGCGGCCAGCGCGGCCAGCCGGATCGCGTCGGCGTGTCGCAGGGCGTCGCTCCGGACGTGCTCGGCCTCGACCCGCACGCGGGACGCCTCCGCGAACAGCACCTCGGCCTGGGCCCGGAGCCGGGAGGCGTCGGCCTCGGCCCGCTCCATGACGGCCGCCACCTCGGCCGTTCCCTCGTCGAGCAGATCCTGTTGGAGGGCCACCGACGATTCCCAGGCTTCCCGGAGGAGCGCCACGCTGTCGCGTTCGGCCTGCGCCATGCGTTCCGTGGCGGCGGCCTCGGCCTCCTCCTCGACGTGCGCGGCCCGGTCCGAGGCCTCGCCCGCCCGTCGCCCCAGTTCGGCGAGCCGCTCCTCGGCGGCCTGCACCTGCGCCGCCGCCTCGTCGAGGATGGCCTCGGCCCGCTGGGCTGCTCGTTGCAGGAACGACTCCACCGAGTCGCCGGCCTCTTGGATGCGGCGGTCGGCCTCGGTGGTGGCGTCGTTGCGGATGCGGGCGGCATCCAACTCGGCGCGGTGCCGGATGCCCTCGGCGGACTCCTCGGCTTGGCGGATGAGGATGCGGCACTCGTCGAGCGCATCACGCATGACCGAGCTGAGCCCCTCGGCGGTGTGATCGCCTGGGTCGCGACGACCCGACCGGTCGTGGGAGGCAGACTCCACCTCCTCGATGGTGCCATCGCAAGGGCACCCGTACGAGGGATGCCGGTGTCGATCCTGGCCCGCCGACCGACGGTTGCCCGTACCCTGGCGCCGTGCTCCTGCGCCTCGGCTCCTCCACGCTGCCCCCGTCCGACCTCCCGATGCTGCATCGGGCCCGGATCTACGTGTGCGGCATCACCCCGTACGACACCACCCACATCGGCCACGCCGCCACGTTCGTGTGGGTCGACGCCCTGGCGCGGGTGCTCGAGCACGTCGGCATCCAACCGCTCGTCGTCCGGAACATCACCGACGTCGACGACGAGCTGCTCCGCGAGGCCACGGCACGTCACACGTCCTGGCAGGCCCTGTCCACCCAGCAGACGTTCCAGTTCGAGGACGACATGCGCAAGCTCCGGGTCCAGCGTCCCGGCGTCGAGCCCGCCGCCCGCGACTACGTCACCGACGTGGTCTTCCTGGCCCGGGCCCTGCTCGATCGGGGGCTGGCCTACGAGCGTGACGGCTCGATCTTCTTCCGGGCCGGCGACCTCGCATCATCGTCGGGCCTGTCGCGAGACGACGCGCTGGCGGTGTACGACGAGCGGGGCGGTCGGGCCGGCGATCCGGCGAAGGATGATCCCTTCGATGCCGCCGTCTGGCAGGCGTCGGCGCCGGGCGAGCCGGCGTGGGAGTCACCGTGGGGTCGGGGCCGTCCCGGCTGGCACGCCGGGTGCGCGGCCATGGCCACGTCGCTGCTGGGGCTGGCGATCGATGTCCACGCCGGTGGCGCCGACCTCGCCTATCCGCACCATGCCTACGAGGACGCCATCGTCGAGGCCGCCACGGGGGTGACGCCGTTCGTCCGGTCGTGGATGCACGTCGGCACCGTCACGAAGGGCGGCGAGAAGGTGGCCAAGTCCACCGGCAACCTGGTGTTCGTCATGGATCTCCTGCAGCGATGGGCGCCCCAGGCCGTCCGCCTGCACCTGCTCGACCGTCGCTGGCACGACACCTGGGACTTCGTCGAGGACGACCTGGCGGGCGCTGCCGCCAAGCTCGAGCAGCTGTGGTCCGCCGCCGGCACCCAGGGCGGCTCCGATGCGGCGGTCGAGGCGGCGGTCACCGCCCTGCTCGATGACCTCGACGTCCCCCGCGCTCTCGACATCGCCCTCGAGGACGGGGGCGAGGCCGCCCGCACCGTGGCCAAGGTCCTCGCCCTCGTCTGACCATCGCCCACCCCGCCCCGATCCGTTCTGGACCCACGTTTCTCGGAGCCCGACCGCAGGTTGTGGTGCCAGAACTGCCGCCGTTCCCGTTCTGGACCCACGTTCTCCGGTCCCGCTCCGCACGTTGTGGTGCCAGAACGGTTTGGGGGGAGGGGTCAGCGGGCGGGGGCCCAGCGGAAGGTGGTGGCGGCGATCGCCGGCGTGACGGCGGCCCAGACGGCCAGCACGAGCCACGCCCGGCCGGGGGCGCCGGTGCCCGAGAACCCAGCCGTGACGAGGTCGGTGAGGGCGGAGCCCGGCAGCAGGCGGGCGAAGGCGCGCAGCGGGGCGGGGAAGTCGCCGAGGGGGATGAGGAATCCGCCGAGCAGGAGGAAGAACAGGTAGAGCCCGTTGGCGAGGGCGAGGGTGATCTCGGCTCGGAGGGTGCCGGCCATCCACAGCCCGAGGCCGGCGAACGCGGTGGTCCCGAGGACGACGGCACCCAGGAGCGGCAGGACCGACAGCGATGGCCGCCATCCGAGGGCGAGACCGACCGGCACGAGCACCGCGGCCTGGACCGCCTCGATGGCGACGACGGCACCGATCTTGGCCGCCAGCAGGCGGGGGCGGCCGAGCGGTGTGGTGCCCAGCCGTTTGAGCACGCCGTAGCTGCGCTCGAAGCCGGTGGCGATGGCGAGGCCGGTCATGGCCATCGACATGATCGCCAGCGCCAGCACTCCCGGGGCGAGGACCTCGACCGGATCGACCGTGTCGATGGGAAGCACGTCGACGAGCGAGAAGAACACGAGCAACCCGACGGGGATCCCAAGGGTCAGCAGCAGCGACTCCTTGTTCCGCAACGTGAGCGTGCACTCGGTGCGGAACTGGGCCAGGAGCGCGCTCATCGTCGGCTCCGGCGCCCCGACCGGCGCCCCGATCGTGGGCCGGCCGATCGTCGACCGGCCGTCGGCGCCTGGTCGGTTCCTGACCCGGCGGCCCGGTCGGAGGCGTCGGCGGTGAGGGCGAGGAAGACGTCCTCCAACCGCTGGCGGCCGGCCCGCAGGTCGCCCAGGCCGTGACCGTGATCGACCAGCCAGGCGGTGATGCGGGCCGGGAGCTGTGGGTCGTCGCCCGAGGCCACGACATACTCGCCCGCGGACTCCTCGACGACGTCGGCGTCGATGGCGACGCCGAGACCGCGCACGTCGATGCCCGGATCGGACGAGAAGCGGACCTGGCCACCGGATGCGCTCCGCAACTCAGCGAGGCTTCCGGCCCCGACCACCCGGCCCCGATCCACGATGACCACCCGGTCGGCGACCTTCTCGGCCTCGTCCAGCTCGTGCGTGCACAGCACGACCGCCACGCCGTCGGCGGCGAGCTCACGGATGATCTCGCGAATCACCTGCCGGCCCCGGACGTCGACACCCGAGGTCGGCTCGTCGAGGAAGACGACCTCGGGCCGGCCCACGAGTGCCATGGCGAGGCTGAGCCGCTGCTGCTCGCCGCCGCTCAGCTGACGCCACGTGGTCCGATCCTTGTCGCGCAGCGCCACCCGGTCGAGCAGCGCGTCGACGTCCCGCGGGCTCGTGTACATGGCGGCCAGCAGGCGGAGCATCTCCGGTGGATGGATACCGGGGTAGACGCCACCGTCCTGGAGCATCACGCCGATGCGACCGACGATGCGGTCGTGCTCGGTCTGAGGGTCGTGGCCGAGCACCCGCACCCGGCCGCCACTGGCCCGGCCGTAGCCCTCGAGCACCTCGATGGTCGAGGTCTTGCCGGCGCCGTTGGGCCCGAGCAGGGCCAGGACCTCCCCCGAGGAGGCGGTGAAGCTCACGCCGTCGACCGCCGTCAGCTCGCCGTGGCGGACGACGAGGTCCTCGACGACCACGGCGGCGGGATCGGCGCCCACGCCGGGCTCGGTGCGCTCGCCGGGACCCGCGGTCACAGCCGGAGACGATCCCGGGCGCGGGCGGTCTCGACCATCAGCCGGTAGATGCCGAGCACCTTGCGGTCGTAGTTCTGGTCGCTCGCCCACACGCCGGTGAGCTGGGTCCAGCGCTGGCAGCAGCCGCGCACGCCGACGGACTCGGGTGCGACGAGGGGGTTCGGCGGTGCGGCCAGCTGGTCCGACGTCAGGTGCGGGTCGGCGTACGCCCGCAGCAGCTGGATGTGGGCGCGCACGCCGTCGTCGAGATCGGCGAAGCGGAAGCCGCACGACGGTGCGCAGGAGTCGTAGGCGCCGATCCCGGCGAAGTTGAAGTCCTGGGCGTGGCCTGACCGGAACCCCGCCGTCTCGAGGATGGCCTGGGCGAAGGCGATGTCGCCCGCCACGCCCTCCTCGGCGCCGATGCGCAGGTAGGTGTCGATGATCGACTCGATCGGGGCCACGGGCGGATCGGCGGGGTAGTAGGTGCGGTACCAGGCCACGAGGTCGGCGGACTCGAGCACCGCCGGGCCGAGGATGGCGGGACCGACCTGTCGTCGGGCCTCGGTGGCGGCCTGGATGCTGGCCGACAGCTCGTCGCGGCGGTGGAGGTACTCGGTCTCGATCCGCCGGGCGTCGTCGCGTCGACCGGCGAGGTCGGAGGTGGCGTCGAGCTCCGCCGCCACGGCTCGGCGGTAGGCGGTCCGGGCGGCGGAAAAGTCGTCCAGCACCTTCTCGGCCGCGACGTCGCTGAGGCGAAGGTCGCGCAGGCGATCGAGGTCGGGCGCCCCGATGATCGGTTCGAGGCCGGCCACGTCGCCGTAGATGACGGCGTTGACCGCGAGGCCCTCGACGACGGCGTGGGCTGCGAGCAGGTGCTCGCCGGCGGCTCTCCGGGCGGCGACGGCTTCGCCTCGGCGCAGGAACGCGTCGTGCACCGCCGAGTCGGCGGTCCGGCGGAACGCGTCGGCCACGTCGAGGGCGGTGCGGGCGCGCGTGACGTCGATGTCGGCGAGGGCGGCGTTGAGCCCCGGTGTGGGGTCGGGGAGGATGACGACCGGAAGCTCGGGCGGGACGGGGAGCTCGCCACCGGTGGGTTCGCCGCCCGGTGGGGGTGGCGCGGCCGGGTCGGTCGGGGCCGGGGGCGGAGCGGACGGATCGGTGGCGCCGGGGGGCAGGACGCCGAAGTCGCCGTCGTCGAGCGGCACGGTCACCGGCGGGGCGGTGGTACTGGTGGTGGTCGTGGTCGGATCCGGGGCGGGTGCGTCCTGCCCGGCCGCGGCCGTGGCCGACGCCACCACGGCAACCGCAGTGGCGGCGAGCCCGCTGACCAGCGCGGTGGCCAACACGGCGCGGGCGCGCCGAGCCGGGTGGGGGGACCTGACCATTGCGATCACGTTACGTCGGCACCGATGAGATCTCGATGTCGGAGCGACGGACTCGTGTCGGCGTCAGCGCGGGCGTCAGCCGGTGGGGTCGCCCCGCCAGGACCGGGCCTGGCACTCGAACACCCGCACGGCGGCGTAGTCGGCCCCCGGGGATGCGAGCGGTGGCCACCGACCCTCGTAGGGAGGGTCGAGGCGACAGTCGATGTCGTTGACCACCACACCCCACCGGAGGCTGGGGTCGAACCGGCCGGTCGTGGCGGCGTCCACCACGTCCGGTGCGGCCAGGCTCACCGACACCACGGCGAGCAGCAGCTGGCACCCGACCACCACGGCCACGAGCCGGTTGCTGGTCCGGCCGCTGACGGCCAGCAGGATGGCGAGGCACACCGACAGGGGGAGCAGGTGGACCGGCTTCCACGGGAAGCGCAGGTAGACGATCTCGGTGGCCACGGCGGCGAACACGGCGAAGCGGACCAAGACCAGCTGGCGGAACCGGGCCACGGCCGCCCACAGCACGGGGGCCCGGACGAGGAGCACGACGATCAGGAAGACGCCGAAGAAGGCGATGTTCTTGACCCCCCACCGGGCCACCATCACCGGGAAGCTCCCCGCCTGGAGTTGGTTCTCGAGGAACTGCGAGGTCCGTCCGACCGACAGCCAGGAGGGGATGAACCACGCCACCGCCACCACGGCGGCGACGGCCCCGGTGAGGACCGCCGACCGCCACCGGCGCCGGCGGACGTCGTCCACGTCGGCGCCGGCGACGTCGTCGAGCGACCCGCCGGTGAGCTCGGCCAGCAGGTACGCGCCCACGAGCAGGAAGGTGGCCGACCGGAACCCCACCGCGAACCCGAACGCGATCCCCGCCAGCACGCGGCGGTCACGTTGGGCGGCGACGACGCCGAGCAACAGGGCGGCGAGGGCGTAGAGGTAGTCGCCGAGGGAGGTGGCGGCCACCCAGAACCAGGGCTGCGTGGCAGCCACCACGACGGCGATGCGCCCGGCCCGTGCGCCGTGACGACGCTCCACCAGGTGGGCCAGGGCGACGAGCGCGACGACGGCCATGACGACCGAGCCGAGGTTCACCAGGACGGGCCCGCCGAGACGGTCGAGGACGCCCGTGATGGCCTCGTGGGGGAACGCCCCCGGGGGCCGGGAGTAGCGGTAACCGCCGTCGAGGATGCTGCGTCCGCTGCGCCGGATGTTGGTGATGTCGATGTCGGTCCCGTAACCGAGCCCGATGAATGGGAGGTAGAGCAGGCCGGCGAGCAGCGCGAGGAGGCGGGGCGACGGGATCCGACCAGTCGATCCCGGTGACGGATCGACGTCGGGCATCGGGGCCACCGTACTGGGGGCGGTCGGGGTGGACGACGGCACGGTGGGCGTGGTGACCTACTGTCCTGACCGTCGGGTCAAGACACGGAGGACGAGGACATGGAGCAGTTCGAGGGCCGCATCGCGGTGGTGACGGGCGGCGGGAGCGGCATCGGCCGCGAACTGGTCCGCCAGTTGGCGGCGGCGGGGGCGCACGTCGCCACCTGTGACGTGTCGGAGGCCAACCTGGCCGAGACCAAGGCGCTGGCCGAGAAGGAGGCGCCGGCCGGGACCACGATCTCGACCTTCGTGGCCGACGTGTCGGACGAGGCGCAGATGCTGGCCTTCCGCGACCACGTGCTCGCCGCCCACGACACCGACCACGTCAACCTGGTCTTCAACAACGCCGGCATCGGTGGGGGCGGCAGCTTCGTCGCCGGCGACCGCGCCGACTGGGACCGCACGTTCGGGGTGTGCTGGACCGGTGTGTACAACGGGTGCCGGGCGTTCGTGCCGCTGCTCGTGGCCTCCGAGGAGGGTCACCTCGTGAACGTGAGCAGCGTCAACGGGTTCTGGGCCAGCCTCGGCCCGCAGATGCCCCACACCGCCTACTCGGCGGCCAAGTTCGCCGTGAAGGGCTTCACCGAGGCCCTCGTCAACGACTTCCGCCTCAACGCGCCACACGTGAGCGTCTCGGTGGTGATGCCCGGCCACATCGGCACCTCGATCGTCATCAACTCTGCCCAGATCCTCGGCCACCGCCCGGAGGACATGGAAGAGGACGACTTCGCCGACATGCGGGCCATGATCTCCCGTCGGGGCATCGATGCCTCCGGTTTCACCGACGACCAGTTGCGGTCGTTCCTCCAGCAGCGGGCCGAGTCCTTCCGCGACGACGCCCCCACCACCGCCGAGCAGGCCGCCGCCATCATCCTCGACGGCGTCCGGGAGGGTCGATGGCGCATCCTCGTCGGCGACGACGCCCATGTCCTCGACGAGCAGGTCCGCCGCAGCCCGGAGGAGGCCTACGAGGCGTCCTTCATGCAGCGCCAGCTCGACGAGGGTGGCGTCGGGATCGAGATCTGACCGACCACGCGCCGCGTCCCGTGGTGTGCCGTCCCCCCGACCGGTTGCGTCGCCATGCATGACGCCAACGACGTCGTGTCCCGCGCCCGGGCCTACGCCGCGGAGGTGCATGCCGGCGACGTGCGCAAGGCGTCCGGGCTCTCGTACTTCGAGGGTCACCTCGAGCCCGTGGCCCGCATCGTGCGACGGGCGGGGGGCGACGCCGCCCAGGTGGCGGCGGCCTACCTCCACGACGCCGCCGAGGACCACGGGGGCCAGCACCGCCTCGACGACATCGCCGTGCACTTCGGCGGCGACGTCGCCACGATCGTGGCCGACCTGTCCGACAGCCTCGTCGACACCCGTCACGAGGAGAAGGCGCCGTGGTACGAGCGCAAGGCCGGCTACCTCGACACGCTGGCGGGCAAGTCGATCCGGTCGCTCGAGGTGGCGGCGGCCGACAAGCTCCACAACGCCACGTCCATCCGGGACGACCTCGCCCGGTTGGGGGACGAGCTGTGGGAGCGGTTCACGGTCTCCGACCCTGCCGAGCAGCTCTGGTACTACGACCGGCTGGCCACCATCATCTGCTCCCGCCTCGGGCCGTCGTCGGTGGCGGTGGCGCTGCGGCAGGTGGTCGACGAGATCATCCGAACCACCGGGGTGGCGCCGGCGACGCACTGACGCGCCCGACGCTCAGCGCGCCTCCGTGGTGGAGTGCAGGGCGGCGATGGCCCCGGCCAGGACGGTGGCGTTGAACTCCGGGGTGATCTCCGTGTGCTGCACCATCCGCCGGTAGCTGAGTGGGCCGATCAGCATGGCAATGGCGACGTCGAGATCGAGGTCCGGGTCGATCTCGCCGCGGAGCTGTGCCAGCTGCAGCACGGTCCGGAGCGGGCGCTGGCGCTCGGCCAGCACGGCGTCGACCACCTTGGACATGGCCGGGTCGCGCCGCCGCTCGTCGAGGAGCAGCGGGAGCAGCTCGTTGATGGTGCGGTGGTCGTCCTGGTCGTAGCGGGCGAACAGCTCGGCGAGATCGAGGGCGAGCGAGCCGGTGTCGGGGGTGGGGACCTCGACGATGCAGGATCGCACCGCCTCCACGAGGAGCGATTCCCGGGTCCCGAAGTGGCGGTAGATGGTGGTCTTGGCCACACCGGACCGCTCGGCGACGTCCTCGATGGTGGTGCCCTCGATGCCTCCGGCGAGCAGCGCCTCGACCGTGGCGTCGAGGACGCGGTGCCTGGCGTCTTCGCTGCGGGGGCGTCCCATCGGACACCAGCGTAGCGATATCGACCGCACGTCGCCGGGGGCTCCGCCCCGGGCGTGACCGATGGCACAAGGAGATGCGTGGGAATTCGTGGTGGAACGGGGTGGTTGAAGGATGTATCGTTTCGCAACGAACACGTAGCGTTATTCAACCGGAGGATTCCTTGGACGCTCTCGCCCCCCACGCCGAGCCGGACATCGATCCCGTCGTCTTCGAACGGCGGTGGTCGATCCTTGCCGTGCTCTGCATGAGCCTGATCATCGTGATCATCGGCAACACCAGCCTCAACGTCGCCATCCCCACCCTCGCCCGGGAGCTCGACGCCTCCACCAGCTCGCTGCAGTGGATGGTCGACGCCTACTCGCTCGTCTTCGCCGGGCTGCTCTTCACCGCCGGAACCATCGGTGACCGCTACGGGCGCAAGGGCGCCCTCCAGGCCGGTCTGCTGCTGTTCCTCGTGGGTGCGGCGATCGCCTCGTTCGCCACCACCGCCGGCACCGTGATCGCCGCCCGGGCCGTCATGGGCGTGGCCGCCGCGTTCGTCATGCCGTCGACGCTGTCGATCCTGACCAACGTGTTCCCCGCTCGCGAGCGGCCCAAGGCCATCGGCATCTGGGCCGGGATCTCGGGCGGCGGAGCCGCCATCGGCCCCATCGCATCGGGATGGTTGCTCGAGCACTTCTGGTGGGGATCGGTCTTCCTCATCAACCTGCCGGTGATTGCGATCGCCCTCGTGGCCGGCGCCATCCTCGTGCCCCGGTCGAAGGACCCCGAGAACCAGCCGCTCGACATCCCCGGGGCGCTGCTGTCGATCGTGGGCCTCGGATCGCTCGTCTACGGCATCATCGAGGGCCCGCACAACGGCTGGACCTCGACCGAGACCCTGCGCATCTTCGCCCTCGCCGTGGTCGCCCTGTTGGCCTTCGGCCGGCGGGAGCTGCGGGCCCGGTATCCGATGCTCGACCTGCGCCTGTTCCGGGACCGGCGCTTCAGCGTCGCCTCGGCCGGCATGACGCTGACCTTCTTCGCGATGTTCGGCACGTTCTTCCTGATCGCGCAGTACTTCCAGCTCGTGCTCGACTACTCGCCGCTCGAATCGGGCCTGCTGCAGCTGCCGTTCGCGTTCATCATGATGACGGTGGCGCCCCGCGTCCCCGCCTACGTGGCCCGTTACGGCGTGTCGCGGGTGGTCCCGATCGGTCTCGGCTTCATCGCCACCGGCCTGGCGGTCTTCTCCACCATCGGCGTCCACAGCTCGCTGGTGCAGGTGTATTGCGGGCTGCTGCCCCTGGCATTCGGCATGGCCATCACCATGTCGCCGCTGACCACGCTCATCATGTCGTCGGTGCCGCTCGGTCGGGCCGGCGTCGGGTCGGCCATGAACGACACCACCCGTGAGCTCGGCGGGGCCCTGGGCGTCGCTGTCCTGGGCTCCGTCGTGACCTCCCAGTACGCCAGCGGGATCGCCTCGTCGGTCGTCGGTCTGCCCGACCAGGCCCGCGCCGTGGTCGGCAGCGGCCTCACGGGTGGTCTCGCCGTGGGCGCGCAGATCGGTGGTGCGCAGGGCGAGGCGCTGGCCGCCGCCGCCCGCCAGGCGTTCGTGGACGGCCTCGGCACCGCCGCCCTCGCCGGCGCCGGCATCGTGATCGTCGCCGCCCTGGTGTCCCGGTTCCTGCTCCCGCACGACCGCACGCAGCTCGAGTCGCGGGTGGCCGAGGAGGTCCATCACGCCGTCGACGTCGCCCGGCACTTGGTGACCCACGACGAGCCCGAGCTCGACCCAGCGGCGACCCCGATCGACTGAGTGCAGGCGCCGGTTCTGACGGTGCGTCAGAATCGGCGCCATGCAACGCAGTGACATCGATCTGCTCGACCGTGACCGGTTCACGCAGGGCATCCCGCACGAGTGGTTCGCGTGGATGCGCGAGAACGAACCGGTGTTCCACCACGACGAGCCCGACGGTCCTGGCTTCTGGGTGGTGAGCCGGCACGCGGACGTCGTCACGTGCAACCGCGACGCCAAGGCCTTCTCCTCTGATTCCGACAACGGCGGCGTGCTCGACCTCGAAGAGCGCGAGCTGTCGGACATGGAGAAGAACCAGGGTGACGCCAAGCTCATGTTGATGATGGACCCCCCGGCGCACACCCGGTACCGCAAGCTGGTCAACCGCGGCTTCACGCCCCGGATGATCGGCATGCTCGAACCCCACGTGCGCGAGCTCACCGGCCGGATCATCGACGACGCCCTCGCCGCGGGCGACGCCGACTTCGTCGTCGACATCGCCGCCGAGCTCCCCCTCGAGGTCATCGCCGAGCTGATCGGCGTGCCCCAGGAGGACCGGCATCGGATCTTCGAGTGGTCGAACCGCTTCATCGGCTCCGACGACCCTGAGTTCTTCGTGGGCCAGGACAAGATCGAAGAGGCCCAGGTCGAGATGTTCCTCTACGCCCAGCAACTGGGCGACGCCCGCCGCGACGATCCTCGCGACGACATCATCACGTCGCTGCTGAGCGCCGAGGTCGACGGCGACCAGCTGTCCGCCATGGACTTCAACCTGTTCTTCCTCCTGCTCGCCGTGGCCGGCAACGAGACCACCCGCAACGCCATCGCCCACGGCATGAACGCCTTCCTGGACCACCCCGACCAGTGGCGGCTGCTGGTCGAGGACCCGGCGGGCCGCATCGACACCGCCACCGAGGAGATCCTGCGGTGGGCGTCGCCGGTCATGTACTTCCGGCGCACCGCCATGCGCGACGTCGATCTGGGCGGACAGCAGATCCGCACCGGCGACAAGGTGAGCCTCTGGTACGTGTCGGCCAACCGAGACGAGGCCGTCTTCGATGATCCCTACCGCTTCGACATCACCCGCGACCCCAACCCACACATTGCCTTCGGCGGCGGTGGTCCCCACTTCTGTCTCGGCGCCCAGCTGGCCCGACTCGAGATCCGGGTGCTGTTCGAGGAGCTGGCCCGACGTGCTCCCGACATCACCCGCGCCGGCCCCGCCGACCGATTGCGCTCCAACTTCATCGGCGGGATCAAGCACCTGCCGGTCCAGATGACCGCCAGGTGAAGGCCGATCAGGTGTCGGTGGGAAGGGTGTAGTCGGCGAAGCGGGACCGGAGGTCCTTCTTCGAGAACTTCCCGACCGACGTCTTGGGTACCTCGTCGATGAAGACGATGTCGTCGGGCAGCCACCACTTGACGATCCGCTCCTCGAGGTAGGCCAGGAGCTCCTCCTTGGTCACCGACTCGCCGTCCTTGACCACGACGCAGGCCAGCGGGCGCTCCTGCCACTTCTGGTGGTGGACGCCGATCACCGCCGCCTCGGCCACCGCGGGATGGCCCATGAGTTCGTTCTCGAGGTCGACCGAGCTGATCCACTCGCCGCCGGACTTGATGACGTCCTTGGTGCGGTCGACCAGGCGCATGTAGCCGTGGGGGTCGATGGTGGCGACGTCGCCGGTCTTCAGCCAACCGTCGTCGGTGAACGACTCCGGGGAGCGGGGATCGTCGTAGTACTCGCGGGCGATCCAGGGACCGGAGACCTGCAGCTCGCCCGACGTCTCGCCGTCCCACGGCAGCTCCTCGATGGGTTCGCCGGGGGCGGTGGGTACGGCGATGCGGGCGGTCACGCACACCGATGGCTGGCCGACCGTGGTGCGCAGGTCGGCTCGGCCGTCGTCGTCGAGTTGGGCGTCGAGCGTGGACTTGATCTGCCCGACCGATGCGATGGGCGACGTCTCGGTCATGCCCCACGCCTGCAGGATCGGCAGGCCGGTCTGCTCCCGGTAGGCCTCCGACAGCGCCCTCGGCACCGCCGACCCGCCGCACGGAATGGCGCGCAGCGCGGACGTGTCGCGGCCCTTCAGCTCGGGAAGCACCCCCATCCAGATGGTGGGGACCCCAGCGGCGATGGTGACCCGCTCCTCTTCGATGAGGGCGGCGAGCGAGGGAGGCGACAGATCGGGGCCGGGCATCACGAGGGTGGCGCCGGCGGCCACCGCGGCGTGGGCGAGCCCCCAGGCGTTGGCGTGGAACATGGGGACGACGGGAAGGATGCGGTCGGGCTCGGCCACGCCGAGGCCCCCGGCCACCATGGCGCCGAGCGTGTGCAGGAACGTCGAGCGATGCGAGTAGACGACGCCCTTGGGGTTGCCGGTGGTGCCGGACGTGTAACACATGCTGGCGGCCCGGTTCTCGTCGTCGACCCGGAACCGCACCGGCGACGCGGCGGCGAGCAGGTCCTCGTGGTCGTGGATGCGGGGGCCGTCGGAGCCGTCGTTGCTCGGCACCTCCCCCGACCCGCCGTCGTCCATGATCACGAGGTGTTTCACGGTCTCGAACGTGGGGACCAGGGGCATCAGCAGGCCGAGGAGCGAGCGGTCGACGAAGATCACCTCGTCCTCGGCGTGGTTGACGATGTAGGTGAGCTGCTCGGGGAACAGCCGGAGGTTCAAGGTGTGCAGGACCCGGCCGGTGCACGGGGCGGCGAAGTACAGCTCCAGGTGACGGGCCGTGTTCCACCCGAACGTCGCCACCCGGCCGTCATCGGAGATCCCGAGGTCGTCGAGCACGCCACCGAGGCGGTGGGTGCGGTCCCCCCACTCGGCATAGGTCGTGCGCTCCCGTCCGTCCTTGGTGACGGTGACGACCTCCTTGTCGGCGAAGAGCCGCTCGGCGCGCTCGACGAAGTGCGGCAGCGTGAGCGCCCCGGCCTGCATCAATCCGTCCACGATGGTGTCCCCCCGGTGTGGCGTGCGTCGGTCGCCCGGGACGGTACCGGCCGACGACGAGGTCCGCATGGCGCCGGACGCCGCCGGGTCTACAGCCGCAGGACGAAGGCGTGGCTCGGGTCGGCCTCGCCGTCGAGGACCTCGCGGTAGGTCTCGGCCACGGCGTCGGCGCCGTCCCGCTCGACCACGGTGATCCAGTCCTCGACCACGGGGAGGAACTGCGCCCATGCGGCGGCGAAGCGCTCCTCGACCCCGCCCGGTCCCCAGTCCTCGCGGCGCTTCACGATCTGGTCGGGTGCGAAGAACAGCTTCGGGGCCGGGCCGGGCAGCTCACCACCGCCGCCGACGTGCTCCCAGTGGGTTCCGCCGACCGAGACGCTGGCGGTCAGTCCGCCGACGTGTTCGTGGACGTGGCGGCGGACTTCCGTGTCGCCGGCCATGTCCACGTAGACGGTGGGGGCGTCGGACTCCAGGAAGTCCACGTCGTCGTAGGTGAGGACGCGGTCGTAGACGTCGAGGCCCAGCACGAAGTCCACGTTGGCGGGCGAGGTAAGGCCGACGATCTCGGGGCGGTCGGCCCGCTCGGACAACAGATGGGCCAGACCGAAGGCCGTCTTGGAGGACGCGCTCGACAGCACGGCCACGTCGGCGCCGCCGAAGTCGGTGTCGGCGAGCCAGTCGTCGAGCACGAAGTCGGTCATGAACAGCGGCCGGAACAGCATCTGGAGGGCCTCGGTCCGCGGGTCGTAGACCGGGTCCGTGGCACATCGGGTGTAGCCGTTGTATGCCGGGGGCAGCTCGGACCGGTGGGCGGTGGCATCGGTGAACCCGTGCTCGCTCACCCGGGTCGGGGCCACCACGAGCTCCGAACCCATCGGCAGGTAGCCGTAGACGAGCTCGCCGGCGTCGAGGCCCGTGCCGTTGGGCTCCACCACCTCGGCGAAGCCCCACACGGGGATCCGGCCCCACCCGTCGTCGGCCGGGAAGAACGACCAGTACCGCATGATGTCGCCGAACACGGCATAGGTGATGTTGTTGGCGCTGAAGCCGAACCGTCGCACGGCGAGGCGGGCCTCACCCGCGGCCAGCTCGGCCGGGTCGGAGTCGACGAACCGGGTCTCGTGCAGGTCCTGGCGGCGCACCTCGAAGTCCATGCGCCCGGACGTTAGGTCCTGGTGGTCGCCCCTCGTCGGGGTCGGTGCCCGTTCCTCCTGGGCGCCTCGTCGGCGGGGCGTCGGTGTGTGACACTCGGGCCGAGGCGCCGGGGGACGGTGGCCGGGGGCCGAGGAGGACCGAGAGGATGGACAGGATGGGTGCAACGCCGACCGACGACGTCGACGTGGTGGTGGTCGGAGCGGGATTCGCGGGGCTGTACATGCTCCACCGTCTCCGGGGCCTCGGGTTGTCCGCGGTGGTGCTCGAGGCGGCCGACGGGGTCGGTGGCACGTGGTACTGGAACCGGTACCCGGGCGCCCGGTGCGACATCCAGAGCGTCGACTACTCGTACAGCTTCGACCCCGAGCTCGACGAGGAGTGGGAGTGGTCCGAGCGGTACGCCACCCAGCCCGAGATCCTCCGCTACGCCAACCACGTCGCCGACCGCCACGACCTGCGGCGGGACATCCGCTTCGAGACCCGCGTCACGGCCGCGGTCTGGGACGAGGACGCGAGCCGCTGGATCATCCGCACCGAGGACGCCGAGGGAACGCCCGGACCGACGATGTCCTGCCGCTGGTACGTGATGGCCACCGGCTGCCTTTCGATGCCCAAGACCCCGGACGTACCGGGCGCCGAGCGGTTCGAGGGCGAGGTGTACGCCACCAGTCGCTGGCCCCACGAGGGCGTGGACTTCACCGGCAAGCGGGTGGCGGTCATCGGGACCGGGTCGAGCGGGATCCAGTCCATCCCGATCATCGCCGGCCAGGCCGAGCAGCTCACCGTGTTCCAACGCACGCCCAACTACTCCCTGCCGGCCAACAACGGCCCGGTGAAGGAGGAGAAGATGGCCCAGATCCGGGGCCGTCGCCAGGAGTACCGCCACGACGCCAAGTGGTCGGGCACCGGGGTGCCGCTCGAGCGGGCCGAGGTCGGCACGTTCCAGATCGACGAGGACGAACGCACCCGCCGGTTCGAGGAGGCCTACGCCACCGGCGAGCTGTTCCCCATCCTCGGCGCCACCAACGATCTCCTCGTGAACCCGGTGGCCAACGAGACGGTGGCCGAGTTCCTCCGCGACAAGATCCGCTCCCTGGTCGACGATCCCGGGACCGCCGAGGCGCTGTGCCCCACCGACTACCCCGTCGGCAGCAAGCGCCTCTGCCTCGACAGCGGGTACTACCAGACCTTCAACCAACCCCACGTCCGTCTCGTCGACCTCCGATCGACCCCGATCGACACCGTGACCGAACACGGCATCGACATCCGCAACGCGAGCCCCACCGGCGATCCCGAGTCGCTCGCGTTCGACGCCATCGTCTACGCCACCGGTTTCGACGCCATGACCGGTGCCATCGTCAGCGTCGACATCACCGGCCGGGAAGGCGTACGCATCGCCGACAAGTGGGCCCACGGGCCCGAGACCTACCTCGGCCTCACCAGCGTCGGCTTCCCCAACCTGTTCCTCGTGACCGGCCCCGGCAGCCCGTCGGTGCTCTCCAACATGATGGTGTCGATCGAGCAACACGTGGACTGGATCGCGAACTGCATCGCCGACCTGCGCACCGACGGCTTCGAGGTCATCGAGCCCACCGAGACCGCCGAGTCCGCTTGGGTGCGCCACGTGAACGACTGGGCCGACATCACCCTCTACCCCCACGCCAACTCGTGGTACATGGGCGCCAACGTGCCCGGGAAGCCCCGTGTGTTCCTGCCCTACGTCGGTGGCGTCGACCGCTACCGGCAGGTCTGTGTCGACGTGGTCGATCAGGGGTACCTCGGCTTCCGGCGCAGCAACGGCCGCTCCGAGTGCCACGACGGGATCATCCGTCGGCTGCAACCCGACGTGGAGGTCATGCTGGAGACGATCGCGGAGCTGCAACTCCCGACCATGGACACCATGACGGCAGACGAGGCCAGGGCGTTCAACACCGCCATGGCCGCGCAGCGCCCGCCGGGGCCGGCCGTGGGTGAGGTCGTCGACGGCGAGCTCCCCGGTGCCACCGGAGCGCTGCCGTACCGGCTCTACCGCCCGGCCACGCCCGGCCCACACCCCGTCGTGGCGTACTTCCACGGCGGCGGCTGGGTCCTCGGCTCCACCGACTCCGACGACCCGCTCTGCCGTGACCTGTGCGTTCGCTCCGATGCGGTGATCGTCTCGGTGGACTATCGCCACGCCCCCGAGGCCCGCTTCCCGGCTGCCGCCGACGACGCCTCCGCCGCCGTGGGTTGGATCGCCGAGCACGCCCACGACCTCGGCGGACTGCCCGGGCAGCTGGTGGTGTGCGGGTGGAGCGCCGGCGCCAACGTGGCGGCCGTCGCCTGCCAGCGCGCCCGGGATGCCGGTGCACCCCACATCAGCGGACAGGTCCTGATCTGCCCCGTCACCGACACCGCCACCGACCGGCCCAGCTACCGCGAGAACGGGGAGGGGTTCGGCCTCACCCGCGACCTCATGGACTGGTTCCTCGACCACTACGTCGACGCCGCCGACCGGTCCGACCCCCGGGTCGCACCGCTGCGGGGCGACCTCGCGGGACTGCCGCCGGCGGTGGTGGTCACGTGCGAGTTCGACCCGCTGCGCGACGACGGCCGGGCCTACGCCGAGGCGCTCGACCTCGCCGGGGTCCGGGTCCGTCACCTCACGTGCCGGGGCCAGATCCACACGTCCATCCCCTCGGTGGGCATCATCGCGTCGGCCACGCCCATTCGGGCCGAGATCGGCGCCGCCCTGGCCGAGCTGCTGCGGGCCGAGGACACGGCGACCCTGTGATGCCCTCCGACACGGGTCCCCGCTGGTACACCGTCACCATGCGCCGCCGCCTCGTCCTCCCCGTGCTCTGCGCCCTCGTGGCGGTGGCCGGCTGCGGCGGACGACGACACCGCCGCTGCGCCCACGACCACGGCCGCGCCCGTCGCAACCACGATGGGCTCGCCGGGGCCGGTGGTGCGCATGAACCAGATCCAGGTCCTGGGCTCCCACAACAGCTACCACCTCCGGCCCGCGCCGGAGGTCCTCGCCGGCATCGCCGCCTTCACCACCCAGGCCGCCGCCGACGAGCTCGACTACGAGCACCGCCCCCTCACCGAGCAGCTGCAGGACCACGGCATCCGTCAGTTCGAGATCGACGTCTACGCCGACCCGGACGGGGGCCGGTTCAGCAACCGGCCGGCCGCCGCCCTCGTCGGCCTGCCCACCGCCAGTGGCGATCCGGCGCTCGACGCACCCGGCTTCAAGGTGCTGCACCAGTCCGATGTCGACTTCCGGTCCACCTGCGTCACCTTCGTGGCCTGCCTGACCGAGATCCACGAGTGGTCGCAGGCCCACCCCAGCCACGAACCGATCATGATCATGATCGAGGCCAAGCAGGATTCGCTGTCCGAGGCCACGGGCGGTGCGCTCGACCTCGCCAGCCTCGGTATCGACGTCACCGAGGTCCTCAAGTTCGACCGGTCGACCTTCGACGCCCTCGAGGCCGAGATCCTGTCCGTGTTCGACCGGGACCAGCTGATCACCCCAGATGACATCCGCGGCGACGCGGCGACCCTGGAGGACGCGGTCCTCGCCGGCGATGCCTGGCCCACCCTCGACGAGGCCGCCGGGAAGGTGCTGTTCTCGCTGGTCGACACCGGTCCGACCCGCGACGTCTACGTCGGCGACTCGCCCAACCTGGCCGGCCGCCTGCTGTTCACCTCGTCGGAGCGCGGACGCCCGGACGCCGCCTTCATCCGGGTCGACGACCCGATCGCCGGTGCCGACGAGATCCGCGCCCTCGTGGCCGACGGCTACCTGGTCCGGACCCGCACCGACACGCCCGGGGTCGATGCACCGGCCAACGACACCACTCGGCGGGAGGCGGCGTTCGCCAGCGGAGCCCAGTACCTGTCGACCGACTACTACGTGAACGACCCGGCACTGGGCAACGACTTCGTCGTCGATCTCCCCGGAGCGGGTGCGGCCCGGTGCGACCCGATCAACGCACCACCGGGCTGCGACATCGGGTAGCCGCGCCGGTCAGACGCCTTCGGGCTTGACCTTGATGTCGCCGGTGAACGCACCCCGCAGGAGCCGGATCACGAGCTGACCGTTGGCGAGCGACGCCTCCACGCCGGCGCCGAACCCGGCCGGGATGTCGATCTCGCGCTCGTAGCCCCCGAAGTCCCACTCGTCGATGAGGTAGTCGCGCGGCGCGGCGCTGCGCAGGTGGGCCCAGAACCGGAGGGTGGTCTGGCGCAGCTCCACGTGGACATCGCTCGGCTGCACGGCCGGCAGGGGCGCGATCACCACCAGTGCCTCGGGGGCCTCGTACACCTTGACCGGCACGGTCTGGGGTGCCATGTGGTCCTCCACGGAGACGGTGGCGTCGACGACGGCATGGTGTCCGGGGCGGGTCATGGGCCCACCGTAACCCCGGTGTGGCCCGCGGCACACTGGTCCGACGGACGCGCCACGGCCCGGCCCTGGCCCGGGTCTCGACCGCGGAGGTCGAGGCCCGGGCCGTGGAACCGGGCGAGGGTGGCTTCCGGATCGAACACTGAGCTCGATCCGTCGGGCTACTCCGTGGCGATGGCCTGGAGGACGTCGAGCTTCGCCGCCCGCCGGGCCGGCATGATCGCCGCCAGCAGGCCGGCGACGATGGCCACCACGACCAGCAGCACCAGCGAGCCCGACGGGATGTCGATCGTGTTGAGGAACGACTCCGGCATCGCCGTGGACGCCGCCACGCCGAAGGCGAGGCCGACGACCACGCCGAGCACGGCGCCGAAGAGCGACACGATGGCCGACTCCCACCGGATCATGCGCCGGGTCTGGCGTCGTGACATGCCGACCGCCCGGAGCAGACCCAGCTCGCGGGTCCGCTCGAACACCGAGAGCGCCAGCGTGTTCCCGATGCCCAGGACGGCGATGACCACCGCCAGGAGCAGCAGGGCGTTCACGGTGATCAGCACCTGGTCGATCTGGGCCTGCTGGGAGTCGAGGAACTCCGAACGGTTCTCCACGTCGACCTGGGGGAACTCCGCGGTCGCCTTCTCGACGGCGGCGCGGGCCTGGTCGGCCGACACGCCGTCGGCTGTCCTCGCGAACACGAACTGGTCGAGCGTGTCCGTGAAGTTGGCGTTCCACGCCTCGGTGGAGATGAGGTAGTTGCCGGCGAACGTGGCGTCGTCGTAGATGCCGGCCACCGTGAAGGTCTTGGTACCGGTCCGGCTGAACTGCACGTCGACCGTGTCGCCGACCTGCAGCCCGGCGTCCTTGGCCGGGTCCTTGTGCAGCATGATCTCCTGCGGGCCCAGCTCGGCGATGTCGCCCTTCTCGAGACCGATGTCGATCACGTTGCCGGCCTCGGGGTCGACGGCCACGATGTCCTTGGTGGCGCCGCCGAACTTGAACTGCCCGAAGCGGACCCCCGTGACGGCCGAGAACTCGGGATCGTCGGCGAGGTCGTCGCGAAGCGTCGGGGAGAAGCCGTTGAACGACGGTTCGCTGATGATGAAGTCGGCGGTCACGGCCTGCTCGGTCTTGGCGGCGAAGGTGGACTTCACCGAGGTCCCGACCACCAACGCCGTGGTGACGAGGGCCAGCCCGATGACCAGCGCCGAGGCCGTGGAGGCCGTCCGGAACGGGTTACGGGTGGCGTTCTCCCGGGCCAGCTTCCCCGGCTCGCCGAAGGCCTTGGCCACCGGGGCGCCGAGGATGTTGGCGACGGGGCCGGCGAAGAGCGGGCTGAGGTTGGCGATGCCGAGGAAGACCAGGACGGCGCCGCCGCCCAGGCCGAGGATCAGCGGACCGGCACCGTCGGCCGCGAAGAGGCCGAAGGCGAGCAGGACGGCGCCGATGGCGGTCATGACGCCCCCCACCACCAGCCGCACCCGGCGGGAGCCGTCGGATGTCGAGACGCCGTCCCGCAACGCCGTGATCGGCGAGACACGGGCCGCCTTGCGGGCCGGCAGCACGGAGGCGGCCAGCGTCACGCCCATGCCGACGACGACGGCGGCGACGATGGTCGGCCACTTCAGCACCAGCGCATCCGAGGGCAGCCCGAAGCCGCCGGCGTTCAGCAGGCCGCGGATCCCGAGGGCCGTGAGCATGCCGATGGCCACGCCCAAGGCGGACGAGATGGCGCCGACGAGGAGCGCTTCCATGATCACCGTGGCCCGGATCTGTCGTGCGCTGGCCCCGATCGCCCGCAGGAGGGCGAGCTCCTTGATGCGCTGACCGAGGATGATCGAGAACGTGTTGTAGATGTAGAACGCCGACACGAACAGGGCGACGGCGGCGAAGCCGAGCAGGATGTTGCCGAAGATCGACGTGAACTGGTCGATGGCGTCGGCGCCCTCGTTGGCGATCGTCTGGCCGGTCACGACCTCCGTCCCGGACGGCAGCACCTGCGACACCGCGGTGCGAACAGCCTGGACGTCGGCTCCGGAGTCGACCGCGATGTCGATCGTGTCCCACTTCCCGACGCGGTCGAAGACCTGTTGGGCCTGCTCGGGGTCGAACAGCGTGAGCCGAGCGCCGGCGAGGCTGTTGGAGTCACCGAACGTGGCCGTGCCCACCAGCGTGAAGGTCTGCCGACCCTGGGGCAGCAGCACGTCCACGGACTGGCCGAGCTGGTAGTCGTACTCCTCGAAGGTCCCCTGGTCGAGGGCGATCTCACCCGGGCCGGGCTTGTGGCCCTGCTCGAGGGACACCGACGACAGCTGGTCCTCGGCACCCCAACTGGTGCCGATCAGGGGGGCGCCGGTGGTGGTCACCGGATCGCCGTCGGGAGCCACCGGCTGGGCGGTGCCCGCGACGCTGCCCATGACGGCGTCGATGCCGTCGACGTCCTGGATGGTGCTGACGAGGTCGGCCGGGAGCGGTTCCCGGTCGGTGGTCCCGGGATCGTCGGCGAAGGCCGACTGGGACCGGACCTCGAGGTCGATGCCCTGGTTGATCTGGGCGAAGAGGGTGTCGAAGCTCTGCCGGACGGTGTCGGTCACGACGAGCGAGCCCACGACGAAACTGACGCCGAGAACCACGGCGAAGCTCGTCATGACGAATCGGATCTTGTGCGCGAGCATGCTGCGCACGCTGAGCTTGAACATCAGTGGTCTCCGAACTGCTTCATGCGGTCGAGCACGCGCTCGGCGGTCGGGTCGGCCATCTCGTCGACGATCTGGCCGTCGGCCAGGAACAGGACCCGGCTGGCGTAGCTGGCGGCCGTCGGGTCATGGGTCACCATGACGATGGTCTGGCCCCGCTCCCGCGCCGCGTTGCGCAGGAACGACAGGATCTCCCCGGAGGTGGCCGAATCGAGGTTGCCGGTCGGCTCGTCGGCGAAGACGATCTCGGGGCCCGAGGCCAGCGCCCTGGCCACGGCGACCCGCTGCTGCTGGCCGCCGGAGAGCTCCGAGGGGCGGTGCGACAGGCGGCTCTCGAGCCCCACGGCGGACACCACCTCCTCGAGGAGGGTTCCGTCGAGGTCGCGGCCGGCGAGACGGGCCGGGAGGGCGATGTTCTCGGACGCGGTCAGCGTGGGAACCAGGTTGAAGGCCTGGAAGACGAAACCGATGCGGTCGCGCCGCAGCTCGGTCAGCTTCTTCTCCGACAGGGACGACAGGTCGGTGTCCCCGACGATCACCTGTCCCGACGTGAGGGTGTCGAGGCCGGCGAGGCAGTGCATCAGGGTGGACTTCCCCGAGCCGGACGGGCCCATGATGGCGGTGAACTGGCCGGCGAGCAGCTCGACGCTCACGTCGTCGAGGGCGGTGACCTGGGTCGACCCTGACCCGTAGACCTTGATGGCGTTGATGGTGCGGGCGGCGACGGTGCCGACCGGGCGTGATGCAGTGGTGGTCATGGGCCCACCATGGCAGCGGGCCGCCGTGGTGTCGTCCGGCCGCAGTCGGATCGTCGGGTCATCCTGTGGTCGGATGACGCCCGTCACATGCCGGGCCGCACCAGCCCCGACTCGTAGGCGAGGACCACGGCCTGGACCCGGTCACGGACCTCGAGCTTCATCAGGACCCGGCCGACGTGGGTCTTGACGGTCGTCTCGCCGACGAAGAGCGTCTCGGCGATCTCGCCGTTGGAGAGCCCGCGCGCCATGAGGACGAGGACCTCGCGCTCGCGCTCGGTGAGGCGGTCGAGCACACCCGACCCGGCCACGTCGGGTGCTCCGGCCGGGGCGGCCCGGCCGAACTCCTCGATCAGGCTCCGGGTGACCGAGGGGGCGAGGAGGGCGTCGCCGGCCGCCACCACGCGAACGGCGCGCACCAGCTCCTCGGGCGGGGTGTCCTTCAGGAGGAACCCGCTGGCGCCGGCCCGCACGGCGGCGAAGACGTACTCGTCGAGATCGAAGGTGGTCAGCACCAGCACCCGAGCGGGCAGGCCGGCGTCGCGGATGCGGCGGGTGGCCTCGATGCCGTCGACGTCGGGCATGCGGATGTCCATCAGCACCACGTCGGCCGCGGTGCGCCGTACCAGCTCGACCGCGTCGGCGCCGTCGGCGGCCACGCCCACCACGTCGATGTCGTCCTCAGCGTCGAGGATCATGCGGAACCCCGTCCGCACCAGCTCCTGGTCGTCGACGATGGCCAGCCGGACCGGGTTCGTGTCGACGGCGGTCATGAGGCCGAGACAGTGCTCGTCACGGGCACGGTGGCACGTACCTGGAACCCGCCGCCCGGTCGAGGCCCGACCCGGAGTGCACCGCCGAAGAGCTCGACGCGCTCGCGCATCCCGATGAGGCCCTGGCCCGAGGACGGCATCCGGTCGTCGTGGGGTGCCGACCCCCGTCCGTCGTCGGTGACCACGATGGTGACGGCGTCGGGGCGGTAGCGGAGGTCGACCGTGGCGGTCGCTGGACCGGCGTGCTTGCGGACGTTGGTCAGGGCTTCTTGCACGACGCGGAACACGGTGAGGCCGACTCCGGCCGGCAGGGCCGTCGGTTCGCCGTCGACGTGGAGGTCGACGTGATGCCCTGAGGCGTTCACGTCGGCCACCAGCGCGGCGACGTCGTCGGCCGTCGGCTGCGGGGCCATCGAGGCGTCGCCGTCGGTCTCTCGCAGGACGCCGAGGACGCGTCGCAGCTCGTCGAGCGCGTTGCGTCCGGTCCGCTCGATGATGCCGAGCGACTCGGCGGTCTGGTCGGGATGGCGTTCGAGGACCCGGCGCGCGGCGCCGGCCTGGACCACCATGACGCTGACCGAGTGGGCCACCACGTCGTGCAGTTCGCGAGCGATGCGGGTCCGCTCCTCCTGGACCGCTCGGGCTGCCGCCAGCTCGCGGTCGGCCTCGGCCTGTTCCGCTCGGGCCTCCACCTCGGCCAGGTAGGCCCGGCGGTTGCGGACGCTGTCGCCGAGGACCCAGGCGGTCACGAAGATGACCAGGTTCCCGAGCACGGCGACCGCCGGCAGGTCCTCTTGCCGCACGAGGACGCCGACCACCATGACGGCGACGAGGATGGTCGTGGCCGACGCCACATGGCGCAGCGCCTGGCGACGTTCGCAGTTGGCGGCGGTGGTGTAGAGCAGGATCAACATGACCACGCTCACGCCCGTGTCGACGTAGTCGAGGATCCAGAAGGCGACGAGGGCGAGGGTGCTGAGCCACAGGACCGGGATGGTCCAGCGGCGACGGAACGCCAGCAGGACCGGCTGCACCACGGTGAGGAGCACGCCGATGGCGTCGACGTCGCGGTTCGACGCACCGGTCTGCTCGGGATCGATCGTGAACAACCCGATCACGGCGATGCTGCCGATCACGCCGGCGAGCAGCGCGTCGGCGGCGACGGGATGGTCGCGAAGCCACTGCACCGGTGCGGGGCGACGGTTCATCCCGCGAAACCGTATCGGCACCCGGCCGGTGCAACGTCAGCCCTGAGGCCGATTCCGGGGTCGTCCTGCAGGAGGACCGGGCCGGCTCGGACCGGCGTGGCGAGCCGGGTGTGACGGGCCGCCCGGCGGGTAGGGACGAGGCCATGTCCCCGCGCGTGGTCCTCTTCGACGTCGATGGCACCCTCACCGACACCAACTACCTGCACACGTTGGCGTGGCGGCGAGCGTTCCTCGACCACGGCCACGACGTGGCCAGCTGGCGCATCCACCGGATGATCGGTGCGTCGGGCTCGTTGCTGATGACCGAGTGCATCGGCCGGCCCGACGACGACGTGAAGGCGTCGTGGCGGGACCACTACGAGCAGCTCGTCCCCGACATCCGCGCCCTGCCCGGCGCCCGCACGTTGCTGGACGCCGTCCGCGAACGCGGCGCGCGACCTGGTCCTGGCCACGTCGTCGCCGGGCGACCTGGTCGGCCACAACCTCGACGCGCTGGGCCTCGCCGAAGGAGACCTCTCCGCCATCACCACGGACAGCGACGTGGAGGAGGCCAAGCCGTCCCCTGACGTGTTCCTCGCCGGTCTCGCCGAGGTCGATGCCTCACCGGAGGATGCGATCGTGGTGGGCGACACGGGCTGGGACGTCCAGGCCGCCGGCGCAGCGCGCATCCCGGCCGTCGCTGTCTGCAGTGGGGGCTGGACCCGGGCCGACCTCTCGGCGGCGGGCGCGGTCGAGGTCCACGATGACGTCGGCGCCCTCGCCGCAGCCATCGAGACGTCGGCGCTCGGCGATCACTTGCGGGCCTGAGAGCGGTCCGGCATGCGCCGGCGGCCGGCGTGCGGTTCAATCGCGTGCCACAACCACTCCGAGGGGGCCTCCACCAGTGTCGACCATCGCGACCACCGCCGATGTCGTGCGCACCCACGCTGCAGAGCGTGGTGACCGTCTGGCGATCATCCAGGACGACTTCACCCAGACGTGGGCGGAGCTCGACCGCCGCTCGAACCGGGTGGCGAACACCTTGTCGGCGGCGGGCGTGGGCCCCGACGACCGGGTCGCGTTCCTCGACAAGAACGGCTTCGAGTACTTCGAGGTGTTCTTCGGCTGCGCCAAGATCGGCGCCGTCACGGTGAACATCAACTGGCGCCTGGCCCCGCCCGAGGTGGCGTGGATCGCCGACAACGCCGAGGCCAAGGTCTTCTTCTTCGGCCGGGAGTTCGCCGACACCGTCGACAAGATCCGTTCCGACGTCCCGTCGGTGACGACGTTCGTGTGCCTCGGAGGACGACGACCGCTTCGACCGCTACGAGGACTGGGTCCGCGACGACGACACCGACCCAGGGGTCCAGGCCGGCCCCGACGACATCGCCTTCCAGCTCTACAGCTCCGGGACGACGGGCCTACCCAAGGGCGTGATGCTCAGCAACGCCAACGCCTTCGCCATCGTCGACGACGCCCGGGAGATCTGGGGCTTCGACGACACGATGGTCTCGATGGTGGCCATGCCGCTGTTCCACATCGGCGGCGCCGGTTGGGCGTTGGCGGGCATGGCGTACGGAGGGACGTCGGTGATCGTGCGCGAGATCGACCCCGCCGCACTCATCGACCTGATCGGCGCCCGGCGTGTCACCCACGCCTTCCTCGTGCCGGCCGTGTTCCAGTTCATGTTGATGATGCCCAACGTGAACGACGGCGACTACTCCAGCCTCGAGCTGCTCGTCTACGGCGCCTCGCCCATCACCGAGGAGGTGCTGGCCCAGAGCGTGGAGACCTTCGGGTGCCAGTTCGCCCAGGCCTACGGCCTGACCGAGACCACCGGCGCCATCGTGACCCTCGCCCCCGAGGACCACGACCCCAACGGGCCCAACCGGCACCGCCTCCGCTCGTGCGGCAAGCCCAACGCCAACGTCGAGCTCAAGATCGTCGATCCCGACACCGGTGAGGAGGTGCCCACGGGTGAGGTGGGCGAGATCGTGACCCGGTCCAACCAGAACATGGTCGGCTACTGGCGCAACGAGGCCGGGACGTCGGCCGCGTTCACCGATGACGGGTTCTTCCGCACCGGCGACGCCGGGTACTTCGACGAGGACGGCTACCTCTACATCCACGACCGGATGAAGGACATGATCGTCTCGGGCGGCGAGAACGTGTACCCGGCTGAGATCGAGAACGTGATGATGAAGCACCCCGGCGGTTGCCGACGTCGCCGTCATCGGCGTCCCCGACGACAGCTGGGGGGAGGTGGGCAAGGCGATGGTCGTGGACGCCGAGGGCCAGGACGCCAGCGCGGACGACATCCTCGCTTTCGCCCGCGAGCAACTCGCCGGGTTCAAGGTCCCCAAGTCGGTCGACTTCATCGACGAGATCCCCCGCAACCCCACCGGCAAGATGCTGAAGAAGGAGCTGCGCGAGCCGTTCTGGGAGGGCCGCGACCGCAAGGTGAACTGACGCGACGGGAGCCGGGCCTCGCGGCCCGGCCCCGCTGTTCGCCCCGCCGATGCTCAGCCCAGCTCGAAGGCCGGCGGCTCCTGCCGGGCGATCTCGGCTCGCGCCTGGCGCAGGCTGGTGCGCCGCTTCCAGAACTTCTGCTTCCAATGTCGGAACTCCCGTCCGCCGGCGGCGATCACGCCGGTGCTCCGCTCCTTCGGGTCCATGTCGACCCGGGTGTGGTGCGGCCGGGGAGGGACGATCTCCTCGCCCATCTCCATGTCGGCCTGCGCCAGGATCTCGTGCGTGCGGTGCCGGACCTTGCGGTTCTCGGCTCGACGCTGGTCCTTGCTCGGCGCAGGATGGGCGGCGCCGGGGGCCGCCTGCTTCGACGAACGGTGACGGTTGGACATTGCGCTCCTCTTCGCTCGAGGCACCGGTGAGACCGCTGCCGGGATGGTGAAGCTCTGGGCAGCGAGCGGGATCGGGCCGGGTTCGCGGCCCCGTGCCGGCCGACCCCGGAGGGTCGTCTTCGGCGAGAGGGCCGCATGGCCGTGAACATCGGTCACTGCACGTCCCACACTGGACCAGCGGGGCCGGTTCCGCAAGCCCCTTCTGGCCGGGATCTCGTCCCGCAGGTACGGGTGGCCTCCACTACCGTCGCCCCGTGCTCGACATGCGCCGCATCCGCTCCGAACCCGACGCCGTCCGTGCCGGTCTGGCCCGCCGGGGCGCCGATCTGTCGCGTCCTCGACGCGGTCGTGCGCTCGACGAGCGGCAGCGGAGCATCGCCGCCGAGCGCGACGAGCTGCGGGCCCGGGTCAACGCCGTGTCCAAGCAGATCGGCGAGCTGTTCCGCGACGGAAGGCGCGACGAGGCCGAGGCGCTGAAGGCGGAGTCGAAGCGACTCGGTGACCGGGAGAAGGAGCTGGCCGCGGCGGCCGACGCGCCGAGGCCGGAGCTGCGCGAGCTGCTGCTGCGCATCCCCAACCTGCCGTCGCCCGACGCCCCCGACGGCGCAACCGAGGCCGACAACGTGGTGCTGCGCACCCACGGCCCCGGCCCGGAGACCTTCGCCGACGCACCAGCGGGTGCCGCACTGGGACATCGGCGACCGCAGCTCGGGATCCTCGACGGCGAGCGGGCGGTGAAGATCAGCGGCTCGATGTTCACCATGTACCGGGGCTGGGGCGCCCGGCTGCTGCGGGCGATGATCGGCCACAGCCTCGACGCCAACGGGACGCCGACCGGGCTGGGAGGAGATCCGGCCGCCGACGCTGGTCAAGACCGAGACGATGATCGGCACCGGCCACCTGCCCAAGTTCGCGGACGAGGCGTACCACGTCGAGCGCGACGACCTCTGGACGATCCCCACCGCCGAGGTGCCGCTGACGTCGATGGCCGCCGACGAGATCCTCGACCACGACGAGCTGCCGATGCGCTTCACCGCCTACACGTCGTGCTTCCGCCGCGAGGCCGGCGCCGCCGGCCGCGACACCCGCGGGCTGCTGCGCAGGCACGAGTTCGACAAGGTCGAGCTCATGGGCTACGCCGACGGCGACGAGCAGGCCATCGCCCTCCAGGAGGAGGTCCTCGCCCGCAGCGAGGCGATCCTCCAGGACTTCGGGCTCACCTACCGGGTCCTCGACCTCTGCGCCGGCGACCTCGGCGGCTCGGCCGCCCGGACCTGGGACATCGAGGCCTACGCGCCCGGGGTCGGCGAGTGGCTCGAGGTCTCGTCGGTCTCCTGGTTCACCGACTACCAGGCCCGGCGGGCCAACGTGCGGTTGAAGCGGGCCGGCGAGAAGGGCACCGAGATCTGCCACACGGTGAACGGCTCGGCCATGGGCTGGCCCCGCACGGTGGCCGCCGTGCTCGAGACCCACCGCCAGCCCGACGGCAGCTCGCCATCCCCGAGGTGCTCCGGCCGCGCCTCGGCGGCGCCACCCACATCCCCGCCCCGCCTGACCCCACCGCGCGACTCCCGGTTCCGGGACGCGTCACACGCTGGCGGCGTCGTCCCACGCGGCCCGGAACGGGTGGGAGCGGCGGGGCCTACCATCGCCCCATGGGCCCGCTGTGGACGCCGTCGCCCGAACGGGCCGCCGGCACCCGCATGGCCGGCGTTCATGCCGGCGTCGGGGTCGACGACTACCCGGCGCTGCACCGGCTGTCGGTCGAGGATCCGGACGCTTCTGGCCCGAGGTGTGGGACGAGTGCGCCATCGTCGGCGATCCCGGGGCGACGTGGTCCTCGAGCGCGGCGCCACCGATGCGCGAGCCCGGTTCTTCCCCGATGCCCGGCTGAGCATCGTGGAGCACGTGCTGCGCCACACCGGCGACGGCGCCGGCGATCATCGCCGGTCGCGAGACGCGGCACGCCGGCCATCTCGTGGGACGAGCTGGCCGCCGAGGTGGGGGCCATGGCCGCCGCGCTGGCCGACCGACGGCGTCGGCGAGGGCGACCGGGTCGCGGCCTGGCTGCCCAACGGCATCGAGGCCGTCGTGGCCATGCTCGGCGCGGCCGCGCTCGGTGCGGTGTTCTCCTCGACCAGCCCCGACTTCGGCGCGGCCGGCGTGCTCGACCGCTTCGGCCAGATCGAGCCCGTCGGTGCTGTTCGCGGTCGACGGCTACGACTACGGCGGTACGCACTTCGACCGGCGCGACGGTGAAGGACGAGATCGTCGCGGGGCCTGCCGACGCTGCGCCGCACCGTGATGCTCGGCGACGACTGGGACGCCTTCCTCGCCCCGCACCGCGGGCACGCCGCCCCCGCTCGACCGGCGCAGCTTCCACCACCCCTGGTACGTGCTGTTCTCGAGCGGCACGACCGGCACGCCGAAGTGCATCGTCCACGCCACCGGGCGGGTGCTGCTGCAGCACGCCAAGGAGCACCAGCTCCACAGCGACCTGTCGGCCGGCGACCGCCTGCTCTACGTCACGACCTGCGGGTGGATGATGTGGAACTGGCTGGTGTCGGCGCTGGCGTCCGGCGTCACCATCGTCGCGGTCGACGGCAACGTCGTGCATCCCGGGCCCGGACGGCTCTGGGACCTGGTCGACGAGCACGGCGTCGACGTCCTCGGGCGTCGGCGCCAAGTACCTCGACGCGCTGGCGCACCCGGCGATGACGGCGGCGGTACCGGCCGGGCGACACCACGACCTGACCTCGCTGCGCACGCTGGCCTCGACCGGCTCGCCGCTGAGCCCCGAGCGCTTCGCCTGGGTGTACGAGCGCGTGAAGGCCGACCTCCACCTGGCCTCGATCAGCGGCGGCACCGACCTGTGCGGCTGCTTCGTGCTCGGGGACCCGACCAGCCCCGTCTACGCCGGCGAGATCCAGCGCCCGGGCTCGGCATGGCGGTCGACGTGTGGTCCGAGGACGGTCGGCCGCTCGCCGCCGGGCGAGCGGGGCGAGCTGGTCTGCACCGAGCCGTTCCCGAGCCAGCCCCTCGGGTTCTGGGGCGACCCGACGGCGACGAGCGCTACCGGGCCGCGTACTACGAGCGGTACCCGGACGCCGCCGGCGGCTACGGCGTGTGGCACCACGGCGACTTCGCCTCGCTGGACCGACCACGGCGGCATCGTCATCCACGGTCGCAGCGACACCACCCTGAACCCCGGCGGCATCCGCATCGGCACCGCCGAGATCTACCGGGTGGTCGAGGGCATCGACGGGATCGCCGAGTCGCTGGTGTTCGGCCAGGAGGTCGAGACGGCGGCACGACGTGCGCATCGTGCTGCTCGTCGTGGTGCTCGACGACGGCGTCGGTCCTCGACGACGACCTGCGTGCGCGCATCGCCGACGCCGTCCGTCGCGGGCTGCTCGCCCCGCCACGTCCCGCGTCGGATCGTGGCCGTCGACGACCTGCCCCGGACCCGGTCGGGGAAGCTGGTCGAGCTGGCGGTGGCCGACGTCGTCAACGGTCGCGAGGTCCGCAACGTCGAGGCGCTGGCCAACCCCGACGCCCTCTGGGCGATCCGGGACCACCCCGACGCTCTCCCGGGGCTGAGGCTCGACACCGGCGCCAAAACGGGATGCGCCCCCGCCGCCCAGGACGGCGGGGGCGCGAAGGATCCGCAGGTACGGGCTGCCTACGAATCCACGGTGGCCGAGGCGACGGCGACCTGGAGGGCGGCCAACGCTTGCTCGGCGCGAGCGATGATGTCGGCGCAGATGCGGGCGTGCTTGTGGTCGGCGCCGTGGTCGGCGCAGACGGCGGACGTCTCGGAGAGGATCTTGGCGGCGGCGTCGACCAGGGCGCGGGTGCCCTCGACGGTGGGGCCCGTGCGGCAGAGGACCTTGGCCGTGGTGCCGGCGACGTCGGCGGCGTCGGCGCAGGCCTGGATGCACTCCGATCGGTCGTCGGGGTCGGTGTCGGAGAGGCAGGCGTCGGCACACGTGGTGGCGGCGATGACCGCGTCCTGCAGTGCATCGATGGCCACGGCCAGCGCGGCGTGGTCGACACCACGCGTCGTCGGGGCGTGGCTTCGAGCATCTGGCCGGCGACATTCATGGGTCTTTTCGTAACCAATGCCCCCGCGACGTAGA
The DNA here is from genome assembly GCA_963811245.1 of uncultured Acidimicrobiaceae bacterium. Taxonomy (GTDB): domain Bacteria; phylum Actinomycetota; class Acidimicrobiia; order Acidimicrobiales; family Salinilacustritrichaceae; genus Salinilacustrithrix. The sequence continues at coordinate 217,456 of CAWEQL010000007.1, forward strand.
ACGCATCGGCGGCATTGGTTCCGTTCGGTCGCCGCGGGCGCACGTGGTGACCGAGCCGGTAGACATCGGTGGGCATGGACATCGAGGAGATGGCGCAGCGCAGGATCCAGTACGAGAGCCGACGGGTTCGACGTCGCCGACGCCCTCGCCGACCCGGTCGCGCAGTTCGACGCGCTGGTACGCGGACGTCGCCGATGCGCTGGTACAGCCCAACGCCATGGTGGTCGCCGTCGCCGACGAGGAGGGGTGGCCGAGCGCCCGCAACGTGCTGTTGAAGGGCATGGACGACCGCGGCCTCGTCTTCTACACCAACCGGGCGTCGGCCAAGGGACGTGCGCTCGCCACCAACCCCCGGGCGGAGGCGTTGTTCGCCTGGTTGCCGGCGCACCGCCAGGTCCGGGTGGTGGGGACGGTCTCGCTCGTGGACGACGCCGTCGCCGACGCCTACTTCGCCAGCCGACCACGGGGCTCGCAGCTCGCCGCGTGGGCGTCGCCCCAGTCCGAGGTGGTGCCCGACCGCGCCGAACTCGAAGGGCGCTGTCGCCGCCGCCGAGGCCCGCTTCGCCGACCGAGCGGTCGATCGCCCGCCGTTCTGGGTCGGCTACCGGATCGAACCCGTGCGGTGGGAGTTCTGGCAGGGACGTCCCAGCCGCCTCCACGACCGCGTCCGCTACCGCCGCACCGACGGCGAATGGATCAGGGAGCGCCTGGCGCCCTGACCCACGACTCGATGCCGGCCACGAGGCCGTCGACGAGTGCCTCGGTGTGCGGGGTGGCCGCCTCGTCCCACGCGTTCCAGAACGGTCCGTTGCCCCGGACCCGGGGCGGTAGCTCGATCTGGACGCCCCGCCGCCGGACGCGGTTGACGGGGTTGTCCGGGGTGCAGGCCGCGGAGCTCGGCCGGAATGTCGTCGAGCTCGTCGATCACCTCGTAGCCGGGCAGCGACGACCGCAGGTGCGCGGCGAGGTGCCGGGCCAGCGCCCGGTGCCGCCCGCCGAGCAGCACGGTCGTGAACATCGACCGCCGGCCGTAGCCGTGAAGCGTCACGACCTCGTCGACGTGGTCCAGGAAGCGGGCCAGTCGAGGCGAACTGTCCGGGCCGAAGTGCCGGGATGGGATGTGCCAGCGCAGGCCGTCGGGCTGGCGGACGACGTACCGGGAGGCGCCGGTGCGGTGGGCGACGAGATCGGCGACGACGTCGGTCCCGACCTCGAGGTTGCCGCCGTGGAACGCCATCACGCCGAGGCGGCCACCGAGGCTCAGCTCCTCGTCGACGCCGGGGAGGGCGAGGAGCTCCGCGACGGTCGGGTGGCTCAGGGCTCGGCCCCGACTGCTCGCGCCGCAGCGCCGCCACCAAGACGCTGATGCACACCATGATCACCGTGGCACCGAACAGGTACAGCCCGAGCGGGTGGCGCCCACGTCGGCGACGAACTCGGTGGCGCTCGACGACCACCGCTCGACCACGTGGACCGGACCGCCCGCGGTGCCGGGGTCGGTGCGGACCCGGAGCGAGAAGACGCCGTACCAGGCGACGTAGAGGCCGATCACCACCATCAGCACGGCGGCGATCCGGTCGGCCACCCGCATCCCGCGACGCGCAGGAAGCCCACGACCGATTCTCGGGCCAGGGCGACCGCCACGGTGAGGGCGGTGATCACCAGACCCATCCCGGCCGCGTAGACGACGAGCATGAGCACGCTCGAGACGAAGTCGGTGCGGGAGAAGGAGTTCACGATGATGGCGATGAACGAAGCCGATGGTGCACGCCGAGTGAGGCGATGGCGTACGACACGCCGTAGAGGAACATCGATCCGAGGCCCGGTGCTGCGACCGCCCCGGTCCAACTTGGGCATCCGCGCGGTCAAGGGGACGCCGGGGAGCATGGCGACGCCGACCGACGGCGAGGCCGAGGCCGATGACGATGATGGCCCACGGGGCGTACTCCTGCACGGTCGACACCACGGGGCGCAGGGCGATGCCGACCATCCCGAACACGACGACGAAGCCGAGGCTGACCGCGCCGCGCCACGGGGATGGCCCGAGCGACGGACTCGCCTCGGCCGGCGCCCGTCGCCCTCGTGGCCGAGGAAGAAGGTGACGTAGGCGGGGAGCATGGCGAAGCCGCACGGGTTCACCGCCGCCACCATCCCTGAGGCGAAGGCGAGGGCGAGCGGGGCGTCGATCACGACCACCGTCCCGAGGTTGTCGGCGATCAGCGTAGCGCAGCTCGGCCTCGTCGAGGGCGCCCACGTGGATCGTCGCCGACCGTGCCGTCGGCCCGCACGAACATCGTGGCCGGCATCGGACGGGATCCCGGCGGCGCCGGCGATGTCGCCCTTGACGTCGCGGGACCAGCGTAGGTGATGCCGGTCCCCTCGACGATGGCGGTGGCGTCTTCGGGGCGGTCGTGGACGGCGAGCCCGAAGAACTCGACGCCGTCGGTCGAGCTGGGCCACCGTCTGCGAAGTCCGGCATCTCCGCGATGCACGGCGGGCACCACGAGGCGAAGAAGTTGACGACCATGGGTTCGCCGTCGGCCTGGGTCCGCGGGTCCCGGTGGTGTCGTCGACGTCGGTGAACGCGATGTCGAGGGGATCGCCCCCGGGGGCCTCGTCGGCCGGCGTGAGCGTGAACCGGGTCGTCGGCCGGGACTCCGTCGCGTCGTCGCCCCGGATGGCGGCGACGACCAGCACCAGGCCGGCAGCGGCGAGGGCGAGGACCGTGGCGGCCACGATGGCCTGCCACGGGAGTGCCGGCCGGCGAGCGGCGGACGGCCGCTCGGCGCCGGCGTCGGGCGGGGTGTCGGGTGCGGAGGTCTCGGCCATGGTGATCGGGTCGCGACGGTATCGCCGCCCCGTTGCCGGTCACGCCCAGGGCACCACGGAGGTTGGGCCGCAGGCGGACCGGAGCTCGACGTCGTCGTCGCTCCGGCCCGCCCTACCCTGCGGCAGGGGGTTCGTCGGTGCGCCCGGCTTAGGCGGTGCGGCGCTCCACGAGGGGCGGAGCGCCGCGGGGACCTCGACGTGGACGAACTCGTCCTCGGGGCGAGGGTTCTTGGGTGGCCGGCCCCGCCGGCGCTTGGCCGGCAGGACCTGGCCGTTCTGGAACAGCTGGCCACCCCAGACGCCGAGCGGCTCCTTGCGGGCCAGTGCACCCTCGAGGCACTGCTCGAGCACCGGGCACTCGGCGCAGATCCGCTTGGCGGCGGCGATGTCCAGCAGCTCCTCGGAGAAGAACAGATGGGCGAAGGTGCCGCCGTCGTCGGCGCAGGCCGCGTCGGCCCAGAAGGAGGTGTCGACCTCGAGGGCGAGGTCGAGGACGGCGTTGGTGCCGTCGAGGTGCGGTGCGTTCGAGGTTCGTCGGTTCCGAGTTGAGCGAGCACGGCTCGCTCCCTTCTGTTCGTGGTTCGTGCAGGTGTCGGGGACTGGGTCAGGTGGAGGAGTGGACGAGGGCCGAGAAACGAGAAAGGCCGCCGGGATGTGATCCCGACGGCCTCTGCGGTCCTTGCGTCCTGACTGGTGGATCAGGATGTGGAGTGCAGAGGCCATCGATCGGTGGAGGTCGGACTTCGGCATCGGATTGCGACCGGTGGCCGACCACACACGGGTGGCGAAGGTGGCCACGGTCGTGGCGATGCCGAAGCTGGCCAACGAACGCGAGCGTGGCGTACGAACGGGCCGTGACGAGCGCGACGACGGTGGGATCCTGCGCCTGCGTGGATCGAGCGTTGGTCGTGAGCACCGTTGTCACCTCTTCCGTTCGTCCGTGCGGGGCCGCGTGGGATGCGCCCCGGCGGCGTCGTGCCCGGCAATGGCACCACGGTCACCGGTCGAGTCAACCCATTTATGGAGGTCTCGTGTCCGAGCGCCCGGTGTCACTGCGTCGATTCGTCCGGCACCATGTCGTCATGACGGCCCCGGACACCGATGATCCCCTCACCATCGACCCGCCGCCGCAGGGCCGGATCCTCGGCCACCGACGCCGGGTCAACCTCGCCGACGGCTCCCCGAAGGGCCGGGTGCGACTCGACGCCGCTGGCCCGGATGCTCCAGGACGTCAGCGACGAGGACACCACCGACGCCGGATTCCCCGCCGACGAACCGTGGGTGGTGCGGCGGGTCGAGATGGGGGTCCGCTGCCTTCCCCGTGTTCCGCGAACCGTCACGGTGTCGACGTGGTGCTCGGGCATCGGTGGTCGCTGGGCCGAACGCCGGGTGCGGATCCGTGGGGACGCCGGCGGCCGGGTCGACGCCGCCGTGGTCTGGGTCCACCTCGACGCCGCCGGCCGACCGGCCCGGCTGCCGGACCGGTTCGCCGCGCTCTACGCCGAGGCGGCAGGCGGCCGGAAGGTGCGGGCCCGGCTCCACCACGGCGCGGTGCCCGACGGGCTCGCCGGTCGCCCCGTTTCCGCTGCGGTTCTGCGACTTCGACCTCATGGACCACGTCAACAACGCCGTCTCGTGGGTACCGGTCGAGGAGGCGCTGGCCGGCCGTCGCGACCTGCGGGCGCCGCTGCGGGTCACGCGTGGAGCACCCGCTGCCCATCGAGATGGATGCGGCGCCGATGGTGTCGGTGCGCGAAGGGGAGGCCGGCTTCGACCTGTGGATCACCGACGGCGACCGCACCTGCTCCACCGCGCAGGTGCGCACCGGCGACTGACGGCGAGGGTCAGCCGCGCTCCCTGGTGATGGGCTCCCTGGTGATGGACTCCCTGGTGATAGCTCTTGGACTCCCTGATGGTGGGCTCGCTGGTGATGGGCTCAGTGGCGCTGGGCTCGGGAACGAGCGCGTAGTGCAGGTCGTCGCCGACCCGTCGGGCCGTCATCTCGCCGGCGTGGCGCAGGTGCTCGAGGTGGGCGTAGGTCTCGGACTCGGCCATGCGACCCCACGAGCGTTCCCTGAACAACTCGTGCGAGAGGGCTCGACGACGCTGGCCTCGCCGAGCGCCGACGCCGCGGTGCGCAGCGTGTCGAGTCGCTCGGCGTGGTGGTCCTTGATCGCGCCGCACCGCCCGGCGAGGTCGGTGAAGGGGTGTCCGTGGGCCGGGCAGGGCCAGGGTGACCCCGTCGAGCGTCGCCACCCGGTCGAGGCTGGCGAAGAACTGCGCCAGCGGATCGGCGCCCGCCACGAGGCCCGAGATGTGGGGCGTGATGGTGGGCAGGACGTGGTCGCCGGCGAGCAAGATGCCGTCGGCCGGCGAGTAGAGGCACAGGTGGTCGTCGGTGTGGCCGGGCGTGTGGACGGCGACCCACTCCCGGTCGGCAAGCGTGACGACCTCGCCGTCGACGACCCGCCGGCTGGGTTCCGGAGCCCGCATCCACCGGCTGCCCAGGCGCCGCATGAGCCCCATCCGGATGCGACGGCCGACGGGCGGCTTGTACCGGCCGCCACCCCACGGTTGCTCGACGGTCCAGGGCTTCGCGCGAGGTGGTGGACGGCTCGTCGGGCTGGTCGTCGGGGCCGGCGTCGTTGCCCTCGTCAGGGTCGATCCAGGTGCGGAACGAGGCATGGGTCACCACGTCGGCGCCGGACTCGTGGCGCAGGATGCCGGCGCCACCGAAGTGGTCGGGGTGGCTGTGGGTCACGATGACGGTGTGCACGTCCTTGACCCGGTAGCCGGCGGACTGGAGCCGGCCGAGGAGGGCGTCCCACGAGGCCTTGCCGGGAAGGCCGGGATCGACGACGGCGACGCCGCGGTCGTCGCACAGCGCGTACGTGTTGACGTGGCCGAGACCGGGCAGCGAGATCGGCAGCTGCATGCGGAGGATGCCGGGGGCGACCTCGGTGACCTCGTCCGATGCCTGCTCCTGTTCCTGCCGCGGTGCCATGGCCCCGGACAGTACTTGACCGTCCGGTCAAGGACGGCGGTCGTCCGGTGACCGCCGTCGACGTCGTGCTCGCCGTCCTCCGGCTCGGTATCGGCTGCTGGTTGATGTGGTCGGTGCCGCGCGTGCGGCACGCCGATCCCGCCGATCCCGCCGGCCGCCCCGGGCGCGTGTCGGTCGTGATCCCCGCGCGGGACGAGTCCGGCTCGATCGGCGCCCTCCTCTCCTCGCTCCCGTCCGGCGTCGAGGTCGTCGTCGTGGACGACCATTCCACCGACACCACCGCCGCTGAAGCGCGGTCTGCGGGCGCGCGTGTGGTGGCGGCCCCGCCCGTACCGCCCGGATGGGTCGGCAAGTCGTGGGCATGCGCCCACGGCGTGGACGCCACCGAGGGCGAGGTGGTGGCCTTCGTCGACGCCGACGTGCGCTTCGGGCCCGGCGGCTTCGCCGCGGTGCTCGCCGAACACCACCGGCGGGGCGGCCTGGTCAGCGTGCAACCGTTCCACGAGCCCGGCCGCTGGGCGGAGACGTGGGCATCGATCTTCAACATCGTCGGCTTCGCCGCCACCGATGCCGCCTCACCGTGGGGCCGGCGTGCGGGTGCGCGAGGGGCATTCGGGCCGGTGCTGGTGACGAGTCGAGCCGACCACCACGCGGTGGGGGGTCACGAGGCTGTCCGCTCGTCGATCGTGGACGACGTGGCATTGGCCGACGTGTACCGGCGGGCGGGCCTCCCGGTGGCCGTGCTCGCCGGCGGCGACGCCGTGCGTTTCCGGATGTACCCGGCCGGCCTGCGCGCCATGGTCGAGGGGTTCACCAAGAACCTCGCCGCCGGCGCGGCCGCCGTCCGGCGCTCCACCGTCGTGTTGGTGGTGGCGTGGATGACCGTGGTCGTGCAGGCCGCGGCCGCACCGGTGGTGGCCGCAGTCCAGGGCTCGTCGCCGGCGTGGGCGGCGGCCCTCTACCTCGCCGTGGCGGCGCAGCTGTGGTGGATGGCACGCCGGGTCGGCCGCTTCGGACCGGTGCTGGCCCTCGCCTTCCCGGTGTCGGTGGTGCTGTTCCTGGTGGTCTTCGCCCGCTCGGTGTGGGCGACCGCGACCGGGACGGTCAGGTGGCGGGGTCGGTCGGTGCCGACGCGTGGCCGTTGAGCGCCGGGTCGAAGAGGTGCTCGCGGTAGTAGCGCAACTCGGTGACCGACTCCCGGATGTCGTCGAGCGCCCGGTGCGTCCCGGTCTTGCCCGGGGCCCGGCGCACGATCTCGGGGGCCCAGCGCCGACCGAGCTCCTTGAGCGTCGACACGTCGACGCTGCGGTAGTGGAGGTGCTCTTCGATCTCGGGCAGGTAGATGGCCAGGAAGCGGCGGTCGGTGCCGATGGAGTTCCCGCACAGCGGCACGCTGTGGGCCTCGGGGACGTGCTGGCGGAGGAAGTCGAGGGTCTGGCGGCCGGCGTCGGCGAGGGTGACGTCGGACGACCGGATCTTGTCGAGCAGACCGGAATCGGTGTGCATCTTCACGACGACGTCGTCCATCTCGGCCAGTTGCTCGTCGGTGGCGTGGACCACGAGGTCGGGTCCCTCGGCGACGATCTCGAGGTCGTCGTCGGTGATGAGGGTGGCGATCTCCACGATCACGTGCCGGGCCGGGTCCAGGCCCGTCATCTCCAGGTCCATCCACGCGAGCATCCGTCGGACCGTAGCCTCGGGCGCCGTGGCCCCGCTGCCTGTCCCCGTCCGTCGTCTCGATCCCGAGCTCCCGTTGCCCGGGTACGCACACCCCGGCGACGCCGGGGCGGACCTGTTCGCCCGGGAGGACGCCGACCTGGCCGCTGGCGGGGGACGGGCGCTCGTGCCCACCGGCGTGGCCATGGCGCTGCCCGAAGGGTGGGCCGGCTTCGTGCAGCCCCGTTCCGGGCTGGCGCTGCGTCACGGGGTGACGGTGCTCAACAGCCCCGGCCTGATCGACGCCGGCTATCGCGACGAGCTGAAGGTCATCCTCGTGAACACCGATCCGATGGCCGACTACCGGATTCACCGCGGTGACCGCATCGCCCAGCTCGTCATCCGACCGGTGGCCGAGGCCGACTTCGTGGTCGTGGACGAACTCCCGCAGAGCCAGCGCGACGTCGGCGGATTCGGGTCGAGCGGCCGCTGACCGTGGCCGCACCGGTCATCGACGGTCAGTCCGGGTCGTAGAAGGACTCGGCGGCCACCTTCTCGAACGAGATCCGTCGCCCCTCCTCGGAGACCTCGACCGACCCGACCGTGGCCTCCAGGATCTGCTCGGCCAGACGCTCGGCGCTGCCGTCGTGGCGGCCGGCCGGCCCGTCGGACGTCACCTCGACCCCGATGCGACCGCGTTCGACGTCGAAGGCGATGCTCAACGTGCCCTCGCGGTCGGCGCCGTCGAGCAGGACCTGGCACACCTCGCCCACCGCCAGCCGCAGGTCCTCGACCTCGTCGTAGCTGAACCCGGCGCGGGTGGCGAGGCCGGCGATCGCGACGCGGGGCAACCGGGCGAAGGCCAGCACGGCAGGGATCGTCAGGCGGATGACGTCTCCGCTCACGCTGGTCCCCGTCCCTGCATCAGCTCGTAGCATCGCGCACGCTCATGGTTCGGCGGTGACCGCAGCGGGGTCGACGTCGTCCCGGCGACCGCAGTAGGACGGGTGACGCAACCGGCCCTCGCCGGTCCACTCGGCGAAGGCCACCTCCACCACCAGCACCGGTCGCACCCACACGGCGCCCCGTGCATGCAGCGTCGGCGGTGGTGGTTCGAACGGGCAGATGGGTACCTCGGTGGCCGCGAAGTGCGCCGCCAGCACGTCGATCTCGTCGTCGGTCAGGCCGCTCCCGACGCGGCCGGCGTAGCGCAGCGCCGGTGCACCGGGCCGGTCGTGGTAGCCGACCAGCAGCCCACCGATGCGTCCGCCGCGACTGCCTTCGCCCGGCGCCCAGCCACCGACGACGAATTCCTGGCGGCGCCGGACCTTGACCTTGACCCAGTCCCGGGTGCGGGCCCCGGGTCGGTAGAGCGAGTCGCGCCGCTTGGAGACGACGCCCTCGAGCTCCCGGGCGGTCGCGGCCTCGAGCAGCGCCTCCCCGTCGTCGTAGGCGGGCGGCACCTGCCAGTGGGGCCCCGGCTGCACCAACGAGGTCAGCAACCGTCGCCGCTCGACCAGCGGGAGCCCGGTGACGTCGGTGCCGTCGAGGGCGAGCAGGTCGAACAGGACGAGCACCGCGGGGATGGCGGCCGCTCGCTGGGCGGCCTGGCGGGTGTCGGTGACGTGCATGCGCCGCTGGAGCCGTCCGAAGTCCGGTCGGCCGGCGTCGTCGAAGATCACCACCTCGCCGTCGAGCACGGCCGATCGCACGCCGAGCGCCTCGGACAGGCCCGCCAACTCGGGATAGGAGGCGGTGGCGTCCTTGCCGTTGGCCGACGTCAACCGGACCGGGGAGTCGCCGCCCTCACGATCGATGGTGACGACCAGGCGCATGCCGTCCCACTTGATCTCGTGGAGCCAACCCTCGCCGGGAGGGAGCGAACCGGCGGTGGCCTTCATCGGGAGCGGAGGCGTCAGGAAGGGAGGAGGCGACATGGGCCGGACCGACGGTCGGCGGGACTCAGCGGTCCCGGGGCGGCCGGGACACCAGTGCGCCCTCGGCCTCGAGGCGGTCGATGGCATCGTCGCCCATCCCGAGCACGTCGGCGCACACCACTCGGTTGTGCTCTCCCCGCCACGCCGGCGGCCCGGCGACGCCGCTGGGTGATTCCGAGAAGCGCCACGGCCCCTGGGGGATGGCGAAGGTCCCACCGGCGCGGTCGTCGACCTCGACGATCGACCCGCGGTGCGCGACGTAGTCGGAGGCGGCCAGTTCGGTGACCGAACGCACCTCGGCTGCCGCCAGGCCGGCGTCGTCGAGCAGACCGATCAGCAGTTCGGCGGTGGGGATGGTGGCGGCGAAGGCCCGGAAGTCCTCCCGCAACGCCGACGACCGCGCGCTGCGCCCCTCCCAGGTGCGCATCGCCGGATCGGCCAGCAGGTCGTCGCGGCCCATGACGGCCAGGAAGTTGTCGCACGCCACCCCGCCGGGATCGCCCGCCACGCTGACCAGCGTGCTGTCGGCCGTCTCCACGACCGGCGACCAGCCGCTGCCGAGGATGGCGGGATCGCCGGGATCCGTCTCGCCCGCCAAGCGCTCCTGGGCGTGCTCGTTGACGAAGAGCATGGCGTCGACCATGGCCACATCAAGGTGCTGACCACGGCCGGTGTCGTGGCGGGCGTGGAGGGCGGCGAGGATGCCCGACAGCGTGATGAGGCCGGTGTACACGTCGCCGTGCGACCAGGCGTCGTTCGCCAGCACCCGGTGGCCCGACACGCGCTGGCGGTGTTCGAGTTGCTCCGCCGTGAGGCCGCCGGCGGCATGGGCGACCACGGCGTAGGCGCGGTTGTCGGCCCACGGGCCGGTCTGCCCGAAGCCGGTCAGCGAGGCATAGATCACGCCCGGGTTGGCGGCGGCCACGGCGTCGTAGCCGACGCCCAACCGAGCGCAGACGCCCGGCCGGAAGTTCTCGATGAGCACGTCGGCCCGGCAGGCGAGGTCGAACAGCAGGTGGCGCCCGGCCGGCGTGTCGAGGTCGATCGACACGTTCTCCTTGCCGCTGTTCTGCTGGGCGTAGTAGCCGCTGATGGCGCCGTGGCGGGGGACCGAGAACCGGGTCAGGTCGCCGGCCGGGGGCTCGACCTTGATGACGCGGGCGCCGAGATCGGCGAGGGAGCGGCCGCAGATCGGGCCCGACAGGACGCGAGAGAGGTCGAGCACCACGAGCCCATGGAGGGGGCCGCCTCGGGTGGTGGTGTCGGGTCCTGGCATCGTCCGGACTCTAGGTTTCCCGGCCATGCCGACTCCTCCCCGTCCGTTCCCGCCCAGCACCGCACTGTCCGGCATGGCCGGTCTGGTCACCGGCGGCGGAAGCGGCATCGGTCTGGCCTGTGCGTCCGCCATGGTGCGAGACGGCGCCTCCGTGACCATCGCCGGACGGAGCGAGGACCGTCTCCTCGGGGCGGTGGACGAGCTCCGGGGCATCGCCGGCGACGGCGTCGACGTGCGCCACGCCGTGTGCGACGTCGCTGACGAGGAACAGGTGGCGGCCGCCGTCGCCACCGCCACCGAGGCGACGGGAGCGCTGCAGCTGTGCGTGGCCGCGGCCGGGAACGGCACGCTGGCCCCGGTCGTCGCCATGTCGGCTGAGCAGTGGAACGACATCATCGGCATCAACCTCACCGGCGCCTTCTTCACCCTGAAGCACGCCGCCGCCGCCATGGTGCGTGCCGGTGGCGGCAGCTTCGTCGGCATCTCCTCGATCGCCGCCCCCCTCACCCATCGCTTCATGTCGGTGTACTGCGTCTCGAAGGCCGGTCTCGAGACCCTGCTGCTCACCGCCGCCGACGAGCTCGGACCGGCCGGCGTCCGGGTGAACGCGGTCCGGCCGGGACTCGTGCCCACGGAGCTGGCCGCCGCCCTCGACGGCGATCCCGACGTGCGGGCCGACTACCTGGCCCAGATGCCGCTCGGTCGCGTGGGCGAGGTGGACGACGTCGCCAACCTGGTCCGGTTCTTGCTCGGCCCCGAGTCGGCGTGGATCACCGGCGAGGCCATCGGGGTGGACGGCGGCCACCATCTCCGCCGCGGACCGGATGTCGAGGCGTGGAGCCGGGCCTTCTTCGGTGACGACGTCACCGAGGGTCGCGTCTGATCCCGACTCTGGATCCGGTGTTCCCGACAGCCCGCCGGTTCCGGGCCGCGTGGCACGCCGTCCACGGCGTGTGCCGCGTCCCGTTACGTCGAGAGGAGCTCAGCCGGCCGCGAGCCCCGTGGCGACCTGGCCGAGGTAGTCGACATGGGCCTCGGTGGAGTCGAGCCCGAGGCCCATGGTGATGACGCTGCCGTGGGTGCCGCCGGACGCGGCCCACTCGCGGAGCTTGCGGGCGGCGTCGGCCGGTCCCTTGCGCGCCAGCACCATCGCCTCCAGGCCCACGTCGCTGCGGTCGCGGCCGGCGTCGTCGAGCAGCTCGAGCAGCCGCTGGCGCATGCCGTCGACGTGGGCCGTCGATCCGCCGAAGAGGAAGCCGTCGCCGAGCCGGGCGCAGCGCCGGAGCGCGGCCTCGCCGAACCCGCCGACCCAGATGGGGACGGGCTCCCGCGGCCGGGGCGGGACGCCGGCGCGGACCACGGTGTCGAACTCGCCGTGGAACTCCACCACGTCCTCCGTCCACAGCCGGCGGAGGAGCTCGATCTGTTCGTCGGCGCGCCGGCCCCGGGTGGAGAAGTCCTGACCCAGGGCGTCGTACTCGACCCAGTTCCACCCCACCCCGACGCCGAGCCGGTACCGGTCGTCGGACAGCAGGGCCAGGTCGGCCGCCTGCCGGGCGACGAGCGCGGTCTGGCGCTGCGGGAGGATCAGGATCCCCGAGGTGAACTTCAGACGCTCGTGGCGACCGGCCAGGTAGGCGAAGAGCACGAAGGGGTCGTGGAACGGGTCGTGCTCGTCGTAGGGCCCGGTCAGGGCGGGGTCACGATCGGCGTGCACCGCGCCGAGCACGTGGTCGTAGGCCAGGAGATGGTCGTAACCGAGGTCCTCGGTGGCGGCGCCGATGGCCCGCACGGCCGCCGGATCGCCGGCCAGCTCGATCTGGGGGTAGACGACGCCGATCTCGATGTCCGGGTGCAGCATGGCCTCACCTTGGCCGACCGCCCGCCGGCCCGCCACCTCGTTCGCTGTGCCGGCGATCACCACCAGATCGACGGTTCGCCGGCCACCAGCTCGGCCGGAACGTGGTCCGCCTCCCCCCGGGCGATCCGCATGGCCGACCAGGCGAGCGCGCCGGCATCGATCATGTCGTCGGCCGCGACGCCCCCCGCCTCACCCGCTTCGGCGGGCAGCTCGATCCCCGCGGCGGCCAGGAGCCGGAGGCGCACGGCGAGGCCGGTCCACGTGCGCTTGGCATGGGACAGCGGGACACCGCCGTTGAGGGCGCGGAACGACAGCTCCGGAAAGGTCTCGTGCACCGTGGTCCCGGAGCCCCGGACGAAGGCACGGACCTCGGCGATCTTCGGGACCAGCATCCACGCCTGCTTGGAGATCCCGTGGCCGGTGGTGCGCTTCGACCAGGCGTTGGCGGCGGCGTAGTCGCCGAGGTCGAGCGCGGCCAGGGCCGGCGGGCGAAGAGACTCGACCGACGAGGTCCGAGCAGCGCCCGGGCCTCGGTGTCGCACGGGCGCACCGGTCCGTCGGACAGCTCGATCGGCATGTCGATGGCGATGGCGGCGGGCTCCGCGTCTGCGATCGCAGCGGCCCGTTCGCACACGGTGTCGAGCGTGGCGCCGAAGGCGGGCATCGCCGCCACCCCGTCCCACACCACACCGACCCAGCCAGCGCGGGCGCCGTCGATGCCGAGCACATGGACCACAACGTCAGCATGGCTCGCCGGTGCTCCCGCCCCAGTGCACGATCATGCGCTAGGACATCGGCACCGATCCACGAAGGGGAATGGCGCATGACCGACGTCCAGGGCCAGCTCGACGACGAGGCCGTTCGCCTCATGGCATTCCAGGTCTGGAGCTACAAGCAGGGCGAGCTGGTGTCGCTGCTCATCCATCTGGGCGACCGCCTCGGTCTGTACCGCGCCATGGCCGGCGCCGGCCCGCTCACCGCCGCCGAGCTGGCCGACCGGTCGGGACTCGACGGTCGCTGGGTGCGGGAGTGGGTGTCGTCGCAGGCGGCCGCCGGTCTCGTCGAGCACTCGGACATCGACGGCGTCGACCGCTTCGAGCTGACGCCGGCGGGCCAGGCCGTGCTGCTCGACGACGACTCGTCGTTGTTCACCGCCGTGGGTGCGTTCAACGGCCCCCTCGACCCGTCGATCGTGGACGACCTCGCCGAGGCGTTCCGCACCGGCATCGGCCTGCCCTACGACCGGCTCGGTCCTCGGGGCGCGCACCAGACGGAGCGGTCGCTCGGACCATGGGCGCACCTCGCCCTGGTCCCGGTCATCCTGCCCATGCTCGACGGCGTCGTCGATCGCCTCGAGGCCGGCGCCGACGTGATCGACGTCGGCTGCGGCTCCGGAGTGGCGCTCGAGGCGATGGCCCAGGCGTTCCCGGCCTCCCACTTCGTGGGGTACGACCCGTCCCGCTACGCCGTCGAGCGGGCGTGGACCCGGCTGGCGCCGCTCGACAACGTCGAGGTGGTCCATGCCCGGGCCGAGGACCTCCCCACCGAACCGAGCTTCGACCTCGCGCTCACGTTCGACTGCCTCCACGACATGACCCACCCCGACGAGGCCCTGGCTGCCATCCACCGTGCCCTGCGTCCCGCCGGCACGCTCCTCGTCAAGGAGATCCGCTGCGCCGACACCCTGGCCGAGAACATGCACAACCCGATGCTGGCCATGATGTTCGGCTTCTCTCTCACGTCGTGCATGTCATCGGCCACCAGCGAGCCAGGTGGCATGGGCCTCGGCACCGTCGGCCTGCCGGAGTCGAAGCTGCGCGAGCTGGCCACGACCGCCGGGTTCTCGTCGGTCAGCCGCCACGATCCGGGCGAACCGGCCAACGTCTACTACGAGGTCCGCCCGTGACCGGACCCGGTGGTGGCCCGTCGCCCGGGAGTCGGGCCTACGAAGGCTTCGCCGGCCGGGTCGGGCGCACCGTCGCCGGATCCGAGCCGGACCACGCCACGCCACCGATCGCGCCTCCCGGTGCGCCGAACGTGATCGTGATGCTGGTCGACGACCTCGGCTACTCCGATCTCGGCTGCTTCGGATCCGAGATCGCCACCCCGCACCTCGACGCCATCGCCGAGCGGGGCCTGCGGTACACGAACTTCCACGTCACCCCCATGTGCTCGCCGACGCGGGCGGCCCTGCTGACCGGGCTGAACTCGCACCTCGCCGGTGTCGGCCACGTCGCCCACTCCGATCCCGGGTTCCCCGGCTACGCCATGGAGCTCACCGAACGGGCGGCGACGGCGGCCGAGGTGTTCCGGGACCACGGGTGGGACACGTTCATGGTCGGCAAGTGGCACCTGACCAAGGACTCCAACTGCTCCGACGCCGGTCCTCGCGACTCGTGGCCGTGCCAGAAGGGGTTCGATCGGTTCTACGGCATCCTCGACGGCTTCACGAACCTGCACCACCCGCACCGGATCGTGCAGGACAACACCCCGGTGGAGGTGGACACCTATCCCGAGGGCTACTACTTCACCGACGACCTCACCGACCGCGCCATCGACATGATCCGCTCGGCGAAGGCATCGAACCCGACCAAGCCGTTCTTCTGCTACTTCGCCCACGGCGCCGTCCACGCTCCGTTGCACGCCAAGGCCGACGACATCGCCCGCTACGCCGACCGCTACCACGGCGGGTGGGACCGGTTGCGGGAGGAGCGCTTCGCCCGCATGAAGGAGCTGGGCATCCTGGCCGAGGACACGGTGCTACCGCCGCGCAACGCCGAGCTCGGGTCCGACGTCGTCGCCTGGGACGACCTCTCCGACGACGAACGCGCCATCGACGCCCGGTACATGGCGGTCTACGCCGCGATGGTCGACAACGTGGACCAGAACGTGGGTCGCCTCGTCGACGAGCTACGCGCCATGGGCGAGCTCGACAACACGATCATCTTCTTCACGTCCGACAACGGCGCCTCCCGTGAGGGCGAGGTGGAGGGCACCACCGGGTACTACGTGCACCTCCTGGGCGAGACCGACGTCGCCGCCGACCTCGCCCGCATCGACGAGATCGGCGGCCCGACGACCATCCCTCACTACCCGCGAGGGTGGGCGATGGCGTGCAACACGCCGTTCCGGCTCTACAAGATCAACACCCACGCCGGTGGCCACCAGGTGTCGACCCTGCTGTCGTGGCCGGCCCGCTTCGACGGCGGCGGCGCGCTGCGCCGCCAGTACCTCCACGTCACCGACGTCATGCCCACCCTCCTCGACCTGGCGGGCATCACCGCGCCCACCACGCGGGCCGGTCAGGAGCTGCTCCCGTTGGCCGGCTCCACCTTCGCCGCCACCCTCGCCGATGCCGAGGCCCCGTCGCAGCACACCGAGCAGTACTACGAGATGGTGGGCCACCGGGGGTACTACCGGGACGGCATGGAGATCGTGTCGCTCCACCTCCCCCTGACGCCGTTCGGTGACCACGAGTTCGAGCTCTACGACCTCGAGGCCGACCCCACCGAGACCACCGACCTCGCCGAGGAGCAGCCGGATCTGGTGGCGGAGCTGTCGGCCGCGTGGCGCCAGGCGGCGTGGGACAACCAGGTCTTCCCCCTCGACGAGGGCAGCGGGCTCAAGTTCCTCGACCGGCCTGGCTGGGTGACCGAAGCGTTCGACGGACCGGTGACGATCCGGCCCGGCACGCCCACACTGGAGCGCTGGCGGTCGCAGCGGCTGGTGATGATCCGCTCGTTCGACGTCGACATCCGCTGCTCGATGGCCGTCGGCGACGAGGGGATCCTCGTGGCGCACGGCGACCAGGGAGGCGGGTACCTGGTCTGGGTCGAGGACGGCGCGGTGCTCGTCGGCCACAACAACGGCCGGGGACGGTTCTCATCGACCCCTCCGTACGCGCTCACGCCCGGCGACCACCTCCTGACCGTCCACTTCACCGCACCGGGCGGGAACGTCTGGGACGTGGCGCTGTCGATCGACGGCGTCGCCATCGAGGGCATCAGCGCGTCCGGATGGAGCGTGCTGTTCCCGATGGCGCCGTTCGAGGGCATCGACGTCGGGTCCGACCGCCGATCGCCGGTGTGCTGGCGGCTGTACGAGGCCCACGGGTCGTACCCGTTCACGGGCGCCATCGAATCGGTCACCTACCGGCCCGGCCCGCCGGCGCCCGACTCTCCCGCGACGCTCGTCGACATGCTCCGCCAGATCGGCGCCAAGTACGAGTGATGCGCCGCGCCCGGTCGACGCCGGGCGGGGGTGGATGGGGAACACTGTGTGCGTGACGGCCCTGGACGAGTCCCACCCCGACCTCCCGGCCTTCGCCGCCTTCGGACCGTGCAGCGAGTTGGGCGACCCGCCGCTGTCGGTGGTCAACCCCGCCGGCATCCACGTCGGTGCCTTCGTGAAGATCGGATCGCATGCGGTGCTCGAGGCGCTCGTCCCCGAGCGTGGGGTCACGCTGCGGATCGCCGACGGCGCCTACATCGGGAACTTCGCCCGCATCACCGCCGTCGGTGAGGTCGTGATCGGCGAGGAGGCCATGCTGGCCGACCGCGTCTACGTCTCCGACACCGGACACATCTACGAGGACGTGACCCAGCCGATCAAGCGCCAAGGCCTGCGCGACGGGCGTCGGGTCGAGATCGGCCGCGGCGCCTGGCTCGGGATCGGCGCCGTCATCTGCGGCAACGTGACCATCGGCGAGAACGCCGTGGTGGGCGCCAACGCCGTGGTCCGTGACGACGTTCCGGCATTCACCGTCGTGGCCGGCAACCCGGCCGTGGTCGTGCGCCGCCACGACGGCGAGAAGTGGGAGTGGATCGGCCCTCGCCCGGGGCCGGCGTAGGAGCGAACGGATCGTTCGATCAGTCGGCCCGGGGTGCGTCGTCGGGCAACGGGCCGGTGAGCGAGGCCCGCTGCGACAGCTCGATCCAGTCGCCGTCGGGCAGACGCACGAACGAGATGTACGCGGTGTCCCCGAGGCGCAGCGGCGCCATGCCCTCGGTCAGCCCGCTGGCCAGCGCGTGGGCATGGGCCGACTCCACGTCCCGGACCTGCACGGTGAGGTAGCGGATGCCGGTCCCCTCCCGGACCGTGGTGGGCGCCCGTCCCGGCACCTCGACGACGTCGAGGACCGACTCGCCGATGCGGCACTGGTTCTCGGCCCGCCGCGCCCCGAGGCCCGCCTGGATGGCGCCGGCGGTCCGGTCGGCGTCGGTCGCCTCGACGCGGATGACGGTGAGGATGCCGGCCTCGATCGTCGACGCCAGCAGCACGGGGGTGCCGTCGGGCGTGGCCACCTCCCGATCGTCGGAGTCCTCCACCACCGTCGTGAGGGCGGTGAACCCGGTCGGGGTGGCCTCGAGCGGATCGCGATGGTGGTTGAGCTTCAGCACGGCGCCGTGCATCCGGTAGCGGTGCTGGTGGATGCCGCCGGGGACCTTCAGCAGCTCGTCGTAGGCCAGACCGACGGTGTCGGCCCAGAACGCCTGGCCCGCCTCCAGCTGGTTGGTGGCGACGCCGACGTCGACGGCGTCCTTCACGATCTCGATCCCGGTCATGACGAGACCGTGCCACAGCCCGGCCGGCGTCCGTGCCCCCGGTGGGGATCGAACCCACGCATCTTCGGATTAAAAGTCCGCTGCCTTCCCAACTTGGCTACAGGGGCGCGCCGGCACGGTACCGCGGGTCGGGGAGGTCAGCGGCGGCGGAGGATGATGACGAGCGGGTCGTCGTGGACCACCTCGAAGGAGCCCTCGGCCCGCACGGCGTCGAGCCGGGCGCGCACGCCGGCGTCGTGGTCGGCCGAGCGGTGGAGCACCGCCACCCACTCCACGATGTCGGGGGAGGGCTCGGCGGGGACGTCGCCCGTCCCCCAGTTCCGACGGTCCCAGGGGTTGGGGAACTCGTAGATCTGCCGTCGATGCGCCAGGTGGACCGACAGGTACGTGTCGGCCGCCACCACGGCGTCGTCGGGGATGATCGAGATGGCGTCGCTCACCGCCGTGGCCGCCCCGGACGGCACCGTGCCGCCCCAGATGTTGCCGAACCGGTTCGGTCCGAGCACCGGCTGGGCGACGACCGAGGCCAAGAGCATCAACGTGACGGCCAGTGCGACCGGGCGCTGATCCGAGGTCGCCCGTGACAGCCGGGCCGCCCCCACCGCAGCGGCCAGCGCCACGACGGTGATCAGGTACACCGTGTAGTGGCGGCGGGGCTCGTGTTGGTACCCGAACTCGCTCACCAGGTTGAGGAGGGTGATCGGCACCCCGACCAGCAGGATCCTCGGGGCGAGGACGGCCAGGAACAGCGGGACCAGGACCCAGCCCAGGTAGACAGCGCTGGTGGTGGTGAACAGCGCATCGCCGAGCCGGCTGGGGTGCAGCACCGCGTTGGCGGCCATGTCGGTCAGGCCGGTGCCGAAGCGCGAATAGCGGCCGGTGTAGACGGCGTCGCCGGTGGGCGAGAAGTGGGGGAGGAGCACCAGGAAGTTCATGGCCGCCACCGCGGCGCCGGCGCCGGCGGCGACGAGGCCGACCCGACGGGTGCGGGGTTCGAACACGAACAGCAGCGCCAGCGGCACGACGACGAACGCCGCATCCTCCTTGGCCGACAGCAGGACGAGCAGTGGCACCAGCGCCCACCACGGTCGCTCGGACCGGGACAGCAGGTAGGCGCCGAGGATGCAGGGAACGGCGACGATCTCGGGATGGAAGTCCTCCCACGCCTGCCAGAGGACCACCGGGTTCGCCAGGTAGGCGACGGCCATCGCGGTGGCCGCCCATGGCGCCAGGCCGTGGCGCCGGGCGACGGCGTGCAGGAGCGGTCCACCGGAGGCGATGCACCCCACCCCCACCACCATCAACATCCGGTAGTCGGCCCACAGCCAGTACAGCGGGGCCAACAGCACCATCACGTACGACGAGTGGTCGGCGAACAGGTGCAGGCCCCGCAGCGTCACGAACGGGGTGTGGAACCTCGACAGCAGCCACTGGCCCTGGTCGAAGATGCCGACGTCGAACACGTGGTCACCGAAGAGGAGGTATTGGCGCCACAGGGCGTGCAGGACGATGACGCCGAACACCACGGTGGCGAGCGACGTGGCTCGTGCGGCGTCGGCCGGCGACCAGCGATCGGGCCGAGCCCCGTGCGGTACCGGCATGGCCGAACCGTACGGGGTCCGGGGTCACTCCGTGACGACGGCCTTCAGGACGTCGAGCCGGGAGGCCCGGCGAGCCGGGAGGATCGCTGCGACCACACCCGCCAGCGCCGCGAGCAGGACGACAGTGACCAGGTTGGCGACGGGGATCGACAGGGTGGTGAGGCCCTGGTCGGCGAGGGCGAGGACCAGCGCCCACCCGAAGAAGATTCCGATGCCGAGGCCGAGGATGGCGCCCTGCACGGCGATGATCACGGACTCCCACCGGATCGTCGACCGCAACTGCCGGCGGGTCATCCCCACGGCTCGCAGGACACCGAGTTCACGGGTCCGTTCGAAGATCGACAGCGCCAGCGTGTTCCCGATGCCGAGGAGTGCGATCAGGATGGCGAGGGCGAGCATGGCGTAGACGAGGCCGAGCATCTGGTCGACGATGGCCATCTGGTCCTGCTTGTACTGGTTCTGGTCGAGGACCTTGGCACCGGGGTAGGCGTCGGCTTCCCGCTCGACCGCCGCCTTGGCCGCAGCCGGCGAGACGCCGTCTGCGTCCTTGACGAAGACCTGGATGTCGAGCTGGGAGCTGTAGTTCGCCTCGAACGCCTTGATCCCCAGGAGCCAGTCGCCCGCCGGCACGTTCTCGCCGTAGATCATGCCGACGGTGAGGTCCTGGCGGCCGGTCTCGACGAACTCGGCCGGGACGGTGTCACCGATCGACAGCCCGTGTGCCTCGGCAGCGTCCTTGTAGACGGCGATCGAGTTCGGGCCCAGATCGGCGGGGGTCCCCTGCAGCGGTTGGACGTCGAAGACCTCGAACGTGGCGTCGTCGGCCGCCAGCACGAACTGCGGAGAGCCTTCGATCTGGGCGACTCCACCGCGAATGCCGGCCGCCGTCTGGACCTCGGGCAACTGGTTCAACCTGGCGGTGAGCTCGGGTGAGAGGCCGCCACCGCCGCCGAACTGCTGCGGAGAGGTGATCACCAGGTCGCCGGTGAACGCCCGGTCGACGGCCCGCTCGAACGAGGTCTTGGTCGACGCCGCGAAGATCGTGATGAACGACACCAACCCGACGCCGATCATCAGCGCCGCCGCGGTTGCCGCGGTCCGCTTCGGGCTGCGCATGGCGTTCTCCCGGGCCAGGTGACCGGCGATGCCACGAGTGCGGGGCAACGGCCAACCGATCATCCGGCTCAGGGGGAGCGAGACCGTGCGACCGAGGATCGAGACGCCGAAGAAGACGATGATCGCCGCGCCGCCCACGACGGCCAGCGCGCTGGACGGAGAGCCCAACAGGCCGTAGAGGAGACCGGCCACACCGGTGGCGAGGACGAGCAGGCCGACGATGACCCGCTCCTTCGACCCGTAGCCGCTGCTGGAGGTCTGGATGTCGCGCATGGCCGCGATCGGCGGCACCTTGCCGGCCTTGCGGGCCGGCGAGACGGCGGCGCCCACGGTGACGATGATGCCGGCCGACATGGCGAGGATGGCGGTGCTCGGCTCGAACACCACCCCACCGGCCGGGAGGGCCACACCGAACGCCGTCAGCAGGACCTTCAGGCCGGCGGCCACACCGACGCCGGCCAGGAGACCGACGAACGATGCGACCACGCCGATGCCGATGGCCTCGACGAGGATCGAGAGGAGCACCTGACGCCGGCTGGCCCCGATGGCCCGGAGCAACGCGTGCTGCTTGGTGCGCTGCGCGACGGTGATGAAGAAGGTGTTGAAGATGGTGAAGCCGCCGACCAGCAGGGCGACGACGGCGAACACCATCATGAACGAGTCGAACATCGACATGGCCTGGGCCATGGCGTCCTGGTTCTCTTCGACGTAGGCGTCACCGGTGATGGCCTCGGTGCCGTGCGGGAGGACGGTTCCCGTCTGCCGGACCAGCTCCTCCTGCGACACGCCGTCGGCGGCGGCCAGCGCGACGTCGTCGATCTGCCCCGGCGCCCCGAGATGGGCCTGCGCGGCCGGGAGCGTGAACATCGTGAACGAGGCCCCGCCCGGCGACTCCGCCGAACCGAAGGCCGCAACGCCCACGACGGTGACGTCGAGCGGAGCACCGTTGACGAGGACCCGGCCCCGGTCGCCGGCGGTGTAGCCGGCATCGCCGGCCGTCTTCTCGTCGATGACCACTTCGTCGTCGGCCTGCGGAGCGCGGCCCGCCACGAGCGTCCACGGGTTGAACTGCGCTTCGGGCCAGTTGGTGGCGAGCGTGGGCGGCCCCATGCCCGGGTTGCCCACCGGTTGACCGTCACGGCCGACCACCTGCGCCGTTCCCCAGATGTCGCCCTCGGCTGCAGCGACGCCGTCCAGGCCGGCGAGGGTGTCGACGAGCGACTCGTCGATGCGGGGGCGGACGGCGGTGCCCTCAGGTGTCTCGAACGTGGACTGGGCGCGCACCAACCCGTCGACACCGTCGTAGGCGCTGGCGAACATGTCGTCGAACGTCTGGGCCATGGTGGCGCTGAGGATGAGCGTGCCGCTCATGAAGGCGACGCCGATCGTCACGGCGAGGCCGGTGGTCAGGAGGCGCAGCTTGTGTGCCAGCAGGTTGCGGAGCGCGGTGCGGAGCATCTCAGTCTCCGAACTGCTTCATCCGATCGAGGACCCGATCGGCGGTCGGCTCGAACATCTCGTCGACCACCCGGCCATCAGCGAGGAACACGATGCGGTCGGCGTACGACGCCGCCGACGGATCATGCGTCACCATGACGATCGTCTGGCCGAAGTCGTCGACGGCCGCCCGGAGGAACGACAACACGTCGGCCCCCGAGCGGGAGTCGAGGTTGCCGGTGGGCTCGTCGGCGAAGATGATCTTCGGCTGGCTGGCCAGGGCGCGTGCCACGGCGACGCGTTGCTGCTGGCCGCCCGACAGCTCGCTCGGTCGGTGCTTCAGGCGGTCGGCGAGCCCGACCGTCTTCACCACCTCGTCGATCCACCCGCGGTCGCCCTTCCGGCCGGCCAACGCCAGCGGAAGGGTGATGTTCTCGTCGGCAGTGAGGGTGGGGACCAAATTGAACGCCTGGAAGACGAACCCGACCTGGTCGCGCCGCAGCACCGTCAGGTGGTTGTCGTCGAGGGTGCTGAGGTCGGTGTCGCCGATGAAGGCAGAGCCCGACGTCAAGGTGTCGAGGCCGGCGATGCAGTGCAGCAACGTCGACTTCCCGGAGCCCGAGGGCCCCATGATCGCGGTGAACCGACCGGCGTCGAAGCCGACCGTCACGTCATCGAGGGCTCGGACCTCCGTGGCTTCCCTGCCGTACACCTTGACGGCATGGATGGTGGACGCCGCCGTGACCGGGACGGGAGCCTCGGAGGAGCGGACCGGCGCCGGACGAGGGGTGATCGTCGTCATGTGGCCTCCCAGTGGTGGCCTGCGGGGTTCGGTGTGCTACCTCTCACGACCATGCGCACGAGCGGCCCCGGACGGGTAGGGCCGAACGTCATCGCGCCGTGGGGCACCCGTCGGGTGGGTATCCCCGCCCTGGCGGCGCTCGCGCTCGGGAGCATCGCGACCGCGTGCAGTGGCGGTGAACCGGCCATCGGATCGTCGCCTGGGTCGGACCTGTCGGGTCAGCACGTCGAGGTGCTGGCGGTGTGGCAGGACGCCGAGGCGGCGGCCTTCGAGGCGGTGCTGAGTCGGTTCGAACAGACCACGGGCGCCGACGTCACGTTCACGTCGACGGGCGGCGAGGACACCACGGCCGTGCTGGACCGGCGTCTCGCGGGCGACGACCCGCCCGATGTCGCCTTCCTCCCGCAACCGGGGCTGCTCCGCCGATACGCCCGGACCGGCGCGATCCTGCCCATCGACGGCATCGTGGGCGACCAGGTCGATGCCGACTGGGCGCCGGTGTGGCAACGGCTGGGCCGCGTCGACGGAACCCTCTACGGGCTGTGGTTCAAGGCCGCCGACAAGAGCCTGGTGTGGTACTCGCTCGCCCACTTCGAGCAGGCGGGTCTCGTGCCTCCCGACGACCTCGACGGGCTGCGTCGGGTCATCGACGCCTTCGCCGCCGCCGGTGTCCCGGCCTTTTCCGTCACCGGAGCACCGTCGGAGGCCTGGACGCTGACCGACTGGTTCGAGAACCTGTACCTGCGCCTCGCCGGCCCCGAGCGCTACGACGACCTCGCCGAGCACCGCATCCCGTGGACCGACCCGAGCGTGGGGGAGACGCTGCGCGAGATGGCGTCGCTCCTCCGACCCGACGCCACGACGCGCGTGGCGGGGGACGACACCACGTTCCCGGAGTCCGTGGCGGGCGTGTTCTCCACCCGCCCACAGGCCGCCATGGTGATGGAAGGCGACTTCGTGCCCGGGGTGGTCGCCGACGCCACGGATGCGGAGGTCGGCGTCGACGTGGACGTCTTC
Organism: uncultured Acidimicrobiaceae bacterium; assembly: GCA_963811245.1. Lineage (GTDB taxonomy): Bacteria > Actinomycetota > Acidimicrobiia > Acidimicrobiales > Salinilacustritrichaceae > Salinilacustrithrix. The sequence goes on from CAWEQL010000007.1 coordinate 241,556, forward strand.
GACTTCCCGGGACGGTCGGCCAACGACCGGTTCGTGGTCGGTGCGGGTGACGCCGCCGTGCTGATGAAGGACTCGACTGCAGCCGACGCGTTGCTCCGATACCTGGCCTCGCCCGACGCCGCGTCGGTGTGGGCAGCGCTCGGCGGCTTCGTCTCACCCAACGACGAGGTCGACCTCGCCGTCTATCCCGACGCCACGAGCCGTCGCATCGCGCGATCGCTCCTCGAAGCCGGCGACGGCTTCCGGTTCGACCTCTCCGACCTGCAGCCGGTCGAGTTCGGTGGCACCACGGCGCGGGGGATGTGGGCGGAGCTGTCTCGCTTCGTGGCCGACCCGTCCGATGTGGGAGCCACCATGTCGCGCCTCGAGGCCGACGCCGCACAGGCGTGGGGCAACGGCTGATCGGCGCCGGGTCAGCGAGCGATCACACGCTGGCGGAGGAGCCAGCCCCGGGCCTCCGCCGCGATGTCGGTGCCGGCGTGAGCCAGCCGCCAGTTGAGGAACCGCAGGTTGTCCGTCGTCAACCGCGCCGACACCTGGTCGAGCGCGCTGGCGACGCGCCGATCCTGTGCCAGCTCCGCTCGCACCATCGGCACGACGTTGTCGGGAGGCTGGAGGTGGCGGTCGTCCTCCAGGACGACGAGACCGTCGCCGGCAACGGCGGCATCGGTGCTGAAGAGCACGCCGACTTGGAGCACACCGTCGTCGATCGCCCGTCGGACCAGGTCGGCGCCGGCCACCGGCACGAAGTCCCGGAAGTGGAGCCCGTAACGATCGGTCAGGCCGGGGAGGCACCGCGGTCGGCGGAGGCACTCGGGCGGCCCCCCGACCGTCAGCTCCGGGGCGATGGGGCCGAGGTCGCTGATCGTCCGCAGGTCCCGGCGGTCGGCGAAGCTGGTCGCCACGACCAGGACGTTCTCGTCGGAGGCCGACGCTGGCTGCAGCACGCCGATCCCCCAGGGTGCAACGGCCTGGCGCAGGGCCGCGACCACGGCATCGATGTCGACGAGGTCGGTGGGGGCGCCGGGATCGGTCGCGTCGAGAGCGGAGCCGGCGTACTCGGGGACGACGTCGACGAGACCCTGGCGGAGGGCGGGCAGGACCAGTTCGCGCGAGCCGAGGCCGAGCTCGCGCCGGACGACGAGCCCCTCGGCCTCCAGGGCCTGCGCATAGATCTCGCCCAGCACCCGGCTCTCGTCGAAGTCGAACGACGCCACCACGACGTCGGCCCGAGCCGCAGACGGAGCCGGACCGGGATCGCCGGTGCAGGCCATCGCGAGCAGGCCGGCCGCCGCAGCCACCACCCACCGTCGCACGGCCCTAGTATCGCCGCTGACGGGATGGACACTGAGCCCACGCTCTCCCACCGGTCGTGGCCGTCGCCCGGCTCGGCCGGCGCCGGCGGAGCTCGACGCCGTCCCTCGGGGGAGCCGCCGCCGCTCCCACGTCCCGTCGACACCACCACCCGGGTGGCCGGAGCGGTCCTGCTCGTCGCCGTCGCCCTCACCGCGGTCGTGGCCACCCGCTCGGGGCTGCGCGTCGTCACGCACGCCGACCTGGCCGTGCTCCGGTCGCTCGAGCGGCTGCGGTGGGACCCGGTCACCGACCTCGCCCGCCACGTGGTGGAGCTCGGGTCCTCGACGGCGTTCCGAGTGCTGGCATGGGGCACGCTGGTCGTGCTCGTCGCCACCCGCCGCTTCCAGCACCTCGTGGCCACCCTCCTGCTGCTGCTGGTCGTACCGGTGGTCGTGGCGGTCACCCAGGAGTCGCTGGGCCGCATGCGCCCGGCCGGTGTCGACATCGTCGCCGACTGGCGCGGCTATTCGTTCCCGTCGCGTCCGGTGACCGAGCTCGCCCTCGTCCTGACCGTCGCGGTCCTCGTCCTCGCGCCCGCGGGCCCGTGGCGTCGTCGGGCTGCGTGGGGAGCGGCCGTCGCCGTCGCCGTCGTCGTCCTGGCCCGGCTCGCCACGGCGGTCGACCATCCGTCCGACGTCGCCGTGGCGCTCGCGCTCGGGGTGGCGGCGCCGGTTCTCGTCCTTCGGTTGGCGACGCCCGAGGAGGCCTTCCCTGTCTCCTACCGGCGGGGCGTGCGAGCGCACCTCGACGTCGGAGGACGGCGCGGTGACGCCATCCGCCGAGCCTTCGCCAGCCAGCTCGACATCCCCGTCGTCAGCGTGGAGCCGTACTCGCTCGAGGGCAGCGCCGGGTCCACGCCGCTGCGGATCACGACGCCGGACGGGACCCTGTTCGGCAAGCTCTGTGCGTCGGTCCACATGCGATCCGATCGCTGGTACAAGCTCGCTCGCGCCGTCCTGTACGGCCGGCTCGAGGACGAGCGTCCCTTCAACTCGGTCCGCCGCCTCGTGCAGTACGAGGACTACATGTTGCGGATCTTCCGCGACGCCGGCGTTCCGACCGCGGCGCCTCTCGGCATCGTGGAGATCACGCCGGAACGCGAGTACGTCCTCGTGACCGAGATGATCCCGGATGCCTGCGACATCACCGACGGCGTGGGAGACGGCGACGGGTTGGCCGACGACGTGATCGACGAGGCGCTCGGCATCGTGCGGACCCTCTGGGACGCCGGCCTCGCCCACCGGGACATCAAGCCGTCGAACGTCCTCCTCGCCGGCGGCCGGGTGCGTCTCATCGACGTGGCGTTCGCCGAGGTGCGACCCAGCCCGTGGCGCCAGGCGGTGGACCTGGCCAACATGATGCTCACGCTCGGGCTGTGCGCCCCGCCCGAGCGCGTCTACGAGCGGACGCTGCGGCTGTTCGGTCCGGACGAGGTGGCCGAGGCCTTCGCCGCGACGCGGGCAGTGACCGCCCCGTCCCAACTCCGGGCGCGACTGCGGGGCCGTGACGACGACCTCCTCGGCGTCTTCCGGACGCTGGCGCCGCCGCGCCCGACCGTGTCGATCCAGCGCTGGACCGTGCGTCGCGCCGCGCTGACGCTCGCCGTCGTGGCGGCGGTCATCGTCGGCGCCGGCCTCGTGGTGGCCAACCTCCAGCTGGCGGGTCTGTTGTGAGTCCCGGGCGCCGGATGATGTGGGCGCTGGCGCTCGTCGGGACCGTGGCCGGAGGTCTCGCCGCCGGCGGGTGCGCGGTGGTGGAGGAGCAGACCATGCCCCGGTGCGAGGCGAACCCGCGCCTGGCGATCGTGGCGCAGGCCGTGCCCGGCGCCGCCTACGTCCCGTGCATCGCCACGCTGCCCGCCGGATGGTCGTTCGAGGGCCTCGACGTCGCCGACGGTGGTGCCACCTTCACGCTCACCTCCGACCGAGCCGACCACGACGTACAGGTCGAACTCGCCGCAGCCTGTGACGTCGAGGCCGCGACACCCGTCGCGCCGAGCGACGCGGGCGTCCGCACCTACAACTTCGTCGAGTCGATCGACCCCCGGTATGCCGGTCGCCTGTTCGACGTGTTCCCCGGGGGCTGCGTCATCTCGAGCTACGACTTCGAGCGCGGACCGCACGTCACGCTCGTGGCCGAGCTCCAGGAGGCGGTCGGCCTGCTGTCTCGCCGCGAGCTGCGTCAGGGCATCGAAGCCGACCTGGGCGTCAGGCTGGACCGCTGAGGAGACGGATCGACCGCTCGACGGCGACGCCGAGCGCCATGCCGCCGGCGACATCCAGCGGGAGGTGGGCGCCGACGTAGACGCGGGTGAACCCGACCGTGACGGCCGTGACCCACAGCGGCGCCCGACAGGACGGCGGCACGTGGGGGTGGGCGGCGCCGGCCATGGCGAATGCGACGGCGGCGTGGCCCGAGGGATAGCCGAGCCCGGCCTGCTCGCGGCCGATGATCCGGGTCGCCGTCACGATGGCGGCGGGCCGTCCCCGCCGGGCGAAGGGCTTGATGACCTTGGATCCCGCCCACGCCAGCGCGCCGACCGTCGCCAGACGCCGCCCCAACAACGGGCGACCGGAGGCCGCGACCGACGCGCCGGTGGCGAGCGCACCACCCAGGCTCCCGAGCTGCATGACGGCCCACGCCGGTCGGTGGACGCGCTCGCCCAGACCGTTGATGGCGGCGAATGCTCGGCCCTCCGCCTCCCTCAGGACGCCGCGCCGAGCCTCGAGCGCACCGAGCACGACGATGCCTGCCGATGCGCCGGCGACGCCCACGTCCCTCGCTCGCCGTCGCCCGGTCCCTGTCATCTGCCGGCCATGGTACGGACGGCGGACATGAAGGGCGGAGGAGCGACGGCGCGCGGATCCGGGTCAGGGGACGATGCGGCCCTCGCCCTTGGCGTTGGCGCCGCGCTCGTTGGCCTCTTCGTAGTTGTCCCGCACCGATTCGGACACCTCGCCGCTCTCGTCGGCCTTGCGGGCTTCCTCGTCGGTGGGCGGTCGGTCGGCATCGTGGTCGGCGTCCAGCGCGTCGCGGTCCTCGGCGATGGTCTCGCGGTCGGGCGTGGTGGGCGGCGCGGTGCGGTCGCCGACCTTGCGGAACTCGTCTTGGTCGGTGTGGTTGCTCATGGTGCTCCTCGTGGGTGGTTGGTCGTACGAACCATTCCCGTCGGGGACCGATCCCAACCCTGCGACCGGCGGGGACCGCTCGGGTTGGTCCGGGCGGGCTCGGTGGACGAGCATCGGCGCCGTGGACATCTCCACCCACACCTTCGTCGGCCGTGACGGCAACCGACTGGCCGCCGATGCGGCCGGGGACCCGTCGGATCCTCCGGTGGTGCTGCTCCACGGCGGTGGCCAGACCCGACATTCCTGGGGCACCACCCTCGAGGCCTTGGCGTCCTCCGGGTGGCGGGTATTCAGCGTCGACCTACGCGGTCACGGCGACAGCGAGTGGGCCGCCGACGGTGACTACTCCCTCGGCGCCTTCTCCGGTGACGTGCTGGCCATCGCGAGCGCGCTCGACCGGCCCCCCGTCCTCGTCGGTGCATCGCTCGGCGGCATCTCGTCGCTCGCCGCCATCGGCGAGCATCCCGACCGGGACGTCGCCCGGGCCCTCGTCCTCGTCGACGTGGCGCCGCGCATCGAGGAGCGAGGTCGCGAGCGCATCGGGGCCTTCATGTCCGAACACGTCGCGGACGGCTTCGGCTCCCTCGAGGAGGTGGCCGACGCCCTCCAGCGGTACAACCCGCACCGGCCCCGCCCGACGGACCTGTCGGGGCTGACCAAGAACCTGCGCCGGCGCGAGGACGGCCGCTGGTACTGGCACTGGGACCCGGCGTTCGTGACCGGCTCGCAGGGCGCCGCCGACGAGACGCGCACGTCGCTGGTCGACGGCAACCGGCTCGAACGCGCCGCCCAGGCCGTCACCGTGCCGACCCTGCTCGTGCGCGGCCGCGTCAGCGACCTGCTCAGCGAGCAGGGTGCCCAGGAGCTCCTCGCACTGGTGCCTCACGCCCGTCTGGCCGACGTCGCCGGCGCGGGCCACATGGTGGCAGGCGACCGCAACGACCTGTTCAACGACGCCGTCGTCAGCTTCCTGGACGAGCTCGGGACCGCCGGGCCGGACTGACCGGACAGCGCGCTGTCCGAGCGGGTGGCGTCAGATCTGGCCGGGCACGCTCGCGTGGTCGGCGTCGACCAAGAGCACCTCGTCGCCCGCCCTGAGTGCGCCGGGGCCGACCTCGAACCAGCGGCCACCGAGGTTCGCCAGGCGATGGTCGCGGCGGACGCCCAGCAACTCCTCCAGGCACCGGATCACGCCGCCGTGGCTCACCACCAGCGCGTCGCCCCCACCGGCCTGGACGGCGATGCGAGCGAGCGCAGCGACGGCTCGCTGGGTCACGGCGTCATCGTCTTCCCAGTCGTCCGGGCGCCGGCGGTCGGCCAGGTAGCCGGGGAAGCGCTCCTCGATCTCGGGGCGGGTGAGGCCCTGGAACCCGCCGGCGTGGCGCTCCATCAGGTGCGGGTCGGTCACCACCGGTCCGATGCCGAGCTCGTCGGCGATGATCGTCGCCGTGGACAGGGCCCGTTCGAGGGGCGATGCGGCCACCACGTCGAAGGTCCCGAGTCGGGCTGCCGCCTCGCGGGCCTGGCGCACGCCGAGCGACGAGAGGGGAGGATCCTCCTGACCCTGCCAGCGGCCGTCGGCGTTCCACGTCGACTGCCCGTGCCGGACGACGAGGATGCGGGCCACGCCGTCGGCAGGAGAGGTCGGTTCGGCCACCTCGGGGACCGTAGCGGCAGCCACCCACCGGTACGATCCGCAGCGATGGCCACGCTCCGCCTCTTCGCCAGCGCGCGCGAAGCCGCCGGCACCGATCGCGACGAGGTCGACGGCGACACCGTGAAGGCCGTGCTCGAGGCGGCCGCGGTCCGCTTCGGCGAGGGGTTCGCCGCCGTACTGCCGTCGTGCCGGGTGTGGGTCAACGGCGAGCCGGCCGAACCCGACGACATCGTGTCCGAGCAGGATGAGGTGGCCGTCCTCCCTCCCGTGTCGGGCGGGAGTTGATGGTGGCCGCCGTCGGGGCGAAGCGCCGGGCCCGCGCCGATGCCCGCCGGCGCGAGCGGCTGGCGAAGATGCGCGCCAAGTCCGGCAACCGATACCGGATCCACTACGACATCGATGGTCCGCGCGTCCGTCTGGGCCTGGCCTGGTTCGTGGGCGCCATGATGGCCTTCGCCCTCGGCCTGCCGGGCGTCGTGGTGTACTTCGGCCTCGCCTTCGCCGCCGCCGCGTCGCATGCCATGCGGACGTGGCGGGCGCGTGGCGCCACGGTCGACCCCCGTCCGGCGCTGGTGCTGACGGCCGCGGTGGTGGTGGTCGCCGGATTCGGTCCCCGCCCCCTCGGCGTCGCCGTCATCGCCCTTGCCGCCGCCGCCATCGCGCTCGGCGGCTGCCGGCGACGGCCGGGGCGGCACCGTCCTGGGCCATGCCGGTCTCGTGTTGCAGACCACCCTTCCCACCGCGCTGGCAGGTGGCTGCGTCGTCCTGCTCGCCGACCGCGAGATGTGGGCTGCGGTGTCCCTCGTGCTGCTCACGTCCGCCTACGAGACCGGTGACTACCTGATCGGCTCGGGTGCCGCGAACGCGGTGGAGGGTCCTGTCGCCGGATCGGTTGCAGTGCTGGTGACCGCGCTGGTCGTCGCCGCACTCGGGTTCCCGCCGTTCGACGGCGTCGGCCAGGCGATGGCATTCGGCGTGGCGGTGGCGCCGCTGGCTGTCGCCGGCCAACTGCTGGCCTCGGCGATGCTGCCCCACTCCCGAGCGTTCGCGCCGGCCCTGCGCCGGGTCGATTCGCTGCTGCTGGCGGCGCCACTGTGGTATCTCGGCGTGGACCGCATCGTCCTGCGATGAAGTACCGTCACGATCCGGCCGCCGGTCGCGGACGTGGTGGAACCGTGGAGGAGCACCCATGAGCCAGTCGCTCGAAGAGATCCTGGCCGAGGACTACCTGGGCGACGTGTCGGCCCTCGACATCGCCGATCTCCGCGCCCGGCGCGCCGAGTGCAAGGACGTCGAGACCGGCTTGTCCTACCTGCGCCGGCTCATCCAGGGCCGCCTCGACGTGGTCTCCGCCGAGCAGGACCGCCGGTCCGAGGGCGGAACGGGCGAGGACCTCGAGGACCTCATCGCTCGCCTCCCGGCGCTGCTCGCCGGATCGACCCGTTCCGAGGGCACGGGCCGGTTGCCCCAGAGCCTCGGCACGGGCACCGTCGACCCGGCGCTGAGCGACGAGCTCGACGAGATCCTCTCGCACGGCCGCCTGTCCGAGCTCGCCGACCTCAGCGACGACGAACTGGCCGCGGCCCGCGACGAGCTCAGCGCGTTCGAGGGCAAGGTGTCGAAGCTGCGTCGGTTGCTGTTCGACCGCATCGACGCCCTCGAAGCCGAGCTCACCCGCCGCTACCGCACCGGCGAAGCATCGGTCGACAGCCTCCTCCACTGAGTCCGGCGGCGTGCCGGCTGGTTGACTGTGCCGCCATGACCGACATGCCCGCGGCGATCCTGATCGTCGACGACGAGCCGGACGTCCGCACGGTGGTGTCGTCCATCCTCCAGGCCGATGGCCACGAGATCGCCGAGGCGGCTGACGGTCCGGCCGCGCTCGAGCTCATCCACGCCATCGGAGGACCCCGGGGGCCGCAGCTGGTGATCCTCGACGTGATGATGCCGGGCATCGACGGCATCGAGGTGTGCCGGCAGATCCCTCACGACCGCATGAAGGTCCTGATGCTGACGGCGAAGGACGATCCGCAGACGCGAGCGGCGTCCGAGGCGGCGGGCGCCGACCGGTACATGACCAAGCCGTTCTCGGCGATGGAGCTGCTGGACGCGGTCCGAGAGCTGCTCGCGGACGATCGCTGACCCGGTGACCAGCGAGGACGGGGCCGCCGAGCGGCAGAACGACCTGGGGTCGTTCATCCGCGACCAACGGCGGCTGACGCACCTGTCCCTGCGCAAGCTGGCCGAGGTCGCGGGCGTCTCCAACCCGTACCTCAGTCAGATCGAGCGGGGCCTGCGCAAGCCCTCGGCCGAGATCCTCCAACAGATCGCCCGAGCCCTGTCGATCTCCGCAGAGACGCTCTACGTGCGAGCCGGCATCCTCGACGACCGGGCCGGGTCCGTGGACGTGGTGGGCGAGATCCGCCGCGATCCGTCGTTGTCGCCGGACCAGCGCCAGGCGCTGATCCGGATCTACGAGTCGTTCCGGGCCGAGACCTCCCCCGATCACGGCGGCGGGCCGACGGAATCATCCGGGCCGTCCGAGCGTTGACAGGTTCCGTGCAACGTCTCGGAGTGCTGTCCCTCCACACCTCGCCCCTCGTGCAGCCGGGCGCGGGCGACGGCGGCGGCATGAACGTGTACGTGCGGGAGCTGGTCGCCTCGTTGGCCCAGGCCGGCGTCGGGTGCCAGGTGTACACGCGCCGCTGGAGGTCCGACCTGCCCGACGTGGTCGACATCGAACCCGGGTTCCGGGTGGTGCACGTCGACGCCGGCCCCGTCGATCTCCCCAAGGAGTCGCTCGGTGAGACGATCGGAGCCTTCACCGACGGCGTCCTGCGGCACCTCGACCGGCACCCGGTCGATGCCGTGCACGCCAACTACTGGCTGTCCGGTGTCGCCGGGCACACCATCAAGCACGAGCTCGATCTGCCGCTGGTGTCGACGTTCCACACGCTGGGCGAGGTGAAGGCGCGCGGCGGCGACCCCGAGCCGCGGTCCCGGATCCGCGCCGAGCAGGAGATCATCGGCTGCTCCGATGCCGTCCTGGCCAACGCCGCCGCCGAGGCCGCCGAGCTCGTCGAGTACTACGACGCCGATCCCGACCGCATCGAGATCGTGCCCCCCGGCGTCGACCACGCCTTCTTCAGCCCCGGCGACCGCAGCGGCGCCCGCTTCGCCCTGGGGCTCGGCGATCATCCCGTCCTGCTGTTCGTCGGCCGCATCCAGCCGCTCAAGGGTCTCGACGTCGCGGTCCGGGCGCTGGCGGCACTCGACCGTCGGGACGCCGTGCTCGTCGCCGTCGGAGGAACCAGCGGCCCGGCCGGCGACCAGCACCTGGCCGAGGTCCTGGCCATGGCCCGCGACCTCGGGGTCCACGACCGCATCCGTCTCGTCGAGGCCCAGCCCCACCACCTGCTGTCCACCTTCTACCGGGCCGCCGACGTGGTGCTGGTGCCCAGCCGCTCCGAGAGCTTCGGCCTGGTGGCGCTCGAGGCCGCAGCGTGCGGCACGCCGGTGGTCGCCTCCGACGTGGGCGGCCTCGGCACCCTCGTGCGCCACGGCGAGTCCGGGTTCCTCGTCGCCGAGCGCGACCCGGCCCAGTTCGCCCTCCACGTCGACACGTTGCTCGCCGACCCCGACCTCGGCGCCGCCCTGGGCGCCGGGGGAGCGCGCGTCGCCGCCGGATACACGTGGTCGACCACCGCGGCGCGTCTCCGCCGGGTCTACGACGACGTGGCGGCGCGATCGCTGGTGCTCTGCCGGGCCGCCTGAACCAGCCGCCCGACCGACAGACTGGGGACGTGCAGCACGCATCGACCCCCGAAGAACTCGCCGCCGTCGCCGCCTCCGTCGAGGACTGGCTCGAACGGCAACGGGCCGAGAACCCGGTCGTGGCGGCCGTCGACCGCGACGAGGATCCGGACGTCCATCGGTGGTTCGTCCGGGTGAACGGCGAGGAGAAGGACGTCTTCTCGATCTGGTTCCACCTGCGCCAGCGAACGCTGCACTACGAGACGTATGTGATGCCGGCTCCCGAGGAGAACCACGCCGAGTTCTACGAGTACCTCATGCGGCGCAACACGGGGCTCATGGGCGCGGCGTTCGGGATCGGCGAGGAGGACGCCGTGTTCCTCGCCGGGGCCCTTCCGAACAGCGCCATCGACGACGACGAGCTCGACCGGATCCTCGGCTCCCTCTACGTGTGGACGGAGCGGTTCTTCCGGCCCGCGTTGCGCATCGGCTTCGCCAGCCGCATGCGGTCGTGAACCCATCCGGTTGACTCTCATGTGATCTCATGACATCCTCGTTCGTGCGGGTCGACGCCCGATCCGGTCGGGGAAGCCGGGAGGGCGTCGACCCGCAGCAGGTACCGACGGCTTCGACGCTTCCTCCCCATGAGCGCCCCCACCGCCCCGGTGGGTCCGTCTCGGTAACGTCCCGCCATGGATCAGGTGGCGTTGCAGATCGTGGGGGGTGGCCGGATGGGCGAAGCGCTCCTGGCCGGGCTGCGGGCCGGCGGCGACCGCCGGAGCATGCGGGTGGTGGAGACGGCGCCCGCTCGGGCCGACGAACTGCGCGCCGCCCACCCCGACGTCGACATCAGCACCGAGCCGGGCTCCGCCGAGGGCACGGTGCTGGCGGTCAAGCCCCACCACGTCACCGAGGCCTGCGCCGCGGTGGCGGCGGCCGGGGGCGGGCGGGTGCTCTCCATCGCTGCCGGTGTCACCATCGCCACGATCGAGGGGGCGCTCGGCCGGGACGCCGTGGTCGTGCGCGCCATGCCCAACACCCCGGCGCTGGTCGGGCGCCGGCGCATCGGCCATCGCCGCCGGCACGTCGGCCGGTGACGACGACGTGGCCTGGGCCGAGTCGATCCTCGGCGCCGTCGGCACGGTCGTCCGGGTGCCGGAGCACCTCCTGGATGCGGTCACCGGGCTGTCCGGTTCCGGCCCGGCGTACGTGTTCCTCGTCCTCGACGCCCTCATCGAGGGCGGCGTGGCCGCGGGCCTGCCCCGAGACGTGGCCGAGACCCTCGCCGGGCAGACCATCCTGGGCGCCGCCTCGCTCTATCTCGACGGCGACCAGACGCCCGGTGAGCTCCGCGCCGCCGTCACCAGCCCGGGCGGCACCACGGCGGCAGGGTTGCGGGTGCTCGAGCAACGAGCGGTCCGGGCTGCGGTGATCGATGCCGTCCTGGCCGCCCGTGACCGCTCGATCGAGCTCGGCGCCTGACCGGAACCGCACTCCACCCCCATCCACCACTCCTGCCCCACGAGGTGCTACTGGCCACGTTGGCCACGGTGCCGTACAGTCCGCCCCGGAGAGAAGGGGTGTTCCATGGCCCAGGGGTCGACCCAGCGAAACGCATCCAACCGACCCGGCTTCCTCACCCCGCGTGAGGTGGCCGAGGCGTTGCGGGTGTCCGACATGACCGTCTACCGGCTGATCAGGTCGGGAGAGCTGCGAGCCCTGCGCATCGGCAAGTCGTTCCGCATCAGCGAGGACGACTTCGACCGGTACCTGGCCGACCGCTTCACCGAAGCGGGCTGAACGCAACCGGTGGGGCCGGCGGCCGATCGTTGCCGCCGGCCCTGCGGCCTCTAGCGTCGGGTCCATGGCCGATCTCTCGTGGGGGCTGCGCCCCCGGACCCCATCACCGTCCGGCTCGCTGGCGCTGGCGCGTCCGGGTCATTCGCTTCGCTCATGACACGGTTCGACACCGTCTCGTTCCTGTCCGACTACGGGCGCGACGACGAGTTCGTCGGCGTGGTCCACTCCGTGATCCGCACCACGGCGCCCCACGTCACGGTGATCGACATCACCCACGACATCCCCCGCCACGACGTGCGCGCCGGCGGCCTCGCCCTCGCCCGCAGCGCCCAGTACCTCTGCCCGGGCGTCGTGCTGGCCGTCGTGGACCCCGGCGTCGGCACCAACCGTCGCGGCATCGCCGTCGAGGTGGGAGACGGCCAGTCGGTGCTCGTCGGGCCCGACAACGGCGTGCTGGCGCCGGCCGTGGCCATGGTCGGTGGCGCCACCGCGGCCGTGTCGCTCACCAACACCGACTTCCACCTCCCCGCCCCCGGCCCCACCTTCGACGGGCGCGACGTCTTCGCCCCCGTGGCCGCCGCGCTCTGCGCCGGCGCCACCCTGGCCGACGTCGGCGAAGCCATCGACGTGAACTCGCTCACCCCCGGTCTCATCCCGGTGGTCCGCGACGAGGGCGACGCCCTCGTGACCGAGGTCATGTGGGTGGACCACTTCGGCAACTGCCAGCTCAACGTCGACCCCGACGATCTCGACGGCTGGGGCGACGTGGTCCACGTGCGCATCAGCGACGAGTGGCGCCCGGCCCGCCGGGCCTACACCTTCTCGGAGATCTCCGAGGGCGAGATCGGCCTGGTGGTCGACAGCTACGGGCTGGTCGCCATCGCGCTCGACCGTCGTTCCGCCGCCGCCGAGCTCGGTCTGCGGACCGGCACGGAGGTCAGGATGCGTCCCCTGGCCGACGACGACGCCACCGGCGTCACCACCGCCGTGACGCTCGGGCGACGGGACGGAGGGACACGATGAGGCCCGGAACCACCATCATGCTGGGGATCCTGCTGCTCCTGATCATCGGCGCCGCCTTCCTGCAACTGGTCGTGCTGTCGTAACGGGCGCGGCTGGCGCCGTGCGCCGGGCCGCGCCGGTCAGACCTGCGCCACGAGCGTGTCGCGGTTGAACCGCTTCACGCCCCCACGGAGCAGCAGCACGGCCGCAGCCCAGATCACGCCGCCGATGGCGACCGCCACCGGCCAGTCGACCAGGAGCAACCCGGTGGACTGCCCGACGGCCAGGAAGATGAGGGGCAGGATGACGGCTCCACCGAGCTGGTTGGCCTCCTGCGCGGAGTTGGTCCGCGCCGACACCCGGACCATCACACCGAGCCCCAGCGTCGCCACCGCCGGCGCCACCCACACGATCATGACGACCCACAGCTGCGTGGGGATGAAGATGCGGCCCATCACCGGCCAGGCGATCGTGTTGGAGACGACGGCGAAGGCGAGGAACCCGATCCACGACACGGCCACGGCCGGCAGGAACGCGGTGAGGAACTTCGCCACGAACAGGTCGCGGTCGGTGATCGAGGAGTGGAGCAGCGATTCCAGGGTCTTGCGTTCCTTCTCGCCGGCGAACGCATCGGCGGCGAGCACGGCCGACACCATCAACGGCACGATCAGGAACAGTGGGGCCAGCAGGTAGCCGTTCACCAGGACGATCAGCTGTTCCTTCTGCGGCAACGACAGGATCGGGTCGGCCAGGTCGCCCGGCACGGCGTCCAGGAAGCGCTCGACGCCGATGCCCGTTGTGGCACGGGCGGCGAGGCCGATGAAGGCGGGCAGCACGACCATCAGCAACGTGGGCACGGCCAGCATCGGGATCACGACCGACTTCGATCGGCGCACCGCGGTGAGATCCTTGGCCACCACGCCGCGCACTGCGGTCCAGTCGACGCTCATGACGGCACGTCCGCGGGCTGTGGAGCGTGGGCGGCGCCGCGGCGGGCCTCGATCTCGAAGTACACGTCCTCCAGGGACGGTGGCCGGGGAACGGCGGCGAACACGGGGACGCCGGCGCCGACGAGCGCGGCCACGACGTGGGGGATCACCTCACGAGCGGCGACTCGTATCCGCGCCCCGTCGCCCTCGGCGGTGACCGAGTGGACGCCGGCCACGGACTCGATCACCGACACCGCCACCGGGGTGGCCGGGGCGCCCAGGTCGAGGCCGCACTCCAACCCTTCCCAGAGCTCGGCGGCGAGGTCGTCGGGGCGACCGAAGGCGACCAGGTGGCCGAGGTCGAGGACCGCCATGCGGTCGGCCAGCCGGCCGGCCTCACCGAGGAAGTGGGTGGCGACGACGATGGTGCGGCCCTGCTCGGAGGCGAGTGAACCGATCAGCTCGATGACGTCCCGGGTGGCCGTGGGATCGAGCCCGGACGTGGGCTCGTCGAGGAACAGCACCTCGGGATCGTGGAGCAGCGCCCTCGCCAGACCCAACCGCTTCCGTTGTCCGGTGGAGGCGCCCCGCACCGGCTCGTCGGCCCGTGCGGCCATCCCGAAGCGCTCGAGCAACTCGTCGATGCGTGCGTCGACGGCCGGGCCGGTCAGGTGGCGGATCATGGCGGCGTAGCGCAGGTTCTCGCGGGCCGTGAGGCGGTCGTCGAGACCGGCGTGCTCGGTGAGGACGCCCGTGCGGGCCCGGAGGCGGTCGCCGTCCCGGGTCGGGTCGAGGCCGAGGACCGTCGCCGTGCCGGCGTCCGGACGCAGGACCCCGTTGAGCAGTCGGACCGTCGTGGTCTTGCCGGCACCATTGGGGCCGAGCAGCGCCAGCACCTCGCCGGGGGCGACGTCGATGGTCAACGAGTCGAGGCCGACGCCACCGGCGAACCGACGAGTCAGACCGTCGGTCACGATGCCGCCGTCCATCGGACCATTCTGCCCCGCCGTCGCGTCGCAACCTCGCCCCGGGACCGTGCTGGTTCGGCGCACATCCGCCGGCGCCGACGTGGTCAACTGTGTCGGCCCGACCGCCGGTGCCCAGGAGAGTTGGCTTGAACCTCGTCGAGATCTGTGCCCACCACCCCGCCGACGCCGTGGCGCTCATCTCCCGGGGTCGCACGACGACGTACGGGGAGCTCCGGGACCAGGTGGCGCACCTGCGGGGCGGCCTGACCCGGGCCGGCATCGGGGTCGACGAGCGCGTGGCCATCGTGGCGGCGAACAACTGGTACTTCGTGGCGAGCTACCTCGCCGTCCTGGGGATCGGCGCGGTGGCGGTCCCGCTCAACCCCGCCAGCCCCGGCCCCGAGCTCGCCTCACAGCTCGCCGCCGTGGGCGCGTCGGCCGTGATCATCGGGCCGACGGGCCGGCGGTCCTTCGCCAGCATCGACCGGGCAGAGATCCCGACGGTGCGGATGGTCCTGACGTCTGCATCGGGCGACGTGGCCATCGACGGGGCGGTGCCCCTCGACGAGGTCCTCGACGCCGACCCGGTACCGGTGGTGGACCGCCGCGACGACGACCTGGCCGTGCTCATGTTCACCAGCGGGACGGCCGGCTTCCCGCGGGCGGCCATGTTGAGCCACGGCAACCTCCGCTCGAACATCGAACAGATGCAGGCCCAGCCCTACCGGTCCCAGGGCCCCGAGGACGTCGTCTTCGGCGTGCTGCCCTTCTTCCACATCTTCGGGCTGAACGTGGTGCTGGGGTTGGCCTTCCACGCCGGCGCCGCCGTCCTCGCCGTCGAGCGCTTCGACCCCGAGTCGGCGCTCGACAGCATCGCCAAGTGGGGCGTGACGATCATCGCCGGGGCGCCCGCCATGTGGTCGGCCTGGACGCAGATGGTCGGCGAGCACCCCGACGCCTTCGCCGGCGTCCGCATCGCCGGCTCCGGTGCGGCCAAGCTCGACGAAGCGGTCCAGCAGGCGATGTTGGAGCGCTTCCGGTTGGTGGTGTCCGAGGGCTACGGCCTCACCGAGGCGTCCCCCGTCGTCGCCAACGCCACCGGCATCCCGGCCCCGCCCGGGAGCATCGGCGCGCCCCTGCCGGGTGTCCGGGTCCGGCTCGTCGACCCGTCCGGTGACGACGTGCTCGTGGGCGACGCCGGCGAGATCCGCGTCCAAGGGCCCAACGTCTTCCGCGGCTACTGGGACGACCCGGAGGCGACGGCCGCGGCGCTCACGGAGGATGGGTGGCTGCGCACGGGCGACCTGGCCATGGTCGACGACGACGGGTTCCTCTTCCTGGTCGACCGCATCAAGGACCTCATCATCGTGTCGGGCTTCAACGTGTTCCCCGGTGAGGTCGAGGCGGCGCTCATCCAGCACCCGGCCATCGAGGCGGCCGCCGTCGTCGGCGTCCCCCACCCGCACTCCGGGGAGGCCGTGAAGGCGTTCGTCGTCGTCCGCGACGGCGAGTCGGTCGAGGAGGACGACGTCATCATGTTCTGCGAGGCCCGGCTGGCCCGGTACAAGTGCCCGCAGAAGGTGCTCTTCGTCGACGAGATCCCGCAGGGCATGGGGGGCAAGGTGCTCCGGCACGAGCTCCGCAACGCCGGGCGGGATCGATCCCCGTCCGCCCGCCCCGACACTTTGTGAGAAATCGCACGAGCGTCGTAGCCTGCCGACGTGGCCGAGCGCGACGCGAAGCGAATCCCGGACGCGACGGTCGCCCGCCTGCCGATCTACCTGCGTAGCCTCCTCGAGCTGTCGGCCGACACGATGACGGTGAGCTCCGAGCAGCTCGCCGACTCGGCCGGGGTCAACGCCGCCAAGGTGCGCAAGGACCTCTCGTACCTCGGCAGCTACGGGACCCGCGGCGTCGGTTACGACGTCGAGTACCTGCAGAACCAGATGCGCCGCGCCCTCGGGCTCACCCACGACTGGCCCGTCGTCATCGTCGGCATCGGCAACCTCGGGGCCGCCCTCGCCAACTACGGCGGCTTCGGCGACCGCGGCTTCCCGGTGGCCGCACTGGTCGACGCCGACCCGGCCGTCGTGGGGAGGACCTACGGCGGCCTCGTCGTGCACGCCGCCGACCGCCTCGGCGACGTCGTCCGCGACCTCGACATCAACATCGGAGTCATCACCACCCCGGCGGGTGCGGCACAGGCCGTCGCCGACGAGCTCACCCGGGCCGGCGTGAAGTCGATCCTCAACTTCGCCCCCACGGTGATCACCGTCCCCGAAGGGGTGTCGCTCCGCAAGGTCGACCTCGCCGTCGAGATGCAGATCCTGAGCTTCTACCAGCAACGCCTGGAACCCTGAGATGCCGGTCGACGGACCCCAGTACCCGGTGAACCTGGTGCTGCGCGGCCGTTCGATCCTGGTGGTGGGCGGCGGCGCCGTGGCCACGTCCAAGGTGGAGGGCCTCATCGACGGGGGTGCCGACACCATCACCGTCGTGGCGCCGGCCGTCTCCGATCAGCTGCAGGCGATGCCGGTCACCGTCGAGCGCCGCCCGTACCGCAGCCCCGAGGCCGCCGACCACCGCCTCGTCGTCACCGCCACCGACGACCCCGTCGTGAACCACCAGGTCTTCGTCGACGCCGATGGCGCCGGGGTGTGGGTGAACTCGGCCGACGACCCGGCCAACTGCTCGTTCACCCTGCCCGCTCGCGTCCGTCGCGGCAGCCTGCTCGTCACCGTCGCGACCGGTGGCCACAGCCCCGCCGTGGCCACCTGGTTGCGGAGGCGATTCGAAGCCGAGTTCGGCCCGGAATACGATGCCCTGCTGGAGCTGCTCTCGGCCGAGAGGGAACGAATCAAGGCCACCGGACGTTCCACCGAAGGACTCAACTGGCAGGAAGCGCTCGACGCCGGGTTGCTCGACCTGCTCCGCACCAAGCGAACCGCTGAAGCACGGGAAGTGCTGCGCAAATGCCTGTCGTCGTAATCGGCCTCAACCACCGCACCGCCCCACTCGGCGTGCTCGAGGAGATGTCGATCGACGCCCGCGCCCTCGACAAGACGCTCCACGCCCTGCTCTCGGCCGAGCATCTCTCCGAGGCGGTGGTGCTCTCCACGTGCAACCGCACCGAGGTCTACGCCGTCGCCGAGAAGTTCCACGGCGGCTACGCCGACATCCGCGCGGTGCTGGCCGAGCTCGCCTTCCTCGACGCCGAGGACTTCGCCGACCACCTCTACGTGCACCACGACAACGCCGCCGTGAGCCACCTGTTCCAGGTGGTGTCCGGCCTCGACTCGGCGGTGCTGGGCGAACACGAGATCCAGGGCCAGGTCAAGTCGGCCTGGGAGGCGGCCCAGACCGCCGGTGCCGTCGGCCCCGCCCTGAACCTGCTGTTCCGCCACGCCCTCGAGGCCGGCAAGCGGGTCCGCCACGAGACCGCCATCGGGCAGGGCACCGCATCGGTGTCGTACTCGGCGGTGGCTCTGGCCGACGCCCACCTCGACGGCCTCGCCGGCAAGCGGGCCATCGTGCTGGGCGCCGGCGAGATGGGTGCGTCGATGGCGGCGTCCCTGGCCGATGCCGACGTCGCCGACCTGGTGATCGCCAACCGCACCTTCGACAAGGCCAAGGCCGTGGCCAAGGGCCTCGACGCCCGTGCCGTGCGCTTCGCCGACGTCACCACCGAGTTGGTCGATGCCGACGTGCTGCTGACCTCCACCGGCGCCGCCTCGGTCCTGCTCCACCGCGACGAGACCGCCACGGTGGTCGAGCGTCGCGGCGGTCGCCCGTTGCTGCTCGTCGACATCGCCGTTCCCCGCGACATCGACCCCCAGGTGGCCGAGCTGCCCGGCGTCACGGTCCTCGACATGGACGATCTCAGCCGGTTCGCCGAAGCCGGCCTGGCCGAACGTCGCAAAGAGGTCGAGGTCGTCCGGGCGCTGCTCGACGACGAGCTCGAGCGCTACATCGCCGCCACGTCCGCTCGTGCCGTCGCACCGGTCATCGTGGCGTTGCGCACCGAGGCCGAGGCGATCCGGACCACCGAGGTCGATCGGGCCCTGAGTCGCCTCGACGGCCTCGACGACGCCCAGCGGGCCGCCGTCGACGCGTCGACGCAGTCGATCGTGGCCAAGCTGTTCCACTCGCCGACCGTCGCCCTGCGCGACGCCGCCGGCACGGCCAAGGGCGATCGCCTCGTCCAGGCCCTGCGCGACCTGTTCGACATCGAAGACCGGTGAAGCTCCGGGCCGCGACCCGCCGGTCGCCGCTCGCCCTCTGGCAGTCCGAGCACGTCCGCTCGCTGCTCCAGGCCGCGCATCCCGGGCTCCAGATCGAGCTCGTCCCCATGACGGCCGCCCCCGACACCGACCTCTCGGTGCCGATCTCGGCCATCGGGGGCAAGGGCGCCTTCGCCAAGGAGGTCCAGCAGGCGGTGCTGGACGGCCGAGCCGACTTCGCCGTGCACTCGGCCAAGGACCTCCCGTCGCTCCCGGTCCCCGGCTTGGTCCTCGCCTCCGTACCCGAGCGGGGCGATGCCCGCGACGTGCTGGTCGGGTGCGCCCTCGTCGACCTGCCGGTCGGGGCCACCGTCGCCACCGGCTCGAACCGGCGCCGCACCCAGCTCCAGGACCTCCGACCCGACCTCCGTTTCGTCGAGCTGCGGGGCAACATCCAGCGGAGGGTCTCCGTCGCGGGCGCCGACGGCATCACCGCGATCGTCGCCGCCGGCGCTGCGCTGATCCGCCAGGACATGGAGCACCGCATCGCCGACTGGATCCCCACCTACGTGATGACCCCGCAGGTGGGTCAGGGAGCGCTGGCGGTGGAGTGCCGGGTCGACGATCCCGCCACCGCCGCCCTCCTCGCCGCCATCGAACACGCGCCCAGCCGGCGCCAGGTCGACGCCGAGCGGTCGTTCCTCGTCGCCCTGGGCGGCGACTGCGACCTCCCTGCCGGCGCCCACGCCACGCTGGAGGAGGGCCCGGCACTCGACGGCCAGGTACTCGACGACACCGTCATCGCCCTGCGCGCCGTGGTGGCCTCGCTCGACGGCAGCCGCCTCGAGCGCACGGTCGTCCGCGGCACCGATCCGGAAGCGGTCGGCCCGGCCGCCGTGGCCGCCCTGCCGGTCGCCGAGCTCCTCGACCGGCCCTGACGGCCGGGTCAGCGGAGGCGGCGGCGGATCTCGACGGCGACCTCGGGGCCCACGAGGGCCTCGATCTCCGTCGACAGCGACTCGATGACCGGAACGTCGGCGTCGTAGGCGAGATCTCCTTCGGTGCAGCACCAGTGCATGGTCTCGCCCTCCGGGCCCCAGTCGGCCCGGCTCCAGCGCCGCAGCGTCGCCGTGGACCCGTCGCGGTCGATGCGCAGCGGGAGCTGCCAGCAGACCTCCGGCTTCCAATCGAGCACGGATTCGCCGGCGTCGACCGCGGCGAGGTGGAGTGCACATCCGACACCGCCGGCGAAGCCCGGCCGGTTGAAGAAGATGCAGGCGCCGTCGACGACCCGGGTGTTGGTCCGGGTTGCGTCGGAGAAGACCCCGGCCTCGGCCGCCTCGGCGTGGTGCTGGAACCGCTCGGGATCCAGGGTGGCGCCGAGGGCGGCCACGAGCATGGCCTCGTCGGTGTCGAGCATCTCGGCGCCCACCGAGCAACAGCCCTGCATCAGCGCCTCGGCCGGCTCGTCGAGGATGCCCTTGCACCCATCGCCCCACAGGCAGCGCCAGTGCGACCCCAGGAAGTCGAGGTCGACCCGCCAGCGCGTCCCGTCGACGGGATCGGTGATCTCCTCCACCCGGCAATGCTAGGAGCGCGACGGCCGCCCGCCGGTACGCGCGGTCTCGATCAGCCGGGAGTGGTGCCGTAGATGCCGACGAAGCTGACCATCTCGCCGGGGTAGCCACCGAGGTTGTGGGTGAGGCCGAGGGTCCGCCCGCGTCGGTCGATCTGGCGGTCGCCGGCCTCGCCCCGCAGCTGGAGCCACTGCTCGTAGACCATGCGCAGACCCGACGCGCCCACCGGATGCCCGAACGCCTTGAGGCCGCCGTCGGTGTTCACCGGGAGCGCGCCGTCGAGGTCGAACGTGCCGTCCAACACCGCCTTCCACGCCGTGCCTCGCTCGACGAAGCCGAGGTCCTCCATCAGCACGAGCTCGGTGGGGGTGAAGCAGTCGTGCACCGAGGCCAGGGCGAGCTGCGCCATCGGGTCGGTCACTCCCGCCTGGGCGTACGCGTCCTCGGCGGCCCATCGGCACTCGGGCAGCGTCGTGTAGTCGTAGTCGGGGTCGAGGCTGCCGGCGCCGGTCCCGGCCACCACCGAGAGCGCCTTGATGTACAGCGGATGGTCCGTGTAGCGGTGGGCGTCCTCGGCCCGGCACACGATGACCGCGGCGGCGCCGTCGGCGACACCGGCGCAGTCGAACACGCTCAGCCCGCCGGCCACTGCTGGCATGGCGCAGATGCGCTCGGCCGACATCTCTCGTCGGAACTGCGCCAACGGGTTGCGGGCGCCGTTGGCGTGGTTCTTCTCGGCGATCTTGGCGCAGGCGAAGCGGATCTCGTCCCGGCTGACCCCGTAGCGGTCGGCGTAGGCCGGCATCAGCAGGGAGAACATGGCCGCCGCCGTCAGGGTGCGGTTCGTGCCGTCGGTGGGGACGGGGTAGGCGTTGAGGCCGGCGTAGCCGGAGTCCTTCACCTTCTCGGCGCCGAGCGCCATGGCGACGTCGTAGGCGCCCGATGCCACGGCGTACGCGGCCTGGCGCATGGCCTCGGATCCGGTGGCGCAGAAGTTCTCGACCCTGGTGACCGGCTTGCCGTGGATCTTGAGTGGACCCGCCATGGCGATGCCCGACATCGCCGACTGTGCCGTGCCGAACCAGAAGGCGTCGACGTCGTCCTGGGTGATCCCGGCCGACGCATAGGTCTGCTGGGCCGCGTCGACGATCATGTCGTCGAGGCTGTCGTCCCAGCGCTCGCCGAAGGGGATGCAACCGGCGCCGATGATGGCCACCCGATCGGTGATGCCGCGGCTAGCCACGATCGGTGCCTTCTTGGCCGGGGGATGCTTCGCTCACGGGCCGCACCTTCCAGAAGTAGTTGTGGATCCCGTCGGCGGTGGACAGGCGCCGGAACGTCGGCTCGACCCGCTGGCCCACGTCGACTGCCGTCGCGTCGACGTCGGTCAGCTCGAGCGGCGCACGCCCGCCACCGTCGAAGTCGACCACGGCGAACACGACCGGCGGGCTCGGCGAGTAGGCGAGCCGGTCGACGGTGAGCGCCGCGATGGTGCCGGGAACGTCGGCCATGACGGCGGCGTCCATGTCATCGACCGCACCGCCCTTCTCGGAGACCCGTGCAGGCGGCAGGTGCACCATGCCCGAGCCGCGGTCACGGGAACCGGTGAACCGGAACTTCCAGTCCTGTCGGCGCTGCGGCCGCTGGTGCGGACACCCGGGCTGGTCCGGGCCGGTTCGGTGGCTCGACCGACACGTGGCCCCGCCAGGCGAGGAACGTCCCGTAGGGAACCGGCCGGCCCGCGGCGATCTGGTCGACGACCGATCGTCGAGGCTGCCAGTCGACCACGGCGTCGGTGGTGCGCAGGACGACGACGTCGCAGCCGTCGGCGAGGTGCACCAGCGCGATGGTCTGTCCCGGGGTGGCCGTCTCGAGGACCGATGCCAGCGTGAGGACCGGCTGGGCGATGCCCGTGTTGCCGACCGTGCCGTCGAGGTTGTCGGCCACCGTGGCGACGGCGAGCTTGTCGGCGGCCCGGGAGACGGCGCGGGTGTGCATCCCGGTGACGACGGCGACGTCGATGTCGGACCGGTCGAGCGCCGCCCGTTCCAGGGCCCGGTCGAAGGTCTCGACGGCCAGATCGACGTACACCGACTCGGCGAAGCGCTCCTCCCAGGAGCGGGAGCGATCGGAGCCCGGGTTCGCGCCACCGATCGAGGATCTCGTCGGTGGTGGAGGCGTCGGCGACGAACGTGGCCAGCAGCGGACCGTCGGAATCGTTGCCGACGCGGACGGCGCCGGCACCGTCGCCACCGGTGGACTCGTCGGCGCTCGTGGGCATCCCGCCCCGGCGGTCGGACGCCACCACGATGATGTCGCCCGTGGCACGCAATGCCGCGTTCAAGGCGCCGATCCCGGAGCGGAGCCCACCTCCGAAGTCGAGGGCCGGGCACCCGGGCCGGATGCCGAGGGCGGCGTGGATGGCGCTGGCGTTGGTCTTGTCGACGTAGGCCGGATCGGTGGTGGCGAACCACAGGGCCATGAGGCGCGGATCGCCGAGGTGGACGTCGCCGGCGCGGCACGCCTCGACGGCCATGGTGGTGGTGTCCTCGTCGAACGACGCCACCGACCGGGTGCCCCGGCCACCGCCGGAGCCGAAGGTGGCGGCGATCTCGGTGCGGTCCAGGCGCCGGAGGGGGATGTGAGCGCCGATCGCCCGGATGCCGCGGGTCATGGACCGAGTCTCGCAGAAGTCTGACGCGGTGTCAGGAACCGGTCCGGCAACGCGTCACCAGGTGAGGTCGAGCTGGGCCCGCATGGTGGCCTCGAACTCGGCGTCGTCCATCTGGCGGCGCACGGCGAGCGTCAACTCGGCGTCGGCGCCGATCGGCACGCGCAACGGGGTCTCGGGGTCCTCGATGGCATCGGCGATGCGGGCGGCAGCGGTGGCGGTCGGGGTGCGGCCACCCCCGCCGGTGACCTTCGCGTCGGTTCCCGACCACTGCCGGCGCAGCTCGTCGTAGACGGCGGGGCCGACGTGCTCGTGGTCGTGCTTCATGCCTGGCTCGATGTACCCGGGTTCGATGATCACCGTCCGGATCCCGAAGTGGCCCAGCTCGTAGTGCATGGTCTCCGACAGCGCCTCGAGCGCGAACTTGGACGCGGCGTAGGCGCCCTCCAGCGGCGTCGACACCTTGCCCTGCACCGACGAGATGTTGACGATCACCCCGCTGCCGCGCTCCCGCCACGCTGGCAGCAGGGCCTGGACCACACGCAGGACGCCGGTGACGTTGGTGTCGAGGGTGGCCGTGAACGTCTCGATCGGGTAGCCCTCCAGCGGCCCGCCGATGCCCAGGGCGGCGTTGTTGACGACCGCATCGAGCGGGCCTGCCGCCTCGACGGCGGACGTCACCGATGCGTCGTCGCGGACGTCGAGCGCCAGCGCGGTGACACCGTCGACGTCGTCGAGCAGGTCCGGGTTCCGGGCGGTGGCCACCACCTCGTGGCCTCGGTCGAGCAGCTCGACGGCCGTGGCGCGGCCGATGGCGCGACCGGCGCCGGTGATCAGGATGCGCATCGCTCGAGGTTAGGGCCGGCTGGTCCAGCCGATGGCGCCGGCGGCGTGCAGGGCGTCGATCCGCTCGTCGTCGAGACCGAGCTCGGTCCGCAACACCTCGGCGGTGTGCTGGCCCAGCGTCGGTGGCGGCGGGTGACTCGCGTGTCGTCGAAGCCCTCGAACTTCACCGGGTTGCCCGGGCGTGAGGACCGGGCGGTCGACGCCGTCGGTGCGGGGGATCTCGGCGAGCATGTGGCGGGCGCGGAGGTGGGGGTCGTCGACGAGGTCGGCGGCCTCGAACACCGGCGCGGCGGCGACGCCGGCCCGGGCCAGCGCCTCGGCCACCTCGACCGGCGTGCGCTCGCCGGCCCAGTCGGCGACCGCCTCCCGGACCACGTCGAGGTGCTCGACCCACCCGGGCGGGGTGGCGAAGCGCGGATCGTCGACCCACTCCGGGTGGCCGACCGTCTCGGCCAGCCGGGCGAACTGGTGCGGGCGGCCCACCTGCATCGACGACCTCGCCCGAGCCGATCGGGAAGCCGTGGTTGATGAGCAGGGGCACGTCGCGCGGGTCGCGGCCCAGGGAGTAGTAGTTGGGGACCACGTCGGCGAAGGCGACCATGCAGTCGAACATGGCGATGTCGACGTAGGAGCCCTCGCCCGTGCGCTCCTTCCGGCGCAGCGCGGCCAGCAGGCCCACGGCGGCGAACAGGGCGGTGCCCGTGTCGCCGAGCGCGCCGACCGGCGAGACCTTCACCGGCTCGCCGGCGGGCCGGTTGAACGCGTACATCCCCGACATCGCCTCGGCGATCGGAGCGAAGGCTGGCCAGTGGCCGTACGGCGAGGGGACCGTGTTGCCGAAGCCCGAGACCGACACGTACACGACACCCGGGTGCGACGGCCTCGACCGACGCATGGTCGAGGCCGAACTTGCGCCATGCCCCCGGCTTGAAGTTCTCGGCCACGACGTCGAAGTGGGGGACGAGGTCGAGGAACAGCTGCCGGCCGTCCGGGTGGCCAGGTCGAGGCCGATCGACTGCTTGGCCGAGTTGTTGCGCAGGTAGGTGGCGCCCACCGAGGCGCCGGTCTCGTCGGTGACCGACGGGCAGGGATCCGCGCCCGAGGTCGCCCCGGGCGGGGTGCTCGACCTTGACCACGTCGGCGCCGAGCCGGGCCAGCAGCTGGGTGGCGAACGGCAGGGCCTGCATCTGCTCGACCGCCAGGATCCGAATGCCGGCGAGCGGTGCGTCCACCGGCCCAATCTGGCACACACGCATCTGACGCCCCGTCAGATCAGCGGCACCGGACAGCGGCCGTAGTCTGCGCTCATGACCGTGGACTGCGCCGCATGCCGTGGCCCGCTGCGCTCATGACCGTCTACCTCGTCGGGGCCGGCCCGGGGGACCCCGGGACTGCTGACCTTGCGCGGGCGCCGAGGTCCTGCGCCGGGCCGACGTCGTGGTCCACGACCGGCTCTCGGCCGCCGAGCTGCTCGAGCTGGCGCCGGCGCGGCGCGAGCGCATCGACGTGGGCAAGTCCCCCGGCCGCGCCCGGCTCGACCAGGACGACATCAACGCCCTGCTCGTCGAGCGCGGGCCGGCCGGGGCCAGACCGTCGTCCGGCTCAAGGGCGGCGACCCCACCGTGTTCGCCCGGGGCGGCGAGGAGGCCGAGGCGCTGGCCGCCGCCGGCGTGCCGTTCGAGTTCGTCCCCGGCGTGACCTCGGCCATCGCCGTGCCGGCCTACGCCGGCATCCCCGTCACCCAGCGGTTCTCGTCCACCAGCTTCACGGTGGTCACCGGCCACGAGGACCCGTCGATCGGCGACGACGGTTCGGTCGACTGGGACGCCGTGGCCCGGGTCGGCGGCACGATCGTCGTCCTCATGGGCGTGGGCCGCATCGCCCGGATCTGCGACCGGCTCATCGCCGCCGGCCGGGCGCCCGGACACGCCGGCCGCCGCGGTCATCTGGGGCACCCGCCCCGAGCAGCGCACCGTGCGCGCCACCCTCGGCCACGCTGCCCGACCAGGACCTCGAGTCGCCGGCCACCATCGTCGTGGGCGCCGTCGCCGGCCTCGACCTGGGCTGGTTCGAGACCCGTCCGCTCTTCGGCCGGACCGTGGTGGTGACCCGGGCCCGGGCCCAGGCGTCGTCGCTGCTCGGCGCGCCTGCGCGAGCTCGGTGCCGACACCGTCGAGATCCCGGCCATCCGCATCGACGACGCCGCCGACGGCGGCGCCGCGCTGCGCGCCGCCGTCGCCGACCTCGGCCGGCTACGACTGGGTCGTCGTCACCTCGCCGAACGGCGCCCGGCGGCTGCTGGCCGAGTGCCGCGACGCCCGGGCGTTCGGGGCGGCGCAGGTGGCGGCCATCGGCCCCGGCACCGCCGACGCCCTCGCCGCCGGCAACGTCGTCGCCGACCTCGTCCCCGAGCGCTTCGTGGCCGAGGGCCTGCTCGAGGTGTTCCCCGAGCGGCCGGGGCCGGGTCCTGATCGCCCGGGCCGCCGAGGCCCGCGACGTGCTGCCGGACGGCCTGCGTGACCAGGGTTGGGAGGTCGACGTGGTCGAGGCCTACCGCACCGTGCAGGGCCGCCCCAGCGCCGCCGACCTCGCCGCGGCGGCGGCCGCCGACGTCGTCACGTTCACGTCGTCGTCCACCGTGCGGAACTTCCTCGCCGTCTGCGACACCGTCCCCCCGGTCGTGGCCTGCATCGGCCCGATCACCGCCGCCACCGCTCGGGAGCACGGTCTGACCGTCGACGTCGAGGCCGACGTCCACACCATCGACGGGCTCCTCGACGCCCTCGTGGCCCACCTGTCCACTCTCCTGACCGACGGTGCGCCGGCCCCGCCCGGCGGACTCGGATGCCGGCACCGTGGTCGTCGAGAATGGAACCGTGCGCCTCGCCGGCATCCTGTTCGACTTCGACGGCCTGGTCCTCGACACCGAGACGTCCGAGTACCTCACCGTCGCCGAGTCCTTCGCCGACCACGGCCTGGAGCTGTCTCGTGACGAGTGGGTGGCATCATCGGCACCGCCGACCACCCGCACTGGACCGAGATGCTCGAGACCGCCCTCGGCCGGCCGCTGACGAACCGGGAGGAGATGCTCGAGACCCGCCGGGCCCGCCACCACGCCCGCATCTCGGCCGAGAGCCGTTCGGCCGGGGGTGGTCGACGCTCGCCACCGCGGCCCACGACGCCGGCGTCGGCGTGGCCATCGCCTCCTCCAGCCCGCTCGACTGGGTGAGCGGCCACCTCGCGCGCCTCGGCGTCGACCACCTGTTCCCGGTGCGGGCGACCCGGGACGACGTGGGCCACGCCCGCACCAAGCCGCAGCCCGACCTGTTCCTGCTCGCCGCCGAGCGCCTGGGCGTCGACCCGACGGCGCTGCGTGGTGCTCGAGGACTCCGAACCGGGCATCACCGCCGGGAACGCCGCCGGCTGCGCCACGATCGCCGTGCCGGCCGGCATGACCGCCCACCTCGCCTTCGAGGCCGCCGACGTCGTGGTCGACGTCGCTGGACGAGCTCGATCTCGCCCGGCTCGAGCGGCTCCTGCCGACCGAGGGCGCTGCGTCGGCGCGCCCCTAGGCTCCTGGCGTGAGCTTCCCCGAGCGTCGCCTCCGCCGCCTCCGCCGCACCCCGGCCCTGCGGCGGCATGGTCGCCGAGACCCGGCTCGACGTCGACGATCTGTCGCCCCCCTGTTCGTCCGCGAGGGCATCGACGAGCCGCAGCCCGATCGCCAGCCTGCCCGGGCGTGGTCCAGCACACCGTGGCCAGCCTCCGCCGCGAGGTCCGCGAACTCCGCGACCTCGGCGATCCCCGGCCGTCATCCTCTTCGGCGTCCCCGAGCACAAGGACGCCACGGGCAGCGGGGCCAGCGACCCCGACGGCATCGTCCAGGTCGCTCTGCGCGAGCTGCGCGACGAGATCGGCGACGACGTGGTGCTCATCGCCGACCTGTGCGTGGACGAGTACACCGACCACGGCCACTGCGGCATCGTCGGCGCCGACGGCGACGTCGACAACGACGCCACCCTCGAGCTCTACGCCGCCGCCGCCGTCGCCCAGGCCCGGGCCGGCGCCGACATCGTCGCCCCTCGGGGATGATGGACGGCCAGGTGGCCACCATCCGCGACGCCCTCGACATGGACGGGCATCACGAGGTCTCGATCCTCGCCTACGCGGCCAAGTACGCCTCCGCGCTCTACGGCCCGTTCCGCGACGCGGTCGACGTGACGATCGTGGCCGGCCGACGGCCGGGCCGGGGACCGCAAGGGCTACCAGCAGGACCCGGCCAACGCGCCGCGAGGCCATGGAGGAGATCGCCAGGCGACCTGGCCGAGGGGGCCGACATGGTCATGGTCAAGCCGGCGCTGTCGCTACCTCGACGTCATCGCCCGGGCCCGCCACGTGACCGACGTCCCGATCGCCGCCTACCACGTGTCGGGCGAGTACGCGATGGTCCACGCCGCGGCGCGAACGGGTGGATCGACGGACCCGCCGTCATGCGCGAGCACCTGCTCGTCGATCAAGCGGGCCGGCGCCGACCTCATCCTGACCTACGCCGCCCGGGCCATCGCCGAGGAGCAGCAGTGAGACGAGCCACCCGTACCGACCGACCAACGCCGGGCTCTACGCCCGCGCCGAGGCCCACATCCCCGGCGGCGTGAACTCGCCGATCCGGGCCTTCCGGGCCGTCGGGCGGAACCCCCTACTTCGTCGACCGAGCCGAGGGAGCCCGGGTCTGGGACGTCGAGGGCACCGAGTACCTCGACCTCGTCCAGAGCTACGGGGCCATCATCGCCGGCCACGCCCACCCCGCCATCGTGGCGGCCATCCAGGACGCCGCCACCCGGGGCACCTCCTACGGCGCACCGACCGAGGGCGAGGTCCGTCATCGCCGAGGAGATCTGCGCCCGGGTGCCAGTCGGTCGACAAGGTCCGGCTGGTCAGCTCCGGGCACCGAGGCGACCATGTCGGCCATCCGCCTGGCCCGGGGCCACACCGGCCGCACGAAGCTGGTGAAGTTCGCCGGCAACTACCACGGCCACGGCGACGCCCTGCTGGCCCAGTCCGGTTCGGCGCTGGCCGTGTTCGCGCTCCCCGACTCGGTCGGCGTCACGCCGGCGACCGTCGCCGACACCATCGTCGTGCCGTTCAACGAGGTGCCCACGCTCGACGACGACCGTCGCCGGCGTCATCGTCGAGCCGGTCGCCGCCAACATGGGCCTGGTCGCGCCCGACCGACGGCTTCCTCGCAGGCGCTCCGCGCCGAGTGCGACCGAGTCGGCGCGCTGCTCATCTTCGACGAGGTCATCACCGGCTTCCGCGTCGCCCGGGGCGGCGCCCAGGAGCTGTTCGGCGTGCGACGCCGACCTCACGTGCTTCGGCAAGGTCATCGGCGGCGGGCTCAACATCGGGGCCTTCGGCGGCCGGGCCGAGATCATGGATTCCATGGCGCCCGACGGCCCCGTGTTCCAGGCCGGCACCCTGTCGGGCAACCCGCTGGCCACCGCCGCCGGTCTCGCCGCGCTCGACCTGCTCGACGACGCGGCCTACGACCGGCTCCGTGCCGGCGCCGCCCGGCTCGCCGGCCGGCTGGCGAAGGCGCTTCGCCGACGCCGGCATCGACGCCGTCGTCCCCCGGGTCTCGCTCGCTCGTCGGCCTGCACCTCGGCGCCGACCGCCCGCGCACCTACGACGAGGCCAGGACCACCGACGAGGACCGCTACCGCCGCTTCTTCCACGCCATGCTCGAGCGAGGCGTCGCCATGGCGCCCGGCGCCTACGAGGTCCTGTTCCCCGGCCTCGCCCACACCGACGAGGTCATCGACCGCATCGGTGACATCGCGGCCGGCGCCGCGGCGGCCGCCGCCGAGCTGACCGGCGGCTCAGTCCTCGTCAGGGTCGCTCACTCGGGTCGAGACCGGCGCTCGTCGAGCGCGGCCTCGGCCTTGTCGTGGCTGACCGCCCATCGACAGGGCCAGCTCGGCCACCAGCAGCGCCGCGGGCGTGGAGGTAGAGCGTCTTCTCCGACGGGGAGAGGTGCTTGCGATCGAGCGACGGACCGCCAGGTTGCGGACGACCTCGGCCAGCTGCCACACGTCGCCGTCGTTCATGCGGCGCTGGTTGTTCTTCATGCGGCGGGAGAAGTTGGCGGGGATGCGCACGTCGTGGTCGGACAGCAGCTCGAACAAGTCGTCGAGCTCGTCCTTGGCGGTGGGCTCCCGGACGCCGATCTCCTCGGCCTCGTCGACAGGGCACCCAGACCCGCAGTTCCTGCAGCTCGAGGTCGACGACGAAGTAGTCGCGCTCGACGTCGCCGACCGTCTTGGTCACGACATCGACGATCTTCCCGGCGCCGTGCTGGGGATAGATGACCGCAGTCGCCCTTGGAGAACGGTGCTGCGGCGACTGCTGACATCGAGTGACTCCTGTCCCGAGAATGCTGCACCTTCCACCATGCCGCGGCGAGACGCGCATTCCAACATCGGGGCGTGGTCGGCCTCGCCGACCCCGCTCCGTCCTTCCCCCGGGAACAGAGGAATCATGTCGTCGCTCTCGGACCGGGTTTCGGAGGATCGACGAAATCCGGTGGGTTGTAGGGTGGCCTGGCTCGGGCTCACTCCACCACCCACGGAGGAGCGCATCATGCAGCTCGGGATGATCGGACTCGGACGGATGGGCGGCGAACATGGTCGAGCGGCTGCGGCGCGGCGGCCACCAGGTGGTCGGCTTCGACGCGTTCAGCGACGCCACCGAGTGACTCCCTCGAGGACGCTGTCGCCGCCCTGGATCCGCCCCGGACGGTGTGGGTGATGGTGCCGGCCGGCGCGCCCACCGACATCCGACCGTGCGCGAGCTCGGCGGACGCTGCTGCGAGGTCGGGACATGGTGGTCGACGGCGGCAACTCGCCGGTGGACCGACTCCCTCGTCCAGGCCGCCCGCTCGCCGAACGGGGCATCGGCTTCGTCGACGCCGGGGTGTCGGGCGGGGTGTGGGGCCTCGACGACGGCTATGCCCTGATGGTGGGTGGCGCCGACGACGACGTCGGCCGGGTCTGGCCCGTGCTCGAGACCTGGCCCCGCCCGATCCCGACGGCACCGGCACAGGGGCTGGCCCACGTCGGCCCAGGTGGGCGCCGGCCACTTCACCAAGATGGTCCACAACGGCATCGAGTACGCCGTGATGCAGGCCTACGCCGAGGGCTACGAGCTCCTGGCCCGCCACCGGGCTCGACATCGACGTCCCGGCCACGCTGCGCTCGTGGCAGGAGGGCTCGGTCATCCGGTCGTGGCTGCTCGACCTGCTCGTCCGCGGTCTCGAGGCCCACCCGGGCTTCGATGACCTCGACGACGTGGCCCCCGACTCCGGGGAGGGGCGCTGGACGGTGGAGGCCGCGGTCGACAGCCGGGGTGCCGGTGCCGGCGATCGCCGCCGCGCTCTTCGCCCGGTTCGACTCCCAGCACGAGCAGTCGTTGGCGATGAAGGCGGTCGCCGCGCTGCGCGAGCAGTTCGGCGGCCACGCCGTTGTCGACACCCCGGACGCCGACCCGGCGTGAGCGGAGCGTGACTCGGGAAGGCGACCGGGCATGACCCGCAGCCGACGCCGTCGTGCTCTTCGGCGCCACCGGCGACCTGGCCCGCAAGAAGCTGTTCCCCGCGCTGTACCAGATGGTGGTCGACGGTACGCTGGCGACGACGTGCCGGTGGTCGGCGTGTCGTCGTCGGAGTGGGACGACGACGAGCTGCGCGAGCGCATCCGCGAGTCGGTGCGCGAGCACGTCGACGCGACGTCGACGACGGCGCCCTGACGTCGCTGTGCGACCGAGCCGCTACGTCGCGGGCGACTACCGCGAAGCCGACGACCTTCGACCGGCTCCGGCGCCGTGCTCGACGGCGTGCGAGGCGCCGCTGTTCTACCTCGCCATCCCGCCGTCGCTGTTCGACGACGTGGTGCAGGGCATCGCCCGCGTCGGGCTGCACACCGGCGGCCGGGTGGTGGTCGAGAAGCCGTTCGGCCGCGACCGGGCGTCGGCCGCCGAGCTCGACGAGGTCATCCACCAGGCCTTCCCCGAGGACCGGGTGTTCCGCATCGACCACTTCCTCGGCAAGGAGGCGATCGAGAACCTGCTCGTGTTCCGGTTCGCCAACTCGCTCCTCGAGCCGGTCTGGAACCGCAACTTCATCGCGTCGGTGCAGATCACCATGGCCGAGGAGTTCGGGGTCGAGAGCCGGGGCAAGTTCTACGACTCCGTCGGCGCCCTGAAGGACGTGGTGCAGAACCACCTGCTCCAGATCGTCGCCTTCCTCGCCATGGAGCCGCCGGCCGGCGCCGACGCCCGGTCGCTGCGCGACGAGAAGGTCAAGCTGCTCCGCCAGGTCCAGACGCATCCGGCCCGAGCAGCTGGTGCGGGGGCAGTACCGCGACTACGTCGACGAGGACGGGTGTCCAGGGCGGCTCCGACACCGAGACCTACGTCGCCACCCGGTTCGAGATCGACTCGTGGCGCTGGGCCGGCGTGCCGTGGCTGATCCGCACCGGCAAGTGCGCTGCCCCTCACCCAGACCGAGGCGGTGGTCGAGTTCAACGCGCCACCCCGCCTGCTGTTCGCCCCCGAGGGCACCCAGCCCCGCACCCCAACCACGTGCTGTTCCGCCTCAACCGCGACAAGGGCGTGACCTTCGGGCTCCAGGTCAAGCAGGCCGGCGAGGGGCTGGTGGCCGAGAGCGCCGACCTCGACATGTCGTTCACCGACGGCATCGGGCCCGCACGGCGCGAGGCCTACCAGCGGCTGCTGGAGGACGCGATGGAGGGCGACGCCCGCCGCTTCGCCCGGGAGGACGGCATCGACCAGCAGTGGCGCATCGTCGACCCCGTGCTCGAGCGACCACGAGCCGGTCGAGCTGTACCACCCGGGCACCTGGGGTCCGGCCTCGGCCGACCGGCTGGCCGCCGACATCGGCGGCTGGCACGACCCCGGCTGACGGAACCGCCGCGCGGCTCGCCGGCCCGCCGGGCCGGGCGGTCGGTGCCACCGGCCGCGGTGGGCGGCTCGCCGACGGCGCAGGCGATCGACGCCGTGTGGGCAACCAGCTCGGCGGGCTCACCTTCGGCGTCGGTCCGGACCCGGCCGGCCGCTACGTGAAGTGGCAGCCCGACCGGCAGTGGCGGTCGAACTCGGCGCCGAGGCCGAGCGGCTGCGAGTGGCTGGGCCGTACGACGCCGGTGCCCCGGGTCCTCGGCGGCGACGAGGCCGGCGACGGCCCTGGCTGGTGACCGAGGCGCTGCGGCGGGACCAACGCGGTGGACGAGCGCTGGCAGGACGATCCGACGGCGGTGGGTCGCGGCGATCGCCGTCGGGCTGCGGGCGCTTCCACGACGCGTGCCGGTCGACGCCTGCCCGTTCGACTGGTCGGTGCCCGACCGCGTCCGGCTGAGCCGCGGGTCGACGCGCGATGGCTGGCCGCCGCCCGACGACCGGCTCGTCGTGTGCCACGGCGACCCGTGCGCCCCCAACACCCTCGTCGGCCGACGACGGCAGCTTCCTCGCCCACGTCGACCTCGGGCCGCCGGCGTCGCCGACCGGTGGGCCGACCTCGCCGTCGGCGCGTGGAGCCTCGACTGGAACTTCGGGCCCGGCTGGGCACGACTACTTCGAGGCCTACGGGATCGACCCCGACCCGGTGCGGATCGACTTCTACCGGCGCGTCTGGGACCGGGACCTGAGGCGACCGGATCCACGACTCCGGCGCCGCGGGCAGCGAGCACACTGGGGAGGTGTTCGTGTCCCCCGTGCTCGCCGGCATCCCCTACCGCACCTTCCCCGACTTCTCGGTCGGTCCGCTCACCGTCCGGACGTTCGGCCTCATGGTCGGCATCGGGGTCCTGCTCGGGGCCTGGATCGCCGCCCGCGACATCGAGCGGTGGGGCGTTCCCCGCGAGGAGACCTACCGGCTGGCCACCCGCATGGTCGTCGCCGGCCTGATCGGCTCGCGCGTCACCTGGGTCCTCTCCCACCTCGGGGAGATCGACTCGCCGATCGACGTCATCGCCATCTGGGAGGGCGGCATCCAGTTCTCCGGTGGCTTCATCGCCGCCATCGTCTTCGGCTTCCCGACGTTCCGGAAGTGGAGCCCCAAGCTGCGCTGGCGCTCGCTCGACGGCTACGCCTACGGGCTGACGATCGGCCTCGCCATCGGTCGCATCGGGTGCTACTCGGTCGGCGAGCACTTCGGTCGCACGACCGAGTTCTTCCTCGGCACCACCTTCCGGGGCGGGAGCACCCAGGAGGACTTCATCGGCAGCATGCCCCTCGACGTGGGGATGACGTTCCACAACACCGCGCTCTACGAGTTCCTGCACCTGCTCGTGCTCTTCGGTCTGCTCACCCTGCTGCGAGCGTGGGCCCGGCGAGCGGGGCGGGTGCTCGAGCCCGGGCACGATCATCGGCATCTTCTGCATCTGGTACGGGATCGGCCGGTTCGTCACCGACATGACCCGGGTCAACGACGAGCGGGTCCTGCTCCTCACCGGCGCCCAGGCCATGGCCCTGGTGCTGGTGCCCGTCGGGCTGTGGATCCTGCTGCGGATCCGTCCACCGCATCGCCGCCCTCCCCGAGGACCCCGCCGAGGTCGCGGCCATCCAGGCCGCGGTGCTCGCCCGGGCCGGCAGGCCAGGCCCAGGCACGGCCGGCGACGACGGCCCGGTGCCGAGCCGACCGCGGCCGGCGCCGACACCCGCACCGACGGCTGAACCGCCGACCGCGGCCGGCGGCCGGTGATCGCCTCAGCCGGCGGCGGCCGTGATGGCCTCAGCCGGCGGCGGCCGTGATTGCCTCAGCCGGCGGCGGCCTCGATGGCGGCGTCGAACAGGCCCTCGGCATCTGTCGGCCTGGTCCATCGCCTCCTCGAGGGTCATGCTCCTGGTTCTCGAACATCAGGTCGGCGACCACCTGGAGGCGGGCGGCGTCCTCGGGGTCGGGGTCC
The DNA here is from genome assembly GCA_963811245.1 of uncultured Acidimicrobiaceae bacterium. Taxonomy (GTDB): domain Bacteria; phylum Actinomycetota; class Acidimicrobiia; order Acidimicrobiales; family Salinilacustritrichaceae; genus Salinilacustrithrix. Next base: position 276,439 of record CAWEQL010000007.1, read on the forward strand.
TCGCCGCCGAGGTCCTCGCGCTCGTGGAGGATGATGTAGATCAGCTGGGCGTCGGACAGCTGACTCCTCGCCGAAGCCGGGCATGCCGCCGGCCGACCGGCTTGTCGGTGGCGCCGTAGGTGTCGCCGTCTCTCGGCCTGCCAGCCGGCGGACCCGAGGCGGACCCACTGGAAGTGGTTCTCGAACGTCGGCCAGGTCTCGTAGATCGCGCCGCCGGTGAAGGCGGGGCCGACGCCGCCGCCACCGCCGGCGCCGTGGCAGCCCGCGCAGCCGTTGGCCGGCGAAGAGCCTCGGCGCCGAGCTGCGGCCGGCCCGGCGCCCGCCGGGCGGCGGTGACGAGGGTGCCGACGTAGACGTAGGCCCACAGCGGGATGGCGGCCAGCACGGGCATGGCCCAGAACGGGATCTTGCGGCGCGCTGGTACGCCTGCGACCATCGGCGACGGGGGCGGGGCGGTTCGGCTCGGCCGGGCGGCTGCGTGGGCCGGCAGCGGCCGGCGCCGGGGCCGCGGTCTTGGCCGGTGCGTGCCGAGCCGGAGCGTCCGCCGGCCGCCGAGCCGTCCCCGCCTCCCGACGCGCCGTCGCCGCCGCCCATGGCGGCGCGACGCTCGCTGTGAGCGCTTCGAGGAGGTGTTCAGGGATCTCGGTCAACGGGCCTCCCGGGACAAGGCGGTGAGGGCGTGGCGACGGCGACAGGGTAGGCAACCGGAGCGGCGCATCGGACGACCCAAGCGGCTCCGCCAGGTGCCCGATGTGTGCACCCTCCGGGGCCCGTGGTAGACCGTCGGACGTGCGGGTCCGATGCCTCCGCGCCCCATCCGAACGCACCAATGTGAACTATTTCACGAGGTCCGGATTCACGCCGTGGTCGCCTTTCTTCACTCCACTCTCATCGGGATCGCCGGCATCGCCGGGGTGGTCTGGTACGGCAAGAACCGCCGCGCCCCCGGGGCCCGCTGACGCTGGGGCGAGGCCTACGCTGCCGCCGCGTTCGCCTTCTTCATGTTCCTGTGGTGGTACGGCGTCATCCCCCACCTGTGGCTGACCTGGGCCGACAACGAGCTTGAGCTGGCGTTCCGACCCCTCGCTCGCCGGCCCCGGCTCGGGCACCGCTCGAGGACGTCATCCCCTTCACCCTCAACAAGCAGCACGATCCGGGACCTGATCGCCGTCGTCATCTACGTCGTCGGCCTCGGCCTCAGATCTGGCTCTGGGCCTGGTGGAACGACCGTGCAGAAGCGTGCCGAGGCGGCGGCCGCCGTCGTCCCCACCTCCACCTACGGCCGTCCGCTGGTGAGGAAGGGCTGATCGCCGATGGCGAAGACCGACGCCAACCCGCCGCTTCCCGAGTTCCGGGCCGACTACGTCCTCCAAGAGGTCGATGCCTCCTGGTTGCAGGCGGCGGTCAAGCCCAAGCAGTTCATCCACATCGACCAGTCCGAGTGCATCATGTGCGAAGGCTGCGTGGACATCTGCCCGTGGAAGTGCATCCACATGGTCAGCCCCTCGGCGATCGAGGAGTCGGTGGGCACCGAACAGCCCGGGCTCGACCCGAGCGACCACGTGATCTTCACCATCGATGACGACGTGTGCACCCGGTGCGCCCTGTGCGTCGACCGGTGCCCGACCGGCGTCATCATCCTCGGCAAGCTCGGTGATCCGGGCGCGGCCGGCGACCCCCACCAACGCACACCAAGCCATGGCTACGGCTATGGCATGCGGCTCGGCTAAGGAGAACCTGCGTGGCCAGCACCACCGAAGACAAGCCATCGTTCGCCGAACGAGCCCAGAAGGCGATGCAGGACCTGCCCGACCGGGTCCAGGGATCCCAGGCCTGGAACTCGATCTTCCGGCCGGGCTCCATCTTCCGCAAGGGCTACACCGATTCGCCCCGAAACCGCTCGTACGTGGTGATGAACTCGGTGCTGTACCACCTGCACCCGGTGAAGGTGAAGCGCCACGCCGTCAAGGTGAGCTACACGCTCTGCCTCGGGGGGCTGTCGTTCTTCCTGTTCATCCTGCTCACCGTCACGGGCATCTTCTTGATGTTCTTCTACCGCCCCACCGCGGCCGCGGCCTGGAGCGACATCTACAACCTGCAGACCGGCGTGACCTTCGGTCTGCTGGTCCGCAACATGCACCGATGGGCCGCCCACCTCATGGTGCTGTCCGTCTTCTTGCACATGGCGCGGGTCTTCTACCACGGGGCCTACAAGCCGCCCCGCGAGTTCAACTGGGTCATCGGCGTCATCCTGCTGACCCTCACCCTGCTGCTGTCCTTCACCGGCTACCTGCTGCCGTGGGACCAGCTGGCCCTGTGGGCCGTGACGGTGGGGACGAACATGATGGGCTACACGCCGGTCTTCGGTGACCAGGTGCGGTTCGTGCTCCTCGGCGGCGTCGAGATCGGCTCCGACACCTTGCTGCGCTGGTACGTGCTGCACGTCCTGATGCTCCCGTTCGTGATCGTCATCTTCATGGCGATCCACTTCTGGCGGGTGCGCAAGGACGGCGGCATCTCGGGGCCCCTGTAGGCGTCGATGGGAGAGGCAGGCAACGAGATGACCGAGATCCCCGAACACCTTCGCAAGCGAGCCGAGGAGGCCCGCAAGAAGGCGGCCGAAGCCGCCGCCGCGAGCGGCGACGACACCGCCTCCGGCGCCGATGCGCCCGAGCAGACGCCCGGAGCAGGCGGCGGCCGCGTCCAAGATCCCCGCCCACCTGCTCGAGCGGTCCCGCGCCGCCAAGGCGGCCGCCTCCGGCGGCGGTGGCGACGAGCCCTCCGGTGGAGGCGGCACCGCCGTGGCCACCAAGGCCCCGGCCGCAGCGGCCGTCGCCGAGGGCGGCCCGCTCCCCACCGGTCCCGGCGGCCACACCCAGCGCCTGCTGACCGTGGTGAAGTCGGGCTCCATCCAAGACGTCCGGGCCACCCCGCTCGACAAGGTCCACGTCTGGCCCCACCTGCTCGTGATCGAGTTCGTGGCCGCCCTCGCCGTCACCGCGTTCTTGCTCTTCTTCTCCATCTTCGTGAACGCGCCGCTGCTCGAGCTGGCCAACTTCAACCAGACGCCGAACCCGTCGAAGGCGCCGTGGTACTTCCTGGGCCTGCAGGAGCTGCTCACGATGTTCCACCCGATGGTCGCCGGCGTGACCATCCCGGGCATGGGCATGTTCGCCCTGATCCTGGCCCCCTACACCGACCGCAACCCCTCCAACAGCCCCAACGACCGCAAGTTCGTGATCGCCCTGTTCACCATCTTCATGATGTTCTGGGCGGTCCTCGTCATCATCGGCTCGTTCTTCCGAGGCCCGGGCTTCAACTTCGTGTTCCCCTGGAACGCCGGCCTCTTCTTCGACCTGTGATGTCCGAGCGCCACACGAGCCACCCCCCGCGGAGCTGACCCATGGACACCTCGACCATCATCATCATCGCCGTCGTCGGTTTCGTCGTGCTGGCCGGTGTGCTCGTCCTCGCCGCAGCGCGGCGGAACGAGACCACCCGGGCCATCGGCGCCCTGTCGCGCGAGACGCGCAAGCGCGACACCGGCACCACCCCCATCACCTCGCGCGAAGAGGGCAAGCCCACCGCCTCGGGCCGCGAGCTCGAGCTGGCCGCCAAGGTCCAGCGACGCGAGGCCGGCCGCGAACTCGTCACCGCTGGCTCCACGGCCCCGACGGCCTGGGTCCCGCCCGACCCCGACACGCTGGGCGCCACCCGCCGGCAGTTCCTCAACCGGTCCATCACCGGCTTCTTCGTCGTCGGCTTGTCCGGCTTCGGCGCCGCCTGCCTCGCGTTCCTGTGGCCCAAGCTCGGTGGCGGGTTCGGCTCGGCCGTCAACCTCGGCAGCGTCGAGGAGCTCAAGACCGAGATCAAGTCCAACAACGGCTTCCTCTACAAGCCCGAAGCCAAGATGTGGATCACCCAGTACCCGGCGGCGGCGCTCGACAAGGCCAAGAAGATCTACTCCGACGCCGAGCTGGCCGGCATGGAAGCCGGGGTCATCACGCTGTACCAGAAGTGCGTGCACCTCGGCTGCCGCGTGCCCGAGTGCGCCACCTCGCAGTGGTTCGAGTGCCCCTGCCACGGCAGCCGGTACAACCAGGTGGGTGAGCAGAAGCGTGGTCCGGCGCCCCGTGGTCTCGACCGCTTCGCCATGACGGTCTCCAACGGCAACCTCACGGCCGACACGGGCACCATCATCCTCGGACCACCGATCGGCACGAACACCACCGGCCAGGAAGCCGAGGGCCCGCACTGCAACGGCTCCGGCGGCGGACACTGATCAGGACTCGGCACCATCACCATGCATGAACTGACCCCCGTGGTGCTCGCTGCGAGCACCGTCGAAGCCATCGGCACCGTCATCGCCCTCGTGGCGTTGATCGGGTTCGTGGTCTACGTCATCACCAACGTCCGGGCCGGGCGGGAAGAAGTCGGTGCCGAGCTCGAGCTCGCCGCCAACCTCAAGCCCTACTACGACGACGACGAGCTCGAGACCAAAAAGCTCGACCGCACGCTCACCATGGGCCTCGCCACGCTGGCCATCGTCGCCATCGGCCTGCCCGCCTACTGGTTGGCCGAGCCCGGCCGCCAGGAGGGCGCCGTCGAGCAGTACAACAGCGTGTTCGTGTCCCGTGGCGAGGAGCTCTACACCCAAGGCGCCCAGTGCAATGCCTGCCACGGCCCCGAGGGCACCGGCGGCGTCGCCCCCTACACGATCCTCAACGAGAACAGCGAGTTCGTCGCACAGGTCGAGTGGAAGGCGCCGGCGCTCAACACGGTCCTGCTCCGCTACAGCCGCGACGAGGTCGAGTTCGTCCTCAACTACGGCCGACCGTTCTCCCCGATGCCGGCCTGGGGCGCACCGGGCGGCGGCCCGCTCGACGAGCAGCAGATCAGCAACGTCGTCGACTACCTCGGCTCGATCCAGATCAGCTCCGAGGAGTCGCAGGCCAACGTCGAGAAGGAGCTTCGCTCGACGCTCGGCCTGGCCGAGGGCGAGGCGATCGACTACAGCTCGCTCGACACCGGCCAAGCGCTGTTCAACCTCGGCAAGGACGACGGCTTCGCCAGCGGCGCGTATGCCTGCGCCCGGTGCCACACCCGGGGCTGGTCCATCAACGCCTCGGCGGCCCAGCCCGCCAGCGCCGACCTGTCCGAGTACGTCGACTATCCCGACGGGTCGGGCGCGTACGGCCCCCGCCTGCAGGGAGGGGTCATCCCCCGGCAGTTCGCCTCGGTCGACGCCCTGTCCAAGTTCCTCCACGACGGTGCGGAGAAGGGCATGCCGTACGGCAACAACGGCCTGTCGGGCGACGGCATGATGCCCGGCTTCGGTGACAACCCGAACACCGAGGACGCCGGCGACGACGGCATGCTCAGCGCCGACATGATCCAGTCCATCGCCCGGTACGTGGCATCGCTCCAGGACCAAGGCTGACCACGATGCAGACCCTGAACCTCCTCGCCGGGATCGCCTACGACCCCACGATCCGCGGCATCCTCGCCGTGCTCGTGGGTGTCGTGGTGCTGATGGGCTCGGTGTACTTGTTGCTCGCCACCAACACCGGGAACCGCCTCGGATTCCTGCTCGCCCTCACCGGCCTGTTCGGCTGGATGACGATCATGGGCATCATCTGGTGGATCAACGGCATCGGCATGCAGGGCGCCGCCCCGTCCTGGAAGGTCGTCGAGTACAACGCCGGCAACACCAACGCCGCGGTGACCGAGAAGGTGCGCGACCTCGACCTGTCGGCGTTGCCCCAGGGATCCGATGGCGTGGCGTACGACCAGATCGCCACTCTGTTCGACGAGAACCCCCAGGCCTTCAACGAGCTCGAGAACAACCTCGAGGAGGCCACCGGCGGGTGGAGGTTGCTGCCCGCATCCGACGCCGCCCGCAACGAGGCCGAGGCCACCGTCGCCTCGGCGCTCCCCGAGTGCAACACCTGCAACTTCGGGATCCAGGCGCCCGAGGACTACAAGGTCCTCGGGGCGTTCGAGGTCGGCGGCAAGAAGGGGCTCCCCGACAACCCCAGTCGCTGGGATCGCATCACCACCAAGGTCGAGAGCATCCTGACCATCAAGAACCCGAAGCACTACGCCGTGGTGCAGGTGCAGAAGGTGCTCCCCCAGGAGGCCGTCCCGGGCGAGGCGCCGCCGACGCCCGAGGCCGACGTGAACCAGCCCATCATCTCGGTGGTGCTGATCCGCGACATCGGTGACCTCCGGTTCCCGCCGGCGATGGTCACGTTGTCGAGCGGGCTGATCTTCGCCCTGCTGTGCTGGATCCTGCACCAGCGGGAGCGCATCCTGGAAGCGAACGTGGCGGCTGCAGCGGAACTGCAGACGGTCTGACGATGCTGGGCCAGTACCTCCCCCTCGCGGTGCTGTTGCTGCTGGCCGGCGTGTTCGCCGCCGGCAGCTTCGCCACCTCGAAGCTGCTGGCCCCCGACCGCAAGACCACCGCCAAGCTGGCCCCGTACGAGTGCGGCATCGTGCCCACCCGCGAGCCACCCGAGCGCTTCCCGGTCAAGTTCTACCTGGTCGCCATGTCGTTCATCGTGTTCGACATCGAGATCATCTTCCTGTACCCGTGGGCCACGGTGTACCGCCGCCTCGGCCCGTACGGGCTGTTCGCCGTGGCGCTGTTCTCGGCGCCGATCATCGTCTCGCTGGCGTACGAGTTCAGCAAGGGCGCTCTCGACTGGGGCCCCGTCCGAGCCGTTCGCCATTCCACGATGGTGTCCGCGGAGCGGACCTCTGCATCCACCGTTCGCCGGGTCGGGCTGGACGGCCGCGAGCCGGCCGGCTCCACCGAGGCGGCCTGACCCTCCACGCGAGGAGAAGGAGCGCACACATGGCGTGGGATCTGAAGGAGGGGCTCGAGGGTCTCGACCACAACGTCCTCACGGCACGGGTGGAAGACGTCGTCCAGTGGGCGCGCAAGTCCAGCATGTGGCCCGCCACGTTCGGTCTGGCCTGCTGCGCCCTCGAGATGATGGCCGCTGGCGGGGCTCACTACGACCTGTCCCGCTTCGGGATGGAGGTCTTCCGGGCGTCGCCGCGCCAGGCCGATCTGATGATCGTGGCCGGCCGCGTCAGCCAGAAGATGGCCCCCGTACTGCGCCAGATCTACGACCAGATGATGGAACCCAAGTGGGTCCTCTCCATGGGCGTGTGCGCCAGCTCCGGCGGGATGTTCAACAACTACGCCATCGTCCAGGGTGTCGACCAGATCGTGCCGGTGGATGCGTATGCGCCCGGCTGCCCTCCGGGGCCCGAGACGCTCATCCACGCCATCAACACCATCCACGACAAGATCCTCTCCGGCGAGATCCTGCACCGGCGCGAGAAGACGGGCGCCGGTGCCGGCATCGTGTTGCCCCAGCTCGACGGTCAGACCGCCGGCGACACCAAGGTCGAGCTGGGAGGGGCAAAGGCGTGAGCGACTCCACCACCGAGACCCCCGCGTTCGAGGAACACGACGACGTCGTCGACGACACCACCCCCGAGCCCGAGCGGGTCTTCGACCAACTCGTCACGTACTCCCGGGGCCAGACCACGTTGCACGTCGACCGCGACGACCTGGTCGACGTCGTCAGCCGCCTGCGCGACGACGAGGGCTTCAACGTGTGCATCGACGTGACCGCCGTCGACTACCTCACCTACGAATCCCCCCGCTTCCTGCCCGCCGGCGTCGAGCCGGCGCGCTTCGAGCTCGTGGTGAACCTCCTGAATCACACCGAGCACCGCCGGGTGCGCCTCCGGGTGCAGATCCCGGGCGACGATGCCTGGGTGCCCACGCTGTTCGACGTCCACCCCGGCACCGAGGCCATGGAGCGCGAGGTGTACGACATGTTCGGCATCCGCTTCGACGGCCACCCCGATCCCTCCCGCATCCTGATGCCCGAGGACTGGGAGGGCCATCCCCTGCGCAAGGACTACGCCGTCGGCCGCATCCCCGTGCAGTTCAAGGGGAGCGTGACGGAGCGATGACGAACGACATGCGTGCACGCTCCCTTCGCAGGAGCACGGGGAGCGTGACGGAGCGATGACGAACGGAGCGGGCGCACGATGAGCACCACCGACGAGACCTACGCCGGCCAGGACACCTCGCTCACCGACCAGGGTCGCCAGGAGATGAGCCGACGCAGCGACAGCGGCGCTGCCGAGCTGCTGCGCGAGCTGGGCGCCACCCTGCGCCTGTCGGAGGCCGAGGCCAGCGAGCTGGCCCAGATCGACGACGGCGACGACTCCACGATGATCATCAACATGGGTCCGCAGCACCCGTCGACGCACGGCGTCCTGCGGCTCATGCTCGAGCTCGAGGGCGAGCGCGTGCTGCGCACCAAGCCGGTGGTGGGCTACCTGCACACCGGCATGGAGAAGACCGCCGAGGAGCTCAGCTTCCTGCAGGGCCCCACCAACGTGACCCGCATGGACTACGCCGCGCCGTTGTTCAACGAGTTGGTGTTCAGCCTGGCCACCGAGACGCTGCTCGGGATCGACGAGGACATCCCGGCCCGGGCGCAGTGGATCCGCATGCTGCTCACCGAGCTGAACCGGATCAGCTCGCACCTGTTGTTCATGGCCACCAACGGCATGGACGTCGGTGCCGTCGGGATGATGATCTATGGCTGGCGCGAGCGGGAGGAGGCCCTCCGGCTCCTCGAGAAGATCACCGGCCTGCGGATGAACCACAACTACATCCGCCCCGGCGGCGTCGCCGCCGACCTGCCCGACGGCTGGCGCGACGACGTGCTGCGGCTCCTCGACTACCTGCCCGAGCCGCTCGACGAGTTCGACGTGTTGCTCACCGGCCAGCCCATCTACCGCGAGCGGCTCCAGGGCGTCGGCGTCATCACCGACACCGAGGCCATCGCGCTCGGCGCCACCGGCCCCATCCTGCGGGCGACCGGCGTGCCGTGGGACCTGCGCCGCGACGATCCGTACCTGTTCTTCGACCAGGTCGACTTCGACGTGCTCGTCGGCACCTACGGCGACGCCTTCGACCGCTACGCCATCCGGCTCAACGAGATCCGCGAGTCGATGAAGATCGTCCGCCAGATCCTCGATCTCCTGCCTCCGGGCGACTACCGGATCCAGGACAAGAAGGTGACGCCGCCGCCGCGAGCTCGCATCGACGAGTCGATGGAGGCGTTGATCCACCACTTCAAGATCTTCACCGAGGGGTTCAAGGTCCCGGCCGGCGAGGTCTACCGGGCCATCGAGAGCCCACGCGGCGAGCTGGGCTGCTACATCGTGTCCGACGGAGGGTCCAAGCCGTACCGGATGCACATCCGGGGGCCGAGCTTCGTGAACCTGCAGACGCTGCCCCACATGATGCGCGACGGCCTGATCGCCGATGCGGTCGTGAACATCTCGAGCGTGGACCCGATCATGGGCGAGGTCGACCGCTAGGTCTGCCCGCCCGGGTCAGCCGTTGTCGGCCAGCGCCTGCTCGAGCCGGGTGGGAGCATCCCGGTGCAGGTTGCGCAGCACGCGGTCGCGGAGGTCGATCTCGTCGCCCTCGCCGATGTCGAGCATGGGGAGCTGGTCGGGGGTGAACCCTCGCAGGGCCAGCGCCCGGAGCTGCGCCGGCGTGCGGTCGGACCCGGCCCGGTACCACCGGGCGGCCTCGTCGGCGTCGTCCCAGCCGGCTCGGCGCCACGCATCGGCATCCTGCCGACTGAAACCCGCCTGGGCGAAAGCCCGCGAGAACGGCAACCGCGCCCGGGTGGTTGCGTCGTCTCGGGGTTGGACCTCCACTGCCCATCACCGTACGGCGAGCCGGCCGCCGTGTTCCAGCATGGGCGGTCCGGGGGACGGATCGCGCAGCCGGGCGCAGGGTGGATCCCCGGAACCTGGGCCGGACCGGGCGCCCACCGCCTCTCGGGCGAGGATCTGACCCGCCGGCCACCGGGCGGTAACGTCCGCCCCTGCCCCGTGTGCGACCCGTTCGCGGACGTTGGGCGTGCCCGACGGCTTGTGCAAGGATTCACGACGATGCCCCGGTTGACCGCGGAGAACACGATCCTGGCCAAGGAGATCGTCGGCCGGTACCCGCTCCCCAAGTCAGCCCTCATCCCGTTGCTCCACCTGGCCCAGGAGCAGGACGGTCACGTCACCGACGAGGCCATGGAGCACATCGCCGAGCTGGTCGGCGTCACCCCGGCCGAGGTCGTCGGCACCTGCAGCTTCTACGAGATGTTCAAGCGCGAGCCGGTCGGGACCTACCTGGTCAACGTGTGCACCAACATCTCGTGTCTCCTGCTCGGTGGTGAGGAGCTCCTCCACCACCTCGAGGAGCGCCTCGGCATCCGCGCCGGCAGCACCACCGACGACGGCCTGTTCACCCTCGAGGACGTCGAGTGCATCGCGGCCTGCACCGAGGCGCCGTGCCTGACCGTCAACTACCGCTACTTCGACAAGGTCACCAACGACGAGGTCGACGCCCTCCTCGACGACCTGCGGGCCGGTCGCCGGGCTCACGAGGTGCCCCGTCACGGGGTGCTGGCCCGGGTCCGCCAGCAGATCCCGGCTGACCGCCGCGCCGGTGCCGCCGTCCCCGGCGAGTGCACCACGCCGGTGTGGCTGAGCTCCGGGGCCGACGCATGAGCCCCGGCACCGACGGAACCGACGACGCCGTCACGGCTCGTCGCAACCCCGACCTGCCCCAGATGGTCACGGGTCGCTTCGGCTACGACGACGCCCACACGTTGGCCCGCTACCAGGCCACCGATGGCTACGCCGCCCTGCGCAAGGCCCTGGAGATGGGTCCCGAGGCCGTCGTCAACCAGGTCAAGGCGGCCAGCCTGCTCGGCCGCGGTGGCGCCGGCTTCCCGGCCGGCGTGAAGTGGGGCTTCTGCCCTCCCGGCGTGTGGCCCCGCTACCTCGTGGTCAACGGCGACGAGTCCGAGCCGGGCACCTACAAGGACCGCATGCTCATGGAGCGCGATCCGCATCAGCTCATCGAGGGTGCGCTGATCTGTGCCTACGCCGTGGGCTGCGCCCAGGTCTTCCTCTACGTGCGGGGCGAGATGGCCCACGCCCAGGAGCGGATCGCCGCCGCGCTGAACGAGGCCTACGCCGCGGGTCTCGTCGGCCGGAACATCGCCGGGAGCGACTTCTCGTGCGACGTCGTCCTGCACTGGGGTGCCGGCGCCTACATCGTCGGCGAGGAGACGGCCCTCATCGAGTCCCTCGAGGGCAACCGGGGCATGCCCCGGCTCAAGCCCCCGTACTTCCCGGCGGCGAAGGGGCTCTACATGCAGCCCACCATCGTCAACAACGTCGAGACGCTGTCCAACCTGCCCTGGATCATCCGCAACGGCGCCGACGCCTACACCGCCTACGGAGCCGAGAACTCCCGCGGTACGCGCCTGTTCGCCGTGTCGGGTCACGTCAAGAAGCCCGGCGTCTACGAGGTCGAGTTCGGCACCACCACGTTCCGCGAGCTGATCTACGGCGTGTGCGGCGGCATCCGTGGTTCGGGTTCGCTCAAGGCCTTCATCCCCGGCGGTGCCTCGGCGCCCTGGTTCTACGAGGAGCACCTCGACCTGCCGCTCGAGGCCGGCGCCGTGGGCCAGGCCGGTTCGATGCTCGGCTCCGGAGCGGTCGTCGTCATGGACGACACCACCGACGCCGTCAAGGCGACGTGGCGCCTGGTGCGCTTCTTCGCACGCGAGTCGTGCGGCAAGTGCACCCCGTGTCGTGAGGGCACCTCGTGGTTGGAGAAGATCCTGCGCCGCATGCTCGACGGCAACGGACGCCCCGAGGACGTGGCGTTGCTGCTCGACTTGTGCGACAACATCAGCCCGGCCATCGCCTGGCCGCCGAAGCAGACCACCATCTGCCCACTCGGCCCGTCGGCGGTGTCACCGATCGCCAGCGCCATCGTCCGCTTCACCGACGAGTTCCGTGCCTACTGCGGCGGGGGCGAGATCCCCTCGTCGGTCACCATCAGCGGCAAGGCGTACGTGCCGCCCGAAGGCGCGCCGGTCGGCGTGGAGGTCGCCGGATGAGCGAGACCGAGACCTCGGTGAAGATCACCGTCGACGGCCGCGAGATCGACGCTCACGAGGGCGAGCTGGTCATCGACGCCGCGGAGCGCCACGGCACCTACATCCCGCGGTTCTGCTACCACCCGCGGATGAACCCCGTGGGCATGTGCCGGATGTGCATCGTCGAGATCGACACCGGCCGCGGCCCGCGCTCCAGCCGTCGTGCATGATCCCGGTGTCCGACGGCATGACCGTGTCGACGAAGTCCGACACCACCAAGAAGGCCCAGGACGGCGTCCTCGAGTTCCTGCTCGCCAACCACCCGCTCGACTGCCCGGTCTGCGACAAGGGCGGCGAGTGCCCGCTGCAGGACCAGGCGTACTCGCACGGCCCGGGCGAGTCCCGCTTCGTCGAGGAGAAGCGACACTTCGAGAAGCCCATCCCCATCAGCGACCTCGTGAACCTGGATCGCGAGCGCTGCATCCTGTGCGATCGCTGCACCCGCTTCTCCAAGGAGGTGGCGGGCGACACGCTCATCCACTTCATCGACCGAGGCAACCAGACCCAGGTCAACACCTTCCCCGACCACCCGTTCGCGTCCTACTTCTCGGGCAACACCGTCCAGATCTGCCCGGTCGGTGCCCTCACCGCCGAGCCGTACCGCTTCAAGGCTCGGCCCTGGGACCTCGACCAGGTCGAGTCCACCTGCACCTCCTGCTCGGTGGGCTGCCGGGTCGCCGTCCAGTCGAGCCGCAACGAGATCCTCCGCTACCAGGGGGTCGACATCGACGGCGTCAACTGGGGGTGGCTGTGCGACAAGGGCCGCTTCGACTTCCAGTCGCTCCACTCGCCCAACCGGTTGGCCGAGCCGCTCCGGCGCGACGGTGACGCCCACGTGCGCACGTCGTGGGCGGCCGCGCTCGGCCAGGCCGCCGACGCCATCCGCGCCGCGCTCGACTCCAGCGGGCCCGCCGGCGTCGGCGTGATCGGTGGCGCCCGGCTCACCAACGAGTCCGCCTACGCCTGGGCCAAGCTGGCCAAGGGCGTCATCGGCACCGACAACGTCGACTGCCAGCTCGGCGACGGGCTCCCCGCGGACGCCCTGCTCGCCTTGCCCCGCGCCACCATCGACGAGGCCTGCGCTCCGGGTGCCACCGTCATCGTCGTCGGCGTCGACGTGAAGGAGGAGCTGCCCGTGCTGTTCCTCCGGTTGCGGCACGCCGTCGTGGAGGACGGTGCGCGGCTGATCGAGATCGTGCCGACCCGCACCGGCGCCTCCGACATCGCCACCCAGACGCTGGCCCACGCCCCCGGCGGTGCGGCGGCCGTGGCGGCCTCCCTCGCCTCCGATTCGCCCCGCCGCCGCCGGTGGTGTCGAGGCCAGCGCCATCGCCGCAGCGAAGGCGGCCATCGGCGACGGGCCGGTCACGGTGGTGCTCGGTCGGGGGAACCTCGCCGATTCGGCCGACGTCTCCCTGGCCGCCGCCGGTGCGCTGCTCGACGGCCTCGACGACGTCCGCTTCCTGTCCGGCCTGCGACGCGGCAACGTGCAGGGCGCCCTCGACGCCGGTCTGGCTCCCGGGCTGCTGCCGGGCCGCGTCGGCCTCGACGCCGGCCGGTCGCACTTCCACGAGCGCTGGTCCACCGTGCCCACCAGCGTCGGGCACGACACCGCCGGCATCCTCACCGCCGCCGCCGACGGCAAGCTCGACGTCCTCGTGCTGCTCGGTGCCGATCCGCTCGCCGACTTCCCCGACCACGAGCTCGCCCGTCGGGCGCTGGCCGGTGCCCGCACCGTGGTCGCGGTCGACACGATGCTCACGGCCTCGGTCCGCCAGGCCGACGTGGTGCTCCCCGCTGCCGGGTACGCCGAGACGGAAGGGACCACCACAAACCTCGAGGGCCGCGTCAGCCGGCTCGGTCAGAAGGTCACGCCTCCGGGGACCGCGAGGGCCGACTGGGTCATCGCCGCCGAGCTCGCCTTCCGCCTCGGCGACGATCTCGGATTGGAGTCGGTGGAGTCGGTGCTCGCCGAGCTGGCGTCGGTCTCGGCACTGCACCGCGGACTGAGCGTGGAGCGCATCGGCCTCGACGGTGTCGTGTTGCCCATCGACGAACCGGCCGTCCAGACCGAGGAACCGGGCAACGAGGCCGACATCGACCCCGAGTCCGCGGCCAAGGTGGCCGAGTCCGAAGCGGCCGACACCGACGAGCAGACCAAGGCCGCCGAGGCCGAGGCCACCGAAGCCCAGGCGGGAGCCGAGGCCTCCCGGCCGGCCGGCGACGACACCGGGTCCGTCGAAACCACCGAGGTCGCCGAACCGGTCGACGAGGCGAACGATGGTGCGGCGGATTCGCTCCCGGCGCCCGGGACCGGTCTGCGGTTCTCGGCGCCTTCGGTCGACGTGCCGCAGCCCGATGGGTACAAGCTGCGCCTCGTGACCACCCGGTCCCTCTACGACCTCGCCACCTCCACCCAGGAATCGGCGTCGCTCGCCCACCTGGCCCCCGGGGCCACGCTGCGGCTGCACCCCCACGACTTCGACCGTCTCGGCATCGCCGCCGGTGCGGCGGTGACCGTGTCCAACCGGGACGGGGGTCGAGGGTCGATCACGATGCCCGCCGAGCCCTCCACCCGGGTACCTCGCGGGGCGGCCCACGTCGGCTTCCACCAGCCCGGGGCCAACGCCGCCGAGCTCATCTCCCTCGACCGCCTCGTCACCGACGTCCGTGTGGAGGTGGCCGGCTGATGCACGCCGTGTTCGCCCTCGATCCGCTCTACGTCGACGGCGTGGGCCTCGCCGAGGTATTGATCACCATCGGCAAGGTGCTGGTCACCTTTGTCATCCTGCTCGTCTCGGTCATCTTCATGGTGTGGTTCGAGCGCAAGGTCATCTCCGACATGCAGAACCGGATCGGCCCCAATCGAGCCGGTCCGTTCGGCCTCCTCCAGACCCTCGCCGACGGCATGAAGCTGATCTTCAAGGAGGACCTGATCCCCAACCGGGCCGAGCGGTTCGTGTTCCTCCTCGCGCCGTACCTGTCCGTGATCCCCGCCTTCCTGGTCTTCGCGGTGGTGCCCGTCGCCGGCACTCTCCACGCCGACGATCCCGGCATCATCACCATCGCCGGCCACCAGACCTACGCCCAGCTCGCCGACCCACCCATCGGGGTCCTGTGGATCCTCGCCGTCTCGTCCATCGCGGTCTACGGCGTGATGCTCGCCGGCTGGGCGTCGGGGTCCAAGTACCCGCTGCTCGGGTCGGTCCGCGCCACGGCGCAGATGGTGTCGTACGAAGCCGCCATGGGCCTGTCGGTCGTCGCCCTCGTCCTCACCAGCGGCGGGCTCTCGACCCGCCGGATGGCCTTCGTCCAAGCCGGCTCCGGCTGGGGCGGCGTGGTCCCGAACTGGAACGTGATCGTCACCGGCTTCGTGCCGTTCGTGATCTTCTTCATCGCCGCGCTCGCCGAGATGAACCGGCCACCGTTCGACCTCGTCGAAGCCGAGCAGGAGATCGTCGGCGGCTACCACACCGAGTACTCCTCGATCCGCTTCGGCATGTTCTTCGTGGCCGAGTTCATGCACCCGGTGACCATGTCGGCGGTGATCGTCACACTGTGGTTCGGCGGGCCGTCGGGGCCGCAGTGGTTCGGGCCGGTGTCGGGCATCATCTGGCTCGTCGCCAAGATCTTCGTCTTCCTCTACGTCTTCGTGCTGATCCGGGGCACGCTGCCCCGGTTCCGGTACGACCAGCTGATGGACCTCGGTTGGAAGGTGCTGATCCCGCTGTCGCTGGCCTGGCTGCTCCTGCTCGCCACCATCAACATCGGCCGTGACGTCGGCTGGAACCTGGTGCTGACCGTGGTGATCAGCTTCCTGGGCATCGGCGGCGCCTGCTTCGCCATCCTCGCCCGGGCCAGCGAGATCTCCCGTCGGCGTCGCGAGCTCGGAGAGGTGGAGGTCTGATGGGGTACCTCGACGGGTTCCGGATCACGATCAACAAGACGTTCAACAAGGCCAGTCAGTCGGGCAAGGTCGTCACCTCGCAGTACGTGAAGGGCGAGGGCGGCAAGTACGTCCGGCCCATCCGCCGCCACGGCCGCCACGTCCTCAACCGGTACGAGGACGGCATGGAGAAGTGCATCGGCTGCGAGCTCTGCGCCGGTGTCTGCCCCGCCCGCTGCATCTACGTCCGCGGCCGCGACAACGACCCCGACCGACCCGGTCAGCCCCGGCGAGCGGTACGGCTTCGTCTACGAGATCAACTACCTGCGCTGCATCCACTGCGACCTGTGCGTCGAGGCCTGCCCCACCGAGGCCATCACCGAGACCAAGCTGTTCGAGTTCAGCTTCACCGAACCGCGACGACGCCATCTACACCAAGGCCGAGCTCGTGGTCGGTGACGACGGCCGGCCCCAGCAGCTGCCGTGGGAGGACTGGTCCGACATCGACCTGGTCGAGAACCACACCTCGGCATGGATGCGCGCCACCGCCCCGTCCGGTGACGCCGACTTCGAGGGCATCGTCGCCTGGGCCGGCGAGCTCGGCTACGGCGAGCGGCCGGCCGAGCGGGGCCAGCGCACCGACGACGGTGACTACGCCGACCACGAGGCGACGATCCGGGGACCAAGCGCGGCGGCATCCCGGCCGGCCGGCCGGCACCCCCAGGTCGACCGCCACGACGACGACGCTCACGACCACGCCGCCCACGACCACGACGATGGGGGTGGCCACTGATGGAGACGTTCGTCTTCCTCGTCGGCCGGCGCCATCTGCCTCGTCGGCGCCCTCGGTGTCGTGCTGGCCCACAACCCGGTCTACTCCGCGCTCTCCCTCGTCGCCACGCTGTTCGGTGTCGCCGTCCTGTTCGTCGCCCAGGAGGCCAACTTCCTGGCCGCCGTGCAGGTCATCGTCTACGCCGGCGCCATCGTGGTCCTGTTCCTGTTCGTCATCATGCTGCTCGGCGTCGACCGCGCCGAGCGCCTCGACGTCGAACCCCTCGTCGGCCAGCGGGCCGCCGCCGTCGTGGTGGGCATCTTCGTGTTCGCCCTGCCGGTCCTGGCCCTGGCCACCACCGAGTGGGACCGTCCACCGGGACGCGTTCCAACCTCGGCAGCCTCGAGCCGCGGCCCGACATCGAGGCCATCGGCGAGATCGTCTTCACCCGCTACCTGCTCGCGTTCGAGGTCACCTCGGTGCTGCTCATCATCGCCGTCGTCGGCGCCGTGATGCTGGCGCGCCGGTCGCCGGTCAGCGACGAGATCCCCGTCACGATCGCCCGCGACGATGGTGCCGACCCGAGACCTCCGGTGCGGCCCGGCCGACGAGGTGACGTCGTGATGCTGGCCGCCGTCGAACCGTCCTGGTACCTCGTGCTCGCCGCCGGCCTGTTCGCCATCGGCGCGGTCGGTCTGCTCATCCGGCGGAACCCGCTGGTCATGTTCATGTGCGTCGAGCTGATGCTCAACGCCGTGACGCTCACCTTCGTCACGTTCGCCCGCATCCTCGACGACATCGGCGGCCAGGCGGTCGTGTTCTTCGTCCTCGTCGTCGCCGCCGCCGAGGTGGTGGTCGGCCTGGGCATCATCGTGGCCATCCTCCGCAAGCGCCCCTCGCCACGGCCGACGACCTGAACCTGCTCAGGGGATAGCCGAACCATGGAGACCCTCGACCTCGTCTGGCTCATCCCTGCCCTGCCGCTGCTGGGCTTCCTGACGCTGCTGGTCGCCGGCCGGAAGCTGGGCGAGCCGCTGGCCGGCTGGTTCGCCACGGCCATGGTGGGCGGCTCCTTCGCCGTCTCCGTGGCCGTGTTCTTCGGCCTCCTCGACCGGCCGGGCGAGGACCGCGCGTTCGTCCAGACCCTCTTCGAATGGATCCCCGCCGGCGGCTGGCACGTCGACGTCGGCTTCCTCGCCGACCCGCTGTCGGTGACGATGTGCCTGTTCGTCACCGGGGTCGGCACGCTCATCCACCTCTACTCGGTGGGCTACATGCATGGCGACGAGAACTTCGCCAAGTTCTTCGTCTACCTCAACCTGTTCGCCTTCTCGATGCTGATGCTCGTGCTGGGCGACAACCTGCTCATCACCTTCCTCGGCTGGGAGGGGTGGGGGCGTGCTCGTACTTCCTCATCAGCTTCTGGTTCACCGACCCGGTCAAGGCCTCCGCCGGCAAGAAGGCCTTCGTCACCAACCGCGTCGGTGACTGGGGGTTCATGGTGGCCATCTTCGCCACCTTCGCCGCCCTCGGGTCGATCAACTACACCGACATCCTCGGCAGGGCCGGCGGTCTCGCCGACCTCGACGGCGACGTTCATCGCCTTCTGCCTCTTCATCGGCGCCATCGGGCAAGTCGGCCCAGTTCCCGCTGTTCGTGTGGCTGCCCGACGCCATGGCCGGCCCCACCCCCGTGTCCGCGCTGATCCACGCCGCCACCATGGTGACGTCCGGCGTCTACCTGCTGACCCGGGTCAGCCCGATCCTCGGTGAGGCGTCCGCCTGGGTCCCCACCACCATCGCCTGGGTCGGGGCGTTCACCGCCTTCTTCGCCGCCACCATCGCCATCTCCCAGCGCGACATCAAGAAGGTGCTGGCCTACTCCACGATCAGCCAGCTCGGCTACATGTTCCTGGCCGTCGGCTACGGGCGCCTACGTGGCCGCCATCTTCCACATGATCACCCACGCCTTCTTCAAGGCGCTGCTGTTCCTCGGCTCCGGTTCGGTCATCCACGGCATGCACGAGGAGCAGGACATGATGCCGCATGGGCGGCCTGCGCAAGTACATGCCGATCACCGCCGGCACCTTCATCGTCGGCTGGCTGGCCATCGCCGGCGTCCCGCCGTTCTCCGGCTTCTTCTCGAAGGACGAGATCCTGCTCTACGCCTGGGATCCGACGAGCCCGGGCGTCCTGTGGGCCATCGGCCTGGTCACCGCGCTGCTGACCGCCTTCTACATGAGCCGCCAGGTCTTCCTCGTCTTCTTCGGCGACGAGCGCTTCGTCATCGAGCCCGGCCACGACGAGGTCCACGAGGCGACCCGGCCGACGGCGCCGGCGACCGACACGACGCCGGCGACACCGAGGCCGAGGCGCTCTCGCAGCCCGAGACGGCCGACGCCCCCCAGGCGCCACATCATGGACGACGCGCCCGCACGAGTCCCCTGGCACGATGACGCTCCCGCTCGTCGTCCTGGCCGGCCTGGCCCTCGTCGGCGGCGTCCTCCAGCTGCCGTTCACCGACCGTGCACTTCCTCGCCGAGTGGCTCCACCCGGTCCTCGGCGAGAACGAGGCCGAGATCGACGTCGCCACCGGCACCAAGGTCGGCTTGGCCGTCATCGCCGTCATGGCCGCGCTCACCGGCATCGCCGTGGCCTACGCCATCTACATCCGCAAGGTCCGCCGAGCCGGTCGAGACCGAAGATGCTGGCCGAGGGCTGGTACTACGACCGCGCGATCGCCGCGTTCATGGGCGGCCCGGGCCGGGCCGGCCTTCGACGGCACCGCCGCCTTCGACCGGACGGTCGTCGACGGGGCGGTCAACGGCGTCGCCGGCCTGGTCCGCCGCACCGGCGCCGGGGCTCCGGCCGGCGCCAGACCGGCTACGTCCGCAGCTACGCCCTCGGCATCGCCGGCGGCGCCGTCCTCCTGCTCGCCTACTTCCTCGCCCAGGTGACGCTTCTGATGGCTGCCGGCACGCCGAAGCCTCGCCTTCCCGCTGCTCACCGCAGCGATCCTCGTGCCCCTCGCTGGGCGCGCATCGCCGTGGCCCTGATGTCCCGCCGTCGCCCCGAGGTGCTCCGCCTGGTCGGCGCTGCTGTTCTCGGGCACCACCGGCGCGTTCACGTTGTGGATGCTCGGCGACTTCGACGGCCCGAGGCCGGGTTCCAGTTCGAGTCGATCGCACCAGCCTGGATCCAGGAGTTCGGCATCAAGTGGCACCTCGGCGTCGACGGCATCTCGCTGTTCCTCGTCGTGCTCACCGGCGTGCTGTTCCCGCATCGCCCTTCGTGGCCGTCACGCCGAGCAACGACCCCAAGGCGTACTACGCCTGGCTGCTGCTGCTCGAGGCCGGCTGCATCGGCGCCTTCACGTCGCTCGACCTGTTCCTGTTCTTCATCTTCTTCGAGATCGTGCTCGTGCCGATGTACTTCCTCATCGGCGGCTGGGGCTACGGCGAGCGGGTCTACGCCGCGCTGAAGTTCTTCCTGTACACGATGTTCGGCTCGGCCTTGATGCTGGTCGGCATCCTGGGCCTCGCCTTCGTCGAGCGCGACGCAGGCCAGCGAGCGCAGTCGACGCCGGCCCGGCAGGAGCTCGCCGCGCTGCAGGACCAGGTCAGCCAACAGGTGCAAGGTCCGGCGTCCAGGCCGATCCGGCGACGCTCGGCCGGATCGACGAGCTGAGCGCCGAGCTCGAGGCGCCGACCAGCTCACCTTCGACCTGGTCGCGCTCGCCGAGAGCCGGGCGAGACGGTTGAAGGCAGAGCAGACCGCCATCGAGACCGGACAGGCGAAGGCCGACCCCGACGCCAACTCCTGGAACCCGCTCGACTGGGGCGCGGCGAAGTGGATCTTCCTCGCCTTCGCGCTGGCGTTCGCCGTCAAGGTGCCGTTGTTCCCGCTCCACACCTGGTTACCCGACGCCCACACCCAGGCGCCCACGGCCGGGTCGGTGATCCTCGCCGGCGTGATGCTCAAGCTCGGCACGTACGGCTTCTTGCGCTTCGGGCTCTACCTGTTCCCCGACGCCACGACCTTCTTCGCGCCCGTGTTCTTGACCCTCGGGGTCATCGGCATCGTCTACGGCGCCATCGTCGCCGCCATGCAGAAGAGACCTGAAGCGGCTCGTCGCCTACTCGTCGGTCGCCCACCTCGGGTTCATCGTCCTCGGCACCTTCGCCCTCACCACGCCAGGGCATCGAGGGCGGCGTGCTGCAGATGGTCAACCACGGCATCTCCACCGGTGCGCTGTTCCTGCTCCTCGGCATGCTCTACGAGCGCCGCCACACCTACGAGATCTCGGCGATGTCCGGCATGCAGAAGGCGGCGCCGGTCCTCGCCGGCGTGTTCATGCTCGTGATGCTTCAGCTCGATCGGGCTGCCCGGCCTCAACGGCTTCGTCGGCGAGTTCCTCGTGCTGTCGGGCTCGTACCTCACCGCCAAGTGGTGGGCGGTCGTCGCCGCCGGCGGCGTGATCCTCGCCGCCCTCTACCTGCTGTGGGCCTACCAGCGGGTGTTCCACGGCGAGCCCGGCGAGGACGACCTGGCCATGAAGGACATGCGCCTCGGCGAGTTCGCCGTGATGCTGCCGCTGATCGGCCTCATCGTGTTCCTCGGCGTGTATCCCAAGCCCGTGCTCGAGCGGATCGAGCCCTCGGTCGCCGCGCTCGTCGACCCGGATCGAGGACGCCACCGACTTCCACGAGCCCGACGCCGCCACGTCCGGCTTCACCGGCACCCCCGCCGAGGCCGCCGACCCGGGCGGCACCACGCCGACCGAGGAGGGGACGGGCTGATGGGCCTGCTCGCCGTCCTGGCCGCGCCGATGCAGAGCGCCGACGAGGTGTTCCAGCCCATCGTCCACCCCGACGTGGAATGGGTCACCGTCCGACCGCTGCTGATCCTCGTGCTGGCCGCGATGGGGCTCATGCTCGTCACGGCACTGACGCGCAAGAAGGTGTTCGACGGCTTCTACCCGCTCGTGACCTCGGTCGCCGCCATCGCCGCCGCCGTCGACCACGTGGCCGCTGTGGGACCGCGTCCAGGACGCCGACCGAGGACCGTTCACCGCCATGGGTGGCGCCATCGGCGTCGACGGCTTCTCCCTGTTCCTGACCGTGGTGATCTGTGCGTCCGTCGTCATCGCATCACTCCTCGCCGACGGGTACCTGCGGCGGGAAGGCATGGACGGCCCCGAGCTCTACGTCCTGATGCTCCTGTCGGCCTCGGGCGGCATCTTGATGGCCGCCGCCGACGACCTCATCGTCTTGTTCCTCGGCCTCGAGATCCTCTCGCTGGCCGTCTACGTGCTCGCCGCCATGCACCTGCGGCGGACCACGTCGCAGGAAGCCGGCATGAAGTACTTCGTCCTCGGGTCGTTCGCCTCGGCGTTCCTGCTCTACGGCATCGCCCTCACCTACGGCGCCACCGGCAGCACGAACCTCGTCGAGATCCTCGACTACCTGTCGACCACCGTGCTGTTCGACAACGGCCTGCTCCTCGCCGGCATGGCGATGCTGCTGGTGGGCCTCGGGTTCAAGGTGGCGGCGGCGCCGTTCCACACCTGGACCCCCGACGTCTACCAGGGTGCTCCGACGCCGGTCGTGGCCTACATGGCGTCGGGCGTCAAGGCGGCGGGTTTCGCCGGGTTGATCCGTGTCTTCTACCTCGGGTTCGCCACCTACCGGGTCGACTGGCAACCCATCGTCTACGGCATCGCCATCCTGACGCTCCTCGTCGGTTCGATCATGGCCGTCGTGCAGACCGACGTGAAGCGAATGCTGGCCTACTCGTCGATCAACCACGCCGGCTTCATCCTGGTGGCCGTCCAGGCGGCCAGCCGAGCGCGGGGTCCAGGCCACGTTGTTCTACCTCGCCAGCTACACGTTCCTGGTGGGCGGGAGCTTCGGCATCGTGACCGTCGTCGGCCGGACCGGCGACGACCGGCACTCCCTCGACGACTACCGGGGTCTGGCCCGGTCCCGGCCGGTGCTGGCCCTCGCGTTCTCGATCCTGCTGTTCAGCCAGGCCGGGGTGCCGTTCACCAGCGGGTTCTTCGCCAAGTTCTACGCCATCTCCGCCGCCGTCGACGCCCACTCGTATCCGCTGGCGGCCATCGCCATGCTGACCGCCGTCATCGCCGCCTTCCTCTACCTGCGGATCACCGTGTCGATGTGGATGTCCGACGTCGAACCGGCCGACATCCCCGACCCGGCCACCCTGCGGGTCCCCGTCGGCGCCGGCATCGCCCTGATCGTGTGCATGGTGGTGACGCTCGGTGTCGGGCTGTTCCCCCACGTCTTCACCGGGCCCGCGTCGGACGCAACCGCAGTCCTCGTCGAGCTCCCGCGCTGACCTCAGCGACGCTGACGGGCGTCGCTGCAGCCGGGAGCCAGGATCCGTCGGCGGCTCCGGATTGTGAGCCAGTTCCCAGGTTGCTGGGACGTGGCTCCCACGCGGCGGGCGGAGAGTGTTCTCCACGAGCCCACGACAAGGAGACCACGACATGCGTAAGTCCGTTGCCGCCGCCGCCATGGCCGCTTCCCTCACGGTGGGGGGCGCGGCCGGAGCCGTGCTGTTCGTGCCGTCGCTCTCCGCTGCCCAGGACAGCACCACGACCACCAGCGCCGACACCACGACCGACCCCGCCACCACCGATCCGGCACCCGAGCCCGGCCACTTCCTCGAAGACGCCCTCGCCCCGCTCATCGCCGACAACACGATCAGCCAGGACCAGGCCGACAAGGTCATCCAAGCCATCCGGGATGCCCGCCCCGACGGCTTCCCTCACCGTGGCCCCGGCCACCACCTCCTCGGTGACGGCGTCCTCACCGACGTGCTCGGCATCAGCGCCGCCGACCTCCGGACCGCCCTCGCCGACGGTCAGAGCATCGCCGACGTCGCCAAGGCCCAGGGCGTGGCGGTCGACGACGTCATCAGCCGCGCTGGTCGACGACGTCCACCAGCACCTCGACACCGCCGTGGCCAACGGCCGCCTCACCCAGGACGAGGCCGACGCCACGCTGGCCCAGGCCACCGACCGCATCACCGCCTTCGTCAACGGCGACCTGCCCCGCTTCGACGGGGACGGCGACGGCCCCTTCGGCGGGCCCCGCCCCGGTGGCTGGGCGCCTGACGCACCGGCGCCGGGCTCCGACACCACCGGCGCCTGACCGCCCCGGTCGTCCCTGACCCCACGTCCCCCGAGGCGAGGTCGGTTCCCACCGGGAACCGACCTCGCTGACGAACCCCACACAGCCCACATCCCGACTGGATCCGCCATGCCGTCAGACTTCACTCCCACCCTTCCCGACACCGCTTCCTCCACCCTCCCGCCGACGCCCCCCGCCGGCCCGCCCGCGTCGTGGACCGACGGCGGCGCCGTCCCGCCGTCCCCGCCGGCCGACCGCCCCTTCCCCGGTCCTCCCCACCGATCCGACCTCGACGGTGACGCCGGCGACGCCACCGGACCGCCCCCGCCGCCGCTCCGTTCCTCCGGCGGTGGCGGCGGGCGGTCCTGGCGACCCCTGCCGATCCTGGCCGCGTCGGTGCTGAGCGCCGTGTTGGCCTCCGGGGTGACGACCACCCTGGTCGACGACCACAACGGCCACGACTCGACGCCGGTGGTGGCCCAGACCGCCGCCGCACCGTCCGGGACGACCGCCACGCCGACGCCGGTGGTCGACGGCAGCGAGCGCGTCGCCAGCGCCGCTGCCGCCATCGCCCCGGCGGTGGTCCAGATCCAGACGACGACCGGCGTCGGTTCCGGCGTGATCTACGACAAGTCCGGTCTCGTCCTCACCGTGGCCCACGTCGTCGGATCGAGCCGGCAGGTCGACGTCCGGCTGGCCGACGGTTCGACGGTCCGCGGTGACGTGGTCGGCGCTGACAAGGCCACCGACATCGCCGTGGTCCGCATCGACGCCGCCGACGTGGGCAGCGTGGCCACCCTCGCCACGGACTCCGAGCCCGTCGTGGGCCAGCTCACCGTCGCGGTGGGCAGCCCCTTCGGCTTCGACCAGACCGTGACCTCGGGGATCGTCAGCGCGGTCGACCGCGTCGTGAACGACGTCGCCATGGTGCAGACCGACGCCGCCATCAACCCCGGCAACTCGGGCGGCCCCCTCGTCGACGGTCGCGGCCAGGTGATCGGCCTGTCCGACGTGATCTTCACCCAGTCCGGCGGCAACGAGGGCGTGGGCTTCGCCATCGAGATCGACCTCGCCCACCTCGTCGCCGATCAGCTCGTCGCCGGCCAGCCGGTGCAGCTCGCCCTGCTCGGCGTGTCGACGACCGCGCCGGCTGACGGATCACGTGGTGCTCAGGTGGCCGAGGTCGTCTCGGGCTCCGCGGCCGACGATGCGGGCCTCCAGGTCGGTGACCTCCTGGTGAGCATCGACGGGACCCCGGTCCCCGACGGCGGCAAGCTCCGGGCCGAGATCATCCGCCGGGCCCCGGGGACGACGGTGACGATCGGCATCCAACGCAACGGCGCCCCCCAGGACGTCTCGGTGACCCTCGGCTCCACCGGGAACTGAGCGGCCGTGCCCTCAGCGCAGGAACAACCAGATCGACACCACGACGCCGAACACCACGACGGTGGTGCGCAGCCCGTCGGGGGAGAGGCGTCGGGCCATCCCGCCGCCGACGTAGCCGCCGAGCGAGGCTCGCCGGCGCCACGATGGCGACCGAGAGCCAGTCGACCGGGTCCGAACAGCGCGAAGGCGATCAACGCGATGGTGTTGATGACCAGCGAGAGCGCCGACTTGAGGGCGTTGAGCCGTTGGAGGTGGTCGGCTACGAAGATGCCGAGCACGGCGAACAGGATCACGCCGAGGCCCCCGCCGAAGTAGGCGCCGTACACGGCGGCCAGGAACAAGGCGGCGTGCAGCTGGACGCGGTCCCGGCCGGGCGATGCGGCCCGGGCCCGCACGGCGGCCGAGATCCGGGGTTGGGCCAGCAGCAGCAGCGAGCCCAGGAGCACGAGGAACGGCACCACGGCGTCGAAGACTGCGTCGGGGGCGGCGAGCAGGATCGCCGACCCCGCGGCGCCGCCGAGCACCGCGGTCACGAGGAACGATCGGAGGCGGGGGCGCTGGTCGGCGAGCTCACGCCGGTACGCCGCCGCGCTGACCCGAGGTAGCCGGGCCAGACGGCGGTGGTGTTGGTGACGTTGGCGCCGACAGCGTCGGGAGGCCGGCCGCCACCAGGGCCGGGAACGAGATGAGCGACCCGCCGCCGGCGACGGCGTTGACCCCTCCGGCCAGGAATCCCGCCACCCCGATCAGGATCGCGTCTGCGAGGCTCACCGGGTGGCGGACGACGAACGACGGCGGGAGGGCGGCACGGGCGCACCGTACCGACCGGCTGCCGGTCGAACCCGATCCACGGCGGCGCCACCGTGACTGAATTCACACGAATGATCGTCGAACCGACCGCGGGGGCATGGAGCGTCTGATCATCGTGCAGAAGAACCACCGCCGCCGGCAGGCCGGCACCAGCCTCACGGGCGTGTTCCTCGTCGTCGTCACCGGCCTCGTCGTCGGCGTCACCGCGGCATACGCCCTCCAGAACCTCGACTCGTCCGAGACCGCCACCTCGTCGCCCACCACGGTCACGACGGCGCCGGCCACCACGACCGCGCCCACCACGGCCGCGCCCGCCACCGCAGTGCCCACGACCACGGCGGCGCCCACCACGACGGCGGCGCCCACGACGACCGTCCCGCCCACGACGGCACCGCCGGAGACACCCGCCGTTCCCGCCTACCGCGCCGGCGACACGGGGCCCGAGGTGACGGCAGTCCAGCAGCACCTGAGCGACCTCGGGTTCTGGCTCCCGGTCGACGGGCACTACGGCGCGCTCGACCACCCAGGCCGTCCTCGCCTTCCAGAAGTACTCCGGCCTCGGCCGTGACGGCATCGCGGGGCCGGCCACCCTCGCCGCGCTCGATGCTGCGGGACCGGTCGCCGCCCGAGAGGGAGGGGACCACATCGAAGTCGACCTCACCCGCCAGGTCATGTTCATCGTGCGCGACGGGCGCACGCTGGCGCTGAACACCTCCACCGGACGGCCGGGTTGGCGCACGCCGCCGGGCCGCTTCGCCATCAACCGGGTGATCGACGGTGTGCGCCACGCCGACCTCGGCGACCTCTACCGGCCCCGGTACTTCAACGGCGGCATCGCCCTCCACGGCGCCTCGTCGATCCCCGGGTACGCGGCCTCGCACGGCTGTACCCGCCTCTCCAACGCCGCCGTCGACATGATCTGGGCCGACGGACTCGCCCCCGTCGGAACCCCCGTCTGGGTCTACTGACCCCGCTCGGCCCGATCCGCAGCGGGCCGGGGGCACCTTTGGCCCCCTTCATCACCGGTCAGTAGGGTTTCGAGCCGTGTCGGAGTTCCTCCGCAATTACCTCACAGTCGCGATCTTCGGTGGCGTCGCGGTCGCGCTCTTGTCCGGCGTGCTCGGTCTGGGTGCGCTCGTGCGCCCCACGCGCCGCCAGCCGGGCAAGTACCTGAACTACGAATCCGGCGTCGACCCCGTGGGTGACGGCTGGTCGCAGAGTCAGGTCCGCTACTACATCTTCGCTCTCATGTTCGTCATGTTCGACGTCGAGGCGGTGTTCATCTTCCCGTGGGCGACTCGACTCGAGACCTACCAGGTGTTCGGCCTCGTCGAGATGGTCGTCTTCATCGTCATTCTCGCCTTGGGCCTCGTGTACGCGTGGCGCAAGGGCGTGCTGCGCTGGATCTAGGCCCGAGGTTAGGAGTCGTCCGATGGGTCTCGTGGAGAGCGGCAAGCTGCCCAAACCGCTCACGAAGCTGCTCAACATCTCGCGCAAGTACTCCCTCTGGATGTACCAGTGGGGTCTGGCGTGCTGTGCCATCGAGATGGCCGCTGCCATGGCCGCGCCCCGTTACGACATCATGCGCCTCGGCGTGATCCCGCTGCCCGCGTCGCCCCGCCAGGCCGATCTGCTCTGCGTCTCCGGAACCGTGACCGACAAGATGGTCCCGTCGGTGCGCCGCCTGTGGGAGCAGATGCCCGACCCGAAGTACGTGATCTCGATGGGCAGCTGCGCCAACTGCGGGGGCCCCTACTGGGACAGCTACTCCGTGACGAAGGGCGTCGACCAGGTCATCCCGGTCGACGTGTACGTGCCGGGCTGCCCGCCCCGGCCCGAAGCGCTGCTCGAAGGGGTCGTGCTGCTCCAGGAGCGCATCGCCAACGAGGACATGGCCGAGAAGTGGCGAGGTGATCCGATTGTCGTCAGCTGACACGGACACCACCACCGACGACAACGACACCGGCGCACGCGACGAGGTGCGGGAAGGTCTGCTCGAGCAGGTCAGCGCACTGATCGGCGACGATCTCCTCGAGTCCCACATCGAACCGGGCCGCCAGCTCTGGATCCGCGTCGGGGCCGAGGCTTGGAAGCGCACCCACAAGGCCCTGCGCGACGACGCCGGGTTCCGGTTCTTCGACTTCCTCTCGGCCATCGACTGGATGCCCTCGCCGTTCGGCAAGTCCGAGGACGCCACCGCCGATGCCGGCGTGTCGGTGACCACCCTCGCCGAGCCGGGCGCCATCGAGCAGGGCCACGCCGGCGGCGAGACCCGGTTCCAGGTCTTCAGTCGCCTCATCGACATCAGCCGGCGCAGTCTGGGCATCACGATCAAGGTCGACGTGCCCGACCCCCGCGACGGCGGTGAGCCGGCGCTCGAGACGATCATCGGCCTGTTCCCCGGAGCCAACTGGCACGAGCGGGAGACCTTCGAGATGTTCGGGATCCGCTTCGCCGGTCACCCGTACCTCCACACGCTGTACCTGCCGTCGGGCTTCGAGGGGAACCCGCTGCGCAAGGACTTCCCCCTGCTCGCCCGCCACGTGAAGCCCTGGCCGGGCATCGTCGACGTCGAACCGATGCCGGACGACGGCGACGACTCCGGTGAGGACGAAGGGAGCGACGACTCATGACCGCGGTCACCGAACCCACCGAGGCCGACCAGCTCGCCTACGTGGCGGCCAAGGCTGCCGACGCCCGCGTCAACGTCGAGCTCGAGACCGACGACGGCATGACGCTGAACATCGGGCCCCAGCACCCCGCCACCCACGGGACCCTGCGCATCGTCGCCAAACTCGACGGCGAGCAGGTCCTGTGGGCCGAGCCGATCATGGGCTACATGCACCGCGGCTACGAGAAGCTGGTCGAGGTCCGCACGTACCCGCAGATCAACACGCTCGTCAACCGCATCGACTGGTTGGGCAGCTTCTGCAACGAGGTGCCCTTCATCCTCGCGTGCGAACAGCTGATGGAGGTCGAGGCCCCCGAGCGGGCCCAGTACATCCGCACCGTGCTCCACGAGATGGGGCGCATCTCCCACCTCGTCATGTTCCTCGGCGACATGGGCGTGCAGATCGGTGCCCTGACGCCGATGTTCTACGCCCTGCGCGACCGTGAGTACCTGCTGAACCTCATCGAGGGCGCCACCGGCGGCCGCTTCCATCCCAACTTCAACCGCATCGGTGGCATCAAGGACGACCTGCCGGCGGGCTGGATCGCCGAGTCGCTGCGGATCATGAAGAAGATGGCGGCCTTCTGCGACGAGATGGAAGACCTCCTGCTCGGCAACGAGATCTTCACGACCCGCACCCGGGGCGTCGGCGTCATCCCGGCCGAACTGGCCCAGCTGTACGGCCTGTCGGGCGCCAACCTGCGCGCGTCGGGCGTCGACTGGGACCTGCGCCGCGACAGCGACTCGCCCATGGCCTGGAAGCACGCCGACTTCACGGTCTTCACCCACACCGACGGCGACAGCTTCGCCCGCACGTGGGTCCGGCTCCAGGAAGTCCGCGAGGCGACCAAGATCGTGACGCAGCTGCTCGAGGGCCTGCCCTCGGGGCCGATCATGGCCAAGGTGCCCCGCATCATCAAGGTGCCGGCGGGCGAGGCCTACGTCGCCACCGAGAACCCCCTCGGCGAGATGGGCTACTACGTCGTCTCCAAGGGCGATCTCGGACCGTTCCGGGTCAAGATCCGCACCGCCAGCTTCAGCAACATCAGCATCGTGCCCTGGTTGCTGCGGGGCGTGTACGTGCCCGACATCATCACCATCCTCGGCAGCCTCTACTTCATCCTCGGAGACATCGACCGGTGATCGCCATCGAACTGGCCTACTGGCAGCAGTCGATCCTCCGCTCGATCGGGGTGCTGGCCGCGGTGTTGTTGCCCGCCGGGGACCTTCGTGTACGTGTACCTGTTCAAGATGGTCAGCTTCATGCAGAACCGGCTCGGCCCCATGGAGGCCGGTCCCTACGGTTCGATGCAGCTCCTGGCCGAGGTGGGCAAGTCGCTGCAGAAGGAAGACCTCGTCCCCGACCGGGCCGACCGATCCCTGTTCAAGATGGCGCCCTACCTGGTGGTGGGCACCGTGTTGCTCACCTACCTCGTCGTGCCGTTCGGTCCCGACATGGTCTTCATCGACCCGTCGGTGTTCGGTACCGGGATCTTCTTCGTCATGGCCGTGTCGTCCATCTCGGTGATCGGCATCATCCTCGCCGGCTGGGCGTCCGCCTCGAAGTACTCGCTGCTCGGCGGTCTGCGG
Source organism: uncultured Acidimicrobiaceae bacterium (assembly GCA_963811245.1). Lineage (GTDB taxonomy): Bacteria > Actinomycetota > Acidimicrobiia > Acidimicrobiales > Salinilacustritrichaceae > Salinilacustrithrix. Next base: position 306,772 of record CAWEQL010000007.1, read on the forward strand.
GCCGCCGGCCAGCTCATCGCCTACGAGCTGCCCCTCGTGCTCTCGGTCGTCGGCGTCGTCATCCAGGCCGGCACGCTCAGCCTGCAGGGCATCGTCGCTTCCCAGGCCAAGGGCGAGATGTTCGGCTTCGGAGGCCTCGGAAACCCGTTCATCCTCACCCAGATCGTGGCCCTGGTGATCTTCATGATCGCCATGCAGGCCGAGCTGGGCCAGACCCCGTTCGACATGCCCGTGGCCGAGTCCGAGCTCGTCGCCGGCTACATGACCGAGTACACCGGCCTGCGGTTCCTGCTGTTCTTCATCGGCGAGTTCGCCTCGGCGGGTGCGTTCTCGGCCATCGCCGCCACGCTGTGGCTCGGCGGCTGGTGGCTGCCCGGACTCGACCTCACAGCCGACTACATGAACGTGGTCGGCCCGCTCGTGCTCCTGGCCAAGACCATGCTCTTCGGCGGGATCATCTTCTTCGTCCGCTTCACCTACCCCCGGTTCCGGGAGGACCAGCTCCAGCGCTTCGCCTGGAAGGTGCTGATCCCCCTCGCCCTGGCGAACATCCTGGTCACCGGCATCTTGAAGGTGGTGTTCTGATGCCTCCCACTCCGAAACTGCCCGGCGTCATCAAGGGCCTCGGCGTGACGTTCAAGGAGCTGCTGTCCAAGAACGTGACGGTGCAGTACCCGCGGGAGAAGGAACCGCCGCCCACCCGGGCCCGGGGCGTCATCGCGCTCAAGGAGGAGAACTGCACCGTCTGCATGCTCTGCTCCCGCAGCTGCCCCGACTGGTGCATCTACATCGAGGGTCACAAGGAGAAGGCGCCGCCGCGCCGGCCGGGCGGCAAGCCGCGCACGGTGTCCGCGCTCGACCGCTTCGACATCGACTACGCCCTCTGCATGTACTGCGGCATCTGCGTCGAGGTCTGCCCCTTCGACGCCCTGTTCTGGAGCCCCGAGTTCGAGTACTCCGAACCCCGCATCGCCGACCTGTTGCACGACAAGTCGCGCCTCGGCGAATGGATGGAGACGGTCCCCGACTTCGAGGCCTACGAGGCCGGCGCCGAGCTCAAGGTCAAGAAGGTGCCGCGCTGATGGTTGCGCAGAACATCTTCTTCTACGTCATCGCCATCGCCATGGCGGTGTCGGCGATCCGCGTGGTCACGGTCAAGAACGTGGTGCACGCCGCCATGTACCTGGTGCTGGTCCTCGCCGGCGTCGCCGCCCAGTACATCCTGCTGGCGTCGGAGTTCGTGGCGGCCACCCAGGTGCTGGTCTACGTCGGCGCCGTCGTCGTGCTCGTCCTGTTCGGCGTGATGCTCACCCGGGCCAAACTGGGCCAGGACGTGAACCTCACCAACGACTACTGGTGGGTCGGTGCCATCACCGCCCTGATGGTCTTCGGGGTGATGGCGTACGCGCTGATCGACTACTACGGCGACACCGCCGTCGACCAGTCCAACGCCGCCACGCAGCTGGTCGACAACACCGGCCAGGTGTCCGACGCCATCTTCAGCACGTACGTGGTGCCCTTCGAAGCCATCTCCGTGCTGCTGCTCGCCGCCCTCGTGGGCGCCATCGTCCTGGCTCGCAAGGACTGAACGGGGGAACATCGTGGACGATCTCATGCTCAACCAGTTCCTCCTGCTCGGTGCGGTCCTGTTCGCCACCGGCGTCTACGGGGCGCTGGCCAAACGCAACGCCATCCTCGTGCTGATGTCGATCGAGTTGATCCTCAACGCGGTCAACATCAACCTCGTGGCCTTCGGCGCCCACAACGGCACGATCGCCGGCTCGGTGTTCGCCCTGTTCGTGATCGCCATCGCCGCCGCCGAGGTCGGCGTCGGCCTCGCCATCGTGCTGCTCATCTACCGGAACCGAAAGAGCGTGGACCTCGACGAGGTCGCGCAGATGAAGGGCTGATCGTGCTCGCTGCTGAAACCGGAGCCGCGGTCGACCCGGGGTTCATCCTCGAACACGCCTACATCATCCCGTTGGTGATGGCGGCGTCGTTCCTGCTGACCCTGTTCTTCGGCAAGCGCCTCGGCAAGCAGGCGTCGTGGATCGGCGTCGTCGCCATCGCGTTCTGCTTCGTGTCGGCCGTCGCCGTGAACGTGGAGTGGAACGGCTACGTCCACGACTCCGAGCATGCCGCGGAATCGCACCCCTCCGAGAGTGGCGACGAGGGCGCGGCGGAGCCGACCGCCATGAGCACGGCCGGCGTCGGGAGCGCCAGCGAGCAGGCGGCAGGCGTCGCGGCGGAGCCGACCGCCATGAGCACGGCCGGCGTCGGGAGCGCCAGCGAGCAGGCGCGCACGCGGCGCGGCGGAGCCGACCGCCCTGAGCACGGCCGGCGTCGGGAGCGCCAGCGAGCAGGCGGCACGCGGCGCGGCGGAGCCGACCGCCATGAGCACGGAAGAGTTCGAGGTCGCCCCCGTCACCCAGACCGTCACCTGGTGGACCAACGGCACCGTCGAGTTCCAGGCCGGGATGCTCCTCGACGGCATGGCAGTGATGATGCTCTTCGTCGTCACCCTCATCTCGCTGCTGGTGCACGTCTTCTCCACCGACTACGTCGCCGGCGACCGGCGCTACACCCACTACTTCGCCTTCCTCAGCCTGTTCTCGGCCGCCATGCTCGGCTTCGTCATGGCCCAGAACACGCTGCAGCTCATCACCATGTGGGAGCTGGTCGGCGTCTGCTCCTTCGTGCTGATCGGGCACTGGTGGGAGGAGAAACCCAACTCCGACGCTGCCATGAAGGCCTTCCTCACCAACCGGGTGGGCGACATCGGCCTCCTCGTCGGCATGATCACGCTGTTCTTCGCCGCCGGCCAGACCTTCGACATCGTCGAGATCAACACCCTCGCCAACGCCGGGGAGATCACCCATCTCGCCCTGCTCGTCGCCAGCTGCTGCCTGATCGCCGCGGTGATGTCGAAGTCAGGCCAGTTCATCCTCCACACCTGGCTGCCCGACGCCATGGCCGGCCCCACACCCGTCTCCGCCCTGATCCACGCCGCCACGATGGTCGTCGCCGGCGTGTTCATGGTCGCTCGCATGTACGGCGTCTTCTGGAACGGGCTCGTCATCGGCGGTTCGAGCGTCAACTTCCTCGCCGTCGTCGGCGGCGTCACCGTGATCGGCGGTGCCGCGCTCGCCTTCGTCCAATCCGACATCAAGAAGGTGCTGGCGTACTCCACCGTCTCCCAGCTCGGCTACATGGTCATGGCCCTGGGCGTCGGGGCGTGGACGGCCTCGCTGTTCCACCTGTTCAGCCACGCGTTCTTCAAGGCGGGCCTGTTCCTCGGTGCCGGCTCGGTGTCGCACGCCGTGCACAGCTTCGACATGAAGAAGGACATGGGCGGCATGAAGAAGTTCATGCCGAAGACGTTCTGGACCTTCCTCATCTGCAGCCTGGCGCTGGCCGGTCTGTTCCCGTTCGCCGGGTTCTGGTCCAAGGACGAGATCCTGGCCGGCGCCGCCCAGCTCGGCGGCAGCGGCAACTACTTCTGGTTCGGCATCGTCGGCACCGTCGGCGCCGCCATGACCGCCGCCTACATGACGCGGTGCATCTACCTCACGTTCTTCGGCGAGTTCCGGGGCGGCGCCCACCACCCGGTCGAGGCCGTCAGCCACGGGACCGAGGACCACCCCGTCGTCGAGGACCACATCGCCGACGACTCCGGCCACGCCGACGCCGAGCACCACGGCGACCCGCACGAGTCGGGCCCCCGCATCCTCGTCCCGCTCTACGTGCTGTCGTTTCTCGCCATCGTCGCCGGCCTCGTGAACCTCCCCGACTTCAGCTGGCTGCCGTCGGGTCTGAGCCTGCGCTTCGAGCACCTGTTCGAACCGAAGGGCGCCTACTTCCCGAGCTTCGGGGCCGTGCAGGGCGTGCTCGACCACCCCAGCTTCTCGATCGTCACGGCCCTCGTGTCCACGGCGGTCGTGCTCCTCGGCGCCGGCGCGGCCTACGCCTGGTACTTCAAGGGCCTGGGGCCGCACGGGATCACCGAGCGCAACCGCCTGGCTCGGGCCGGGCACACGCTGCTCGTCAACAAGTTCTACTTCGACCACCTCTACACCGGGATCATCGCCGGCGGCGTCAAGGGCCCGATCGCCCGTGCCGCCAACTGGTTCAACTCCCGGGGCCTCGACGGCGTGGTCAACGGCGTCGGAACCGGTGCCGTGGCCGGCGGTCGCTTCGTCTACGACAAGATCGACCAGAAGTTCGTGGACGGGATCGTCAACGGCTCGGGCTTCGCCGCCGAGGGAGGCGGACAGGTCTTCCGGCAGATGCAGACCGGCAAGGTCCAGCAGTACGCCGCCATCCTCTTCGCCGCCGCCGTCGTACTCGCCGGCATCTTCATCGTCGTCATCTGACGGTCACCGCCACCCGCTCGCACCAGCAGAACCACAGGGACACGTACCGACATGGACTTCATCCGGGACTGGGGACTCACCGTCATGGTCTTCGCGCCGCTCGCCGGCGTGGCGCTCATGATGCTGTTCCCCAAGGACGCAGACGGCAGCCACAAGGTGATCGCGCTCGGCGCCTCGCTGGTGTCGGCCGGCGTCGGCATCGCCGTCTTCGCCGACTTCGACTACGACCACACGGGGACCTTGCAGTTCACCCGGGTGCACGACTGGATCAACGTCATCAACGCCCGGTACGCCGTCGGCATCGACGGCCTGTCGGTCCCGCTCCTCGCCCTGACCCTGCTGGTCGTCCCGCTCGTCATCATCTACTCGTGGAACCACTTCCCCGAGCCCCACAACCCCAAGGCGTTCCTCGCCCTGATCCTGGTGCTGCACACGGGCATGCTGGGCAGCTTCGTGGCCCAGGACCTGATCCTGTTCTTCGTGTTCTTCGAGCTGGTCCTGCTCCCGATGTACTTCATGATCGGCGTGTGGGGCGGCCCGGAGCGCCAGTACGCCTCGATCAAGTTCTTCCTCTACACGCTGTTCGGCTCGGCGCTCATGATCCTGAGCTTCCTGGCGCTGTTCTTCCTCACCGACGGACAGACCTTCCTGATGCAGTCGATCAACGGCCTGCCCGGCCTCGACCAGCTCGTGCAGGGCATGGACATCGCCCGCACCACCCAGATCCTGGTGTTCGGCGGCATGTTCATGGGCTTCGGCATCAAGGTGCCGATGTTCCCGTTCCACACCTGGCTCCCTGACGCCCACACCCAGGCCCCCACGCAGGGGTCGGTGATCCTGGCCGCCGTGCTGCTGAAGCTCGGCACCTACGGCTTCATCCGCGTCGCCCTGCCGATCCTGCCCGAGGGCGCCCACGCCTGGGCCCCCTGGATCGGTGGCCTCGCCGTGATCGGCATCATCTACGGCGCCCTCGGCTGCCTGGCCCAGACCGACATGAAGCGCCTCATCGCCTTCTCGTCGGTGGCCCACATGGGCTTCGTGATGCTCGGCATCTCCACCCTCACCGACTTCGGGCTCAACGCCGCCGTCTTCGGGATGGTCGCCCACGGCCTGATCACCGGCATGTTGTTCTTCGTGGCCGGCTCGGTGAAGGAGCGCTACCACACCCTCGAGATCAGCCGGCTCGGCGGGCTGTTGGTGTCGGCCCCGAAGATGGGCTGGATCCTCGGCCTGTGCACGATGGCGTCGCTCGGCCTTCCCGGCCTGGCCGGGTTCTGGGGCGAGTTCCCCGCCATCTTGTCCTCGTACCAGCCGGCCGAGGGCCTCAACGTGGCGCTGTTCCGCACCTTCATGGTCATCGCCGCCATCGGCACCGTGCTCGCCGCCGGCTACCTGCTGTGGCTGTACCAGCGCACCGCGTTCGGCGTCCCGAAGGACGAGTTCGTCGACGACCCCCACATCCACGACGTCACCATCCCCGAGTGGCTGGCGTGGACGCCGCTGCTCATCCTCATCCTCGTGCTCGGCGTCTACCCCAACCTGATCTTCAAGGTGACCGACGGGAGCATCGTCCACGTGGCGCAGTCGATCGCCGCCGCCACGGGGAACTGATCCGATGTTCGCCCTGCTCGCCCCGGTCGGCCTGTTGGCCCAGGCCACCTTCACCCGGCCCGAGCTCGACTTCCACGCGCTCGCGCCGGAGATCGTGCTGACCGGCGCCATCGTGGTCGTCCTCCTCGTCGACCTGCTCAAGCCCGAGGGCAACAACCCGCTGCTGTCGACCGTGGCGGGCCTCGGCCTCCTCGGCGCCATGATCCCCATCGTGACGCTGGCCACCGACGGCATGGACCGGGGCATGTTCGGCGGCGCCTACGTGGTCGACAACTTCGCCCTCGTGCTCAAGGCGCTGTTCCTGCTCTCGGCGTACGTCGTGGTGCTGATGTCCACCAACTACATCGCCGAGGGCGACTACGCCGAGGGGGAGTACTACTTCCTGCTGCTCTGCTCGGTGCTCGGCATGCTCGTCATGGCCAGCGCCCGTGACCTCATCACCGTCTTCGTGGCCCTCGAGCTGCTGTCCATCCCCGCCTACATGCTGGCCGGCTGGCGCAAGCGCGACCTCATGGGCAACGAGGCCGGCGTGAAGTACTACCTGATGGGCGTGTTCGCCTCCGCCATCTTGCTCTACGGCATGTCCTTGCTGTTCGGGATCGCCGGCGACACCCGCTTGTCGGTGATCGGCGAGAAGATCTCCGGCGCCGACGGCAACGTCGCCCTCGTCACCCTGGCCATCGTGTTCACGGTCGTCGGCTTCGCCTTCAAGATCTCGGCGGTGCCGTTCCACACCTGGGCCCCCGACACCTACGAGGGCGCCCCCACCCCCATCACCGCGTTCCTCGCCGTGGCCTCCAAGGCGGCCGGCTTCGTGGCGCTGCTCCAGGTGATCTTCATCGCCTTCGCCGGTCGGGGCGACGTGGTCCGGCCGCTCATGTGGGTGCTGGCCGCGCTCACCATGACCATCGGCAACATGATCGCCCTGCGCCAGACCAACGTGATCCGGATGCTCGCCTACTCCGGTGTGGCGCAGGCCGGGTTCATGCTGGCCCCGCTGGCCGTGGGCTCCGACCTGTCGGCCCGGGCCGTGGTCACCTACCTGTTGATCTACGCGGCCACCAACCTCGGCGCCTTCGCCGTGGTGATCGCCGTCGCCCGCAAGACCCGTTCGGCCGAGATCTCGAGCTACGGCGGTCTGTTCGAGTACGCCCCCGGGCTCACCGTGATGCTGTCGCTGTTCCTGTTCAGCCTGGCCGGCATCCCTCCCTTCGGCGGGTGGCTGGCCAAGTTCGTGGTGTTCCGCACCCTGGCCGACGCCAACACCTCGGCGGCCTACGTCATGGGTGCGCTGGTCGCCGTGAACTCGGTGATCGCGCTCTACTACTACGCCAACGTCGCCCGCGAGATGTGGATGCGGCCCGTCCCCGACGAGGACCGGGCCCCGGTCGTGGTGCCGTTCGCCATCCAGGCCGCCATCGGGCTCAGCGTGATCGCCACCGTGGTCTTCGGCGTCTCCGACGTGGCCACCCGCCTCGGCGACAACGCCACCTTCCTGCTCGCCGCCTTCCCCGGCTAGCCCCGACCGGACCGGCGACCGCTCGGCCCGCCCACGCATGATCCCTGTCGACCGGTTCGTCGAGCAGGCGTTGTACGACGCCGACCATGGGTTCTACGAGCGGGGTGGGCGCGCCGGTCGGCGCGGCGGGTCGTTCCTGACCAGCCCCGAGGTCGGACCACTGTTCGGGGCGGTCGTGGCGCGGGCCCTCGACTCGTGGTGGCGCGACGCCGGCGAGCCCGACGAGTGGACCGTGGTCGATGCCGGCGCCGGCCCCGGCACCCTGGCCCGGGCCATCGTGGCCGCGGCGCCGGAGTGCACGCCGGCGCTCCGGCTCGTGAGCGTCGAGCGTTCGGCCGCCCAACGGCACCTGCACCCGACAGGCGGCGACGCGCCGCCCGGTGGGGGGCCGGTCCTGACCTCCTCGGCCGAGCTGCCGCCCCGAGCCGACGTCATCATCGCCAACGAGCTGCTCGACAACCTGCCGTTCGGGCTGCTCGAGCGTACGGCCGACGGATGGGCCGAGGTCCTGGTCGCCCATGACGGCACCACCGCTCCGGACACCGGCGCCCCCCGGGTCCCCGTGGCTGCGGTCGCCGCGGCATGGGTGGGTGACGCCCGGCATCGCCTGCGGGGCGGCGGTCGCCTCATCTGCTTCGACTACGCCGACACCACCGCCGCCCTGGCCGAACGACCCTGGACCGACTGGGTCCGGGCCTTCGCCGACCAGCAGCGGATCCCCGACCCCTTCGCCGGCGCCGGAACCCGAGACATCACGGTGGTGGTCCCCCACGACCAGCTGCCTCCACCGACGCACCGGACCACGCAGGCCGACTGGTTGCGGGCCCACGGCATCGACGAGCTGGTCGAGGAGGGCTCGGCCCGCTGGCAGGCCAGCGCTGCGGCGCCTGACCTGGTGGCGCTGCGGATGCGCAGCCGGGCCCCCGAGGCCGGGGCGTTGCTCGACGAGGCGGGGCTCGGCGCGTTCTGGGTCGGCGAGTGGAAGAGCTGAGCCCGGCTCAGTCGTGCAGCGGGTCGGCGATCCGCAAGCGGTTGCCGTCGAGATCCTTCACGTGCAGCTCCCGCCCCCACGGCACCTCGGTGATCTCCGTCCCCAGCAGTTCGGCGATGGCGTCGAGGTTGGCCAGACGCAGGTAGACGAGCGTGTCGGGGCTGGCGTCGCCCTCGTGCTCGGACAGGTAGAGGTGGGCGTACCCCCGCGAGATGCACACGAAGGCCGGCTGGTCTGCCGAGAAGCGGTGCTCCCACTCGCGCACGAACCCGAGACGGCCGTACCACTCGACCGCCCGATCCGCGTCGGCGACCCGCAGGATCGGCACCACCTCGTTGGGCACGCACCGCACGCTAGCGATCCACGGGCGGGGCCGACCCGGACAGGAGCTGTGCGCACCTCCCGGCGGGTGCGGTCGCTGGTCAGGACTGCTCGCGCCGGGCCCGGAACTCGGCGGTGGTGTTGGTGTGGGGGAACGGTTGGTCGGGTACCGGAACGTCGAGCGCGGCACAGATCGGCTCCCAGCCGTCGCCGGTTCGCCAGATCAGCAGCCGGTCGGCCGGTGCGGCGGCGCGGACGTCGGCGTTCCACGCCTCGTAGGCGGCGACGGCAGCGTCGTGGTCGGCGAAGTCCGGCGTGAACCGCTCCCGGAGCATCGCCATGGCCATGGCCATCCACGCACCGCCGTCGTCGTCGGAACCCGGCGGAGCGCCGAGCCCGTCGAAGATGGTGTCGGAAGCGGAACGGAACCAGTCCTCGGCCGGTCGCTCCGAGTGGAGGATCAACGCGTCCGGGTTGTGAGCCGCCAGCTCCTTCCAACACGCCGCCGCCGGCCAGTCGACCGACGCCACGTAGCCGTCGAGGAGCGCATCCCAGTCCACGGCCTGCCCGTTGACGCCCGCCCGCCACTGGTCGGGGTGATCGGCGTGAGCGAAGCACTCGACCATGTGGTAGCAGGGGCCGTCGAGCAAGATCTCGAGGGCCGCCTTCAGCGACATGGTTCCTGTCCGGCCGAGGCCGCTGCCGACGACGCGCAGTGTCATGGCGCGGAGTCTGGCAGGCCGGGGAACTGCCGTGCGTCGGGTTCAGACGAGTGGCGCCTCGTTGGCGAAGGCGCGGTCCAGATCGTCCTGCGCCTGGCGGGGGTCGAGCTCGGTACCGCCGCTGATGGCGTAGGTGTCGGCGTAGTCGGGGAGGACCGCACCGTGCTCATCGGTCAACCATCGCATCGCCAGACGACGCGGCACCCGGACGACGTCGACGTGGACGTACGTGCCGAACACCCGGTCCCAGAACGGTGACGTGACGCCGTGGTTCTGCATCGGGGCGTGGAAGTGATGGGTGAAGTGGTGCTTGCGGACGGCTGCCTCGTAGCGGTTGCGGATCGGCCGGCGGTGGGCCCGCCAGTGGATCCAGTCGTAGAAGCCGTAGCCGACCAGGTGACCCAGGCCGAGCCCCCAGCCGAGGTCGTCGACGGCGAGGAGATGGCCGAGGCCAGGTAGGAGCACGAGGCTGACCAGCAGGACGCCGGCCCACGACAGGTACCAACTCTCGAGCACGGTGTCCTCGGATCCGTGGTGACGGAGGTGCTCGCGCGACCCGTAGTTGCGGCCCCGTGCCTCGTGGAACGCGAACCGGTGGAGGACGTACTCGAGGAAGGTCCACAACACGAGACCGGCGGCGAAGGCGGCGACGGTGACGAGGGATGCGTCGGGTGTGGTCATCGGTCTCCTCCGGGAACGGGGCGGGCGAGCGGACCGGTGGCCTCCAGCCCGTCGACGATCTGGTGGGCGGCGTCGAGGTCCCCGGCATCGGCCCCCCACCCCGCGAGCAGACCGTCGACGACGAGGCGCCCGGTGCGGCTCGGGTCGAGCAGGTCGGGGTCCCAGCGGCTGACGTTGGCGAGCTGCACACATCCGGTGAGGGCGGCCGCCAATGCGATGGTGCGGGAGGCCGGGTCGCCGGCGCCGAGCGTGCCGGTGGCCGTCGCCGCCTCGATGCGGCTCTCGGCCAGGCCGAGCAGGCGCAGCGCGGCCGGGACCACCCGGCCCGCCTCCTCGTCCGGCACCGACTGCGTGACGTCGGCGAGGAGGAGGACCAGCAGCTGCATCTCCTCGGGGTATGTGGTGGGCGCAGCGAGCCAGAACCGGCCGAACGCCACCACGGGAGCAAGGGACGCCGCCGCCGAACGATCACCGTCCGTGGCCCGGTCGACGTCGCCGGCGAGGACGAGCGCCGAGGCCGCGAGGCGTTCGATCGCCTCGCGCTGGACCTCGGCGACGAGGGCGCCCTTCGACGGGAAGTAGGTGTAGACGCTGCCGACCGAGGCCGAGACCTCGGTGGCGAGACGTTGCATGGTCAGCGCCTCGAGACCGTCGGCGTACACGATGGCCAATGCGGCCCGCAGATAGGTGCGGTGGCGGGCCAGACGGTTCCGTTCGCGGACCCCGGGTCGCGGCTCGCCCTCGTCCGGCACCGGGTCGGGTACGACGTGAATCACGTTCAGAGTATGAACGTCGTTCAGACTTGATGTCAATCGGACGGCCCGGACGGGCCGCCCCGGCTCAGATCGTCTGCTTCCACCGGTTGAAGTACGTGATCTCCCGAGCCGGGCGGCGCGGGGCCGGGGTGAAGCTCTCGCCGGTGTAGAACCCGACCGGCAGGAGCGCGATCTGCGTCACGGACTCGGGGATGCCGAGCAGCTCGGCGACCTCACGCTCGTGGGCGAGGTGGAAGGTGGTCCACGCCGACCCCAGGCCACGGGAACGGGCCGCCAGCTGGAAGCTCCACACCCCCGGGGCGACCGAGCCGTGGTACCCGGCGATGTCGATGTTCGCCGCACCAGAGGGGAGGCGGTCCAGGCGCATGGCGATCACCATGGCGGGCACGTCGGCGATGTGGTCGACGAGGTACGTGGCCGAGTCGATGACCTTGCGCTGACGACCCTCCACGCCGGCCTCCTCGTTCGCCGCCAGGTAGGGCCGACCGACGTCCTGGTAGTACGGCGCGATCGCCGCCTTCAGCTCGGCGTCGTCGACCACCAGCCACCGGTTCCGCTCGAGGTTGCCTCCCATCGGGGCGTGGTTGGCGATGTCGATGCAGTCGAGCAGCAGTTCCCGCGGCACCGGCCGGTTGAGGTCCAGTCGCTTGCGGACCTGCTTCGTCGTCATCAGCAGGCGGTCGGTCATCTCCAGGTCGAACTCGGTCATCGGCCCAGTCTGGACCACGTCGGCCGGCGAGGTCGGCGGCGGCGAACGTCGTTGCCGCTGACCTAGGGTCCGATCGGGTCGGCCCCACCCCGGATCGACCGCCACCACGACGCACACCGCAGGGGGAACGATGTCCACCAACGAGCCCGCTCCTGACTCCGACAACCCCGCCATCGAGGCCCTCGGAGCCGAGGCGCGCACCTTTCCTCCGCCGCCCGGCTTCGCCGCCGGCGCGTTGACGAACGACCGATCCCTCTACGACGAGGCTGCCGCCGACCGCCTCGCGTTCTGGGAGCGCCAGGCACGCGAGCTGGTGAGCTGGCGTTCCGAGTGGGACACCGTGCTCGACTGGCAGCTCCCGTACGCCAAGTGGTTCGTGGGCGCCACCCTCAACATCTCGGAGAACTGCCTCGACCGCCACGTCGAGGCCGGCAACGGCGACACGGTGGCGTACCACTGGGAGGGCGAGCCGGGCGACACGCGCACGTTCACCTACGCCGAGCTGCTGGCCGAGGTCGGCAAGTTCGCCAACGTGCTCAAGGGGATGGGCGTCGGCAAGGGCGATCGCGTGTGCCTGTACATGCCGATGATCCCCGAGCTTCCGATCGCGATGCTGGCCTGCGCCCGTATCGGGGCTCCGCACTCGGTCGTGTTCGGCGGCTTCTCGGCCAACGCCCTCGCCGATCGCATCAACGACGCCGAGGCGAAGGTGCTCATCACCGCCGACGCCGGCTACCGCCGCGGGGAACCCGCCACCCTCAAGCCGGCGGCCGACGTCGCCCTCGCCGACACCACCACGATCGACCGGGTCGTGGTCGTGAACCGCTGCGACACCGCCCCCGAGATGGTCGAGGGCCGCGACGTCTGGTGGCACGAGGTGATGGCCGACGCCAGCCCCGACTGCCCCGCCGAGGAGATGGACGCCGAGGACCTGCTGTACCTGCTGTACACCTCGGGGACCACGGGCAAGCCCAAGGGGATCATGCACACCACGGGTGGCTACCTCACCCAGGTGGCCTTCACCCACAAATACGTCTTCGACATCCACCCCGAAAGCGACGTGTACTGGTGTGCCGCCGACATCGGCTGGGTCACGGGCCACAGCTACATCGTGTACGGACCGCTCACCAACGGCGTCACCAGCGTCATGTACGAGGGCGTTCCCAACCATCCCGGCAACGACCGCCTCTGGGACATGATCGAGCGGTACGGGGTCACGAAGTTCTACACAGCACCCACGGCCATCCGGACCTTCATGAAGTGGGGCCGCCAGGAGCCCGACGGCCATGATCTGTCCAGCCTGCAGGTGCTCGGCACCGTCGGTGAACCGATCAACCCCGAAGCGTGGATGTGGTACCACGAGGTCATCGGCCACGAGCGCTGCCCCATCGTCGACACGTGGTGGCAGACCGAGACCGGCGCCATGATGATCTCGCCCCTGCCCGGCGTCACCACCACCCGGCCGGGGACGGCCACGCACCCGTTGCCGGGCATCTCGGCCGAGCTGGTCGACGACGAGGGCAACCCGGTCGCCGAGGGCGGGGGATACCTGACCATCACCGAACCGTGGCCGTCGATGCTGCGCGGCATCTGGGGCGACGACGAGCGCTACCGCGACACGTACTGGTCCCGCTTCGAGGGTCGGTACTTCGCCGGAGACGGCGCCAAGCTCGATCCCGACGGCTACCTCTGGGTCCTCGGTCGCGTCGACGACGTGATGAACGTGTCCGGGCACCGCCTGTCCACCACGGAGATCGAGTCCGCGCTGGTCAGCCATCCCTCGGTCGCCGAGGCCGCCGTCGTGGGCGCCACCGACCCGACCACGGGCCAGATCCCCATCGCCTACGTGATCCTGCGCGGCGACGTCGCCGAGACCGACGACCTGGGTGAGATCCTCCGCCAACACGTGGCCACCGAGATCGGCCCGATCGCCAAACCCCGCACCGTGATCCTCGTGCCCGAGCTGCCGAAGACCCGCTCCGGCAAGATCATGCGCCGCCTGCTGCGCGACGTGGCCGAGGGCCGGGACCTGGGCGATACGACGACGCTGGCCGATGCCGGCGTCGTCGACGAGATCAGCCGACGTGCCGGGTCCAGTGACGAGGCCTGAGCCCGCGCTGCCGGCCGTGTCCTCGCCGGCCATCCGGACGTTTCGCTGGCGACGGGCCGCCGCGGTGCTCGCTGCGCTGGCGGTCTGCCTCGCGCTGTTCGGCGCCTGCAGCGACGACGACGGCGGGGCCGCGGCCCCCACGTCAGCATCCACGATCGCTCCCGGCGACGCATCGGCGCAGCCGCCCCCCGAGGGCAGCGACGGGGGCGACGGTCTCGACGACCCTCTCGTGTTCGCGGCGAACGTGCGCAACGGCGGCCGGGTGGAGGTCCAACCCGGTGACGGCGACTCGTTGTGCTTCGACATTCGGGTCGCCGAGGAGCCCGGCGGCAGTCCCGGCGCCAGCCTCACCACCGGCCGTCCGCCGAACACGCGCGACGTGGCCGTGCTCGGCCCGCCCACGGCCACCGACGGTGGCATGGTGACGTGGTCCCACGTCTGCGTGCCGATCGACCGGCCCACGCTCGACGCCATCAACGAGGACCCGGGACAGTTCCGGGTCGAGATCCGGACCGCCGCCCCGCATCGCGTCCCGCTCCGGCCGGCCACCATCTTCGACCTCACGCTGTCGTGACATGGAACGACGCGCCATGACATGGCACGACCCCGACAACTGGCGCTGGCGCGAGGGGCAGGTGGACCCGGGCGAGGCGGTCGTGTTCGACATGGACGGCGTCCTCTCCGACGCGACCCGCCGGCAGCACTACCTCGAGTGGCCCCGCCGCGACTGGGAGTCCTTCTTCGAGGAGTGCGGGGACGACGAGCTCATCGACGAGGTGGCCCGCCTCCTCGAGTGCCTCGACCCCTCGATGCGGATCGTGCTGCTCACGGCCCGTCCGATCCGGGTCCAGCGCCAGACCCTCGGCTGGCTGGCCCGCTACGGCCTGCGCTGGGACCTGTTGATCATGCGTGACTGGGGCGACTACATGGCTGCGCCCCACTTCAAGCGGCTCACCGTCGAGGAGCTCCGGCGCTACGGGTTCAACCTCCGGCTCGCCTTCGAGGACGACCAGCGCAACGTGGACATGTTCCACAGCGAGGGCGTGCCGTGCGTCTACATCCACTCCGGCTACCACACCTGACCCGCCGCCGGTCCACGGGTCAGCGGCGCACCACCGCGGCCACGAGCGCGGCGCCGCCGGCCACCACAGCGATGCGCACGCCTGTGGCGTCGGGCGCAACCCCCACCCAGCGAGCGGCGGCGAAGGCCAGTCCGGACGCGCCGGCCACGAACCAGGGCCAGGGTGCCAACCACCCCCGACCGCGTCGGAGGGCGTCGACCACCGGCAGCGCCGCCAGCGGTGACAGGCACAGCAGGCCGCCGTCGAAGGAGTAGCCCGTCGACCGCGCGCCGAGCAGCGCGGTCCATGCCACGGCCAGGGCGAGGCCGTACCCGCCCCCTCGATCCACCACGCCACCGACCACCACCAGCCCGAGCACCACGCCGATCACGGCGGTGATCGGCGAATTCTCTGGCACCGCCAGCCACACCCCGCCCGCTGCGGCCAGCAACGCCAGCACCCGGACCGACGCCGGCACGGACCGCCGGTCGACACCGGCTCCGGCCAGTAGCCCCACGCCGAGTGTGACGGCGATGCGGGTCCCGGCGGCTGCCTCGGGCCACTGCAGCCACCCGATGGCGAACAGGGCGACGACCGGCGCGACCCAACCGGCCATCCACCGGGGCCGGTGCCGGAGCCAGCCCAGGAGCGCCACCGTCAGCGCCGCGGCGCCGGCGCCGGTGAGCAGCAGCCGTCCGTTCTGTGCGGCCACGTGCGCCGACCACACGGACGCGATCAGCTCATCGGGGTCGAACATGAGCTCAGGCCCCGCCGCGGTCGACGGACGCGAGCCCGGCCCGGACGGCGGCGAGGAACGACTCCTCCTCGAGGGGCTTTCCGAGCACGGCGACGCAGCCCCGTTCCAGCATCCGGGTGGTGCGCAACGGGCTGGCGGCCGCAGTGGCCATGACGATCGGGATGTCGGCCAGGGAGGCGTCGGCCTTCATGGTCTCGACGAGCTCGTCGCCGGTCATGTTCGGCATCATCGCATCGGTGACCACGAGGTCGGGGCGCCGGGTCCGGACGATGTCGAGGGCCTGCACCCCGTCCTCGGCCAGCAGCACGCGGAAGCCGGCGTCGGTCAGCCAGAACTCCACCAGAGCGTGCAGCGAACGTTCGTCCTCGACGAAGAGCACGGTCACCGGGTCGGGGGGATCCACCGCTCAAAGCATGCCGGACGGTCGGGAACCGCCGGGAACGGTTGTACGTTTTCCAGGTGTGAGGCCGCCCGCCCCGGACGGCCCCGTCGGTCCCGGTCCGCGACCGGGCACGTGAATCGAAGGATCATGCACAACACAGCCAAGACTGCTGTCCTGCTCGCCGGTCTCGGCGGGCTCCTCGTCCTCATCGGTGGCGGCGTCGGCGGTGGCAGCGGCGCACTCATCGGCCTCGTCATCGGCCTGGTCTTCGTCGGCGGCTCCTACTGGTTCTCCGACAAGGTGGCCATCAAGGCCGCTCGCGCCGTTCCCGCCCCCGAGAGCCAGTACCCGCAGTACTACGCAACCGTCCGCGAGCTGACGCAGCTGGCCGGGATGCCGATGCCGGCCCTGTACATCGCTCCCGCTGCGCAACCGAACGCCTTCGCCACCGGGCGCAGCCCCGATCATGCGGCCGTCGCCGTGACCCAGGGCCTGATCGACAACCTCAGCTGGGACGAGATCCGGGGCGTGCTCGCCCACGAGATCTCCCACGTCGGCAACCGCGACATCCTCATCGGCTCGGTGGCGGCGGCCATCGCCATGGGCATCACGTTCATCGCCCGCATGGCGATGTGGGGCGCCATGTTCGGTGGCGGCCGCAACGACAACGAGGGCAACAACCCGATCGGCCTCATCGCCACCGCCCTCCTGGCCCCGCTCGCCGCCGGCCTCCTGCAGATGGCGTTGAGCCGCAGCCGCGAGTTCGAAGCCGACCGCAGTGGCGCACGGCTCATCGGGACCGGCGAGCCCCTGGCCCGGGCGCTCGAGAAGCTCGAGATCGCCTCGCAACGAGTGCCGATGGACGTGAACCCCGCCCAGGCCACGGCCTACATCGTGAACCCCCTCACCGGACGCAAGGCGCAGTTCGCCAACCTGTTCCGCACCCATCCGGCCACCGAGGACCGCATCCGGCGCCTCCGGTCGGGGGAGTGGAGCTGACACCGTCACGCTGACACCGTCCCCCTGACATCGTCCTGGCGTGATCCCTGCCCCCGGGTGCCGGGGGCAGGGAAGGACCTCACCGGTGTCGAAGCGATGACGGATGACACGGGGTCGACGAAACACGAGCTTCGCCGCGGCCGCTGCGCTGGTCGGCGCCGCGCTGCTCGGCCTCGCTGGTCCATCCGAAGCGCAGCAGCTGCTTCCTGGCCCGAGCTCGACCACGACGGCTCCGGCAGCTACCAGCACGACGCTGCTCCCCCCGCCCCCCAGCACCACGACCACCACAGCGGCGCCGGCCACGACCACGACGCCGACGACCACGCCCCCGGACTCGTCCACCACGTCGGCGCCGCCGGCTCCCGCGGCACCGGCTCCCGAGAGCACCGACGGCGACGCCGGCGAGCCGCCGTCCCGGCCGGGCGCGCTCCCGCCCGAGGCCCAGCGCGTCGTGGACTCGGTGTCCCGCACCCCGGCCAACAGCTCGCAGGCGCTCTCCGACGCCGTCGGCGCCCTCGTCGACCTCGGTCTCAGCCGCGACGAGGCCATCCGCATCGGCTTCGGTCGGTTCCCGGTGGCGGGAGTCACCCACTTCGGCGACGACTGGCTCTACCCACGGTACGGGCCGGCGGCCGGCCAGCTGCGCTTCCACCGGGGGACCGACGTGTTCGCGGCGTACGGAACCCCGCTGCGGGCCGTGGTGGACGGCATCGCCCGCTCGTCCACGAACGGGCTCGGCGGGCTCACCGTCAAGGTCTACGACCCCGACGGCACCTACTACTACTACGCCCACCTGTCAGGGCTGGTCGACGGTTTCGTCGACGGCATGGCGGTGAAGACCGGCGACATCGTCGGCTACGTCGGTGACTCCGGCAACGCGAAGGGAGGGGTCCCGCACGTGCACTTCGGGATCTACCCCCACGGCGGTGCGGCGACGAACCCGAAGCCGGTCCTCGATCAGTTCCTCGCCGACGCCATGGCGAAGCTCCCCGCCATCGTCGAGCAGGTCCGCAGCCAACAGCACGCGGCGGCGGCACCCCCGGTGTCCGTCCGGCCGTCCCACACCCGTATCGCCCCACCCCTACCGGCGGGTGGTCGTGCCGCCGACGACGTGTCGACCGAGATCCTCTACCAGGCCAGCGTGAACCCCAGCGCCGGTGGAACCTCGGTCGCTCAGAACGAGGCCGAGCGCCTGGCTGCCTCCATCGACTGGAGCGGCCAGCGGGCACAGACGGCGACGCTCGCCGGTCTGCTCCGCAGCACGCAGGCGGTGGTCCTCGCCGTCCTGGCCGCGTCTGGCTGATCAGAATCAGTCGCGGAAGTTCTCGAACTGCAGCGGGATGTCGAAGTCCTGCTCGCGGAGCGCGGCGATGACCTCCTGGAGGGCGTCTCGCTTCTTCCCGATCACCCGCAGCTGCTCGCCCTGGGTCTGGGACTGGATGCCCTTGATCCCGAGGCCCTTGATGAACTTGTTCAGCTCGCGCGCCTTGTCGGAGGTGATGCCCGCCGCCAGGCCGATCTGCTGGCGGGCCCGACCACCGGACGCCTCCTCCACCTTGCCGGGGTCGAGGACCTTCAGGCTCACGCTGCGCTTCACCAGCTTCTCCTCGAGGACCTGGCGCAATGCGTTCAGACGATCCTCGCTGGCCGACTCGAGCATGATGGCACTGTCGCCCGAGAGCTCGACGCGGCTGCCGGTGTCCTTGAAGTCGTAGCGGTTGGCCGCTTCGCGTGCCGTTTGGTCGACCGCGTTGCGGACCTCCTGCAGGTCGAACTCGGAGACCACGTCGAAGCTCGGCATGGAGGTCACCCTAGCGATGGTCTGCGTGCGCAGGCCCGGGGCGGACTGTGGCGCACGACGCGGCCACTGCTACATTCGCCGCCTCCCGGGTCGGTGCCCGAGTGGCCAAAGGGAACAGGCTGTAAACCTGTCGGTTTCTACCTACGTTGGTTCAAATCCAACCCGGCCCACACTTCCTGGCCCTCTGCGGCCAGGGCTGATCAATGCTCCGCATTGGTCCGCGCCCACTCACAGGAGCTTCTGCATCACCACGACGTCGAGCCACCGGCCGAACTTGCGGCCCACTTCCCGCTCGACGCCGACCAGCTCGAAGCCCACCGAGCGGTGCAGACGGATCGACGCGTCGTGGCCGCCGACGATCCGGGCGATCACCGAGTGGAACCCACGGGCGGCGGCGACGTCGACGATCTCGGCCAGCAGCGCCGCACCCACGCCGGCGCCGCGGTGGTCGGCATGGACGTAGATGGAGTCCTCCACCGTCGTGCGGTAGGCGGGTCGGTCGCGGAACGGTGACAGCGAGGCGAACCCCACCACGTCCCCGTCGATCTCCGCCACCACCACCTCCAACGCCCCGGTCCGGGCCCCGAGCCAGTCGGCCTGCTCGTGGACCGTGCGGGCCACGAGATCGAACGTGACCGTCGAGGTGGCCACCTCGTGGTTGTAGATGGCGGCGGTCGCCGCGGCGTCGGCGGGGGTCGCAGGCCGGATCAGCACCACACCATGGTGACCGCGACCACCGGTCGCCCCGTGCCATGCCACCGGCCGGCCGGGCCGAGCGCTCTTTGCGGGGCGGGAACCGCTGCGTAGACTCACCCGCCGCACCGGAGCCAGCTCCTGGATCCACCGCGTGCGTGGTAGCTGCCCCGTTAGCTCAGTCGGTAGAGCACAGCCATGGTAAGGCTGGTGTCGTCGGTTCGATTCCGACACGGGGCTCGACATCGTCGCCTCGCGCGCCGATGCCAGCTCGGCGACGTAGCTCAGTTGGTTAGAGCACTCGGCTCATAATCGAGTTGTCGTCGGTTCGATTCCGACCGTCGCCACGGCGCCCGCATCGGCGGGCCCATCCGTTCACCACGAACCAGACCAAGAGGTTGATCGCAATGGCCAAGGAGAAGTTCGATCGGTCCAAGCCCCATGTGAACATTGGGACGATGGGTCATATCGATCATGGGAAGACGACTCTGACGGCGGCGATTTCGCGGGTGTTGGCGGAGCGTGTTGGTGGGGCGAACACGGCGACGGCGTTCGACATGATCGACAAGGCGCCGGAGGAGCGTGAGCGGGGGATCACGATCAATGTGGCGCATGTGGAGTATGAGACGGCGAATCGTCATTACGCGCATGTGGATATGCCGGGGCATGCGGATT
The DNA here is from genome assembly GCA_963811245.1 of uncultured Acidimicrobiaceae bacterium. Taxonomy (GTDB): domain Bacteria; phylum Actinomycetota; class Acidimicrobiia; order Acidimicrobiales; family Salinilacustritrichaceae; genus Salinilacustrithrix. The sequence goes on from CAWEQL010000007.1 coordinate 326,953, forward strand.
ACATCAAGAACATGATCACGGGTGCGGCGCAGGTGGATGGGGCGATTCTGGTGGTGGCGGCCACGGATGGTCCGATGCCTCAGACGCGTGAGCATGTGTTGTTGGCGCGTCAGGTGGGGGTGCCGGCGATCGTGGTGGCGTTGAACAAGGTCGACATGGTCGATGATGAGGAGCTGCTCGAGCTGGTGGAGATGGAGGTTCGGGAGCTGTTGTCGGATCAGGAGTTCGATGGGGATGATGCGCCGGTGGTGCCGGTGTCGGCGTTGAAGGCGTTGGAGGGTGATGAGGCGGCGGGTGATCAGGTGATGGCGTTGATGGCGGCGGTGGATGAGTACATCCCGGAGCCGGAGCGTGATCTGGACAAGCCGTTCTTGATGCCGATCGAGGATGTGTTCTCGATCACGGGTCGGGGGACCGTGGTGACGGGCAAGGTGGAGCAGGGCACGGTGCATGTGGGTGATGAGTTGGAGATCGTGGGGATCCGGGACACGCAGAAGACGACGTGTACGGGTGTGGAGATGTTCCGGAAGTTGTTGGATCAGGGTCAGGCTGGTGACAACATCGGGGCGTTGATCCGGGGGATCGACAAGGATGCGGTGGAGCGGGGTCAGGTGTTGTGCAAGCCGGGTTCGATCACGCCGCATACGAGCTTCGAGGCGACGGTGTATGTGTTGACCAAGGATGAGGGTGGTCGTCACAAGCCGTTCTTCAGCAACTATCGGCCGCAGTTCTTCTTCCGGACGACGGATATCACGGGGACGGTGGAGTTGCCGGAGGGGACGGAGATGTGCATGCCGGGTGACAACACGGACATGACGGTGGAGTTGATCAATCCGATCGCGATGGATGAGGGGTTGCGGTTCGCGATTCGTGAGGGTGGTCGGACGGTTGGTGCGGGCCGGGTCACCAAGATCCTGAAGTGACATCCGTCTGAGAAACCGTTCTGGCACCTGGTTGCGTGGTCGGTGACCACGCGATGTGGCACCAGAACGGGTGTTGGCGTACGTAGGGGTCGCCCCGGACGGGGCGGCTCCTCCGCGTTCGGCCCCACCGCCGCTAGGTTCGTCACGCGTCCTTCACGTAACGGAGGCGCGGAACGGGGGGTCGGAATGCCCGCGATGACGACCGAGATGGACGAGTTGGTCGCTCGGGCCCAGGACGGCGACCACCACGCCTTCGACGAGCTGGTCCGGCGCACCCACGCCGACACGTACACCTTGGCGTTTCGCCTCTGCGGCAACGAGGAGGATGCGCGAGACGTGGTGCAGGACGCCTACCTGCGGGCCTACAAGGGCCTGAAGCGGTTCCGGGGGGACGCCCAGTTCTCCACCTGGATGTACCGCATCACCGCGAACTGCGCCAACACGCTCATGGGCAAGCGCACCAAGCACCGCCACGAGGAGCTCCCCGACGCCGTCGCCGACGGCGACCACGACCGTGACCCCGTCGCCCGAGCCGAGGCCATGGCGTTGCGAGCCGATCTCGCCGACGCCCTCCAGGAGCTGTCCCCGAAGTTGCGCGCCGTCGTGTTGCTGCGTGACGTCTACGAGTTGCCCCACGAGGACATCGCCGCCGAGCTCGGCATCAGCGAGACGGCGGCGAAGGTCCGCCTCCACCGGGCGCGCCTGCAGCTCAAGGAGCGGCTGTTCGGCCGCCGGCCCGACCAGGTGGACCGTGCGAGCTGACGTGCTGCGCTGCGACGAGGTCGCCGAGGCACTGGCCGGCGCCGCCGACGACGAGGTGCTCTCGGCGTCGATGCGTCGCCACGTCGAGAAGTGCCTGCGGTGCCAGGCCGACGTGGTGCAGTACCGACGGCTGCTGCGTACCTTGCGCAGCCTGCGGACCGAGGTGCTCGAACCCGCCCCGGGGCTGCTCCCCGAGATCCTCGCCGCCCTGGAACAAGCCGGCGAACGCCGGGCGATCCGTGCTGCGCTGAACGGCAGGCGGGTCGCCTACATCGGCGGGATCGCCGCCGCGACGGCCGCCGGGGCGGCCGGAGCCATCGTGCTCACCGCGAGGAACCGGCGCTTCAAGCTGGTGGGCTGACCCGACGGCCCCGTCCGCAATGGGGATCCGGGGGGTCCGGTGCTAGCGTCTACGGTTCACCACCGCCGAGGGCAGTAGCTCAACTGGCAGAGCACCGGTCTCCAAAACCGGCGGTTGGGGGTTCGATTCCCTCCTGCCCTGCTCCCGAACGACGTACCACCGGGGTCTTCTCCTCATGGCCATGAACCGAGAACAGAAGCGCCTGCTCAAGAAGCAGGGCCAGCTCAACGAGGCAGGCGAGCCCGTGCGCGGCCAGCGCACCGCGCCGGCCCCGGCCCGCAACGAGCGCACCGGTCCCACGCAGTTCGCCCGCGAGGTCCGAGGCGAGCTGCGCAAGGTGGCCTGGCCCTCCCGTGACGAGGTCGCCAACTACTCCGTCGTGGTGCTGTTCGCCATCGTCGTCCTCACCGCCATGATCGCCGGCATCGACTACGTCCTGGGCCAAGCGGTCCTCAAGCTGTTCGAGCGATGAGCGACGCCAACCCCGACGCAGAGGAGCCCGACGTGTCAAGCCTCGACACCACCGACGACACCGTGACCGACGACGCCACCACCGACGACGCCGTGACCGACGACGCCACCACCGATGACGTCGCCACCGCCGATGCCCCGGCCGACGATGCCCCGGTGAGCGTGGACGACGCCGATCCCACCGACGGCGCCGACACCGAAGCCGAGCCGGAGGCGCCCGCCCCGCGCGAGCCCCGCCTGTCCTACGAGAAGCCGGCCGAGGTCGTCGACGCCGAAGACCTCGTCGAGCCCGAGGCCGAACCGGTGGTCAGCCCGTACGACCGTCCCGGCAAGTGGTACGTCGTCCACACCCAGTCCGGCTACGAGAAGAAGGTCAAGTCCAACCTCGAAGCCCGCACCGCCTCCATGAACATGGAGGAGCGCATCTACGAGGTCGCCATCCCGCTCGAGGACGTGGCCGAGTTCAAGAACGGCAAGCGCGTCGTCGTGCAGAAGAAGATGTTTCCCGGCTACCTGCTCGTGCGGTGCCGTCTCGACGACGACTCCTGGTACGTGATCCGCAACACGCCGGGCGTCACAGGCTTCGTCGGCGCCGGCGCCAAGCCCTCGCCGCTGCGGCGCAAGGACGTCGAGAACTTCCTCGGCACCAAGGACGAGGACCACGAGGTCGCCGCCGCCAAGATCAAGCCCCGGATGCAGTACGACGTGGGCGAGACCGTGCGGGTCAAGGACGGCCCGTTCGCCGACTTCTCCGGCGAGGTCATCGAGCTCAACGCCGAGCAGCTCAAGGTCAAGGTGCTCGTCAACATCTTCGGCCGGGAGACACCCGTCGAGCTCGAGTTCAGCCAGGTGGCGAAGCTCTAGACCGCCGCCCGGCCGGTGCGCCCGCGCCGGGCGCACCCGCCGCACCGCCGCAGTTGGCGGAATCCATGACTGACCGGGCACACTGGTCGGTCGCCCAGAACGCATCAGGAGTAGTGGTCCCATGGCCAAGAAGAAGGTCGCGGCAATCGTCAAGATCCAGATCCCCGCGGGACAGGCCACGCCTGCCCCGCCCGTCGGTACCGCGCTCGGTCCCCACGGCGTGGCGATCATGGACTTCTGCAAGGCGTACAACGCCCAGACGGAGAGCCAGCGCGGCACGATCATCCCGGTCGACATCACGATCTTCGAGGACCGCTCGTTCTCGTTCATCACCAAGACCCCGCCCACGCCGGTGCTGCTGCGCCAGGCCGCCGGGGTCGAGAAGGGCGCCAACACCACGGGGACCCAGGAGGTCGGCACCATCAACGATGCCCAGCTCACCGAGATCGCCCAGACCAAGATGCCCGACCTGAACGCCTACGACCTCGAAGCGGCCAAGCTCCAGGTCGCCGGCACCGCCCGCTCGATGGGCATCAAGATCGTGTGATCCGTCGGCCCTGGCGGGCCTCCGGTTCCCCGAGTTGTTCGGCTCCGCCTCACAACTCGCACATCACCCACCACTCTCCCTGGAGCACCTCGCCAGGGATGACGTCTTCCACAACCGAGGGAGTCCCGAAAGGACGAGGCAATGGCAGCAGGCAAGCGATACACCGATGCGCTCAAGCGCTACGACCGTGAGGCGCAGCACACCCCGGCCGAGGCGCTGGGGCTGACCAAGTCGTTGGCGGCGGCGAAGTTCGACGAGACCATCGACTTCATCGCCCGGCTCGGGGTCGACCCCCGCAAGGCCGACCAGATCGTGCGTGGCACCGTGGCCCTGCCCGCCGGCACCGGCAAGGACGTCCGCGTCGCCGTGTTCGCCCAGGGCGAGGCGGCCACCGCCGCCCGAGAGGCCGGGGCCGACCACGTCGGCGCCGACGATCTCGCCGAGCAGGTCGAAGGCGGCATGCTCGACTTCGACGTCGCCATCGCCACCCCCGACATGATGCCCACCGTGGGCAAGCTCGGCCGGGTGCTCGGCCCCCGCGGCCTGATGCCGAACCCCAAGACGGGCACGGTCACCATGGACGTCGCCAAGGCGGTCGAGGAGTTCAAGGGCGGCAAGGTCGAGTACCGCACCGACCGCTACGGCAACGTGCACGTGCCGCTCGGCAAGGCCAGCTTCGACGAGTCCGCCCTCGCCGACAACTTCTGGGCCGTGGTCGAAGAGCTCCAGCGGGCCCGTCCGGCGTCGGCCAAGGGCCGGTACTTCCGCCGGGTCGGCGTGAGCTCCACCATGGGGCCCGGCATCAACGTCGACACCAACCGCCTCAAGCGCGACGAGGACTAGCTCGGGGTCGTGCTCAGGGTCTGCGGCTCCGCCGCAGCCGTGCCGACTGCTCGCTGGCGCTCCCGACGCCGGCCGTGCTCAGGGTCTGCGGCTCCGCCGCAGTCGTGCTCAGGGTCTGCGGCTCCGCCGTAGTCGTGCCGGATTGCGGTCCGGACCGCCGTTCCCGCTAACGTCTCCCGTTCACAACTGAACCGCTCGCCGTAGACATCCGGTGCGATCCCAGATCGCCCAAGGGACATCGCTCTCCCGAGAGCATCGTCCGCCTGACGAGGTGACACCTTCTGTGTCCGGCTCTTCGCCGGCTCTGCATGCGTGCGAGCCCGAATCGAGCCCATCGAGGCGACATGAAGGAGGTGTCCATGGACAACCCGAGACCGGAGAAGGTGGCCGTCGTCGACGAGGTGCGCGAGCGCCTCGACGGAACGAGCGCCACGATCCTCGCCGAGTACCGCGGCCTCAACGTGACCAAGCTGGCCGAACTGCGCAACTCGTTGCGCAATGCCGGCGGCGACTTCAAGGTGTACAAGAACACGCTGGTGCGCTTCGCCGCCCGTGATCTGGGCCTCGAGATCGAGGACCTGCTCACCGGCCCCACCGCACTGGCCTTCGTCACCGACAAGCCCGACGGCTCCCCCGGCGATGCCGTCGACGTGGCCAAGGTCCTCAAGGACTTCGGCCGCGACAACCCGGCGCTCGTCCTCAAGGGCGGCGTGCTCGGCGACAAGCTGCTGTCCGCCGACGACACACGAGCGCTGGCCGAGGTCGAGCCCCGCGAGGTGCTGCTGTCCCGGCTCGCCGGTGGCATGGCGGCGCCCATGCAGAAGTTCGCCGGGCTGCTCCAGGCCCTGCCCCGCAACATGGCGTACGGCCTCAAGGCCCTCATCGACCAGGGCGGCGCCCCCGGCGCCCCCACCGATGCCCCGGCCACCGAGGCTCCGGAGGCCGACGAGGCCCCGGCCGCCGAGGCCCCGGCCGACGAGGCGGCGGCCACCGAGGCTCCGGAAGTCGAAGCTCCGACCACCGAAGCCCCCACCACCGATGACCGCCGGCCGACGAGGCGGCGACCGACTCCAACGAGGACGTCACCGCCGACACCGACACCCCCGACCCGACCGACCAGACCGAGGAAGCCGCCGGCGACGCCGTGGCTGCCGACGACACCGACACCCAGGAGAGCTAGATCATGGCCACCAAGGAAGAGATTCTCGACGCCATCGCCAACATGACCGTGCTGGAGCTCAGCGAGCTCCTCTCGGACTTCGAGGAGAAGTTCGGCGTGACCGCTGCGGCCCCCGCCGCCGTGGCCGTCGCCGGCCCCGCCGGTGGCGGCGGCGCCGCCGTCGAGGAAGAGGAGCAGGACGAGTTCGACGTCATCCTCACCAGCGCCGGCGACAAGAAGATCGGCGTCATCAAGGAGGTGCGCGCCCTCACGAGCCTCGGCCTCAAGGAGGCCAAGGAGCTCGTCGACGGCGCTCCCTCCACCGTGCTCGAGAAGGCGTCCAAGGACGACGCCAACAAGGCCAAGGAGGCCATCGAGGCCGCCGGCGGCAGCGTCGAGCTCAAGTAGTACCCGTCACCTGACGTACCGGCCGGGTGCCGCTCCCACACGGGGGCGGCACCCGTTCCGCGTCCGGAATCAGGTCGCGCTGCCGACGGAGAGACGCCTCGCAACCACCTCTGAACCCCCGCCACGTATCCTCTGGCCCATGTTCGATCGCATCAGCAACGCCTGGTCGCTGGCCAAGTCGTCGTGGGCCGTCCTCCAGAAGGATCGCGAGCTGGCGTGGCTGCCGGTGCTCGGCGGCGTCGTGGCCCTGGTCGTCGCGGCCCTGTTCTTCGGCCCGGTCGTCGCCATGCTCGGCGGCAGCAGCGACAACGCCATCCCCGCCGCCGGCTACCTGCTCGCCTTCGCCGGCTACGTCGCGGTGTCCACCGTGATGTTCCTCGCCCGCGCCGCCGTCATCCACGGCGCCAACACGCGCATGGACGGCGGCGACCCCACGGTCGGCACCGCCTTGCACGGCGCCTCCGGTCACTGGCCCGCCGTCGCCGGGTTCGCAGCCGTCGCCGTCACGGTCGGGCTGATCCTGCAGACCCTCCGCGAAAAGGGTGGATTCGTCGGCGCCATCGTCTCCTGGATCGGCGACGTCGCCTGGAACGTGCTCACCTACCTCGCGTTGCCGGTCATCGTGATCGAGGGCGCCGGCACCATCGAGGCGATCAAGGCGTCGTCAGCGCTGGTGAAGCGCACCTGGGGCGAGCAGGTCACCGCCAACGTCGGCTTCGGTCTCCTCAACATGGTCCTGGTGATCCCGGCGGTGCTGCTCGCCGTGCTGGCCGGCCCGGTCGGCGGCGTGGTGGCCGTGGTCGGGATCCTGATCGCCGTCGGGTGGTTCGTCACCGTCTCCGCCGTGGTCGCCACGCTCACCGGCATCTTCCAGACCGCGCTCTACCGCCAGGCCACCGGCCGCACGGTCCCCACCGAGTTCGACGCCGCCGCCCTCCGCCGTTCGTTCACCCCCCGCTGACCCACCCCCCATCCTTGACGGATTGGGGCAGTTCCCTTACCCTCTCACCGATCTCTCACGGCCGTCGTCGGCTCTCCACAAACGGCGTCGGCATCCACGTGGGAGGGGAAATCGAGAGCAATCCCCGCAGGTTCGCTCATGCGACGTGCGATGCCGGGTTGCTCTCAGTTGCGCGGACCCCTACCATGGCCGAGTCGTGTGCGTCCCGGGTCCTCGTGAACTGAATCTCGATTCTTTCCGGGTCTTCGGCGCGTCCGGCTGTGCCCTCGCCACCCTCGTCGCCCTCTGAGGAGGCCCCCTTGCCGTCCGCTGGCTCCCGCGAGCGTTATTCGTTCGCGAACCTTGACGAAATCCTGCCCATCCCGGACCTCATCGCCATCCAGCGTGAGTCGTTCCGCTGGTTCCTGGAGGAAGGCCTCGCCAACACCTTCCGGGACATGTCGCCGATCAAGGACTACTCCGAGCAGCTCCAGCTCGAGCTCGAGTTCGATCCCTTCGACGAGGACCTGAAGCCCTATCCGAAGTTCTCCGTCGAGGAGTGCAAGGAAAAGGACATGACCTACGCCGCGCCGATCTTCGTGCGCGCCCGGTTCATGAATGCGGGCACGGGCGAGATCAAGGAGCAGACGGTCTTCATGGGGGACTTCCCGATGATGACCGACCGCGGCACCTTCATCATCAACGGCACCGAGCGCGTCGTCGTGTCGCAGCTCGTCCGGTCGCCGGGCGTGATCTTCCAGCCAGGCGAGCGGTTCCGCCTCCGCAACCTCTCCAAGCACCAGCTGGTCACGGGCACCATCCACCCGTACCGCGGTGAGTGGATCGAGTTCGATGTCGAGCAGAAGCCGGGCAAGCCGGTCACCGCCGGTTGCCGCGTGGCGCGCAAGCGTCGCCTGTCGATCTTCGTGCTGCTGCGGGCGCTGGGCTACGACGAGGAGAACGCCCCCGGGTTCCTCGAGGCCTTCGTGCGCGAGTTCGACTTCCTCGAGGACCAGTGGGAGAAGGACCGCGACATCGCCCCGACCCAGGACGATGCCCTGGTCGAGATCTACAAGCGGGCTCGCCCCGGGGAGCCGCCTTCGGTGGACTCGGCCCGCAACTACTTCCGCACCGCGTTCTTCGAGAACCGCCGCTACGACCTGTCGCGGGTCGGTCGCTACAAGCTGAACCGCAAGCTCGGCCCGGAGCTCGGCAAGATCGCCGAGAAGTTCCCGATGCTCGACCTCGACCTGCCCGAGTCCGACCAGCCGGTCCTGTCGCGCTGCGAGGTCCTGGCCTCGATGACGTACCTGTTGAACCTGGTGCAGGCCGAGCCCGGCTACCGCCTCGACGACCAGGACCACTTCGCCAACCGCCGCATCCGCAGCGTGGGCGAGCTGATCCAGAACCAGGTCCGCATCGGTCTGTCCCGCATGGAGCGGGTCGTGCGCGAGCGCATGACCACCCAGGACGTCGAGGCCATCACGCCGCAGACGTTGATCAACATCCGGCCCGTGGTCGCGGCGATCAAGGAGTTCTTCGGGACCTCCCAGCTGTCGCAGTTCATGGACCAGGTCAACCCGTTGTCGGGCCTGACGCATCGCCGTCGCCTGTCCGCGCTCGGCCCCGGTGGTCTGTCCCGTGAGCGGGCCGGCTTCGAGGTCCGCGACGTCCACTTCTCGCACTACGGCCGCATGTGCCCGATCGAGACGCCGGAGGGCCCGAACATCGGCCTGATCGGTGGTCTGGCCACCTTCGCCAAGGTGAACGAGTTCGGCTTCATCCAGTCGCCGTACCGCAAGGTCACCGACGGCAAGGTCACCGACGAGATCGTCTACCTCACCGCGGACGAGGAGGAGGACTACGTCGTCGCCCAGGCCAACGCCAAGCTGAACCCCGACAACACCTTCACCAACCCGCGCGTCCTGGTGCGCAAGTCGCCCCAGGCGGCGACGCTGGGCGAGCTCAAGCTGATGCTCGAGCGCGACGTGTTCTTCGGCGCCACGACCGAGATCGCCAACGTGCCCGGCGAGGAGGTCCAGATGATGGACGTCTCGCCGAAGCAGATCATCTCGGTCGCCACCGCCCTGATCCCGTTCCTCGAGCACGACGACGCCAACCGTGCCCTCATGGGCGCCAACATGCAGCGTCAGGCCGTCCCGCTGATCAAGGCCGAGGCGCCCTACATCGGCACCGGCATCGAGAAGCGCTGCGCCGTCGACGCGGCCGACACGATCATCGCCTCCGACGACGGCGTGTGCGAGGAAGCCGACGGCGACCACATCACCGTCAAGTACGACAACGAGGGCCGCAAGGTCTTCAAGCTGCTCAAGTTCGAGCGCTCCAACCAGGACACCTGCATCAACCAGGTGCCCCGGGTCGTGCCGGGTGAGAAGCTTCGCCGCCGGCGATCTCATCGCCGACGGCCCGTCCACCGACTTCGGTGAGCTGGCCCTGGGCAAGAACCTGCTCGTCGCGTTCATGCCGTGGGAGGGCTACAACTTCGAGGACGCCATCATCCTGTCCGAGCGCCTGGTGCGCGACGACGTGTTCGACCTCGATCCACATCCACGAACACGAGATCGACGCCCGCGACACCAAGCTCGGCCCCGAGGAGATCACCCGGGACATCCCGAACCTGTCGGAGGACATCCTCCGCGACCTCGACGAGCGCGGCATCATCCGCATCGGCGCCGAGGTCGGCCCGGGCGACGTGCTGGTCGGCAAGGTCACCCCCAAGGGCGAGACCGAGCTCACCCCCGAGGAGCGCCTGTTGCGGGCCATCTTCGGTGAGAAGGCCCGCGAGGTGCGCGACACCTCGCTGAAGGTCCCGCACGGCGAAGAGGGCAAGGTCATCGACATCAAGGTCGTGTCCCGCGACGACGGCCACGAGCTCCCGCCCGGTGTGAACCAGATCGTGCGGGTCTACGTCGGCCAGAAGCGCAAGATCAGCGTGGGCGACAAGCTGGCCGGCCGCCACGGCAACAAGGGCGTCATCAGCCGGATCCTCCCGGTCGAGGACATGCCCTTCATGGCCGACGGCACCCCGGTCGACATCATCTTGAACCCCCTCGGCGTCCCGTCCCGCATGAACGTGGGTCAGGTCCTCGAGGCTCACCTCGGCTACGCCGCCCGGTGGGGTTGGGACGTCGACGGCACCGAGATCGGCGAGCAGCCCACCTACAACTTCGAGACCACGACCCGGACCAACACCGACCCGTCCATCCGTGTGGCGACGCCGGTGTTCGACGGCGCCAAGTGGGACGAGGTCGAAGACGCCGGCAAGCACCCGACGATCCAGAAGATCCTCGAGAACATCCATCCCGAGACGCCCGACGGCACCCGGTTGATCGGTCGCGACGGCAAGCAGACCCTCTACAACGGTCGCACCGGCGAGGCCTACGACAACCCGATCACCACCGGCTACGTGTACATCCTGAAGCTCCACCACCTGGTGGACGACAAGATCCACGCCCGGTCCACCGGCCCGTACTCGATGATCACCCAGCAGCCCCTGGGCGGCAAGGCCCAGTTCGGTGGCCAGCGCTTCGGCGAGATGGAGGTGTGGGCCCTCGAGGCCTACGGCTCCGCCTACTGCCTGCAGGAGCTGCTCACCATCAAGTCCGACGACGTGCTCGGCCGCGTGAAGGTCTACGAGGCCATCGTCAAGGGCGAGAACATCCCCGAGCCCGGCATCCCCGAGTCCTTCAAGGTGCTCATCAAGGAGATGCAGGCCCTGTGCCTCAACGTCGAGGTCCTGGCCAAGTCCGGCGAGGAGATCGAGATGCGCGAGCTCGACGAGGACCTGTACCGCACCACCGAGGAGCTGGGCATCGACCTGTCCCGCCCCGAGAAGGGCACCGACGAAGAAGACGAACGCCGGAGGCAACGGATCTGACCGCCACCGCGGTCACCCCCTGAGGCGCACGTCACAACGGCAAGACATTCGAAACGGATAGAGGACGCACCAAGTGCTCGACGTCAACAACTTCGATCAGCTCCGCATCGGTCTGGCCACGGCGGAGTCCATCCGCATGTGGTCCAACGGCGAGGTCAAGAAGCCCGAGACCATCAACTACCGCACGCTCAAGCCCGAGAAGGACGGCCTCTTCTGCGAGAAGATCTTCGGCCCGACCAAGGACTTCGAGTGCGCCTGTGGCAAGTACAAGCGGGTGCGGTTCAAGGGGATCATCTGTGAGCGCTGCGGCGTCGAGGTGACCCGGTCCAAGGTCCGCCGCGAGCGCATGGGCCACATCGAGCTCGCCGCGCCCGTGGTCCACATCTGGTACCTGCGCGGCACCCGGTCGTGGCTCGCCTATCTCCTGTCGGGCACCGAGGCCCGTGAGGAGCTCAAGGCCAAGCAGCTCGAGAAGGTCATCTACTTCGCGGCCAACCTGGTCACCTGGGTCGACCACGACAAGCTGCACGATGACCTGCCCAACATCGAAACCGAGCTCTCCGCCGAGCGCGAGGCCATCGAGAAGGAGCGCGAGCTCGAGATCGCCGAGCGTTACGAGGAGCTCGAGGGCGAGGTCAAGGCGCTCGAGGACGAAGGCGCCAAGGACTCCGAGATCAAGAGCCGTACCAAGGCCGCCGAGAAGGACGTCGCCATCATCCGCGAGCAGTACGAGGGCGAGCTGGACCTGCTCCAGCGCTCCTTCGACGAGCTCAAGGACCTGCACTCGCGCAAGATCATCGAAGACGAGATGCTGTGGCGCGAGCTGACCGATCGCTACAGCGACTACTTCGAGGGCGGCATGGGTGCCGATGCCCTGGCCCGCCTGATCGACCGGATCGACTTCGACGAGGAGGAGATCCAGCTCCAGGCCAACATCAACCCGCCCGAGGGCCAGAAGCCGCTCAGCCAGCAGCGCAAGCAGAAGGCCATCAAGCGGCTCAAGATCGTCGCCGCCTTCAACCGGCGTGACGAGCACGGCAAGCGGGTCAACGACCCCCGCGCCATGATCCTCGAGGTGGTGCCGGTGATCCCGCCGGAGCTGCGCCCGATGGTCCAGCTCGACGGCGGTCGCTTCGCCACCTCCGACCTCAACGACCTGTACCGCCGGGTCATCAACCGCAACAACCGCCTGAAGCGCCTGCTCGACCTCGGTGCCCCCGAGATCATCGTGAACAACGAAAAGCGCATGCTCCAGGAGGCCGTCGACGCCCTGTTCGACAACGGCCGCCGCGGCCGTCCCGTCACCGGGCCGGGCAACCGCGCCCTCAAGTCGCTGTCCGACATGTTGAAGGGCAAGCAGGGCCGGTTCCGCCAGAACCTGCTCGGCAAGCGCGTCGACTACTCGGGTCGTTCGGTCATCGTGGTCGGCCCCACGCTGCGCCTGCACCAGTGCGGCCTGCCCAAGCTGATGGCGCTCGAGCTGTTCAAGCCCTTCGTCATGAAGGCGCTCGTCGACCGTGAGTTGGCCCAGAACATCAAGTCGGCCAAGCGCATGGTCGAGCGTCGTCGCCCGCAGGTCTGGGACGTCCTCGAGGAGGTCATCAAGGAGCACCCGGTCATGCTGAACCGGGCGCCCACGCTGCACCGCCTCGGCATCCAGGCCTTCGAGCCCGTGCTCGTCGAGGGCAAGGCCATCCAGATCCACCCGTTGGTGTGCACGGCGTTCAACGCCGACTTCGACGGCGACCAGATGGCCGTGCACCTGCCCCTGTCCGCCGAGGCCCAGGCCGAGGCCCGGGTGCTCATGCTGTCGGCCAACAACATCCTGTCGCCGGCCAACGGGCGCCCGCTCGTCACGCCGACCCAGGACATGGTGATCGGTGCGTACTACCTCACGTCGCTGGTCGACGGCGAGCTCGGTGAGGGGCGCGCCTTCGGCGACGTCGACACCGTGCAGCGGGCCTACGAGGCCGGTGCCGTGGCGCTCCACGCCAAGATCCAGTACCGCCTCGGTCGCACCGAGGACGGCAAGGCGAACTGGATCACCACGACGCCCGGCCGGGTGCTGTTCAACGAGGCACTGCCCGAGCGGTACGAGTTCCTCAACGAGCGTGTCTCGAAGCGGGAGCTGTCGGCCATCGTCGACGAGCTGGCCAAGAACTACTCGAAGGCCGAGGTGGCCGAGGCGCTCGACGCCATCAAGGACCTGTGCTTCCGGTACGCCATGCGTTCCGGGGTGACGATCTCCATCGACGACGTCAAGACCCCCGAGGGCAAGCGCGACATCCTCGACCGCTACGAGGCCGAGGCCGACAAGGTCGAGACCCAGTTCCGGCGGGGCATCATCACCGACGGTGAGCGGCGCCAGAAGGAGGTCGAGATCTGGACCAACGCCACCGAGGAGGTGCGCGCCGAGATGGAGATCGGCCTCAAGGCCGAGCGCTTCAACCCGATCGACATGATGGTCGGCTCGGGTGCCCGAGGGAACATGATGCAGGTCCGCCAGATCGCGGGCATGCGAGGCCTGGTGGCCAACCCCCGTGGTGACATGATCCCCCGCCCGATCAAGTCGAACTTCCGCGAGGGACTCGACATGCTCGAGTACTACATCGCCACGCCGGGCGCCCGGAAGGGCCTCGTCGACACCGCGCTGCGGACCGCCGACTCCGGCTACCTGACCCGGCGCCTCGTCGACGTGGCACAGGAGCTCATCGTCAACGACGACGACCCCTTCGACCGGGCCGAGCGCACCGGTTCCCCGGTGCGGTCCATCTGGATCGAGAACGTCCTGCCCGACCAGGCCGGCCGTCGCTACTACATGGAGACCAAGCTGCTGGGCCGTGTCCTCGCCGAGGACATCACCCTGGCCGGGTCGTCGGAAGAAGGCGCCACCACGTTCGAACGTGGCGTCATGGTCACCATGGAGATGATGAACCAGATCGTCGCCGACGAGGGCGTGACCCGCGTGCGGGTGCTGTCACCGCTCACCGACGACTCCGAGCAGGGCATCTCCGGCCTGGCCTACGGCATGTCGCTGGCCACCGGCCGCGCCATCGAGCGCGGCGAGGCGGTCGGCGTGATCGCCGCCCAGTCCATCGGCGAGCCCGGCACGCAGCTGACGATGCGGACCTTCCACACCGGTGGTGTGGCCGGCAGCGGTGGCGACATCGCCGGCGGTCTTCCCCGCGTGGTCGAGCTGTTCGAGGCCCGCTCCCCGAAGGGCAAGGCGACGCTGTCGACCGTGTCCGGCGTGGTGCGGATCCTCGAGGACGAGGGCCGAGGCAAGACGGTCCTCGTGGTCACCGACGACGGCGAGGAAGCCAGCTTCGCCATCCCCGTCGGTGCCCGCATCGAGGTCACCGAGGGCCAGGAGATCCGGGCCGGCGACGCCATCGTCGAGGGCCCCCGCGATCCCAAGGAGCTGCTCGAGATCAAGGGCCTGCGCCACACGCAGACGTACCTGGTCGACGAGATCCAGAAGGTGTACCGAGACCAGGGCGTGTCGATCCACGACAAGCACATCGAGCTGATCGTGCGCCAGATGACGCGCCGGGTCCACATCAACGAATCCGGCGACTCGCCGTTCCTGCCCGGTGAGCGCATCGACCGGCGCAAGTACACCGAGGTCAACAAGCAGCTCATCCTCGAGGGCAAGACCCCGGCCGAGGCCCGTGACGAGATCATGGGCATCACCAAGGCCTCGCTGTCGACCGACTCGTGGCTGTCGGCCGCCTCCTTCCAGGAGACGACCCGTGTGCTCACCGAAGCGGCGATCGAGTCCAAGTCCGACGGTCTCGTCGGCCTCAAGGAGAACATCATCATCGGCAAGCTCATCCCGGCCGGTACCGGCCACGGCGACTACCGCGACGTGGAGACCAACGCGCCGGAGTACCGCCAGATGGAGGGCTGGTCGTCCGATGCCGAGGAAGGCGACGCCGCCGCGATGCTGGCCAGTGAGTTCGACTCGCAGACCAGCGCCGACGTCGTCGACCTCCCCACCGGCTAGGTCCATCGTCGACCGAACGGGTCGGTGCCCCGCCGAACGGCGGGGCACCGGCGCGTCCGGGGCCGGGTGTGGGCCCGCCTCCCTGTTCGACCCGCCGCTGGCGTCAGGGGACCCAGGGGGCCGCGGTCTTGTCCCGCCAGGCGGCAATGCCGGCCGCGGCCTCGTCGGCGGCGAACAGCTCGGCCGACAGCTCGGCCGTCCAGGCGAACGCCGCGGCAGCGTCCTGCCCCGGGACCTCGTGCACCAGGCGCTTCGCTGCCGCCAGCGCCCGGGGCCCGCCGGCCACCACCTTGGTGACGACCTCCTCGACGGCGTCGTCGAGATCGCCTGCGGCGACGACCCGGTTCAGGAGCCCGACCTCCACGGCCCGGGCGGCCGACACCCGCTCGCCGGACAGGAACAGCTCGGAGGCGTCGGCCCGGCGCATCTTGGGCAGGCAGACGACCGAGATGATGGCGGGAGCGACGCCGATGCGGACCTCGGTGAAGCCCACGAGGGCATCGTCGACGATCACCGAGATGTCGCACGCTGCCGCCAGGCCGACGCCGCCCCCCATGCAGTGTCCGGCGATGCGCCCGATCACCGGCTTCGGCGACGCGAGGATCGTCGACAGGATCTGTTCGAGGGAGTACCGGGGCCGGGCTGAACCGTCGGATTGCAGGTCGGCACCGGCGCAGAACACGGACCCCTGGTTGGTCAGCACGACCACACGGACCTCCTCGTCGTCGATGGCGGCGTGGAGGTGGTCGCCGAGGGAGTCGACGAGCTCGGCCGACAGCGCGTTGCGCTTCTCGGGGCGGGCCAGCACGATGGTGGCGACCCCTCGGTCGACGGCGAGCGTGGTGGCGGTCTCGGTCATGCTCGCATGCTGACACGGCGCCGGCAGTGGTCTCCCGGGTTGTGTCACCCCAGGCACCACCCATAGCATGGCCCGTCGGTCATGCGCGCCCTTCGGCAGCCCGTGACACCGATCGTACCGAACATCCGCATCTGCAAGAGGACACACGTGCCCACGATTCAGCAGCTGGTCCGCAAGGGCCGGCAGTCCAAGATGACCAAGGCGAAGACGCCGGCGCTCAAGGGCGCACCCCAGCGCCGAGGTGTCTGCACGCGTGTGTTCACCGTGACGCCCAAGAAGCCGAACTCGGCGCTGCGCAAGGTGGCCCGTGTCCGTCTCACCTCGGGCATCGAGGTCACGGCCTACATCCCCGGCGAGGGCCACAACCTCCAGGAGCACTCCATCGTGCTCGTGCGTGGTGGCCGCGTGAAGGACGTCCCGGGCGTCCGCTACAAGATCATCCGCGGCACGCTCGACACGTCGGGCGTCCGTGACCGCAAGCAGGCCCGTAGCCGCTACGGCGCGAAGAAGGATGCGTAATGCCTCGTAAGGGACCCGCGCCGCGGCGCGAGATCAAGCCGGACGCCGTCTACGACTCGACGCTCGTCACGCAGCTGACCAACAAGATCCTGCTCTCGGGCAAGCGCTCCACCGCCGAGCGGATCATGAACACCGCCATGGCCACCGTCGAGACCAAGACCGGCGCCGAGCCGCTGTCCACCCTCAAGCGCGCCATCGAGAACGTGAAGCCGCAGCTCGAGGTCAAGAGCCGTCGTGTCGGTGGTGCCACCTACCAGGTGCCCGTCGAGGTGAGGCCCCGCCGGGCCAACACCCTCGCCATCCGCTGGATCGTCACCTTCGCCCGCGCTCGTCGCGAGCGGTCCATGGCCGAGCGGCTCGCCAACGAGATCCTGGACGCGTCCAACGGTCTCGGTGCCTCCGTCAAGCGGCGTGAGGACATGCACAAGATGGCCGAGTCGAACAAGGCCTTCGCTCACTACCGCTGGTAGCCCCGCCCGTACTCATCCCAACGGGCCGTGGCCCGGAACGACCGGGTCGCCCTCACCTCCGAGGAAACGGCCCGGTCGTCTTCATCTGAGAGCCCCCACATGTCTGAGAAGCGAAGCAACCCCATCGACAAGTTCCGCAACATCGGGATCATGGCGCACATCGACGCCGGCAAGACGACCACGACCGAGCGGATCCTCTACTACACCGGCCGCAACTACAAGATCGGCGAGGTCCACGAGGGCGGCGCCACGATGGACTGGATGGAGCAGGAGCAGGAGCGGGGGATCACCATCACCTCCGCCGCCACCACCTGCATGTGGAAGGACCACACCATCAACATCATCGACACGCCCGGCCACGTCGACTTCACCGTCGAGGTCGAGCGCTCGCTGCGTGTCCTCGACGGCGCGGTCGCCGTCTTCGACGGCGTCGCCGGCGTCGAGCCGCAGACCGAGACGGTGTGGGGCCAGGCCAACAAGTACGGCGTGCCCCGCATGTGCTTCGTCAACAAGATGGACCGCCTCGGCGCCAACTTCTACGACGCGCTCGACTCCATCAAGGAGCGCCTCCGCGCCAACACCGCCGTCCTGCAGCTGCCCATCGGCTACGAGGGCGACTTCGCCGGCGTGGTCGACCTCATCAACATGAAGGCGCTGATCTGGCACAGCGAGGATCTCGGCGCCAGGTGGGACGAGGTCGAGATCCCCGACGACTTGAAGGACAAGGCCGCCGAGTGGCGGGCCGAGCTCATCGAGACCGTCGCCTCCGCCGACGAGGAGCTCATGATGAAGTTCCTCGAGGACGAGGAGATCTCCGTCGAGGAGCTCGAGGCCGGCATCCGCAAGGCCACCATCGCCAACGAGATCGTGCCGGTGCTGCTCGGCACGGCGTTCAAGAACAAGGGCGTCCAGCCCCTGCTCGACGCCGTCATCAAGTACCTGCCCAGCCCGGCCGACCTCCCGCCGGTCAACGGCATGACGGTCAAGGAAGACGAAAAGCTCACCCGTGACCTGACCGACGAGGAGCCCTTCTCCGCCCTCGCGTTCAAGATCATGACCGACCCCCACGTCGGCAAGCTCACGTTCCTGCGGGTGTACTCGGGCACGCTCGAGAAGGGCGACCAGGTCCTCAACGTCCGCTCCGGCAACAAGGAGCGGCTCGGCCGCCTCCTGCAGATGCACGCCAACACCCGCGAGGACCGCGAGCGCATCTTCTCCGGCGAGATCGTGGCCGGCATCGGCATGAAGAACACCAAGACCGGTGACACCCTCTGCGACCCCGATCACCCGATCGTGCTCGAGTCGCTCGAGTTCCCGGCGCCGGTGATCCACGTCGCCGTCGAGCCCAAGACCAAGGCCGACCAGGAGAAGATGGGCAAGGCCCTCCAGTCGCTCGCCGAGGAGGACCCGACCTTCAGCGTGCGCACCGACGAGGAGACCGGCCAGGTCATCATCGGCGGCATGGGCGAGCTGCACCTCGAGGTGCTCGTCGACCGCATGCTCCGCGAGTTCCGTGTCGACGCCAGCGTCGGCAAGCCCCAGGTCGCCTACCGCGAGACCATCACCCAGACGGTCGAGAAGGTCACCTACACCCACAAGAAGCAGACGGGTGGCTCCGGCCAGTACGCCGAGGTGCAGATCACCCTCGAGCCCACCGGGCCCGGCGGCGGCTACGAGTTCGTCGACCAGATCAGCGGTGGTCGCATCCCGAAGGAGTACATCCCCTCCGTCGACGCCGGCATCCAGTCCAGCCTCGACGCCGGTGTCCTCGCCGGGTACCCGACCGTCGACATCCGCGCCATCCTCACCGACGGCAAGTACCACGACGTCGACTCCTCGGAGATGGCGTTCAAGATCGCCGGCACGATGGCGTTCAAGGAAGCGGCCCGCAAGGCCAAGCCCGTCATCCTCGAGCCCATCATGAAGGTCGAGGTCGTCACGCCCGAGGACTACATGGGCGACGTCATCGGCGACCTCAACTCCCGTCGCGGTCAGGTCGGCGGCATGAGCCAGCGCGGCGGTGCCCAGGTCATCGACGCCCAGGTCCCGCTGTCGGAGATGTTCGGCTACGTCGGCGACCTCCGCTCCAAGACCCAGGGCCGGGCCCAGTACACGATGCAGTTCGACTCGTACCAGCAGTGCCCGGCCAACGTGCAGGAAGAGATCATCAAGCGCATCCGGGGCGAGTGAATCCCCCGATCCCCTTGGGGATCCCGGTTTCCTGACGAATGCTTCCGCATTCGTCGGGCATCACAGCATTTCTCAGTCGTAGTACCAACCCAATCTGAAGCAACCAGGAAAGAAAGAGGCGCCACCATGGCCAAGGAGAAGTTCGATCGGTCCAAGCCCCATGTGAACATTGGGACGATGGGTCATATCGATCATGGGAAGACGACTCTGACGGCGGCGATTTCGCGGGTGTTGGCGGAGCGTGTTGGTGGGGCGAACACGGCGACGGCGTTCGACATGATCGACAAGGCGCCGGAGGAGCGTGAGCGGGGGATCACGATCAATGTGGCGCATGTGGAGTACGAGACGGCGAATCGTCATTACGCGCATGTGGATATGCCGGGGCATGCGGATTACATCAAGAACATGATCACGGGTGCGGCGCAGGTGGATGGGGCGATTCTGGTGGTGGCGGCCACGGATGGTCCGATGCCTCAGACGCGTGAGCATGTGTTGTTGGCGCGTCAGGTGGGGGTGCCGGCGATCGTGGTGGCGTTGAACAAGGTCGACATGGTCGATGACGAGGAGCTGCTCGAGCTGGTGGAGATGGAGGTTCGGGAGCTGTTGTCGGATCAGGAGTTCGATGGTGATGATGCGCCGGTGGTGCCGGTGTCGGCGTTGAAGGCGTTGGAGGGTGATGAGGCGGCGGGTGATCAGGTGATGGCGTTGATGGCGGCGGTGGATGAGTACATCCCGGAGCCGGAGCGTGATCTGGACAAGCCGTTCTTGATGCCGATCGAGGATGTGTTCTCGATCACGGGTCGTGGGACGGTGGTGACGGGCAAGGTGGAGCAGGGCATGGTGCATGTGGGTGATGAGTTGGAGATCGTGGGGATCCGGGACACGCAGAAGACGACGTGTACGGGTGTGGAGATGTTCCGGAAGTTGTTGGATCAGGGTCAGGCTGGTGACAACATCGGTGCGTTGATCCGGGGGATCGACAAGGATGCGGTGGAGCGGGGTCAGGTGTTGTGCAAGCCGGGTTCGATCACGCCGCATACGAGCTTCGAGGCGACGGTGTATGTGTTGACCAAGGATGAGGGTGGTCGTCACAAGCCGTTCTTCAGCAACTATCGGCCGCAGTTCTTCTTCCGGACGACGGATATCACGGGGACGGTGGAGTTGCCGGAGGGGACGGAGATGTGCATGCCGGGTGACAACACGGACATGACGGTGGAGTTGATCAATCCGATCGCGATGGATGAGGGGTTGCGGTTCGCGATTCGTGAGGGTGGTCGGACGGTTGGTGCGGGCCGGGTCACCAAGATCCTGAAGTGAGCACCCCGACCTCGCGATGAGGTCGAGCGAATTGGCGGAGGCGCCGGTGCCGGGTAGGGTTTCCCACTCGGTGCCGGCGCCTCCGTCGCGTCGGGCAGCACGTTGACAATCGAGCTCAAAACGAGAAGGTCCAGGTCGTACCGCCATGGCTGACAAGCAGAAGATCCGCATTCGCCTGAAGGCGTACGACCACGAGGTCATCGACACCTCCACCCGCAAGATCGTCGAGACCGTCCTGCGCACGCAGGCCATCGTTCGGGGCCCGATTCCCCTGCCCACCGAGAAGCACCGCTTCACCGTCATCCGCTCGCCGCACAAGGACAAGGACAGCCGCGAGCACTTCGAGATGCGGATCCACAAGCGGCTCATCGACATCCTCGAGCCGACGCCGAAGACGGTTGATTCGCTCCAGCGGATCGAGCTCCCGGCCGGCGTCGACATCGAGATCAAGATCCAGACCGCCTGACCGGCGGCCCTGACGGGGGTCTGGTCAGCGGTCGATGACCGCGGTCACCCAGCCGTCGACGACGCGCACGTCACGTACCGTCCCGCCGGCCGCGGCGCGGACGACCGGCCATTGGTCCTCGAGCAACCCGGACACCACGAGGGTGCCGCCGTCAGCGGTGCAGCGCACCAGGTCGTCCACCAGCGGGACGAGCGACCCCGACGTCAGGTTGGCGAGCACGACGTCGTAGCGGCGGTCGATGTCGCCCAGCAGGTGCGGCGATGCCTCGATGGCCACGCCGTTGCGCACGGCGTTGTCCGCCGTGGTCCGCACAGCCGCGGCGTCGATGTCGATGGCGGTCACCCGCCCCCCGAGGAGGGCCGCGCCGATCGACAGCGCCCCGGCACCGCATCCCACGTCGAGCACGGAGGCGCCCACCGCCACGACGTCGGGGAGCGCGGCGAGGCAGCAGGCCGTGGTCGGGTGCGTCCCGTCACCGAAGATCGTGGCCGGCACCCACAGCTCGACCGGCCCGCCCGCCACCTCGATCGTCGAGCCCCGGCCGGCCAGTTCGACGTGCTCGACCTCGGTGACGTCGACCGGTCCCAGATCGCCCAGGGCCGCGAGGAGCGCGCCGGC
Organism: uncultured Acidimicrobiaceae bacterium; assembly: GCA_963811245.1. GTDB lineage: Bacteria > Actinomycetota > Acidimicrobiia > Acidimicrobiales > Salinilacustritrichaceae > Salinilacustrithrix. Next base: position 348,574 of record CAWEQL010000007.1, read on the forward strand.
GTCGGCGTCCTCCACGCCGACCCGAAGCGTGGTGTGGTCGACCTCCCACAGCCCGGCGGCACCGGCCTGCCAGCACCGGTCGGCCACCAGTTCGGGGTCGTGCCCGGCGAGATCGATGGCGACGAGGCGCACGGCGCCATCCTGCCCGCCCGGACCGGCGCCGGCCGCAACGACCGGCGCCGGACGCCCCCCGGCTGCGCCGCGTCGGATTCAGGCGGCGTCGAGGTCGGCCAGCACCCGGAACGTCCGGAGGCGGGCCTCGAGGATGGCGGCCTCCATGGCAGCAGCGTCGAAGTCGTCCTGGACCGGGCCGGCGTCCCACTCGACGTGGTCGATGGGCGCACCGTCGAGGCACAGGTGGCGGTCGGCTGGGGTGGAGGGCACGTCGCCATCAGACCGGGTCGACATGGAGCTGGCGTGTCGGCCGGATGACGAATCGTGACGAAGCGGTGACGATCGGCCCGAATGCCCCCTATCGTTGGGGTCGAGGCCTCCTGCGGTGGAGGTCGGAGCGCATTGGACGTTCCGGTCCGATCCCGCTATCGTGTCTCCTTCGTGCCCCCGGCCCGTACGGCCAGGGTGCAGCTTGCTTTCAATCGAGGCCCGCACAGGCCTGGTCCCACTCGATCGGGAACCGTGCGGCACAACCGAACCAGCGCTCCGTTGGGCCCACGTGCCCTTCGGAGCGTTCGCGTGAAGAGGACACGCCGCTATGGCCACGAAATCGATCGTCGCCACCAAGGTGGGCATGACACAGGTCTGGGATGAGGACGGCACCGTCGTCCCCGTGACGGTCCTGCGCGTCCAGCCTTGTCGCGTCGTCCAGATCAAGACGCCCGAGCGAGATGGGTACAGCGCCCTGCAGGTCACCTTCGGTCACCGCGACCCACGGAAGCTGACCATGCCCGAGGCCGGTCACTTCACCGCCTCCGGCGTCGACGCCGGTGAACGCCTCGTCGAGCTCCGTCTCGAGGACGTCAGCGGATACGAGGTCGGTCAGACCCTCGCCGCCGACATCTTCGATGCCGGCGAGCTCGTCGACATCACCGGCGTGTCCAAGGGCAAGGGCTTTGCCGGCACCATGAAGCGCCACGGCTTCAGCGGCGGTCCGGCCAGCCACGGTGCGCATCGCATCCACCGCAAGCCGGGCGCCATCGGGGCCTGCGCCACACCGGCCCGTGTGTTCCGGGGCCAGAAGATGTCGGGCCGCATGGGTGGCGAGAAGGTCACCACCATGAACCTGACCGTGGTCGAGGCCGACGCCGAGCGCGAGCTCGTGCTGATCCGCGGGTCGGTGCCCGGTCCCAAGAAGTCCACGGTGCTGATCCGCAACGCGGCCAAGGTCGCCGTCGGCACCACTGCGCAGAAGGGTGCGAGCTGATGCCCTCCATCGACGTGGTCGACGTCACCGGCAAGAAGGTCGGTTCCGCCGACCTGGCCGACGACATCTTCGGCATCGAGCCGAACGTCCCGGTGATGCACCAGGTGGTCACCGCCCAGCTGGCGGCCAAGCGCGCCGGCACGCAGTCCACCAAGACCCGCGCCGAAGTGCGCGGCGGTGGCGCCAAGCCGTGGAAGCAGAAGGGCACCGGCCGGGCCCGTCAGGGCTCCATCCGTGCCCCGCACTGGCGTGGCGGCGGCGTGGCCCTCGGCCCGAAGCCCCGTTCCTACGCCCAGCGCACCCCCAAGAAGATGGTGAAGCTGGCCCTGCGCTCGGCGCTGTCGGACCGCTACACCTCCGAGCGCATCATCGTGCTCGACAGCTGGGGCCTCTCCGCTCCCAGCACCAAGACCGCCCGCGTGGCCATCGAGACGCTCGGTGCCACCGGTCGCGTGCTCGCCGTGGTCGCCCGCGAGGACGTCGCCACCACCAAGAGCCTCGCCAACCTGCCCAACGTGCACGTGTGCCAGCCGGGCGAGCTCAACACCTACGACGTACTGGTCAGCGACTGGCTCGTCTTCACGGAAGCCACGCTGCCGAGGTGCCGCCCCCGCCACCGAGGAGGTCGCGTCCTGATGGACGTCCGATCCGTACTCATCGAGCCCATCGTCTCCGAGAAGAGCTACGACCTGATCGAGCGGAACGTCTACACGTTCCGCGTCCACCCCGACGCCAACCGGACCGAGATCCGCAAGGCCGTCGAGGAGATCTTCAACGTCCGGGTGGTGAAGGTGAACACCCTCAACCGCAAGGGCAAGCGGATGCGCAATCGCCGCACCGGTGCCTTCTCGGCCCGCCCGACCACCAAACGAGCCATCGTCACCGTTCACGGCGATGACTCGATCGACCTGTTCGAAGGGGTCTGATCATGCCGGTCCGCAAGCGCAAGCCGTCCAGCCCCGCCCGTCGGTTCCAGACGGTGTCGGATTTCTCGGAGGTCACCAAGTCGACCCCGGAGAAGTCGCTGCTGGCCAAGAAGACGAGCACCGGTGGTCGCAACAGCGCCGGCCGGATGACGTCTCGCCACCGTGGTGGCGGCCACAAGCAGCGCTACCGCGTCGTCGACTTCCGCCGCACCAAGGACGGGGTCGAGGCCAAGGTCGTGGCCATCGAGTACGACCCCAACCGCAACTGCCGCATCGTGCTGCTCCACTACGTCGACGGCACGAAGTCGTACATCATCGCCCCCAAGGGCGTCGCCGTCGGCGACCGCCTCATGAGCGGCCAGGGCGCGGAGATCCGGCCCGGCAACGCCATGGAGCTGCGCTACATCCCCGTCGGTACCGTCGTCCACAACGTCGAGCTCAAGCCCGGCGGCGGCGGCAAGATGGGCCGGTCCGCCGGTACCTCCATCCAGCTCGTCGCCAAGGAGGGCACGCACGCCACGCTGCGCCTGCCGTCCTCGGAGATGCGCCGGGTCCCGATCGACTGCCGCGCCACCGTCGGCGAGGTCGGCTTCGCCGAGGCCGACCTGGTCAAGATCGGCAAGGCCGGCCGCAACCGCTGGAAGGGCGTGCGCCCGCAGTCCCGCGGTGTGGTCATGAACCCCGTCGACCACCCTCACGGTGGTGGCGAGGGCAAGACCTCCGGTGGCCGTCACCCGGTCTCGCCCTGGGGCAAGCCCGAGGGTCGCACCCGCGACAAGAAGAAGAAGTCCAACGACATGATCGTCCGTCGCCGCCGTACCCGCGGCTCGCGGCGATAGGAGCCCCGATGCCCCGTTCACTCAAGAAGGGTCCGTTCGTCGACGACCACCTGCTCAAGAAGGTCGACGACCTGAACGAGAAGGGCGAGAAGAAGGTCATCAAGACCTGGTCTCGCCGGTCCACCATCATCCCCGACATGGTCGGCCACACCATCGCTGTCCACGACGGCCGCAAGCACGTGCCCGTCTACGTCACCGAGGCGATGGTCGGCCACAAGCTGGGCGAGTTCGCGCCCACCAAGGTGTTCAAGTTCCACGCCGGCATGGAGAAGTCCGCGAGGGGTCGGCGATGACCGCCACCAAGACCAACGAGCGTCCGGGCACCCGCGCCCAGGCCAAGAACGTCCGCATGTCGGCCACCAAGGCCCGTGTCGTGCTCGACCTCATCCGCAACAAGTCCATCGACGAGGCCAGCGACGTTCTCGCCTACACCGAGCGTCGCGCCGCCGAGGTCATCGGCAAGTGCCTCGACTCGGCCGTGGCCAACGCCGAGCACAACGACCAGATCGACCCCGAGACCCTCTTCATCTCGGCGTGCTACGCCGACGAGGGCCGCACGATGTACCGCTGGCGTCCCCGGGCCCGTGGTCGTGCCACCCGCATCCGCAAGCGCACCTGCCACATCACGATCATCGTGAGCCCGATGCCGGCATCCATGCTCGCCGTCCAGCAGGCCAAGCGAGAGGCGATCCCGGGCAGCCGGGCCGCCCGGCGCCGGGGCCAGGAGGCCGCGTCGCGGTCGGAGCGTGTGGCCAAGAGCCAGCAGGCCGCTGACGCCGCCGAGTCGGCGGAGGACGAAGCGATCGTCGACCAGAACGCCGAGGCGGTCGCCACCGCCGAGGCCACGCTGGCCGAGACCGAGTCCACCGAGACCCCGTCCACCGAGACCGACGTGGCCGAGGCCGCCGACGAGGCCGGCGCTGTGGATGCCACCGCCGAGATCGCCGAAGAGACCGAAGCACTCCAAGAGGATGACGACGCAGTGAAAGATGCCGCAGACAGCCCCGAGCCGAGCGCCAGCGAGGCGGTCAGCGACGACGCGGACGCAGGCTCCGTGCCAACGGGCACTTCCGAGGACCGCGCCGACAAGTCGGACGACGAAGGAAGTGCGAGCTGATGGGCCAGAAGATCCATCCGTACGGCTTCCGCCTCGGCATCACCACCGAGTGGAAGAGCCGCTGGTTCGCCGATCGCGAGGAGTACAAGGACTTCGTCATCGAGGACTGGAAGATCCGCGACTACCTCATGACCGAGCTGCCGCACGCCGCGATCAGCCGGGTCGAGATCGAGCGGACCCGCGAGAAGCTGCGCGTCGACGTGCACACTGCTCGCCCCGGCATCGTCATCGGCCGCAAGGGCTCGGAGGCCGACCGCCTCCGCGGCGGTCTGACCAAGATCAGCGGCAACCCCAAGGTGCAGCTGAACGTCATCGAGATCAAGCAGCCCGAGCTCGACGCCGCCCTCATCGCCCAGGGTGTCGCCGACCAGCTCGCCGGCCGCGTCGCCTTCCGGCGGGCCATGAAGCGTGCCGTGCAGTCGGCCCAGAAGGCCGGCGCCCTCGGCATCCGGGTCCAGTGCTCGGGCCGCCTCGGCGGCGCCGAGATGGCCCGCACCGAGTGGTACCGCGAGGGTCGGGTCCCGCTGCACACCCTGCGTGCCGACATCGACTACGGCTTCCGTGAGGCCAAGACCACGGCCGGTCGCATCGGCGTCAAGGTGTGGATCTACAAGGGCGAGATCCTGCCCTACAAGGCCGCCTTCGACGACAAGATCAACCGCGAGGCGGCCATGGCCGTCGGCGAGACCTCGGGCGGGCCGGCCAAGCCGGTCGTGTCCTCGGCCGCCCGTCGCGCCGCAGCCGAGGCCGACGAGACCCCCGACGGCACCACCGTCACCGACGAGGGCTCCGAGGGCGCGAGACCGAACCGCTGATCAAGGAAGCCGATCCCGAGCTCGAGCGCCTCCTCGCCGAGGAAGAAGAGATCGAGCGTCAGACCAAGGACCGGCACGAGACGCCGCACTTCCGGGATCAGGACTGAGGAGCCCCGTCATGCTGATGCCCAAGAAGGTCAAGCACCGCAAGACCCACCGTGGCCGCACCCGCGGCCAGGCCAAGGGCGGCACCACCGTGTCGTTCGGCGAGTACGGCATCCAGGCGCTCGAGCCGGGATGGATCACCGCCCGCCAGATCGAGGCCGCCCGTATCGCCATGACCCGCAAGACGCGTCGTGGCGGCAAGGTGTGGATCAACATCTTCCCGGACAAGCCCGTCACGCAGAAGCCGGCCGAGACCCGCATGGGCTCCGGCAAGGGCAACGTCGAGTCCTGGGTCGCCGTCGTGCGCCCCGGCCGGATCCTCTTCGAGCTGTCCTACCCCGACGAGGACCTCGCCCGGGAGGCCATCGACCGCGCCATCCAGAAGCTCCCGATCCGGGCCCGCTTCGTCACCCGCGAGGAGGCGCTGTAGCCATGCCCGACAACATCGTCCGCGACCTCGACGACTCGTCGCTCGTCGCCCGGCTGGCCGAGGCCCGTGAGGAACTGTTCAACCTCCGGTTCCAGAACGCCACCGGCCAGCTCACCAACACGGCGCGGATCGCACAGGTCAAGCGGGAGATCGCCCGTTGCCTGACCGAGACCCGCACCCGTGAGATCGCCGCCGCCGAGGCCATGGCCGGCACCAGCCCCGAAGGGGAGAAGTGATGGCAGAGACCCCAACCACCGAGCGCGCCGCCCGCAAGCTGCGCGACGGGATCGTGACCTCCACCGCCATGGACAAGACCGTCGTGGTCGCCGTCGAGTCGCGCAAGCCCCACCCGCGCTACGGCAAGACCATGGCGCGCAGCACGAAGTTCTACGTCCACGACGAGACCAACGACGCCCGCGAGGGCGACCGCGTCCGCATCATGGAGACCCGACCGCTGTCCAAGTCCAAGCGTTGGCGGCTGGTCGAGATCCTCGAGCGAGCGAAGTAGGAGAGCCGCGATGATCCAGCAGGAATCACGACTTCGTGTCGCCGACAACAGCGGCGCCAAGGAGGTGCTGTGCATCAAGGTGCTCGGCGGCTCCAAGCGGCGCTACGCCGGCATCGGTGACGTCTTCGTCGCCACCGTCAAGGACGCCCTTCCCGGCGCCGCCGTCAAGAAGGGCGACGTCGTCAAGTGCGTCGTCGTCCGGACCAAGAAGGAACGGCGCCGTCCGGACGGCAGCTACATCCGCTTCGACGAGAACGCCGCCGTCTTGATCAACGACCAGCGCCAGCCGCGCGGCACCCGCATCTTCGGCCCCGTCGGCCGCGAGCTGCGCGACGCCAAGTTCATGCGCATCGTCTCGCTGGCCCCCGAGGTGCTCTGACATGGCCCCGACCTCCAACAAGACCAACACATGAAGATCCGCAAGGGCGACCGCGTCCAGGTGCTGACCGGCAAGGACCGGGGCAAGCAGGGTGAGGTCCTCACCGCGCTGCCCGAGGTCCGCAAGGTCATCGTCGAGGGCGTCAACATCGCCAAGAAGCACCAGAAGCCGCGCTCGGCGACGATGCAGGGCGGCATCATCGACAAGGACATGCCGCTGCCGGTCTCCAACGTCGCCATCGTCTGCGACGACTGCGGCCCCACCCGTGTCGGCTACCGCTTCGACACCGACGGCACCAAGGTGCGGGTGTGCAAGAAGTGCGGAAAGGACCTCGACTGATGGCCGTCACCACGAGGGCTCCACGCGGCCCCGCATGAGGGCCCGCTACGACGAGACCCTCCGGGCCCAGCTCAAGGACTCCCTCGAGCTGCCCAACGTCATGATGGTGCCCAAGCTCGACAAGATCGTCGTGAACATGGGCGTCGGCGACGCCGCTCAACCAGGCGTCGCTGCTCGAGGGCGCCCAGCAGCGACCTGGCCCTGATCACCGGCCAGAAGCCGATCGTCACCCGGGCCAAGAAGTCGATCGCCAGCTTCAAGCTCCGTGAGGGCAATGCCATCGGCGCCAAGGTCACCTTCCGCGGCGATCGCATGTACGAGTTCTTCGACCGCTTGATCTCGGTGGCCATTCCCCGCATCCGTGACTTCCGGGGTCTCAACTCCCGGAGCTTCGACGGCCACGGCAACTACACGTTCGGTGTCACCGAACAGCTCATCTTCCCAGAGATCGACTACGACGCCGTCGACTCCATCCGAGGGATGGACATCACCATCGTCACCACCGCCCGGACCGACGCCGAGGGCAAGGCACTGCTCGATGCCTTCGGCTTCCCCTTCCGAAAGGATCGTTGAGCCAGTGGCCAAGAAAGCGCTGATCAACAAAGCCAACGCCAAGCCCAAGTACAAGGTGCGGGGCTACACGCGATGCCGCCGGTGCGGACGTCCGCGCGCGGTGTTCCGCAAGTTCGGCCTGTGCCGGATCTGCTTCCGCGACATGGCGCACAACGGGGAGCTCCCCGGTGTGACCAAGGCGAGCTGGTGAGGTGAACCCATGACGATGACCGATCCCATCGCCGACATGCTCACGCGTGTCCGCAACGCCAACATCGCCAAGCACGACGACGTCGTCATGCCGTCCTCGAAGCTGAAGGAGGCCCTGGCGGGCCTGCTGAAGGCCGAGGGCTACATCGAGGACTTCAAGACCCTCGACCGGCCCGGCAAGCCCGGCAAGATGCTGGCAATCGACATGAAGTACTCGCCCGAGCGCGAGCGCACCATCTCGGGCATCAAGCGGGTCTCCAAGCCCGGCCTGCGGGTGTACAAGAAGTCCGGCGAGATCCCGCGCGTGCTCGGCGGCCTCGGTGTCGCCGTGCTGTCCACCTCGCAGGGTCTCATGACCGACCGGGAGGCTCGCCGGCGCCACGTCGGCGGCGAGATCCTCTGCTACGTCTGGTAGGAGCGACGATGTCACGCGTCGGAAAAGCACCGATCCCCGTTCCCTCCGGTGTCGAGGTCACCACCTCGGACGACGAGATCACGGTGAAGGGCCCCAAGGGCACCCTCACCCAGACCGTCCCTGGCGACATCACCGTTCGCCAGGACGGCGACACGCTCCTCGTCGAGCGCCCTGACGACACGCGCACCAACCGGGCCCTGCACGGCTTGGTCCGGGCGCTGGTCGCCAACATGGTCGAAGGCGTCACCAACGAGTTCTCGAAGTCGCTCGAGATCATCGGCGTCGGCTACCGCGCCACGGCGCAGGGCGACGACCGTCTCGAGCTGGCCCTCGGCTACAGCCACCCCATCTCCTATGCCGCTCCCGCCGGCATCCGCTTCGAGGTCCCGTCGCCCACGTCGATCACCATCCGCGGCATCGACAAGCAGCAGGTCGGCCAGGTCGCCGCCGAGATCCGGGACTTCCGCAAGCCCGAGCCCTACAAGGGCAAGGGCGTGCGCTACGTCGGCGAGCACGTGGTGAGGAAAGCCGGAAAGGCAGGCAAGTGATGAGCTCCATGGCCAAGAAGAAGCAGGTGGGCCGCGACCGGCGCCATCGCCGGGTCCGCAAGAAGGTGGAGGGCAGCCCCCAGCGTCCCCGCCTGGCGGTCTTCCGCTCGAGCAAGCACATCGTTGCCCAGGTGATCGACGACATCGCCGGCGTCACGCTGGCGGCTGCGTCCACCCACGAGAAGGACTTCGCCGACTACGGCGGCAACATCGAAGCAGCGAAGAAGGTCGGCGCTCTCGCCGCCGAGCGGGCCAAGGCCGCCGGCGTCACCAAGGTCGTGTTCGACCGGGGTGGCAACCGCTACCACGGCCGGGTCAAGGCCCTCGCCGACGCTGCCCGCGAAGCCGGACTCGACTTCTAGTCGCCGGAACCCAGAGGACTGATACGCACATGGCAAACGGATCCAACCGCGGTCGTCGTGACGAGCCGCAGAGCAACCCCCGCCAGTCGGGCGACACCACCCTGCGCGAGTCGCGGGTCATCAACATCAACCGCGTCGCCAAGGTCGTCAAGGGCGGTCGTCGCTTCAGCTTCACCGCGCTCGTGGTGATCGGCGACGGCAACGGCCGGGTCGGTCTCGGCTACGGCAAGGCCAAGGAGGTGCCCCTCGCCATCCAGAAGGGCACCGAGGAGGCCCGCCGCAACCTGTTCGAGGTCCCCCTCGCCGGCGACACCATCGTCCATCCCGTCGTGGGTGAGCTGGGCGCAGGTCGGGTCATGCTCAAGCCGGCCGCCCCCGGTACCGGCGTCATCGCCGGCGGTGCCGCCCGCATCATCCTGGAGGAGGCCGGCGTCCACGACGTGCTGTGCAAGTCGCTCGGCTCCGCCAACCACATCAACGTGGCCCGGGCCACCATCAACGGCCTGAAGTCCCAGCGCCGGCCCGACGAGATCGCCCGCCTGCGCGGCATCCCCGCCGACACGTTCGTTCCCAAGGGCCTGCTCGACGCCTACAACGAATCCGAGAAGATCCGCGGCCGCTCCGGCGCCGTGCCCTCTGGAGCAGGTTCATGAGCGAATCGCAGCTGATCGTCACCCAGGTCAAGTCGGCCATCGGCTCCAAGCCCAAGCACCGCGGCACGCTGCGGGCGCTCGGTCTCGGCCGCATCGGCCGGTCCAACACCCTTCCCGACCGTCCCGAGATCCGCGGCATGATCGCCCGGGTCCCGCACCTCATCACGGTCGAGGAATCCGACTCCAACGCTCGCGGAGAGTCCTGATGTACAAGATCCACGACCTCAAGCCGGCCGACGGCTCCAACCGCGGCCGCAAGCGCGTCGGCCGTGGCGTCGGCGGCAAGGGCGGCAAGACCGCCGGCCGCGGCACCAAGGGTCAGAAGGCGCGCAACACGGTCCGCATCGGTTTCGAGGGTGGCCAGATGCCGCTCTACATGCGGGTCCCGAAGCGGCGCGGGTTCAACAACCCGTTCCGCGTCGAGTACCAGGCCATCAACCTCGACACGCTGGCCGAGGCCGGTCTCGACGAGGTCACCCCCGAGGCGCTCCATGCCAAGGGCCTGGTGCGCAAGAACGCCCTCGTGAAGATCCTCGGTCGCGGCGAGCTGTCCAGCGCCATGACGGTCAAGGCCCACAAGTTCTCGGAGTCGGCCGAAGCGGCCATCACCGCTGCGGGCGGTACTGTCGAAACGCTTCCCCTCCCCTGGGGCGACCGGCGTCCGCCGGCCAACGGCAACCAGTTCACGAACCGCTGATCGTCTCCGCGTTGCCGCCCCCGGGCGGTGCGTGCTGACGAGGAGGAATCGGTGTTCCAGAGTCTGAAGTCCCTGAGCCGCGTCGCGTCGATCCCCGATCTGCGCAACAAGTTGCTCTTCGTCATCTTCGTCCTCGCCCTGTACCGGGCCGGTTCTGCCATCCCCGCGCCGGGCATCGACCTCGACGCCGTGCAGAACCTGAAGGACCAGGCCCAACAGGGTGCCGGCGTGCTCGGCTTCCTGACCCTGTTCTCCGGTGGCGCGTTGACCCAGTTCGCGCTGTTCGCGCTGGGGATCATGCCGTACATCACGAGCTCGATCATCATGCAGATCCTGACCGTGGTGATCCCGCGGCTCGAGCAGTGGCAGCAGCAGGGTGCGGTCGGCCAACGCAAGATCACCCAGTGGACCCGGTACCTCACGGTGGCCATCGCGCTGCTGCAGTCCACCGGCCTCGCCTTCTTGTTCCACAACGGTGGCGGGGGCCTGCTCGGCAGCCGCCGGGGCCCCGACCTCGGTGTCGACCTGTTCGGCGGTGACGCCAACTTCAACACCGGCCGCATCCTGATCGTGGTGCTCACCCTCACCGCCGGCACGGCGCTGCTCATGTGGATGGGCGAGCTCATCACCCAGCGGGGCATCGGCAACGGGATGTCGCTGCTGATCTTCGCCTCGGTGGTCTCGCGGTTCCCGGTCGCCGGCGCCCAGATCAACGCCGAGCGCGGCGTGGGCCTGCTGCTCCCGCTGCTCGTCCTCGCCGTCGGCATCATGGTCGCCATCGTCTTCGTCGAGCTGGGCCAGCGCCGCATCCCGGTGCAGTTCTCCAAGCGGGTCGTCGGCAACCGCATGACCGGCGGCCAGTCCACCTACATCCCGCTCAAGGTGAACCAGTCGGGCGTGATCCCGGTCATCTTCGCCTCGTCGGTGCTGTACCTGCCGCTGCTGCTGACCCAGATCCTCCCGGCCGACCAGAGCTGGTCGGTCAGCGTGCAGGACTGGGTCAACAACAACCTGGTCCAGCCCGACTCGCTCGTGTACATCCTGGTGTACGGCCTGCTGATCATCGGGTTCGCCTACTTCTACACCGCCATCCAGTTCGATCCGGCCCAGCAGGCCGACACGATCCGCAAGCAGGGCGGCTACATCCCCGGCATCCGGCCCGGCCCCCAGACCGAGCGCTACCTGGGGCGGATCCTGTCCCGGATCACGCTGCCCGGGGCGCTGTTCGTGGCCATGATCGCCCTGCTCCCGTCGATCCTGCTGGCCACCGCGAACATCAACAACTTCCCCTTCGGCGGGATCTCGGTGCTCATCGCGGTGGGCGTGATGCTCGAGACGATGAAGCAGATCGACAGCCAGCTGATGATGCGCAACTACGAGGGCTTCCTGAACTGAATCCCACAGGTTCGGGGTCGTCCTGCTTTCGACGGGGCGAAACCCGGCCGATAGGGTTCCCGCACCATGATTCCCGGCGCACGACTCGTGATGCTCGGCCGCCAGGGCGCCGGCAAGGGCACCCAGTGCACCCGCCTCTCGCGCCACTTCGTCGTGCCGCACATCTCCACCGGCGACATGTTGCGGGCCGCCGTCAAGGAGGGCACGGCGTTCGGGCAGAAGGCCAAGGAGTACATGTCCGCCGGCGAGCTGCTGCCCGACGACATCATCATCGGCATCGTCGAGGAGCGACTGCTCAAGGACGACACCCGCAACCGGGGCTACATCCTCGACGGCTTCCCCCGCACCGAGGAGCAGGCCGAGTCGCTCGCCGCCATCACGGCCGACAAGCCGCTCGACATGGTCATCGACCTCGATGTCCCCACCGACGTGGTGCTCGAACGGCTCGCCAGCCGGCGGGTCTGCGCCGACTGCGGCGCCAACTACTCCACGGAGGCGCCGCCCAAGCACAACTGGGTCTGCGACCACTGCGGGGGCGAGGTGATCCAGCGCGACGACGACACCGAGGAGGCCATCAGCCGGCGTCTCGACCTCTACGAGGAGGAGACCGCGCCCCTCGTCGATTGGTACCGCAGCCGCGACCTGCTCATGGTCGTCGACGGCGACGGCGAGGCCGACGAGGTCACGGCCCGACTGATCCGCGGCCATCGAGAAGGCCCGGGCCTGAGCCGACCATGGTGACTCGTCGCTCGTCCGACGAGATCGCGGTCATGCGCCGGGCCGGGCGGGTGGTCGCCGAGATGCACGAGGCGTGCCGATCCGTCACCCGTCCCGGCGTCACCACGCTCGACCTCGACCGGGCCGCCCGAGCGGTGCTCGAGCGGCGGGGGGCGCAGTCGAACTTCCTCGGCTACCACGGCTTCCCGGCGGTGATCTGCGCCAGCGTCAACGACGAGATCGTCCACGGCATCCCCGGCGCGCGGGTCCTCGAGGAGGGCGACATCGTCTCGATCGACTGCGGGGCGATCGTCGACGGCTGGCACGGCGACGCCGCCTTCACGATGGGCGTGGGCCGGATCAGCCCGGACGACGAGGCCCTGATCGAGACCACGCGGCGGTCGCTCGAAGCCGCCATCGACACCATGATCGAGGGCCACACCATCGGCGACATCGGCCACGCCGTGGAGTCCACCGTGGCGCCGGCGGGCTACGCCGTCCTTCGTGACTACACCGGCCACGGCATCGGCCGGGCCATGCACGAGGCGCCCGACGTGCCCAACCACGGCAGCCCGGGCCGCGGCCGGCGCCTGCGCGGCCGGGATGGTGCTGGCCGTCGAGCCCATGGTGGTGGCCGGCGACCCCGCGGTGGCCGAGCTCGACGACGGCTGGACCGTGGTCACCGTCGACGGCGCCGTCGGCGCCCACTGGGAGCACACCATCGCCGTCACCGACGACGGCCCCGAGATCCTGACCCGTCCCTGATTCCCAGGACCTGATTCGCCGGACCTGTTCGCAGGATCGCGGGTCGAAATCCACCGTTCGGCCGTCGTCCTGGGCCAGAATGGGGGGTGATCGGACCCCTGCCGGCCTCGTCAGGTTGGCAGGCGTGTGCCCGCTCCCATAAGCTTTCACTTCGGCCCTGACGCAGGCGCGCCTGTCGTCTGTTGGTCGCCGTTCCCATGTCCGCCCGTCGCCCGGGGGAGTAGCACGCTGGCAAAGCCCAAGGAAGACGCGATCGTCCTCGAAGGCACGGTCCTCGAGAGCCTCCCGAACGCCATGTTCAGGGTCGAACTCGAGAACGGCCACCAGGTCCTGGCCCACATCTCCGGGAAGATGCGCATGCACTACATCCGCATCCTCCCCGGCGACCGCGTGCAGGTCGAGCTCACCCCGTACGACCTCAGCCGGGGCCGGATCACGTACCGGTACCGCTGAGCGCCGACCCACCCCGTCCCCTGGATGAGCAGAGAATCACGATGAAGGTACGACCGAGTGTCAAGAAGATGTGCGAGAAGTGCAAGGTGATCCGCCGGCACGGTCGCGTCATGGTGCTCTGCACCAACCCCCGTCACAAGCAGCGCCAGGGCTGAAGGCCCGAACAGGAGCACAGCAAGAACCGATGGCACGTATCCCAGGCGTCGACATTCCCCGCGAGAAGCGGCTGGTGATCTCCCTCACCTACATCTTCGGCATCGGGAACACCACGGCCGCCCGCATCTGCGACGAGGTCGGCATCGACCCGAGCACCCGGGTCCGCGACCTGACCGACTCCGAGGTGGCCAAGATCCGCGACTGGATCGACGAGCACCTCAAGGTCGAGGGTGACCTGCGCCGCGAGGTGCAGCAGAACATCAAGCGCAAGATCGAGATCGGCTGCTACCAGGGCGTCCGTCACCGCAAGGGCCTGCCCGTCCGGGGCCAGCGCACCCACACCAACGCTCGCACCCGCAAGGGCCCGAAGAAGACCGTCGCCGGCAAGAAGAAGGTCAAGAAGTAATGGCGAAGCCAGCACCCGGCGGCCGTCGGCCCCGCAAGCGCGAACGCAAGAACGTCGACGTGGGCATCGCCCACATCAAGTCGTCGTTCAACAACACGATCGTCGCCATCACCGACCACGGCGGCAACGTGCTGTCGTGGGCGTCGGCCGGCAACGTCGGCTTCAAGGGCTCCCGCAAGTCCACGCCGTTCGCGGCCCAGATGGCCGCCGAGAAGGCCGCCCGCGGCGCCATGGAGCACGGTGTCCGCAAGGTCGAGGTCCAGGTCAAGGGCCCCGGCTCCGGCCGCGAGACCGCCATCCGCTCGATCCAGAACGCCGGCATCGAGGTCTCCGGCATCAAGGACGTCACCCCGGTCCCGCACAACGGCTGCCGCCCTCCCAAGCGGCGCCGACCTGAGGTTTCCTGACATGTCTCGTTACACCGGCCCCCGGGCCCGCGTCGCCCGCCGTCTCGGCATCAACATCTTCGGCACCAAGGGCGAAACCCGCGCCCTCGATCGGCGCCCGTACCCGCCGGGCGAGCACGGCCGCGGCCGCCGTCGCGGCCAGCCCTCCGAGTACCTGCTGCAGCTCCAGGAGAAGCAGAAGGCCCGCTTCTCCTACGGCCTCTCCGAGAAGCAGTTCCGCAACCTCTACGAGGAGGCGAACCGCCGAAAGGGCGTCACCGGCGAGATCATGCTCCAGATGCTCGAGCTCCGCCTCGACAACGTCGTGTACCGGGCCGGCTTCGCCGCCACCCGGGCCCAGGCCCGCCAGTTCGTCAGCCACGGCCACATCAACGTCAACGGCCGCCGGGTCACCATCCCCAGCTACCGCGTCCGCAAGGGCGACGTCGTGTCGCTGCGGGCCAAGAGCCGCGACATGGTCACCGTCCAGTGGAACCGCGACGTCCTCGACCGTCAGGCGCCCGGCTGGCTCGAGACGGGCGACGACGGCTTCGCCGTCACCGTGCGCGGCCTACCCCGAGCGCGAGCAGATCGACGTGCCCGTCCGAGAGCAGCTCATCGTCGAGCTGTACTCGAAGTGACGCGTCGACGTCGCCCCACCTGCACCACCCCGCCCTCCCTTCCCGCACCACATCCGACCGACGAGGTACTCCTCTCCATGCTGGTCATCCAACGCCCCACCGTCGAGCCGCTCGGCGACGAAGAGGCCAACCGTCAGCGGTTCGCCATCAGCCCGCTCGAGCCCGGCTTCGGCCACACCCTCGGCAACTCGCTGCGCCGCATGCTGCTCTCGTCGATCCCCGGCGCGGCCATCACCCAGGTCCGCTTCGACGAAGCCCTCCACGAGTTCGACACCATCGGCGGCGTCGTCGAGGACGTCACCGACATCATCTTGAACCTCAAGGACCTCGTCGTCGTCTGCCACAGCGACGAGCCCGTGACCCTGCGCCTCGACGTCAAGGGCCCCGCCGAGGTGACCGCCGCCGACCTTCAGACCAGCTCCGACGTCGAGATCCTCAACCCCGAGCTGCACATCGCCACCATGAACGGCGACGGCCGCCTCGCCATCGACGTCACCGTCGCGCAGGGCCGTGGCTACGTCACCGCCGACCGCAACAAGTCGAGCGAGACCATCGGGGTCATCCCGGTCGACTCCATCTTCTCGCCGGTCCGCAAGGCCACCTTCTCGGTCGAGCCCACCCGCGTCGAGCAGGACACCAACTACGACCGTCTGGTCATCGACATCCAGACCGACGGTTCGATCAGCCCCGCCGACGCCCTCGCCTCGGCCGGCGACACCCTCCGCTCGCTCGTCGGCCTGGTCGCCGACATGAGCGACGAGCCCCAGGGCCTCGAGCTCGGCGAGGTGGTGGCGGTGGGCTCCGGCCCGTCGGACCTCGACCAGCCCATCGAGGACCTCGAGCTCTCCGAGCGACCCCGCAACTGCCTCAAGCGAGCGCAGGTCAACACCATCGGCGAGCTGCTCAACAAGACCGAAGACGACCTCCTGGCCATCACCAACTTCGGCCAGAAGTCCCTCGACGAGGTCGTCGAGAAGCTGGACGAGCGCGGCCTCTCGCTGCGCGTCCGCGGCTGACCGCCGCATCGACAGAAACGAACACGGAGACCGAGATGCCAGCACGTCCCCGCAAGGGCAAGCGATTCGGCGGGAGCGCCGCTCACCAGAAGGCCATGTTCGGCAACCTGGTCGCCAGCCTCGTCGCCGCGGAGTCCATCGTGACCACCGAGGCCAAGGCCAAGGCGATCCGTCCCGTGGCCGAGAAGCTCATCACCAAGGCGAAGAAGGGCGGCCTGCACAACCACCGCCAGGTCGTCGCCTTCCTGCGTGACGAGGAGATGGCCCACAAGCTCATCGACCGAGGTCGGGCCCCGCTACGTCGACCGTCCCGGTGGCTACACCCGCATCCTCAAGCTCGGTCCCCGCCACGGCGACAACGCGCCGATGGCCCGTATCGAGCTCGTCTAGGAGCTTGCGCGTGGCGGTCCGCTCCGCGGCGCCGGCTGGTTCCTGACCCGGCGTCGGCGCAGTCCGGCGATGCGCACGCCGACGTTGTTCGATCCCGAGGAACTCGACGCGGCCCCGGCGCCGCCGCTGGCTCGCGTCCGGATGACCGTGTCCTACGAGGGCACGCGCTTCCACGGCTTCGCCCCCAATCCCGGCGTGGCGACGGTCGGCGGCACCCTCGTCGAGGCCCTCGAACGGGTGCTGCGCCACCAGATCCAACTCACCTGCGCCGGTCGCACGGACGCCGGTGTCCACGCCCACGGCCAGGTGGTCGACTTCGCCACCGCCGCCGGCGTCGATCTCGAGTGGCTGGTGCGGGCGGTGAACTCGCTGTGCGGTCCCGCCATCGCCGTGCGCGAACCCGAGGTCGTGGCCGACGGGTTCTCGTCCCGCTTCGACGCCCGCAGCCGGCGCTACCGGTACACGGTCCGCAGCTCGTCCGTGCCCGACCCGTTCAGCGAGCGCACCGCCTGGTGGGTGAAGTCGCCGCTCGACCTGTACCGCCTGCGCCTGGCGTGTGATCCGCTCATCGGCACCCACGACTTCGCCTCCTTCTGCCGCAAGGCCACTGGGGCCGACGGTCAGCCGCTGTCCACGGTCCGTGACGTGCACGAAGCCGCGCTGGGAGATCGTGGACGCCGACACGCTGTGGTTCTGGATCGAGGCATCGTCGTTCTGCCACCAGATGGTCCGCTCCATCGTCGGCACCCTCGTCGACGTGGGCCTGGGCAAACACTCCGCCGGCGAGCTCACCGGGGTCATCGCCGCCCGCGACCGCGGCGCCGCTGGGCCCGTCGCCCCGCCCCACGGCCTCAGCCTCTGGCACGTCTCGTACTGACACACCGCCCCCCCATCCCCGTTCTGGCACCACATCGTGCGGTTGCGGACCGAACGTTGTATGGCCAGAACGGACGGCGGGTGGGGTCAGCGGAGGTGCATGGTGCCGGAGCCGGGCCCGTCGACGGTGCCGATCACGGCCACCGTGTGGCCCGACGCCGCCAGCGCAGCGACGGCGGTGGCCGCGGCGCCGGCGTCGGCGGCGCCGAAGAGCAGGCCGCCGCTGGTCTGGGCGTCGGCCAGCAGGAGGGCCGTGGCCTCGTCGTGGGGACCGAGGTCGAGGCGGGGGCGCACGTGGTCGAGGTTGCGTCGGGAACCGCCGGGAACGACCGCCTCGGCGAGCAGCTCGCGCACGCCGTCGAGCACCGGCACGGCCGACACGTCGATCGACACGTCGACGCCCGACTCCTCGGCCATGCGGCCCAGGTGGCCGAGGAGTCCGAAACCGGTGATGTCGGTGCACCCGGTGGCGCCGGCAGCCCGGGCCGCCTCGGCGGCGTCGGCGTTGAGGCGCGTCATGGACGCCACGGCGGCGACCGCCAGCTCCTCGGGGCAGCGATCGGCCTTGATGGCCGTGGTGGCGATGCCGATGCCCAACGGCTTGGTCAGCACCAACACGTCTCCCGGACGCAGCCCGGCGTTGGTGAGGATGCGATCGGGATGGACCTCGCCGACCACGGCCATCCCGTACTTGGGCTCCGGGTCGTCGACCGTGTGCCCGCCGGCCACCACGAACCCGGCCTGTGCGGCGATCTGCGAGCCGCCCTCCAACACGTCTCCCAGCAGCTCCGTCGGGAGCTCGTCGACGTTCCATCCCACGAGGTTCAGGGCGAGCAGCGGCGTCCCACCCATGGCGTACACGTCCGAAACGGCGTTGGCCGCCGCGATGCGGCCCCAGGTCCGGGCGTCGTCGACCACCGGGGTGATGAAGTCGGCGGTCAGCACGAGGGCGCGCTCATCCGTGAGGCGCCACACGGCGGCATCGTCGCCGGTCAGCGCCCCGACCAGGAGGTTCGGATCACCGGGAGGTGCTACACGACGCACGACGTGCGCCAGCTCGCCTGGGGCGAGCTTGCACGCTCAGCCGGCGCCGTGCGAGAACGCCGTCAGGCGAGGAGGTGCGGACATCGGCTGCAAACCTACGCCGGGCCGCGCCTCCCGGCCGGGTTGCAGGTCGGGGCGGCCCGCACGTAGATTTGACGATCGTGCCTGGGGCCCTTCGCGCCCCCGCAAGCCCCGCATCGAAAGTCAGGTCGCACCCGTGCGCACGTATTCACCGAAAGCCAGCGAGATCACCCGCGAGTGGTGGGTCATCGACGCCGAGGGCATGGTCCTCGGCCGCCTCGCCACCGAGGTCGCTCGGGTGTTGCGCGGCAAGCACAAGCCGACGTTCGCCCCGAACCTCGACAGCGGCGATCACGTGATCGTCGTCAACGCCGACAAGGTGGTGCTGACCTCTGGCAAGGCCGACAAGAAGGTCGTCTACCGCCACTCCGGGTTCCCCGGCGGCATCAAGTCGATGAGCTACCGGGAAGCGCTCGACCGCAAGCCGGCCGAAGCGGTCCGCCGCACCATCAAGGGCATGCTGCCGAAGAACCGGCTGGGCGCCCAGATGCTGACCAAGTTGAAGGTGTACGCCGGCCCGACGCATCCGCACGCCGCGCAGCAGCCCAAGGAACTCGAGATCGATCCTCGCGCCAAGGCGCGGGTGAGTTAGAGGAACAGACGTGAGCACCAAGCCCCTCATCCAGGCCACCGGTCGTCGCAAGCGGGCCGTGGCCCGCGTTCGGCTCCGTCCCGGCTCCGGCAACGTGACGATCAACGGCAAGGACGTCGCCGTCTACTTCCCGACCGAGGCGCAGCGCAGCCTCGCCCTCGCCCCGCTCACCGTCGCCGAGGCGACG
Organism: uncultured Acidimicrobiaceae bacterium; assembly: GCA_963811245.1. GTDB lineage: Bacteria > Actinomycetota > Acidimicrobiia > Acidimicrobiales > Salinilacustritrichaceae > Salinilacustrithrix. Next base: position 367,955 of record CAWEQL010000007.1, read on the forward strand.
GAGCACTACGACGTCGACGCCGGCATCGAGGGTGGCGGGGTCATCGGCCAGGCCGGTGCCCTCAGCCTCGGCCTCGCCCGTGCGCTCGCCGAGCTCGATCCCGAGCGCCGTGGCGAACTGAAGCACGAAGGGCTCCTGCGCCGCGACCCGCGGAAGAAGGAATCCAAGAAGTACGGCCTCAAGAAGGCCCGCAAGGCGCCGCAGTACTCGAAGCGCTGATCCGTCCGGCGCCGATCGCCATCAGCCCATGCTGAAGTTCGGCACCGACGGCGTCCGAGGCGTCGCCAACACGGAACTGACCCCGGAGCTCGCCCTCGCCGTAGGGCGAGCTTCGGCGCGTGTGCTGGCCGGCGCGCAGCACCGGCAGGTCGTCATCGGACGCGACCCCCGCCGGTCGGGCGCGATGTTGGAGGCGGCGTTGGCGGCCGGGTTCGCGTCCGAGGGGGTCGACACCATCAGCCTCGGTGTCGTGCCCACCCCGATGGTCGCCCACGCCTCGGCGCGCCTCGACGTGCCGGGGGCCATGATCTCGGCGTCACACAACCCCTTCGAGGACAACGGCATCAAGCTGTTCGCTCCCGGCGGGCGCAAGCTGAGCGACGAGGTCGAGGCCCGTCTCGAAGCGGTGCTGGACACCCTCGTCGGGGCTGGGCGAATCGGGCCCGCCGAGACCGACGCTGCGGATGGGGCAGCTCGTCCGTCGGGGGCGGCCGTGGGGGTCGTCGGCCCCGCCGATGGTGCCGACGAGCACCACCGGGCCTACCGGGAGACGCTGCTCGGCGCGGTCGACGGCCGATCGTTCCAGGGGCTGTCGGTCGTGCTCGACTGCGCCCACGGAGCCGGCTCGACCGTGGCCCCGGACATCCTCCGGCGCACCGCCGCGACCGTCACCGTCCTCCACGCCGAACCGGACGGGCGCAACATCAACGACGGCGCCGGCTCCACCGCCCCGGACGTGCTGGCGGCCGCCGTCCTCGACGCCGGCGCCGACGTCGGCCTCGCGCTCGACGGTGACGCCGACCGGCTGGTCGCGGTCGACGGTCGGGGTGCGGTCGTCGACGGCGACCACCTCCTGGCCGTGCTGGCGATCGACCGTCGCGAGCGGGGTCTGCTGCCCCACGACACGGTCGTGGCCACCGTCATGTCGAACCTCGGGTTCCGCCACGGGATGGCCCGACACGGCATCACGGTCGTGGAAACCGACGTGGGCGACCGCTACGTGCTGGAGGCGCTCGCCCGGACCGGCGCCGTCATCGGCGGCGAGCAGTCCGGCCACATCATCCAGACCGACATCGCCACCACCGGCGACGGCCTGCTCTCGGCCCTCTCGGTGCTCGACGTGATGGCCCGTCGGCGCCGGTCGCTCGCCGAGCTGGCCGCCGAGGCGATGACCTCGCTGCCCCAAGTGCTCGTGAACGTGCGGATCTCGGCCCGCCGGCCGGCCATCCTCGACGAGCTCGCCGGCGAGATCGCCGATGCCGAACTCCGGTTGGGTGACGACGGGCGGGTCCTCGTCCGCTTGTCCGGCACCGAGCCCCTGGTCCGGGTCATGGTCGAGGCACCGACGCACGAGCTCGCGCAGCGTGTCGCCGACGACCTGGCTGACGCCGTCCGCCGCATCACTGCCTGACGTCGGCGCCGGCTCACCCCGTCCGCAGGTCTCGTTCGCGGAAGGCGACCAATCCGGCTCCGACGGCGCCGGTGGCGATGACGAGCAGGACCACCAGCGGCAGCAACCGGAGCGGTGCGGCCGGGAGCGCCGGCACGTGGTGCAACGGGGAGATGGCCCGGGACCAGTCGGGGAGCTGGAGGAGTCCACCGAACAGGTCGACGAGCACCGCGGCGGCCAGCGCCGCCCAGGCCACGACGGCGATCCGGGGAACCAGGCCGAACAGCGCGGCGGCGACGCCCACGAGGACCAGCACGGCCGGCACCGTCACGAGCGATGCGCCGACCATCCGGGCGACCTGTCCGGCGTCGTTGCTGACGACGGCGAACGACAGGCCAGCGCCGAGGCCGCCGGCCGCCACCACCACGACCGTGCCCGCCGCGGACACCGCCAGGTGGCTGGCCGCCCAGCGCCATCGGCTGACGGAGGACGCCAACACGGTCTCGGCTCGACCGGCCGACTCCTCGGACCGCAACCGAAGGGCGGAGGCGATGCCGAAGCCGGCGGCGAGCAGGGCCATGAGCGCCAGGCTGGTGGCGAAGTAGGAGTCGGTGATGCTGGCGCCACTGGCTTGGGCGAGGAAGTCGGCGTAGGTGGGGTTCTCGGCGATCATGTCCTCGACATCGCGACCGATGGACCCGTAGACGACCCCGACCAGGAACACGCCGGCCGCCCATCCGAGCACCGAGCCGCGCTGGAGCCGGAACGCCAGGCCCACCGGATGGGTGGACGACCGGGCCGCTCGAGCCGGACCAGCGCGCTGGGGCAGCAGGCCGGACCCGAGATCCCGTCGGGTCGACAGCCAGAAGGCACCGGTGGTCGCCGCGACCGAGAAGACCACGCAGAGCAGCGGCGCCCACCAGCGTTCGCCGGCGTAGGCCCGCACGCTCTGCGCCCAGCCGATCGGCGACAGCCACCGCAAGGCGTTGTGCCCGATGTCCCCGAGCGCCCGCAGCACGAACGCCACGCCCAGCGCCACGCTGGCGAGCCCCAGGGTCGCCCGGCTCCCACTGGCGACCTGGGCCACGACGGCGGTGATGGCGGTGAAGGTGAGCCCGCACGCGGCGACGGAGGCGGCGAGCGCGAGGGAGCCGATGGTGGCGTAGCCGAGGGCGACCAGGCCGACGGCGCAGATGGCGGCGATGAGCAGGTTGGCCGCACCGACCACGACGACGGCCGCCGCCACCGGTGCATGCCGTCCGACCACGCTGGAGCGGATCACCTCGGTCCGTTCGGCGTCCTCCTCGGACCGGGTGTGGCGGTTGATCAGGAAGATGCTCATGAGGGCGACGGCCACGCAGGTCCAGAGCTGGGTCTCGTTGACCAGGATCACGCCGATGTTCGGGTGAGCGAAGCCGTAGCCCGGCCCGGCGAAGGCGACCAGCGCCGGGTTGTCGCCGAAGAGCCGGGCGTAGTCGTCGATGGCCCGCTGGTCCGGGTACAGCGGGGGGAGCGAGGCCGCCGATGACAGCATGAGGCCGCACACACCGAGCACCCAGACCGAGAGCCGGATGCGATCCCGCCGCACGACGAGGCGGACCAGGCGCCGCAGTCCCGTCAGCGAGGTCATCCCGGCATCATCCCCGGATCATCGCGGGGCGGCGTCGGCGCGGACGTCGCCGTAGTGACGGAGGAAGAGCTCCTCGAGGGTGGGCGGATGGCTCACCAGCGACACGACCCCGAGCGACGCGAGCTCGGTGACGACCTCGTCGAGCCGGTCGCTGTCGACGTCGAAGCGGACCCGGGCGTCCTCGGTGCGGAAGCCGTGCACCCCGGGCAGGGTGGCGAGCCCGTCAGCCGGCTGGCGGGTCCGCACCGAGATCGACGTCCGCGTGAGGTGGCGGAGCTCGTCGAGCGTGCCGGTCTGGATGGTGCGGCCCTGGCGGATGATGGTCACCCGATCGCAGAGCTTCTCGACCTCGGCCAGGATGTGGCTGGAGAGCAGGACGGTGCGTCCCTCGCTGCGGGCGTCGAGGATGCAGTCCTGGAACACCGCCTCCATGAGCGGGTCGAGGCCCGACGTCGGTTCGTCGAGGATGAGCAGCTCGGCATCGGACGCCAACGCCGCGACGAGCGCGACCTTCTGCCGGTTGCCCTTGGAGTACGTGCGGGCCTTCTTGGTCGGGTCGAGGTCGAAGCGCTCGAGCAACTCGGCGCGACGGACGTCGTCGGAGCCGCCCCGTAGTTCGCTGAGGATGTCGATGATCTCGCCGCCGGTCAGGTTCGGCCACAGGTTCGTCTCGCCGGGGACGTACGCCAGACGACGGTGCAAGTCGACGGCGTCAGCCCACGGGTCGCCGCCGAGGAGGGTGACCTCGCCGCGGTCGGGGCGCAGGAGGCCGAGCACGATCCGCATCGTCACCGTCTTGCCCGCCCCGTTCGGGCCGAGGAAGCCGTGGACCTCGCCCGGGGCGACCTCCAGGTCCAGGCCGTCGAGCGCCCGGGTGGAGCCGAAGGTCTTGACGAGACCCGCACAGGTGATCACCGTCGCCACGGACCGAACGCTACTGCGGCTGCCCGGCGGCCACCGGCGGGATCGCCGGCCGGCAGCCGTCTGATCGCCGACGTGATCCGCCAGACTGGTTTCCTATGTGTGGAATCATCGCGGTCCTCCGGCGTCCCGTCGAACGTGTCGACGTCGAGGGCGAATCGGTGGTCGAACAGCTCCGCCGGGGCATCGAACTGGTGCAGCAGGCGATCGAGGACCCGACCGTCCACCACCTGCGGGCAGCCGCTGACGACCTCGAGGCGGTGTCGGCGGCGCTGCACGGCCCCCGGGGCGTTCGCATGCTGGTGACCGACACCGCCGCGGCCGCGCAGGATCCGCGGTCTGGTGACGACGCTGGGCGACGGGCTGCTCCGTCTCGATGCGCGGCTCGGCGATCTCGTGGCCGACGCCGACACCGAGGCCCGCAACGCGGTGGCGGTGCGATGCAAGGACGCGGCCTGGGCGATCGACCGGGACCGCCTCGGCACGGCCGACGGTGTGGCACGACTCGCTGGTCGGGCCGACGGATGGGCGGCCATCGAGGGGCTGACCCAGATCGAGCAGGCGATGCGGGCCATCGACCGCCTCGAGGTGCGTGGTCGCGACTCCGCCGGCCTGTTGGTGCTGGTGCGTGATCACGGCCTCGACCCCACCGACGCCGACGTGCAGGGCCTCCTGGCCGAGCGGACCGAGGACGAGCTGCTGCGATCGGGCGCCGTGCGGGTCGTCGGCGACCAGTTGGCCTTCGCCTACAAGGCGGCCGCCGAGATCGGCGAGCTCGGTGACAACACGACGGTGCTGCGTCGCGCCATCGCCTCCGACGACCTCCTCCGGCTCGCCCTCGGCCGCGAAACCGCCCGGTTGACGGTGCTCGGCCACACCCGCTGGGCCAGCGTCGGCATCATCTCCGAGGCCAACGCCCACCCGCTGGACTCGTGGGAGATGGGCGGTGCCTCGGCCGGCCCCTTCGTGGCCGCCGCGCTCAACGGCGATGTCGACAACTTCGCCGACCTGAAGTCGTCGACCGGCCTCGAGATCTGGCCCGAGATCACCACCGACGCCAAGGTCATCCCCACCCTGGTGTCCCGTCGCATCACCGCCGGCGACGACCACCTGGAGGCGTTCCGGGCCACGGTCGCCTCGTTCGAGGGTTCGGTGGCCATTGCCGCCACGGTGGCCGACGACCCCGACTCCATCCTCCTCGCCCTCCGTGGCTCCGGCCAGGCGCTCTACGTGGGCCTCGCCGACGACGCCTACGTGGTCGCCTCGGAGCCGTACGGGCTGGTGGAGGAGACCCACCGCTACCTCCGGATGGACGGGGAGACGCCCGCTGACCTCGGCAGCCCGAACGCCAGTCGCGGGCAGATCGTCCGCCTCGACGGTCGCCGTGCCGGATCGCTCGACGGCGTCGAGCGCATTGCCTACGACGGCACCCCGCTCCCGGCTTCCGACGCCGACGTCGTCACCGCCGAGATCACGACGCGCGACATCGACCGCGGCGACTTCCCGCACTTCCTCCTCAAGGAGATCACCGAGTCGCCGGTGAGCTTCCGCAAGACCCTCCGGGGCCGGCTCGTCGAACGCACGCCGGGCGGTGCGCTCGACATCGTGCTCCCCGAACCGTCGCTTCCGTCGGCCATCCGCACCCGGCTGGCCGACGGCACCATCACCCGGATCCTGGCCATCGGCCAGGGCACGGCGCACATCGCCAGCCGCGGCTTCGTCGCCGTCCTCACCGAGGCCGCCGACCGCCGGGGCGTGCAGGTCGAAGCCGTGCCGGCCACCGAGCTGTCCGGCTTCCGGATGCGGCCCGACATGTCCGACACCCTCGTCGTGGCCATCAGCCAGTCCGGGACCACCACCGACACCAACCGCACCGTCGACCTCGTGCGGGCGCGGGGTGCTGCGGTGATCGCGATCGTCAATCGGCGGGGCTCCGACCTGACCGACCGGGCCGACGGCGTGCTGTACACGTCCGACGGTCGGGACGTGGAGATGGCCGTGCCGTCGACCAAGGCGTTCTACGCCCAGATCGCCGCCGGCTACCTGCTCGGTCTCGCCATCGTCGACGGCTGGGGCGAAGCCCCCGACCAGGAGCTGCTGCGGGCCATGCGCGACCTCCCCGAGGCGATGGTACGGACCCTCGGCTCCCGCCCGGCGATCGCCGCCGCCGCGCACCAGTGGTGTCCGCCGCGCCGGTACTGGGCGATCGTCGGCAACGGGACGAACCGCATCGCCGCCGAGGAGCTGCGCATCAAGCTGTCCGAGCTCTGCTACAAGTCGATCGCCTGCGATGCCACCGAGGACAAGAAGCACATCGACCTGTCCTCGGAGCCGCTGATCCTGGTGTGTGCCGCGGGCCTGCACGGCTCGAATGTCGACGACGTGGCCAAGGAGGTGGCGATCTACCGGGCCCACAAGGCCGCGCCGATCGTCATCGCCACCGAGGGCGAAGGTCGCTTCGCCAGCGCGCTGGCCGTCCTCGCCGTCCCCGAGACCCATCCCCTTCTCGCGTTCGTGCTCGCCACCATGGTCGGTCACCTCTTCGGCTACGAGGCGGCGCTGGCCATCGACGAACAGGCCCTGCCGCTGCGCGAGGTTCGAGCCGCCATCGAACAGGCGCTCGAGGCCGGTCCTCGCAGCGGCGAACACGTCCTCGCCTTCGTGCGACGCTCGATCGGGCCGGCGGTCAACGCCTTCTTCGACGGGCTGCGCGCCGGTCGGTACGACGGCCACCTCGAGGCATCGACGGCCGTGCGGATCGCCAACCTGTTGCGCTACGCCACCGGCGCCGTGCCGCTCGACGGCTACCAGCTCGACCACGGCAAGGTCGGTACGCCCTCCGTGCTGGTCGAGGACCTGACCGCGGCGCTCACCAAGGGCATCGACGAGCTGACCCGGCCCATCGACGCCATCAAGCATCAGGCCAAGACGGTCACGGTCGGGATCTCCCGGACCGACGAGTCGTTGCTCGACGTGGAGCTGGTCCGGGCCGTCCTCGACGCCGGCGCAGCCCGTGATCGCCTCACGTACGCCACCCTGCGCACTCTCGCCGACGTCTCGCCCGCGGTCGATGCCGTGGTCGGATCCACCCGTTACCGGATCGAGGGCCACGTCGACGACGGCGCCACCATCACCGTCGTCGATCGAGCCGGTCTGTCGCTCGACCTGCCGTTGCGCACCGAGGCGAACCCGGTCCTGCGGGGGACGAAGCACCAGGTGGCGTCCGACCAGATGGTCCTGGCCGGCCGGGGCCGCAGCGACGGGCGCACGATCGTCATCGTCCCCGAGGTCAAGGACGGCGAGACGATCGGGATCACCCTGCTCCATGTCCGCTTCGCCGATCACCTCTCGGCGGCCGCGGCGCGCGGCGTGCTGTCGGGCTACCGCCGGCGCCTCGCCGCGCTGCACGACGCCGTCACCGAGACCGAGCCCACGTTCCGGGACGACCTCCTCGCCGAGATCCCTGTGGTCGAGTTGCTGACCCAACCGGTCAGCGTGCTGGCCGACCGCTGGCGCTCGTGACCGACGGCGAGGCCCTCGGCGCCATGGCGGTGATCGGCGTGGGCATCGACCTGGTCGACGTCGACCGCTTCCGCGCGTCGCTGGCCCGCACTCCGTCGATGGTCGCTCGCATGTTCACCGAGATCGAGCGCGAGTACGCCGACCGGGCCGTCGACCCCACCGAGCGCTACGCCGCCCGGTTCGCCGCCAAGGAGGCGGTGATGAAGGCGCTGGGGGTCGGTCTCGGTGCCTTCGGCTTCCATGACGTCGAGGTGCGACGCGCCGAGAGCGGCCAGCCAACGCTGGGCGTCCGGGGGGCGGCCCTCGACCTGGCGGCGAGCCACGGCGTGGTGACCTGGCAGCTCAGCCTCACCCACACCGCTACATCGGCCGGCGCCGTGGTGGTTGCCGTGGGCCACCCGGAGCTCGGGCGGTCGGGGGGCCTGCGGGCCGCACTCGACTAACGGGGTGCCGCTCCCGCCCACGGGGCGAGCTCGGGGTGCCGCACGCCCTCGGCGATCGCCCGGAGGTCGTCGGGGATGCTGACGGCACGACGTTGCACGGTGTCGAAGGCCAGATCGACGACCTCGAACGCGATCAGCGGATCACCGCGCTCGACGTCGAAGGCCCACATCAGCCGGTGCGTGGCCTTGTCGTGGATCTCGATGGCCGCACCGAAGGACTGGATGCGATCGCCCACCTCGGGCAGCCGGCCGACCACGACTCGGTTCTCCATCGCCGCCCACCCGATCTTCTGGCCGTTCGGTCCGTCGTGGAGGGACGGGCCGGTCGAACCGTTGAGCGGCTCGCCGCCCCAGACCAGCATCGGCACGTCGGTGGCCCGGTAGCGGCCGTCGGGTTCGCACTCCTCGGCCGTGACCGCCCGGGGCGCACGGATGGCGAGGTCCATCGACCGGACCTCCTCGAGCGTCGGCGCGGCCGCCATCAGATCGGCATCGAGGCGGACGCTGCGGGGTCGGCCCGCCTCGGGGATCTCGGCGAGGCCGGCCACCGCATCCGTCGCCGCCGCGTCGTCGATCGTCGTGGTCACGGTGTGCACGAAGCTGGCGGCGAGGTCGTCGGTGTCGACGTTGCGCAGCTCGTGGTAGAGCCGCAGGGTGTCGCCCCGGTCCAGGACCCCGCTGCGTACCTCGAGGTCGGCGCCGATCAGCTGCTCCCGGAAGAAGCGGGTGTAGACGTCGAGCGCCACCGCCGCGCTCCCGTCACCGCCCAGGGCATCGACCACGGCCTCCGTGGCGGCCCGGGCCGCCACGCCGTAGAAGCGCACGTTCATGTGGCCGAGGTGGTCGATCTGGTCCTCGGTGACAGAGGTCTGGTGGGTGATGGTGAGTGCGGTCATGGCTCCGGCGAGGGCTGGGGGTGCGGTTCGGGAACGCTAGCGCCGGGTCTGTGCTGCCCCCGGATCGACGGAGACGGTCCCGGGCCGGGAGGTGGCAAGATCGGCGCCGTGATCCCCGTCGTCACCGTCGCCGAGATGCAAGCCATCGACGCCGAGGCCACCGACCCCGGGGCAGTGCTGATCGACCGCGCCGGACGGGCGGTCGCTCGCCGTGCCGTGCGCCTGCTCGGGGGCACCTACGGACGGAGGGTGGTCGTCGTGGCCGGCGGTGGGAACAACGGCGCCGACGGCCGGGTCGCCGCCGACCGGCTGCGTCGGCTCGGTGTCCGGGTGACCGAGTTCGACGCCACGTCCGCCCCCGGCCGTCTCCCCGCCGCCGATCTCGTCATCGACGCAGCGTTCGGCACGGGACTCAGCCGCGACTACGAGGCGCCGGACCCCGGGGAGGCGCTCGTGCTCGCCGTCGACATCCCGTCGGGCATCCGCGGCGACACGGGCACCGTGCTCGGTCGCCCGATGCGCGCCGACGCCACCGTCACCTTCGCCGCCCTCAAGCCAGGACTGCTGCTCGGCGCCGGTCCGGCGTACGCCGGCGAGATCCACGTCGCCGACATCGGGCTCGACACGGGACGGTCGACGATCCACCTCGTGAACGATGCGGGCGTCGCTGCGGCACTCCCCGAGCGAGCCACCGATGCGCACAAGTGGCGAGCGGCGGTCCGCATCATCGGCGGGAGCCCCCGCATGCCGGGCGCACCGTCGATGGCGGCTGCGGCGGCGCAACGGGCAGGCGCCGGCATGGTCCAGATCGCCGCGCCCGGCGTCGACCGCCACATCGGCCCCCGGGAAGCGGTCGCCGTCGACGTGGACGAGACCCGGTGGGCCGACGAGCTGCTGGAGGACGAAGGCCGCATCCACGCCGTCGTCGTCGGGCCGGGCCTCGGGACGTCGATGGTGACCCGTCACCAGGTGCGGATGCTGGTCTCCCGCTCGTCGCTGCCCGTGGTCGTCGACGGCGACGGGCTCACCGCGCTGGGCCACGATGCCGACACCGTCGTGTCCGGTCGGTCGGCGCCGACGGTGCTGACGCCGCACGACGGCGAGTTCGAGCGCCTGGCCGGCCATCGCCCCGGCGATGACCGCATCGCCGACGTGCGCCGCCTCGCGTCGGAGACCGGTGCCGTCGTGCTGTTGAAGGGGCCCACCACCGTCGTCGCGTCACCTGACGGTGAGGTCCGCATCGTGACGGCGGGAGACGAGCGCCTCGCCACGGCCGGCACCGGTGACGTGCTCTCCGGCATCATCGCCGCGCTGCTCGCGTCAGGGCTCGGTCCTCTCGATGCCGCAGCCTGCGGTGCGCACATCCACGGCCGAGCCGGGTCGTTCGGGCCCCGGACCGGCACCATCGCCACCGACGTGATCGATGCCGTCCCCGCCGCCATCGCCGCCATCCGACAGGCGCGTTGACGTGACCGCGTCGACCGCCCGTGTCGACCTCCACGCCGTCGGACACAACGTCGGGGTGTTGGCGGCCTCGGCCGGCTCGGCGGCGCTGTGTGCCGTGGTCAAGGCCGACGGGTACGGGCACGGGTCGGTCCGGGTGGCCGAGGCCGCGTTGGCCGCCGGGGCGACGTGGCTGGCCGTCGCCCAGGTCGACGAGGCGCGGGTCCTGCGCAGTGCCGGCATCGACGCTCCCGTCCTCGTCCTGTCCGAGCCCCGGTCCGAGGAGATCGACGCGGCCCTGGCGATGGCGCTGCACCTGGTCGTCTACCGATCGCAGACCATCTCGGCCATCGGTGACCGGGCGGCAGAGATCGGAGCTCCGCCGGTCCCCGTGCACCTCCACGTCGACACCGGGATGCGCCGGGTCGGCTGCGAACCCGGCGATGCCGTGCGTCTCGCCCACCAGATCGTCGGCCATGCCGGCTGCCGGCTGGTCGGGACCATGACGCACCTGGCGATGGCCGACGAGCCCGACGATCCCACCACCGACCACCAACTCGACCTGTTCGACGGTGTGCTCGCCGCATTGGCGGACGCCGGAATCGACGCCGGGATCCGCCACGCCGCCAACTCGGCAGCGACCATCGCCGTTCCCCGGGCCCGCTACGACCTGGTCCGTACCGGCATCGCCCTCTACGGGATCGCGCCCGCTCCGGCGCTCGACGGACGAGCGGACCTCCGCCCGGCGCTGCGGTGGACCAGCGCGGTGTCGATGACCAAGTGCGTGTCGGCGGGGGAGCGCGTGTCCTACGGGCACCGCCACACCTTCGAGCGCGACACCGTCGCCGCCACTGTCCCCGTGGGGTACGCGGACGGCGTCCGCCGCCGGCTCGGACTCGTCGGTGGGCACGTGCTGATCGGCGGGCAGCGCCGGCCGATCGTCGGCGTCGTCACCATGGACCAGTTCGTGGTGGACTGCGGCCCCGGTGCCGAAGTCGCGGTCGGCGACGAGGTGGTGCTGCTCGGCGGCCAGGGCGACGAGGTCGTCACGCCCGCCGAGTGGGCCGCTCTGCTCGACACCATCGGCTACGAGATCGTCTGCGCCATCGGCGCCCGGGTCGACCGGGCGGCGCGGTGATCACCGACGTCGACGGCGTCACCGTCGGTCACTGGACCGATGCGGAGGCACGCACGGGTTGCACCGTGGTCCTGTTCCCCGAGGGCACGGTGGCGTCGGGTGAGGTCAGGGGCGGTGCTCCCGCGACCCGGGAGTTCGCGCTGCTCGACCCGCTGATGATGATCCGACGCATCGACGCCGTCGTGCTCACCGGGGGATCGGCGTTCGGGCTCGCTTCGGCGGACGGCGTCATGGACTGGCTGGCGGCCCGGGGTCGGGGGTTCGACACCGCCGGCGGCGTGGTTCCCATCGTGGTGGCGATGGCGCTGTTCGACCTCGCCGTCGGCGACGGAGCGGTGCGTCCCGGAGCCGACGCCGGCCGGCGGGCCGCTGATGCCGCCGACGCCGGACCGTACGGCGTCGGCTCGGTCGGCGCCGGCACAGGCGCCACGGTGGCCAAGTGGCGGGGGATCGAGCATCGCCGGCCCGGTGGCCTCGTGACCCGCACCCTCGAAGGACCCGACGGGCTCGTGGTCTCGGCGCTCGTCGCCGTCAACGCGTTCGGCGAACCCGGGGCCACGCCGGAGGCCGTGATCGACGGTTCCACGGGCGAGGCCTTCGCCAACACGACCATCGGCGTGGTCGTCACCAACGCCCGGCTCGACAAGGTCGGCTGCCACCTGGGTGCGCAGTCCGCCCACGACGGCCTGGCCCGGGCTGTGGCGCCCAGCCACACCACCGTCGACGGCGACGCGTTCGTGGTGGCCGCCACCGGACGGGTCGACGCCGAGCTGGCCGTCGTGCGGAACCTCGTCACCGCGGCGGTGGCGGGATCGATCGGCTCGCTGGCGGGTTGAGGATCGCTGAGGGCGTCTGGGTTCGGTCCCGTGAGGCGGCGATAGTCTCCGGTCGTGATCCTGCGCGCCCGGACCGCCGGCGTCGACGCCACCCGTGACCTCGCCCGAGCGGTGTCGGCGCACGTCTCCTCGGGCGACGTGATCCTCCTCGCCGGCGAGCTCGGCGCCGGGAAGACGGCCTTCGCCCAGGGCTTCGGCGCCGGGCTCGGCATCACCGAGCCCATCACGAGCCCGACGTTCACGCTGGCCCGCCATTACGAGGGCCGGATCCCGCTCCACCACGTCGACGTCTACCGCCTGGAACGCTTCTCGGAGCTGCAGGACATCGGGATGTCCGAACTGATCGACTCCGGCGGCGTCGTGCTCGTCGAGTGGGGCGACGCCATCGCCCCCGCCATGCCGAGCGACTACCTGCAGGTGCGACTCACCTACGGCGACGACGACGACGAGCGCCACCTCGAACTGCGGTGCGTCGGTGGTCGCTGGTCGGCTCGCCATCGGGTGCTCGGCGAGACCATTGCCGCCTGGAAGGTCGACTGATGCTCATCCTCGGAGTCACCACCGCCACCCAGCAGGTGGGCTGCGCCATCGGGGGCCACGAGGGTGTGCTGGCTTCGGCGCACTCGGCGCGGGGCAAGCGCCACGCCGAGACGTTGGTGCCGTCCATCGACTTCGTGCGCCGGCAGGCCCGGGTCGAGCTCAGCGAGATCTCCGCGGTGGCGATCGACATCGGACCCGGCCTGTTCACCGGTTTGCGGGTCGGGATCGCGGCGGCCAAGGCCATGGCCCACGCGCTGCGGGTGCCCATGGTCGGCATCTCCAGCCTGGACCTGCTCGCCTGGCCGGTGCGGCACACCACCCGCGAGATCGTGGCCGTGGTCGACGCCCGTCGCGGCGAGGTGTTCCACGCCCGCTACCGCCCCACCCCCGGGGGCGTGCAACGCATCGCCGGACCATCCGTGTCGTCGCCGCATGAGCTCCACGCCGAGCTCCAGGCCACCGACACCGAGTACCTCCTCGTCGGCGACGGCGCCCTGCGATACGCCGAGGAGTGGAACCTCGTCCGGATCGAGCTCGCCGAGCAGTTCCTCGCCTACCCGAACGCGGCGTCGCTGGTGCAGCTGGCCCATGCCCGCGCCCTGCGGGAGGACTTCGTCCAGCCGTGGGCGCTCGAACCGCTCTACCTGCGACCCCCGGACGCCGAGATCAACTGGGCCACCCGGGACTCGGTCGGCTGACGGTGCGATGCCCGGACCGTCGACGATGGTGATGGAACGCCCCACGCGCCGCCGGCCGCGCCCGGATCGCGCCGATGGACGTGTGCGCATCGAGCTGATGCGCCGCCGCCACCTACGCGGCGTGCTGCGCATCGAGCAGGCCGTGAACCCGCGGCCGTGGTCGATGAGCCTGTTCCTGTCCGAGCTGCGCTACCGGGAGTCGCGGATCTACGTGGTGGCGCGTGTCGGCGTCGACATCGTCGGCTACGCCGGCGTCATGCTGGTGGCGGGCGACGGTCACATCACCAACGTCGGCGTCGCCGAGGGCCATCGCCGCCACAAGGTGGCGACCCGCATGCTGCTGGTCCTCGCCCGCCGGGCCATCGCCGAGGGGGCCGAGGCGCTGACGCTCGAGGTCCGCACCTCGAACGCCGGCGCCCAGGAGCTGTACCGACGGTTCGGCTTCGCCCCGGCCGGCGTGCGCAAGCACTACTACGCAGACACCAACGAAGACGCCCTGATCATGTGGGCGAACGACATCGGCACCCCGGCGTACCGGGCCCGGCTGCTCTCCATCGAGCGGTCGTTGCCCACGCCCACGGTGTGGGAGGACGAATGAGCACTCCAGACCACCACGGCGTCCACACGATCCTCGGCATCGAGACGTCGTGCGACGAGACGGCGGCCGCCGTCGTCCGTGACGGCACCAACGCCTTGTCGTCGGTGATCTCGTCGCAGGTGGACCTGCACGCCCGGTACGGAGGGGTCGTCCCCGAGATCGCGTCCCGTGCGCACGTCGAGATGCTCAACCCCGTCGTCGCCGAAGCCATCGTGCAGGCCGGAGTCGCCGACAGCGACATCGACGCCGTGGCCGCCACCTACGGCCCTGGCCTCGTGGGTTCGCTGTTGGTGGGCGTGTCGGCTGCGAAGGCGCTCGCACTGGTGTGGGACGTGCCGTTCATCGCCGTGAACCACCTCGAAGCGCACCTGTACGCCGCCATGCTCGAGGACCCCACCTTCGAACTGCCCGTCGTGGTGCTGCTGGTGTCCGGCGGTCACACGATGCTGGTGCACTGGGAGGACCACGGCCGGTACACGGTTCTCGGCGGCACCATCGACGACGCCGCCGGCGAGGCCTACGACAAGGTGGCGCGGTACCTCGGGCTCGGATACCCGGGCGGGCCCGTCATCGACCGCATCGCCATGGACGGGGACCCGACCGCCATCGCCTTCCCCCGGGCGCTGGCCGACCGGCCCTATGACTTCTCGTTCTCGGGCCTGAAGACCTCGGTCGTGAACCACGTCCGCCGCAACCCGGACGCATCCACCGAGGACGTGGCCGCGTCGTTCCAGGAGGCCGTGGTCGACGTGCTGGTCACCAAGACCCGCCAGGCCGCGATCGACGTGGGCGCGAAGGGGATCTCCATCGGCGGGGGCGTGGCGGCCAACTCCCGCCTGCGTGAAGCGGTGCTCGACGTCTGCGAGACCGACGGCCTCGCCGCCTACTTGCCCGACCGCGCCAACTGCACCGACAACGCGGCGATGGTGGCCTCCGCGGCATGGTTCACCTTGCAGCGGTCGGGTGCGTCGCCACTCGACACCGGCGCCGACCCCAACCTGTCGCTGCCGGTCTGACCGGTCAGACCGGTCAGACCGGCGGCGGCGGCGGGTCGGTCGCTCCGGCCGGTGGGGGAGATCCGTCGTCCTTGCGGAGCGCCTTGTCGACGGCGTCGTCGACCTTGCGGAGCGTGTCGGAGTGCTTGCCGCCCGTCCGCTCGTCGATCTTGCCGGTGACCTTCCCGACCGTGCCCGTGATCTTGTCGGCGTTGTCCTCGGCGAGCTTCTTGATCTTGTCCGAGTTCTTCGATGCCAGCCGGACCGCCTTGCTGAACATGCCCATGTGAGCCTCCTCGTCCTGCGTCGTGGTGCTTCGGACCGCCCTTCCTACCCGTTCCCGGCGCTCGGTACCGTCGGGAACGTGGCCGCAGACCGAACACCCCTGCCGGTCGAGGCCATCGACCTGGCGTCGCTGGTGCTCGCCCGCAACGACACGCACCCCGACGGGGACTGGTGGTTCGATCCGCGAACGGGTGAATCGCTGTACCACGGGGTCGACGACGACGCCGATCTCCCGGCGCTGGTCGCCGGGGTCCACGTGGTGGTGCCCCGGGAACCGCAACCGGAGAGTGACGTCGAGGAGTTCTTCGAGGAGGCGGAGGAGCGCGGCGTCGCCGAGGAGACGGCAGTCGACCTGTACCGGCTCGCCCGGGGCCGGGGTGGCGCTCGCCGCTTCCGTGACCGGGTGGTCGAGTCCGACGCTGCCCCGGCGTGGACGCGCTTCACCTGGGAGCGGGAGGCCGCCCGCGCCGTGGCCTGGCTGCGGTCTCGTTCCCTGGTGGACGAGGCCTCGGCGGCCGACTACCTGCGCCGCCTTGCCGACCCGACGGCTACCTTCGACGGCGTGCCCCCACGAGGTCCGCAGACGTGACCGACGCTCCCGGCGACGGGTCGCCCCGCTCCGAGCCCACCGGCGTGGTGCCCACGGTCCCGGTTCGTCTGGCCGACTTCCTCGGCGGTCAGCCGCCGTTGCCGTGCCTGCTGCTCCTCGTGGTGTCCGGCCCGGCCCGGGGGACCACGATGGCCGTCGTCGACCTGCCGGCGGTCATCGGTCGTTCGTCGGCCGCCGACCTGGTCGTCGACGACGACACGGTGTCGCGCCGGCATGCTGAGTTCCGGGGCCGTCGTGGCGCCGTGGAGGTC
This sequence comes from uncultured Acidimicrobiaceae bacterium, assembly GCA_963811245.1. Classification (GTDB taxonomy): domain Bacteria; phylum Actinomycetota; class Acidimicrobiia; order Acidimicrobiales; family Salinilacustritrichaceae; genus Salinilacustrithrix. The sequence continues at coordinate 384,370 of CAWEQL010000007.1, forward strand.
GAGGACCTGGGTTCGTCCAACGGCACCACGTTGAACGGCAACTCCATCACGGGCTCGATCCTGCTCCGGGACGGCGACCTGCTCGGTCTCGGGTCGGCGACGTTCCTGGTCAAGCGGGTGGCCTGACGCTGCTGGCAGTCCGGGGTTGCGAGTGCCAGCCGGCTTGACTACGGTTAGCACTCGTCCCTATCGAGTGCTAACCGCGTCACAATGGAGGCGCCACCGATGAACCTTCAGCCCCTCGAGGATCGCCTCGTCGTCCGTCCGAGCGAGTCCGAGGAGACCACCGCCAGCGGCTTGGTCATCCCCGACACCGCCAAGGAGAAGCCCCAGCAGGGCGAAGTCCTGGCCGTCGGGCCCGGGAAGCGCTCGGATCAGACCGGTGAGATCATCCCCGTCGACGTCAGCGTCGGCGACACCGTCGTCTACAGCAAGTACGGCGGCACGGAGATCACCTCCGGCGGCGAGGATCTGCTGATCCTCAACGCCCGCGACGTCCTCGCCATCGTCAAGTAAGGAACCAGCACATGGCAAAGCAACTCAAGTTCGGCGACGACGCTCGCCGTGCCCTGGAAGCGGGGGTGAACCGCCTGGCCGACTCGGTCAAGGTCACCATCGGTCCCAAGGGTCGCAACGTCGTCCTCGAGAAGAAGTTCGGCGCTCCGACCATCACCAACGACGGCGTGTCCATCGCCCGTGAGGTCGAGCTCGACGACGCCTTCGAGAACATGGGCGCCCAGCTCGTGAAGGAGGTGGCCACCAAGACCAACGACATCGCTGGCGATGGCACCACCACCGCCACGGTCCTGGCCCAGGCCCTCGTCCACGAAGGTCTCCGCAACGTCGCCGCCGGCGCCTCGCCCATGTCGCTCAAGCGCGGCATGGAGAAGGCGGTCGCCGCCGCGGTGGCCAACATCGCCGAGCAGTCGAACGAGATCGACGACAAGAACGAGATCGCCCAGGTCGCCGCCATCTCCGCCGCCGACTCGAGCATCGGCGAGGTCCTCGCCGATGCCATCGACAAGGTCGGCAAGGACGGCGTCGTCACCGTCGAGGAGTCGAACACCTTCGGCATGGACCTCGAGTTCACCGAGGGCATGCAGTTCGACAAGGGCTACCTGTCGCCCTACTTCGTGAGCGACCCCGAGCGTCAGGAAGCGGTCCTCGAGGACCCGTACATCCTGCTGTACAGCTCCAAGATCTCGTCGATCCAGGACGTCCTGCCGATCCTCGAGAAGGTCATGCAGTCGGGCAAGCCGCTGGTGATCATCGCCGAGGACGTCGAGGGCGAGGCCCTCGCCACCCTCGTGGTCAACAAGATCCGGGGCACGTTCACCGCCGCTGCGGTGAAGGCTCCCGGCTTCGGCGAGCGCCGCAAGGCGATGCTGCAGGACATGGCCGTCCTCACCGGTGGCCAGGTCATCTCCGACGAGGTCGGTCTCAAGCTCGAGAACACCACGCTCGACCTGCTGGGCACCGCCCGCAAGGTGATCATCACCAAGGACGACACCACCGTCATCGAGGGTGGTGGCACCGAGGCCGATGTGGCCGGACGCGTCGAGCAGATCAAGCGCGAGATCGAAGACACCGACTCCGACTGGGATCGTGAGAAGCTCCAGGAGCGCCTCGCCAAGCTCAGCGGCGGCGTCGCCGTGGTCCGCGTGGGCGCGGCCACCGAGGTCGAGCTCAAGGAGAAGAAGCACCGCATCGAGGACGCCCTCTCGGCGACCCGTGCGGCCATCGAGGAAGGCGTGGTCGCCGGTGGCGGCACCGCCCTGCTGCGGGCCCGGGCCGCGGTCCAGTCCGTGGTCGACAGCCTCGAGGGCGACGAGGCGACCGGCGCCCGTGCGGTGTACACCGCGCTGGCGGCTCCGGCTCGTCAGATCGCCATGAACGCCGGCATGGAAGGTGCGGTCGTCGTCGAGCACATCGAACGCGAGACCGGCCCTGTCGGCCTCAACGCGGCGACCGGCGAGTTCGAGGACCTGGTCAAGGCCGGCGTCATCGATCCGGCCAAGGTCACCCGTGCGGCGCTGCAGAACGCGGCGTCCATCGCCGCCATGGTGCTCACCACCGAGTGCCTCGTCGCCGACAAGCCCGAGCCCGAAGGGCAGCCGATGGGTGATCCCACCGGCGGCATGGGTGGCATGGGCGGTATGGGCGGCATGGGCTTCTGAAAAGAGGTCGTGTTCAGGGCCTGCGGCTTCGCCGCAGTCGTGCCGGCTGCTCGCTGGCGCTCCCGACGCTGGCTGTGTCGAGCGCACTCGCCCACAAGACGACAGATGCCGGGCTCTTCGGAGCCCGGCATCGGCGTTTTCCCGGCCCGCCGGTAACGTGGGGGCGGTATGGAGACGCCGCCGCCCGATCCCGAGAAGCTGCTCGATCACTGGATGGAGTGGGAGCGGGGTGAGGTCTCGCCCGGTGACCTGTTGAAGCAGCTCAAGATGGGCGGGATGCGCCAACTGCTCGACACCTTGGTCCAAGGCGGCGACCTGGCCACCGGCGAGACGGTCGGCGATCTGCTCGACTCGTGAGCGCAGGGTCGTGACGACGGCCGAGCGGTCGGGGCCGACCCGAGGTGGACCCCAGCACATCCCGAGACCCGACGACGTCCGGCCGGGTGACGCCCCGCCGTGGGCGGAGCTGCCGCCCGCATCCCGCCGGCCGACGCTCGACACGATCCGACGCGCCCTGGCCGCCGAGCCGCCTTCGCCACCGTTGATCGCTCCGGCCCCGACGGTGCCGGAGCCGATCCGCGCGTCCGCGGTGCTCGCTCCGCTGTACGAGCACGAAGGCGAGGTCTGGGTGGTGCTGACCCGCCGCGCCTGGCACCTGCGGGCCCACCGCGGCGAGGTCAGCTTCCCTGGCGGTCGCCAGGAGCCGGGCGAGACTCTGTGGCAGACGGCACTACGCGAAGCGTGGGAGGAGGTCGGACTGGATCGGGACGCCCCCGAACGGATCGGCGAGCTCGTCCATCTGTCCACGGTGACCAGCGCATCATCCATCGTGCCCTACGTCGGCGTGCTCCCCGGCCGGCCCGAGCTGAAGCCCAACCACCACGAGGTCGACCAGATCCTCCACGTGCCGGTGGCCGAGCTGCTCGATCCCGGCATCTACCACCAGGAGCGATGGGCGTGGAACGGCGTCGAACGCCCGATCCACTTCTTCGACCTGGTCGGCGACACGCTGTGGGGAGCCACCGGCTCGATGCTCGTCGACCTGCTCAGCCGGGTCACGTCGCAACTGCGGGCGGCCGGCTGAGCGGCGGGCCGACGATCAGCGGAACTGCACCGGGATGGCCGTGGCCTCCCAGACCGAACCGTCCTTCGCGGTGCGGGTGTAGAGCATGACCACACCGTGGCTCCCGCTGGGCTGGTCGTAGTCGATCTGTCCGGAGAACGGCCCGAGATCGGGTCCTCCGCTGCCCATGACCGTGCCCTCGCCCAACGGAGCGGGGTCACCGAGTGCGAAGACGGAGACGTTGACCACGGCCTCGAACGCCCGTGACTGGCCGCTGAGCTCGACCGGGTTCCCGATCGTGGCGCTGGCCTCCGGCTGTTCGATCTTGATGTTGTCGGTCACGGCGCCGAGCACCCACCAGGAATCGTCGCCGAGCTGACGCACGAACACGAGGGTGACCGGACCCTGGGCGTCGGCCCGGATCTCGATCTCACCGGAGCGCGAGTCGCCCGCCATGTAATCGCCCACGATGGGGTCGGTGAAGCCGGCCAGTTCGGTGGCGAAACCCTTCGCCGCGGCGGTCGGGTCGTCGTAGCGGGTGTCGGTTTCGGGACCGGGCCAGACCGCCGTGGCCAGCTCCTGGTCGTTGGGGACCGTCGACGATGTGGTGGTGGCGGCCGTCGTCGTCGTGGTCGCTTCGGTGGTGGTCGCTTCGGTGGTGGTCGATGTGTCCGTCACCGTCGTGGTGGTGTCGGCGGTGACGTCGCTGTCGTCGTCGTCTCGGACGAGGACGAACACCAAGGCGCCCGCCAGGATCACGACGGCGGCGACGAGCGCGCCGATGATCCACCACGGGCGGTCATTCTCTGGGGGCGGCGGCCCACCGGGTGGCACCGGGATCGGTTGTGTGGGGTCGCTCATGGGATCCTCCTTGCTCAGTTGCCGAAGTCCCAGCCCATCTGCCGGTGGCGACACCGGCCGAGGATGTTCTTGGCGATGAGGATGCGGTGTACCTCGTCCGGCCCGTCGGCCAGCCGAAGGGTGCGGGCACCGGTGTACATGGCGGCGAGGGGAAGGTCTCCGGTGACCCCCGCAGCGCCCCACACCTGGATGGCACGGTCGACGACGCGGTGGAACGCCGCGGGCACGAAGACCTTGATGGCGGAGATGTCGGTCCGCGCGTCCATCCCGGCCGCCATCTTCTCGGCGCAGTCGATGGTCATGAGGCGGGCCGACTGCAGGTCCATGTAGGAGTCGGCGATGAAGCCCTGGATCATCTGCTTGGTCTCGAGCAGTCCGCCGTGGACCTCACGTTCCATGGATCGCTCGACCATGAGGTCGAAGGCCCGCCACATCATCCCGATCGAGTTCATGCAGTGGTAGACGCGTCCGGCACCCAGGCGAGCCTGGGCTGCCTCATGGCCGGAGCCGCGTGCGCCGAGAGCGTTCTCCACGGGGACCCGCACGTCGTCGTAGATGATCTCGCAGTGGTCGCTGTCGCGTCCCCACACGTTGATCCCCCGGACGATCTCCACGCCGGCCGTCTCGGCGGGAACGATGATCTGGGTCATCTGGGCGTTGCGGTCGGCGCCGCCGGCGGCGTCCTCGGTGCGGCACATCACGATGAAGAAGTCGGCTCGCTTCCCGTTGGACGTGAACCACTTGTGCCCGTTGATGACCCACTCGTCCCCGTCGCGTCGAGCGGTGGTCTTCAGCGACCGTGGGTCCGAGCCGGGTTGGTCCGGCTCGGTCATCGAGAAGCCCGACTCCATGGTCCCGTCGACGAGCGGGACCAGCCACTTCTCCTTCTGCTCGGCGGTGCCGTACTGGAGGAGGATCTTCTGGTTCCCCGAGTTCGGCGCCACCACCCCGAACAGCGACGCCGCTCCCGTGGCGTACGACAGCACCTCGTACATGTACGCCAGTTCCAGGAAATCGAGGTCGGCCCCGCCGTACTCGGCGGGGAGGTGCGGCGCCCACAGCCCCGCTTGGCGGACCGTGTCCCTGATGTGCTGGCGCGTCTCGTGCGCCAGCGCCAGGTCGGAGTCGGAGAGTCGGGTGTCGCCGCGTGCTTCGGCCCAGATCAGGTTCTCGTTGGGGAGGATCTGTTCGTTCACGATCCGCGCCGTCAGGGCGCGTACCTCGTTGATCCGGTCCGAGGCGGCCGGGATCGGCTGGACGTTCATCTGGAGCACACGTCCACGGTCCCACCCCGCCCTCTCGGGCGACAGAGGCGGAAGTCCCGGTCGAGCGTCCGGTGCGCGGGCACGAGCCCGCTGGATCAGACCCAGCTGCTCAGGGTGCGCCGGTATCCGGTCCGCTCGAATGCCTCCGGGTCGACGGCCGCTTCTCGCCGGACGCTGCCTCGCAGCTGGTCGACCGACACGTAGCCGTTGTCGTCCATCCAGGCCACCAGCTCGGCCTCCATGGCACCGAGGTGGCGGGCACCGTGGCGGAGCAGCGCCGAGGTGGTCATGGCCACCTCGGCGCCCACGAGCAGGGCTTTGGCCACCGCGTGGCCGTCGTGGATGCCCGAGGTGGCCGCGAGCGAGCAGTCGAGCTGCTGGCGCAGCACGGCGATCCAGCGCAACGGCAGGCGCAGCTCCCACGGAGACGACAGGTCCACGGAGGGCACCACGTCGAGCGTGCCGAGGTCGATGTCGGGTTGGTAGAAGCGGTTGAACAGCACGAGGCCGGCGACGCCGGTGGCGGCCGCCCGACAGGCGAAGGCGGCGAACGCGGAGTAGTACGGGCTCAGCTTCACGGCGACAGGGATCTGCACCGACGACGCCACTGCCTCCATCAACGACAGGTCGGCGTCTTCGATGTCGACGGATGACCGGGACGGATCGGCGTGCACCTCGTAGAGGTTGAGTTCGATGGCGCTGGCGCCGGCGTCCTCGAGCAGGCGGGCGTACCGGATCCAGGTGCCGGCCGAGGCGGCGTTGATGCTGGCGATCACCGGGATCTCGAGCCGGCGCCGAGCTTCGGTGACCCGCTCCAGGTAGCGGTCGGGCCCGGTGGCGTAGTCCTCGAACCGGGGGAAGAAGTCGATGGCCTCGGCGTAGAGGCCCGCGCCGGCGTTGAGCGTGGCGTCGAGCGACTCCTCGTCGGCGACGATCTGCTCCTCGAACAACGACGGCAGGACGACGGCGGCGGCGCCGGCGTCCTGGAGCTCGGCCATCGAGTCGACGGTGCGGGTCAGGGGCCCCGCGGACGCCACGATCGGCGAACGCAGGGCCAGCCCGAGGTAGGTGGTGGACAGATCGGCCACGTCAGGGCTCCTCGTGCGGTTCGGAGGGGAGGTGCGGGACCGAGCGCTCGACGGCAGCGAGCTGCTCGTAATACCGCCAGCGTTCGTCCACGTCGGCTTGGGCGAGGCCGGCGAGGTGGTCGGCGCGTTCGGGGTCGGAGCGCCGCAACATCCCGTAGCGGGCCTCGGTGTCGGTGAAGGCCCGCAGCGGGATCTGCGGGGCGTGGCTGTCGAGCTGGAACGGGTGATGCCCGGAGTCGACGAGGCCCGGATGGAACCGGTACAGCGGCCAGTACCCACTTCTCACGGCGTCTTTCATGTGCGAGATGGACTTCGACATGTCGATGCCGTGGGCGATGCACGTGCTGTAGGCGATGACGAGGCTGGGACCGGGCCAGGCGTCGGCTTCGAGCAGCGTGCGGACCGCTTGCTGCTCGCTGGCGCCGAGGGCGATCTGTCCGATGAAGACGTTCCCGTAGTGCCGGGCGGTGGCGCCGAGGTCCTTCTTCGGGGTCTCCTTCCCGGACGACGCGAACTTGGCGATCGCGCCCCGAGCCGTGCTCTTGGAGGCCTGGCCGCCGGTGTTCGAGTACACCTCCGTGTCCATGACCAAGACGTTGACGTCGCGCCCGCTGGCGAGGACGTGGTCGAGTCCGCCGGATCCGATGTCGTAGGCCCAGCCGTCGCCGCCGACGATCCAGGTGCTGGTCCGGACCAGCTCGTCGGCGAGCTGGAGCAGCCGCTGGGCCGGCAGATCGTCGGCGTCGGCGAGACGGTCGCGCGAGCTGTTCCACCCGGCGGCGTTGTGCCCGGACCTCGCGGTCGTCGCGCTGGTCGGTGTTGCCGATCGCATCGGCGAGATCCGGACCGATGCGATCGGCGAGCTCGTCCACCAGGCGGCGCGCTTCGCGCTGGTGGACTTCGTTCCCGAGTCGGAGGCCGAGACCGAACTCGGCGTTGTCCTCGAACAGCGAGTTGGCCCATGCGGGGCCGCGGCCTTCGGCGTTGACGCTCCACGGGGTTGTCGGGAGGTTGCCGCCGTAGATCGACGAGCACCCGGTGGCGTTGGCCACGACCATGCGGTCGCCGAAGAGTTGGGTGAGCAGGCGGAGGTACGGCGTCTCGCCGCACCCGGCGCAGGCCCCGGAGAACTCGAACAGGGGCTCGAGTACTTGGCTGCCCTTCACCGTGTCGTGAGCCAGGGCGTCCCGATCGAGGTAGTCGATGGTGGAGAAGAACTCGTAGCGCGGTCGTTCCTGGTCACGGCGTTGCTCGGCCGGGGCCATGTCGAGGGCCTTGTGGTTCGCTTGCTCCTTCGACCGAGCGGGGCACACGTCGACGCAGACCCCGCAGCCTGTGCAGTCGTCGGGTGCGACCTGGATCGACAACCAGTGGTCGGGCAGCTCGCGGGAACGGAACGGCTTCGACAGGAACCCCTCCGGCGCGCCGTCGAGCGCATCGTGGGCGAACACCTTCATCTGGATGGCGGTGTGCGGGCACGAGATGGCGCACTTGCCGCAGTCGATGCAGATGTCGGGGTCCCAGACCGGCAGCTCCGTGGCGATCATCCGCCGTTCCCAACGGGCCGTGCCGGTCGGGAAGGTGCCGTCGACCGGGAGGGCGCTGACCGGCAGCAGATCGCCTTCGCCCGCCAGCATCCGGGCCGTCACCCGCTGGACGAAATCGGGGGCCTCCTCGGGAACGGGGAGGCGTCGGTGGACATCGCCCGTCGTCGTCGCCGGTACGTCGACGTGTTGCAGGGCGCCGAGTGCCGCGTCCACGGCAGCGTTGTTCTGCTCGACGATCGACCGCCCGCGGCGGCCGTAGCTGCGCTCGATGCTGGCCTTGATGGCGGCCACCGCCTCGTCGCGTGGCAGGACGCCGCTGAGCACGAAGAAGCAGGGCTGCATGACGGTGTTGATGCGGTTGGCCATCCCGGCTTCCCGGGCCACCTGTTGGGCGTCGATGACCCACAGGTCGAGCTCCTTCTCCAGGATCTCGGACTGGATCTCCACGGGCAGGTGCGACCACACGGTGTCGGCCGGGTGCGGACTGTTCAGCAGGAAGGTGGCGCCTGGTCGGGCGGGACCCAGCACGTCCACGGGCCGGTCGAGGAAGGCCCACTGGTGGCAGGCCACGAAGTCGGCACCCTCGATGAGATAGGTCGATCGGATGGGATCGGGGCCGAAGCGCAGGTGCGACGTGGTGACCGCCCCCGACTTCCGGGAGTCGTAGACGAAGTAGCCCTGGGCCCACTGGTCGGTGTGCTCGCCGATGATCTTGATCGAGGCCTTGTTGGCCCCGACCGTCCCGTCGGCACCGAGGCCCCAGAACACCGCTTGCACGGCCCGGCTCGGCACGGTGAAGGTCGGGTCGACGTCGAGCGAGAGGCCGCCGACGTCGTCGCGGATGCCGACGGTGAAGGTGGGACGGGGGCTGGCGGCGTCGAGCTCGTCGAGGGACGCCTTGGCCATCGCCGGCGTGAACTCCTTCGACGACAGCCCGTAACGGCCGCCGATGACCAACGGCACGGGACGCGTGTCGCGCGCCCGGGTGAGGGTGGTGATGACGTCCTGGCACAGCGGTTCGGCCGGTGCCCCCGGTTCCTTGGTGCGGTCCAACACCGCGATCGACCGGACGGTGTCCGGGAGGGCGGCGAGGAACGCCTCCGTCGGGAAGGGACGGAACAGGCGCACGATCAGCGCCCCCACCTTCTCGCCGGCTTCCATCATCGCCTCCACGGCCTCGATGGCGGCGCCGGCACCCGAGCCCATCAGCACCACGACCCGGGTGGCGTCTGCGGCGCCCACGTAATCGACGAGGCCGTAGCGCCGCCCGGTGCGTTCGGCGAGCTCGTCCATCACCTGCTGCACGGTGGCGGGTACGGCGTCGTGGAAGGGGTTGGCGGCCTCGCGCGCCTGGAAGAACACATCGGGGTTCTGGGCGGTGCCTCGCAGGACCGGGTGGTCGGGGGTGAGGCCGCGCCGCCGGTGGGCGAGGATGTCGTCCTCCCGGACCAGGGCCAGGAGGTCGTCGTCGTCGAGCAACGTGATCTTGTCGATCTCGTGGCTGGTGCGGAAGCCGTCGAAGAAGTGCAGGAACGGCACCCGCGTCCGCAAGGTGGCGGCATGCGACACGAGCGCGAAATCGTGCGCCTCCTGGACCGACGAGGCGCACAGCATCGCCCAGCCGGTCGGGCGGGCCGCCATGACGTCGCTGTGGTCGCCGAAGATGGAGAGCGCGTGCGTCGCCACGCTGCGGGCGGCGACGTGCAGGACCACCGGCGACAGCTCCCCGGCCAGCTTGTACATGTTGGGGATCATCAGCAGCAGGCCCTGCGAGGCAGTGAAGCTGGTGGCGAGCGCTCCCTTCTGCACCGCGCCGTGCAGGGCGCCGGCTGCGCCCGCCTCGGACTGCATCTCGACGACCTCGGGGACCGTCCCCCACACGTTCGTCCGTCCCGCCGCCGACCATTCGTCGGCGTACTCACCCATGGGCGAGGCCGGCGTGATCGGGTAGATCGCGACCACCTCGCTCAGGCGGTGGGCCACTCGGGCTGCCGCTTCGTTCCCATCCACGCACGTCTGTTCGACCACCAACCCAGGATCGGCCGCCAACGGGGGGCAGAGAAGGGTCTTAGGGCCCGGCGCCACAGGGCGGGAGTCATGCACGTCCGCACCGATGCGGGTAGACACGACCCAGCAGATCGAACGGGAGGCAGAACCGACAGTGATCGCGAACGGCATCCTGGCGCAGGCGGTGGAGACGTCCAGCCGGATCCAGGTCACCGAGACGCTGGTGGTGGCCCTGATGCTGGTGGCCGCGCTGGTGGCCATCGCAGTCGACCGGCTCCGGGTGCCCTACACCGTGGCCCTGGTCCTCGTCGGCCTCGCTCTCGGCATCGGCGGCGCCTTCACCGAGATCTCCCTGACCAGCGACCTCATCCTGTTGCTGTTCCTGCCGCCGCTGCTGTTCGAGGGCGCCATCAACATGGACCTGGAGGACCTCCTGCTGCGCTGGAGGCAGGTCGCGGTGCTCGCCATCGTCGGGACGGCGATCTCGGCGCTGGTGCTGGCCGGCACGCTGGTCCTGGTGCCGGGGTTGCCGGCCGAGCTGGCCTTCCTCCTGGCGGTGATCCTGGCCGCCACCGACCCCGTGAGCGTCCTCGCCGTGTTCAAGGAGCACGGCGTTGGAGCGGGGTTGCGGACCCTCATGGAGGGCGAGTCGATCTTCAACGATGCCCTGGTCATCGTCCTGTACCTGCTCGCCGTCGACATCGCCTTCGGCGACCATGGCGTCACGGCGCAACGGGCGCTCACCGATCTGGGTACCGAGGTCACGCTGGGGATCGCGGCCGGGGCCCTCGTCGGGTTCGGCGCCCATCGGCTCATGTCGACGCTGGACAACCATCTGGTCGAGATCACGCTCTCGCTCGTGACCGCGTACGGCTCCTATCTCCTGGCCGACCGGGTGGGAGGATCGGGGGTCATCGCCACCGTCATGGCGGGCCTGTTGATCGGCAACTTCGGGACGAACGTGGCGATGTCCGCATCGTCGCGGCTCGCCCTCATCGACTTCTGGGAAGTGGTGGCGTTCCTCGCCAACTCGGCGCTGTTCCTGGTGATCGGCATCGAGTTCGACGTCGGCGACATGCGGGGCGACACGCTCGTCGCCACGGCGGCCGCGATCGTCGCGATCCTCGTCGGTCGGGCCGTGATCGCGTTCGGTCTGCTCCGTCTCTTCGCCGGCGAACGGGCCGCCTCGGTGCCGGCGCCTTGGCGCATGGCCGTGTTCTGGGGTGGCCTGCGGGGATCGGTTCCGATCGCGCTGGTGCTCGGCCTCAGCGGTCGGAGCTTCGCCGGCGTCAACTCCATCGCCGTGGTGTTCGGAGTCGTGCTGTTCTCCCTGGTGGTGCAGGGCCTCTCCTACAAGCCGGTCCTCGACCGTCTGGGTCTCACCGCCCGCTCCGACGAGGTCGCCGGCTACGAGACGCTCCTCGCCGAAGCGATCGGCCTGCGGGCCGCCCGCCGCGAGCTCGAGGATCTGCGACGCGGAGGCGAGCTCGCCCCCGTCGTGCACGACGTCCTCCGCGACGAGCTCGACGAGCGGCTGTCCTCGGCGGAGGAGCGGTTGTCGGGGCTGTCCCGCGACCTGGAGTCGGTGCGACAGCGCCAGGGGCGCCTGGCTGCCCACCGGTTGGCGACGGCACAGAAGCGCGCCATCTCCGAAGCGGTGCGCCGGGGCCGCATCGGCGACGAGGTGGCGCGGGGCTACATCCACGACCTCGACGTGGCTCGGGAGAGCGGCGACGTGCACCAGGCCATTCGGGCCGAGGCCGACCCAGGCCTGTACCCCGAAGCCACCCTCGACCTGGACGGGGGCGGGCCGCGACCCGAGGATCAGTCCACGTAGAGGAAGCTGTGGTCCACGTCGACGTGGTCGATGCCGGCGACGGCGTCCGACCAGTCACCCGTCGCGCCGTCCGAGGTGCGCTGCATCCCGTGGTCGGCGACGAGCATGACGGCGGTGCGGTCCAACTGTCCCCGCTGGTCGACGGCGGCCAGCAACCGGCCGAGTCGTTCGTCGCAGTCACGGATGGCGGCGCGCACCTCGAGCCCGTGCGGGCCGGTCTCGTGGCCACTCTCGTCGGTCAGGGCGAAGCTGCAGAAGGCGAAGCGGGGCACCGGGTGGTCGTCGGCCCAGAACCCGAGCGCCACCCGCAGTGCCGTCTCGTCGACGCGCGACATGAACCGGTAGCGCTCCGACCGCTCCCACCACTCGCCGTCCCGGGGGAACTCGTCGTCGGCGCGGGCGAACGGCAGCCGGTCGCCGGCCCCCATCGATCGGAACGACGAGTAGTCGGCACCCCGGTCGCAGAACTCGTGGGTCGACCCGGTCCACGCGTCCGGAAACGTCCGGTGCACGGCCTCGTGCAGCGTCTCGACGCCGTCGGCCAGGTGAGTGCACGCGGCGAACATCTGCTCGAGGTCGAGCAGGTTCCGATGGGCTCCGGTGTCGGCGCACCGCCACTCGTTGTGGAGCACGCCCGAGTGCCCGGGCATGGCGCCGGTGCCGATGGTGGTGTGGTTGGCGAGCGTGGCCGACGGGTACGAGGCCAGCATCCCGTGGGCGAACCCGGTACCCCGGTCGACGAGCGAACTGGCGTTGGGTGCCTCGCCGTCGTCGATGGCAGCCCGCAGCTCGTTGGCGTTCAGTCCGTCCCACAGCACGAGCAGCACCTGGTCGGCGCGGCCGTCCACGAACGGGAGGACGACGCCGTCCTGGCGAGCGAGCAGGACATCGTCGCGCGGCTCACCGAAGCGGCCGCGGCCTGCCGTGGGCGCGACCCCGGCGAGTGCGGCGACGGTGGGCGCCACGTCGGCGGTTCGGGCGTGGCCGGCGACCCAGCCGTCGGCGCGCACGCCGGGGCCGGCGGCGATCAACGGTGCCCGGCGCTGGACGGTCCCGAGCGAACCGTGCTCGCCCACGTTGCCGTGGTACCGGTGGGCAGCGGCGTGCACCACGGCGAGGTCGGGGGCGTGGGAGCTGTCGAAGAACTGCGCCACCTCGTCGTAGGCGTGCGGTCGAGCCTCCTCGGCGGGAGCGGGGACCTCGCCAGCCAGTTCGTCGTCGAGGCCGGCGAAGCGCGTGGCGTCACCGTCGGCCAGCGGGTCCTCGCCGGAGGTGGCGACGATGGTGGTGCCGCCGGCGTCGTGGCGGAACGTCACCGATCCCCGAGCTGACGATGCCCGGTAGTGGTCGTCGATCCGCCGCAGCACGACGTCGACCATGGAGGCCAAGGCTGGGTCCACCAGCGCCTGCTCGAGCCGGTCGGTGCGCACGTCGTCGGTTCCCATGCCCGATTGTGGCCCAGCCGGGGCGCGATCCGCGCTCAGCTCGAGCGATAGTTCGGGGCTTCCTTGGTGATGGTGATGTCGTGCGGGTGTGACTCGCGCAGGCCGGCCCCGGAGATGCGCACGAACCGGGCCCGGGTGCGGAGATCCGCGATCGTGGGCGTCCCGCAGTAGCCCATCGCCGCCCGCAGCCCGCCGGTGAACTGGTGCAGCAACGGCGCGATGGGTCCCTTGTAGGCCACCCGGCCCTCGATGCCCTCCGGCACCAGCTTCTCGACGTCGTCGACGTCACCCTGGAAGTACCGGTCCTTGGAATAGCTGCGAGCCGTGCGGGCGTCGGGACCGCCGGCCGAGGACCGGTCGCCCATGGCGCCCATCGAGCCCATGCCCCGGTACTCCTTGTACCGCTCGCCCTGGTGGACGATGACCTCACCGGGTGCCTCGTCGGTGCCGGCGAACATCGACCCGAGCATCACCACGCTGGCGCCGGCGGCGAGGGCCTTGGCGATGTCGCCGGTGTGCTGGACGCCGCCGTCGGCGATGACCGGCACACCGAGTTCGTCGGCGGCCTCGGCGCAGTCGACGATGGCCGTGATCTGCGGCACGCCGACGCCGGCGACAACCCGGGTGGTGCAGATCGACCCCGGGCCGATCCCGGTCTTGACCGCATCGGCACCGTTGGCGACGAGGGCCCGTACGGCCTCGCCGGTGGCGATGTTGCCGGCGATGACGTCGACGTCCCAGCGGGACTTGATCTCCTTCACGGTGTCGAGCACGCCGCGTGAGTGGCCGTGGGCGGTGTCGACGACCAACACGTCGACGCCGGCACCCATCAGGGCCTCGCAGCGGTCCATCACGTCGGGGCCGACGCCCACGGCCGCACCGACCCGGAGCCGACCGCGCTCGTCCTGGGTGGCGTGCGGGAAGTCGTCGCGCTTGGTGATGTCCTTGATGGTGATGAGGCCCCGGAGCACCTCGTCGTCGTCGACGATCGGGAGCTTCTCGATCCGGTTCTGCCACAGGATCTGACGGGCCTCGTCGAGCGTGGTTCCGACCTTGCCGGTGACGAGGGGTGGCCGTCGCATCACGGCGCTGATGGCCTGGTCGTGGTCGTCGACGAAGCGGAGGTCCCGGTTGGTGAGCAGGCCGACCAGCCGGCCGTCGCCGTCGACGATCGGGACGCCGGAGACCTTGTACTTCGCCATGAGGTCGAGGGCGTCGTGGACGTGGGCGTCGGCCGTGAGGGTGACCGGGTCCTCGATCATCCCGGACTGCGACCGCTTCACCCGGTCGACCTCGACGGCTTGGTCGGCGATGGAGAGGTTGCGATGGATGATGCCCATGCCGCCGGCGCGGGCCAGGGCGATCGCGAGGCGGGCCTCGGTGACGGTGTCCATCGCCGCCGACAGGATCGGCACCGCGAGGCGGATACGCGCCGTCAGTTGCGTGCTGGTGTCGACCTCGTGGGGGAGGACGTCGGACTCACCGGGGACCAGGAGGACGTCGTCGTAGGTCAGGCCGAGCTTGGCGAACCGGGGATGGACCGCATCAGGCGACTCACCGGGCAGAAAAGGCTCTTCCATGGGGGAAGCCTACGGGACCGCCGACGCAAGGGAAATCACTGCCCATCGCGTGCGGCAACCGAACGGGATCCGCAGCGATTTTCCTGTCATTGTGGCGAGATGACGGCCCACATGACCCCCGACGAGTTCCGCCGCCTCGGGCGCGCCTACGTCGACTGGGTCGCGTCGTACTGGGAACGGGTCGGCACGCTCCCCGTCCAGTCCGACGTGGTGCCCGGTGCCGTGTTCGACTCCATGCCAGCCGCACCACCCGAGGTCGGCGGCGACCTCGGCGACATGCTGGCCGAGCTCGATCGCCTCGTGGTGCCGGCGCTGACCCACTGGCAGCACCCGTCGTTCTTCGCCTTCTTCCCCGCCAACACGTCCGGGCCCGGGGTCCTGGCCGACCTCGTGTCGTCGGGTCTCGGGGTCAACGGCATGAACTGGGCGACCAGCCCGGCGTGCACCGAGGTCGAGATGATGATGCTCGACTGGTTCGTCGAGCTGCTCGGCCTGCCCGACCACTTCCGCCACGGTGCCGACGGCCCGGGCGGCGGCGTGCTCCAGGACTCGGCGTCGTCGTCGACGCTGTGCACGATCCTGGCGGCCCGCCACCGGGTCACCCCGGGCGGCGACCTGTCGAAGCTGCGCGCCTACGCCTCCGACCAGGCCCATTCCTCGATCGTGAAGGGGGCGAGGGTCGCCGGCCTCGCCGACGACCAGGTGCGCGCCATTCCCACCGACGACGGCTTCGCCATGCGGGCCGACGCCCTGGCCGAGGCCATCGAGGCCGACCGGCGGGCCGGTCTGGTGCCGTTCTGGTGCTGCGCCACCGCCGGGAGCACGTCGTCCATGGCGTTCGATCCGATCTCCGAGATCGCGGCCATCTGCGCCGAGGCCGGGGTCTGGTGCCACGTGGACGCGGCGATGGCCGGGTCGGCCGCCGTGTGTCCGGAGCTGCGCTGGGTCACCGCCGGTGCGGCCGAGGCCGACTCGTGGTCCTTCAACCCGCACAAGTGGCTCTTCACCACGTTCGACTGTTCGTGCCTGTGGCTTCGTGACGCCGGTCCGTTGGTCGACGCACTCAGCATCACCCCGGCGTACCTGCGCAACGAGGCCAGCGACGCCGGCGCGGTCGTCGACTTCCGCGACTGGCAGGTGCCGCTGGGTCGCCGGTTCCGGGCGCTCAAGCCGTGGTTCGTCATGCGTCACTACGGCCGCGAGGGCCTGGCGCGTCACATCCGGGAGCACGTGCGTCTCGGCCGGCGCGTGGCCGACCTGGTGCTGGCCGACGACCGCTTCGAGCTGGCGGCGCCACCGGCGCTGAACCTGGTGTGCCTGCGCTGCGCCGGCGACGACGCCGATGCTCGCACCACGGCCCTGATCGACGCCGTCAACGCCTCCGGCGACGCCCTGGTGACGCCCACGGTCCTCGACGAACGGCCGGCCATGCGCATCTGCGTCGGCCAGACGTGGACCACCGAGGCGGAGGTCGACGCACTGTGGGCCCTGATCGACCGGCTGGCGACCTGACCGCTCGGCGTGCCTGCCGGCGTGCGGGCCGGCGGCCGATCGTGGGCGCCTGCACGGACCCTCACTACACTCGCCCTTTTCCTGGTACGGGAAGAGGGACAGACGGTGGCTGAGATCGAGATCGGGCTCGGGAAGATGGCACGCCGGGGCTACGGCCTCGCCGAGCTCACGATCGTGCCGAGCCGTCGCACGCGCGATGCGGAGCTGGTCGACCTCTCCTGGGAGCTGCAGGGCTTCCGCTTCGAGCTGCCCGTGCTCGCCGCGCCCTGCGACTCGGTGGTCAGCCCCCACAACGCGGCGGCGTTCGACGACATGGGCGGCGTGGCCGTGCTCGACCTCGAGGGCCTCTGGACGCGCTACGAGGATCCCACCCCCGTGCTGGCCGAGATCGCCGCGCTACCCGACGAGACCGCGGCGGCCCGCCTCCAGGAGATCTACAAGCAGCCGGTCGATCCCGACCTGCTCGTGCAGCGGGTGCGGACCATTCGCGAGTCGGGGGCCGTGGCCGCCGGCGCCGTGACACCGCACCGGATCGAGGCCCTGTTGCCCAGGGTGCTGGAGTCCGAGCTCGACCTGCTCGTCATCCGTTCGACGGTGCTGTCCGCCGAACACGTGGCCAAGTCCGGCACCGACACCGAGGAACCGCTGAACCTCAAGACGTTCATCCGCCAACTCGACATCCCGGTGCTCGTCGGCTCCTGCACCAGCTACCAGGCCGCGCTCCACCTCATGCGGACGGGCGCCGCCGCCGTCCTGGTCGGGGTCGGGACCGGCGTCGGGGCCACCACGGCCCAGACCTTCGGCGTCGGGATCCCGCTCGCCACCGCCATCGCCGACGCCCGGGCGGCGCGGATGCGTCACCTCGACGAGACCGGCGTCTACGTCCACCTCGTCGCCGACGGCGGCATGGACACCGGCGGCGACGTGGCCAAGGCGCTGGCCTGCGGCGCCGACGCCGTCATGCTCGGCGCCCCACTCGCCGCGGCCACCGATGCGCCGGGCAACGGGTGCCACTGGGGCCCCGTGGGCGCTCGCGCCGACGTGCCGCACTCGGCGCGCATCACGTTGAGCCCACGCGGCACCCAGCGCGAGGTGCTGGTCGGACCGTCCGACTCTGCCGACGGTCGCCTCGACCTGATGGGCGCATTGCGGGCGGCGATGGCATCCAGCGGCTACGAATCGCTCAAGGAGTTCCAGAAGGCGGAGCTCATGGTGGTCCCGGACGGCGCCCGATGACCCCGGCCGACGTCGGCCCCGACATGGAGCGCGAGTTCGACACCGTCCTCGTCGTCGACTTCGGCGCCCAGTACGCCCAGCTCATCGCCCGGCGTGTCCGCGAAGCCCACGTCCACTCCGAGATCGTCCCCCACGACATCACGGCCGAGGAGATCGCCCGGCGCCGGCCCAAGGGCGTGATCTTCTCCGGTGGCCCCGCCTCCGTGCACGCCGACGGCGCCCCCGACATCGACCCCGGGATCTACGACTCCGGCGTGCCCATCCTCGGCATCTGCTACGGCGGCCAGCTCATCGCTCGCGACCTGGGCGGCGAGGTCGCCAAGACAGGCCGGGGCGAGTACGGCCGAGCTGACCTGGTCCGCAGCGACGCCGGCGTGCTGCTGGGCGACGATTCCCCTGAGGACCAGGTCGTCTGGATGAGCCACTTCGACACCATCACCCGGGCACCGGACGGCTTCACCGTGCTGGCCTCCACGCCCGACACGCCGGCGGCGGCGTTCGAGAAGCCCGGCGCCGGCCTCTACGGCGTGCAGTTCCATCCCGAGGTCGTCCACACCCCGTACGGGCAGGAGCTGCTGAAGCGGTTCCTGTACGACGGCTGCGGCTGCCGGCCGAACTGGACGATGTCGTCGGTGATCGAGACCGAGGTCGCCGCCGTACGGGCCCAGGTCGGCTCCGGCCGGGCCATCTGCGGGCTCTCCGGCGGCGTCGACTCCGCCGTCGCCGCCGCCCTCGTGCACAAGGCCATCGGGCACCAGCTGACGTGCGTGTTCGTCGACACCGGGTTGATGCGCAAGGACGAGGGCGACCAGGTCGTCGAGACGTTCCGGCGCAACTTCGGCATCGAGCTCATCCACGTCCGGGCCGCCAACCGGTTCTTCGAGCGGCTGGCGGGCATCACCGAACCCGAGGCCAAGCGCAAGGCCATCGGCGAGCTGTTCATCCGCATCTTCGAGGACGCCAAGGGCGGCATCACCGATGCCGATTTCCTGGTCCAGGGCACGCTCTACCCGGACATCGTCGAATCCGGCGGCGGGGCGAAGTCGGCCACCATCAAGAGCCATCACAACGTCGGCGGCCTACCCGACGACATGGACTTCGAGCTCATCGAACCCCTGCGCGACCTGTTCAAGGACGAGGTGCGTCGGGTCGGCGAGGAGCTCGGCCTCCCGGAGGAGATCGTGTGGCGCCAGCCCTTCCCCGGTCCCGGGCTGGGCGTGCGGATCATCGGCGAGGTGACCCCCGACAAGGTGGCCATCCTCCAGGAGGCCGATGCCATCGTGCGGGCCGAGCTGCACAAGGCCGGCCTCGACCGCGAGATCTGGCAGGCCTTCGCCGTGCTCCCCGACATCCGGGCCGTCGGCGTCATGGGCGACGAGCGCACGTACGGGTACCCGTGCATCATCCGTGCCGTCACCTCGGACGATGCCATGACCGCCGACTGGGCCCGGTTGCCGTACGACCTGCTCGAGAAGATGTCGAGCCGCATCATCAACGAGGTACCAGGCATCAACCGGGTGGCCTACGACATCACGTCGAAGCCGCCGGGGACCATCGAATGGGAGTAGGACCTCCGCTCGGCGGCGAAGGTAGGAGTTCCGGCAAGAGGGGTTGAACAATGGACCCGTCAGGTCCTGACCGCGCTACCCTCGGGTGCCGCAGTTCGGACAATCCGGACACACCTGCTGGAGGTCATCATCCCATGTCTCGCCCCATTCGTCTCCGCCGCCCCGCGGCGCTGGCGGCGCTCCTCGGCGCCGGCCTCTTCGTGCTGGGTACGGGCACCCCGGCCATGGCCGACCCCGTCGACGCCGGCACGGCCAGCGCCTACGGCCTGACCGCCAGCATCGCCGGTACCGAGGCGATCCCGCCGACGCCGCAGCAGACGGCCGATGTGACCGGCGCCAACGACGCCACCGAGACCCTCGTCGAGGTCCCGGCCCAGCCCCTCGCCTTCTCGGGCACGGCCACCGCGGACGCCGCGGCGCACACCGAGAGCGACCTCGAGTCGACCCTCCAGACCGACGGCACCACCCAGGAGGTCGCCGGCCCGTACAACGTCCGGGCCGTCGGGCTCGTCGAGAACCTCGACGTGCTGCTCGACGTCCCCGGCGAGGGCCAGACCGTCCTCAGCGCCGACGCCGTCCGGGCCGAGGCCGTCGGGGTCTGCACCGGAGACACCGTGGCCTACTCGGCCAATTCCGAGATCCTCAACCTCACCGTGGCCGACACGCCGATCCCGCTGAACGGCCCGCTGACCCAGATCATCGATGCCCTCAGCGACGCCCTGACCCAGAGCGGCCTCAACGCCGTGGTCGAGGTGCAGCGCAACGTCGTCACCGAGAACCCTGACGGTGGCGTCGGCGTCGATGCCCTCGTCGTCAAGCTGCTGTCCGCCGCCGGCGACCCGCTCGTCGAGGCCCACGTCGCCCATGCCGAGGTCAACGGCCTGGCCTGCAGCGGTCCGGCCGCCCCCACCACGCAGTGCAACGACGGCATCGACAACGACGGTGACCAGCTCATCGACTTCGGCACCGAGCCCACCAACGACCCCGGCTGCGAGAGCGCCGAGGACGACAGCGAGGACAACACCCCGCTGCCCAACAACACCCAGGAACTCCCGTCGTCCAACACCAACACCGGCCTGCCCCGCACCGGCAGCGAGTCCACGCCGGCGCTGGCGCTCGGCGCCGGCTTGGCGCTCCTGGCCTACGGCGCCCATCGCATCCGCCGAGCCCATCTCGGCTGATCCCCGGACCTGACCGCACCGGGCGGAGCCTTCGGGCCCGCCCGGTGCGTTCGCGCCCGCCCCCCCGGCAGGCGACGCGACGGCCCGACAGACTGAGCGCCATGGATCCCCTCGACGACTTCACCGCCGAACCGTTCACCTCCGGCGGCGAGACCCGCACCGTGTACCGCAAGGGAACTGGGCCGGCGGTGATCGTCATCTCCGAGATCCCCGGTATCACCCCGTTGGTGGCCGACTTCGCCCGCCGGGTCGCCGACATCGGCTGCACGGCCGTGATGCCGCATCTGTTCGGGACGCCCGGCAAGGAGCCGTCGGCCGGCTACGGCCTGCGCAGCATCACCCAGGCCTGCGTGAGTCGCGAGTTCATGACCTGGGCCCGGGGGAAGACGTCACCGGTCACCGGCTGGTGCCGGGCCCTCGCCCGCCACGAACACGAGCGATGCGGGGGCCCCGGGGTGGGCGTGGTGGGCATGTGCCTGACCGGCGGCTTCGCGCTGGCGATGATGGTCGACGACGTCGTCGTCGCACCGGTGCTGTCCCAACCCTCGCTCCCGTTCCCCATCGGCCGGGCCAACAAGCGCGACCTCGGCATCTCCGCCGTCGACCTCGGTATCGTGCGCCAGCGCGTGGAGGACGACGGCGTGTGCGTGCTGGGACTGCGGTTCTCGGGCGACAAACTGGCCCCGGCCGAGCGCTTCGCTCGTCTCGAGGAGGAGCTGGGCGACGGGTTCATCGGCGTGACCATCGATTCCTCGAAGGGCAATCCGTACGGGAACCGCGCCGCGGCCCACTCGGTGCTGACCGAGGACCTGGTCGACGAGCCGGGCCACCCCACCCGGGAGGCGCTCGAGCAGGTTCTCGACCACTTCCGGTCCCGACTCCTGACCCCCGCCTGACGACGGGACCGACGGATCAGGCCAGCGGACGGCCGAAGGGCAGCTCGTCGCGCCACGTGCGCAGGAACGCCTCCGCCCGCTCGACGGCGGCCATCCACAGGCCGGTGCCCTCGCCGGCGAGCTCGCCCACCGCGCCGGCGATGCGCGCCACGGGGTCGCCCCCGTCAGCGTCGTGGGCGTGGAGCAGGGGGGCGGCGATGGAGAGGAAGTCGGGGACGTGGACACGTCCCGCGGCGACCAGGACGGCGTGGGCGCGAGCGGTGAGGGGCACGGGGGTGAGGGGCACGACGACCCCCGCGGTGATGGTGGCGGCATCGTCGTGGTCGACCATGCCGGTCTTGCCGGCGAGGAACACCACGTCGCACGGGCTGTCGACGCCGTCGCCGACGACGGTGGCGCCGGCCGCCTCGGCGGCCACCCGAGCGGCATCGACGATGGCCCCGTCACCGACCATGGCCACCGTCGCCCCCGACAACCCACCGGCCCGTGCTGCGCCCGCCGCGGCCACGGCGCCTTCGGCCGCCAACCGGTCGGCCAGGCCGTCGGTCCACAGCGCCGCCGGGCGCCGGTCGTCGATGCGCAACGGGGCGAGATCGGCCTCGGTGAGCCCGAGTCCTGGATCGGTGGCCCAGCGCCCGTCGGCGACGAGCTCCTTGGTCTCGTCCATGAAGCTGGCGACCGCCGGATCGACGCCGTCGCCTTCGGCGTTGATGCCGGCCGACGCACCGCCCATCTGGATGCCGAAGCTGGCGAAGGAGTAGGTGGTCGATCGGGCCAGGAGCTCGGCACCGTCGACGAGGATCTTGCGGGCGAGGCGTGTGGTGCCCACCGATGGGGCACCGTCGAGGTCGAACACGATGAAGGCATCGGTGGACGAGAGCTTCTGGAACTTCACGCCGGCGAGTCTGGCACGCGGTCCCTGCGGCACGACCCCTGGGGTCGGCATGCTGTGCGCCATGGAGCTGAGCGACACGGACCGGATCCGGAACCTCCTCGGTCGGTACTGCGAGTACATCGATGCCGGCGATTTCACCGGCGTGGGACGGCTCTTCGCCGACGGCGCGCTGATGGACCTGGAGGGCCAGGAGCTGGCCCGCGGCGCGGACGCCGTGTCGGCCTTCTATGCCGAGTCCGTCCGGCGGCACAGCGACGGCACGCCCCGCACGAAGCACCTGGTGCTCGACACCGTGATCGAGGTGCCCTGGGACGACGGCACCGTCACGGCGCGATCGTCGTACACGGTCCTCCAGGAGACGTTGGGCCTGGCGCTGCAACCGATCATCGCCGGCCGCTACGTCGACCGGTTCGCGCCCGGCGGGCCGGAGGGATGGCACTTCGTCGAGCGCCGCTTCGGCATCGATCTGGTGGGCGACCTGTCGAACCACCTGCTGATCGATCCGGGTCGGTGATCCGGCGGCGCTGTCGGCGGCCGCCGGTAGTGTCGATCCGATGGCCGAACGCACCGATGAGCCGCTGCTCGACGGCCTGAACGCCGCCCAGGAGGAGGCGGTGACCCACACCGGCGGCCCGCTGCTCGTGCTCGCCGGCGCCGGCTCCGGGAAGACCCGGGTCCTCACCCGGCGCATCGCCTGGCTGATCCGCGACCAGGGGGTCAGCCCGTTCGAGATCCTCGCCATCACCTTCACCAACAAGGCCGCCGACGAGATGAAGACCCGCATCTCGGCGCTGGTCGGACCCGTGGCGCGCAGCATGTGGGTGTCCACGTTCCACTCCGCCTGCGTCCGCATCCTGCGACGCGACGGGGCCGTCCTCGGCTACCCGTCGGCGTTCACCATCTACGACCAGGCCGATGCCGTGCGGCTCACCGGCTACGTGCTGCGCGACCTCGGCCTCGACACCAAGAAGCTCCCACCCCGCTCCGTCCACGCCCAGATCTCCGCGGCCAAGAACGACTACGTCCTCGTCGACGACTTCGAGGATCGGGCCCGCGGCTTCACCGAGAAGAAGCTGGCCGAGGTCTACCGCGAGTACCAGGCCCGCCTGTTGCGGGCCGGGGCGATGGACTTCGACGACATCCTCCTGCAGACGGCCGAACTGTTCCGCACGCATCCCGACGTGCTCGAGCACTACCGGCGCCGGTTCGTCCACGTCCTCGTCGACGAGTACCAGGACACCAACCGGGTCCAGAACCAGCTCGTGATCCAGCTGGCGTCCGAGCACCGCAACGTGACCGTCGTCGGCGACAGCGACCAGTCGGTGTACCGCTTCCGCGGCGCCGACATCTCGAACATCCTCGATTTCGAGAAGGCCTTCCCCGACGTCACCACCATCCCGCTGGTCCAGAACTACCGCTCAACGCAGACCGTCCTCGACGCCGCCAACGCGGTGATCGCCAACAACCTGGGCCGCAAGCCGAAGGACCTGTGGACCGAGGCCGGCCGGGGCGAACCCATCGTCCGCTACCACGCCGAGGACGAGCACGACGAGGCCCAATGGGTGAGCCAGCAGGTCGCCCGCTTCCACGACGGCGGCACGCACCGGTGGGGCGACATCGCCGTCTTCTACCGGACCAACGCCCAGGCCCGGGTCCTCGAGGAGTACCTGGCCCGCAGCGGCATCCCGTATCGGGTCATCGGCGGGACCCGCTTCTTCGACCGGCGCGAGGTGAAAGACGCCCTCGCCTACGTCAAGGCGGTGATCAACCCCTCCGACGAGGTCAGCGTCAAGCGGGTCATCAACGTCCCCAAGCGAGGGGTCGGCGACACCAGCATCGCCCGGATCGACCAATGGATCGCTGGGCGGGGGATCACCTTCGTCGACGGCCTCCGCCACGCCGAGGACGCCGGCGTCTCGGGACGGGCCATCGGCGGCATCAGTCGGTTCGTCGAGCTGCTCGACGAGGCCGTGCCCCGTGTCGACGACGGCCCCGGACCGCTCCTCGAGCACCTCCTCGAGGTCAGCGGCTACCTCGACGAGCTCCGCAACGAGCACACCATCGAGTCCGAGGGCCGCCTCGAGAACCTGAGCGAGCTGCTCGGCACCGCCGCCGAGTACGAAGACGTGGCCACGTTCCTCGAGTCGGTGAGTTTGGTCGCCGACACCGACGACCTCGATCCCGACCAGTCCGAGGTGTCGTTGATGACGTTGCACTCGGCCAAGGGGCTCGAGTACCCGGTCGTGTTCCTCGTCGGCCTGGAGGACGGCATCTTCCCCCACATGCGGACCCTCACCGAGCCCGACGAGCTCGAGGAGGAGCGTCGTCTGGCCTACGTCGGCATCACCCGAGCGATGGAGGCGTTGCACCTCACCCACGCCTGGAGCCGCACGCTGTTCGGCAGCACCCAGTACAACCCGCCGAGCCGCTTCCTCGACGAGATCCCGTCCGAGCTGGTGTCCGAGATCGGTGGTCGGGTCCGGGCCAGCCGGGGCGGCCGGACCTACTCCGGTGGTGGTTCCTACGGCGGTCGGCGGTCGAGCGGTCGAGACGACACCGACGGGCGCACGTTCGGCCGCGGCGACCGGTCCGAGCGGTCGAGCATCGACGAGGGCCGCGACCGGATCGTGGAGAACACGCTGGCCGCCGGCCGGCGGGACCCCGTGACGACGGGCGCGGAGTCCGCCGGCCTGCACGTGGGCGACGACGTGGTGCATGCCACCTTCGGGGAGGGCGTGATCCTCGACATCACCGGCGCCGGCGACAAGGCCGAGGCCACCGTCCGCTTCGTCGACGTGGGGGAGAAGCGGCTGCTGCTGTCGTGGTCGCCGCTGCAGAAGGTCTGACACCCGCCCCGGCGCATTCGCTCTGCGAACCCCGCCTCGGGTACACCGGAGGGCATGCAGAGCACCTGGGGGCGGGTCTCGTTCCTCCTCCGCCGGGATCACACGCTGGGCACGGTCATGGACCGTCTGGCCCGGATCCACGGGAGCCGCCACCTCGTCACCGAGGCGTCCGGCGGCCTCGACCTGACGTACCGGCAGGCGGCCAAGCGGGTCGCACGCTGGGCCGCGGGCGTCGCCGCCCGCACCGAGCCGGGCGACGTCGTGGTCGTGGCCACACCGAACGCCTACGAGCAGCTGCTGCTGTGCCTGGCCGTGTCGCGGGCCGGGGCGATACCGGCGCCGGTGAACGACGCCATGCGGGCCGAGGAGATCGACCACGTCGTCGCCGACTCCGGCGCCGCGTTCGTCATCCGCTCCGCCCACGAGGTGGACAGCGACCAGCGGCTGGTCGACGCCGTGCCGGCCAACGGCAACGACGTGGCGGCGCTGTTCTACACGTCCGGCACGACCGGCAAACCGAAGGGCGTGGCGCTGTCACACGACTCGCTCGTCGGCGCCCTGCGTCCCACTGCCGCCTTCCCGAGCATGCTCCGCCACGACGAGGCCGTGGTCAGCCTGCCCGTGGCGCACATCATGGGCTTCGTCACCTTGTTGGGTCTGGCCGGGGCCGGCGTCGGTGTCTACTTCCTCCGGCGGTTCTCGGCGCCGGCGGTGCTCGATGCCATCGAGCACCGCCGGGCCTCGATGTTCGTCGGCGTCCCGACCATGTACCGGTTGATGCTCGAGGCGGGTGCGGCCGACCGCGATCTCAAGAGCGTGCGGGTGTGGGCTTCCGGCGCCGACGTCATGCCACCGGAGCTGGCCCGCGAGTTCAAGCGCTTCGGCGCCACGGTCCACATCCCCGGTCTGGGCGATGCCGGTCAGGCCATCTTCGCCGAGGGCTACGGGATGGTCGAGACCGGCGGCGGCGTGGCGGCCAAGATCAGCCCGCCCTACCTGCCGCTCGGGCTCGGACAGTCGGTCGGATTCCCCATCCCCGGCTATCGCATGCGCGTCGTCGACGATGCGGGGGACGACACCCCCATCGGCGAGACCGGTGAGTTGCTGGTCAAGGGTCCGGGGGTGCTGCGGGGCTACTGGGGCGACGACGATGCCACCGCCGCCATCCTCGACACCGACGGGTGGCTGCACACGGGCGACCTCGCTCGCAAGGGGCCGCTGAACACGGTGCTCTTCGCCGGCCGGAAGAAGGACGTGATCAAGCGAGGCGGCTTCTCGGTGTACGCCGTCGAGATCGAAGGGGTCCTGGAGACGCACCCGGACGTGGCCGAGGCCGCCGTCGTGCCGCTCCCGGACGAGCGGCTGGGCGAGGTGCCCGTGGCCGCCGTCCGCCTCGTGGACGGCGCCGTCTTCGACGCGGCGGTCCTCGACGAGTTCGTGCGCGAGCACCTCGCCCACTACAAGGCCCCGGTCCGCTACCTCGAGGTCGACGACCTGCCCCGGACGGGCACCAACAAGGTGCAGCGAGGCGAGGTCGTCGCCCTGTTCACCTGAGCGTCAGCCCGCGGTCGTGGTGGTGCTGGCGTCCTGCAGGTCGACGAAGAGGCGACCGTCGACGACCTCGGTCGGGAACCGGCGCAGGCCGTCCCCCGACCGCGGGTAGGTGATCGAGGCGTCGCAGTCGGCCACGAAGCGTTCGACGTCGGCGTGGAACAGCACCGTGCACTCCGGTCGTTCGGGCACGAACGCGCCGAAGGCCTTCCATCCCGAGTCGGGGTCGGACCCGGCGTGGTCGACGTAGATGGCCCGCGAGAACGTGGCCGGGTCGGGGAAGAGCACGGGCTGGCCGTCGTCGCCGATGATGCGGGCCAGGTTCTCGGTCCGTCCGGCGTTGAACCGGGCGTCGCCCAGCTTCACGTCCACCTCGCCCCGGCTCACGAGGGTGGCGACGCCGTACGCCACGCCCAGCGCCACGACGACGCCGAACAGCGCGACCAGCACCGCCCGGCCGGTGTGCGCCCCGCCCGGGCGACGGGCCACGGGGCTCATCGGGTCGCCCCGCAGGGGGAAGGGAACCGCTGACGGGCCGTCAGGGGCGATTGGTCGTCCACGGCGTACATCCTCCTAGTATCCGGCCCGACCCGGTCCCGACCCAAGGCAACCCACATGGATCTCCTCGAGTACCAAGGCAAGCAGTTCTTCGCCCAGTACGGCATCCCGGTCAGCGACGGCGAGGCGTGCACCACCGTCGACGACGCCGTGGCCATCGCCAACCGCATCGGGTACCCGGTCGTGGTGAAGGCCCAGGTCCACGTGGGTGGTCGCGGCAAGGCCGGCGGCGTGAAGCTGGCCGCCGACGAAGCCGAGGTCCGCGAGCACGCCGGGAACATCCTCGGCCTCGACATCAAGGGTCACATCGTCCGCACGATCTGGATCGAGGTCGCCTCCGACATCGCCGAGGAGTACTACGCCTCGTTCACGCTCGACCGCTCGGCGAAGAAGCATCTCGGGATGCTGTCGGCCGAGGGCGGTGTCGAGATCGAGACCGTCGCCGAGGAGAACCCGGATGCCATCGCCAAGATCTGGATCGACCCGGTCGACGGCCTCACCGAGGACGCCGCCCGGGACTGGGTGCAGCGGGCGAACCTGAACCCTGACGCCACCGAGGGTGCGGTCGACATCCTGCGCAAGCTCTACACCGCCTACGACGAGGGCGATGCCGATCTCTGCGAGATCAACCCGCTGATCCTCAAGCCCACCGGCGAGGTCCACGCCCTCGACGCCAAGGTCACCCTCGACGGCAACGCCACCTTCCGCCACCCCGACTACGAGGCCTACGACGCCACGCAGGTGCGCGACGAGCGGGAGGAGGACGCCCACTCCAAGGGCCTCCAGTACGTGGGCCTCGACGGCTACGTCGGCGTGATCGCCAACGGCGCCGGTCTGGCCATGTCGACGGTCGACATCGTGAACCAGGTCGGCGGCAAGCCGGCCAACTTCCTCGACATCGGTGGCGGCGCCAACGCCGACGTGATGGCCGGCGCCCTCGAGACCATCAACAACGATCCCAAGGTGAAGGCCATCTTCATCAACATCTTCGGGGGCATCACCAAGGGCGACGAGGTGGCCAACGGGATCGTCACCGCCCTCGGCCGGGTGCGCATCGATGCCCCGATCGTCATCCGCCTCGACGGCACGAACGCCGACGAGGGGCGGGCGATCCTGTCCGAGCACGAGAGCGACATGCTCCAGAGCAAGCCCACCATGGTGGAGGCCGCCGAGACGGTCGTCGCCCTGGCCAAGAAGGGAGGTGCTTCCTGATGGCGATCTTCGTCGACCAGGACACCAAGGTGATCTACCAGGGCCTCACCGGCTCGCAGGGCAGCTTCTACGGCGGCCGCAACGCCGAGTACGGCACCAAGGTCGTGGCCGGCACCCACCCCAAGAAGGCCGGGACCGACGTCAACGGTGTCCCGATCTACGCCAGCGTCGGTGAGGCCGTCGAGGCCACCGGGGCCACCGCCAGCTGCATCTTCATCCCCGCCCCGGGCGTGAAGGACGCCGTCATCGAGGCGGCCGAGGGTGGCGTCACGTTCATCGTGGTCATCACCGAGGGCGTCCCCGCCCACGACGAGGCATGGTTCTACAACGAGCTGAAGCGCAACCATCCCGACGTCCAGCTCCTCGGGCCGAACTGCCCGGGCATCATCAGCCCCGGCAAGTGCAACATCGGCATCACCGCCGGTGAGATCGCCAAGGAGCCGTCCGCGGGCGGCCCGAACGTGGGCATCGTGTCCCGCTCCGGCACGCTCACCTACCAGGCGCTGTACGAGCTCAAGCTGAAGGACATCGGCGTCTCCACCTGCGTCGGCATCGGCGGCGACCCGGTTCCCGGGACCACGTTCATCGACTGCATCGAGCGCTTCGAGGCCGACCCCGAGACCCACGCCATCATGATGATCGGCGAGATCGGCGGCTCGGCCGAGGAAGAGGCCGCCGAGTACATCCAGGCCAACGTCACCAAGCCGGTCGTGTCCTACGTGGCCGGCGTCACTGCACCCGCGGGCAAGAAGATGGGCCACGCCGGCGCCATCGTCTCCGGTGGCAAGGGAACGGCGGCGGCCAAGCGGGAGGCCCTCGAGGCCGCCGGCGTGAAGGTGGGCTCCAACCCCACCGAGGCCGGCGAGCTCATGGTCGAGGTCGTCAAGGAGCTGTAGCTGCCCTGTCGCCGCACCCGGTGTCCCCCGACGGGGCGCCGGTGCGGCGGCGGCGCGCTCCTGTTCTCGGTACGACGAGGAAATGTGGGCCCGGCCGTCCATGCTGGGATCCACCATGAATCGCCTCGTCCTGCGCCTCGCGGTGGCGTTGACCTTCGTCGGCGTCCTCGCCGCGCTCATCGTGTCATCCGGGACCGATGCCGTCGACGTCCGGCGGGAACCGGGCTCGACCACCGCCCCCACCGGACGCCCACCGGCGTCGGCGTTTCCGCCGATCACCGAGGATCAGGTCCGGGCCGTCCGGACCGGCAACGGTCTGGTGCTGCCGGTCGTCGGTGGCGAACCGGGACGCTGGGTGGTGCGCACGCCCTGCGCCGACGAGGCCACGGTCGACGGATCACCCCTGTACGGCGCCAACGTGGTGATCGACCCCGGCCACGGTGGTTCGGAGACCGGGGCCATCGGCCCGTCCGGGCTCACCGAGGCCGAACTCAACCTCGACATCGCCCACCGGGCCGCCGTCCTCCTCTCCGACCGAGGGGCCGATGTGGTGATGACCCGGAACAGCGACGTCCGGGTGACGTTGCAGACGCGGGCGGAGATCGCCACCGCTCTGGCCCCGACGGCGTTCGTGTCCATCCACCACAACGCGGCACCGCCGTCCACGTCGGCCTCGCCGGGCAACGAGGTGTACCACCAGGTGGCGTCCACGGAGTCCCGCCGTCTCGCCGGGCTGGTCTGGGAGGAGGAGCAGCGGGAGCTGGCGCGCTTCGGCACGACCTGGGGGGCCAGCGACCACGTCGGCGCGCTGGCGCGTACGTCGGCCCGTACGGGTGACGACTACTACGGGGTGCTGCGCCGGAGCCACGGCGTGCCGTCGGTGCTGTCCGAGGCCGCCTACATCTCCCAGCCGGCGGAGGAGGCACTCCTGCGGACCGACGAGTTCCGGCAGGCCGAGGCCCGTGCGATCGCCGACGCCGTGACCCGGTTCGTGACCACCGAGGATCCCGGCAGCGGCTTCCTCGCGCCCGGGCGATCGAGACGCCGGCCGGCGGCGGTGGCGGGACCGCCGGCTGCGACGACCCGCCGCTGTCCTGAGGTGCCGCTGTCCTGAGGTGCCGCGTCTCCCGGCGAACGCCGTGGCACCATGACCGCGGGCGGGCGGCGGACCCGAGGATCAGCTCACATGACCATGCCATGCACCAGCTGCGGCCGACCGTTGGACGACGACGCCTACCGGTGCCCGGAGTGCGGCACGCTCGCCCCGCTCCCTCCGGTGGACGACGCCCGCTACCCCCGCACCGTCTTCGACCAGGCTGCGCCGACGGCGGCCACCGGGACCTCGGAGCAGGGCGACGACACCGCCGCCATCCCGTGGGCCATCCCCATCCGCGAGTCCCGTGCCACGGGAGGTGATCGTCGCGACCCGATGCGGGCGGCGATGATCGCCGTGCTGGTCGTGGCCGTGGTGGCCGGGACGATCGTCGTCGCCGGGTCGTTGCTGTCGGGTGGCAGCGGCGCCGACGCCACCCCCTCGGCCGCCGACGCCACCACCTCGTCGACCGCCACCACGGTGACCGATGCCGGAGGCGACCGGTCGTCCCCACCCACCACCACCACGGCGCCGCCGACCACCACGTCGTCCACCACGGCGCCGTCCACGACCACCAGCACCGCACCGCCGGCTCCCACCACGGTGCCCACGACGGTGGCGCCGGCGACCGGGGCCGGGGCCGGCGACGCCACCGTGCTGCCGGCGTCGTTCGGCGGCGGATGGATCGCCCAACTCACCTCGGTGCCCGCCTCGGCCGGCGCGGACATGGTCGAACAGGAGTGGCGACGGTCTCGCGCCGACGCACCCGACGCGGTGGTCACGCAGTCCGACGACTGGACGTCGATGTCGCCGGGGTACTGGGTGGTCCTCGATGCCGGGCCGTTCGCCTCAGCCGACGCCGTGCGCTCGTTCTGCGCCTCGATCGGCCACGCCGACTCCTCCGACTGCCTCGCCCGTCAGCTCACCGGCCGCCGCTGACCGGTCCGGCCGGCGCTCCGAGAGGTGACTGCTAGCTTCCGAAGCCGATGCAGACCGCCGTACTGGCCTCCGGAAGCGGGACGCTCCTCGACGCGATCCTGACCGAGGGCATCCCGGTGCGGCTGGTCGTGGTCGACCGTCCGTGCGCAGCCACCGAGGTGGCCCGTGGTCACGGCGTGGAGGCCGTCGTGCACGAACGGACGTCGTTCGGGCCCTCGTTCGACCGCGACGCCTACTCGGCCGAGGTGGCCGCCATCCTGCGCACCGCCGGCGTGGAACTGGTCGTCATGGCCGGGTGGGGCACGGTGTTCAGCCAACCCATGCACGACGCCTATCCGTTCCGCATCCTCAACACCCATCCCGCCCTGCTGCCCGCGTTCAAGGGCTGGCACGCCGTGGACGAGGCCCTGTCGTACGGGGTGAAGGTCACCGGCTGCACCATCCACGTGGCGACGCTCGAGATGGATGCCGGCCCCATCCTCGCCCAGGAAGCCGTGCCGGTGCTCGACGACGACACGGCCGAGACGCTCCACGAACGCATCAAGGCCGTCGAGCGCCGCATCTACCCCGACACGATCCGTGCCGTGCTGGCCGATCCGGCCCGGCTCGACCGCGGGCGGCCGGTCGCCGCCGAACCCACCGCGAAGGAGACCACGCCATGAGGGCGTTCCTGTCCGTGTACGACAAGGCCGGGGTCACCGACCTGGCGCGCGGCCTGGCCGAGCTGGGGTGGGACCTCGTGTCGAGCGGTGGCACCGCCGCGGCGATCCGCGACGCGGGCATCGAGGTGACCACCACCGAGGAGGTCACCGGGTACCCGGCGATCCTCGGTCACCGGGTCGCCACCCTGCACCCGAAGATCCACGGCGCCATCCTCGCCGATCCCACCGACCCCGAGCACCAGGCCGACCTCGAGACCTACGACATCGAACCGTTCGGGCTCGTGGTGTCGAACCTGTACCCCTTCGGCGATCCCGATGCGGCCGGCGACGCCGGCGGGCGGCGCCTGGCCGACGGCATCGACCTCATCGACATCGGTGGCCCGGCGATGGTGCGGGCGGCGGCCAAGAACCACGCCCACGTCGGCATCGTCGTCGACCCGTCCGACTACCAACCGGTCCTCGACGAGCTGTTCAACCACGGCTGGCTCCGCGACGAGACCCGGCGAGCGTTGGCTCGCAAGGCGTTCGCCCACACGGCCGCCTACGACGCCGCCGTGGTCACGTGGTTCGACGCCACCGACCCCGAGCCCGTGGCGCTGCCTCCCACCGTTCACCTGGCGCTCGAGCGCGACGATCAGGTGCTGCGCTACGGCGAGAACCCGCACCAGCAGGGCGCCCGGTACCGACAACACGGGACCACCAGCGTCTGGGACCGGGTCGACCAGCACGCCGGGGTCGCCCTCAGCTACCTGAACATCTTCGACGCCGACGCCGCCTGGAACCTGGCCCACGACCTCGCTGGGGAGACCGGCAAGCCGGCGGTGGCCATCATCAAGCACGCCAACCCGTGCGGCGCCGCCGTGGCCGACACCCTGGCCCAGGCCTACGAGCAGGCCTTCGCCTGCGATCCCCGATCCGCCTTCGGTGGCATCGTGGCCACCTCGCTGCCCATCGACACCGCCACCGTCGAGGCCATGGTCGACGCTGCCCAGGCCGACGTCGTCATCGCACCGGGATACGACGACGGAGTGGTCGATGCGCTGGTCGCCAAGCGCAAGAACACCCGGCTGCTCACGCTCCCCGTACCCGCCGCACCCGGCCTCGCCATCCGCCAGCTCAACGACACCTGGTTGGTCCAGGAGCCGCCCCACTTCGCCGCCGGCCCCGACCAGTGGCGGGTGGCCACCACCCGCCAGCCCACCGAGGCCGAACTCGCCGACGCCGCCTTCGCCTGGCGGGTGTGTGGATGGGTGAAGTCCAACTCCATCGTGCTGGCCAAGGACGGCACGGCGTGGGGGATCGGTGCCGGCCAGCAGAACCGGGTCGAGGCCGGCCAGATCGCGGCGGAGAAGGCGGCGGGCCGGGCCGAGGGCGGCGCCTGCGCGTCCGACGCCTTCTACCCCTTCCCCGACGGCATCGAGGCCGCCGCCGCGGCCGGCGTGGCCGTCATCATCCAGCCCGGTGGCTCGGTGCGCGACGACCAGTGCATCGCCCGGGCCGACGAGCTGGGCGTCGCCATGGTGTTCACCGGGGAGCGCCACTTCCTCCACTGACCAGCGGGTCCACCCCACCCCCAAAATCCGTTCTGGGACCAGGTTGTGCGCACCCCGACCGTGAAAGGTGGGTCCAGAAGCGGTGGGGATGGGCCAGACTCGGGGGATGGTGGGGCGCCGGTACCACGAGGAGCGCGATCTGGCCGCCGTCACGAGGATGTGGCGGGAGGTCGGTTGGATCGACGACACCGACGCCCAGGCCGACGGACTGCGCGACTTCCTCGGGTGTGGTTCATCGCTCGTTGCCGACGTGCGGGGGCAGGCCGAGTGCCTCGTCCATCGCAGCCCCGGCTCGCTGCGGCACGGCACCACGGACCTGCCGATGTGTGCGGTGACCGCGGTGACGACGAGCCACGTCGGTCGGCGCCAGGGTCTCGCCTCGGCGCTCATGGCCGAGACGCTCGCCGCCGGCGTCGAGGAAGGTGCGGCGCTGGCCGGCCTCGGCATGTTCGACCAGGGGTTCTACGACCGGTTCGGGTTCGGGACCTCCACCTACGAGCACCAGCTCACCTTCGATCCCTCGTCCCTCACCGTCGACGGAGCGACCCGACCGCCGGTCCGGCTCAGCATCGACGACGCCGGCGAGATGCACGCCCTGCTCGTGCGCCGCCAGCGGGGGCACGGCTCGACGGTCATCGATCCCGCGGGGCTGTTCCGGGCCGAGATCCTGTGGACCGAGAAGCCGTTCGCGCTCGGGTTCCGCAATGACGACGGTCGGCTGACCCACTTCGTGCTCGGATCGGCCACTGCGGAGTACGGGCCGTACGAGGTCGAGTGGATCGCCCACGAAGAGCCGCACCAGCTCCTCGAGCTGCTCGCGCTCCTGCGCAGCCTCGGCGACCAGGTGGCGGTGATGACCGTCGCCGAGCCGCCTGGCATCCAGCTGCAGGACCTGATCGACGTCCCGCTCCGGCAGCGTCGATCCGCTCGGATCGTGGGCGGTCGCACGTCGTTGCACGACGCCCACGCTGCGATGCAGTTCCGCATCCTCGACCTCGACCGCTGCATCGCCTCCCTTCGGAGCACGACGGCGCCGCTGTCGTTCTCGCTCCGGCTCCGCGATCCCTTGGACGAGCTCGACGGCGCACCGTGGCCGGGCATCGGAGGTGCGTACACGGTGCACCTCGCTGATCGGTCGACCGGCGATGCGTCCTCCGTCGACCCGGGCCTCGACCCGGGCCTCCCTGTGCTGGATGCGACGGTCAACGCCTTCACCCGGTTGTGGCTGGGCGTCCGCCCGGCCGGGAGCCTCACACTGACCGACGACCTGTCGGGGCCACAGGAGCTCCTGGATGCGCTCGACGATGCCCTGCGGATGCCGGTGCCCCACAGCGGCTGGAGCTTCTGAGCCCCACGAGCTGTGGGCGAGACTGGCGGCCCTGACCAACCGGGTCGGATGCCGCCGGAGCGATCCGCGAGAATGGACGCCGTGACTGCGCAACTGCTCGCTGGCGGCCCCGTGGCCGAAGCCGTGCTCGAGGACGTCCGGAAGCGGGTGGAGGCGCTCGCCCGTCGGGGGACGACGGTGGGTCTCGGCACGATCCTGGTCGGCGCCGACGAGGCCAGCGCCGGCTACGTGCGCAAGAAGCACGAGACCTGCGCCGAGGTGGGCATCGAGAGCACCAACGTCCACATCGGCGCCGACGAGGACCCGCAGACGCTGCTCGACGCCGTGGACCGCCTGAACGCCGACGATCATGTCGACGCGTACCTGATCCAGTACCCCGTCGCCGACGGCTTCGACTTCGACGCTGCCGTGAACCGGATGGACCCCGACAAGGATGCCGACGGCCTCCATCCGCAGAACCTGGGCCGGCTGGTCCTCCAGCAGGACGGGCCCGTGCCGTGCACGCCGGCCGGCATCCGGGCGATGTTCGTCCACTACGGCATCGACCTGCGGGGCAAGGACGTGGTCATCGTCGGTCGGGGCCCGACCCTCGGCCGTCCGCTGTCGCTCCTGCTGACGCTCAAGGGTCCGGGTGCCAACGCCGCCGTCACGGTGGTGCACTCCGCCGTCGACGACATCGCAGCCCACACCCGTCGGGCCGACGTGGTCATCGCCGCCGTCGGATCGCCGTCGATCGTGACCGCCGACATGGTGAAGCCGGGTGCCGTCGTGGTGTCGGGCGGGATCTCGTGGGAGGGCCGCAAGCTGCTGCCCGACGTCGACGAAGGCGTCGGTGAGGTGGCGTCGTGGATCACCCCCCGCCTCGGTGGCGTCGGCCCCACCACCGTCGCCATGTTGCTCCGCAACACGGTGGCCGCCGCCGAGGCCCGGTCCGGCGGGACGGGCGCGTGACCCGCATCGTCGACCTGCTCGGCGACGAACCCACGGTCTCACTCGAGTTCTCCCCGCCCCAGGACGACGCGGCCGAGGCGTCGCTGGCCGCGGTGCTCGACGAGCTCGCCGTCGTCCGGCCGTCGTTCGCCTCGGTCACCTACGGGGCGCTGGGCTCGACGCGGGAGCGGACCCGGGACGTCGTGGTGCGGTTCAACCGCGAGCACGACTTCCCGACCATGGCCCACCTCACCTGCGTCGGGCACTCGAAGCCGGAGATCGTCGACCTCCTCGACCACTACGCCGCCAACGGGGTCGAGAACATCCTCGCCCTGGGCGGCGACCCGCCCGCTGACGGATCGGATCCCGGCGGCGACTTCGCCCATGCCATGGAGCTGGTCGAGATCGTGCGCGACCACCCCGCCGAGTTCTCCATCGGTGTGGCCGCCCACCCCGAGAAGCACCCCCGCTCACCGTCGCTCCCGTCCGACCGGCGCTTCCTCGCCGAGAAGCTGCGCGTCGCCGACTTCGCCATCACCCAGTTCTTCTGGTCGGTCGAGCCGTACCTGCGCCTCCGCGACGAGCTGTCCGCGCTCGGCTGCGACAAGCCGGTCCTGCCCGGGGTGATGCTGTTCCTCAACATCCATTCCATGCGGCGCATGTCCGAGCTGAACGACACCACCATCCCCGACGACCTCTGGGAGCGCTGCCTCGCCGTCGACGGCGACCCCCGAGCCGTCCGTCTGCTCGCCACCGAAGTGTGTACCGAGCTCGGCCGCGGCCTGCTCGCTGCCGGCGCCCCCGACCTGCACCTCTACACCATGAACCGCTCGGTGGCGGCCTTGGACCTGGTCGACCGGCTCGGCCTCGGACCCGCCTCCGCCTGACTCCTCCGGCCGCGCGTCCATCGGTGCGGTGTCGGCATCGGATTCCTGTCAGACCCTCCCGCGTAGGATCCGTCCATGGACGCCGGCGCCCCACCCCCTGCTGAGCCGGCGCGCTGGGTGGCCGGACCGCCACGTCCAACTTCGGCGTCGGCAAACGGGAGGGCCACGACGCCAGCGCGTTCTACGCCCGGTTCGTCCCGCCGGCACTGTCGGCGGACAACCATGTGGCCCCGCCCGCCGAGGTCGACCGCCTCTGGTGCGGCGACGCCCGCCACATGGATGCCCACGGTGACATCGCCGACGGCTCGGTGGCCCTCGTGGTCACGTCCCCGCCGTACTTCGCCGGCAAGGCCTACGAGGAGGCCCTCGGGCAGGACGGCATCCCAGCCGACTACCTCGAGTACCTCCAGATGCTGCGCGACGTCTTCGCCGAGTGCGCTCGCAAGCTCGAACCCGGCGGCCGCATCGCGGTCAACGTCGCCAACCTCGGCCGCAAGCCGTACCGCTCGTTGTCCTCCGACGTCATCGCCATCCTCGAGGGTCTCGGCCTCCTGCTCCGGGGCGAGATCATCTGGCAGAAGGGCCGCAGCGCCGGCGGGTCGTGCGCATGGGGCAGCTTCCAGCGGCCCGGCAACCCGGTGCTGCGCGACATCACCGAGCGGATCATCGTGGCGTCGAAGGGCCGGTTCGATCGCGCCGTCGACGCCCGCCAACGAGGCCGGGCCGGCCTGCCGAGCGACGGCTCGATGACCGTCGACGACTTCCTCGAGGCCACGCTCGACGTGTGGGAGTTCGCGCCGGAGAGCGCCCGGCGGGTCAACCACCCCGCCCCCTTCCCGGTCGAGCTCCCCCAGCGCCTGATCGAGCTGTACACCTACGCCGGAGACCTCGTCCTCGACCCGTTCATGGGCGCCGGCACCACCGCGGTCGCCGCAGTGCGCACCGGCCGGCACTACGTGGGGTTCGACACCGACGCCGGCTACGTCGCCGCCGCCGAGGACCGCATCGCCTCCGAGCTGCCGGCGTCGCCGGGCGCAACCGTCGTCGTCCCACCCGGCCCGCGGCAGCCCCCGGGGACCACCGTCGACGACCTCGTCCGGTCCGGCGCCAAGGCCTCCGCCGTGGCCGTCCACGTGCTGGAGGAGGCCGGCTTCGTCGACGTCTCCGACAAGGCCAAGCGCCGGGACCGAGGGGTCGAGTTCGACCTGCGCGCCACCGGCGCCGACGGCACCGATTGGCTCGTGGTGGTCGCGGGCGGGTTCACCCCGTCCCCGTCCGGTCTCCGTCGGTCCGACGTCCTGTGGCGCACGCTCGGCCAGGCCGCCGTCGTCGCGGACCTCGACGTGCGGGTCCTCGTGCTCACCACCGAGCTGCCGGCGCGGGCGAGCGCACAGGCCAAGGCCCTCGACGCCGTCCTGGGTTCCACCGTCGTCGCCGCCCTGGAGCTGACCGCGCCCGACACGGTGGCGCGGCTCCGGTCGCTGCACGCCGGTTGACGCCGGCCGATGGCCGACGACAAGACGACGGTCACCGAGCTCGCCACCGCGCTGGGCTGCCTCGACTTCGGGACCGCGAGCTGGGCGGTGCTCCAGCGTCCACCAGAACTGCATGTCGGGGCCGAGGCCTGGGAGCAGCTCGAGCGGGGCCTGCACGACCCTGAGCTCCTCGGGCTGGCCGACGTGGCCTTCGCCAACGGCGCCGCGTTCGCCGGTCACCCCGAGGGCCTCGCCGGCCGGCGGCCCACTCGCATCGAGTGGACCGGCGGCCGTCGCCCGCCCGGCGACCAGGTGATCCCCGCCGACCTGCGACTCGACCGGGTGTTCCTCGTGTCCTGTAAGTACTCGTCGAACGTCCTCCACAACGCCGCCCCCGCCCGGGTCTTCGACCATCTGCTGATGGCCACCGACGGGCACGACCGGGCCGACTGGTTCGGCGTCGTGGCGCCAGACGAGCACCGGGCGCTCGC
This sequence comes from uncultured Acidimicrobiaceae bacterium, assembly GCA_963811245.1. Taxonomy (GTDB): domain Bacteria; phylum Actinomycetota; class Acidimicrobiia; order Acidimicrobiales; family Salinilacustritrichaceae; genus Salinilacustrithrix. The sequence goes on from CAWEQL010000007.1 coordinate 422,969, forward strand.
CGTGCGCGCCGCCGAGGCGGTCGGCTGCCGGTTCCCGAGCGACCCCGCCCACGCGGATGTCGCCGATCGCCGACGGCTCCGCGATGCGCTCCGCGCCTCGGGCCGCCAATGGCCCGACGACATCACCGAGGCGCTCTACGCCGAGCTGTGCCGTACGGTCAGCGCCGCGTCTGCCCAGCGGTGGCGCGCCGCCGCCTGCACCCCGGCCGCTCAGGAGGTGCTGCTGTGGCGCCTGCTCCGGCTCGCCTCGGCCCCCTACTTCGTGGTGGGCATCCGGCGCACCGAGGTGATGCGCTTCCGGATCGACACGCCGTGGGACTGGCGGCAGTCGTTCCGGCTCCGCCGGCTCCACATCGAGGCCGACGCGGTCGGCCAGCCCCAGGTCCGCTGGCGGGCCGAGATCCACGACGTCGAACACGACGTCGAGCGGGTGGTCGACGGCCACGTCGAGGTGCGGTGGAGCCACGGGCGCTTCGGCGGGCCGCCGGAGGCGAAGGTGTACCTCGACACCCCGCACACCGACGTGCCCGGCTACGTCGAGCTGCGCTGACCGCGGACGGTCAGAACGAGTCGATGATCCGGTTCAGCGCGGGGCTCGGCCGCATCGCCGCCGTCGCTCGGTCGGCGTCGGGGAAGTAGTAGCCGCCGATGTCCATCGGCTGGCCCTGCACCTCGATCAGCTCACGGGTGATCGTGGCCTCCTCGGCGGCCAACTCCTCGGCCAACGGAGCGAACCGCTCGGCCATCTCGGCGTCGTCGTCCCGGCCGGCGAGGGCCTGCGCCCAGTACAGGGCCAGGTAGTAGTGGCTGCCGCGGTTGTCGAGCTCGTTGACGTGCCGCGACGGCGACTTCCCTTCGTCGAGCAGCACCTCGGTGGCGGCGTCGAGCGTGTCGGCGAGCAGCTTGGCGCGGGCGTTCCCGGCACTGTCGGCGAGGTGTTCGAGCGACACGGCCAGGGCCAGGAACTCGCCGAGCGAGTCCCAGCGGAGGTGGTTCTCCTTCTCGAACTGCTGCACGTGCTTCGGGGCCGAACCACCGGCGCCGGTCTCGAACAGGCCACCACCCTTCATGAGCGGCACGATCGACAGCATCTTGGCGCTGGTGCCGAGCTCGAGGATCGGGAACAGATCCGTGAGGTAGTCCCGCAACACGTTGCCGGTGACCGAGATCGTGTCCTCGCCGGCCTTGGCCCGACCCAGCGTGTACCGAGTGGCGTCGGCCACGTTCATGATCTCGATGGTGAGACCGTCGGTGTCGAGGCCGGCGAGCTCGTCGCGCACCTTCGCCATCACCTCGGCGTCGTGGGCCCGGGTCTCGTCCAGCCAGAAGATCGCCGGCGCACCCGTGGCCCGGGCACGGGTCACCGCCAGGTGGACCCAGTCGCGCACCGGAGCGTCCTTGGTCTGGCACATGCGCCAGATGTCGCCGGTGTCGACGCTGTGGCTGAGCAGCGTCGTCCCTGCCTGATCGACGACGCGGACTGTCCCCGGCCCACTGATCTCGAAGGTCTTGTCGTGCGAGCCGTACTCCTCGGCCTTCTGGGCCATGAGGCCGACGTTGGGCGTCGTCCCCATGGTCCTCGGGTCGAACGCCCCGTGTTCCTGGCAGAAGCGGATCGTCTCGTCGTAGAGGGGGGCGTAGCTCGAGTCGGGGATCACGCACTTCGCGTCCTGTTGCTCGCCGTCGGCGTTCCACATCTGCCCCGAGGTGCGGATCATGGCCGGCATCGACGCATCGATGATGACGTCGGACGGCACGTGGAGGTTCGTGATGCCCCGATCGGAGTCCACCATCGCCAACGCGGGGCCCCGCTCGTAGGCGGTGGCGATCTCGGCCTGGATGGTGGCCTGCGTGTCGGTGGGCAGCGATGCGACCGCCGTCGTCAGGCTGGCCATCCCGTCGTTCGGGCTGATACCCATCTCGTCGAACGTCTCGGCGTTGGCGGCGAAGAGGTCGGCGAAGTACGTGCGCACGACGTGGCCGAAGATGATCGGGTCGGAGACCTTCATCATGGTCGCCTTGAGGTGGACCGAGAACAGCACGCCCCGATCCTTGGCGTCGGCGATCTCGTGGGCGATGAAGTCGATGAGCTCGCGCCGGCGCATCACCGAGCCGTCGATGATCTCTCCGGCCAGCAGCGGGGTCGACTGCTTCAGCACCGTCACCGTGCCGTCCTCTGCGACGTGTTCGATCCGGACGTCGTCGGCGGCCTCGACGGTCACCGATGTCTCGGTCGAGCGGAAGTCGCCACCCGACATCGTGGCCACGTGGGTCTTCGACTCGGACGACCACGCGCCCATGGAATGGGGGTTCTTCCGGGCGTAGGCCTTCACGGCCGCCGGAGCCCGGCGGTCCGAGTTCCCCTCGCGCAGCACCGGGTTCACGGCGCTGCCCTTCACCTTGTCGAAGCGGGCCCGGATGTCGCGCTCCTCGTCGGTCTCGGGCTCCTCGGGATAGTCGGGGACGGGGTAGCCCTGGTCCTGTAGCTCCTTCACCGCGGCCTTGATCTGGGGGATGGAGGCGCTGATGTTGGGCAGCTTGATGATGTTCGCCTCGGGCTCCTGGGTCAGCGCCCCCAGCTCGGCGAGGGCGTCGGGGACCCGCTGGTCCGGTGACAACCACTCCGGGAAGGCGGCCAGGATCCGGGCGGCGAGGGAGATGTCACGCGTCTCGACGTCGACGCCGGCCGCACCGGTGAAGGCCTGGACGATCGGCAGCAGCGAGCGGGTGGCCAGCGCCGGGGCCTCGTCGGTGAGCGTGTAGATGATCTTCGATGAAGGAGCCATACCGGGGCCGAGGCTACGTCACCCCCGGTGGACGGGCGACCGTCGGCCGGACAGCCGTCGGCCGGCCGGCCCGGGCGTCAGGGCCGTCCGGCCCCGGGGACGTCGACGTCGACCGCCTCGATCCGGCCGGCCAGGTGGCGACGGCACGCCTCCGGCTCGCTCTCGAGGGCCGTGCACACGAACAGCGTCCGTCGGTCGGGACCGCCCAGCATGCAGGCGAACGGCTGGCGTTCGTCGCTGGTGTGGATGACCTCCAGGACCTCGCCGCCCTCGGCGACCCGCACGATCCGGTTGCTGACGGGGGATGCCATCCAGACCGCCCCTTCGGCATCGAGGCAGATGCCGTCGGGGATGGCGCCGCGCACCCGGGCCCACTCTCGCCGGCCGTCGAGCGAACCGTCGGCGGCGATGTCGAAGGCGGTGAGGCAGGCACCGAACGACTCGCCCACGATGAGGGTCGCACCGTCGGGCGTGATGACGCAGCCGTTGGGGAAGAAGAGGTCGTCGGCGACCACCCGGATCGCGCCCGACGCCGTCACCAGCACCAGGGTGGTGGTGCGCTGCTCGGCCTCGGGGTCGTGCAGGTCGAAGCCGAAGTTCCCGACATAGGCGTTCCCGGCGGCGTCGACCACCATGTCGTTGCAGTCGTGCGGCGCCACGGCGGAGAGATCGGCCACGACCTCGGTGGCCCCGTCGCGCACGGCGAGCAGCCGGCGGTCGGTCATGGACACGACCAGCAACGTCCCGTCCGGCCGCCACCCGAGGCCCGACGGCCGAGTCGGGACCTCGACGATGGTCTCGGCGTCCCCCGAACCCACGTCGAGAGCCACGACCCGGTGGCCGTGCATGTCGGAGAACCACAGCCGACCCTCGTGCCACCTCGGCCCCTCGGCGAAGGCGAGCCCTTCGAGGACGGGCGCGAGCGTTCGGGTCATCACGAGGGAACCTAACCGGCCGGCGCGGGGGCGGCAGGCGGGCCACCCGAGCTCGCCCACGCCTCGACGATCGCGGCGTCGCCGCCCAGCCGGCCGGCCTCGTCCACGCTGATCCACGTCGTGCCCACAGCCGGGACGCGCTCGGTCGGCGACACGCACCACGCGTCCGGGGCGAGGCGGCGAACGGGGGCGACCGGGGCGCCGACGATGGCTGCCGCCGCCGAGCCGGCCCGTTCGTCCCAGCGCTCGAGGGCGTGGTCGACGGCGATCACCGGGAGGCTCCAGCCGGCCAGGCCGTTGGGCCGGGCCAGCACCCTGGTGCCGTCGGTCGAGGCGACCACCAGGCGGACCACACGACGCTTCGACCCGGCCATCGCGGCGACACTACGAGGGCCGCGACGAGTTGTCGCTCGGCACGGCGGTCCGGCGGCGGCCGGGGGTACCGTGCCGGCATGTCGCTCGGAGTCGTTTCGGGAGGCGTCGGCGAGAAGCGGTCGGGCCTCACCTACGAGATGTTGCAGGCCGCCGCCATCGACGAGGGCCTGCGGATCCACCGTCACGTCATCGAACAGGTGGTTGCCGCCCTCGACATCGGCAAGCACATCCTGCTGACCGGCCCGCCGGGCACCGGCAAGACGAGCCTGGCGCACCTCGTGGCGCGGGTCGCCCGACGTGAGATGGTCGGCGCCGGCTACCTCCCTGTCACCGCCTCGGCCGATTGGACGACAGCCGACACCATCGGACGTGACCGGCAGGTCCCCGACGGAGTGATGTTCGAGCCCGGCATCTTCATCGAGGCGGTGGAGTCCGGACGGTGGTTGCTGATCGACGAGATCAACCGGTGCGACATGGACCGCGCCTTCGGGCCGCTGTTCACGGTGCTGTCCGGTCAGCCCGTCGAGCTGCCACACCGCCGCTGGGGTCGACCGCGCCGCATGTCGATCGTGCCTGACGGCGCCGACATCCCCCCGAACACCGACGTCATCCCCGTGCTGCCCAGCTGGCGGATCATCGCCACCATGAACGAGGGCGACCACAACCTGTACGACTTCTCGTACGCCCTCATGCGCCGGTTCGCGTTCATCGAGATGGAGGTCCCCGACGACGACGACCTCCGGGCGCTCCTCGGCACGGACCTCGCACTGCTCGGTCCCCTGATCCGCCTCAAGGACCTCCGCGGCATCGGCCCGGCCGTCTTCATCGAGGCCGCCGAGTTCGCCCACCGTCGCAGTGCCGACGACGTCACCCCGTCACGCCTGCTCTATGAGATGGCGTTCGGCTACTTCCTGCCCCAGTTCCGCAACCAGGACCAGGTGGTCATCGACGCCATGCGGCGCTTCGTGGGCGATTCGCTCGACGAGCCCGAGCGGACCCGGTGGGAGAACGCCGTCGACCGGGCGAGCGAGCCCGAGCGCCACCGCCGCTGATCCGCCGTCCTCCCCGGCCGATTCGGCCGGTCGGCCCCGCGTGCCGGCCGATCGCCCGGTGGCATCTGGGTCGGCACGTCGATAGCGTCCGTTATCGAACATGACCCGACGCCCGAGGGGGACGAACGTGCCTGATACCGACAAGCTCTACATCGATGGTGCCTGGGTGGCATCGACCGGCTCGGAGACGGCGGAGGTGTTCGACTCCACCGACGGGTCGGTGCTCGCCACCATCCCGCTCGGCACCACCGAGGATCTCGACAAGGCGGCCAAGGCCGCCCGCGCCGCCTTCGACGACTGGTCGGCGAAGACCCCCGAGGAACGCGGCAAGTTCTGCAGCCGCATCGCCGAGGCGCTCGGCGCCCGCATGGACGAGATCGCCACGGTCGTCACCCGCGAGGCGGGCATGCCGAAGTGGCTGAGCCAGATCGTGCAGGCCGGCCTGCCCATCAACTCGTTCTCCACCGCCGCCTCGCTGGCCGAGTCGTACGAGTACGAGACCACGGTCGGCAACAGCTTGGTGGTCAAGGAGCCCGTCGGCGTCGTCGGCTGCATCACGCCCTGGAACTACCCGCTGCACCAGATCGCCGCCAAGGTCGCCTACGCCATGGCCGCCGGGTGCACCATCGTCCTCAAGCCCAGCGAGATCGCCCCGCTCGACGCCTTCATCCTCGCCGAGGTCATCCACGACGTCGGCGTCCCGGCCGGCGTGTTCAACCTGGTGACTGGTACCGGCCCCGTGGTCGGCGAGGCCATCTCCAACCACCCCGACATCGACATGGTGAGCTTCACCGGCTCCACCCGGGCCGGCCAGGCCGTCGCCGCCGCCGCGTCCAAGACCCTCAAGCGCGTGGCGCTCGAGCTGGGCGGGAAGTCGGCCAACATCCTCCTCGACGACCTCGACGACGAGGGCTTCGCCGCCGCCGTCGCCGACGGCGTGGGCAAGTGCTACATCAACTCGGGCCAGACCTGCACCGCGCTGACCCGGATGCTCGTCCCCCGGGCCCGGCTCGCCGACGCCGAGCGCGTCGCCGCCGAGACCGTCGAGGGCGTGTACCAGCCGGCCGATCCCTTCGCCGAGGGCGCCATGCTCGGCCCGCTGTCGAGCCGGGCGCAGGTCGACCGCGTCACCTCGTACATCAACAAGGGCATCGAGGAAGGCGCCAAGCTCGTCACCGGCGGCCCGGACAAGCCCGAGGGCGTCAACCCCGACGGCTACTTCGTGCGACCCACGGTGTTCTCCGAGGTCACCAACGACATGACGATCGCCCGCGAGGAGATCTTCGGTCCGGTGCTGTCCATCCTCCCGTACGACACCGTCGACGAGGCCGTCGCCATCGCCAACGACTCGCCCTACGGCCTGTCCGGTGGCGTGCAGGGTGCCGACGTCGAGAAGGCCAAGGCCGTCGCCCGGCGCATCCGTACCGGCCAGATCGAGGTCAACAAGGGCGCGTTCAACCCGAACGCTCCCTTCGGCGGCTACAAGCAGTCCGGGTACGGCCGCGAATACGGCGTGCACGGCTTCGAGGAGTTCCTCGAGATCAAGAGCATGCAGCTCCCGGCCTGAGCCGGCGCTGATCGGGACGAGGGGCGGGCTGCGGCCCGTCCCTCGCCGCGTCCGGGCTCAGGCCCGGAAGGCGGGGTCCAGGCGGCGGATGGACTCGGCGGCCAGGGCGGCGGCGGACTCGACCGTGCGGCGGAACCCCTCCACGTCGATGCCGGCGGTGTCGAGCGCGCCGTCGCGGTACCGGCGGTAGACGCCCTGCACGATGCAGGCCGTCTTCCAGTTGGCCCAGGCGACGAAGTAGTCGATCCGGGACACGTCGGCGCCGGTCTGGTCGGTGTAGGCATCGACCAGCTCGGCACGGGTGGGGAAACCGGGAGCCATGGACGTGGCCGACGTGCTGGCGATGCGTTCGTCGCCCGGCTCCGGCCACGTGGCGAGGACGTAGCCGAGATCGGCGAGGGGATCGCCCAACGTGGCGATCTCCCAGTCGAGGACCGCGACGATCTCGCCGTCCGCCGACGTGATGCAATTCCCCAGCCGGTAGTCGCCGTGGACGATCCGGGCCGGTCCCTGGGCCGGGATGTTGCCGCGCAGCCAGTCGTGCACCGCCTCGAGGAGGGGGTCGTCGTGGGTGCGGGAGGCCTCGTACTGGCGCCACCAGGTCTTGAGTTGGCGGGCGATGTAGTCGTCCTTCTTGGACAGATCCCCGAGGCCGACGGCGTCGGGATCGACGGCGTGCAGGCGACCGAGGACGGCGACGAAGGACTCGCCGATGCCGTGGCGCCGCGCCGCCGGGAACGCCTCTTCCGCCAGCTCGGCGCTGTGCAGCACGACCCCGTCGACGTGGGCCATCACGTAGAACGGCGCCCCCGTGACCGATTCGTCCTCGCAGTGGGCGAGCGCGTCGGGAACCGGGACGTCGGTGGGACCGAGAGCAGCGATCAGGCGGTACTCACGGCCCATGTCGTGAGCCGTGGGGAGGAGGTGGCCTTCCGGTGGCCGTCGCAGCACCACCACACGCCCCTCGGCGTCGGTGACCCGATAGGTGAGGTTGGAATGGCCTCCCGGAAGCCGCTCGAACACGAGCGGCCCGACGCAGCCGACGTGGGCGCCCAACCAGTCGGTGACGGGCTCGACGTGGATGCCGGCTGGAGCGCTGCGGGACACGGCCCGAAACTAACCGCCTGCCGCGCCGGGACACGACGACCGGCCGTGGCTACCGTGGCCAGCGACACACTCGGACGGGCGCTGGTGAGGAGCGACGGTGGCGACGGAGAGCGCATCCCCTGTGGTCCGGGTCGGCGGTCAAGCGGTGATCGAGGGAGTGATGATGCGGGCAGGCGACAGGGCCTGCGTCGCCGTGCGTCGCCCCGACGGCGCCATCGTGCAGCGCATGCTGCCCACCCGTGGATGGGCCGACGCGTGGTCGCGCGTGCCCCTGCTGCGTGGGATCGCCGCCCTGTCCGAGTCGTTGACGGTGGGCATCGAGGCGTTGCGATGGTCCGAGACGCAGGCCGGCGGGGGCGCCCATGCCGGGCGCCGACCGGCGCCCCTGTGGGTCTCGTTGGTCCTGGCCCTTGGGGTGGTGATCGCATTGGTGGTGGTCATCCCCGCCGTCCTCGCCGGCCTGGTGGCATCGGGATCGACGCAGTTCGCGCTGATGGAGACCCTCGTGCGCGTCCTGCTGGCGGGGACCTACGTGTCGGTCGTGGCCCAGCGATCCGACGTCGCCCGGGTGTTCGAGTACCACGGGGCCGAGCACCTCGTGGTGGGTGCCCACGAGTCCGGCACCGAGCTGGTTCCGTCGGCGATCCGCTCCGGCTCGATCCATCATCCCCGCTGCGGAACCAGCTTCCTGCTCGTCATCTCGGCGGTGGCGGCGCTCGTGCACCCGTTCCTCCCGGTGGAGCCGGTGCCGAGCCGGCTCCTGGCCCGCATCGTCGTGGTGCCGGTCGTGGCCGCCGTGGCCTTCGAGGTCCTCACCGCCATGGGAGCGTGGGCGACCGCGCACCGGGGTGGGCGCGTCGAGGCCGCGCTGCTGTGGCCGCAGCGTTTCACCACCCGCCCGCCCGACGACGCCCAGATCGAGGTGGCGGTGGCCGCCCTGCGCGGGGCCCTGGACGCGACGAGCGCCCCGGCCGGGGCCGGGGCGCTGCGACTCGGTGCTGACCAGATCAGAAGATCAGGATCAGCAGGATGATGATGAGGATGAGGGCGCCGATGCCGATGTACACGTGGGTGGTCCTTCCGTGGGTGGTGGTGGTGTGGCTGCGTGCTGAACGTCCCTTACCCCGGCCCTGAGGGGTGGAGAACCACCTGATCGGACCATTCTCCGGCCACCCCTTCGTGTTCCGGTGCAGGAAACGCGGGGGATAGGGTCCGAGCCATGACTGCTCCGTCGCCCGTCAAGGTTGCCGTGACCGGTGCTGCCGGCCAGATCGGCTACTCGTTGCTCTTCCGCATCGCCAGCGGTGCGCTGCTCGGTCCCGACCAGCCCGTGCACCTGAGCCTGCTCGAGATCACCCCGGCGATGGGTGCGCTCGAAGGGGTCTGCATGGAGCTCGACGACTGCGCCTTCCCCCTGCTGGCCGGCTACTCGACCTCCGACGATGCGGCGACGGCATTCGACGGCGCCCAGATCGCCCTCCTCGTCGGCTCCATGCCCCGCAAGGCCGGCATGGAGCGCGCCGACCTGCTCGAGGCGAACGGTGGGATCTTCACCGTGCAGGGCAAGGCCCTCAATGACAGCGCCGCCGACGACCTCAAGGTGTTGGTCGTGGGCAACCCGGCGAACACCAACTGCCTCATCGCCATGCACTCGGCGCCCGATGTCCCGCGCGAGCGGTTCACGGCCATGACCCGCCTCGACCACAACCGAGCCATGGCCCAGGTGGCGAAGAAGGCGGGGGCGCCGGTGAGCGACGTCACCCGCATGACGATCTGGGGCAACCACTCCGCCACGCAGTACCCCGACGTGTTCCACGCCCGGGTCGGCCAGCAGGTGGCCTTCGACGCCGCCGGCGGGGACCAGGCCTGGCTCGAGAACGACTTCATCCCCACCGTGCAGAAGCGCGGCGCGGCCGTCATCGATGCCCGTGGTTCCTCGTCAGCGGCCTCGGCCGCCAACGCCGCCATCGACCACGTGCACGACTGGGTGCTGGGCACCCCCGAGGGCGACTGGGTCTCGATGGCCGTGCCCTCCGACGGTTCCTACGGCGTGCCCGAGGGCATCATCTCCAGCTTCCCGTGCACCACCGACGACGGCGCGTGGAGCATCGTCGAAGGCCTCGACATCGACGAGTTCAGCCGGGCCCGGATCGACGCGTCGGCGCAGGAACTGGTCGACGAGCGCGACACCGTCCAGCAGCTCGGGCTGATCTGACCTGCTCGGCTCTGGCCTGCACTGATCTGCTCCGATCAGCGCCTGTCTGATCCGGCGCCCGCCGAGGTCAGCGATCGGACGCGGGGCCGATCACTTGAGGAATCGGGACGTGGTGTTGTCGGCCAGCACCTTGCCGCCGGTCTGGCACGTGGGGCAGTAGTGCACCGTGTAGCGGTTGTAGCTGACCTCGTGCACGGTGTCACCGCAGACGGGGCAGGCCTCGCCGGTGCGGTGGTGGACGGCACCCGGGCGGTCCTTGGACGCCGACATGTCCGGCCGGGTCCGTTCGTAGGCCAGGCCCTCCTCGACGGCGTCGGCGATCGCTCCCACCAGCGCCGCCGCATCATCGCGACCGAGTTTGCCCGTCATGGCGAAAGGCGAGAGCTTCGCCCGGTGGCACACCTCGTTGGCCAGGCGGCGACCGAGGCCGGCGATCCGGTGCTGGTCGCGCAGGAACCCGTGGACCCGCGTGTTCTCCCCGGCAAGCAGGCCCACCATGGTGTCGACATCGACCTCCGTGGCCTCGGGCCCGAGGTGAGCGAGCGGTTCATGGTCGTTGGGGTCGCCGCTCACCACCCAGACCCCGGCCTTGCGCTCGGTGCCCGCTTCGGTCAGCAGCAGGGCACGGGCGTCGGCGAACATCCAGCGGGCCTGGCCGTTGCGCGGCTTGGCGGCCTGGGCCTCGTCAGGCCGGAGGCGACCGCCCTGCATCAGGTGGACGACGTGGGTGGCCGATGGGAAGCGGAGCAGCAACGCCTTGCCGCGCCGGCCCACGCTCCCGAGTGCCTCGCCGTGCGTCACGGAGGGATCGGGGTCGAAGGTCTTGAGCGCCGTGAACGCCAGTGGTCGGAACCGCTCCAGCACGGTGCCGGCAAAGGCGGCATCGAGACGCTCGGCATGGGCCTGGACCTCGGGCAGTTCGGGCACGGCGGCGACGTTAGGTGCGCACGGGGACGCGACGGGGCGCGCCCTCAGCCCCCATGGTCGTCGTCGAACCTGGTGGCCGCTCGCAGCCCGGCGAACAGGTCGCCGAGGGTCTCGAGCGCCTCCCGGTGATCCAGGAGCGCTCGGATGTCGCCACCGATCACGAGGTCGCCGGTGATGAAGGCGTCGAGGGCGGCGCGGCGTCCGGCCGCGATGGCGGTGGCCGTCTCGCGATCGCTGGTCAGGCGCACGTCGGCCTCCCGGCCGTCACCCCGCTCGACGGACAGCGCACCGGCATCGATGACCAACTGCCACCGGGCCCCGTCGGCCACGCGTTGTTCGATGGTGAGGTGGACGTCGGCCAGCGGGTCGTTCTCGGACGCCACTCGGCTGCGGGCGGCGGCGTCGAGCGCGTCGAACCACTCGTCGGAGAGGAACTGCACCCCCCGATGGTGGCACGGCGATGGCAGGACGCTCGTGCCAGGGTGGCGCAGTGATCGACGCCTCCGACGAGCAGCCGCACCTCGCCGGCCCCGAGCTGCGCTGGATGGAGGCGTGGACGTTCGACTTCGCCGCCGACGACGCATCGGTGGGCGGTTGGCTCCGGCTCGCCCTGCTGCCGAACGCCGGCGTGGCCTGGTACCACGGCTACCTCACCGGCCCTGGTCGCCAGCTGGTGGCCGTGATCGACACCGAGGTGCCCCCGCCGCCGGGTTCGCTGGAGATCCGGACCACCGGCCTGTGGGCCACGCACATCTGCGAGACGCCGCTCGACCACTGGACCGTCGGTCTGGAGGCCTTCGGTCTCGGTGTCGACGACCCCGTCGAGCTCTACGGCCGCCAGTTCGGCGACCAGGTGCCCCTCGGGTTCGATCTGGAGTGGGAGGCCACTGGCCCCGCCCGCGACGCTTCCGTGCCGGCGCCGGGATACGACCAGGCGTGCGTGGTGAGCGGCGAGGTCCTCGTCGGCCGGGAGCGCATCGACCTCCTCGGCCACGGGTGGCGCGCCCACCACTGGGGGGCATGGTCGGGATGGGATCGCCGTCACCTGGTGCTCCGGGGACGCCTCGACGATGGCACCACCGTGGCCTGCGCCGTCGCCGGCGGGGACCTGACCACTGCAGGGGCGGCCGTCGGCGACGAGGCCGTGCCTGTCTCGGCGGCTCGGGAGACGATGGGCGGACCGGGGATGCCAAGAGGCGCCGAGTTCGTGTTGGGGTCGCTCACGGTCGAGGCCGAGGCGGTGGGCGTGACCCCGCTCGAGCTGACGGACGTGGAGGGCCGGGTGACGACGGCGCCCCGGGCGCTGTGTCGTCTGTCGACCTCCGACGGCCGCCGGGGCGCCGGCTGGGTGGAGTGGAACCTGCCCCAGCGGTGACCGCTCGGGGCGGCGGCGGTCAGCGCCCGGGCTGCGCCGACCACGATCGAGATGGGCTGCACCTCGTTGTACCCCTGCGTGCGGCCGGCCAGCACGGCCGAGCGGGCCATGGGCAGCGAACGGAACCGCTCGATCAGCCCCTCCTGCGGATCGGTCGACAGCCCCACCGCTGCGGCTCATGGCGACGAGGTTCCGCCACCCGTTCGGGACGGGTCGGCGAACGTCACGGTGATCAGGCGACCCAAGAACCGCAGGATCGTGGTGAGGATCCGGACCGCGGTGGTCTTGCCCGCCCCGTTGGGACCGAGGAGCCCGAGCACGGTGCCCGCAGGCACGGCGATGTCGACCCCGGCCAGCGCTTCCACCTCGCCGAAGTGCTTGCGGAGCCCTTGGGCCAGGATGGCGGGGTCGTCCATCGAGACAGGATGGCGGGACGGACGCACCGTGTCGAACGCGTACCGGGGCGGGATCGTGGGGGCTGCGAGGTGCGGTCAGCCGGCCGCCGGGGCGAGCGCCCGATCGAACGCCTCCGTCACCCGGTCGGCCCAGACGGCGTAGCCGGCGCCCGACGGGTGGAAGCGGTCGGCGGCGAGGAAGTTGTGCAGGTCCCGGCGCCGGATCCAGTCTGGTCGGCGCCGTACCGACGCGTAGTGGACGTTGTCCCGCCGGCGAGCGGCGGCCCGGAGGACGCGGTCCAGCCAGCTCGCCCGCCACGAGGCGAAGGTGCGCAGAGGGCGGGGGAGACGGATGGCCTGGCTGAGGTGCGGGATCGACACGAGGACCACGGGGAGGCCTTCGGCGGCGTCGAGGATGTGGCTCACGTTCCGGCGGAAGCGGGGCCGGGGCGTCATGGCCGCGATGTCGTTGGCCCCCACCGTGACGCCGATGGCATCGACGCGGTGGCCGATCTGGGCCAGGCCGTGACGGAGCTGGTGCAGGGCCGGGAGCTGGGAGACGATCACGTCGTGGCTCGTCGCGCCCGGGACGGCGAAGACGTGCAGCCGCGTCCGGCCGTCCCGGCCGGTGGCCACCAGGTGGGGCAGGGACAGCTCGGCGGAGATGGCGCCGAGACCGGCGGCGAGGCTGTCGCCCAGCCACACGACCCGGCACTCGACCGGTGCGTCGCCCGCACCGACGGCGCCGTCGAGGTGGAGGCCCGGATACTCGGCGGTCGATGCCACCATGCGGGCCTGCAGGTAGGCGAGGGCGGCGGTCACCGTGACGGTCCCGCCGCCGGCCGCGGCGGCGATGAGGGTGTTGCGCAGCCGGTGGGAACGGTTCGGGGATGCGTCCCCGCCAGGGTCACCGATGCGCAACACCGTGGACCTACCGCCGGCCGAGGAGCTTCCGGTTCTTGAACTGCGCCTTCAGGTAGTCCCGGTTCATGAACGCGATGTAGTCCAGCGCGATCTCCTTCGGGCAGGCCTCGGTGCACTCGCCGTGGTTCGTGCACGAGCCGAAGTAGCGCTCCATGGTGTCGACCATGTCGACGACGCGCTGGTTGCGCTCGGCCTGACCCTGGGGGAGCAGGTTGAGGTGCTCGATCTTGGCCGCGGTGAACAGCTGGCCGGCCGAGTTCGGGCAGGCAGCGACGCAGGCGCCGCAGCCGATGCACGCCGCGGCGTCGAACGCGGCGTCGGCGGCGTCTTTCGGGACGGGGATGAGGTTGGCGTCGGGGCCGGCACCGGTGGGCGCCGTGATGTAGCCGCCGGCCTCGACGATGCGGTCGAGCGGCGAACGGTCGACCACGAGGTCCTTCAGCACGGGGAAGGCGGCGGCGCGCCACGGTTCCACGTTGATCACGTCGCCGTCGCGGAACTTGCGCATGTGCAGCTGGCACGTCGCCGTCCCCCGCTGGGGGCCGTGGGCCTGACCGTTGATCATCAGGCCGCAGGAACCGCAGATCCCTTCCCGGCAGTCGTGTTCGAACTCGATCGGCTCCGAGCCCTCGGCGATGAGGCGCTCGTTGAGCACGTCGAGCATCTCCAGGAATGACATCTCGGGCGACACGTCGTCGACCTCGTATCTCGTCATCCCACCCTGGGCGTCTCGGCTGGCCTGGCGCCAGATGTTGAGCGTCAGCTTCATGATGGTTCCTCGTTGCCCTTTCTCGGGGGGCTGGCAGGGGGCCGGGCCCCCGGTGCGATCACTTGTAGGAGCGCTGCGTGAGCGCCACGTTCTCGAAGGTCAGCGGTTCCCGGTTGAGCCGGGCGTTGGACGGATCGCCCGTCCACTCCCACGCCGAGACGAACGAGAACTCGTCGTCGCGGCGCAGGGCTTCGCCCTCCTCGGTCTGGCTCTCCTCGCGGAAGTGGCCGCCGCAGGACTCGTTGCGCTCGAGGGCGTCGCGGCACATCAGCTCGCCGAGTTCGAGGAAGTCGGCGATGCGGCCGGCCTTCTCCAGGCTCTGGTTGATGCTGTCGCCGGTGCCGAGCACCCGGAGGTCCTTGTAGAACTCCTCCCGCAGCGCCGGGATCTCCGACAGGGCCTTGGTGAGGCCCGCCTCGTTGCGGGCCATGCCGCAGTACTCCCACATGATCTTGCCCAGCTCCTTGTGGAAGTCGTCGGGCGAGCGTGTGCCGCCGATCGAGAGGAGCTGGTTCACGCGGTCGATCACGCTCTGCTCCGCCTCGGCGAAGGCAGGGTCATCGGTGGGCACCGGGGGCTGGCCGAGGATGCCGGCCAGGTAGTTGGCCATGGTGTAGCTGATGACGAAGTAGCCGTCGGCCAGGCCCTGCATCAGCGCAGAGGCTCCGAGGCGGTTGGCGCCGTGGTCGGAGAAGTTCGCCTCGCCGAGCACGAACAATCCGGGCACGTTCGACATGAGGTGGTAGTCCACCCACAACCCGCCCATCGTGTAGTGCACGGCGGGGTAGATCCGCATCGGGACCTCATACGGGTTCTCGTCGGTGATGCGCTCGTACATCTCGAACAGGTTCCCGTACCGCTCGGCGATGGCGTCCTTGCCGAGCCGGGCGATGGAGCCGGCGAAGTCGAGGTACACGCCGTTCTTGAGCGGCCCCACGCCCCGGCCCTCGTCCACCACCGTCTTGGCGTTGCGGGAGGCGACGTCGCGGGGGACCAGGTTGCCGAAGCTGGGGTACTTGCGCTCGAGGTAGTAGTCGCGGTCCTCTTCCGGGATCTGCCCTGGCGGGCGCGTCTCGTCGGGGTCCTTCGGGACCCACACCCGGCCGTCGTTGCGGAGCGACTCCGACATCAGGGTCAGCTTCGACTGGAAGTCCTCGGCCGGCGGGATGCACGTCGGGTGGATCTGGGTGAAGCACGGGTTGGCGAACGCCGCGCCGCGGCGATGAGCCCGCCAGGCCGCCGTGGCGTTGGAGTGCATGGCGTTGGTGGACAGGTAGAAGACGTTGCCGTAGCCGCCGGTGGCGAGCAGAACGGCGTGGGCGGAGTGACGCTCGATGGCGCCGGTCCGCAGGTTGCGGGTGACGACACCACAGGCCACGCCGTCCTTGACGACGAGGTCGAGCATCTCGGTCTTGGTGACGAGCTCGACCGTGCCGGCCGCTACCTCCTTCATCATCGCCTGGTAGGCGCCGAGGAGCAGCTGCTGGCCGGTCTGGCCCCGGGCGTAGAAGGTCCGGGACACCTGGGCGCCACCGAAGGATCGGTTGTCGAGCATGCCGCCGTACTCGCGGGCGAACGGCACGCCCTGGGCGACGCACTGGTCGATGATGTCGACCGACACCTCGGCGAGGCGGTACACGTTGGCCTCACGCGAGCGGTAGTCGCCGCCCTTCACCGTGTCGTAGAAGAGGCGGTAGACGCTGTCGCCGTCGTTCTTGTAGTTCTTCGCCGCGTTGATCCCGCCCTGGGCGGCGATCGAGTGCGCCCGCCGGGGCGAGTCGTGGTAGGTGAAGACCTTGACGTTGTAGCCCTGCTCGCCGAGCGTGGCGGCGGCCGAGGCACCGGCCAGGCCGGTGCCGACGATGATGACGTCGAACTTGCGCCGGTTGTTGGGCGCCACCAGCTTCATGTCGAACTGGTGCTGGCGCCACAGGTCTTCGATCGGGCCGTCGGGGACCGCGCTGTCGAGGGTGCCGATCATGAACCTGCCTCCTGCTCGGGCTGGAGCTTGCGTTGGGCCTCGTAGGCCTGGATGTACTCGTTGCGGTCGTGCTCGGAGAAGTCGTCGAACTGCTTGACCGTGATGTCGCCGGACCGGAGCGCATCGGCGAACACCTCCTCGCAGGTGACGACCCGGTCGCCCTGCTCGTAGCAGACGTCGTCCTTCGTCGCACCGGACACGACCATGATCGGGAAGCTGAGGTTGCCGATCGTGATGAGGGCGGCGAAGCCCACGGCGAACGCCCGGCGCCACGAGTTGTACCTCGGGTTGTTCATGCCGATGCTCTGGAACATGCTCCACGAGCCGTGGAACAGGTGCAGGCCGAGGGCCAGGTTGGCGACGATGTAGATGACGGCCGGCACGGCATTGCCGAGGCTGGCCTGCACGTTGCGGTAGACGTCACCGCGGACGAAGTCGGGGTTCAGGTAGCCCCACGTGAAGTCCGACAGGTGGAAGAAGAGGAACAGCAGGATGATGATGCCGGTCCAGCGCATCGTGCGGCTGGCGATGGTGGCGGCCTGGTAGTCGCGCCCGGTGGCGTAGCCGCCGGCATTGGCCCGCCGGTTCATCCGGGTCAGGCTCGCACGCGGCGTGGATGTGGAACACGAAGGCGAGGATCAGCACCGACCGGATCAGCCACAGCGTGACCGTGCGGGGCAGCAGGGGGTAGGCGAGCTCGCGAAGGAACTCGCCGTAGACGTTGAGCGCGTGCGCACCGAGGTAGATCTTGAGGTTGCCGATCATGTGGGAGAAGACGAACCCCATGAGGATGATGCCCGTGATCGCCATGACCCACTTCTTGCCGACCGCGGATCGGTAGAACTCGATCGGCCACGGCGCCGGCCGCCGGGGTGGGTTCACGGGGGCGACGCCGCCGCCCGAGTCACCGCCCTGCGCTGACTTGTCCATCGTCTGCATGAGGGCACGGTACCCGCGCACCCCGAACGCGCTGTACTCAGGCGACCACGGTGCGGTACTCGGTGTGGAGGTCGTCGTCGCCGACCCGCCCGGACAGCTCCAGGACCAGTTCGCCCCGCGCCTCGGGCACCTCGAACTGGACCGTTCCGATGCGCACGCAGGCGTCCGCCGCGACGTCGCCGGCGAAGTGCCACTCGTGCCCGTCGGCTGCGCCCGAGCCGGCATCGTTCCACCGCAGCGCGGCCCGGACCGACCCGGTGAGGTCCGTCCGGCGATCCGACACCACGTGGAGGTCGAGGGCGAGGGTGTCTCCCGGATGGACCACGGCCGGGAGGCGGTCGGCCACCACGATCACCGGTCGGCACGCCGCGACCAGGGCGGCGTGACCGGCCTTCGGCAACCGGGTGTGGTCGAGGACCGACCAGGTCACGGCCGGATGCCCGTCGGCGAAGCTGAACTGGGCGAAGCCGCCGGTGGGGCGGTACTTCAACCGGCGCAGCGTCTCGACGTGGTGGCGGATGACGGTGGCCTGGTACGCCTGGGTGGCGGCCTTCCACGACTCGTACGTGTGCCCGTCGCGGGGGACGAACCGGTCGAGGATGGCCAGCTGGAGCGAGTGGGTGTGGGCCAACCGCTCCCAGTCGAGGTCCGGCCAGCCGCCGGACTCCATGAAGTCGTCGCTGTCGGGAACCGCCTGGGCCCCGAACTCGGTGGGGAAACGGACCTGGCTCGGCACCGCCTTGGCGAAGGCGGGGAGGTCGCGCTCGTTGCCGAAGTACCAACCGAAGTAGAGGTGGCTGTCGGTGCCTCGCAGCGCCGGCAGGTGGGGGAGCACGCCCGAGTGCGGGATCACGGGGCGGGTTCCGTCGGCGCCGTCGATGGCCCGCTTGACCGCCCGATCGAGGACCGTCTTGTTCCAGGTGGGCAGCTGCTGCGCGGCCACGGCGCGCACGCCGAGCTGCGCGGTGCGCCGGCGGTCCGAGAACGCCTCCGGGTCGACGTCGAGGCGCATGGGTTCGTTGTGGCCGCACCACACGGCGACGGAGGGGTGGTGGCCGAGGAGGGCCACCATCTCGGTGGCCTGCTGGGTCGCCTGGCCCCGGATGTGGCGGTCGTACCCCCACTGGAGCGGGAAGTCCTGCCAGAGGAGCATGCCGGTCTCGTCGGCCGCCTCGTAGGTCTCGGGGCGCGCCACGTGGGCGTGCAGGCGGAGCAGGTCGAGCCCTGCCTCCTTGGCGAGCTCGACGTCTCGCCGGCAGCTCCTGCGGTGTGGCGTCGCCGAGCGCCATGCGGGAGGGCCCCTGGTTCGAGCCCTTGAGGAAGAGGCGTTCGCCATTGACCGACATGATCCAGCGCCGCATGCGCACGGACCGCAGCCCGGTGAGGAAGCGACGCCGGTCCGAGACGGCGCTCCCGGCGGCGTCGCGGAGGCGGACCTCGACCTCGACCGCCTCGAGGTGCGGGGAGCCGAGGGCGTGGGGCCACCACAGGCGGGGACGGTCGATCGTCACCGACCACTCGACGGTGTTGGCGCCGGCCGCCAGCGTGTGGTCGATGCCGTGGTCGACGCCCCCGACCGTGGTCCGGACGTGGGCGTCGACGCCGGCGGCGGCATCCATCTCGGCGGTGAACGACAACACCGCCCGCTCCGCTGTCGCCTCCGTGCATCGGGTGGTCAGTCGGGCGATCCGCACGGGGCCGGTGTCGACCAGATGGACCGGCCGCCAGATCCCGCCCGGGTTCCAGTCGGGGTCGAAGCAGTCCCAGTGCTGGAAGACCCCGGTGATGTTCCGCTTGTTGGTGCGGTCGGTCTGCGGCGAGCAGGCCAGCTCCACCGCCACGGTGTGCTCGCTGCGGGCCCGGACGGCCTCGGTGACCTCGAAGCTGTGCGGGAAGAAGTACCCCTCGGTGTCGCCGAGATAGGCGCCGTCGAACCAGACGTCGCCCTGGTAGAACAACCCGTCGAAGCGCAGCCACCAGCGCCGGCCGGGTGCGCCGGCGGCCTGCTCGAACCGGGTCCGGTGCAACAGCGGGCCGTCGTCGGAGGCGAAGGCCGGGGTGGACCGCCAGTGGCCGGGGACCGAGATCGGCTCCCACGCCCGCTCGTCGAGGTCGGGTTCGGCGAAGGTGCGCCGGAGCTCGTCGTCGGCGGGGATCGCCACCCAACCATCGGTGAGTTCCATGGCCGGCGCAACCTAGCCCCCGAGAGGGGCTCGCCACCCGGCTCGTGGGGCCGGACCGACCGCCAGGGCGCCGGTCGCACTTCCGGGAGCGACGGATAGGTTGCGCACATGACAGCCGTGCCACACCCCCAGCAGCCTCGACCATCGGCCAGCTCCGGGAGTCCGGTTGGGTGTCCCGGCCGGTCAAGGAGGAGGTCCGGCGCAACGCCGTCATCAAGATCCGCGCCGGCGAACCGCTCTTCGCCGGTGTGATGGGCTACGAGGACACGGTGATGCCGCAGCTGGAGAACGCGCTGTTGGCCGGCCACGACGTGATCTTCCTGGGCGAGCGGGGCCAGGCGAAGACTCGCATGATCCGCTCCCTCACCGGCCTGCTCGACGAGTGGATGCCGATCGTGAAGGGCTCCGAGATCAACGACGATCCGTACCACCCGGTGTCGGCCTACGCCGTGGACTTGGTCGACGAGGACGGCGACGACACCGAGATCGACTGGGTCCACCGTGACGCCCGCTTCGGCGAGAAGCTGGCCACACCCGACACGTCGATCGCCGACCTCGTCGGCGAGGTCGACCCCATCAAGGTCGCCGAGGGCCGCTACCTCTCGGACGAGCTGACCCTGCACTACGGCCTCGTCCCGCGCACCAACCGGGGGATCTTCGCCATCAACGAGCTCCCCGACCTCTCCGAGCGCATCCAGGTCGGCCTCCTCAACGTGCTCGAGGAGCGCGACGTCCAGATCCGGGGCTACAAGGTCCGCCTGCCGCTCGACGTCATGTTGGTGGCGTCCGCCAATCCCGAGGACTACACCAACCGGGGCCGGATCATCACGCCGCTCAAGGACCGCTTCGGCAGCCAGATCCGCACGCACTACCCGCTCGAGATCGAGACGGAGATGGAGATCGCTGCGCAGGAGAGCTCGCCGCTCGACGCCGACGGCGTGCAGGTCCGCATGCCCGACTACATGAGCCAGATCGTGGCCACGCTGTCGCACCTCGCCCGCGAGTCACCCCACGTCAACCAGCGCTCGGGTGTGTCGGTGCGCCTCACCGTCTCGAACCACGAGGTGCTGGTGGCCAACGCGGCCCGCCGCGCGCGCTGCGCAACGGCGACGACATGGTCGTGCCTCGCGTGTCCGACCTCGATGCCCTGGCGGCGTCGACGATGGGCAAGATCGAGATCGAGTCGCTCGACGACGGGCGCGACGAGGCCATCGCCGGTCACCTGGTGAAGTCGGCCGTGCTCACCGTGTTCCGTGAGCGCACCGACCCCGCCGTGCTGCGCGACGTGCTCGAAGCGTTCGAGGGCGGTCGCGTCGTCGACACCGGCGAGGACGTGCGGGCCGCCGATCTGGCCGCCCTGGTCGAGGAGCTGCCCGGCCTCAAGGGTCCCGTCGCCACGCTCACCGATGGCGACGAGTCCGCCGCCGCCATCGCCAGCGCGGTCGAGTTCCTCCTCGAGGGACTGCACCTCGGCAAGCGTCTGAACAAAGATCACGTGGGCTCGCGGGCCAGTTACCGGGCCCGGGGCTGACCACCCGTACTGGCACGACTCGTGTCAGATCTCGGGGGTATCCACCCATCGGGCCGCAAAAGGGTTCACGCTGTTGTCATCAGTGGGAACGTCGACGGAAGGGGATTCCCATGAACAAGTCCGACTTGGTCGGGGCCATCGCAGAAGCAAGTGGTCAAACGAAGTCCGCGGTCGCCGAGGTGATCGATGCCTTCGAGGCCACGGTCACCGACGCGGTGGCCGGTGGCGACAAGGTGTCGCTGCCTGGCTTCTTGACCTTCGAGCGGGGCCATCGCGCCGCCCGGACCGGCAAGAACCCGCAGACCGGTGAGGCGCTCGAGATCAAGGCGGCCAACGTCGCCAAGGTCAAGGTCGGCTCCAAGTTCAAGGAGAAGGTGGCCGCCACCACCTGATCTGCGCTCAGGGTCTGCGGCTCCGCCGCAGACGTGCCGGCTGCTCGCTGGCGCTCCCGACGCCGGCTGCATCCGGTCGTCGCCGAGAGCGTCAGCGGTCGACCGGGCCGATCAGTCGTCGGCGTCGAACTCGGCCCGGCGGGCCTCGAGGTCCTCCCGGAGCGTCGCCAACGTGCGACGCAGCAACCGGGACAGGTACGACTGCGACACGCCGAGGCGGTCGGCGATCTCCTGCTGCGAGCGACGTTCCACGAAGCGGAGCTGGACGATCTCGCGGTCCCGCTCGTCGAGACCGTCGAGCAGTTCGGCCACGTCCATCTGCAACTCGACGTCATCCATCTCGCCGTCGGCCCCGGCGATCATCGCCCCCTTGGTGAGCGAGCCGTCGCCGATGGGTGCATCCAGGCTGTCGGCCCGGAACGACGCGCCGGCGGCCAGCGCCTCGAGGACGCGATCGGTGGACTCCTCCAGCCACTCGGCGAGATCGGCGACGCGGGGCGTGCGCCCCAGTTGCTGGGTGAGCTGTGGCTCCAGGCGTCGGGCCTGGACGGCCAGCTCCTGGAGGCTCCGCGGGGGACGTACCGACCAGCCCTTGTCGCGCAGCAGGCGCTTCAGCTCGCCTTCGATGGTCCGGTTGGCGAAGGTCTTGAACGTGACCCCCATCTCCGGGTCGAAGCGCTCGACGGCCTTGATCAACGCCATGAACGCCTGCTGGCGCACGTCGTCGGACTCGATCTGGCCCTTGCCGTAGCGGCTCACGTAGTACTCGACCAGTTCGAGATGTTGTTCGACGAGCGCGTTGCGCAGGCGCCGGGTGCCCTTGGCCCGATATTCGACGAACTGGTCGAGGACGTCAGCGTCCATTGGCGGACGCTTCGGCGCGGGCCCGGAGCGAGAACACGCACTGGTCGCCGTCGCGGCGCATCTCGTGCTCGGTGGCGCCGGCCCGGATGAGCTGCTCGGCGATCGGGTCGATTTCGGGGTCGCTGTGGACGGGACCGCAGCGACCGTCGAGGACGAGGCCGTCACTCCCCGCCTCGATGGTGAGCGAGAGCGTGCCATGGGCGTCGTCGACATCGCCCATCGCCAGGGCGCACAGCTCGTCGACCGCGATGCGCAATGACTCGATGGCCTCGACGTCGAACCCGAGGTCGTCGGCCACGGTGGCGGTCAACACGCGCACGTGTCGGAGATATGCGGGCGATGTGGGTATGGTCAGTGCCAGTGCGGAAGTGGAGGGCAATTCATGCATGTTGAGTCCGTTCTACGGTCCTTGGTGAGTGGGTACGTCTCGCAGAGCTGATGTTCGTGCACCGCTCGCCGACCCGATTTCCTGCACGCCAACTGCGCGGCGTGGCCGAGCTGTCCGATCTGCGCGCCGACTTCGTTGCCTGGCTCCGTGACGTAGGAGTCGACGGCGACACGGTGGACGACCTGTCGGTCGTGCTGAGCGAACTGGGCGCCAACGCCATCCGCGAGACCCCCGCCGGGGCGGACCCGGCGCTGGTCGAGGCCTCCATCGACGGCCGCCGTCTCGAGCTGACGGTGTCGAACGAGGTTGGTCCCGACGCCGCATCGCAGATGAGCGACTGGGACCTGCAGGACCCCCTCCGGACCGGTGGGCGTGGCCTCCTCCTGGTCTCGGCCTTCGTCGACGAGGTCGACGTCGAAGTCGCCGAGCGCCGGCTCGTCGTGCGCTGCGTCACGGCGCTCTGATCCGGCGGTCCGCCGGCGGCGGCGGTCACTCTTCGATCGTGACGTGATCGGCCAGGCCTGTC
This sequence comes from uncultured Acidimicrobiaceae bacterium, assembly GCA_963811245.1. GTDB lineage: Bacteria > Actinomycetota > Acidimicrobiia > Acidimicrobiales > Salinilacustritrichaceae > Salinilacustrithrix. Next base: position 446,200 of record CAWEQL010000007.1, read on the forward strand.
AGCGACAGGAGCTTCACGAGGCCACCCGACGGGTGGCGGATCACCAGGCCGCCCCCGGCGTCATGGAGCCGGCGGTGCGTGTCGGCGATCACCCGGAGGCCGGCCGAGTCAACGAAGGTGACACCGGCGAAGTCCAGCACGACGCTGGTGCCGTGGTCTCCCATGGCTTCGTCGATCTGGGCCTGCAACATGGGTGAGGTGTGAGGGTCGAGTTCGCCGTCGAGGACGAACGTGGGCGGCTCGCCCTCGGCTGTGGTGATGCGGAGCCGGTCTTCAGGGGCGGGTGAAACGTCGGTCATGGGGTCTCCCGGGACGTCAACGGATGGGTACGCGCGGCGTCGGCGTCGGCCACGGTCGTGGCCCACGCCGACGCTACTCGGGATGGATGGCTCGCTCAGCGGTCGTCGCTGACGGCGTCCTTCAGCTTGGAAGCAACGCTGTCGACGGCGTCCTTGGCCTTGCCGACCGCCTTGTCGACCTTTCCCTCGCGTTCGAGGTCGTCGTCACCGGTGATGTCGCCGGCCGCTTCCTTGATCCGGCCCTTCGCTTCGTCCTTGTTGTCCATGGAGGTGTCCTCTCGTGGTCGTCGGCGCCCGTTCGGACCCGTCCGAACTCCATGCCCTGTACGGAACGGTTTCAGACGGTGGCGGCTCGGTTGGGGTCGCATGGGGTGCGTACGCTGGGACTCTCCCTATGGACGTCGCCCCCGTGCCCATCTCGAGCGACCACCTCCTGCGGTCACTGCCCGTCGCCATCGTGTTCACGGATCGCGAAGGTCGGATCGTCCAGGCCACGGACCTCGTCGGTCACACGCTGGGATGGACGTTCGACGCCCTCGAGGGCCGCGCCATCGAGGAGCTGTTCGCGCCCCGGGTCCGGGATGCCCTGCACGCCACGCTGGACCGATGGTCCCACGGAGGAGCGTCACCCCTCGAGGGCCGGGTCATCCGGCTGCCCGTCCGCCACGGCGCCGGCCACGAAGTCGAGCTCGGGGTGCGGCCGCACCTGGTCGAGTCGGGGTTCGTGGTGGCGTTCCTCGACATGGCCTCGAGCGGCGACGGGCTCCGGGCCGGGTTGCTCGACATCGTGTCGGCACCTGCGGTGCACGAGGCCGAACTGATCGCCGCCGCGGCGATGGTCGGCGAAGCGTTCGACTGGGATGTGGCCACCGTCTGGGCCGTCGACGACCAGAGCTCCACCCTGCGCTCGGCGGCGATCTGGGAGCGATCGGCGGATCCCGAGCGAAGCTACCGCTCGGCCACCCGGCGCCAACCGCTGCCGCGTGGTGAGGGCCTCCCGGGCCTCGCCTGGGAGCGGGATGCGGTCGCGCCGGTCGACGACGTCGACATCGACAACGATCCGCGGTTCGGGGCCGCCTTCGGTTCCGAGCGCCGCCCACGGTCCGGCGCCATGATCCCTGTCCGGTCCGGCCGACGGATCGTCGGCATCCTCGAGCTGCTGGCGTACCGGCAGGTCGACGCCACGTTGTGGTTGGCATCCGAGGCCGAAGTGGTCGGGACCGGTGTGGGCCAGCTGGTCGAGCGATTCCGTGAGCGGGTCCAGGTGCACGAGGTGGAGGGCCGGTTGGCGCTGGCGCTCGACGCGGGCGAGCTCGGGGTGTGGACGCTCGACGTACGCTCCGGTGCAGCCGAGTGGTCCGCGCGGATGGCCGAGTTGCACGGCGTCGACGTGCTCAGCGGTGGCGCCGAGACGCTGTTCGGCGGAGTCGTCGCCGACGATCGCGCTGCCGTCGGCCACGTGCTGGAGCGGGCCAGGAGCATGGACGAGACGCAGACGGTGGCGTACCGGGTCCGTGACGCCGAACGGGGGACGAGCTGGATCTCGACTCGGGTGACCCGGGTCAGGGCCAACGGCGGCCCTCCGGTGCTGTCGGCGGTGTCGTCCGACGTCACCGAGCAGAAGCGGGCGGAGATCTCCCTCCAGCGGCGACGGGCCGCCGTCGAGGGGCTCCAGTGGGTCAGCCAGGCCATCATCGCCGGACGCCAGCTCACGGACACGGCCATCGCGGTGGCCAATGCCGCCACGGGGGTGCTCGGGGCCGACATCGGCATCGTGCTCTACCCCGAGCCGGGTGAGGTCGGCTCCGAGTTGGCCTGGGCCGTCAGCGGGCTCCCCGGCGAGGTCGAGCTCCCACCGCCACCGCGCCACGTCGACGTGAACTCGGTCGCCAACACGGCCACCGGTGTCGAGGTCGTGCGCGAGCTGTCGCGCAACCCGCCGGTGCGGCGGTTCATCGAGTCGCTCGAACTCCCCATCCACCCCGGGTTGCTGCGATCGGCATTGCTGGTCCCCGTGGGCGGCGACCGGGGCCGTCCCCTCGGGCTGATGCTCTTCGGCCACGCCGATCGCGGCTACTTCACCGAGGACGACGCCCGGCTCGCAGCGTCCATCGGGTCCAGCACCGGTGTCGCCATCGAGAACGCTCGCCGCCACGAGGAGCAGCGTCTGGCGGCCGTGGCGTTCCAGCGCCAGCTCCTGCCCGCGCCGGAGCTCAACGTCCCGGACCTCGAGCTCTGCGTGCGGTACCACCCGGGCCGCGACGGCCTCGACGTGGGCGGCGACTGGTACGACGTGATCGACCTCGGCGACGGCCGTGTCGGCCTCGCCGTGGGCGACGTGTGCGGCCACGGGTTGCGGGCTGCGGCCCACATGGGCCAGTTCCGGTATTCGTTCCGAGCCCTGCTCCAGTCGTCCTCCACGCCGGAGGAGGCGTTCTCGGTGCTGAACCGCATGGCGCTCCAGGAGCTGGCCACCACGGTCACGATCGCCTACGTGGAGATCGAGGCGGCGACCGGCGCCTGCCGGACCTGGTGCTGCGGACACCTTCCCCCGGTCATCTCCTCCCAGCACGGCCAGGAGGTCCGCTGGGTCGACGACACGAACGCCCGGGGGCCCATGCTCGGCTTCCTCGACGACGTCCGGGTGTCGCCGATCGAGGCGACCCTGGCGCCGGGCGAGCTGCTGCTGCTCTACACCGACGGCCTGGTCGAGCGGCGCGGCGAACCCATCGACCGGGGCATGGAACGTCTGGCCGCCGCGTTCGAGGGCCGCTCGCCCGCACTCGACGAGATCTGCGACGAACTGCACACCCTGCTCGCCGTGGCCGGCCCCGACGCCGACGACACGGTCCTGCTCGGGGTGCGACGCGCCGTCGACGCCGGGGGCGCGTGACGCCGCGTCGCCGTTCCGGCGGGTTCTGACATCCGGTCTGCCGGGACACAGACCCCAAGGAGTCCAGTCGAAGTCGGCGGCGGACCGCCGACGCAAAAGGAGTGAACACCATGGGTACCGGCACTTCCATCTTCCTCATCGCCGTCGGCGCGATCCTCACCTTCGCCGTCGACGCCACGGTCTCGGGCGTGAACATCGACACCGTCGGCATCATCTTGATGATCGCCGGCGCCATCGGAGTCGTCGTGTCGCTGTTGTGGATCGACCGTGCCATCGGTGGCCGCAACCGTCACGTCGTCGAGGAGCGCACCACACGCGAAGCCTGATCCGGGACGGCGTGACCGGAACAGGAGCCTGACCGCCCGACCAACCGCCGGCGGACGCCGCTACCGTTGCCACATGACCCGACCAGCCTTCCGTTACTCCCGTTGGGACGGCACGCAGGTCGGGTTCGAGATCGACGCCGACGCGATCTTCGACGAGATCACCGACGATCTGCTCTACCACGGCGATCTGAACGCCGCCCTGCGTCGCTTGATGCAGCAGGGGTTCGAGGACCAGGAGGGCAACTCCGTCCAGGGCATGCGCGAGCTCATGGAGCGCCTGCGGGAAGCGAGGCGCCAGCGGCTCGAGAACTCGAACCTCGGCGGTGTCTACGACGAGATCGCCGACGCCCTCCGTGATGTGGTCGACCAGGAGCGGTCCGCCCTCGACCGCCGGCTCGAAGAGGCCCGGTCTTCCGGCGATGCCCGCCAGCAAGAGCTCGCCGAGGCCAGCACCACCGAGAAACACATGCACCTCGACATGCTCCCGCCGGACCTCGCCGGCCAGGTCCAGAGCCTGTCGAACTACGACTTCGAGTCGGCCGAGGCCCAGCAACGCTTCGACGAGCTGATGGACCAGCTGCGCCAACAGCTCGCCCAGCAGTACTTCGACCAGATGGCCGGGGCCATGTCCAACCCCGACCCCGCGGCCATGCAGCGCACCAAGGACATGATGGCGTCGCTCAACGAGCTGCTCGAGGCCCACCAGCGCGGCGACGACACCGAGCAGCAGTTCCAGGAGTTCATGGACGAGTACGGGGACTTCTTCCCCGAGAACCCCGAGAACGTCGAGGAGCTGCTGCGGGCCATGGCCGAGCGCATGGCACAGATGCAGGCCATGCTCAACTCCATGACGCCCGAGCAACGGGCGCAGCTGCAGGGTCTGGCCGAACAGCTCCTCGAGGACATGGACCTGGCGTTCCAGGCCAGCCAGCTGGGCCAGAACCTCCAGCAGATGTTCCCCCAGCTCGACTGGAACAAGTCCTACGACTTCGGCGGCGACAACCCCATGGGCTTCGCCGAGGCGGCCCAGATGATGGCCGAGCTCGGCGATCTCGACCAGCTCGAGAACCTGCTGCAGTCGGCCACCCAGCCTGGTGCCTTGGCCGAGGCCGATCTCGATCGGGCCCGCGAGCTGCTGGGCGAGGACTCCGCTCGCTCGCTCGAGCAGCTCTCCAAGCTCGCCAAGCAGCTCGAGGACGCCGGCCTGGTGCAACGCAAGGAGGGCCGTCTCGAGCTCACGCCGCGGGGGCTGCGCAAGATCGGCAACAACGCCCTCGACGACCTGTTCTCGAAGCTGGCCAAGGACAAGCTCGGCCGCCACGACATGTCGAGCACCGGCATCGGTCACGAGCGGGCCTACGACACCAAGCCCTACGAGTGGGGCGACCCGTTCAACCTCCACATCGAGCGCACCGTCCGCAACGCCGTCCGGCGTGGCGGGGGCGGGACGCCGGTGCGCCTCACGCCTGACGACTTCGAGATCGAACGCACCGAGACCCTCGTGCGCTCGGCCACGGTGTTGATGCTCGACCTGTCGCTGTCGATGCCCATGCGCGACAACTTCCTCCCCGCCAAGAAGGTGGCGATGGCGCTCCACGCGCTGATCTCGGGCCAGTTCCCCCAGGACTACCTGGGGCTGGTCGGGTTCTCGAAGGTGGCGCACGTGCTGACCGCAGCCCAGCTGCCCGAGGTCAGCTGGGACTACGACTACGGCACCAACATGCAGCACGGCTTCCAGCTCGCCCGTCAGCTGCTCGCCCGTCAGAGCGGGACCAAGCAGATCATCATGATCACCGACGGCGAGCCCACGGCCCACTACGAGCCCGGCATGGCGGCGCCGTACTTCAACTACCCGCCGGTGCAGGAGACCATCGACGCCACCGTGCGCGAGGTCCAGCGGTGCACGAAGGACGACATCCGGATCAACACCTTCATGCTCGACGCCACCAGCTACCTGAAGAACTTCATCGAGAAGATCACGAAGATGAACGGCGGGCGGGCATTCTTCACGACCCCCGAGACGCTGGGTGACTACGTGCTGGTCGACTTCGTGGAGCACAAGCGGGCCCTGCGCTCGTCCGGCGGCCGCCGGAGCCGCTGACCCCGTCGCGGGCGAAGATCCAAGTCCCGCTTGCACTTGCGCCGTTCGTGGGCGATGATCACACTGTTGTAATTACACGTCTGATACAGGCGTGCGGGGGACCCGGAACTCGTGGCCTTCGTGATCACCACCTACCAAAGGAGGCCTGGCGGATGAGCGTCCACGTGGACATCGAGAGCCAGCCTGAAGTCCGCTCGTGGCAGGAGTTCGCCAACTGCCTCGGCGTCGATCCCGATCTGTTCTTTCCCGAGCGGGGGGCGTCGACGCAGGGAGGCCAAGGAGGTCTGCCGAGGCTGTGTCGTCCGCGACGACTGCCTCGAGTATGCGCTGTCCAACGGAGAGAAGTTCGGCATCTGGGGCGGCATGAGCGAGCGCGAGCGCCGGCGCATCCGCCGGGCCCGGGCCATCGCCCGGCGCGCCGCGGTCGAATCGGCCTGACGGCCCCCCGTCCACCCCGCTGACACCCCACGATCGCGCGCCGCTCCGGAGCGCGTCGCGGGGTGTCTCGCGCTCGCCGGCCGGTACCGCCCGCTCGGGGCGTCTGCGGGTGCCGGTACGCTGAACGCGACATGATCGTGGCCCGCTCGACCGGTCGCCGGACCCCGGGGCTGCACGGACGGCGATGCGCCGGGAACCGATCGGGCGCCGCCTTCGTTCCCACCGCTGGGACGCCCGACGACGGGCGGCGGTCGGCGTGATCGGCCGTCGCGGCCGCCGGGAGGAACCCCCTCCCGATCCCGCCCACCGAGTCCCCACGTGGGAGGAGGTGGCGAAGGAGGAGGGCGACTTCATCTACACGGTGGCCTACCGGCTCACCGGGAACCGAGAGGACGCGCAGGATCTCGTGCAGGAGGTGCTGGTTCGGGTGCAACGGGGGCTGCGGGGCTACACCCCGTCGGGTTCGCTCCGGGCGTGGCTCGGCCGCATCACGACCAACGCCTTCCTCGACGACGCCCGCCGGCGGACTCGTCGGCCCCAGGTGTCGCTCCCCGACGACCCCGACCTCGTGCTCCCGGCGTCCCCGTCCGCCGCCGAGGAGGCGGCCGCAGCGACGCTGCCGGCCCACCTCCAGGAGCTCCTCGCCGAACTGCCGGAGGACTATCGCGTCGCCGTGGTGCTGTCCGACGTGGCGGGGCTGCCCTACGCCGAGATCGCCGAGCAGACCGGCGTGCCGGTGGGCACCGTGCGCAGCCGCATCCACCGGGGCCGGCTCGCCCTGCGAGAGGCCCTCGCCGCCGCGGGGGAGGGACGTCCGTGACCGGCCCCGATGATCCGACCGATCCCCGGCCGCCCGGGGCCCGGGTGGCCGACGGCCACGCCGGGGACCTGTTGTCCGCCCACCTCGACGGGGAGCTCGACGCCGACGCCGACGCCTGGGTCGTGGCGCACCTCGCCGTGTGCGACGCGTGTCGGTCGACGGCCGAGCGGGTGGCCGCAGTCCGGTCGTGGGTGCGCTCGCTGCCCGTGGTGGACGCGACGCCGGTCGTGGAGGGGGTGCTCGCCCGGCACCGCGCCCTGATCCGGGCTGGCGCCGGCTTCGTGGGCGTGGCCGCCATCGTGCTCGGCGCCCTGGCGCTCACGTCGACCCTGATCCGCCCCGACGTCGTCCCGGAGGTCGACGCCCTCGTCGCCGCCCACGAGTCCCAGGTGGCCGCGGGCGACGGCGCAGTCTGGAGCACGACAGGGATCGATGCCATGACCGGCGCTCGGCGGGTCGAGTCGGTCGAGCGTCCCTACGCCGCGCCGCCGGCGATGATCGGCAACCGCGCCCGGCTGAGCCGGCACGTCGTCTACGACGGCCACGACCTGGCGCTGGTCGTCTATGGCGACGGCACCACCACCGTGTCCGTCTTCCAGCAACCCGGCCGGTTGCAGTGGTCGGGCCTGCCCGCCGGCACGGTCGAGCGGATCGGCGAGCACGACGTCTGGGTCGACGACTCCCGTCACGACGTGGTGATGGTGGCCGAACTGGGCCACCTCGTCGTCACCGTGGTCTCCGACGATCGCGCCGCCGCCACCACCGTCCTCGACGGTCTCGACGCCGAGCCCCGTCAGGGGATCGGCGAGCACCTGCACGACGCCTGCATCCGGTTCACCGAGGTGTTCTCCGCCGAGCTCTGATGCCGGTACTCCGGGGGATCAGCCGGCCGACGACGTGACCGGATCGGACTGGCGTCGCCGCTTCAACATCCGCCGGCGCTCACGTTCGGATGCGCCGCCCCACACCCCGTGGTCGATCCGGTTCTCGAGGGCGTACTCGAGGCACGTGTCCCTCACCGGGCACGTGCCGCAGATCCGTTGGGCGATGATCACACCCACGCCGTCGCTCGGGAAGAAGACCTCGGGTGGGTGATTCCGGCAGTTGCCGTCCTGCATCCATGGGGTGTCCATCGTGACCTCCGATGTGTTCTACGACGCTGAGGCCGTTCTGGTTCCTTCTTTCCGAGAAACGTCCGGCTCACCCGGCAGGGCAGGTCCGGCGCGGGGAAATCCCGAGCCGACGTCCGTTCCTGACGTCCGAGGGGCGAGACTGGGGGACATGGCGCCTCCGCCCGGGACCTCGACCGGGACACGATCCCTGCCACCCCGCCGGTGCGCCCGGCGAGCGAGACCTCGGTGCGCCCACGGCGTGGCCCCGGCTCGATCCGCCGCCCGCATCCCGGCGATCGCGACCGCGCCGTCGGTCGTTCGGCGCTCGTCGGCGGCGGCGTCGGCGCCCTCGTGGCCGCGCTGATCCTGGGCGTGGTCTCCCTGCTGCCCGACGGGCGGCGGCGACGCCGATCGGACTGCTGCTGCCCATCGTGGCCCCCGACGCCGGCGCCCGGATCGACGTGTTGGCAGTGCTCGGACAAGGTCGAGCCCTCGGTGGTGTCCGTGCAGACCACCAGCGAGATCTGGCCGGCCAGGCCGGAGCGGGCACCGGGATCGTCCTCACCGCCGACGGATTGGTGCTGACCAACGCCCACGTGGTGGCGGGGCTGCCCGTCGATCACGGTGGGCCTCTTCGACGGGAGCCAGGCGCCGGCGACGTTGGTCGGATCGTTCCCGGACGAGGACGTGGCTCTGATCCAACTCGACGGGCGCGACGACCTCGTCCCCGCCGAGCTCGGCTCCTCCGGGGCGCTCCAGGTCGGCCAGGAGGTCATCGCCATCGGCAACGCGCTCAACCTGGGCGGCCAACCGACGGTGACGCAGGGGATCGTGTCGGCCCTCGGCCGCAGCCTCCAGGCCGAGAACGTCTCGCTGCGGGGCCTCATCCAGACCGACGCCGCCATCAACCCGGGCAACTCGGGCGGTCCACTCGTCAACGCCGCCGGCCAGGTGGTGGGCATCAACACCGCCATCATCGGCGACGCCCAGAACATCGGGTTCTCGATCGCCATCGACCAGGTCAAGCCGCTGATCGAGAAGATCCGTGCCGGCGGCGGCGCCGTCCGGGGCGACCAGGCCTTCCTCGGCGTCAACACCACCGACGTGGCGGCCGAGTCGCAGGCGACCCTCGACCAGTACGGGATCGACCGTGACGACGGTGCGTTCGTCCAGAGCGTGGTGGCGGGCAGCGGCGCCGACGACGCCGGCGTACAGGCGGGTGACGTGATCACCGCCGTCAACGGCCAGGTGACGAAGGACTCGGCGTCGGTAGGGGCCGTCATCAAGGAGCTCGCGGTCGACGACGTGGTCACCCTGACCGTCGTGCGGGACGGCACGGAGATGCAGATCCAGGCCACCCTGGGGCGCCGGGGCTAGGAACCACTACCGTGGACGTCTCGCACCACGCCTGATCTCGCCCGCGAACGACCCCGAGGGTTCCCCACATGTCCATGTCCGACGTCGAGACCGAAGAGCGGCCGCCGCCGGTCGCCCACGCCCGCATCGTGTACCTCGGGCCCACCAGCCCGCACTGGGAGATCCAGTCCGACTGGGGGGACGAGGCGCTGATCGAGGCGTTCCGATCGCGGGTGCGGGCCCGGCTCGTGCTGCTGCCGCCCCACGATCCGCAGTTCCGCCGCAACCGCGAGCGGGTCAACCGAGACGCCGAGCGCGAGAACCTGCTCCTCGAGTGGGACCTCGGCTACCCGGAGGACAACTAGCCCCAGCCGGGAGGCGTGGTCGCCATGACCGGACCGGTGGTCGGCATCGACCTGGGCGGAACCAAGATCTTCGGCGCCGTGGTCGGCGACGCGGACACCGCCACGCCCACGGTGCTGGCGGAGGCAAAGGCCGACACTCCGACCACCTCGGCCGACGACATCATCGACGAGATCGTCGCCATGGTGCGCTCCCTGCACGACCGTCCGGCCGCGGTCGGCATCGGCACGGCAGGCGTCGTCGACCCGGCGTCAGGCGTCGTGCAGCGGGCTCCGAACCTCGCCGGCTTCGACCGCTCGGTCCCGCTCGGGACGCTGCTGGCCGAGCGGCTGGGCATCCCCGTCACCGTGACCAACGACGTCAACGCTGCCGCCTACGGCGAGGTGATGGCCGGCGCGGCGCGAGGCCACCGCGACGTGCTGGCCGTGTGGATGGGCACGGGCCTCGGCGCCGGCCTGGTGCTCGACGGGCGGTTGCGGATCGGACCATCCGGTCTGGCCGGCGAGTTGGGTCACGTGGTGGTCGTCCCCGGCGGACGCGATTGCGCCTGCGGCGGCCGGGGCCACGTGGAGGCCTACATCGGGCGCCGGGCGATGGAGGACCGCGGCCGCGAACTCCATGCGCGAGGCCGCTCCACCGTGCTCGTCGAGCTCGCAGGTGAGGACCGGATGAAGTCGAAGGTGTTCGCCACCGCCTATGGCGACGGCGACGACGTCGCCGTCGAGCTCATCGACGAGGGCCTCGCCCTGCTCGGCATCGCCGTGGCCAACGTGGTCGTCACCGTCGATGTGGCGGCGGTCGTCGTCGGTGGCGGTCTCGGCGAGCGCCTCGACGCCGTGGCGGTCGCCGGCCTCGAGCGGTCGCTGCGTTCCCTGCGGTTCTCGGGCACCTCGCCCGAGGTGCTCTCGGCGACGCTCGGCGATCCGGCCGGTGCGATCGGCGCCGCCGTGCTCGCGGTCCAGACCGGATGAACGAGGCGGCGGTCCCGCCGGACGGCGTCGTGGAAACACCGGGTGAACAGCCGGCGGGGGTGGAGGATCTGGCTCGACAGGAGCGTTACCGTGCCGACGTGGACCCGGTGCCCGAAGAGTCGTTCGCGCGGCCGGCCCGAGCGCTTCTTCAACCGAGAGCTGTCCTGGCTCGAGTTCAACCGTCGCGTCCTCGCCCTGTCCGGCGATCCGTCCGTCCCGCTCCTCGAGCGCGCCAAGTTCCTCGCCATCTTCGCCTCGAACCTCGACGAGTTCTTCCAGGTCCGTGTCGCGGGTCTCAAGGACCAGGTCTACGCGGGGGTGGACACCACGGCGTCGGACGGCAGGACCGCCGCCGAGCAGCTGCTCGAGATCCGCGACGTGGTGCTCCCGCTGGTCGACGAGGTCGCCGAGCGCTTCCGGGAGGTGGTCGCGGCTCTCGAGGCCGAGGGTGTCACGTTCCGATCGTGGGCCGACCTCGACGTCGACCAGCAGAAGGCGCTGTACGAGGTCTTCGAGGAGCACATCTTCCCGGTGCTCACGCCCCTCGCCGTCGACCCCGGGCATCCGTTTCCGTACATCTCGAACCTCTCGCTGAGCCTGGCCGTCCACGTGGTCGACTCCGCCTCCGGCGAGGTGCGCTTCGCCCGGGTGAAGGTCCCGTCCAACCTCGATCGCTTCGTGCGTCTGCCGGACTCGATGATGTTCGTCCCCCTCGAACAGGTCATCGCGGCGCACCTCGACGAGCTGTTCCCCGGGATGGACATCGGCGAGGTTGCCGCGTTCCGGGTCACCCGCAACGCCGACCTCACGGTCGAGGAGAACGAGGCCGAGGACCTGCTCGCCGCGGTGGAGATCGAGCTGCGGCGTCGGCGCTTCGGTCGGGCGGTGCGCCTCGAGATCGACGCTGCGATGTCACCCGACATGCGCGACCTGCTGGTCAGGGAGCTCGACGTCGACGAGGACGACGTCTACGAGATCGACGGGCCCCTCGACCTGACCGGGCTCTGGGACCTCCACCGCATCGAGCGTCCCGACCTGAAGGACCCGCAGTGGCAGGGGATCACTCCCGCCCGCTTGGTGAACGACGACGAGTCGCCGGCCGACTTCTTCGGGGAGATCCGGCGCAGTGACATCCTGGTGCAGCACCCCTACGCCAGCTTCCGGAACACGGTGGAGGCGTTCCTGCGCCAAGCGGCCACCGACCGCCGCGTCGTGGCGATCAAGATGACCCTGTACCGCACGTCGGGTGACTCGTCGATCATCCGGTCGCTGATCCGGGCGGCTGAGTCCGGCAAGCAGGTGGCGGTCCTGGTCGAGCTCAAGGCCCGCTTCGACGAAGCCGCCAACATCGAGTGGGCCAAGGCGCTCGAGGAGGTCGGCGTCCACGTCGTCTACGGCCTGGTCGGTCTCAAGACCCACACCAAGACGCTGCTCGTGGTCCGCGAGGAGCGCGACGGCCTCCGCCGCTACTGCCACATCGGCACCGGCAACTACAACCCCCGCACGGCCACCATCTACGAGGACCTCGGCCTGTTCACCAGCGACCCGGCCATCGGCACCGATCTGAGCCAGCTGTTCAACTTCCTGACCGGGTTCGGACGGGCGGTCGAGTACGAACGTCTGGTCGTGGCCCCGGGCGACCTGCGCCGGCGGATGGTGGCCATGATCGAGAACGAGGCCGCCCTCGGTGCCGACGGCCGGATCACGGCCAAGATGAACAGCATCTCCGACCCGGGCATGATCGACGCCCTCTACGAGGCCTCACAGGCCGGGGTCCGGATCGATCTCATCGTCCGGGGCATCTGCTGCGTCCGTCCCGGTGTGCCCGGCCTGTCGGACAACATCCACATCCGGTCGATCGTGGGGCGGTACCTCGAACACTCCCGTATCTACCACTTCGGCCACGGCAGCGAAGACGGCGGGCCCGCCTACCTGATCGGCTCCGCCGACCTGATGTCCCGGAACATCAACCGCCGGGTCGAGGCCCTGGTCCCGATCGGCACCCCCGAACTGCAGCAGCGGCTCCAGGAGATCCTCGACATCCTGCTCGCCGACGATCGTCTCGCCTGGGAGCTCGACGGCGCCGGCCGGTGGGAGCACTGCACCGGCGACGCGGGCGTCGACACCCACTTGGCGTTGCAGGAAGCGGCCACGGGCCGCGCCCGGAAACTGCAGATCCCCGACTGATGGCGGCCGTCCCGGTCCGCGCCGCGGGTGGCGTCGTGTGGCGACGCACGGCAGGAGAGGTCGAGGTCCTCCTGGTCCACCGGGCCCGATACGACGACTGGACGTTCCCGAAGGGGAAGCTCGACCCCGGGGAGTCGTGGGAACACGCCGCGGTGCGCGAGGTCTTCGAGGAGACCGGCGTCGTCCCTGTCGTCGGCGCCGAGTTGGCATCCACCGACTACGTCGACGCCGCGGGACAACCGAAGACCGTGCGCTACTGGTCGATGGCGGTGGCGGCCGCGGTGGACTTCGAGCCCAACGACGAGATTTCGGCCCTGCGCTGGGTGCCGGTGGGGTCCGTCGGCGAGTTGCTCACCTACGAGCGTGACGTCCCCGTGCTGGTCGCCTTCGCCTCCACGGCGCGACGAGTTCGACTGATCGCATCCCGTCGTTCACCTGTCGTTCACCCGACAGGGGGGAGCGGGTCACGTCGGCTCCCTACGGTCGTCCCCGTGTCAACACACCAACGTTCTGTTCCCCTGCACGGAGGAAAACCATTGTTCCGGAACCGTCGCTGGGCCGCCCTCGTGGCCCTGTTCCTCGCCTTCTCGCTCGTGGCTGCTGCATGCGGTGACGACGACTCGAGCAGCAGCTCGACCGACACCACCGCCGCTGGCGGCAGCTCCGACACCATACCGGTGGTTCCAGTGGCGGCGACCTCTCCGGCACGCTCATCGGCGCCGGCTCGTCGGCCCAAGGTGCCGCCATGGACGCCTGGACGGTCGGCTTCCAGTCCGCCAACCCCGACGTGACCGTCAACTACGACCCCATCGGCTCGGGCGGCGGCCGTGAGCAGTTCCTCTCCGGCGGCGTGGACTTCGCCGGTTCGGACGCCACGATGAGCGACGACGAGTACGCCCAGTCCCAGGACCGGTGCGCCGGCGATCGTGGTGCCATCCACCTGCCCCACTACATCTCGCCGATCGCCGTTGCCTTCAACCTCAGCGGCATCGACTCGCTGAACATGAAGCCAGAGGCCATCGCCGGCATCTTCGCCGACGAGATCACCAACTGGAACGACCCGGCCATCGCCGCCGACAACCCCGACGTCGACCTGCCCGACACGGCCATCAACCCGGTCCACCGCTCCGACGAGTCGGGCACGACCAAGAACTTCACCGACTACCTGACCGCCGTCGCCCCCGACATGTGGACCGAGGCGATCGAGGTGTGGCCCTTCGGTGGCGAGGGTGCCCAGGGCACCTCGGGCGTCGTCCAGGCCATCACGGCCGGTGAGGGCTCCATCGGCTACGCCGATGCCTCCCAGGTCGGTGACCTCGGAACCGTGGCCGTCGGCGTGGGCGACGAGTTCGTCCCCTACAGCCCCGAAGCCGCCGCCAAGGTCGTCGACGTCTCCGAGCGTCTGCCCGGCAACGGCGACTTCGACTTCCAGTACAAGCTGAAGCGGGACACCACCGAGTCGGGCACCTACCCGATCGTCCTGGTCTCGTACCACATCGTCTGTCTCGACTACGACGACCAGGACACCGCCGACCTGGTGAAGGCGTTCATGACCTACGTCGGCTCGCCGGAGGGCCAGCAGGCCGCCGCCGACGAGGCGGGCAGCGCCCCCATCTCCGACGACCTGCGCACCCAGCTGAAGGACGCCATCGCCGAGATCGGCGTGGCGTAGTCACAGAGCACCTCCCCAACAGGTGAGAGGGGTGGGTCGGGCAAGCCGATCCACCCCTCGCTCATTTCCCGGGTCGCTCCCTGCCGGGCCCGCGATCTGTCACCATCGAACTCGTCACCGCTGACCGGGAGGCGATGCGCCGATGTCCGTCGGCACCACCGAAGACCCGACAACCGAACCGCAGACCGAGCCTTCGGACGACCACCCGGTCGCCACCGCGATCAAGACCCCCGTGCGGCTCGGCGACCGGCTCTTCTCGGGGCTCACGCTCAGTGCCGGCGTCCTCATCCTGTTGGTGCTGGCCGGCGTCGCCCTGTTCCTCTTCTTCCAGGCCCTGCCGTACTTCACCGAGGACGGCGCCCTGAAGCCCGACGTCTCGCTGTGGACGTACACGGCGCCGCTGGTGTTCGGCACGGTCTACGCCGCGTCGCTGGCGCTGATCTTCGCCGTGATCCCGGCGGTCGCGGTGGCCCTGTTCATCAGCCACTACGCCCCGAAGGCGCTGGCCCGGACGCTCGGCTCGGTCATCGACCTGCTCGCCGCCATCCCCAGCGTGGTGTACGGCCTGTGGGGGATCTTCGTCCTCGCCCCATCCTCGCCCGGTCGCTGTACCCGTGGCTCGAGGACCACGCCGGCTTCATCCCGCTGTTCCAGGGGCCCGTCCCCGGCAGCGGGCGGACCATGTTCACCGCCGCCATCGTGCTCGCCGTGATGATCCTGCCGATCATCACCGCCATCGCCCGGGAGGTGTTCCTCCAGACGCCGCGGCTGCACGAGGAGGCGGCGCTGGCCCTGGGCGCCACCCGGTGGGAGGTCATCAAGCTGGCGGTCCTGCCCTACAGCCGCTCGGCCATCATCTCCGGCGCCATGCTCGGCCTCGGTCGGGCCCTGGGCGAGACGATGGCCATGGCCCTCGTCCTGTCGCCCGACCCGAGCCTCATCTCGTTCAACACGATCGGCAATCAGAACTCGCAGACCATCGCCGCCAACATCGCCCTGTCGTTCCCCGAGTCGTCCGGGCTCGAGGTGAACCGGCTGATCGCCACCGGGCTGGTGCTCTTCGTCATCACCTTCGTCGTCAACCTCATCGCCCGCCGCGTCACCAACAGCCGGGCCGACTTCTCGGGAGCGAACTGATGGCCGTCGTCGAGGCTCCCCGGTCCAGCGCCCCCAGAGCAAGGCCATCGATCGCGCCTCGTTGCCCCGGGCCGCCACGGCCGGCATCGCCGTGGCCGCCGTCGTCGCCGGCGTGCTGGCTGCCGTCGCCGCCGGCGGACCGAACCTGGCCGCCGGCGTGGCGGCAGCGTTCGTGGTGTTCGTCGGCGGGGTGTCCATCGCCGCCTTCGCCGTCGAGGGCCGGCGCAAGGCCATCAACCGGGTGATCGGCGCCTTCATCACCAGCGCCTTCGTGCTGGTCCTCCTGCCCCTGGTCTCCCTGGTGTGGACCGTGGTCGAGAGGGGCTCCGCCCGCTTCGACACCCAGTTCTTCACGCAGAACATGCGCAACGTGGTCGGTGACGGCGGCGGCGGCCAGCACGCCATCTACGGCACCCTGATCATGACCGGCATCGCCACGCTGATCTCCGTGCCGATCGGTCTCCTCGTCGCCGTCTACCTGGTCGAGTACGGCCGAGGCCGGCTGGCACGCTCGGTGACCAACATGGTCGACGTCATGACCGGCATCCCGTCGATCGTCGCCGGCCTGTTCGCCTACGCCCTGTTCGTGATCTTCCAGGGCCCGGGCGCCCGCTCCGGCCTCGCCGGGGGAGTGGCCCTGTCGGTGCTGATGACGCCGGTCGTGATCCGCACCTCGGAGGAGATGCTGCGCCTCGTCCCGAACGAGTTGCGTGAGGCCGCCTATGCCCTCGGCGTGCCCAAGTGGAGGACCATCGTCAAGATCGTCCTCCCCACCGCCATCGCCGGCATCCTCACCGGCGTGACCCTCGCCATCGCCCGGGTCATCGGCGAGACCGCACCGCTGCTCCTGGTGGCCGGTCTGACGGCCGAGACCAACGTGAACCCGCTCGAAGGGCGGATGACCACCCTGCCCGTCCAGGCGTACTACTCCTACGTGACGCCCGGGCGACAGGCCGAGTTCAGCTACGAACGGGGCTGGGCCGCCTCCTTGACGCTGGTGGTCATCGTCGCCGTCTTGTTCCTCCTCGCCCGCATCCTGGCCAAGGTGCTCCAGCCGAAGGGACTCCGATGAACCCCGACACCACGACGACCGACACGACGTCAACCACCCCGATGTCAACGACCCCGACGCCCACCGCGCGGCAGACCGGAAGGCCGACCCCCGTGATGGAACCCGAGCCCTCTGACGAAGCCGCCCCGGAACGCTCGGCCGACCACCGCATCACCGTGCGCGACCTCGACATCTACTACGGCAAGTTCAAGGCCGTCGAGGGCGTGAACATGGACATCGAGCCCCGCTCGGTCACCGCCCTCATCGGTCCCTCGGGCTGCGGCAAGTCCACCTTCCTGCGGTCCTTGAACCGGATGCACGAGGTGATCGACGGCGCCTACAGCACCGGCACCGTCACCTTGAACGGTGTCGATCTCTACGGCCCCAAGGCTGACCCGGTCACCGTCCGCAGCCGCATCGGGATGGTGTTCCAGCGACCCAACCCGTTCCCCACGATGTCGATCGCCGAGAACGTGCTGGCCGGCATCCGGCTCAACTCCCGGCGGCTGAAGAAGGACGAGGCCGAGGAGATCGTCGAGCGGTCGCTGCGCGGCGCCAACCTCTGGGACGAGGTCAAGGACCGCCTCGACCGGCCAGGCTCGGGGCTGTCGGGCGGTCAGCAGCAGCGGCTCTGCATCGCCCGCTCGATCGCCGTCGAACCCGACGTGTTGCTGATGGACGAGCCCTGCTCGGCGCTCGACCCGATCTCGACGTTCGCCATCGAAGCGCTCATGACCGAGCTGAAGGACAGGTACACGATCGTCATCGTGACCCACAACATGCAGCAGGCGGCCCGGGTCAGCGAGCGGACCGGGTTCTTCAACATCGAAGGGGCCGGGAAGCCCGGGCATCTGGTCGAGATGGACGACACGACGACGATGTTCTCGAACCCCGCGGAGCAGGCCACCGCCGACTACGTCACCGGGCGCTTCGGCTGAACCGACCGGCTCCCGTCCGCCCATGCCGGTCACGACCGTGACCGGCTCGCCGCCAGTGCCGAGAGGCGATCACATCGTCGCGCAAGGCGTTTCACGACGAGCTCGAGCAGCTCCGCATGCAGGTCGAGCTCATGGGCGTGCTCGTCGACCAGAACCTGGAACGGATGCGGACCGTGCTGGGTACGGGCGATCCCGCCGTCGCCGAGGTCGCGCGTCGCCCACGACGACGACATCGACGCCGATGAACCTGTCGCTCACCGAGCGCTGCTACGACCTCCTGGCCCGAGAGAACCCCGTGGCCGACGAGCTGCGCTTCGTCGTGTCCGTGTTGCGCATCCTCTCCGAGCTCGAGCGCGTCGGTGACCTGGCCCTGCGGGTGGTCAAGCTCAACCCTGACCGCCGCCTGTGGGCGACCAACGAGGTCACCTACGACATCTTGTTGTCGATGGCCGACACGGCCGTCGACGCCTACCGCACGGCACTGCGGGCCTGGTCGGCGCAGGATCTGGGGCTCGCCACCGAGATCGCCAACCGGGTGCACACCATGGACGCCCACTACGAGCGGCTCATGGCCGAACTGCTGCGCCTGCGAGGCGACGGCGCAGTGCGGATCGCCACCTCCACCTTGATCGGTGGTCGATCCCTCGAACGCATCGCTGACCACGCCGCCATCGTGGGGGCAAGATTGAGGTACCTGCTCACGGGTGATCCCGAACATCTCTCCGCCGAGGTCCGATGATGCACGTCCACGACAGCCGTCACAGCTTCCACATCGAGCTCGACGAGATCATGCGCGACATCACCCGACTCGCGGCTTTCGTCACCGAGGCGATCCCGCAGGGGACCGAGGCGCTGCTCAGCAACGACCTGCAGGCAGCCCAGGAGCTCATCGACCACGACGACGTGGTCGACTCCCTCGCCATCGAGATCGAGGAGCGGTGTTACTCGGTCCTCGCCCTTCAGGCACCGGTGGCGTCCGATCTCCGGGCGATCATCGCCGCCATTCGCCTGATCGCCGAGATCGAGCGCTCTGCTGACCTCATGGTCAACGTGTGCAAGGCGACGCGGCGGATCTACCCGGCCGACCTGCCACCGTCGGTGCGCGGGCTCCTCCAGAAGATGAGCGAGGAGGCCACCAACCTGTTCCGGCTCTGCATGGACGCCTACGTCGAGGGCGACTCCAGCCTCGCCGCCGCCCTCGACGACATCGACGACCGCCTCGACACCATCCACCGCGACTACATCCAGGAGGTCCTCACCTGGGGCGGTGGGGGCGACATCCAGCCCGCGGTCCAGCTGGCGCTGATCGGGCGGTACTACGAGCGCATCGGTGACCACGCGGTCAACATCGGTGAACGCGTCCGGTACATGGTCGACGGATGGCTGCCCGAGCAGGCCGGTGCAGCGCGGTGGACGCGCACCAGCCGGTGTGGAACGACGATGGCCTCTTCGACGATGACGCCACCGGCGGGGGGCCGCCGGCGACATGAGCCGCACCGCCGCTGTCGTCGTCGCTGCGTCGATCCCCAGCCGCGCTGTGGGTGCTCACCGTGTTGTTGTCCTGGCGCAACCGGCGCCGGCTCCGGTCGCAGATCCACGCCGCCGCCGCACGGCTCGAGGCCACCCCCTTGGGCGAGGTCCGCAGCCTCGAGGCAACGGTGGGGCAGCTCGAACGGGCGGTCGACACCGCGGTCACCCGTGGCGGCGACGCCTCGGCGGCCGAGACCCGCATGGCCCACGCCCTGTCGGCCATCCAGGACGGCATCGTCCTGTTCGGCGACGGCGGCGAGATCGTCTTCCGCAACCGCAGCGCCGAGGTCTTCCTCGACGCCCGCCACGGCGAGGCCATCGTGGAGTCCTCCATCGAGCAGCTCGCGATGGAAGCTCTCCGAGGGGAGGCGGGCGACCGTACGCTCGAGCTGTTCGGACCACCCCGGCGCACGCTGATCCTGAAGGCCGATCCGCTCGACGACGGCTACCGCAGCATCGGTGCACTGGTGATCATCCAGGACGTGACCGAGCGCCAGCGGATCGATGCGGTGCGGCGCGACTTCGTGGCCAACATCTCCCACGAGCTCAAGACCCCGGTTGGCGGCATCGGCGTGCTGGCCGAGACCATCGTCGACGAGGACGACCTCGAGATCATGCGCCGGCTGGCCCAACGCATGCACCACGAAGCCATGCGGGCGAGCCGGACCATCGACGACCTCCTCGAGCTGAGCCGCATCGAAGCGGGCGAGGCGGCGCTCGCCGATCCGTTGCCCGTCCACCTCGTGGTGGCCGAGGCGGCCGAGCGGGCGTCGACCGCCGCCGAGCAGCGCGGGATCGCCATCGACGTGGTCGAGCCGTCGCATCGCCTCGAGGTCCGCGGTGACCGCCGCCAACTCGTCTCGGCGGTGTTCAACCTGCTCGACAACGCCATCAAGTACAGCGCGCCGGGTTCGTCGGTCGTGGTCTCGGCGTCCACCGACGGCGACCGGGTGCGCTTGGCGGTCGCCGACCGGGGGATCGGCATCCCCCGCCGCGATCTCGAACGCATCTTCGAGCGCTTCTACCGGGTCGATCGGGCCCGCAGCCGGGAGACCGGTGGGACGGGGCTCGGCCTCGCCATCGTCCGCCACGTGGCGTCCAACCACGGTGGCGAGGTGACCGTCGACAGCCGGGAAGGCGAGGGAACCACCTTCACCCTCGTGCTTCCTGCCGGCCCGGGCCCCGTCGCCGTCACCCAACAGGCCGGCTAGGCCGGCTCCGTCCAGAGGAAGGCTCTCGTTCCCATGCCCGAAGCAACCGTCCTGGTGGTCGAGGACGAGGAGTCCTTCGTGGAGGCCCTCACCATCGGGCTGATGCGCGAGGGGTTCCGGGTCCAGGTCGCGCGCGACGGGGCCGAGGCGCTCGAGGTCTTCGACGCCGTCCGCCCGGACCTGGTGCTGCTCGACGTCATGTTGCCGCGCATCTCGGGCATCGACGTCTGCCGGGAGCTGCGGAAGCGATCCACCGTTCCGATCATCATGGTGACGGCGAAGGGATCCGAGATCGACACCGTCGTGGGTCTCGAGGTCGGCGCCGACGACTACGTCACCAAGCCGTACCGGGTGCGTGAGCTCGTTGCCCGCATGCGCGCCGTGATGCGTCGGTCCGAACACCGGGAGGACGACCTGACGGCGGACGCATTGGTCGTCGGTGACGTGGCCCTCGACCCTGAGAAACACGAGGTGCACATCCGCGGGGTGCTGACGCCGCTCCCGCTGAAGGAGTTCGAGCTGCTCCACGTGCTGCTGGCCAACGCCGGCCGGGTGCTCACCCGCGAGCAGCTGATCGACCGGGTGTGGGGTTCGGACTACGTCGGCGACACCAAGACGCTCGACGTCCACGTCAAACGGCTGCGCGCCAAGGTGGAGACCGACCCCTCGGCGCCGGAGCGCATCGTCACGATCCGGGGCCTCGGCTACAAGTTCGATCGGGTCATGGCCGATCGCTGAGCGGGTACGAGCCTGGTCGGTGCTGCCGACCGACCTCCTACCATGCCGACGATGAACGAACGCGACGGCTGGCGTCCGCTGGCCAAGCCCCGGTCGGGCGCGGAAGCGTTCGTCGTCACGTCGTTCGCCCGCCTCGCCCGCGCCCATGCCGGCGCCATCGCCGGCGACACGCTGGTCACGATCGCGCTGGCCGGGACGCTGTTCTTCTCCATCGACCCGAGCGAGGCCCGAGGCAAGGTCTTCCTCTACCTCGCGCTGACGATGGCGCCGTTCGCGGTCGTGGCTCCCCTGGTGGGGCCGGCGCTGGACCGGGCCGCCGGCGGGCGCCGGTGGGTCGTGATCGGCTCGTCGGCGCTGCGGGCCGTGGTGTGCGCGCTGATGATCCGCGACGTCGACTCGCTGCTGCTGTTCCCGGAGGCCTTCGCCCTGCTGGTGCTCTCGAAGAGCTACCAGGTGGCGAAGTCGGCCCTGGTTCCCTCGACGGTGCGGTCCGACGAGGAGCTCGTCGAGGCGAACTCGAAGCTCTCGTTGATCTCTGGTGTGGTCGGGTTCGTCGCCGCCGTCCCCGGCGGCATCCTCCTCAAGCTGGGCGGATCAGAGTGGGTGCTGGGCCTCGCCTCGCTGGTGTTCGTCGGTGCGACGGTCATCAGCTGGTCGATCCCGCGCGAACAGATCGCCGACACGCCCGAGTCGGCCGAGGCCCGAGAGGAGCTGCGCGGTGCCGGGGTCTTGTTGGCGGCATCGGCCATGGGATTGTTCCGAGGCGTGGTCGGCTTCCTCACCTTCCTGCTCGCGTTCGCGCTCCGCACCGACGGTTCACCCACCTGGCACTTCGGGATCGTGTTGGCCATGTCGGCCATCGGCGCCCTCGCCGGAGCGGGCCTGGCGCCGCTGCTCCGCCAGCACATGCGCGAGGAGCGGATCATCTCCGGTCTGCTCGCCGTCGTGGCCGGTCTCGGCCTGATGGCGGCGTGGTTGGGCGGGTTGGCCGGCGCCACGGTGATCGCTGCCGCCGTCGGGGTCGGCGCCGCCGCCGCCAAGCAGGCCTTCGACGCCATCGTGCAGCGCGACGCTCCCGACGCCAACCGGGGCCGCTCGTTCGCCCGGTTCGAGACCCGGTTCCAGCTGCTGTGGGTGGCCGGTGCGGTCCTCGGGATCATCCCCATGCCGCTGTGGGTGGGCTTCGTCCTCCTGTCGGTCACGGCCGCCTTCGCTGCGGTGTCCTACACCGCCGGTTCCCGCACGGCCCGCCTGGTGTCGACGCGTCGCGCCGCTCGGCGCGCCGCGCCCCGCCGGACGGCGCGCGAACTCGGGTTCCACCACGGAGACGAGCCCGAACTGCCGCCCACCATCGTGTCGCCGCACGGGCCCAGCGACCCGCTGGCGCCGCCACCCCCACCACCCCCGCCGGCCGTGCCTCCGTCGATCGCCACGCCCGGGGCCGAGGCACACGAGGCGGACCACACCGACATCCTCGGTGGACCGGTCGACCCGACGGTGGTCGATCCACCGAGGCGCGACGGGGGTGGTGCACGGTGACGCGCCTGGTGGTCCTGGCCGACACCCACGTCCGGCCCGGTACTGGCCGCCGGCTCCCCGACGCCGCCTACGACTGGTGCGACGGGGCCGACGCCCTCTGGCACGCCGGCGACGTCGTGACCCGCGACCTGCTCGACGAGCTCAGTGGGTTCGCCCCCGTCACGGCGGTCCTCGGCAACAACGACCATGACCTCGTCGGTGTGCTCCCGGAGCGGGTCGAGGAGGAGATCGGTGGCGTGCGGGTGGCGATGGTCCACGACAGCGGGGCGCGGAAGGGTCGGCCGGCGCGGCTCGAGCGGTGGTTCCCCGCCGCCGACCTCGTGATCTTCGGGCACAGCCACGATCCCGTGGACGCCGCAGGAGCGAACGGTCAGTGGCTCCTCAACCCGGGCTCCCCGACGCAGCGGCGCCGGGCGCCGTCGCACACCCTCGCGGTGGTCGACATCGCCGACGGCCGCTTCGAGAGTCGTCTCGTCGACCTCGGCTGATCAGGCGCCGCCTGGGTCGTCGGCGTCGTCGGGTAGGTCGATGCGGGCCAGCCACAGGCCGGGCGCCTCGATCTCGGCCGGTGTCGGGATGGCGCGTTCGTCTGCCCACAGCGGGTCGAGGCCGTCGTCGCCGGCCCGCTCGACGACCCCGTCGACGAACGAGGCACCCGTGTCGTAGGTGGCCTGGCTGATCTCGAGACCGAAGAGGCGGGCGACGAAGCGGTCGGACTCGTCGGCCTCGACGCGTCGTCGGCGCACGGCCTCGGTGATCATCGGGTAGCTGGCGATGAGGCGCACACCGACCTGGTCCATCACGTGGTCGACGGTGCCGACCACCACCGCGATGAGGGCCTCGAGCCGGGGGAGCAGGGCCCGTTGCGCGTCGGTCTGGATGGCGCCGAGCACCACCTCGGGATCGCCGAGCAGGCCCTGCAGCTCGCCCATGGCCGAGGGGTTGGTGATGTCGACCCCTCCGAGGCGGTCGACCAAGGCGTTGGCGTCGGCCTGGAACCCGGATGCGTACTCGCGGATCATCCGCTCGAGCGCCGCTCGGATGTGCGGGACGCCGAGGACGGCGTGGTGGGCGATCTCGTGGAGGCAGATCCACAGGCGCAGCTCGCGCCGGTCGATCGACCAGTCCTCGCCGAAGGCGTCGACGTTGGGCAGGACCAACAGCAGTTCGTCGGAGGGCACGCGCGGGACCGGCAGGTCGTACTGACCGAAGCTGCGTCCGGCGAGGTGCCCGATCATCCCGCCGGCGGTGACGCTCAGCATCATCGGCGCCATCGCCCCCATGAGCTGGCCGAGCATGGCCGAGAGGGGATCGTCGGAGCTGTCGTCGACAGGAGCCGGCGTCGCCGACAACGACGACGCCAACGACTCGAACAGCGGTCGGAAGGCGTCGAGGCTGCGCTGCACCCACTGGGTCCTCGTCACCGGGAGGACCGTGACCCCGCGGCCGGTGATCGAGGTCGGCAGGCTGGTGGCGCCGGCGACGTGGAGGTCGGCGACGCGGGCCAGCTCCTCGATCTCCATGCGGGCCATCGGGTCGATGTTGGGTTCGGATCCGCCCGCCGCAGCCAGCTGCATCGCCACCTGGCGGGCGGTGTCCCACTGCAGACCGCCACCACCGCCGGCGCCGCCGAGACCGCCGAACAGCTTGCCCAGCTCGCCGAAGAACGGGAGCCCCTCGAAGGGGTTGTCGCCATCGGTTGGACCGGAGCCGCTCACGGGTTGCATCGTAGGGCCATGTCGAAGGTTGCGGTCACCGGGGCCGCCGGTCCGGTGGGACGTCGCGTGATCGCCCTCCTGGCCGCCGACGACACCGTCGAGCGCATCGTCGCCATCGACCGCGATCCGATGCCGGGCCTCACGCGTGGTGCCGGCGGGGATCGGGTCGACGTCCACCGCGCCCGCCTCCGCGAAGCCGACCTCGGCGCCCCTCCTCGACGGGGTCGACGTGGTCTGTCACCTGGCGGGAACCGACCCGCTCGAGGGTGCCGACCACGACCACGACCTCCGTGCCACCCGCCGGCTCCTCGACGCCCTGCCGGACGGCGTCGACCACCTCATCGTCCGCACCTCGGCCACGGTGTACGGCGCATGGCCCGACAACCCGGTGCCCATGTCGGAGACCGTGCCGATCCGTCCGAACCCCGAGTCCTCGTGGGTACAGGCGCGGGCGGGGATCGAGGCGATGGTCGACGAGTACGCCGAGGCGCACCCGGACGTGATGGTCAGCGTGCTGCGCCCGTGCGTCACGGTGTCTCCCCACGGCCCTGACGAGCTGGGTCGGGTGCTGGCGGCCGCCCGCGTGGTCGTCTCCGCCGACGGCGCCCCGCCGACGCAGTTCGTCCACGCCGACGACGTCGCCGCCGCCGTGGACGCCGTCCGCCGGGCCCGGGCGGGGGGCCCGTTCAACGTGGCGCCCGACGGCGCCCTGACCGCCGACCTCGTGCGGGCGCTCGTCGGTGGCCTTCCCCGGGTCCCGTTCCCTTCCGCCGTGGCCCGGCGGCTGACGTCGCTCGGGTGGCGGTACCAGATCACGCCCACGCCGCCGGGCTTCCTGCCGTTCGCGAACCATCCATGGGTCGTGGCCAACGACCGGCTCCGGACCCTGGGGTGGGTGCCGCAGCACAGCAACGAGGAGGCGTTCGTGGAGGGGCACGACGCCGCCCCGTGGGCGACCATCTCGCCCCAGCGCCGCCAGGAGCTCGCCCTCGGGGCGGCGGCGGCGGGTGTGGTCGGCGTGGTCGCCGCGGCGGCGGCCGTCGCGCGACGCCGCCTCCGGGGCTGAGGGTCAGCCCGGGCGTTCGCCGAGCACCACGGTCAGCGGCACCTCGCCGCCGTCCCGGCGGACGGTGAACGAGATCGTGTCTCCCGGCTGGTGCAGGCGCAGGGCGGCGATCAGCTGCGACATCGACTCCACTCGGTCGCCGTCGAGGGCCACGACGACGTCGCCGGGCGACAGGCCGGCGGTGGCGGCGGGGCTGTCGGCGACGACCGTTTTGATCGATGCGCCGCCGGCGATGCCGAGGGCGAGGGCGTCGTCCGAACTCAGGTCCGAGCCCTCGATGCCCAGCCAGACGTGGCGGGCGTGGCCGTGGTCGATGATCTGGTCGGCGACGTGCATGGCGAGATCGACCGGCATGGCCACGCCACGGCGCTGGTCGCCGGTGGCTCCGGGGATGTCGCTGGCGAGGCCGACGACGGCCCCGTGGGCGTCGACCAGCGTGCCGCCGCCGGAGCCGTCGGGGAACGGGTGGTCGACGAGGATCATGTCGTGCAGGACGGTGCCGTCGTCGGCCAGCAGGCGCCGGCCCAGCCCGCGAACCACCCCAGTGGTCACCTCCGGGGACCACCCGGCGCCGGCGGCGGCCGCGATGGCGACCACCGAGTCGCCCATCGACAGCGTGCGGGCCGACCCGACCACGGCCGGCGACAGGTCGGCCAGCTCCACGTGCAGCACGGCGATGTCGGTGACGCGGTCGGTGCCCACGACCGTGGCCGGCACCGAGACGTCGGCCAGGCGGACCTCGATGGTGTCGGCGCCGTCGACGAGGTGGGCGTTGGTCACCAGGTACCCGTCGCTACGCATGACCAGGGCGCTGGCGGCGGTGGTCGCGTCGCCTCGTTCGACGCGGATGGCGGCGACGGAGGGCGCGGTGCGGGCCGTGATGGCGGCCACGGTGTCGTCGTCGCGCGCCGTGCTCGTCACCGGCTGCACGGCGATGTGGCGTTCGACGACGGTGGTGTCGCGCCCGAAGCCCCCCAGGACCGCCACGGCACCGAGCGACACCGTCGCCCCGAGGAGCCCGGACACGGTGACGAGGCCGAGGATCCCCCGTCGTCGACTCCGGGCACACGTCCACCGGGGGCGGGAGGGGCGGGCGGACGCGGTGGCGGCCGCCACCTCGGACGGGTGGCGCCAGATCCGGTCGTCGGGCGGCAGGGGTGGTCGGAACACGTCCTGGTCGTCGCCCAGGTCGTCCTCGTCCTCGCCGTGCCGGTCGCCGGCATCCCCCGATGGGAGCGGTGGCACGGCGCCGACCCTAGTGACGCCATCCCGGTGACGGGCGTCGCGGCAGGTACCGTGGGGCCCAGATCGGACGCACGCCGCGGGCGCCGGTGGTGCCGTCGACCGACTCGAGGATCACACGTCTGCCATGACTTCCCCGGACATCCTGGAGCCCGCAGCCGTGGGCGACGACTGGCTCGGTCTGTCGAGCGCCCCGCTGCCGGTGCAGGCCGCCGCCGCGTGGGCGGTGACGCCGTCCTGCGGCGGGGTGGTCTCCTTCGTCGGTACTGCTCGAGACCACAGTGAGGGGCGCCCGGGCGTCCACCTCCTGGAATACGAGGCCTACGAGGACCAGGTCGTGCCCCGGCTCGCCAGGATCGCCGCCGAGGCCCGTGACCGCTGGCCTGTGACGGGGCGGATCGCCATGTTGCACCGCATCGGCCGCCTCGGCGTCGGCGACGCGGCCGTCGTCGTGGTGGCCAGCGCACCGCACCGGGGCGAGGCGTTCGACGTCGCCCGGTTCTGCATCGACACGCTGAAGGCGTCGGTCCCCATCTGGAAGAAGGAGTCCTGGGACGGCGGGTCCAGCTGGGGCCTCGAGGCGCAACACCTGGTCGACCCGGAGTCGGTGGGCTGATGCTCCCGACGCTCATCGTGGTCGTGCTCATCGTCGTCGTCGGCGTGGCCGTACTCGCGTACCGGAATCGCGCCCAGCGCGGCATCGAGTCCGGCATCTCGTCGTTCCGACGCGAGCTGCGGGCCCTGGCGCCGGAGCGATCGGACCCGCCCCGCCCCCACGGCCCGATGGCCGACCCGCCCCGCACGTCGGGGGTGGGCATCCTGCGCCCCGACCCCACGGACGAACCGGGGCCCCACGAGTCCGAGACCCAGGACCCTGCGGGCGACGACGACATCGAGCGGAGCTGATCGTGGCCCGCGACCTCGCCATCGACCTCGGCACCGCCAACACCCTCGTGTACGCGAAGGGTCAGGGCATCGTCATGAACGAGCCCACGGTGATCGCCCTGAACAAGCGCAACGGCGACGTGCTGGCCATGGGAGCCGAGGCGTGGCAGATGATCGGCCGTACGCCGAGCTACATCATCGCGGTACGTCCCCTCCGGCAGGGAGCCATCACCGACTTCGACATCACCCAACGGATGATCCGCCTGATCCTCCAACGGGCCGGCGTGAACCGCTTCAACCGTCCCCGGGTGGTGATCTGCGTCCCGTCCGCCATCACCGAGGTCGAACGGCGTGCCGTCACCGAGGCGGCCCGCCGTGCCGGCGCCGCCGACGCCCAGCTGCTCGAGCAGCCCATGGCCGCCGCCATCGGCGCCGAACTGCCCATCCACGAACCCGTCGCCAACATGGTGATCGACGTCGGCGGTGGCACCAGCGAGACAGCGCTCATCAGCCTCGGTGGCATCGTGGCGCTGCAGGCGGTGCGGGTCGGCAGCTTCGACATCGACTCGGCCATCCAGACCTACATCCGGCGCGAGTACGGCATCGCCATCGGCGAACGGACCGCGGAAGAGATCAAGATCGCCATCGGATCGGCCTGGCCCGTCGACGACGACGTGCGGGCCGAGGTGCGCGGGCGCGACCTCATGAGCGGGCTCCCGAAGACCGTGATCCTCACCACCCCGGAAGTCCGCGAGGCGATCGCCGAACCGGTGGCCGCCATCATCGACTCGGTCATCGCCTGCCTGGGCAATGCGCCGCCCGAGCTGGCCCACGACCTCATCGGGCAGGGCATGTACCTCGTCGGCGGCGGCGGGATGCTCAAGGGTCTCGACGTGCGCATCTCGGTGGAGACCGACATCCCGGTGACGCTCGTGGAGCAGCCGCTCGAAGCGGTGGTGTACGGCGCCGGGCGGTGCATCGAGTCCTACGACGACCTCAAGGTGATGTTCATGGGCGGCCGGCTCTGAGCGATCCGGACAACCTTCGCCACCCGTCACGAAGGCCGCGCCGGACCCAGACGAGATCGTGACGCTGCTGTGACATGTGTCGACGGGGTCGGTCGGGGCGTGTAGCGTCCGTCCGCAAATGACGGAGCGTCAGTAAGGGGGGCGCTCCGTCGTCACCGGTCGCGACAGCCGTGGCCGCGACGTCTCGCCTGCCCGTCGAGGGCTCGCCCAGGGGGAAGATCCATCACCGCACTACTCGATGTGAACGCGCTCACCGTCCGCTTCGGTGGGGTCGTGGCGCTCGACGATGTCACCTTCGGCATCGAGGAGGGCGACATCTGTGCCCTCATCGGTCCCAACGGTGCGGGCAAGACGACGTTCTTCAACGTCGTGAGCCGGGTGTACGACCCCACGTCCGGGTCCGTCACCTACGACGGTCGGGACCTGCTCGCCCTCAGCCCGCACGAGATCGCCCGCGTCGGCGTCGCCCGCACCTTCCAGAACCTGGCGCTGTGGCAGGGCCTGAGCGTGCTCGAGAACGTCATGGTCGGGATGCACACCGTGTCCCGCTCCTCGTTCCTCACGGCGTCGCTCCGCATCGGCCTGGCCAAGGAGGAGCGCCGTCTGCGGGAGACCGCGTACGCCGCGCTCGAGGAGCTCGACCTGGCCAAGTACGCCAACCACCCGGCGGCCGGACTGCCCTTCGGCACGCTCAAGCGGGTCGAGCTGGCCCGCGCCGTCGTCTCCGAGCCCCGTCTCCTTCTCCTCGACGAGCCGGCCAGCGGGCTCACCCACAGTGAGGTCGACGAGCTCGCGTCGGTCATCCGGTCGGTCCAGCAGAGCCGCAACCTCACCGTCCTGCTCGTCGAGCACCACATGCAGATGGTCATGGGCATCTCCGACCGGGTGGTCGTCCTCGACTTCGGCTCGAAGATCGCCGAGGGCCTGCCGTCGGAGATCCAACGCAACGATCGGGTCATCGAGGCCTACCTGGGGGCGCCTGCGTCATGACCAACGACGACACCGCCGCCACGACGGCCACCACCACGACGACCACGGCCCACCCGGGCGCCGGCAACCACACGGGGACCCCGTTGCTCGTGGTCGACGACGTGTCCGCCGCCTACGGCCCGGTCCAGGTCCTCCACGGCATCTCCCTGGAAGTGCTCGAAGGCGAGGTCGTCGTCGTCCTGGGGGCCAACGGCGCAGGCAAGACCACCACCATCCGGTCGATCTGCGGAATGGTCGCCACCCAGGGATCGATCCGGCTGGGCGGCGACGAGATCATCGGGGACCGCACCGCCGACATCGCCCGGCGCGGCGTCGCCCACGTGCCGCAGGGCCGGGGCACGTTCGCCGACCTCAGCGTGGAGGACAACCTGCAGCTGGGCGCCTTCGTGCGCAAGGACAAAGACGTCCGGGCCGACATCGACCGCTGGTACGACGTGTTCCCGGTCCTCGGGAACCGCCGACAGCAGGCCGCCGGCACCCTCTCGGGTGGCGAGCAGCAGATGCTGGCCATCGCCCGGGCCCTGATGGGCAATCCCCGCCTGCTCCTCCTCGACGAGCCCTCCCTCGGCCTCGCCCCCCTCATCGTGCAGGACCTGTTCCGCCGCCTCGGCGAGATCAAGGCCGATGTCGGGACGACCATGCTCGTCGTCGAGCAGAACGCCAACCTCGCGCTCGGCATCGCCGACCGTGCCTACGTCCTCGAAGCCGG
This sequence comes from uncultured Acidimicrobiaceae bacterium, assembly GCA_963811245.1. Taxonomy (GTDB): domain Bacteria; phylum Actinomycetota; class Acidimicrobiia; order Acidimicrobiales; family Salinilacustritrichaceae; genus Salinilacustrithrix. The sequence goes on from CAWEQL010000007.1 coordinate 476,520, forward strand.
CCAGATCGTCCTCGGCGGTACCGCCGCCGAACTGCGACAGGACGACGCCGTGCGTCGCGCCTACCTCGGGTACTGATCGTGCCGACGCCCGCCGCCCCACCGATCACACCACAGGAGCGTTGACCCGTGGAGCTGTTCCTCGCCCGATTGTTCGACGGCATCTCGTCCGGATCGACCTATGCCGTCATCGCCGTGGCGCTCGTGCTGATCTACAAGGCCACCACCCTGATCAACTTCGCCCAGGGTGAGCTGGCCATGATCGGGTCGTTCATGGCGTACGTGCTCGCGGTCGAGAACGACGTGCCGGTCTACCTCGCCGTCGTGCTCGCCATGGTGCTCTCGGCGGTGCTGGCCGGAGCGCTCGAGCGGGTCCTCATCCGCCCGTTCGATCCCAGCAACCACCTGCCGTTGGTGATCATCACGCTCGGGTTGTTCCTGCTCATCAACGCCACCGCGGGCATGATCTGGGGCTTCGATCCGCGCCGCTTCCCGCGCCTGTTCCCCGACGGTGACGTGTGGACGATGGGCATCGCCAAGCTGCGCTGGTACACGGTCGGCACGCTCGCCACCGTCATCATCCTGCTGATCCTGCTGACCTTGCTGCTGAAGCGGACCAAGATCGGCCTCGCCTTCCGGGCGGTGTCGTCGAACCTCGAGTCAGCCGGCCTCGTCGGGGTGCGGGCCGGACCGACGCTGCAGTTCGGGTGGGCGCTGGCCGCCGCCGTCGGCACCCTGGCGGGCTGTCTGTTCGTGGCCGACCCGTTCCGCCAGCTCGATCCGAACTACGCCCAGCGGGTGTTGATCTTCGCCGCGGCCGCCGCGGTGCTCGGCGGCCTCGACAGCCTGTGGGGCGCGCTCATCGGCGGCATCACGCTCGGCCTGACCGAGAGCCTCGTCGTCGGCTACGTGGACTTCATCCCCTCGCAGATGGGCCTGGCCACCGCCGTCTTCGTGATCATCATCGTGCTGCTCGTGAGACCCAACGGCCTGTTCGGGGCCAAGACGGTGGAGCGGGTATGAGCCTCACCACCATGGACGAGGGCTCCACCGCCCACCGCACCTACCGCTGGGTGGCCTGGGGGCTCTTCGCCCTCGTCGCCTTCTGCATCCCGTTCTGGGCTGTCCAGACCCCGTCGCTCGACGTGGGCTCCAGCTCGTTCACGTTCAGTCTCGGCAACCTCACCCAGGCCGTCGCCTACATGGTCGGCGTGCTGGGCCTCGGGCTGCTCGTGGGCTTCAACGGCCAGATCTCGCTCGGCAACAGCTTCTTCATGGGCGTCGGCGCCTACCTGACCGCCACCCTCGTCGTCGACAACCACTGGCCGTACCTGCTCACCCTGGTGGTGGTGCTCCCCGTGACCTTCCTGGTGGGGATGCTGGTCGGCCTGCCGGCCTTGCGCATCCGGGGCCTGTACCTGGCGTTGACCACCCTCGGCCTCGCCGCCGTGTTCCCGGCCCTCGTCCGCCTCGAGCAGGTCCGCGAACAGACCGGCGGTGCCAACGGCAAGCGGATCTCCTCCGACCTCTCTGCCCCCGACTGGCTCCACCTCGATTCGATCGGCAAGTTCCTGGCCGGCATCCCGCTGATCGGTGACTGGCTCTTCGGCAGCGGACGGGTCGGCGGGCGCGATGCCGGCGGCATCTGGGTGTACTTCCTGCTCGCCGTGCTCGCCGCCGCCGCCTTCTGGGTGACCCGCAACCTGATCTACAGCCGACCGGGCCGCTCGATCATCGCCATCCGCGACAACGAGACGGGCGCTGCCGTCAGCGGCGTGAACCTGGCCATGACCAAGACGCTCACGTTCGGCATGAGCGCCGCGCTCGGCGGTCTCTCCGGGACCATGTACGCCATGGCGGTCAAGTTCGTCGCTCCCGACGTCTTCGGCATCAACCTCGCCATCTTCCTCATCGTGGGCCTCGTCGTCGGCGGCGTCGGCACCCTGACCGGGCCGATCATCGGCGGGTTCGTGATCATCTTCGTGCCGCTGTGGACGTCGCAGGTGGCGTCGGTCCCCGGCGTCCCCGAGCGTTTCCTGCGCGGCCCCACCGGCACCTTCTTCCTCGGGGTCCTGCTCATCGTCCTCACCTTCTTCCTTCCGGGAGGCATCGTGTACGGCGTCCGGAAGATCCGGGCGCGCATCGTCACCGTGGTGCCGTCCCACCCCGCTGGAGCCCCACGTCCGGCCGCCTCCGAGGCGGTCACCGTGGAGCACGAGGAAGGGGCAGAGCGCGTGCTCGATCGGCAATCGCCGACCGCTACGTCGTCTGCCGCCAGCGCGAGTCAAACAACCAACCATCAAGGAGACACACCGTGACAACCTCTCGATGGTGGCGGATCATCGCCATCTTGTTCGCGCTGTCGCTGTTCGCCGCCGCATGCGGCGACGACGACAGCTCGGCGACCACCGACACCACCGGCGGCAGCAGCGACACCACGGCAGGCGGTGGCTCCGGTGGCGAGATCAACATGGACGAGGCGGTCGACGTCGCCACCGGCACCACGCTCGACCTCCCCAACTGCCCCGGCGACTGGGATCCGACGGCAGGCATCACCGACGACACCATCAACATCGCCATGAGCCTTCCCGAGTCCGGCCCGGTGGCCGCTCTCGGTGGTCTCGACGACGGCATGAACGCCTGGTTCGACCAGATGGAGCCCATCGACGGCAAGAAGGTGCACGTCACCTCCTACGACGACGCCTACGACCCGGCTCGCACGGTGAGCAACGTGCAGGATGCGCTGGACACGGACATGCCGTTCGCGTTCACGTACGTGGTCGGCACACCGAACAACCTGGCCGTCCGCGACACCCTCGACGAGGCGTGCGTGCCGCAGCTGTTCAACTCCACCGGGTTCCCGGCCTGGGGTGATCCGGCCAACTACCCGTGGACCATCGGCGGCCTGCTCGGCTACAACACCGAGGCCGAGCTGTGGTGCACCTACATCTCCGACAACATGGGCCCGGACACCACGGTCGCCGCCCTCTACATGGACAACGACTTCGGGCTGGCCTACGAGGACACCGTCCAGAAGTGCGCCGACGACGGCAAGATCGACCTGGTGAAGACGGTGCGCCACGATCCGGCCGCACCTGACGTCACCAGCCAGATCACCACGCTGGCGTCGTCCAACGCCGATGTCGTGCTGCTCGGCACCACCGGCGCAGCCTGCCCGCAGTCGATGGCGGCCGTGGCGGCCTCGAGCTGGAAGCCCACCACCTTCCTCTCGTACACCTGCCAGGGCATCCCGACCTACTTCAAGCCGATCGATCCCGCCGGTGCGGGAGTGATCGTGGCCACGTCGGCCAAGGAGGCCGGCGAGCTCGACGACCCCGCGGTGAAGGCGGCGCGTGACGCCCTCGACAAGGCCGGGCTCAACCCCGACGAGGGTTCGTACTACACGGGCACCATCTTCGGTCACACCGTCGAGGAGATCTTCCGGGCCGCCGCCGCCATGGACGGTGGCCTGAACCGGGTCAACCTCATGAAGGCCGTGTGGAACGCCGACGTGGTCAACCCGCTCGGTCTGGACGGCAGCACGTACAAGACCGACGGCACCAACGACGCCTACCTCGTGGAGGCGGCGCAGTTCGCCAAGTACGTCCCGCCGGCGGCGGGCGAGGAGCTCGGCAAGTACGAGCCCCTGGGCGACCTGATCAACGTCGAGGGCAAGAGCGGCTCCGTCTCCGGCGGCTGACGCTCCACCCCTCTCGTTGCCATCTGGCGGCCCGCTCCTCCGGGAGCGGGCCGCTCCGCGTCACCCCAACAGGTCCTCGGCGGTCTGGCGCACCTGGCGGTCGCGGTCGTCGAGAGCCCGGCGCAACGCCGCTTCGACCTCCGGCCCCTCGAAGGCGGCCAGGGCCACCACGGCGCGCCGACGGATCGTGGCTCGCTCACCGAGGGCGGCGAGCACGGCGCCGAGGCCCACGGGATCTCCCACGGCCCCGATGGCGGCGACGGCGGCTTCGCGGACGAGGTGCTCGGGGTGCGCGCCGGCCACCTCGGCGAGCGCCATCGCGGCGCCGTCCTCGGGCGGGGTTCGCTCGCCCGCCGCCCACGCCGCCGTCTCGGCGACCACCGCATCGGGGTCCGACAGCAGGTGGAGGCTGGGCGGCGGTGCGGTGCCGGGCCGGGCGGCCACGATGGTGAGGGCCCGTCGCCGTACCGACGGCGACGGATCGGCGAGGCCGGCGGCGAGGGTTGCGGCGTCGAGGGCGCCGGCCCGCTCCAGGGCGCCGAGCGCGGTGGCCCGCACGCCGGGGTCCGCATCGGCGAGGGCGGCGCGGGCGGTGTCGACGTCGCCCTGGTGGCCGGCGATGGCCACCAGACGGCGTCGGCCGGCGGCGCTCACCCGATCGTGTTGGTGACGACCTCGGAAGCGGCCCCGATGATGGCGGCCGCGATGCCGGCGATGCCGGCACCGGCGGCCACCGCGATGAGGACGATGGCGGCCAGGCTGAGCACGCGGCGCCACCACGGCGCTCGGGCCACCTGGGCGTACGTGCCCTCGATGGCGGTGTAGGCGGCGGGCACCGCGCCGCGGCGGCGGTCGGTTCGGCCGGCGTCCGGCGGAGCGAAACCCGCGCGTTCGACGGGAAGGGGGCCGGCGGGCACGGGCGCCACGGCGTCGGGGGTGGTCATCGGCTCCTCGTCGGATGGGTGGTGCGAGGCACGGTCGTCGGGTGGGGTGTGGTGGGGGGTGCCGCGCGTGGGGTCGTCACCTGTCGTGGCAGGCTGGGACGATTCGGCCAATGCCACCGCCAGCAGGGCGATGCCACCCCCGAGCACCACGAGCAGGATGAACGCGAGCACCGAGCCCCTGAGCGTACCGGCCACGCCTCCCCCCGACGGAGAGGCCCCCGTCTCGCCCAGCCATCGACGGCGGTGGTGGTTCGGCGGCGCCGCGCTGGTCCTGTTGGCCGCCGGCATCCTGGCCGCCTTCACGGTGCGGATCCCGTACTACGAGTTCCGGCCCGGATCGGCTCGGCCCGTCGCCCCCCTCGTCGACGCGTCCGGGACGAAGACGTACCCCCCCGACAGCGACATCGCCTTCACCACGGTCTCGCTGCGCCAGAGCACGCTGGCGTCGTACATCTGGGCCCAGTTCGACGGCGACATCGACGTGGTCGACGAGAACCTCGTGCTGGGCAACCGCTCCCCGTCCGAGAATCGCCAGTTCAACCTGCAACTGATGGACACCTCGAAACAGGACGCCATCCGCGATGCCCTCCTGGCGCTCGGCTACGAGGTCCCGGTGACGATCGACGGCGTGGTCGTGGTGAAGGTGGAACCCGGCTCCCCGGCGGACGGCCAGCTCCAGGTGGGCGACACGATCGTGTCCATCGACGGCCATCACCTCGACACCGTCGACGCCCTGTCGGCAGCACTCGAGGGCAAGGGCCCCGGAACGCCCGTCACCTTGGAGGTGGAACCGCCGGACCGCTCCGCCACCCGGACGATCAGCCTGGTGCTCGCCCCCCGGCCCGACGACGCCAGTGCGGGTTTCATCGGCGTGAACCTGCAACCCCGGAACCCCGTGTACCAGTTCCCGTTCCCCGTCGACATCGATTCGGGCAACGTGGGCGGCCCGTCCGCAGGGTTGGCGTTCACGCTCGGCGTCATCGACCTGCTCAGTCCCGGTGAGCTCACGGGCGGACACGAGGTGGCGGTCACGGGGACCATCGACGCCGCCGGGAACGTCGGACGTGTCGGCGGTGTGCCCCAGAAGACCGCTGCGGTCGTCCACGGCGGCTACGACGTGTTCCTGGTGCCGAGCAGCGAGGTCGCCGAGGCCCGTCAGCGAGCAGGGAACGACCTGCGCATCATCGGAGTCGATACGCTGAGTGACGCTCTGGACGCGCTCGCGTCACTGGGAGGGAGCGGGCTCGGATCGACGCCGAGCGGCAATTCCCAGCCGGGCTGAGCACCATGACGATGCAGTAGCGGCACACCATGACGACAGAAGCGGCGCAGCTCCAGTTCGCAGCGGAGTTCACCCTGTTCATCGCCGCCGTCGTGGCCGTCACCGTCACCGCCCTCAAACCCGGGCTGCTCTTCTCCCGCACCGCGGCCCGAACGTGTTTCCAACTCGGCGCCGCCTGCCTCGCCGGTGCCGCCTTCCTCCACGGGTCGCTGCTGGTCGACGATCCCACCCAGCTCGGTCTGGTGGTCGCCCGGGCCGCCGGGATCGTCGCCATCGCCGTGTCGATGCTGGGCTGGACCGGACGCCCCAACGCCCGTGCCCCCCTGTGGAGCGGTCTGGTGCTGCTCGGTGCGTCGGAGGTCGTCACCACGTGGGCCGACCAGACCGTCGGCGACGCCGTTCGTGGTGGCGGCGCCCTCCTGATCGCCATCGCGCTCTTCGTGGCGTCCCGGCGCGCCATCGCCGCCCGGGTGGCCACGTCGGCAGCCGCCGTCGTGCTGCTCGTCATCACCGTGCTCGCCATCGCCCTGTCCGTCGTCGTCGCCGACAACGTCGAGGACGAGGTCGCTCGCCGCTACGAGGCACACGCCGAGACCGAGTCGAAGGTGTTCGCTGACGCGGCGGCGTCGGCCCGCGCCGAAGCGGCGTACCTCGGGCTGGCGTTGCGGCCCCGGGCGGACGCCATCGTGGCCGTCAACGCCGGCACGGCGTCCCCGGATCGCATCGACGCCGCCCGCCAGGCCGTGGCCGACCAACTCGCCGCCTACCGGGACCAGTTGCTGCGCGTCCCGTTCCCGGGGCCGTTGGTGGCGGTCGGTGCCACCGGCGAATCCGTCGCCACCATCGACGCCAACCCGGTCGCGCGGATCGAGCTCATCGGGTCGGCTGCCGTGCAGGAGGTCCTCGCCGACCGCCAGCCGGTCGCCGACGTCGCCGTCGTCGGCGACCAGACGTTCGCCATCGGCGCCGCGCCGATCACGTCCGGTACCGATTTCCTGGGTGTCGCCGTGGTCACGTCGCGGCTCTCCGACCAGTTCCTCCAGAGCCGGATCACCGATCCCGCCTCGGTCGAGCAGCAGGTGGGTCTCGCGCTCGCTGACCGGAACCGTGTCTACGGCCGGGCCGGTCGTCTGCCGGGTGACGTCACGACCCTGTCGCTCGCCGGTCAGGTGCTCCTCGACGGCCAGCGCCACACCGCCATCGACGGTGACCGCTTCGTCGTCGCTGTCCCCGTCGTCGACGACGCGGGTGCGCCGTTCCTCGCCGTCACCGTGGCCGTGCCCCAGGCCCGGATCGACGCCACCCGCCAGGACCTGTTCCGCCTGCTCTTCGTCGTGGCGCTCGGTGGGGCGCTCGTCGCCATGGTCCTCGCCGGCTACGCCGGAAACCGGATCGGCACGGGTCTGGGCGTGCTCACCGCGGCCGCCGGCGAGCTCCAACGGGGCCGGTTCGGTGCGCGGGCCGAGCTCGACACCGACGACGAGCTGGGCGTGCTGGCCACGACCTTCAACCAGATGAGCCATGCCATCGAATCCATGACCGACGACCTGCGCTCCGCAGCGGAGCAGGAGGCCACGTTGCGGTCGCGGCTCGAGGGGGTCGTCGGTGGCATGGGTGAGGCCCTCGTCGCCGTGGACGAGCACGGCCGGATCACCGACTTCAACGCCGCCGCCGAGGAGCTGTTCGGTGCTCCGGCCCGCCAGGCCCTCGGCCGTCGGCTCGACGCCGTCGGTACCGTCACCGACGAAGACGACGTCGACATCACGTCCCGGTTCGTGAAGCCGGTGGTCGAGTCGTGGACCGCCGCCGCCGACCTGGCCACACCGGCCGGCGCCGTCATCCCCGTGGCCGTCTCGGCCGGTCCGTTGCGTGGTCCGGCCGGTGTGCTCACCGGGGCGGTGTTCGTGCTGCGCGATGTCCGCCGCGAGCGTGAGATCGACCAGATGAAGACCGACTTCATCTCCAACGTCAGCCACGAACTGCGCACGCCGCTCACCCCGGTCAAGGGCTACTCCGACATCCTCGCCACCCGTGATCTGCCGCCGGAGCGGGTCCGACAGTTCGCCCAGGAGATCCTGAACGGGGCCACGCAGCTCGAACGGGTCACCGACCAGCTCGTGCAGTTCGCCACATTGGCCGCCGGGCACCTGCAGCTGCAGCCGGAGCCCGTCCGTGCCCGCGACCTGCTCGATCGCCTCGTCGACCGATGGGCGGGCCGCACCACCGCCGCTCACACGATCGTGCGCCGCATCGCTCGCGGAACCCCGGCGGCGATGCTCGACCGGCGCTACATCGAGGTCGCCCTCGACGAGCTGGTCGACAACGCCGTCAAGTACTCGCCCGGCGGGGGGCGCATCCGGGTCAGCGCGTCCCGCCACGAGAACGGCCACGGCCCCCGCCTGGTGCTGTCGGTGCAGGACCGCGGCGTGGGCATCGACGCCGACCGCCGCGACGCCATCTTCGACGACTTCTCGCAGGCCGACGGCTCGGCCACCCGCCGCTTCGGCGGCCTCGGCCTCGGCCTCGCCCTCGTCAGTCGCATCGTGCGGGCCCACGGCGGCGAGCTGTCGTGCACGAGCGCCCCCGGCAAGGGCACCGAGGTGCGGATGGTCTTCCCGATCGAGCCGGAGGGCGCGGCGTCCGGGAGCAGGTCGTGAGACGCACGCTGGCCCGCGCCGTGACACTCGCCGTGGTGGCGGCGCTCGTCGCCGCCGTCGCGGTCGTGGTGTGGGGCGACCGGTCGGGGCCAGGCCAGGACCAGGCGCGGCTTCGCGTGGCCGGCTCGGCCACGGTGACCGCGGCCGGCGGGGCATCGGAGGTGGTGACCGGGTCGCGCATCGTGGACTTCGGGTCGGTGGTCACGATCGACGAGGGAACGGCCCGCCTCGAGCTCGCTGCGGGCCAGGTCTACGAGCTGCGGTCGGGCATCCGGACCTCCGACGGCATCACCGCCGAGTCGTCGCGGGTCCGGGTGGAGTCGCCCCCCACGCTGCTCGCCGGCGACGTGCTGATCTCGTCCGGCTTCCCGGCCGCCATCCGCTACGACACCACGACCGAATCGGCGGCCGGTGCGCTGAAGGTCCACGCCGGGGTGCCCCTCGCCGCCGCCTACGAGGGCCGCACGACCATCAACGGAGCGCAGCCCTTGTCGGAGGTGACCGGGCTGCGCCAGGTGGTGATCACCCCGTCGGCCGTCCCAGAACCGCTCCACTACGACGCCGCCGATCCCTGGGACCGGCGGTATCTCGGCGCCGCCATCGCCTTCGGCAACCGGCTCGAGGCCCTCGCCCGCGGGTACACGAGCGACCTGCGCGCCGGCGACCACTCGGCCGACTTCTTCCGCAGCGTCCTGCCCGGCCTCGCCCACGAGCGGGAGTTCGGTGCCGAGCTCATCGACGACCGGGCCCCGGGCGAGACGCTGGTCGGCGCGGCGATCGCCACCCAGGGTCGGGAGGGCACGTTCCGGGAGCGGTGGCAGGAGATCTTCGCCTTCCGCGACCAGGGGGCGGCCTGGGGGCTGGTGGCGGCCGATCAGGGTGTCAGCTCGGCCCCCGTGCTCGAGTCGATCGAGCTCGCCATCGGTGAGTCACCCCTGACGAACCGCCCGCCGCCACCGACCACGACGACCCCCACGACGGCGCCCCCGCCGACGTCGGCACCGACCTCGACACCGCCACCGACGTCGGGCCCGACCACGACGACGCCGCCGCCGACCACGCCCCCACCGCCGCCGGGAGGTGACGTCCTCGACCCGGTGCTGACGCCGACGCAGCAGATCCTCGACGACGTCCTCGGCGTCCTCGGGCTCGGCTGATCGCACCGCGAGGGGTCGCCGGCTGGGCCGAGGGCACCGCGTAGGGTTGGGACGATGATCGAAGAGGATCCGCGCATCGACCCGGCCGAGCTCCGGCGGGCCCGGTTCCCCGGATCGGTGCGCAAGTTCGACGCCAAGGCGGTGCAGGACTTCCTTGCGTCCGTGGCCGACCGGGTCGAGGCCACCAACGCCCTGGTCGACCGGCTGGAGGCGGATCTCGCCGTTGCCGCGACCGCCAGCCCGCAGGAGACGCCACCGGAGCGACCGTCCCCGTTCGAGCCGCCCGACCTCACCACCATCTCGGAGGACGAGCTGGTCCGGATCGTGGGCGAGGAGACCGTCCACGTGCTGGCCACGGCCCGCAAGGCGGCGTCCGACATCCGCACCAAGGCCGAGGAGTCGGCGGCGCGGCTGATCCGGGAGTCCACCGCCGAGGCCGCCCGCCTCGTCGCCGAGGCCGAGGCCGACGTCGCCGCCATGACCGCCGAGGCCGCCGGGGCGCGCGATGTCGCCGTCGAGGCCGCCACCGCCGAGGCCGAAGAGATCCGGACCCAGGCCGCCCACGACGCCGAACAGGTCCTCACCGAGGCCCACGAGCAGGCGGAGGCGCTCCTCGCCTCGGCAACCGACGCCCAGCAGGAAGCCGCCGCGGAGCGCGAGCGCATCATCGAGGAGGCCAAGGACGAGGGCCGAGCCATGCTGGCCGAGGTCAAAGACGTCCGGAGCCGCATCCTCGAGGACCTCCAGCGCCGGCGAGACCTGGGCCGCTCGCAGATCGAGCGCCTCGCTGCGGGCCGCGACCAGTTGCTCGCCGCCTACGCCGCGGTGCGCGAGAACATCGACGAGATCACCGCCAAGCTCGAGGTCGGCCTGCTCGAAACGGCCTCCTCGGGCCACGACCCGCTCCTCGACGACGGCTTCGCCGGCATCGTGATGTCCGACCTGCGCGATGTGGACCACGATGAGGACGACAGCGGTGACGGCCCGGCCGCCGATGCCACCGAGCCCGACGGCGCGGAGCCGGACGACCCGGCCGAGGATGGCGACGACGAGACCGATGGCGATGTCGATGTCGAGACCGATGGCGATGTCGATGTCGATGTCGAGACCGATGGCGACATCGACAGCGAGGCCGCCGCCGAGTCGGAGGCCGACGTCGATGCGCTGTTCGCCAAGATCCGGGCCGACCGGGCCCAGTCGGTGGCGCGTGCGCAGCAGGTGCTCGCCGGCGACGACACGGAGGCCGACGACGCGGGCGACGCTGAGACCCCCGGCGCCGAGGATCCCGCAGGTGAGAGCCCGTCGACCGACGACGCCGCCGACGACCCCTCCGGTAGCGAGACCGACGAGGCCGGCTCGGAGCGGGTGCCGGCCGAACTGCTCGCTGACGAGGACGCACGTGCCCATCGCGCGCAGGTCCTCGACCGGCTCGACAAGGCGCTGACCCGCGCCCTGAAGCGTCACCTGGCCGACGAGCAGAACGTGGTGCTCGACGCCCTGCGGCGCTCGGAGTCCACCGACCTCGCCGACCTCCTCCCGCCCGCCGCCGACCACGTCGCCGGGTACGCCGCCGTCGCCTCGGTCCAGCTCGGCGCAGCGGCCACCGCCGGCGCCGCCACGGTGCATGCCGGTGTGGTCGTCGACGTCAGCGCCCTCGCCGACGAGCTCGGGGCCGCGCTGGTCGAGCCGTTCCGGCGCCGCATCGAGCGCAGCGCCACCGACGTCGAGGGCGACGCCGACGCCTTGGACGAGCGCCTCCGGGCCCTGTACCGGGAGTGGAAGGTCGAACACATCGGCGCCCTCGCCGGCGACGCCCTGCTGTCGGCGTTCGCCCACGGCCAGTACGCGGCGGCGCCGGCCGGGTCCACGCTGCGGTGGACCATCGACCCCGACCAGGGCCCGTGCCCCGACGCCCAGGACAACGCCCTGGCCGGCGCCGTCCCCAAGGGGGAGCCGTTCCCCACCGGTGACGAGTGCCCCCAGGCCCACCCGGGGTGCCGGTGCCTGCTGGTGGTCGACGCCTGAATCAGCGGTGACCCCGCCACCCTCGGGGAGCCCGCGGGGTCCTGGTGACCCCTCGTCGGTAGGCTCCCCGGCTCATGCGCCCACCGTCTGACATGCCGAATCCGCGGGCGGCCCGCCGCCGGTCCGTCGGCTCGAACCGGGGGCGGACCGTCCTCATCGTCGCCGCCATCGCAGTGTTCGTGCTGATCACGTCCCTCCGCGGCATCGCCGGCTTCTACACCGACTTCCTCTGGTTCGACTCCCTCGGCTTCGACGGCGTCTGGTCCGGGGTGCTCGGGGCGAAGATCTCCCTCGCCGCCATCTTCGTGGTGGTCTTCTTCCTCGCCTGCTGGATCAACCTGCTCGTCGCCGACCGCCTCGCGCCACGGTTCCCACCGCAGGGCCCCGAACAAGAGGTCTTCGACCGCTTCCGCGACGCCATCGGCAACCGCACCGGGCTGTTCCGGGCCGGGCTGGCCCTCCTGCTCGCCCTCATCGCCGGCGTCGGCATGAGCGGCGAGTGGCGCGCCTGGTTGCTCTTCGTCAACGGTGGCACCTGGGGGCAGAAGGACCCGCAGTTCGGGACCGACATCGGCTTCTACGTCTTCAAGCTGCCCTTCCTGTCGTCGGTGGCCGACTGGGCGTTCGCCTCCGTGATGATCATCCTCGTGGTGACCGTGGCGGCGCACTTCGCCAACGGCGGCATCCGCGTCCAGCCCGCCGGTTCCGGTGTGGTCGGTCCCCGCGTGACCTCGCAGGTGAAGGCGCACATCTCCGTGCTCCTCGGTCTGCTGGCCCTGGTACGTGCCGCCGGCTACTACCTCGACCGGTTCGAGCTCACCACGTCCACCCGTGGCTTCGTCGACGGCGCGTCCTACACCGACGTCAAGGCCCAGCTGCCGGTGCTGAACCTGCTGATCCTCATCTCGGTGGCCTCGTTCGCCCTGTTCATCGTCAACATCTGGCGCCGGGGCTGGGTCCTGCCGATCCTCGGCGTCGGCCTGTGGGGCCTGGTCGCCGTGGTGGCCGGCGGCATCTACCCGCAGGTGATCCAACGCTTCCAGGTCGACCCCAACGAGCTGTCGAAGGAGACGGCCTACATCGACCGCAACATCGCGTCCACGCGCGACGCCCTGGGCCTGAGCAGCGTCGACACGACGAACTACGACCTCAACCGCCAAGTCGCCGGCGTCGACCTCACCGACAACCCCGAGACGGTCAGCAACATCCGCCTGTGGGATCCCTCGCCCACGATCCTCGGCCAGACGTTCCCCCGTCTCGAACAGCTCCTGCCGTACTACCGCCTCAACGACGTCGACGTCGACCGCTACGAGATCGACGGCAAGCTCACCCAGGTCGTCCTGTCGGCCCGTGACCTGCGTACCTCCGGCATCCAGAACGCGTCGTGGGAGGCCGAGCACGTCATCTACACCCACGGCTACGGCATCATCCTCGCGTCGGGCACGACCAAGACCCCCGAGGGTCGGCCCGTGTTCGCCCTCCAGCAGGTGCCCGTGAAGGCCAACACCGACCTGGATCTGAAGCAGCCCCGGATCTACTTCGGCGAGAAGCTCAGCGGCTACACCATCACCGGTGCCAGCCGCGAGGAGCTGGACTATCAGGATGGCGACACCACCCGGAACACCAGCTACGACGGCTCCGACGGCGTCGGGGTCGGATCGCTGTTCCGCAAGGCCGCGTTCTCGTTGCGCTTCGGCGACTACAACCCGCTCATCTCGAACCTGATCACCGGTCGGTCGAAGATCCACTACATCCGCGACATCGAGGAGCGCGTCAAGACCATCGCGCCGTTCCTCGAGTTCGACGCCGACCCGTATCCCGTCATCAACGATGCCGGCGACGTCTACTGGATCGCCGACGCGTACACGACGACCGACCGCTACCCGTACGCGCAGCGCGCCGATGCGTCCGGCCTCCCCGCCGGGAGCGGCCTGAACGGACGCTTCAACTACGCCCGCAACTCCGTCAAAGCCGTGGTCGACGCCTACAACGGCACGGTCCAGTTCTTCGTGATCGACACGAAGGACCCGATCATCAAGGCGTGGCAGAAGGCCTTCCCGGACCTGTTCACGGACTTCTCGAAGATGCCCCAGGACCTCGTCTCGCATCTGCGGTACCCAGAGGACCTGTACCGGGTGCAGACCACGATGTGGGCCCGCTACCACGTCGAGGACGCCTCCACCTTCTACAACAACAACGACGCGTGGAGCGTGGCGCTGGACCCCGGCACCTCCGGCGCCAGCGCCGCCACACCGGTGACCAACGCCGCCGGCCAGGTGGTCGGCCCCTCGGTGGGTGCCCGGATCGACCCGTACTACCTGCTGACGCAGCTGCCCGGCCAGGACAAGGCCGAGTTCGTGATGTTGCGCAGCTTCGTGCCGTACGGCGCCGACGACCAGAACCAGCAGCTCACCGCGTTCATGGTGGCCCGGATGGACCCCGGGCACTACGGGGAGCTGGTCACCTACGTCATGCCGCGACAGAACCGCCCGGACGGTCCGGCCATCGTCGCCGACGCCATGCAGTCCGACACCACCGTGTCGCAGCAGCAGACGCTGCTCAGCGGATCGGGGTCGACGGTGAAGTTCGGCAACCTGATCCTGGTGCCGGTCGACAACTCGCTCATCTACGTGCGACCCATGTACGTGGAGTCCCAGCAAGTCGAGATCCCGGAGCTCAAGAAGGTGATCGCCTTCTTCGAGTCCAACGTGGCCGTGGGTGACACGTTGGCCGAGGCCCTCACCGAGCTCGTCGGAGAGGTGCCGTCCATCGACGAGGTCGTCACCGGCCCCGGCGAGACGACCACCACGACGACCCCCAACCAGTCCACCGGCACGGTGAACGAACGTGCCTCCGCACTGCTCGAAGAAGCGGTGCAGCTCGCCGACGACGCCCGTGCGGCGCTCGCCGCCGGGAAGCTCGGCGAGTACCAGGACAAGGTCGACGCCTCCAACGCCAAGGTGGCGCAGGCCCTCGAGTTGTTGGGCGGTTCGACCACGACCACCACCTCGCCGACGACGGCTCCGTCGTCGACCACCACCACGGCCCCCGAGGAGGCCTGAGCGCTAGCCGGCCTTGCGGCTCCACCCGGTGTCGACCGGTGTCAGGTCACGCAGATCGACCAGCTCGGGGGCGTCGCCGCGCAGCAGCCGGATGTCCTGGTGAACGCCCTCGAGGCGGGCGGCGATGTTGACCTCGAGCCGGGCGAGCTCGCCGGCGACCTTGGCCGAGTGGATGCGAGCAGCCAGGACGTCGTCGTAGGACGGGCGCTCCATCTGGCCGACGAGTGCGTCGGCCAGGGCGTCCACCCGGTGCTCGAGGTGGACGATGCTGGCGTGGAGCTGGGCCGACTGGGCCGCCAGCATCTGCAGGGCCCGCTCGGTGCGCGCCAGCGCCGGTGCAGTGGCCACCGCCACCGGCAGCAGACGGTCGTCGGTGGGTTCGAACGGGGTGACGGCGGCACCGGTCTCCCCGATCGCAGGGGCGACGGAACGTGTGCGGCGGAACCAACCCATGGCACCCACGGTAGGAGCGCGCCGGGTACGCGGGTGGTGGATCTCCGCTCGCCTACGCCGGGGCTGACGTGCCATGGTGCCTGCGACGCGCTACGGATGGAGCCGGTGACGGACCTCGTCGGGTCGGTGAAGGGACACGGACGGCAACTGGTTCTCGTCCTCGCGCTCGTCGTGCTGGGCGTCGGCGCCGGCGTGGTGGCCTTCGCCCTGCAACCACCGGTGTCCGGCACCGTGGGCCCCGGCTCCATCACGATCGATCCGTCGCTGCGGGCGGGCGACACGGTGGTGGACCTCCCGCCCCTCGGCCAGATCCGGGCCGACACGCATCGCGGACCCTTCGGTTTCGACGCCCGGGTCGACCGGATCGACTTCGACCGTGCCGGCGTCGTGGTCCACGACAAGGACCCGGTGGCCATGCTGCGCAGCGAGGTCGAAGCTGACCTCCGTCCCCTGCTGTGGCGCTTGGCGCGACAGAGCGCGATCGCCGCGCTGGTCGCCGGGTTGCTGGCCGGGCTCGTGTTGCCGGTCCGCCGGATGCGAAACGTGGGCCTGGTGGTGGCGGGGTCGGTGGGCTTCGTGGCGCTGGCCGGGGCGGTCACCGTGCGGTCCTTCGATCCTGACTCGTTCGACCAACCGAAGTTCGAAGGTGCGCTCGCCGCCGCGCCCGACGTCATCAACACCGTGCAGCGCCACATCGTGAACGTGAACGTGGTCGAGGGGCGCCTGCAAGCGCTGTCCGACCACGTCGTGGGGCTGTACCGCTCGGTGGAGGGAGACGCCCCGCCGGCGGCCGGCGACACGGTGATCTTGCACGTCTCCGACCTCCACTCGAACCCGGTCGGCATCCAGCTGGTGGAGGACACCGCACATCAGTTCGGGGTCGACGCCATCCTGGACACCGGTGACCTCACCAGCTTCGGTGCCTCCTTCGAGGAGCTGGTGGTGGACCGCATCGCCAAGATCGTCGACGTCCCGTACTACGTGGTGCCGGGGAACCACGACTCCAAGGCCATGCGGGCGGCGTTGGCCGGAGCCGGCATCGAGGTGCTCGATCCCGGCGTGGTCGAGATCGGCGGCATCAAGATCCTCGGGCTCGGTGACCCGACGTTCACGGCGGACAACCACGTGTCGACCCCGCGCTACGAACGCAACCTGGCGGCGTCGGCGGAGCGGGTCCGGCGGCTGATACGGGTGCAGCATCCCGACGTGGTGGCGGTCCACAACCCGCGCCAGCTCGATGCGTCGCTCGGCCGTTTCGAGGTGGGACTGGCCGGCCACCTCCACCGCCCCAGCGTGAGTTACGAGGACGGTTCGGTGGTCGTGGTGGCGGGCAGCGCCGGGGCCACCGGCGTCGGCGCGCTGCTCACCGACGAGACGCTGCCCTACGAGATGGAGCTGCTCCGGTTCACGGCCGGCCGGCTCTTTGCCGTCGACCGCATCGCCTTCGACGGCACCGATGGCGCGTTCCGGCTGGAACGGGTGTTGATCGATCCGGATCGCGTCGCTGGCTACCCCGATCGCGACCGGCTGCCGAGCCTGTTCTCGCCCCTGCTGCGTCGGACGCCGCCGGGCTGACGTCGGATGGCGGGACTCAGGGGGCCGGCGTGATGACCTGGTCGACCAGGCGGGTCGACGGGGTGGCGGTGACGTCGCCGTGCTCGATGATCTCGCGCAGCGCCGGCACCGGATCGGGGTCGGAGAACCAGCCGGCGTCGCCGAAGTCGGTGGCGGCGCCGTCGTGGTCGAGCGGCATGGTCCAGTAGCTGGCCTCGAGGGCGATGCCGGTCGGGTCGTTGAAGTAGATCGACCGGATGAAGCCGTGGTCGACGACGTCGGTGACCTCGCAGTCGTGTTCCTTGAGCCGGCGTTGCAGATGCTCGAGGGCCGCCTCGTCGGACAGGTCGAGCGAGAGGTGGTCGAACTGGCTGGCGCCGGGCGGGTACGGGATGCCGGCGGGCTTCGAGAAGGTCTCGAGCGGCTGGCCCTTGTACTCGAAGAACGCCACGGTCTGCCGGGACCCGACCCGGAAGAAGTAGTGCTTGAAGTGTTCGTTCCCGACGGTGGCGACGATCTCGGCGCCGAGCACGCCGTGCCAGAAGCGGGTGGTGGCGTCCATGTCGTCGGTGACGAGGGCGAGGTGGTTGATGCCGTGCCACGCCGGGGTACGGCGGGCCGGATCGGTCGGGGACGGTGTCGCAGCCATGGACCCACTGTACGACTGGTACGAAGCACTTGCACCTGCAACTACTTCACGCCGCTTCGTCGTCGGGCCACGACGAGCGGGGCACGCCCAGTTCGTCGAGCGCCCGACCCAGCGCGTCGGCGAGATCGGGACGGAGGTGGTCGGTGACCTGGGCCCGGACCATGGTGAGCGGCGGGCACCGGCTGAGGAGGAAGCGGGCGAAGGCGCCGTCGTCGAACCACATCGCATCGGTCGATACGAGCTCCGGTACGACGAAGAGGTCTGCGGCCACGAGGCCCCGCAGCGTGGTCCACGTGCTCACGCGGGTGAACGAGCGGACCAGCTCGACGAAGCCGGCGCCGGAGAACGCCGGGTCGCGCTCGCCGTGGCGTTCCTCGTCGCCTCGGATCATGATCATCGCCGGATGCTGATCGGCCACGTCGTCCCAGGTCAGGAGCTCGCTCGGGTCGGTCGCGAGTACGGCCGACAGCCACTCGATGGTCCAGTAGACGCCGGTGTCGCAGGGCGGCGGGGGAGTGGACAGGCCGAGTGCGAGGCGGAGCAGGTCGATCTGTTCGCCCTCGGCGTCGTCCGGCGGGAGCTCGGGCAGATCGTGCTCGCCGGCGATGTGCATCCGGTGGGCCACCTCGCCGGTGCGCGTGAGCACGGCCACCACGCTCACCCGTGAACGGTGGCGTCGGGGCGAGCCGCGCTCGGAGCGGTGGTAGGCCCAGCCGCCCGTCACGACGCCGAGGGCGTGCCAGGACTCGGGCGCGGTGAACCCGACGAGGAGCTCGCTCGGGTGGTGGCCGGCGAGGGGCATCACGCCCAGTTCGAGGCGTTCGGCACCGTGGTCGGTGACGTGGACCAGGCAGGGCTCGATGGCGGCGGCGTCGAGGTCGGCGAGGAGCTGGTCGGCGAGGAGTTGGACGAGGGCGTCGGACGCCACGGGGGCGCGGGAGGGTGGGCGGGACATCGGGTCGGCCTTCCGGGTGGGAGTCGGCCGTCGGCTCGGCGACGGCGAGCGGCCACGGGGGCCGGAGGCGGAGATCCGCGAGTGCGTGCGAGGATCGCAGCCGGGCGCGGCGACGTCAAGGGGCGGCCTCGTCGCCGTACCCTCGGTGGATGCCCGGAACCAACGGACACTCGGCCCGGCGCCCCGGAGGCGGACCGCCGGCGCGCGTCTGGCCCGAGGACGAGCCGGGGCTCCCGCCGCTCGACGGCATCGTGCCGGCGCTCGAGAGCTTCGTCGGCATCGGCGACGCGGCGCCTCTCGACGTCGAGCTGCGCATCTCGCGGTTCCTGGCCGAGCTCGGCGCCGGCGCACCGGGCGGCGCCGATCCGGGCGAGCCGACCCACGAGGAGCTGCTGAACGGCTTGGTCGAGGTCTGCCTCCACCACCTCGATGCCGCGCCGCCCCGGGTGCTGCTCGACTTCTGCTGGGTGCTCGACGCCTTCGACCCTGGCTACGTCCAGTGGCCGCTGCACGACCGGCTGGTCGCCAGCTCGCTCCCCTCCAGCCCGGCGTGGGCGTGGGCGGTGGGCAACGCCGCCATCGTCGCCACCCACCTCGTGGCCCACGAGCTGGGCGACGGGTACGACGTGGCGATCACGGCCCGGCATCCCGGGGCCGACAAGGACCACGTCGTCGCGGTCTACATCGACCTGAACCTCGACGGCATGGCCAAGGACGTGCTGGTCCACGACGATGCCGCCACCTTCCTGCGCATGTCCGCCGACGAGCCGGGCATGTCCGTCTCCGCCATCGAGCCGGCCGTCGCCGGCGCCACCATCGACGAGGCCGTCGACCGGGTGTTCGAGGTGGGTGGGCTCGCGCCGGTAGCCGAGCAGTTCCCGGCCCTGTTCTCGATCATGGAGCACTACGTCGCCAAGCTGCCCCCCGGCGGCGTGCCCGTGCCGTCCCGCCCCGCCGCGACCGCCGCGGAGCAGGCCGGCGTCGTCGAACGATTCCTGGCCGATCCAGCCGGCGCGGAACACGGCGACCAGCGGGCCCTGCTGCTCGACGCCGTCGAGTTCGCGGTCGACCAGCTCGGTGGTGATCCGCTGCGGTGGTCTCCGGTGGTGACCCATCTCGTGGCGGTCGGCTGGTTCCCCCTGTCGCTCCACGGATCGACACCCATCGCCGACGTCACCGCCCTCCTGCGGGACTTCATCCCCTGGGCGCACCAGCAGCAGGGATGGGGCGACCGTTACGTTGCCGACACCCTTGCCGTGCTCGACACCCTCGGCTCGGACGATGCCGGCGGCGGTCGCGTCGAGGTGCTCGAGGAGGCTGTCGCCGCCGGCATCGACCTCGACGACGAAGCCGCCCTCGATGCGTTCCTCGACGACTACCTCGACGAGTGACACGACCCAGGCGATCGAGCCGGGTTGTCAGCTCCGCCGGGCCGGCGATACATTCATCAATCCGCCGCGGGGTGGAGCAGTCTGGTAGCTCGTCGGGCTCATAACCCGAAGGTCGGAGGTTCAAATCCTCCCCCCGCCACCATCTCGGGCGTTTGCCCAGGTCAGAGGCCCTTTCCGAAGGTTCGGAGAGGGCCTTCGCCATTCACGGAGCGACCTTCGGGTTCTGCGCCGGCTTGGGCCCGCCGAACGCGTTCTCCCTGGTCAGAGCCCTCCGATCGGTCCTGAGGCGACCTTCGGGTTGGCGGCCGGACGAGGTCAGCCCGAGCGCAGGGCGCAAGGCGCTGGCCAGGTCAAACGCGGCGGAGTGGGCGATCGACCGAGGCGGCGTCTAACGAGTTGTCTAACGACCTGCCTCGACGACGGGGCGCGATGGCCGTGCGAAGCGGTCAAAGGCACGGGATTCTGTGACGTTCCGGCGCTCCCGGCAGTGCGTTCGAACCGGCGGTAGGTGACGGGATTGCTCTCACTCGGCTCGTGTGGTCGGGGGCACTCTCGCCTCAGTGTCGTATCCCGTGAGTACGTTCGAATCGTGCCTCGGATTTCCGCGTTCTACGGGATCGTGATCGCCATGTACTTCGACGATCATCCGCCACCGCACTTCCACGCGAAGTACGGAGAGCATCAGGCTCAGATCGTCATCGCGACCGGCGATGTGCTGCACGGCGAACTCCCGCGGCGTGCCCTCAAGCTCGTCGAGGAGTGGACCGCGCTGCACCGGGACGAGCTGCTCGACGACTGGGAGCGCGCCGAGCGCGACGAGCCGCTGGTTACCATTGACCCGTTGCCATGACTGCTGCCTACGAGATCACCGCCGTTGAGCATCTCGGCGGGTACCGCCTTCGGCTGACCTTCGCCGACGGTCTTGTCGGGGACGTGGATCTTGCCGATCGCTTCAAGGCACCGAGGGGGCCGGTGTTCGAGCCGCTCCGTGACGTCGACTTCTTCGCCAGGGTCGCGGTGGATCCCGAGCTCGGGACCGTTGTCTGGCCGAACGGGGCTGATCTCGCTCCGGACGTCCTCCACGAACAGGCGCTCAGTCTCGCCTGAGCGAGCCTGACCGGCTGGCGATAGGTCGCCTGCCTTCCACGTCCAGATCCGGCAGTTGGAGCGCCGCTGAGACCGTTTCCTCGGAACATTGTCCCTGCAGGACCGCATGTGAACGTGCAGGGACGAAGGTGCGAAGCACGCGCGGAGGTGCCGATCGAGCGGACGCCGACTGCCACCTATCGCACGGACATATCCACCTGGGGACTGCCCACAAGGTGCCGCACCGGGCGGGGCTGTCGCCGTGCCCCCGGACGACGTCTCGCTCAGGCCCGAAGCACCTCGACCGGACAGCTGGTCCCAGGGGCGGACGCGAGCCGCTGATCGGCCGTGACCAGTACACAGTCGATTCGCTCGGCGAGCGCCACGTAGACGGCGTCGTACACGGTCACGTTGTCGCGAAGCTCGAATGCTCGCCGCATCAGCGGTAGGGCGGGATACCGGGTCATGTCGAGATCCTCGAGATCGTCGATGGCAGTCGAGAAGCGGTTCCGGGAGAGATCCCCGGCCATCCACCGCTTGCGGAGCACAGCCACGGTCTCGACATCGACGAGATCGGGGGCGGCCAGATCGCCATCGCCGGCCAGTCGTGCACGGGCGGCCTTTCCGTCGCTGCCGGCGTCGGCGAGTGCGTTCGCCAACACTGACGCGTCGACGACGATCAAGACGCCGAGCGTTCAGCCTCGAGATCGGCGACTGCCTGGGCGAGCCCGACCCTTCCGCCCCGTCGGTTCGAGACCCGCTCGAACAGCTCGTCGGCGGTCGGTCGCGCTGCAAGCCGAGTGAGCTCGGAACTCAGGTACTGCTGCAACGACTGACCTCGATGCTCGGCACGGTCCTGGAGCACACGGTGAACGTCGTCAGGGAGGTCACGTACGAGGATGTTCGGCACGCTTTCATTGTGCAAGCAGAAGGCTGCGTCCGCAACCTCTCGGTTTCCATACGCCGTCGGAACCCCTCGACGGTATGGGACTCCCGATGCGACCATCCCAGACGTGCCGTTGCTGGGCACCCGCCGAGGGTGTCCCCGAACGCTCGAAGCCTGCGGTCCTCTCGGCGTGGCGTGCGCCATCATCGAGGAGTGACTGCCGACCCTCACGGTGAGCATCCACCATCCGTTCCCGATCTCGTGGATCGACTCGCTGAGGACGCCGTGCGGCGGTTGCTCGCGGATGCTGCCGGTCGGGATGGGGAGACGGCTCGGGCGGTGCGGTTGGCGGCGGCGGGGCCGTCGGAGCGACTGGCGGTGCTGGCGGCGGAGGTGGATTCGGGGCTGCGGACTCGTCGCCATCTGGGGTACTGGGAGTCCTCGGAGTGGGCGGGCGAGGCGCAGCCGGTGGTGGCGGCGCTGGCGGAGGTGGTCGAGGCCGGTCCGTCGCGGGAGTTGGTGGAGCTGTTGCAGCGGGCGGTCGGGCATGTGGTGAAGGTGATCCTGCGGGCCGATGATTCGAACGGGATGATCGGCGACCTGGCCCGTGACCTTCTCGAGCTGCACGCCCAGGCGTGCCAGCCCGGCGTGGCGGATCCGGTGAAGCTGGCGAAGTAAATGGTGAGGTTCTGTTTCGTCGATCAGGACTTCTTCGAGCTCGACGTCGTCCGCTACGCCCCGGGGCTGGGTGACAACGGGATCGCTGCTTACCGCAAGGAGGTCGTCGCCCGGTCGGCGGGGTCGGATCGGTTCGCGGCCCGGTATGCGGCGGAGCGGTTGGCGGTCCTGGATCGGGACGTAGACGCGCTGGTCGAGATGCTGGGTGGGGATCTGACTGGGTCGTACCAGTACCAGCGGGTGGCCGAGGCAATGGTCGAGCTGGACCTGCTCGATGATGCGTTGCGGTGGGCGATTGACGGGATCGAGCGAACGTCGGGTTGGCAGGTCGCAAAGCTGTACGACCTTGCCGCCGACCTGCTCGCCGATCGCGGTGACGTCGCTGGCGTGTTCGAGCTGCGGCGGTCCCAGCACGAGCGGATGCCGAGCTCGACGACGTACGGCTTCTTGCGTGCCGCCGCGGAGGCGACGGGTGAATGGGCTGTGCTGCGCACCGGGGCCCGGGAGGTGCTCGGGGCGCGGGACCCGCGCGGTCTGGTGGATGTCCTCCTCGACGACGGCGAGCCGGATGCAGCGTGGGTGCTCGCGACGGCGGAGCTGGCGTGGGAGGTAGGGGAGCACCGGTGGAAGCGCCTCGCCGAGGCCCGGGCGGCGTCGCATCCGGCCGATGCGATGGCGGTCTGGTTCCGCCTCGTGGATGAGGTCCTCGTCACGGCGGACAAGCGGGCCTATCAAGCTGCGGTCCGGTACCTGAAGGCGGCGAAGAAGGCGGCCGCCGCCGCTGAGGCGATGGTCGAGTTCGAAGTTCGGGTGGCGGGGCTACGCGAGACGCATCGCCGTCGCCCGTCGCTGATCGCGAGGCTCGACAAGGCCGGCTTCGTGTGAGCGAAGTCGCTGATGGTGCCACCGGTGTCGATCAGTCCACCCCGGTGCGCCTGAGCGATCACTCGTACACTGGGTGCCGTGAGTCAGGCCACGTACGTCGATGGACTGTGGAACGGCAGGCCCGTGGGGGAGTGGGTCCCTGAGGTCGTCGACGACGTCGTCACGAGCTTTGCTCCTGCCCGGGTGATCCTGTTCGGCTCCGTGGCGCGGGGTGAGGCAGGCGCCGAGAGCGACGTCGATCTCCTCGTGCTGTTCGACGATCTCGACGCTGCGGACCGTCGGCGGTTGATGGGACGGATCCGGACGGCGATCACGGCACCGATCCCGGTCGACGTGCTGGTCGCGGAGGTCGGCGAGTTCGAGGCGGGCAAGGACGTCAACGGTTCGCCGTACTACGGGCCGGCCAGGGACGGGCGCGTCGTGTATGACCGATCCGCCGCCTGAGGGCGATCTCTCGTCCCGTTGGGTTCGGGAGGCGGCCGAGGAGCTGCGAGCGGCCGAGGTCGTCGCTGCCCACGACGAGCTTCCCGATCGTGTCGCAGGGTTCCACGCGCACCTCGCGGCCGAGAAGGCGCTCAAGGCATTGCTCATCGGGTTCGGTGTCGAGGTGCCGCGCATCCATGACCTCGTCGGACTGCACCGCTTGCTCCCCGAGCCTGCCCAAGCGCGGTTCGACGAGGGCGACCTCGAGGTGCTGAATCCGTGGACGATCGAAGGTCGGTACCCGGCGAACCTTCCCCGATGCGGACCGCTCCGCGATCGAGGAGACGCTCGACTCGGCCCGCCGGGTGGTTGACGCAGCGGGGGCGGATCCGGCGGGCGATGTCTAACGAATCGTCTAACGAACAGCGCCGCACGGGAGGGTTCCTGGTGCACCGGATGGACGAGACGTCACGAAACCGACCTGCTCAGCGCACCTGAGCGACACTCTGCGATACGGGCTGGACGGGGTTCGGATCGCTCATAACCCGAAGGTCGGAGGTTCAAATCCTCCCCCCGCCACCAACTCGGGCGTTTGCCCAGTTCGCAGGCCCTTTCCGAATCCTCGGAGAGGGCTTTCGCCATCCTCGTCCCCCGGTAGTGCTCAGCCGGCGTGCGTGTGCCCGCGGAACGGTGCGTGGAACAGGGGCGCGAACAGGCACACATTGGCGAGCCCGGCGCCCAGCGGGACGAGGCCGACGGCGGCGACGACCCACCCGGCGGTGTTCGCGGCCGCCAGCCCGCCGACGATCAGCACCAGCCCGACCACCACCCGAGCGACGCGGCCTGTGGTGGTGCTCATGAACCGAACGAACGGCATGACCGTCTCCTCTCGTCGATCCCTCCTCCATAACCGAGGGGCCAGATGAGCCAACCAGCACGTGGCGAGGTTGATTCCGGGCCCATCGACAAGGTGACGAAGGTCCCGAACCCGGCGAATTCACCTGCGGCCGACCGGGACCAGCGGAGGCGGCGTGGTTGGTGACCGCGATCCAGTCGCTCATCCCGTGGCCGACGTGATGGCCACGTACACGGCGTTGCTGGCTTCGCCGCCGGTGTGGTGGTTGGGGAATCGGACGACGTGCTCCTCGCAGGCTGCGAAGACCGATCGCGCCGTGACGAGGAAGTCGTCGTCGGGTCGGTCGGACCACAGCGCGAAGACGCCGCCGGCGTCGAGCCGGCCGGCGAGTCGCGCGAGCCCGGATGCGGTGTAGAACTCGGCGTGGCTCGGGTGGAGCACGTGGGTTGGGGTGTGGTCGATGTCGAGGAGGATCGCGTCGTACCGGTCGGGGCCGTCAGCTCGGAACGGTCGGTCCTCGAGGATGCTCGCGAAGAAGTCGCCCTCGACGAGGTGGCACCGGTCGTCGTCGACGAGCTCGGCGGCGTCGGGGAGGAGGCGCCGCCGGTGCCAGTCGATGACGGTGGGGAGTGCTTCGACGACGTCGACGGAGCGCACCCTCGGATCGGCGAGTGCGGCGCGGGCGGTGTAGCCGAGGCCCAGGCCGCCCACCACGACATCGAGGTCGGTGCCGTCCAGTTCGGCGAGGGCGAGGTCGGCGAGCGCGGTCTCGGCCGCGGTGAAGACGTTGGACATGAGGTGCTCGTCCCCGAGCTTCACCTCGTAGACGTCGATGCCGAGGATGGGATCGAGGCGCCGGCGCACGCTGATCTCGCCCATCGGCGTGACCTGGCGGTCGAGTTCTTCGAACATGGCGATGCGTGCTTTCGTCAAATGGGGGGCGCGGCAAACGTGTTGCCGCGACGAACAGTCGCAGAGGTCGTTCGGGCCCGGAGGCCGGAGGGCCGCCGCAACGGGGCGGCACGGCTTCCACCCGAGGGCTCGGAGGCGTGCGGCAGCGCCAACGCCGTGGGCGAGACCCTACCCGTCCGTGACGGCAGGGCCGCGACTCGGTCGCGTGCCGTAGGCCACGCGGCCTGGTGTACACACGAGGATCGACCCTGCCTCCAGCGGATCACTGGCTACCTTGACAGGGTGGTTCCCGAGCGGCTCGCCGAGTTGGCAGACCTGCGCCGGGCGCGAGACTTCATCGACCGGTGCTACGCCGAGCCGCTGGACGTCCCTGCGATGGCCGAGGCGGCTCGCATGGCGGTCGGCTGCACGTCGCTCGGCTCGTTCAGCGCCCGCTTCTCGGAGATCGTCGGGGTCAGCCCGTCGGAGTACCGCCAACGCGATCATCGGTCGCTCGAGGTCGTGCCGCCATGTGTCGCCATGCGCCACCTCCGTCTGACCCGCTGACGGCGTTCGGTCCCCGGACCACATCGAGCAGAATCGGAGAAGCAGGTCGGAGCCAAGTTCCGTACGGTCGTCGTCATGACCGTTGCCGTGTCGACCATGTTCATCCCGGTGCACGATCCCGAGGAGGCGTTGCGCTTCTATCGGGACGCGCTCGGGCTCGAGGTCCGTACCGACGTGAAGAAGGGTGAGTTCCGGTGGGTGACCGTCGGCGCCCCCGGCCAAGGCGTCGACATCGTGCTGTCGCAACCCCACGGGGGCCGTTCGGAAGCCGACGGTGACGCGCTTCTCGAGCTCGTCACGAAGGGGTCGGTCCAAGCGGCGATCTTCTCCGCCAGCGACCTCGACGCGACCTTCGAGCAGGTCCGTGCGTCAGGCGCCGCCGAGGTGCTCCAGGAGCCGAAGTCCCAGCCCTGGGGCGTTCGAGACCGTGCGTTCCGGGATCCGTCCGGCAATCTGGTACGCATCGCCCAAGCCTGAAGGTCACGAGGAGGCCACGCCACATGGCAGACCAGGACGTCGACGCCTCTGCGGCGATCGACGCAACGATTGCCGATGTCGACGACTGGCGCGGCGAGCGGTTGGCGAGGCTGCGCCGTCTGATCCTCGACGCGGTGCCCGACGTCGTCGAGGAGATCAAGTGGCGCAAGCCGTCGAACCCGAACGGCGTACCGACCTGGTCCTGCGACGGCATCATCTGCACTGGCGAGGTCTACAAGGACAAGGTGAAGCTGACCTTCGCGCACGGCGCATCGCTGCCCGACCCCGACGGGCTCTTCAACTCGAGCCTCGACGGCAAGGCCCGCCGCGCCATCGACATCCACGAGGACGACGAGCTCGACGAAGCGTCGTTCCAGGAGCTCGTTCGAGCGGCGGCCGACCAGAACGGCTCGAGCTGACGCTCCGCACGGTTCCGGTGGGGTCACCGTGCTGCTGTCGACGACCTTCTCTTGTTCGTCGCCGCTGCCCCACGCGGCGAACGAGATCGCGGCTACGGCCGCTCGCGGCTGCTGCTGCGGAGTCTTCCCGTTTGGTCGCCGCCCGAGGGCGACGAAGCCCACTTCCGACCGCAGCTTGGCGGCACCCTGCGTTGTCATGCCGAGCACGGCCGCGAGGTCAGATTCCACCGCGGGGTTCCGCCGGGCCGGATGCATTTCGGACGCCGACCTGTGGGCGGCGGCGCTCAACCGACGATCGAGACGACCATGCGGAGCTCGAGCGACATCCGCACGACCTGACGGCGCGCTGATCGCGAGGCGGTCACCCATTCCTCGGCTCGTTCGCCACACACTTCGGTGGGCGCTGTGGCGGCATCGTCGATCAGGGCGAGCATCGTCTCGATCGCATCGGCCAAGGCTGGCGTTGTGTGCTGGGGCCGGCGCAGCTCGGCGGCATCCGAGAGCGTCGACCTGAGCTCGGCGGCGTCACCGGCGGCGACCGCGGATTCGGCCGCCTCGAGTACGAGATGGCAGCGCTCGGCCACCTCCTCGCCGGGGAGGGTTCCTGCGCCGTGGGCGGTGCTGAGCGTGTTGAACACGTGGGCGCTGCGGTGGTCCATCTCCGAGCAGAAGTACCACCGTTGGCCGTCGTCGTGGAGGAACGACCAGATGTCGTTGACGACGAGGTCGTCGTCGCGCTCGAGGAACGAGTCGGTGGCGAGTCCGTAACGGAGCTGGTGCCGGCGACGGTCGATGCTGCGGCCGTCGGCGAGCACCAGGGGCTGGGTGATCTGCTGGAGAGGGATCCAGAGGTTCACGAGCAGGAGCGCGGCGTCGTGGTTGTGGCCGTCGGGCGAGTCATGGACGAACAGCTCGGGTGCCCGACCCTCCATCAACTGGGTCACCGGCGTCCCGAACACGTCCTGGTCGGCGTGGACCGATGTCGCCTGACCGTGACCGTTCATCCCCGACGACCGGGGCCCCACCATCGACAGACCGTTGGGTCCCGCCGTGCGCATGATGAACCCCTCGTCAGCGATGTGCACCACGCGGAGAGACCCACCGCCGGAGGTGGGCAACTCCGAGCCGTCCAGTGCCGCCCGGATCTCGCCCGCTTGGTGGCTGGCGATTGCGCCGGCGGCCCGCACCTCGGCGCAGGCTTGCTGCAACGCATCGAGCGCCGAGAGGTCGACCGTGTCGAAACCGAACGTCTTCAGGTCGGGCTGGACGGTGCCGTCGCCGTAGTCGGTTGCCTCGCAGAGGTGGACCTCGATGTTCGAGCTGCCGTACGGAGCGCTCGCTCGTGGTCCGGCTCGGAGCAGGCCCGGGTGGTCGGGGTCGGGGATCGCAACCGATGCGGGTGCGAACCCGAGCCGCATCGAGTACGTCGTTTCGACAGGTGACATCAGCACCGCACCCCACGACAGGTGTGGGGCCAGCGCTGACGGTGTCGAACCACGCCCCGACGCTAGACCCGGTGGTGGGGCGTCGTCGTCACGTAGCACGCGGCCACGGTTATGGTCGCCCTGGTGATCGACCCCGACGGCAAGGACTGGACCTGGGTGCTGACCCGTCCGTGCCCGGAGTGCGGCTTCGATGCCGACGATGTCGACGCCGTGGATGTGGCAGCCATGATCCGGGACAACGCGCGAGCGTGGGGACCGCAACTCAGCACCGAGCACGCGGCCGAGCGCAGCCGGAGCGACCGGTGGTCCACGCTCGAGTACGGCTGCCATGTACGCGACGTGTATGCCCTGTTCGACCACCGCTTGGCGTTGATGCTCGACGAGGACGATCCGCTCTACCCCAACTGGGACCAGGACGAGACCGCGATCGAGCAGGACTACGCCAGCCAGGACCCCGCAACCGTCGCCGAGGAGATCGTCGCTCGCGGCGACGCCCTCGCCGATCGGTTCGAGACGGTGGCCGGTGCGCAGTGGTCACGCACCGGCCGGCGGTCGGACGGCGCCAGCTTCACGATCGAGTCGTTCGCCACGTACCTCATCCACGACCCGATCCATCACCTGTGGGACGTGACACGCTGAACGTCAGGCCGTTCCGCGATCGAAACTCGATGGCGCCCGATCCGTGCCGTCCACCGCCATTCGTACCGCAGCGCCCCGGGGCGACGGTTCGCCCTGGATCGCTCGGCACGCTCACCAGGAACATCGTCCCTGGAGGACCGCATGCGGACGTCCAGGGACGAAGTTCGGAGGTTCTCGGCGTCGAAGACGTGCACGGCGCTGTCATCGCCGTGCCGAGCGCGGCGAACCTCGCCAGGTGGTTCGATGAACCCATGAAGATCGCCAACCACGACAACCGCCTCGTGCTCGTCCTCGACGAGGGCATCGTCGACGTCGCCGAGGCCAGCGACGGACGCTTCGGCCCCGATCCGATGTCGGCGTTCGACGACTGGCCGGCTTTCTCCGGCTGGGCCGCCGGCGAACACGCCGTGACCGGCCCGCTCGACGAGTCCCTGCTGGGCTGTCCGACCCCCATGCCTCGCCAGGTGTTCGGCATCGGCTTGAACTACCGCACCCACGCCGAGGAATCGGGCATGGCGATCCCCGAGGTGCCAGCCGCGTTCACCAAGTTCCCGGCGTCGCTGGCCGGGCCCTTCGACGACATCGAGATCCACGGCGACACCGTCGACTGGGAGGTCGAGCTCGTGGTCGTCATCGGGACCGAGGCCGACCGCGTCGGCGAGGCGGACGCCTGGGGCCATGTCGCCGGTCTGACCGTCGGCCAGGACATCAGCGACCGCACCCTGCAATTCGCCGCCGGCATGCAGTTCTCGCTCGGCAAGTCGCGTCGCGGCTACGGCCCGATGGGTCCGTGGCTGGTGACCGTCGACGAAGTGCCGGATCCCGACGACCTCGCGCTCGGGTGCAAGGTCGACGACGAGGTGGTGCAGGACGCCCGCACCGACGACCTGGTGTTCTCGGTCTCCCAGCTCATCGCCGAGTTGTCGGCCGTCGTGCCGCTGCTGCCCGGCGACGTCATCTTCACCGGGACGCCCGCCGGCGTCGGCATGGCCCGGACACCGCCGCGAGGGCTGCGCCCCGGGGAGGTGCTCGAGACCTGGATCGAAGGCATCGGCACCATTCGCAACCGTTGCATCGCTCCCTGAACCGGCTTCGGCACGATCGCGCCGGCGGCCGATCTGAGAAGGTTCGGCTCGGGACGGGAGAGTCAGGCGGCGCCGGACTGCTCGGCGACCGCCCGATGGACCTCGTCCATGTCGAGTTCCCTGACCTGCTGGATGAGGTCCTCGAACACATGGCCGGGAAGTGCTCCTGGCTGCGAGAAGACGAGGACCTCCTCGCGGAACACCATCAGTGTGGGAATCGACATGATCTGGAAGGCGCCAGCCAGGCCGCGCTCGGCCTCGGTGTCGACCTTTCCGAACACGATGTCGTCGTGCGTCTTCGCCGACTCCTCGTACACGGGGGCGAATGCCCGGCACGGCCCACACCACGACGCCCACCAGTCCACGATCACGATGTCGTTGTCCTGGATGGTCTGCTCGAAGTTGTCCTGATTGAGGACGACGGTGCTCATCTCTGATCTTCTCCTGGATCGGGGGTACTCACCGATCAACCACGGATACCCCCGGGGGTATTCCACGGACCCCGAGGGGGATCGCTCAGGGTGACACCGGTGTGGCCCAGGCGACGATGTTGCTCTCGTAGCTGCGCAACGACTGGTTGAAGCGACCGCCGCAGGTGATGAGGACCAGGCGCTCGGGTCCGTCGGTGGCCCATACTTCCGGGGGCAGGGCCTGCTTGTCGTACTCGTCGACGGAGGTCACCTGGTAGCGACGGACCTGTCCGTCGGAGAGCTCGACCGACACGGCATCGCCGGTCGTCAGATCGGCGAGGTGACGGAAGACGCCGTCGACGCCGTTGTAGGCGATGTGGGCGGCGAGCACCGTGGTGCCGGCGTCGCCAGGGGCGGCGCCGAAGCGGTACCAGCCGACCTCCGAGGCACGGGGGATCTCCATCTCGCCGTTGTCCTTCACCCCGACGTCGACGATGGCTGCGCCACGGACGGAGAGCGACTCGATGGAGAGTCGCTGCGGGGTGGCCGCCCGCGGAGCGTGCTCGGTCCGGTCGTAGAGCGCCGAACCGAGCTCACTGACCTGGCCGGCCAGCGGGGACGACGCCTCTGCCGTGGTGGGCGGGACGTCGTCCGGGGACGCCTGGGCGGGGACCTCCGTGGAATCGGAGGTCCCCGCCGGAGGGGTGGACCCGTCGTTGGCATCGGTTGTGTTGCCGGTGGAACAGGCGGCGGCGAACAGCGCCAACGCCACCACCGCACCGGCGAACGATCTCGATGCCATGACGGGGGTCAGCGGGTCTTCGCGAGGACCAGTCGGCGAGCGCCGGCGAATGTGGCCAGGCCGGCGAGGCCGAGGGCGGTCATCAGGACGACCGAGGGGCCGGACGAGGACTCGACGGGCGAGTTGCCGGTGTTCACCGCCGTGGGGGCGGTACCGACACCGTCGATGGTCTCGGTGAGCACCGTCAGCGAGGTGTCGTCGAGCGAGCCGACGGCGTACACGATGAGCACCTGACCGTCGGCGATCGTGAGATCGGCGGGACCGATGACGACCGGCTCCGTGGCGCCGGTCGGCACCACCGAGGCGCTGATGGTGCCGGCGGCGAGATCAGCAGATGCCTCGTTGGGGTTCGACAGGTTGGTGAACGCCGGGGATCCGTTGGCGAGCACGTCCACGGCCGGGGCGGCCGCGGTGTGGCGGACCACGAGGCGGCCTTCACCGGGAGCGGTGGCGGAGACGTCGTTGGAGAAGACGCCCAGTGTGGGCGTGCCGGCAGCATCGAGGTGTGCGATCACCGTGTAGTTGCCGGATGCCGGCAGAGCGACGTCGCCGCCGTCGATGAGGACGGTGTCGGTCCCTGCGGCCTTGACCTGCAGGTTGGTGAGCGTGGTGCCGGCCAGGGCGCTGAGGTCCTGGGTGTCTCCGAACTCGAAGTTCTCGAACACGGTGCTGCCGTCGACGGTCACGTCGACCGGAACGCCCGGAATGCCGTGGATGAGGTGGATGCGCGCTGACTCCTGTGCGTTGGCACTCGGGGCCAGCAGCACGACGGCGACTGCCGCCATCGTGAGCACCCGGACGATGGGCTTGAACATGGAACTGGTTCCTCCTGGGTTGGTTGATCACCCCATCTACGGAGCCGACGCCTGCCCGGACGATTATTTGTCACTAAGTGAAGCAGAATTCGGGTCCGCGCTTCACGCGCGGGCCGGAGCGGGGGAGGATGGACTGCATGGCAGATCGCACCGTGGAACTGTTCCTGGACTCGATCGGGCGCTTCGCCGACCGGGTCGACCGCATCGGGGACGACCAATGGAATGCGCCGACGCCGTGCGCCGACTGGGAGGTCCGGGCCCTCGTGAACCACGTCTGCAACGAGCAGCTGTGGGCGCCGCACCTCGTCACCGGCCAGACGATCGAGGAGGTCGGCGACCGCTACGACGGTGACGTGCTCGGTGACGATCCGAAGGCGGCGTTCCGTCAGGCGGCGGATGGTTCGCGCGCCGCGTTCGCCGGTGCCGACCTCGACGCCATCGTCCACCTGTCCTTCGGCGACGTGCCCTGCGGCGTGTACCTGGAGCAGATGCTCACCGACGCCGAGGTCCACGGCTGGGATCTGGCCCACGGCATCGAGGAGCCGGCCGAGCTCGATGTGGAGACGGCGTCGCGCCTGCTCCCCGGCATGCAGGCCCAAGCCGACCTGATCCGCTCCTCCGGCGTGTTCGGCCCCCCGGTCGACGTCCCCGACGACGCCGACGACGCCGCCAAGCTCCTCGCCCTGCTCGGGCGCGACCCGGGCTGACTCCCCGGCATCACCGGCCGTCCGCGCAGAGTCACGCCGGCTGGGCCGTCCCGTGGACGAACCAGCGAGTGGCGTCGACGCGGGCCGCCCATCCCTCGGCCTCGATGGCCGCTTGGAGTTCGTCCGGCTCGTACATCACCTTGACCACGTGGTACTCGGAGCCGTCGCCGAGGCGGCGCCGGTGCAGGTCCTCCGTGTACTCGACCACGTAGGGGTCCCGAGCCGGCGAGCTGCCTGCGGCCGGCGGCATCGGATCGTTCCGGTTGTCGATGAGGAACACCCGGCCGCCGGGCGCCAGGCACTCCCGCACCTGGGACCAGAACCCGGAGAACCGGCTGCGGGGGACGTGTGAGAGCCAGAACGAGAAGAAGACGACGTCGTAGCGGGCGGTGCCCAGATGCTCGTGCGGCCGCCATTCGAACAGGTCGGCCACCACGTAGTCGACGTCGTCCCGATCGACCCGTGACCGGTTGCGTTCCAGCGTCTCGGGGGAGGAGTCGACGACGGTGAGCGTGCCGGCGGTCCGGGCCAGCCGCTCGGTCCACCACCCGGTCCCACCAGCCAGCTCGAGCACCCGTCCGGTGGCGCTGAACGTCTCCAGCGCCGCGTCCAGCACGGCCACCTGCCGGTCCCACTCCGCCTGCGCGATAGGGCCCCGGTCGTAGCGACCTCGCCGTTGCCACCACTCGTCGTACTCGGGCGCCCGGGCCCGGTAGTACGCCCGCTGCTCCGCCAGCAGCTCGTCGTCGTGCCCCACGCCGTCATGGTGGTCGACGTCCACCCCCGAAGGAAACTGGACGCGCCCGCTACCACCCCGATGTGCCCGCAGCGCAAGCGCGAGCCGGGGCTGAGCGGGGAGAGCTCCAGGCAGGTCCACCTACACTCCCCTGTCGAGGTCCTCCACCATGGCCGAACCCGATGGCCGGTCTCGGCCCGGAGGCGCCCGAGATTTGGCTCACGCCGGCGCGACCAGTGAGCGGCCGGTGCGGCCGTCGCTGACCGCGAGGCCCAGCCCGATCAGGTCCTGGGCGATGCGGCGGCCCAGGTCGGTCCCGGGTCGGGTGTTGCTGACGCCCTCGATCTGGCGGATCATCCCGCCGGGCGTCACCTCGACCGCGAACCGGAGCCCACCGCCCCGGCTGAGGCCCAGGATGCGTGATCGACCGATCGCCACCGAGTGGACGAACGTGCCCAGGCAGTTGTCCATGAGCCCACCCCAGTGGCGGATGTCGTCGGTGGTGCGGGGCAACACGATGGTGTGGCCGGCCACGGTGGCGCCGTCGGCTCGCTGCCATGCGGTGGGATGGTCGATGCGGACCGCGGCGGGGCGCGGTGGCGCGGTCGGGCGAGACGGCGTCGGTGGCGCCGGGGGCGCGGCTGGGGCGGCCCGGACCGGTCGTGGCGGGGGAGCGGGGAGCGGGGGTGCCGGCGCCGGCCGGGGCGGGTTCCACTGCGCCAGCCGGTCGGCGAGGCGCCGGGGCCCCTCCGCTTCCTCCAGGGCGGTTCGCAGGAGGGCGACGACCTGTCGGGGCGCCGGGCCGGCCAGCGCCAGGCGCGCCCGGGCCACATCGGCGATGCCGAACCGCACCGACCCCGGTACACGCGGGTCGGTCGAGATGATCTCGGTCAGCTGCTCGGGGCCGCACGACCCGACCGCCATGGTCGCCATCACGAGCGGGTCGAACACGGGCGGTCCGCCGCCGCCCGGCAGCAACCGCCCGGCCACGGCCCGGACCAGCGGCCGCGTGACTCGGCCGTAGACCCGGCGCACCCCGACCCGGAGCGACTCGGATCGCAGGAGCGGGTCGAGCACCTCGGGGACCGTGGCGAGGTCAGCGTGGTGCTCGACCACCGGCTGGAGCAGCGGGAACGCCGACCGCCACAGCGTGCCGGCCAGGGTGGGCAGCTCCGTCCCGGTCAGGCGGGATGCCGCCACCCGAACCGCCTCCAACTCCCGTGCGGCATCGGCACCCATGTCGCGCAGCTCCCGGTCGAGCGTGGCGACCACGGCACCGATGCGGCTCGTCAACAGCTCGGACACCGGCCAGGTGGCGAGCAGCTCGACCCGACTGTCGGCCCGGATCACCCGCCAGCTGCGCCGCCGGGCCCGCCGCGCCCCGAGCCCGGTGGTGCGGGTGCGGCCGAACGTGGCGACCAGCGCGGTGCCCTCGTCGACCACCTCGATCCAGCGCCCGCTCGTCTCGTCCTCCGCCTCGACGATCCGGCGGGGGTTGAGGAGCGGCACGGGCACGAGTACCCGTTACCTCCCCTCCGTGACGCGACGTGGCGTGGCGCGGCCGGGGCCCTCAGCCCCAGGCGCCCTCGAGCTCGGAGGGGCCGACCGTGTCGTCGAGCCACGTCACCATCGGCTTGGCTGTCTTCAGGAACTCGCGGACCCGCTTCGCCGGCGCGGACGTCCCCAGCCAGGCGCCGATCTCCCACGACTGCCAGGCGATGCAGCCCTTCATCCGCAGCAGCTCGATGCGGGGGTGGTCCTTGGGAAAGCCCCGGGGCGCGGTCTTGAGCGTGTCGTGGGCGGTGACCTCGAGGCCGGCGGCGCGCAGCTTGGCGATCAGCCGCTCGAGCTTCGGGCCCTCCGTGTCGTCGACGATGGCGGCCCGGAACCGGGCCAGCTGGTCCTTGGCCATCATGTAGTAGCCGGTGCCGACCCCGAACTGGTCGGCGTCGAGGCTGACGTAGCCGCCGTTGGCCATGGTGGCGGCGATGTTGGTCTTGTACGGCGACTTGTCGGCGCTGAAGCGGACGTCCCGGTACGGGCGGAAGATCTTCCCCTCGCCGTAGCTCTTCTCCAGGTCGGCCAGCAGCGCCTCCATCGGCGCCCGCACGCACTCCTCGTAGACCGACTTGTGCTCGGTCCAGTACGTCTTGGTGTTGTCGTCCTCGAGTCCCTCGAAGAACTCCACCGCCTCGACCGCCCATCCCCGGAATGCCATGGCGACGATCGTATGCCCGGGTCGGCCGGAGGAGGCGGGGCGGTCGGTGGCGAACAGAGGCCCATGGCCGCCGTCCCGATCCGCCGACTCGCCGCGCTCGCCGCCGTCCTGGTACTGGCAACCGGCCTCACGTTCGCCGCTCGGCCGGCGGTGGCCGAGTCCGGCGCCGACGTCGTCGAGGCGTGCACCCCGCTGACCGGGGTGCCCGAGCTCGGCCCCCGCACCTGCAAGTCGGGCGAGGCCGGCACGTGGGTGGGCGCGCAGACCTGCCGGCGGGTGCCCGGCGCCGACGACGACGTGTGCCCGTCCATCGACGGCCGGCGGATCAGCGAGGCGGCGATGGCCGAGTACGAGGGCAGCTGGCAGGCCCGGGCCCTCGACCTGCAGGGCGACCTCGACCGCGGCGTTCCCCTCGTCGAGGCCCTGATCCCGCACACCCACAACTCGGCCAACTCGGCCGCCTACGCGCCGAGCGTCACCACGCTGGACGCCAACCAGGTCCTCACCCTCACCGACCAGCTCCGGCTCGGCATCCGCGGCATCGAGATCGACGTGCACTGGGCGCCGAATCCCTCCGGTGATCCCGCCGACGGCTTCCGGGAGCCGATCCAGTGCCACGGCGAGCCGGTCGACACACCGGCCGGCGTGGTGCACGCCGGTTGCTCGGTCGACCGGACCCTGGAGGAGAACCTCCGCGAGCTGCGGGCCTGGCTCGACCAGCCGGCCAACGCCGACCAGCTCGTCCTCCTCTACCTCGAGAACGCGCTCGACGGCGACGAGGTGGCCCATGCCCGGGCGGTACAGGTGATCGAGGCCACGCTCGGCGACCTGGTGTTCCGGCCCGCCCCCGGCGCCGGCTGCCAGCCGCTCCCGTTGACCACCCAGTCGAAGGGCTCGATCCTGGCGACCGGGGCGCGCGTGGTGCTCACCGGCAACTGCGGGCCCGGGGGGTGGACCGACTGGGTCTTCGAGCGGGGCGACGCCTGGGACGAGAGCGGTTCGACGACCGACTACCAGTGTGGCCCCGATCGGGCCGGCACCGACTATGCCACCACGTTCGTCCGGCGCTACGAGGACTCGACCTGGCTGTCGAGGATGGCCGGAGGCGGCTCGCACATCTCGCCCGAGGTCATGGCCGACATGGTCCGGTGCGGCGTGAACCTCCTCGGCCTCGACCAGGTGTATCCGGGCGACGAGCGCCTGCCGTCGCTGGTGTGGAGCTGGGCGCCCGACCAACCTTCGGCCGCCGTCGTCGGCGCCTGCGCGGCGCAGGGCACCGATGGTCGCTTCGTGGCCGAGGCCTGCTCGTCCCACCACGCGGTGGCGTGCCGCACCGCAGCCGGCGACTGGACGGTGGCGGCCGCGTCAGTGCCGTGGGTGGCGGCCGCGGCCACCTGCCGGGGCGGTGGCGGGCGCTTCGACGTGCCGCACAACGGCTGGGACGACGCCCAGCTGCGGGCCGCGGCCGATGCCGCCGGCGCCGGCCAGCTCTGGCTCGCCTACCACCAGGACGGCTCGGGTCGCTGGGCCGTGGTCTGACCCACCCGAACGCCCGTGGTCAGGCCGGGGCTCCGGTGGAGTCGGCGTCCTCGGCGTTGACGTCGTTGACGCCGACGAGGTCGAGGAGATGGCCGAGGCCGTCGAGCTGGGCGTCGAGGGTGTCGCCGATGGGGTTGACCCGCAGCGTGTCGACGCCGCAGTCCCGGTACTGGCGGAGGCGGTCGCGGATGACGTCGTCGGGGCCGATCAGGTTGGTGCGCAGACCGATCTCGGTCGGCACGGCCCGGCGAGCGGCGTCGTGGTCGCCGGCGCGCCACAGGCGCTGCACCTCGGCCACGGCATCGCCGAAGCCCTGCCGTTCGAAGGCCCGGTTGTAGAAGTTGGTGCGACCCGAACCCATGGCGCCGAACGTGAACGCGTACCCGTCGGCGTGGCGCCGGCCGGCTTCCTCGACGTCGTCGGTGAACTCGCAGCTCACGGCCACGGTGCGGTCGATGTCGGCCGGCGATCGACCCGCCTCTTCGGCGCCGGCGGCGATCTGATCGAAGAACACGTCGGCGGTCTCGCAGAAGAACGAGTTGCCGATCCATCCGTCGGCGTGCGATCCCGTCAGACGGAGGTTGGCCGGTCCCAGGGCGGCGACGTAGATGGGCACATCCACCGGCGGGGCCGCAGCCCGCAGCGCCTTGCCCTCGCCGCCGGGCCGGGGGAGCTGGAAGACGTCGCCCTCATAGGTGAGGCGTTCGCCGCTCGTGACCAGCCGGACGATCTCGATCGTCTCCCGGGTGCGGGTCACCGGCTTGGCGAAGTCGACCCCGTGCCATCCTTCCATCACCTGCGGTCCGCTGGTGCCGATCCCGAGCACGAACCGCCCGCCGGACAACTGCTGCAACGTCATGGCCGACATGGCCAGCATCGCCGGCGTCCTGGTGCCGAGTTGGACGATGGCGGTGCCGAGCTGGATCGACTCGGTGGCGTGAGCCAGGACGCCCAGCGGGGTGAGGGCATCGTGGCCCCAGAACTCGGGCAGCCACACCGAGGAGGCACCCAGGCGTTCGGCGTCGACCACGTAGTCGATCATCCACGGCATCGCCGGCGAGGCCGTGATGCCGATGGCCAACGTCACGAGTGACCCTCGGCCCGGTCTCGGATGCCCTCGACGGTGCGGATCATGTTGGCGTGATGTTCCTCGACCCGGCGTTGGAGGATGCGGGCCTCCTTGTCGGGCCGGGCCTCGATGGCCATCGTGATCCCCGACGGACCGGGGCCGATCGACATCGAGAACCGCAGACGGCTGGCATCGCCGACCGGCTCGAGGTCGAAGCGCCACCGGGCCCCGGGGTTCGACGCATCGACGCTGGACCACCCGAAGCTGCGCCCCTCCGCGAAGACCTCGACGGTGCAGTCCACCTCCCATTCGCCGATGGCCGGGTGGCGGTTGCGGCCCCGGAACCGGGCGCCGGGCGCCGGGCCGTCGTCGAGCCACGTCGCGCCCTGGAACTCCTCCGAGAACTGCGCCGGCAGGTCGATGTCGGTAACCAGGTCCCACACGCGTTCGACCGGCGCATCGATGTCGATCTCGACCCACGTACCGGGCTGATCCGCCAGGCGGATCGGGTCGCTGGGGCCGGCCCGGAACGTGCGGGGGATGTCGGCGCCCGGTGGGGGAGTATCGCTCATCGCCGGCTCCCGACTCGGTGGATCGTCACCGGCGGAACAGTAGGCATCGCGGGGCGCGGCGGGCTGGCGCGTCGGCGACGCTGGTGGTTCGAGCTCAGTTGTCGGTGGGCACGGTCGCCGGGTCGAACGGCTCGTACCAGTGCCACTGGGCGCGTTCGCCGAGCGGCCCGGCGTAGGGCGGCACCGGTGGCGGCGGCAGGGTCGGTGGCCGAGCGACCGACGACCCGTCGAGGATGCGGCCGGCGACGTCGGTGACGGTGACGGCGTCGCCCGGACCCCGGATGGTGATCAGCCCGCGGTGGTGGAGGCGGTGGTGGTGGGCACAGACGAGGGTCAGGTTCCACAGCTCGGTGGGGCCGCCGTCCTCCCAGTGCCAGATGTGGTGGGCGTGAAGCCCACGGGTGGCCCCGCAGCCGGGCACCGCGCAGGTGGGGTGGCGGTGCTCGAGTGCCCGCCGGAGCCGGCGGGGGATCTGCCGTGTTTCTCGGGCGCAGCCGATGGGAACGCCGTCGCGCTCGAACCAGGTCTCGACCAGAGAGTCGCAGCTGAGGTAGCGCCGCTCGGCCTCCGACAACGCCGGCCCGAGGTGCAGCGACCCGATCTGTGACTCCACGTCGACGTGCAGCACGACGGTGGTGCGGTGCCCGTGGGGGCGGGCGGCGACGTCGACATCCCAGCCCTGTTCGACCAGTCGCATGAAGGCGTCGGCAACGGTCGGGAACGGCGGCGCCTCCTCGGATGCCTCGTCTCGTTCGCCGTGGTCGCGCCGCCACTCGGCCACGAGGGCATCGAGGTGGGACTGCAACGCTGCATCGAAGACGGCGGCCTCGACGTGCGGCAGCCGGATCCGCCAGGAGGCGAATTCGTCGTCGGTGATCTTGGTGACGGAACGCTCCGGCGGGGCCGGTGTGGGGTGTGGCGGTTTCGGGGCGAGACGCAGGGCAGTCCGGAGCTGGGACACGGTGGCGACCTCGGCCAGGTCGGCGTAGTGGTCGTCGGAGCCGTCGGCGGCGCGTTCGGCGATCACCGCCACCTGGTCGAGCGACAACGAGCCCGACCGCAGCCCGGCGACACAGCGGGGGAACGACTCGGCCCGGCGGGCCACGGCGGCGAGTGTCCGGGCGTGTGATGCGGACGAGCCGGTCTTCCACGCCACGCAGTGCTCCAGCGACCGACACCCCGTGACACCCCACAGCTCCCGGTGCTCGAGCTCGGCCACGATGTCGACGATCTGGGCGTCGATGGCGTTGCGCTGGCCCTGGAGCTCGGCCAACCGGTCGAACAGCGCATCGAGGCGGGCAAGCTGTCCCCTTTCCGGCGCCGGCGCGATGACCATGACCTGATCATCGCATGACCCCTCTGACAGTCATCCCGGTCCGGCCGGAGGGGACTTGCGACCCTGGCGCACCCTGCGCACGACGGACACGCTGGCACCATGCGCCGAGGTGTCGTCATCGGAGCAACCACGGTGGGCTGCGTTGCGCTCGTGGTCTGGGGCTGGCGGACGTTCGGTGGTCGCAGCGCGGTCGGTCGCGTTCCTCGTCGTGTGGGCGCCGATGACGGGGCTGGGGATCGTGTCTCGTGTGGCGCAGCCGCGTCTGCCGGCCGCGTGCCACCGGTTGCGGCCCTTCGAACGGGACGGGCGCGTCTACGAGCGCATCGGGGTGAAGGCGGCGAAGCAGCTGCTCCGTCGCGGTCATGCTCCAGCGCTACAACCGCGCTCTGTTGCACCGACGCTTCCCGACGACGCCTTCGTCCGCCGACGAGTTCGGGAACGCGATGCGGTAGGTGCGTACCGTCTCGGGCATGGAGCAGCGGATCAGCATCGTGACCCTCGGCGTCGAGGACGTCGGACGCTCACGCGCCTTCTACGAGGAACTCGGATGGCGCGGGCAAGAGGTGGAGGAGACGGTCTTCTTCCAGACCGGCGGACAAGCAGTGGTCCTCTGGGGTCGCGACAAGCTGGCGGCGGATTCGGGTGTCACCGACGAGGGAGCCGAGTTCGGGGGGATCGTGCTGGCCCACAACGTCCGGTCGGCGGGCGAGGTCGACGAGGTGATCGAGCGTGCGGCCGCGGCAGGCGCCGCCATCACCCGCCGACCGGACACCACGTTCTACGGGGGCTACGCCGGGTGCTTCCGTGACCCGGATGGCCATGTCTGGGAGGTGGCGTTCAACCCCGGCTTCACCCTCGACGCGCAGGGCAACCTCACCGTGCCGCCGTTGGACGGCGCCACCTGAAGCAGGGAGGCGGCGGCGCACCCGTCCGCTCGTGTGGTGCAGGATGGCGCGATGGCCGAGCAGCCCGACGAGCAGACCGACCAGACGTACGACACCGTCCTCACCGAGACGCGCTGGCGAAGTACGGGTCCTCACCATGAACCGTCCCGAGCGGCTCAACGCCTGGACGCCGCACATGGGCAACGAGCTGGTCGCCGCCATCGAGGAGGCGAACGCGGCCCCGGACATCGGCGCCATCGTGCTCACGGGTGCCGGCCGTGGCTTCTGCGCCGGCGCCGACATGAGCGACACCTTCCAGACCCGCATCGACGGCACCGACCCCGGCGGCGACACCGCCCACGGCCAGGGCGGCTTCGCCGAGGGCATCGACTGGGTCGCCACCTGCCGGTCGGCCAAGCCGTTGGTGGCTGCGGTCAACGGCGCCGCCGTGGGCATCGGGATGACCCAGATCCTCCCGTTCGACTCCATCGTCGCCGCTCACGGCGCGAAGTTCGGGATGTTGTTCATCAAGGTCGGTTTGGTGCCGGAGCTGGCGTCGACGCAGCTGCTGGTCCAGCGGGCCGGGTGGGGCATGGCGTCCGAGCTGTGCCTGTCGGGCCGGCTGGTGGACGCCGAGGAAGCGCACCGCATCGGCCTGGTCGACCACCTGGTCGCGGCGGAAGCGCTGCTCGACGTCGCCGTCGAGCTGGCCGGCGCCTACGCCGCCAACCCGGCGCCGCAGCTGCGCATGATCAAGGAGCTCTTGACGACGAACGCCGTCGAGACCGACCTCACCGCGGTGCAGCGCCGGGAGTCCGAGGTGCTGCGCGAGTGCTGGGCGACACCGGAACACGCCGAAGCCGTCGCGGCGTTCATGGAGAAGCGGGCTCCGCAGTTCCCGCCGCGGACGTGACAGAACGGGTGGGATGAGGCTCATGACGCCGCTCGTGCTGGCGACCCAGGGCCCGGTGCTGCGCGCCTTCGGCGTCGGGCTGGTGGTCATGGGCATCGTCGTGGCCGCCAGCGGCTGGGTCGTGTGGCGGGGCCGGCGCCGCTCGTCCGCGTCGAGCGCGCCCCAACGGGTGCCGTTCATCGGCGGATTCGAACCGGCGACCCACGCATGGAGCCGGTTCCACGTTCGCTACTACCCGATGACCCTGGTGTTCCTGCCGTTCGAGATGGAGATGATGTTCATGTACCCATGGGCCGTCGTCTACGTCGAGGAAGGGGCGAAGGCGTTGGTCGAGATGGGGATGTTCCTGTCGATCCTCTCCGTGGGGATCGTCTACGCCTGGCGGGAGGGTGCCTTCCGGTGGCAGTGACGATGCCGGTCCCCGTGTTCGCCGCCGTCGGTTCCGGCATGTGGGGCGCGGTGCAGGAGCTGCGAGCCCGCCCGGAGCTGCGCCTGGTCCCGTCCCCGCGCCATGCGTCCGTTCTCCTGGTCGCCGGGACGGTGGCACCGGACCACCGCGTGGCGTTGGACCGCGTCCACGATCAGATGCCTCATCCCCGGGCCGTGGTCCGATGGGGTGCCGGCGAGGGCAGCGACGAAGCCGGCGCCATCACCGCCGCCCTGGTGGATGCCTTCGATCGGCTGCGCCACGACCCCTCGACGTCGACACCGGATCGCCTGCCGGACGAGGAACCGAACGAGTGGCGCGGCGTCGGCCCCTTCGGTCAGGGGGGCGAGGGGATGATGGGGGGCACACCGTACGGGCGACCCATGGCGATGACCGGCGACGACCGCGACGGGCTCTCGCTCGACCAGCTCCACCTCCGGCTCGGGCCGTTCCTCGAGTGGCTCCCGCCCGGCGTGGTGCTCGACGTGACGATGCAGGGCGAGGTGCTCCAGGACGTCGTGCCGTCGGTCGCCAGAGCGCAGGCGGCGGGCTCCGCCCCGAACGGTGCCTCGGGTGAGTCCCCGGCGGGCACCGTCGACCCGATCCGCTCCGACCTGCGGTGGCTCGCCCTGGCGCTGCACGTCCACGGTCTCGACGCGCTGTCGACACGCGCCGCCCGGTTGGCTGCCACCGGACGTGACGACCGCCGAGCCGTCTCACGGCTCTGCCGGTCGGTGCGTCGCAGCGGGCTGCTGTGGGGGATCGGCGGCGTGGGACCGGTCCACGGCGCCGGCGACGCCGCCGACCGGTGGCGGGCCCGGCTGGCGCGCCTGGAGGCCGGCGATCTGTCGGCCGGCTGCGACGAATCGCCCATCGGGACGAGCTGGTCCACGCTCGCCGCCCACCTCGTCGGCCTGACGCTCACCGACGCCGTCACCACCGTCGTGAGCATGCACGACCGCTTGCGGCAGCCGGCGGGGGAGCCGACGGCGTCATGACGGTCGAGCAGCTCGCCCCCGTTCCCGCCCTGGCATTGATCCTCGGTGTGCTCGTCGCCGGCGCCTGGGTGGTCCGCGTCTCGGCCGGCATCGTGCGGGCGGCGGTCGCCGGCGCACCCGTCGACTGGGCGTCCGAGGCCCGCCGACCGTTCGCCGAGACGCGCTGGCTGATCGGCCAGCAGGCGGTGCGTACCGAAGCGCCGGATCGAGCCTCCTGGATCCTCGCTCCGGCCGCCTACCTGGGCCTGGCCGCCGTGGCGATGGCGGTGATCCCCGTCGCCTCCGGCGTCGTGGTGGCCGACGTGCGCACGGGCATCGTCGTCTTCGGGGCGGCCGAAGCGTTGGCCATCGTGGCGGTGTTCCTGCACGGCTGGTCACCGAACTCGCCGTTCCCGCTGGTGGCGGGGTACCGGTTCGTGGCCGCTGCCCTGTCCTACGAACTGTTGAGCATGTTCGTGCTCATCGCCGCGGCGATTCCGGCGGAGTCGCTGTCGATCGGTGCCATCGTCGACTCGCAGGCCGGGTTGTGGAACGTCATCCGCCAGCCGCTGGGGTTGCCGCTGTGGCTGTTGGTGTCGCTGGGCGTCACGTTCCGCGGTCCCCTCGACGTCGTCGATTCCGCCGACCTCGCCGGCGGCGGGTCCACCGAGGACAGCGGCGTGCAGCGCCTCGTGTGGTCGACGGGACGGGCTGCGATGCTGGCGGTGTTCGCCGCCGCCGGCGCCGCCGTGTTCCTGGGCGGGTGGCACGGCCCGGTGCTCCCCGGCGCGGCCTGGATGGGGCTCAAGACGTTGGTGCTCGTCGGCCTACTCGTCTGGATCGAGGCGACCGTGGCCCGGGTCAGCGTGGAGCGCTTCGTCCGGGTGTCGTGGACCGTGCTCCTGCCGCTCGCCTTCGCCGACCTCGTGATCGCCGGGCTGGGGTCGCTGTGAGCGGCGGCTGGCCGGTCGACACGGCGTTCGTGGCGTTCTCGGTGGCCGCCGTGGCGACGGGCTTCCTGGTGTTCCGGACCGACTCGATGGTGCGGGCGTCG
The DNA here is from genome assembly GCA_963811245.1 of uncultured Acidimicrobiaceae bacterium. Taxonomy (GTDB): domain Bacteria; phylum Actinomycetota; class Acidimicrobiia; order Acidimicrobiales; family Salinilacustritrichaceae; genus Salinilacustrithrix. The sequence continues at coordinate 521,142 of CAWEQL010000007.1, forward strand.
TTCCTGCTGCTGGCCTCGTTCCTGAACGTCGGAGCGATCCTGATCCTCATGGCCGCCGAGTACCTGGGCGCCGCGCTCTTCTTCATGATGACCGTGGAGATGATCGTGATGGCGCTGTTCATGGTCATGTTCATGATGAACCCGGCCGGGCTGAACCCGATGAACATGGTCCACCAGCCGCGGTTCGCCGCCGGCGCCGGCCTGGTGGCAGCCATCGGGATCTGGATCGTCGCCTGGGCGGGGGAGTTCCCGGACGTGCCCGTCGGGGCCGCACGCGACACGATCCACGATCTCGGCACGGAACTGCTCGGCGGGTCGATGCTGGTGTTCGAGTCGGCCGGGGTCACGTTGCTGGCGACCATGGTCTGCGCCGTGATCCTGTCGTCGTCGCGTGGTCGGTACGGGGACGGGAGTCGAGGGCTCGGTCGCGCCTCCGCTCGATCCGGGCGGCGACCACCGCCCCGACGACGACCTGGTCGACGACGGCGAGGGATCCACGGTGGGCACGGGGGCAATGGACACGGCGATCACGGTCACGGGGGGCACGGATGAGCGTGACGACGGTGCTCGTGGTCGCCGGTGCGCTGATCGGCGTGGGGCTGTGGGGTGCGTTGGCCCAGCAGACGTTCGTGATGATCCTCATGGGTGTCGAGCTGATGGTCAACGGGGTCATCCTCGCCGGCGCGGCGTTCTGGGCCCGCAGCGCCGGAGGCGATCCGAAGGGCCAGGTGCTGGTGATCGTGGCGATGGCGGTGATGGCCGTGGAGATGGCGATCGGCTTCGCCCTCGTGGTCGCCGTCTACCGCCGCCGGCAGGCCGACATGACCGAAGGCATCGGGTCGCTGAAGGGGTGATGACATGCTGCTCCTCGCCCTCGTGACCGTCCCGGTGCTGTGCGGGCTCGCCGTGTGGACGGCCGGCGACGACCGACCGCGTGCTGCGGCCGGTGGTGGCGGTGGCCGCCACCTCGGGGACGCTCGCTCTGGCCGTCGTCGCAGCCACCGATCCCCGTTCGACATCGTGGCGGTGGGGTGCGGGACTCGACCTTCGCCTCGACGTGGCCGATGCCTCCCGGGCGGTGGTCGTGCTGGTGGCCCTGGTGTCGTGGGCGGTCGTCGCCTACGCCCTCGGGTACGGCGACGAGCGCGGTCGGTCCCGCATGGTCGGTCTGCTCCTGGTCTTCGCCGGCGCCATGGAGCTCCTCGTGGTGGCCGCCGACTTCCTCAGCCTGGTGACGGCGTGGGAGCTGGTCGGCGTGGTGTCGTGGGGGCTCATCGCGCACCACTGGCGCAGCGATGGCCCGCCGGCGGCCGCCCACGCCTTCCTCGCCACCCGGGCCGGCGACCTCGGCCTGTTCGCCGCGGCCGGCGGCCTGTTCGCCGCCACCGGCACCCTCGACTACCGCGCCCTCGCCGACGTCGGTGGCGGCTGGGCCCACGTCGTCGCCGCCGGCGTCGTGCTGGCGGCCGTGGCCAAGTCGGCCCAGGTCCCGTTCTCGCCGTGGCTGTTCTCGGCCATGGCCGGCCCCACGCCGGCCTCGGCGCTGTTGCACTCGGCGACGATGGTGGCGGCCGGCGCCTACCTCTTGGCTCGCCTCCATCCCTTCCTCGACACGGTGGCGTGGTTCGAGCCGGTGGCGATCACCATCGGGCTGGTCACCGCGCTGGCGGGGGGCGTGGTGGCGTTCCTGACACCGGAGGCCAAGAAGTTGCTGGCGGCGTCGACGTCGGCCCATTACGGGCTGATGTTCGTCGCCGTCGGCGCCGGCTATCCCGCCGTCGCCATCGCGCACCTGGTGGCCCACGGCGTCTTCAAGTCGATGTTGTTCGTCTCGGCCGGCGTCGCCATCGACGAGGCCGGGACCAACGATCTGGTCGGCATGCGTCTCGGCCGGCGGCTGCCCGTGGTCGCCGCCCTCACGGCGGTTGGCACGGCGTCGCTGGCTGCCGTCCCGCCGCTCGGTGCGGCGTGGACCAAGGATCAGATCGTCGCGGCCGGAACGCACGTCGCCCCGTGGGTGGGGGTGCTGGTCGTGGTCGCGGGCGGTCTGAGCGCCCTCTACGCCGCCCGCTTCCAACTGGTGGCCTACGGCCGGCGTCCGACCATCCACGGCGAACCGGCCGACGAACCGGCCGACGAACCGGCCGACGAACCCGGTGTTCGGGCCTCCGTCTCCGACACGGCCTGGCGGCTGCCGTGGGCGGTGCTGAGCCTCTCGGTGCTCGCCGTCGCCGCCGCGGCGTCGAGCGCCGTGTGGACGGGATGGGGCGAGCGATTCGTCACCGACATCACCGGAGGCGTGCTCCCCGCCGGCGCGGCCTGGGAACTGGCCGCGTTCGCTGGGTGCGATCGCGATGGCGGTCTACGTCGCGGTCGTGGCCGATCGTCGAGGTCTCCTCGCCGAGCCCGCCACGACGCCGGCGCTGCACCGGGCCAGCGACTGGCTGGGCATCGCGACCGCCACCCGGCGGCTGGTCGTCGATCCGGCCCTCCGCCTCGCCGCCGGTGCGGCGCGCTTCGACGATCGCGTCGTCGACGGCATCCCCCGCACCATCGCCGGGGCGGGTCGCCGCATCGCTCCACTCCTGGCCGCTGGCGACGATCGCGTCGTCGATGCCGGTGTCCGGGGCGCGGCCCGGTTCGGCCTGTGGGGGTCGAGCGTCGCCGACCGGGTCGGCGAGTGGTCCTTCGACGGCGCCGTGGAAGGCCTCGCCCGCCTCACCGGCGCTGCCGGCCGCGACAGCCGCCGCCTGCAGTCGGGCATGACCCACCACTACTACGCCGGCATCGCTGCAGTGCTCGCCGTCCTCGTCCTCGCTTCCGCCCTCTGGAGCTGAACTCCATGCTGACCGCCGCCATCATCGTCCCCCTGCTCGGTGCCGCCGCCCTCGTGGCCGGTCGACGCTGGGGTGAGAGCACCACGCGGTGGGTGGCGTTGGTGGTGGCCGCCGTCCCGCTCGCGTTGCTCGTCGCGACGTGGATCCGATTCGAATCCGGCGCCCCCGGGCCGTTCCAGTTGATGGAGGAAGCCGAGTGGATCCCCACGCTCGGCGTCGGGTGGCGGGTCGGGGTCGACGGCATCTCGCTCGCCTTGGCCCTGCTCACGGCGCTGCTCTTCGTGGCCGCCCTCGCCTACCCGACGGACATGCAGGGCCGGCACCGCGAGTACCGGGCGTGGTTCCTGTTCCTCGAGGCGGTGTCGCTCGGACTGTTCCTGACCGTCGACCTCCTCGTGTTCTACGTGTGCTTCGACCTCAGCCTCGTGGCCATGTACTTCCTCATCGGCCGGTGGGGTCACGGCGATGCCAAGGCCGCCGCCTTGAAGTTCTTCCTCTACACGCTCGCCGGATCGCTGGTGATGCTGCTCGGCTTCCTCGCCCTGTACCTGCAGACCGACCCGCTCACCTTCGACATGCGCACGCTGATCGCGCAGCAGCCTCTCGCCGGCCACGGCGCCACCGCCGGTCTGGCCTTGCTCGCCATCCTGGTCGGCCTCGGGATCAAGACCCCGCTGGTGCCGGTCCACACCTGGCTGCCGCCCGCCCACGTCGATGCTCCCGGCCCCGCCTCCGCCATCCTCGCCGGCGTGCTCCTGAAGATGGGCACCTACGGCATGATCCGCATCCCGCTGTCGATGATGCGGGGCACCTTCCAGGACTGGGCGCCCGTGCTGGCCGTGGTCGCCGTGATCAGCATCGTCTACGGCGCCCTCGTCGCCCTGGGCCAGACCGACCTCAAGCGCCGCATCGCCTACACGTCGGTGAACCACATGGGCTATGCGGTGCTCGGCATCGCCGTGGCCGGCGCCCTCGCCACGGCGACGAGGCCGCCCGGCGGCTCGCCATCACCGGCGCCACTGTCGAGATGGTCGCCCACGGCCTCATCACGGGATCGTTGTTCCTGCTCGCCGGATCGTTCTGGGCCCGCACCGAGGACTACGACCTCGACCACTACGGCGGGCTGGCGGCACGGGCGGGCGTGCTCACCGGCGCAGCCACCCTGGCTGCGTTCGCGAGCCTCGGCCTCCCCGGTCTGGCCGGCTTCGTCGCCGAGTTCCAGATCTTCGTCGGGACCTTCGCCGTCTACCCGGTACTGGCCGGCATCGCGCTCGTCGGCGTGCTGATCACCGCCGCGCTGTTCCTCCAGATGCTCCAGAAGCTCTTCTTCGGCGACCTGCCGGACCATCTCCGCAGCTTTCCCGACCTCGATCGCTGGGAGGTCGCCGCCCTCGTCCCGCTCCTCGGGCTGGTGGTGGTGATCGGTGTCTGGCCCACCTGGTTGCTCGACCTGATCAGCCCGGCCAGCCGCTTCATCGTCGGACTGGTCGGCTGAGCCGCCTCCATGGACATCGGTCACCTCGCTCCCGAGATTGCGCTCGTCGTCGGCGCCGTCGTGGTCGTCCTCACGGCGGCGTTCACCAGCCGCGGCATGCAGTGGGTCACCACGCCGATCGCGCTCCTCGCCGTAGCGGCGTCTGCGGTCGCGACCGTGACCCTGGCCGTGAACGTCGAGGCCGGCGTCACCTTTGACGGGTCCTGGGGCCTCGACGGCCTCACCCACGGTGCCGAGCTCCTCGTCGACGCGGTCACGGCCGTCACCCTGCTGCTGGCCCTCGGGTGGTTCCGCACGGACCCCCGACGCGGCGAGTACCCCGCCGTCGTGCTGTTCTCCGCCGCCGGCGCCATGGTGCTGGCCGGCGCCGCCGACACGATGGAGCTCGTCGTCGGCATGCTGCTCGTCTCCGTCACCGGGTACACGCTCGCCGCCTACCACCGGAACTCGGCCGCTGCCCTCGAGGCCGGCATGAAGTACTTCCTCGTCGGCGCCCTCACCAACACCTTCCTGCTGATCGGCGTGGTGCTCCTCTACGGCGTCACGGGCACCACCACCTATGCCGCCGCCGCCACGGCACTCACCGCGAGCGGCGCGTCGACCGCCGTCACCGTGGCCACGGTCTGCATCCTCGTGGGCCTCGCCTTCGAGATCGGCGCCATGCCGTCCCATCCGTGGCTCCCCGACGTGGCGCAGGCGGCGCCGGCGCCCTCGGCGGCGTTCCTCACGGTGGCGCCCAAGATCGGCGCCACCGTCGCCCTCGCCCGCATCCTCCACCTCGTGCCGGTCGAGCTGGTCGATTGGCGGACCCTCGTCGCCGTGGTCGCCGCCGTCACGATGACGCTGGGCAACCTGCTCGCCCTCTGGCAGGAGGACGTGCGTCGTCTCCTGGGATGGTCCTCGGTCTCCCAGGCCGGCTACGCCCTCATGGCCGTGGTGGTGATCGACCGGGCCGATCTCGCCGCCACCTCGCTGATCCTGTTCCTCGCCGGGTACGCCGCGGCAACCGTCGCCGCCTTCTGCGTGGTCACCCAGCTGCGGGGCCGGACCGCGGTCGATGCCTACCGGGGCCTCGGGGCCACCCGCCCGTGGCTCGCCGCCACGCTGACGATCGCCCTGCTCTCGCTCGTCGGCATCCCTCCGCTCGGCGGGTTCGTCGGCAAGCTGACGTTGTTCACCGCCACCATCGACGGCGGGTTCGGCTGGCTCGCGGTGGTGGCCGTGGTCAACACGGTCGTCTCGCTCTTCTACTACCTGCGCGTCATCGGCCCCATGTACCTGAGTCGGGATGAACCCGCCGAGGCGGCACCGGCCGTGCTCGGACCGGCGGCGGCCTGGGGATCCGGCATGGCGCTGGCGGCGGTCGTGGGGGTCGGCCTGCTCGCCGAGCCCATCCTCACCGCCCTCGACGGCGCCCGCCTCCTCCCCTGAGGCCTCCGGGCGGCGCACCACGTCGACGGTGGGTGCGGCCCGGGGTGGCCAGGTCGTCCCGTAGGGTCGTCTCGATGTACCTCGCCCTGCGGGAGATGCGCCGAGCCAAGGCGCGGTTCGGGCTCCTGATCGGGGCGGTGGCGCTGCTCGTCTTCCTCATCCTCACGCAGCAGGCGTTGCAGGACGGGCTGATCACCAGCTTCGTCGGCGCCATCCGACAGCAGTCGGCACCCGTGCTCGTCTACAGCACCGATGGGCAGAAGACGCTCCAGGGCAGCGTCATCTCACCATCGCTCGAGCAGACGATCCGCGGCATCGACGGTGTCGGGGCGGCGGGACAGATCGGCCAGGGCACCTTCACCGTCCAGATCGACGGCCACGACGGAACCTCCGACGCCGCCATCATCGGCGCCGAGGACCCGTCGCTCGGCGGTGCTCGTCGCGTGGACGGCGGACGCCAGCCGGCGGGGCCGGGTGAGGCGGTGGGCAGCGCCGCTGACTTCTCCGTGGGCGACCGCGTGCGGGTCGTACCGGTCGGCGTCCCGGGAGGGACCGGTCCTGAGCTCCGCGTCGTCGGCGTCGTCGACGACGGCCAGTTGCAGGTGACGCCCACGTTGTTCACGTCCTGGGCGGACTACGAGCAGGCCGCGCTCGCCGCCAACCCGGAGGCCGACACCATCCTGCCCAACGTGATCGGGCTCCGTCCGGCGCAGGGCACGACGGCCGAGCAGTTGACGGCCGCGGTGAACGCGGCGTCGCAGGACGCCGACGCCCTCACCCGGGACCAAGCCGCCACCGAGACGCCCGGCGTGGGCCAGGTCCGCCAGTCGTTCCAGGTGATCTTCCTGCTCTTCGCCCTCGTCGTGCCCCTCCTCACCGGGCTGTTCTTCCTGATCGTGACCTTCCAGAAGTCGGCGTCGCTGACGCTGCTCCGCGCGGTCGGCGTGGACAGCCGTGCTCTGGTGCGCTCGCTGCTGTTCCAGGTCGTGGTCGTCGTGGCCGGTGGCCTCGCGGTCGGTACCGCGCTCTACTGGCCGCTGTCGCAGCAGACGGTCGGGGCCATCACCCTGCGCTTCGATCCCACCGCGGTCGGGTTCTGGTCGGCGCTGCTGCTCGGCCTCGGCCTGCTCAGTGCGCTCGTCGCCGCCCGGCGGGTGCTGCGGATCGACCCCATCGAGGCGACCACCGGCGGGGGTGGATTGTGAAGCTGGCGCTGCGGGAGCTGCGCCGCCGCCCGAACCGCTTCGTCGTTGCTGCCGTCATCCTCACGCTCATCGCCGTGCTGCTCACCTTCCTCGGCGGGCTGCTGGACGGCCTCGAACGGGGGAGTACCGGCGCCCTGCGGCTCCAGGACGCCGATGCCATCGTCTACGCCGACGGCGCCGACGGGTCGCTCGTGCGGAGCCGGATCGGCGAGGACGTCCGCCGCGAGGTCGCGGCCGTCGTCGGCGACCAGCACGTCGGCGGCCTCGGCAGCGTCCAGCTGGGGGCCCGCCTGCCCGACCGGCAACCACGAGACCTCGTCCCCACCGTGCTGTTCGGCTACGAGCTCGCCCCCACGGGCCTTCCCGCCACGCCACCGTCTGCCGGCGAGGTCTTCGCCGACGAGTCGCTGCGCCGTGAGGGAGTGGACGAGGGGACGATCCTGCGGCTCGGCCCGGCCCGGAGCGAGGTCCGCGTCGTCGGCTTCGTGAGCGACAGCCAGTACTCGGGCCAGGGAACGTTGTGGGGTTCCCTCGACACGTGGCGGACGGTGCTGGAGGCCAACCGCCCCGGCGCCCGAGCCGGCGAGAGCACGGTGCAGGCCCTGGTCGTTCGAGCTCCCGACGGCGGCCGCTCCGGCCTCACCGATGCGATCGACGCGGCCACCGACGGCGCCACGGAGTCGTACACGATCGACGGCGCCATCGCCGCGCTGCCCGGCGTGTCGCAGCAGCGGAGCGTCTTCAACCAGATCATCGGCGTCACCGTCGTCATCGCCATCGTGGTCGTCGCCTTGTTCTTCTCGCTGCTCACGGTGGAGCGCACCGGGCTCTACGGCGTCCTGAAGGCGCTGGGTGCCAGCTCGGCGACGTTGTTCGCCGGCGTCCTCCTCCAGGCCGTGGTCGTCACCGCCGTCGCGTCCGCCATCGGCATCGGCGCATCCCTCGGTCTCGACGCCCTGATCCCCGCCGGTTCCATCCCGTTCGCCGTCACCCCACCCCGGCTCGTCACGAGCGTCGTCGCCCTGCTCGTCGCCGCGGTGATCGGGTGCGCGTTCTCGCTGCGGCGCGTCCTGCGTGTCGATCCCGCGGCCGCCATCGGAGGGACCCAATGACCGATCCGACCGACTCCATCGAGGAGGCCACGATGCCCCCCGCCGCCCCTGCCCTCCGGATGGAGGACGTGCGCAAGGTGTATCCCACCGGTGGCGACGAGGTCGTCGCCCTCGACCACGTGAACCTCACGCTGGCCGGCGACGAGATCCTGGCGCTGCTCGGCCCGTCGGGATCGGGCAAGACCACGCTGTGCTCGATCGCCGGCGCACTGCTGAAGCCGACGGAGGGTTCGGTCGAGGTGGGGGGCCAGGACATCACGGCGTTCTCCGGGAAGGAGCTCACCCAGTTCCGACGGGAGCAGGTCGGGTTCGTGTTCCAGACCGTGAACCTGGTGCCGTTCCTCACCGCCCGGGAGAACCTCCTCGTGGTCGACGAGCTCGGGGGTCGCCGGGGTCGCAAGGCCAAGGACCGTGCCGACCAACTCCTCGAGGAGCTCGAGCTCATCGAGAAGGCCGACGCCCTCCCCTCGCAGCTGTCAGGCGGGCAGAAGCAGCGGGTCGCGATCGGTCGGGCCCTGATGAACGAGCCCCGCCTGGTGCTGTTCGACGAGCCCACGTCCTCCCTCGACACCACCCTCGGCGACCAGGTGGTGCACCTCATCCGGGACGAGATGAAGGCGCGCGGGACGGCGGCGATCATCGTCACCCACGACGACCGGATCACCCACTACGCCGACCGCACCGTCCACATCGTCGACGGCCGCCTCGACGACTCCGGCGATCACCAGGCAGACGCCGTCGCCACCACCTCGGCCTGAGACCGCCGGCGGCAAGCGGGTACCTCGGGCCGGCGGGCCCATCCGGCGGCTTCCTCCACCGTGGTCCTTGGTCACGGCGCAACTGTCCGTCCCCGTCGCCGCGCGCTGCGGGACCGCTTGTGGAGCGCGTCGGCGCCGAGCAGGACCGGTGCGGTCAGCGCCGCCACGGCGAAGCCGGCGCCGGGAGGCGGTGCATGGTCCAGGAGCGATGCCACGGGGCCGACGAAGAGGAAGCCGGCGAGCATCGTCAGCTCGACGCCCACGGCACCGACGAGCAGGCGGTTCCCCGTCCATCCCAGGCCGCCGGGCCAGCGGGTGGCGCTGCGGCAGGCGAAGGCATTGGCCGCCTGGCCGATGACGACGGCGGCGAACGCGGCGCCGGATGCGGCGGCCAACGCGTGGCCGGACGGGAAGCTGTCGCCCGGCCGCCATCCGGCGGCGACCAGGGCGACGACGAAGGCCGCCATCTCCATGACGGCTTCTGCCGGACCGAGGACACCGAAGACCCGGCGGAGCAGCGCGCTGTCGATGAGGTGGCGACCGAGCGGCGGACGGGCGAGAGCTCGGTCGTTCGGCGGTTCGGCGCCGAGCGCGAGCGCCGGAAGCAGGTCCGTGCCGATGTCGAGGCAGAGGATCTGCAGGACCCCGAGGGCCAGGGGGAAGCGCCCACCCGAGAGCGCCCAGACCACGAACGGGGTGAGCTCCGCCACGTTGTCGGTGAGGTGGTACGTGAGGAACCGGTGGATGTTGGAGAACGTGGCGCGGCCCTGCTCGATGGCTGCGACGACGGTGGCGAAGTCGTCGTCGAGGAGCACGAGGTCGGCGGCTTCGCGGGCGACGTCGGTTCCCGAACGTCCCATGGCGATGCCGATGTCGGCCGTCTGGAGCGCCGGGCCGTCGTTCACGCCGTCGCCGGTCATGGCCACGACGTGGCCGCGTGCCTGCAGGGCGCGGGTGATGCGCAGCTTGTCCTCGGGAGCAACACGCGCCAGCACCACGTTGTCGCGGTCGATGAGCGCACCGAGGTTCTGCTCGTCCGTGGGCAGGTCCTTGCCCTCCACGACCAGGCCGCCGGGCCCGAACAAGCCGACCTCCTCGGCGATCGCCGTGGCGGTGGCGGGGTGGTCGCCCGTCACCATGATCACCCGGATCCCCGCCTCGCGGCAGGCGGCGATCGCCCCCGCCGCAGTCGGCCGGGGCGGATCCTCGAAGCCCAGCAGGCCGAGCAGGTCCAGGTGCGTCTCCGCGGTCTCGGCGTCGTCGCCGTCGGACAGCTCCGACGCCGGTCGGGTGGCGACGGCCAAGACCCGCAACCCCCGCGCCGCCATGTCCTCGAGGGCGGCCTGGACTCCCTCGACGCGACCACACCGGTCGAGGAGCGCGTCCGTGGCCCCCTTCACGTAGAGGTGGTCTGCGACGACGAGCGACATCCGGCGTCGCCGCGGGTCGAACGGGTAGCGACGCTCCACCCGTCCCCGCCCGCAGCCCTCGACGCCGGCCCGTCGGGCCAGCACATCGATCGCCGCCTCCATGGGATCACCTTCGGCCACCCAGCGGTCGTCGCGCAGGACGGCGCGTCCGACCGAACAACGTGCCGCCGCGCCGGCCAGCGCGCGCACCGCCGGGCCCGGCGGTTCGTCGAGCGGCAACGCCGACGTGGGGTCGTATCCGTCGGCCGAGATGTGCCGGCTGCCGGCCGGCGTCCACACCTCGACGACCGCCATCTCGTTTCGGGTCAGGGTTCCGGTCTTGTCGGTACAGATGAAGGTGGTCGACCCGAGCGTCTCGACGGACTCCAAGCGACGCACGAGGGCGTGGCGGCCCGCCATGCGCTGTGCTCCCATGGCCAGCGACAGCGTGAGTGTCGGGAGCAGCCCCTCGGGCACGAGGGCGACGGTGACGCCGATGGCGAACAGGAAGCCGTCGGAGGCCGGCGTCCCGATGGCCAGCGAGATGGCGAAGAACGCGATGCCCACACCGACGGCCAAGAACGCGACGGTGCGGACGACCCGGTCGATCTCCTGGGCCAACGGGCTGTGGGGGCGTTGGCCGGCCTGGGTGAGCTGTGCGATCGCTGCCAGCCGCGTCCTGCTCCCGGTGCGATGCACCAGCGCTCGTCCCTCGCCCTCCACCACGAACGTGCCGGCGAACAGCTCGTCGTCCTCGCGTGCCGGTACCGGCACGCTCTCACCGGTGAGCAACGACGTGTCCATCACCAGGGCGTGGGCCTCGGTCACCAGCAGATCGGCGGAGACCCGGTCGCCGGCGGCGAGCACCACCAGGTCGTCGACCACGAGGTCGGCGGCGTCGACCTCCTGCGGTGCGCCGTCCCGCATGGCCATGGCCCGCCGGGGGAGCAGATCGCGGAGCCGCTCCGCGGCGTGTTCGGCCCGGCTCTCCTGCACGTAGGCGAAGACACCGTTCACGACGACGACGACGAAGATGGCCACACCGAGCTGGGGGAGGGAGGCAAGGAACGAGAGCACCCCGGCGATCCACAACATGAGGGCGAAGAAGTGGGTCATCTGCGCCACGAGCTGGCGCCAGGCCGGCGGGGGAGGAGGTGACGGCAACACGTTGGCCCCGTCGGCGGCCAGGCGGGCCGCCGCCTCGGCCGACGTGAGACCTCTGGAGGAGACGGTTGCGGGGGACGCGACGTCTGTCGTCGCGGGCGGGCGCGGTGCGCCGTCCGATCCCCTCGCCGTGGTTCGGGTCACGCCGTCGAGCGTCCACCTCGGGCTTCCGTCCTGGCAGAGGCGAACGTCATCAGGCCACGGACAGGTGACAGACCGGTCGCAACGGCGCGAACAGCGCATCTTCGACGCTCTAACGGCCGAGGCCGGGGGTACGGAGCGAAGCATCGGTCCGGACCAGGAAGTGGGGTGACGATGACGACGAGGGATGGCCTCGACAGCGTCGACCGGCGGATCGACGCGTTGGCGAGGTGCGACCGGAGCGTGGACGTGGAAGCGGCGTTCACACCCGGCGACGACTACCGACCGGTGATCCGGCTGGTGCTCGCCGCCGCCGAGGCCCTCGAGCCCACCATGAGCGAGTCTCGCCTGGAGGACCTGCGGCTCGCCGTCACCGAAGCGTGCAGCAACGCCGTGAAGGTCCATCGTCTCGATGCGCTGTCCGAGCCGGTGCTCGTGTCAGGCCATGTGTCCGATGGCGAGTTCAGCGTCTCGGTCCGCGACCGGGGCCCGGGGTTCCACCCGGACGACCTGGCGCCACTCCCGGACCCGGACGATCCGGCCCGCCTGCAGTACGAGCACGGGCTGGGCGTCCAGCTCATCACGGAGCTGGCGGACCGGGTCGGGTTCGAACCCGTACCCGGAGGGACACGCGTGACGATCTCGATGGCCCGCTGACGGCGCCGTCGCCGGCTCCCGGTCCGGGACGGCGGGCATGTCGACTCAGGTCAGCGGTTGACCCGGCCGTAGCCGGCGATGGCGTCCCAGTAGTCGATCGAGTTCTGGCGCACCGTGGAGCCGCTGTGGGGAGCGTGGATGATGGTGCCGTTGCCGACGTAGAGCGCCACGTGGTGGATCGGCGAGCCGTAGAACACGAGATCACCGGGGCGGAGGGCGCTGCGGCTGATCCGGCTCGTGACCCCGTACTGCGACCGGGACGAGTGGGGGAGCGTGACGCCGCCCTTGGCCCACACCCATGCGGTGAAGCCGGAGCAGTCGAAACCGGACTGCGGGGTCGAGCCGCCGTACCGATAGGGGACGCCGATCTGGCGGTAGGCCTCGTCGATGACGGCCTGGACGTCGCCCGAGGTGTTCGGCGGCGGCGGAGGCGGCGGTGACGTGCGAGGAGCCTCGGGGGAGGTCTCGGCGACCCGGCGGGGCAGCGGCGCGGGTGCCCGCTTGGTGGCCGGCGCCGGCGTGGAACGCGTCGCGGTGGAGCCGGCGGCGGCGGTGGCGCTTCGGGCGGCCTCGGCCGCGGCGGCCTGCTGGCGGGCCTTCTCGGCTGCCGCCTTGTCGCGCTGGGCTCGGTCGAGCTGGGCTTGGGCGGCATCGAGGCGGGCCTGGGCGTCGGCCACCTCGGACTCGAGCGTGGCCTTGGTGTCGGCCAGCTGCTGCCGCTTGGCATCAGCCTTGGCCTGCTTCGCCTGGAGGTCGGCGATCTGGGCCTCGGCGTCCTGCTGGGCGACGGCGAGGCTGTCCATGATCTTCTGGCCGTCGCCGATCGCCACCTTCATGTAGGTGCGCCGGCGTTCCAGCATGTCGGCGGAGCTCGACAGCATGGTGTCGACCGTGCCCTCGGTGGAGCCGTGGACGAAGGCGTACACGGCGAAGTCCTGGGCGTCGGCCTTGCGCTGGTCGAGCTGCTTCTGGGCCTCGGCGACCGCCGAGCGGGTCGCGGCGATCTGCTGATCGAGGGCGGTCAGCTCGATCTGGGCCGCGTTGTAGTCCTCGTCGAGCATCGAGACCCGGTCGAGGAGCGCCTGGAGATCGTTGTTGGCGGACTCGACCGCCGCCTTGCCCTGGTCGACCGTGTCGGCGCCGGCAGGCAGGACGAAGCTGCTGCTCAGCACGGCGGCGACGAGGAACAGCGCGTGGAGACGCCATCGGAGAGGGGTTCGGGCCAGCACGAAGGCGCAATCATTGCGAACCAGTGACGATGATTGCAAACGGATGACGCGACGCGTGGCGGCGGGGCGCCCCCCATCTCGTCGACCACCTCGTGGCGGTGGACGGGTTCACCGGTACGTTCCCCCCATGGACGCAACGCTCGTCGACACCCTCCACGAGCGCCTCGGCGCCCGGCCGACCGGGTCGACGCCCGTGTCCGGCGGCGACGTGAGCGCATCGGCGCGCGTGGTGCTCGACGACGGGCGGGTGATCTTCGTCAAGACGCACCGGTCGCCCCCGCCGGGCTTCTTCACCACCGAGGCCGCCGGCCTGGCGTGGCTGGCCGAGACCGAGACCGTTCGCGTGCCGACCGTGCTGAGCGTCGCCGACGACCCCGCCCACCTCGCCCTGGAGTGGATCGACGAGGGGGCCGACCGGTCGTCGGATCCGGGGATCGAGGAGGAACTGGGTCGTGCGCTGGCCGCGCTGCATCGCTCCGGAGCGCCCGCGTTCGGCCGCGACGACCGCCGCACCACGGGGAGTCGGGCCCTGCCGAACGAACCGTGCGACACGTGGGCCGAGTTCTACGCCACCCAACGGCTCGTGCCCCTGGCCCGGATCGCCCGCGACGAACGGGCGCTCGACCCGTCCGCCGTGCGCGCCATCGACCGGGTCGCCGAGCGGCTCGAGGATCTCGGTGGCGATCCCGAACCGGCGGCCCGGCTGCACGGCGACCTGTGGGCCGGCAACCGGTTGGTCGACGGTGAGGGCCGCAGCTGGCTCATCGACCCCGCGGCGCACGGCGGCCACCGAGAGTTCGACCTGGCGATGATGCGCCTGTTCGGCGGGTTCGGCCCGGGCGCCTTCTCGGCCTACGCCGACGAGTTCCCCCTGGCCGAGGGATGGGAGGCACGCGTGCCCCTGCACCAGCTCGCCCCGCTCGTGGTCCACGCCGTCAAGTTCGGCGGCGGCTACGTGGCGGCGGTCGAGGAGGCGCTCGACCGGCTCCGCTGAGCGGCGACCTCGCACCCCGAAGGGGCCTTTCCGCCCTACCGCCCCACCACCGTCACGCGGTGTGCTGGTGCCGGAGGTGGTTGCAGTGGCGGCATCCGTCAGGACTCGACTCCCCTCGAAGGCGGCGACCGTCGCCGTGGCCGTCGGTCTCGGCGTCGTGGTCGCCCACGACGGGACACCGGGGTGGCAGGCCATCCGACTGGTCGCGGTCGTCGCCGCGACGGCGGTGGTCCTCTGGGTCGAGGGTCGCAACGCCGTCACCCGCTCGGTCGTGGAGCTCGTGGTGGGTTCGGCCGCGATCGCCGCCGGCGGGGCCATCGGCGTGCCGCATCTCGCCAAGACGGGGATGTCGCTGTTCACCGCCGCCGGGCTGCTGACGCTCGCCGGCGCGTTGGCGCTCTTCGTCTCCGGCCTCCGGGGCGTGGCGCCCTCCTCCTCTCGCTGGGTCCGCTTCCCCGCCCGGGCCGGTGTCGTCGTCCTCCCCTTGCTCCTCGTCTGGACCCTCGGCCAGGCGGTGGCGGCCACGAACGTCCCCCGGACGGAGTTGGGCAGGCGCACCCCCGCCGACGTCGGGCTCGACTTCCGGGATGTTGCGTTCGACGCCACCGACGGCGTCGCCCTGTCGGGCTGGTACGTGCCGTCGCGAAACGGGGCGTCGGTCGTGCTGCTCCACGGGGCCGGGTCGACGCGGTCAGCGGTGCTCGACCACGCGGTCGTCCTCGCCCGCCACGGCTTCGGCGTGTTGGCCTTCGACGCCCGCGGGCACGGCCGCAGCGGGGGCAGGGCCATGGATTTCGGGTGGTTCGGTGATCGTGACATCGGCGGCGCCGTCGCGTTCCTGGAACGCCAACCCGATGTGGATGCCGGCGGGATCGGTGCCGTCGGGATGTCCATGGGCGGGGAGGAGGCGATCGGTGCCTCGGCGCGGTTCCCCGCGATCCGCGTCGTCGTCGCCGAGGGAGCGACGAACCGGGTCGCCGGCGACTCGGCCTGGTTGTCGGACGAGTTCGGTGTCCGCGGCCGCATCAGCGAGGTGGTGCAGTCGGTGACCTACGGCTTCGTGGACGCCCTCACCACCGCCGGCCCACCGGTCAGCTTGCACGACGCCGTCCGCCGGGCCGCCCGCCCGACCTTGCTCATCGCCGCCGGCGACGTGGCCGACGAACCACTGGCCGGTCGGTACATCCGGTCCGGGTCCCCCACGACCGTGGAGCTGTGGGTCGCGCCCGGAACCGGTCACACCCAGGCGCTGCGGGTGCATCCCGAGGAGTGGGAGGCCCGGGTCACCGCGTTCCTCGAGACAGCCTTCGGTCTCGGCCAGACCGAACAGGCCTGACGGACGGACGGACTGCCCGGTCGGCGTCGTCAGCGAGTGGACGGATCGCTGGTGTCGGCGCGCCGACGGGCGTCCACGAGGTAGTCGACGAAGCCGTTCACGGACCCGAGCCGGGGGTAGTCGCGCGCCGGTACGTCGATGCCCGTCTCCTCCAGCAGCGCCGTGACGATGTTGAGGAAGTCGATCGAGTCGAGCCCGAGCGCCTCCTGCAGGGGGGCATCGGGACCGACGGCGCTGACGTCGATCTCGGGCGCCACGCGACGGACCAGGCGGTCCACGAGGTGGCGGGCCTGGATGTGGTTCATCGGCTCACCTCCGGGGCCGCCCCGAGCACTCGGGCTCGGATGGTTCGGCGCAGGATCTTGCCGCTGCGGTTGGTGGGGAGCTCGTCCTCGAAGACGATCGTACGGGGAGCGATGGCTGGCCCGAGTCGCCGGCGGGCGAAGCCGAGGATCTCGGCCCGAAGATCCTCAGACGCGTCATGCCCGGAGGCCACGACGACGTGGGCCTGGACGAGCTCGCCGGCGGTCAGGTCGGGAACACCGATCACCGCAGCCTCGGCGACCGCAGGGTGCCGGCGGAGGACCCGCTCCACCTCCACGGGTCCGATCAGGTGTCCCGCGCTCTTGATGACGTCGTCACTGCGGCCGTCGAACCAGAACCAGCCATCCGCGTCCCGATGGACGACGTCACCCGTCAGGTACCACCCGTCCACGATGCCGGTCCCGCCACGCTCCTCGTGGAGGTAGCCGCGGAACATCGATGGCCATCCCGGGCGCAAGGCGAGCTCTCCGCTGGCCTCAGCGGTCTCGACCGGGTGCACATGGCCGTCCGTCCGGGCAACGTGACCGTCGGGGCCGCGACGCAACACGCCGGCTTCCACACCCGGGAGCGGCCGGCCCATGGACCCCGGCCGCACCTCCTCGCCCGGCACGTTGGCGATCATGATCGCGCCGGTCTCGGTCTGCCACCAGGTGTCGTGGACGGGCGTCCCGAACGCCGCGACGGGTCCACTCGACGGTGTCGGCGTCGAGCGTCTCGCCGACGCTGGCCACCACTCGGAGCCGGGACAGGTCGTACTCGTCGGCCAGGTCGGCGCCGGCCCGCATCAGCATGCGCAGCGCGGTCGGCGCCGTGTACCAGACCTCGACGCCGTGATCCGCCAGCAGGCCATACCACCGACGAGCGTCGAAGTCGCCCTCGTCGACCAGCGTGGTCGCGCCGGCGGCGAGCGGCGCGATGATCCCGTACGACATCCCGGTCACCCAGCCCGGGTCGGCGGTGCACCACGAGATGTCGCCGGCCCGAAGGTCGAGGGCGGCCCGGGCCGTGGCGAGATGGGCGGCGACGGCCGCGTGGACGTGCATCGCCCCCTTCGGCAGCCCGGTGGTCCCGCTGGTGAAGTGGAGCAGCGCCATGTCCTCGGGATCGGTATCGGGGATCGTGAAATCGTCGGAGGCGCCGGCGACGAGGTCTTCGAGGGCGTCGGTCCCGGCTGGGCCGGACCCGCCGACCACGAGCACGTGCTCCAAGCACGGGAGCGTGTGGCGGATCGGCGCCACCGCCCGGTCGTACATCGCCGCCGTCGTCACGAGTACTCGGCCGTCGCCCCGGCGGAGGCGATGTCCGACGGGTTCGGAGCCGAAGGTGGCGAACAGGGGACAGACGACACCACCGCTCTTGAGCGCACCGAGCACCACGTCGTGGAGCGCCGGCACTCGTCCCAGCGAGGGTGAACACGCGGTCGCCGCGCTGGAGGCCGAGGCCCACCAGGACGTTCGCCACGCGGTTCGACCGGGCGGCGAGTTGGGCGTAGGTGGCCTCCGTGACCGAGCCGTCGCGAGCCACCCACCGCACCGCGACCTGCTCCGCCGCGCGCACGACGGGCGTGGCGATCGACGGCCTCGTGGGCGATGTTGATGCCCCGGCCGCCGGGCAGCCCGTCCAGGGCGCGGCCGGCATCGGCCCACCACCGCCGGTCCGCTCCGTGGAGGAGCGCCGGGTGGGAGACCTCGAGCGCGGACATCTCGGTCATGGCACGGGTTGTCCTCGATCAGGCGTGTTCTTCCTGCAGGAACTCCTGGAACGCCTCGAAGGCCCTCGGCGCGTAGACCGACGCCGTCCCGCCGTCCATCAGCAGCGCGACGCCGAGGAACTCGGCCACCTCCTCGGCCGTGGCCCCGGCGGCGGCCGCCGCCTTGGCGTGGTAGGCGATGCAGCCGTCGCAGCGCTTCACCGCAGCGATGGCCAGCGCAGTCGCCTCCTTCAGCCTGGTCGGCACCGCACCCTCGGCCATCGCACCGGCATGGAGCGCCTGGAAGCCAGCCCAGGCCTCGGGCGCGGCGTGGCGCAGCGCCCGGGTCGGGGCCCGCAGATCGTCGAGCACGTGATGGTGGTGGTCGTCCATGGTCGGACCTCCTGTCCGCTCTGATCGTTCGCCGACTCGTCCCCGTCCGGCAGAGGCAAAGGTCCGCGATGTCGGCGGGGTCCTTCGGCCCTGGCGGTGCCGGGGGGCGGGCAGGACGATCGTCCCGTGGAGCGTGGAACCACCGTCGACAGCACGTCCGAGCGCATGGTGTCGACCCCTCGCGGGCCGCTCCTGGTCCGACCGGTCGAGGCGAGCGACGCCGACGGCCTCATCGCGCTCTACGAGGGCCTGGACGCCGACGACCGCTACCGGCGGTTCTTCTCCGGGTTCCGTCCGGACCGCCGCTTCGTGGCGAGCGAGGTGGCGCGCGCATCGACGGGCGGTTTCGAGCTCGTCGCCGTCACGCCCGACGGGCAGGTCGTGGCCGCCGCCGGGTGGGTGCCCTTGCCCGACGGGGACGGGGAGCTGGACATCACGGTCGATCGGGCCTGGCGGGGCTGGCTCGGACCCTTCCTGTTCGATGCGCTCTTGGACGCCGCGAGTGCTCGGGGAGTGCGGAACCTGCAGGCGGAGGTGCTGCTCCTGAATCGGCCGATGCTGGCGCTGGCTCGGTCGCGTGGCTTCGTCACGATGTCCCACCCCGACCGGACCGTGGTGCGCATCGCTCTCGGTGCCGGGGACCGGATGCCGAGCTGGCCGGACCGATCGGGGCCCCGCGTGTTGGTCGAGACGCCGGGAGGCCATTGGCACGCCGAGGAGGCGGCGGAGGCCGCGGGGTTGCGCGTGCTCGTGTGCTCGGGCCCGAGCTCAGCGGGCGCCGGTGGACGGTCGGGTTGCCCGGAACTGGCCGGCCGCCCGTGCCCGTTGGTGGCGGACGCCGACGTGGTCGTGGTCTGTCATCCGCCCGACGATCCGGCGTGGGACGCAATTCGTGGTGCGCACCGTCGGCTCGATCCGGGGACGGCCGTGGTGGTCGAACCGGGCGCTCGGGGGCGTCCAGCCGATGGTGAGCAGGTGGTCGTCGGGGCCGACGCCGAAGTGGCGTCTGCCGTGTCCCGGGTGGCGGGCGCCGGCTGACCCCGGGGCATCTGATCGGGTCGGTTCAGCTCGTGGTGGGGAACCCGAGATCGACGCGGCTGGTGGCCGGGTCCGGCCACCGGGTCGTCACCACCTTGGGGCGGGTGTAGAAGCGGATCCCCTCGGGCCCGTACATGGCGGTGTCGCCGAACAGCGATGCCTTCCACCCGCCGAAGGAGTGCGAGGCCACCGGGACGGGGACCGGCACGTTGATGCCGACCATGCCGACGGTCACGTCGCGCTCGAAGCGGCGGGCGGCGCCACCGTCGCGGGTGAACAGCGCCACCCCGTTGCCGTAGGGGTTGGCGTTCACGAGCTCGACGGCGTCCTCGTAGGTCTCGACCCGGACGACGTCGAGGACGGGCCCGAAGATCTCCTCGTCGTAGACCGCCATTCCCGGCTTCACGTCGTCGAGCAGCGCGCAGCCGACGAAGAAGCCTTCATCCGGCACACCCCTCGTGCCGTCGAGCACGACCCGCGCCCCCTCGGCCGAGGCGCCGTCGATGAAGCCTCGGACCCGCTCACGGTGCGCTCCGGTGATGAGCGGTCCCATCATGGTTCCGGGATCGTCGCCCGGCCCCACCACGACATCGGCGGCCCGCTCGACGATGGCGTCGATCAGCGGATCGGCGATGGCGCCCACCGCCACCACCACGGAGATCGCCATGCAGCGTTCGCCGGCCGAGCCGTAGGCGGCCGAAACGGCGGCGTCGGCCGCGGCGTCGAGATCGGCATCGGGCAGGACGATCATGTGGTTCTTGGCGCCGCCCAGCGCCTGGACCCGCTTGCCGGCGTTGGTGGCGGTCTGCCACACGTGGCGGGCGACGGGGGTGGAACCGACGAAGGAGACGGCGTCCACGCCCGGGTGCTCCAGGAGGGCGTTGACTGCCTGGGCGTCGCCGTTGACGACGTTGAGCACGCCGGTCGGGGAAGCCCGCCTCGGCCACCAGCTCGGCGAGTCGCATGGAGGGCGACGGGTCGCGTTCGGACGGCTTGAGGACCACGGCGTTCCCACACGCGATGGCGTTGGCCAGCATCCAGAGCGGCACCATGACCGGGAAGTTGAACGGGGTGATGGCCGCGACGACCCCCAGCGGTTCGGCCACCGAGTGCACGTCGATCCCGGTGGACACCTCCGAGCTGTGTGCTCCCTTCAGGAGCTGCGGGATGCCGCAGGCGAACTCGATGTTCTCGAGCCCGCGGGCGATCTCGCCGTCGGCGTCGTCGAGGGTCTTGCCGTGCTGGCGGGTCACGATCGCCGCCAGCTCGCCGCGGTGTTCGTCGACGAGGTCCCGCAGGCGGAAGAACAGGCCGGCTCGATGGCTGAGCGAGCTCTGCGCCCAGGTTCGCGATGCTTCCCGGGCGGCGCGGACGGCGGCATCGACCTCGTTCGCCGAGGCCAGCGCCACCTCCGCGACCGGCGCACCCCGGGCCGGGTCGTGGACCGTGGCGGTCCGTCCGCTGGTGCCGTCGACCGCGGTTCCGTCGATCCAGTGCCCGATGTGGTCCGTGCTGGCGTTCACGTCCGAGAGTCTGGCGCACGGCGTCCGAGCCCGCCGGGGGTCGTGAGCTCCGGCGCCCGAGTCAGGCGTGCTCGGGCGGGACGAACCGTTCGCGCTCGTCGCAGTCGTCGAAGTTGACGACCGCCCACGCCTTCGTGCGCCCGGCCCGACGCAGGCTCTCCACCCGGTGGTTGCCATCCTCCAGGACCAACTGGTCGTCGCGGTGCGTCACGACCACCGGTGGCGGTTCCCAGCCGTCCTCGATGCGCTCCGCCATCTCCTCGACGCCCCGGCCCCACTCGTCGTCGTCGACCGCTTCCATCACCGGAGCGTCCGGGGGCCCGGCCAACCGATTCAGCTGGTCCAGCGGCAGCTGGACGGGTCCGAGCCAGCACTGCGGTCGCTGCGCCAGCTGGTCGGCCAGGTCGGCGTTGTCGCTGCCGGGGCTGGCGAGGAACTCCGCCACCCAGGTCCCCAGATCGTCGCGGTCGGCGGCGGCCCGTGCCGCGTCCACCGAGTAGCGGTCGGGCGAGCTGCGGTCATCTTCGTCGGTCACGTCGCATCCCTTCCCCTCGCCGGCGCGACTGATCTCCGATGGCTGCGTCAGGTGTCGCGTTCCAGGGTCAACAGGTGGGCGGCCTCGTTGAACGAGTGCAGCGTCCAGCGGTCGAGGGTGGCGTCGTACTCCCACTCGGTGAGCCCGGTGTTGGTGGGCCGTAGCTGCGTCGTCATCCCCGGATGCGGGATGCCGAGCAGGACCCGCAAGGACGCCATGATCACCCCGGCGTGCGACACGGCGACCACCGTCTCGTCGGCGTGCTCGATCGCCACCCGGCGCAGCATCTTCCCGACCCGGACGTGGAAGCTGTTCCAGCTCTCGCCCGCCGGGGCGAACACCCGGTCGGGTTCGGCCTCCATGTCGAAGCTGCCGTAGCGAGATGCGTACTCGGCCCACGTCAGCCCGTCGGCCTCGCCGGTGTGGACCTCGCACAGGTCGCAATGGTGGCTACGAATCTCCAGGCCCAGGCCCGGAGCGATGATCTCGGCCGTCTCGACGGCTCGGGGCAGCACGCTGGCGATCAGCACGTCGGCGCGGACCCGGTCGGTGGCGGCGAGGTGGTCCCGCAGAGCCTCGGCCTGCCGGCGGCCCCGATCGGTGAGGCCGAGACATCCCTGCTCGCCGGCGACCACCCCGTTGAAGCCGGCGTGGGCGTCACCGTGTCGGACGAGGACGAGTCGCATCCCCTCACCGTAACGGCTGGAAACCGCGCTCTCACCCGACGCGAACGCGTCCAGAGCGGCATTTCCGATCGACGCAATCGGGATGTCCCGACCGGTACGCTGACCCCATGGGGCGTGCGGGCGGTTCCGGCCGAGATGGCAACGAAGCCGGCGAACCGGCCGTCGAGCCGGGCGAGGCCGTCTGGCGCGAGCGGGCCATCGAACGGTCCACGCGCGCCGCCCGCCAGCGCGCCGCCACCCGGGTGCAGCAGTTCCTGGACTCGGCCCGCCAGATCATCGACGACAAGGGCTCGATCGAGTTCACCGTGCAGGAGGTGGTCGACCGCTCCCACCAGTCGCTGCGCAGCTTCTACCAGTACTTCGACGGCAAGCACGAGCTGCTCCTGGCGTTGTTCGAGGAGGAGATGAACGACGCCATCGCGCTGATCCGGTCGGCGACCGTCGACGGCGACCCCCTCGACCGCCTCGAACAGGCCGTCCTCATCCTCTACGACCTGTGCACCCCGGACCTGACCTCCGAGCAGCCGCTGTTCTTCGAGTTCGCGCAGCGGCTGCTCCTCACCCATCCCGACGAGGTCTGGAAGGCTCACGCGTCGCTGTTCGACCACATGCACGCCATGACCCAGGAAGCCGCCGACGCCGGTCTGCTCCGGCCGGGGCGGACCCGCCGGCAGGCGGCGATGGTGCTCCAGGCCGCCTCCACGGCGACGGTGCGCAGCGGCGGCGGCGGCCAACCGATCACGGGGCCGGAGATGTGGGAGTTCTGCCTGCACGCCATCGCACCGGACGACGTGGTGGCCGCCCGGACATCGCGACGCCGCAGGAAGTCGAGCTCGCGCTCGAGACGGCACCCCGTGTACGACGTGCCGGACGAGATCGTCGTCGAGGCCGACGGACCGATCCGCATCGTGCGCCTCGACCGGCCCGACGAGCTCAACGCCGTCAACCACGACCTCCACGAGGGCCTCGCCGACCTGTGGCCGCAGATCAGCGGCGATCACGACGCCCGAGCGGTGGTGCTCACGGGGAACGGCCGGGCCTTCTCCGCCGGCGGTGACTTCGACTACATCCGTCGACAGACCACCGACACGGACCTGCGCCGGGCATCGTTGGCCACGGGCCGGCGGCTGGTGCTCAACATGGTGCAGTGCCGGGTCCCGGTGGTCGCCGCCGTGAACGGTCCGGCCGTCGGGCTCGGCTGCAGCCTGGTGTCGCTGTCCGACGTGGTGTTCATGAGCCGCGACGCCCACCTGGCCGACCCTCACGTGGTGGTGGGCCTCGTCGCCGCCGACGGCGGCCCGATCACCTGGCCCCTCCACACGAGCCTGCTGCTGGCCAAGGAGTACGCGTTCACCGGCCAGCGGATCACGGCCGAGCGGGCCGAACGGATCGGCCTCGCCAACCACGTGTGCGCGCCCGAGGACGTCTTCGACGACGCGTTGGCGTGTGCCCGACGGATCGCCGCCCTGCCGAAGCACGCGGTGGAGACGACCAAGCGGGTGATGAACATCCACCTCGAGCGGGCGGTGCTCGCCACCATCGACTTCGCTCTCGCCGGCGAGTACGAGTCGTTCGATTCCGACGAGGTCCGCGCCTTCCTCGACCGATCCACCGACCGCACGGACCGCACCTGACCCCCGCCATCCTTCCGTTCTGGCACCACATCATCCGCTCTGCGAGCGAGAGATGTGGGGCCAGAACGAGCAGGGAGGGGCGAGAACTATGCTCTCCGCAGGGGAGAGTGCACGTTGCGTCCAGCGCCAAGGAGTCCATGCGATGACGAAGATCCTCGAAGGTGTCCGGATCCTGGAGGTGGCCGAGCACACGTTCGTCCCCGCTGCGTCCGCGGCCCTCGCCGACCTCGGCGCCGAGGTGATCAAGATCGAGCACGTGACCCGGGGCGACGCCATGCGCGGCCTGGGCTCGACCGGCGTGACCATGGTGCCGGCCGACGTCCACGCCCTGCTCGAACACTCCAACCGGGGCAAGCAGAGCCTGGGCCTCGACCTCGGCCAGCCCGACGGCCTCGAGATCCTGCACCGGCTGGTGGCGACGAGCGACGTCTTCCTCACCAACAAGCTGCCCGGCGTCCGGGCCAAGCTGCACATCGACGTCGACGACATCCGGGCCCACAACCCCGACATCATCTACGTGCGTGGGTCCGGCCAGGGCGAGCGTGGCCCCGACGCCGACAAGGGCTCGTACGACTCGCTCGCCTACTGGGCCCGGGCCGGTGTGGCCATGGGAGGCACGGTGGCCGGGTCCACCAAGGTGGCGCCCCCGCCGGCGCCCGCCTTCGGTGACTCGATCGGGGCCATCACCATCGCCGGCAGCATCATGGGCGCCCTGTTCCACCGCGAGCGCACGGGCGAGGCCACCGAGGTCGACGTGTCGCTGTTCGCCACCGGCCTGTGGTCCATGGGGGCGGCGATGGCCCTGTCGCTGGTCATCGGCGTGCCGTGGACGATCCCGCCCGGCGAGCGGATGGCCGCCAACCCGCTGACCCGCAACTACGTCACCAGCGACGACCGGGTCATCGCCATGACTTGCCTGCAGGCCGGCAAGTACTGGCCCGAGCTGTGCGACGTCATCGGTCGCCCCGAGCTGAAGGACGATCCGCGCTTCTCCGACGTCGCCACCTTGATGGCCAACAGCGGCGACGCCATCGCCATCCTCGACGAGGTGTTCGGCGGTGCCACGCTGGCCGACTGGCGGGAGCGGCTCGAGCCGTTCACCGGTCAGTGGGCCGCGGTGCAGGACACGCTCGAGGCGGCCGACGATCCCCAGACCCTGGCCAACGGCTACCTCCAGCAGTGCGAGACCGCCACGGGGACCCCGTTCCGGCTCGTCGCCGTGCCGATGCAGTACGACGGCGAGCCGGCCCAGCCGACCCGTGCCCCCGAGTTCAACGAGCACGGCGACGCCATCCTCGAGTCCCTCGGCTACGACTGGGACGCCATCGTCGACCTCAAGGTCCGCAACGTCGTCGCCTGACGGGCGCCGTCCTCGGGTGGGGCGCCCCCTCAGTACGACTTCGGCAGCCCCAGGACGCTGGTGCTGATGTAGTTGCAGACCATCTCCTGGCTGACCGGGGCGATCTTCATCAGACGGGCCTCCCGCCAGTAGCGCTCGACGTGGTACTCGCGGGCGTAGCCCATGCCCCCGTGGGTCTGGATGGCACGGTCGCAGGCGAAGAAGGCCGCTTCGGCGGCGAGGTACTTGGCCGTGTTGGCCGCCTCGCCGCACGGCATGCCGCTGTCGAAGCGCCACGACGCCTCTCGCACGGCGAGTCCGGCGGCGTGGAGCTTCATGTGGGCCTCGGCCAGCGGGAAGGCCAGGCCCTGGTTCTGGCCGATGGGCCGTCCGAACACGATCCGTTCCTTGCCGTACCGCACGGCCTTGGCCATGGCGGCGCGGCCGATGCCGATCGCCTCGGCCCCGAGCAGGATGCGCTCGGGGTTCAAGCCGTCGAGCAGGTATCGGAACCCGTCGCCCTCCTCGCCGATCCGTCGGCTCACGGGCACCCGCAGCCCGTCGTAGCGGACCTCGCACGACACCACGGCGTTGCGGCCGAGCTTGGGGATCGGCGTGATGTCGACGGCCGGGTCCTGCAGGTCGACGAGGAGCAGGGTCATCCCCTGCGGTCGCCTTCTCGCACTCCTCGCGCGGCGTGGTGCGCACGAGCAGCAGGCACAGCTCGCAGTACGGGGCCTTGGTGGTCCACACCTTGGCGCCGGTGACGACGTACTCGTCGCCGTCCCGGACCGCTCGCGTCCGGATCGAGGTGGTGTCGGTGCCGGCGTCGGGTTCGGTGACCCCGAACGCGACGTGCAGCTCACCGGTGGCGACGCGGGGCAGGACCTCGGCGGCCAGCTCCGGCGACCCGTACCGGCGCACCGGCTCCATCCCGAAGATCGACAGGTGGACGGCCGAGCAGCCGTTCATCGCCGCGCCCGACGCGGCGATCTCCTCCAGCATGATCGACGCCTCGGTGATGCCACGGCCGCCGCCGCCGTACTCCTCGGGGATGGCGATGCCGACCCAACCGCCCTCGGCCAGCGCCCGGTAGAAGTCCCACGGGAACTCGTGGGCCTCGTCCCTCTCGGCCCAGTACTCGTCGGGGAAGTCGGCGCAGACCCGGCGGATGCCCTCGCGGATCGCCTCGTGGTCCTCGGACGGGGTGAAGTCCATCAGCACGCATCTCCCATGGCACGGACTCTCGTCCCGGCGGTCGCCGGCACCAACGATCTCACGCCGACGGCACCGCCGTCCGACGGCGCTGCTGCTAGGAACAGGCGATGCACATCTCCACGGAGTACGGCACCTCGCTGGCGGTGCACGACCTCGGCGGCCACGGCGCCCCCCTGCTGATCGGTCATGCCACAGGGTTCCACGGCCGGGCCTACCGTCCCCTCGCCGGACCGCGCTCTCGGCTCACCACCACGTGTGGGCGGCCGACCTGCGCGGCCACGGCGAGTCGCCGGCCCCGGCCGACGGCGACTTCGCCTGGGAGCTCGTCACCGACGACCTGCTCGCCGCGGCCGCCGCCATCGACGAAGGTCCCCTCCACTTCTTCGGGCATTCCATGGGCGGTGCGGTGGGCCTGCGCGCCCAGGTCGTCCGGCCCGGGACCTTCGCCAGCGCGTTCGTCTACGAACCGATCATCTTCCCCCCGGATTTCGATCGTGCGCCCGGTCCGAACGCCATGGCCGAGAGCGCCCGCCAGCGACGGGAGACCTTCCCGTCGCGCGAGGCGGCGCTGTGGCGGTACGCGTCCAAGCCGCCGCTCGACGTCCTCGGGGCCGGTTCTCTCGCTGCCTACGTCGATGACGGTTTCGACGACGTCGAGGGCGGCGGTGTGCGCCTGCGGTGCCGGGCGGAGAGCGAGGCCCGCACCTTCGAGGCGAGCGGCACCATCACCACCGAGACCGTGCGGGGCGTCGACCTGCCGCTGGTGGTGGCGACGGGCGGCGCCGAGCTGTCCGACCTCGCCCCGCTCGGGCCTCGCCTCGTCGAGGTGGTGCCGGGCAGCCGTCTGGTGGTCTACGAGCACCTCGGTCACTTCGGGCCGTTCCAGGACCTGCACCGCATCGCCACCGACATCGTGACCCACACCCACGCCTGACGCCCCGACACGGCGTTTCTCCTGGCGTTCTGGCCCCACGTTCGTCGGTCACGGACCGGTCGATGTGGTGCCAGAACGGGTTGAGGGGGGGAGGACGGGGTCAGACGATGCCGATGCCGGCGGCCTCGTTGCGGTTGCGCCACTCGGACCGCGACATGCGCGTGGTGTCGACGTCGACTGCCCGGGCCCGCAGCGCCCCCACGGTGGCCTGGTCACGGGCGATGTGGGCGAAGGGGTCCCAGCCGAAGAACCGGCACGCGTTCTGCCACGTGATGGCGTGGATCTCGTCGTCGGAGCAGCCCGCATCCTGGAGTTCTTTCCAGGCGTACTCCGGTGACTGCGGCCACGTGGTGTCGGTGTGGGGGTAGTCGCACTCCCAGGCGATGATGTCCAAGCCGATCCGGTCGCGCAGCGCCAGCCCCGAGGGGTCGGTGATGTAGCAGGCCAGGATGTGCTCCCGGAACACCTCGGAGGGCAGCTTGCCGCCGAAGTCGTCGGCGTCGTGGAGCCACTGCTGGTTCTGGAAGTGGCGGTCGATCCGGTCGAAGTAGAACGGGATCCAGCCGATGCCGCCCTCCGAGAGCGCCACCTTGAGGTCGGGGAACCGGCGCAGGGTGGGGCCGAACAGGAGGTCCTGGGCCGTGATGGCGCTGATCTGGCAGGCCAGGACCATGAGGTGGTCGATGGGCGCCTCGGCCGGCCGCTTGATGACCTCGAAGCCCGCGCCGATGTGCAGCGACAGCACCATGTGTTCGTCGCAGATGGCCTGGAACATCGGGTCCCAGTGGCCGGACAGGAAGCTGGGGAAGCCCTGGACGTGGGGCGTCTCGAGGAAGCTGATCGACCGGCACCCCTTCGTGCCGAGGCGGTGGACCTCCTCGACGGCGAGGTCGACGTCCCACATGGGGACGATGCCGAGCGGGATGAAGCGGTCCGGGTAGGCCGCGCACCACTCGTCGATGGCCCAGTCGTTGTAGGCCCGCAGCATCACGAGGGCGATCTCCTTGTCGCCGGCCTCGGTGAAGGTACGGGCGTTGAACCCGGCCATGGTGGGGAAGTTCATCGAGGCGAGGATGCCGTTGGCGTCCATGTCGGCCACGCGGGCGTGGACGTCGAAGCAGCCGGGGCGCAGCTCGGAGTACGAACCGGGGTTGAAGCCCCACTCCTCCCGGGGCCAGCCCACCGTCGCCGCCATACCGAACGGGGTGGACGTCTTCTGGCCCTGGAAGTGCCACTCGTCGACGCCCTGGTCGTTCTTGACCACCTTGGGCATGTGCTCGCGCCACTTCGCCGGCACGTGGTTCTCGTACATGTCCGGCGGTTCGATCATGTGGTCGTCGATGCTGACCAGGATCATGTCGTCCATCTGCATGGGGTGGTCCTCTCTCAGGGGATCAGGACGGGCAGGCGGTCCCAGCCACGCACGGTGGAGGTCCGGGCCTGTACGGCGTTGTCGCGGTCGAGCTCCCACTCGGGGAACCGCTTGAGCACCTCGTCGAGCGCGACCCGGCCCTCGAGGCGGGCCAGGTGCGATCCGAGGCAGAAGTGGATGCCGTAGCCGAACGACAGGTGGTGGTCGATGCTGCGGTGGATGTCGAAGGTGTCGCCGTCGGGGAACTTGCGGTCGTCCCGGTTGGCGGATCCGTTGATGAGGAGGATGGCGCTCCCGGCCGGCACGGTCTGGCCGTGGTGCTCGACGTCGGTGGTGACGTAGCGGGCCTGGACGGGGGAGGGGGCCTCGTAGCGCAGGACCTCCTCGATGGCGTGCGGGATCATCTCGGGGTGCTCGACCAGCTCTCGGCGCTGGTCGGGATGCTCGGCCAGCACCTTGCCGGTCCAGCCGATGAGCCGGGTCGTGGTCTCGTTGCCGGCCGCGTTGAGCAGGTTGACGTAGTTGAGGACCTCGATGCGGCTGAGGCGGCGGCGCGTGCCGGTGCCGTCCTCGAACTCGGCCTCGAGCAGCTCGGTCATGAGGTCGTCGGACGGGTTGCGGGCCCGCCACTCGATGTAGTCCTCGAACACCTTCGTCTGCTCGCCGGCCGCGTCGGACAGGGCCTGTGCCGGCATCTTCCCGTCCTCCAGGCGCAGGCCGGCGTCGATCGACTCGCGCAGCGCCTCCTGGTCCTGTTCGGGGATCCCCAACAGCAACCCGATGGTGCGCATCGGCATCTGGGCGCCGAGGTCGGTGATGAAGTCGAACCCGTCGGCGCCCACGAGGGGGTCGAGGCTGCGGGCGCAGAACTCGCGTACCTGGGGTTCGATGGCCAGCATCTTCTTGGGGGTGAAGACCCGGGAGAGGATGCCGCGGTGGCGGTCGTGGTCGGGTGGGTCCTCGAAGATGATCGAGCCCGGCGGCATCTCGATGTCGGCCTTGATGATCTCGAGGACGCTGCCCTTGGCCGAGCTGTAGGTGCGGACGTCCTTCAGGGCCGCCTCGACGTCGGCGAAGCGGCTGAGGCCGTAGAAGTCGTACCGATCGTTGTAATAGAGCGGCCGCTCCTCCCGGAGCCGGCGCCAGATCGGGTACGGGTCGGTGTCGATGTCGAAGTCGTACGGGTCGTAGTACAGCTCCGGCTCGCTGGTCACGGTCACGGTGGGTCCCCCTGGATCGTCGGCGCGCAGGCGCGCCACGCGCCGCCGGAGCGTAGCCGACGCACACCCTGCTGAGAACGGCGCTTGTACGCTGGGAGAATCACGCTCTTGCACGGGCGGGGGACGAGGAGGAGTGGGACGTGACCGACGAGTTGGGGACGCCGGCGCTGCGGTTCGAGCGCGACGGGTCCATCGCCTGGTGCACCATCGACCGGCCGGCGGCGCGCAACGCCCTGACCCCGGCGATGTACTACGGGATCAAGCGGGCGGTGCGGGTCGTGAACCACGACCCCGACCTGGCCGCCCTGATCATCACCGGCACGGGCGACGTGTTCGCTCCCGGCGGCGACCTCGGCGGGCGGTCGGAACCGGGCGAGGAACCCGTACCCGACCACGTCGGCACCGACATCCTCCCCTTCCTCGCCGTGCGTGACAGCCGGACGCCGGTGATCTCGGCGGTCAACGGGCTGTGTCAGGGCGGCGGTCTGCTCATCGCCATGCTCTCCGACGTCGCGGTGTGCAGCGACCGGGCGACCTTCCGGGCCCCCGAGCTGCTGCGGGGCATCCCGGACGCCTTCTACGCCGCCACCCTGCCCGCCCACGTCGGCATCGCCGTGGCCCGCGACCTCCTGCTCTCGGCCCGCGTGCTCGACGCCACCGAGGCTCGGGCCGTTGGACTCATCTCCCGCGTGGTCGCCCACGACGACCTGCGGGAGGCGGCGGTCGAGGCCGCCCACCAGGTCATGCGCACGGCGCCCGACGCCCGCACGCACGTCAAGCGGATGCTGAACGAGCGCTACGGGACCATCGACACGCAGACGATGTGGTGGGCGCTCGAACACTCCGACGAGCTGCGCGAGGGCATGACGGCCTTCATGGAGAAGCGCCCGCCGGCGTGGATGCCCCCGGACCTCGACCCCCAGGGTCCATCGGGTCGCTGATCGATTCACCCGGCAGCGGTCCGGGCGGCGGCGAGACAGAAGGCGGTGATGTGCTCGATGCCGGCCGGCGACGGGCGCTCGCCCCGGCGCAGGTGGTCGGCGAGCGCACCGAGGACGGCATGAGCGGCGAGCGAGGCGTGCAGCGGCGGGTCGGTGCTGCCCAGCGCGGCGAACGGTTCCTCGAGCAGCGGCGCCAGCACGCGGGCCGGGCTCCCGGCCACCAGCGCCCCGCCCAGGGTCCCGGCGTTCCACATCACCGCCCGGGTCGTCGCGGCCGTCTCCTCGTCGACAGCCTGCGCCAGCACGCCCTCGACCCAGCGGCCGACCGCGTCGGCGGCTCCCGTCCCCTTCCCCATCCGGTGGGCGAGGTAGCTGCGCAGCCGTTCGGTGCCGTCCTCGAGGATGGCGGCCACCAGCGCGTCCTTCGAGGGGAAGTGGCGGTAGAAGGCGTCGTTGCTGAGCCCGGCGGCGGCCACGATGTCGCTCACCCGGGGACGGGACTCGGTGCCGCATCGACGCATGGCCTCCCGGCCGGCGTCGAGCAGGCGGCGGACCTCGGCGGGGTAGTCCGGCGCTCGGGCCGCCAGCGTGCGCTGCGCGATGCGGGCCGCCACGTCGACCGGCACGTCATCGACCGGCACGTCATCGGCCGCCCCGTCGTCACCCGGCGGAAGAACTGGATTCTGCACACCCAGAATCCTATTCTGACCGCACCAGGAGGTGGCCACATGGCGTGGGATTTCGAGACCGACCCCGAGTACCAGGCGAAGCTCGACTGGGCGGACCAGTTCGTCCGGGAGGAGGTCGAACCGCTCGACCTGTTGTTCCCCGGCCTGCAGTTCACCCCGCCCGACGACCGGCTGCGGGCCATCCTCGACCCGCTCAAGGCCGAGGTCCGTCGGCAGGGCCTGTGGGCCACCCACCTCGGCCCCGAGCTGGGCGGCGCAGGGGCACGGCCAGCTCCAGCTGTCGCTGCTCAACGAGATCCTCGGCCGCTCCGGCTGGGCGCCGATCGTGTTCGGCTGCCAGGCCCCCGACACCGGCAACGCCGAGATCATCGCCCACTACGGCACGGCCGAGCAGAAGGAGCGCTACCTCCGCCCGCTGCTCGAGGGCGAGATGTTCTCCTGCTACTCGATGACCGAGCCGCAGGCCGGCTCGGACCCGACGATGTTCACGACCCGGGCCACCCGCGACGGCGACGAGTGGGTGCATCAACGGCTGGAAGTACTTCTCGTCCAACGCGCCGCACCGCGTCGTTCCTGATCGTCATGGTGGTGACCGATCCCGAGGTCAGCGCCTACCAGGGCATGTCGATGTTCCTGGTCCCGACCGACACGCCCGGCATCACGATCGAGCGCAACATCGGCCTCGGCCGGCGAGCCGCTACGGCGAGGGGTCGCACTCGCTCATCCACTACGACGACGTGCGGCGTCCCGGCCGACGCCCTGCTCGGCGGCGAGGGTCAGGCCTTCGCCATCGCCCAGACCCGCCTCGGCGGCGGGCGCATCCACCACGCCATGCGCACCATCGGCATGGCCTGCCAGGCCCTCGACATGATGTGCGAGCGGGCGCTGAGCCGGGAGACGCAGGGCAGCCTGCTGGCCGACAAGCAGTTCGTGCAGGGCTTCATCGCCGACTCCTACATCCAGCTCACGCAGTTCCGCCTGTTCGTGCTCTACACGGCGTGGACCATCGACCGCTACAACGACTACCGCCGGGTGCGCAAGGACATCGCCGCGGTGAAGGTGGCGATGCCGGCCGTCCTGCACGACATCGCCCTGCGGGCGATCCAGGTCCACGGGGCGCTGGGCGTCAGCAACGAGATGCCCTTCCACTCGATGATGCTGCGGGGCCAGCGTCATGGGCCTGGCCGACGGGCCCACCGAGGTGCACAAGGTCACCGTCGCCCGCCAGGTGCTGCGCGGACATGAGGCCAGCGACGACGTGTGGCCCACCCAGCACCTGCCCAAGCGCCTGGCCGCCGCCCGGGAGAAGTACGCCGAGTACCTCGAACACGAAGTGGGGAACCTGTGATCGACGCCGACCGCCTCACGACGTGGCTGGACGACCGGGGCCTGCCCGGTGCGCGGTGAGCCCTCGACCTGGCCTTCGTCTCCGGCGGCAGCCAGAACGAGATCTACGAGGTCCGCCGGGGCGACCTCCACGCCGCCCTGCGCATCCCGCCGGCCAGCGCGCCCGAGTCGCGGGACACCGGGATCATGCGGGAGTGGCGGATCATCGAGGCCCTCGACGGCGACCGACGTGCCCCACACGCCGGCCATCGCGGCCTGTGAGGACGCGTCCGTGCTGGGCCGTTCCTTCTACCTGATGGGCTTCGTCGACGGGTGGTCGCCGATGAACACCGACGGCTGGCCGGCGCCGTTCGACACCGACCTCGACGCCCGCCAGGGACTGGCGTACCAACTCGTCGAGGGCATCGCCCTGCTGTCTCGAAGGTCGACTGGCGGGCCAAGGGGCTCGACGACCTCGGCCACCCCGACGGCTTCCACGAGCGCCAGGTCGACCGGTGGACCGCGTTCCTCGAGCGGATCAAGGACCGCGACCTCCCCGGCTTCGACGACGCCGCGGCCTGGCTCCGGGCCCACAAGCCCGCTCGACTACGTGCCGGGCCTGATGCACGGCGACTACCAGTTCGCCAACGTCATGTACCGGCACGGCGCCCCGGCCCGGCTGGCCGCCATCGTCGACTGGGAGATGGGCACCGTCGGCGACCCCAAGCTGGATCTCGGGTGGGTCGTGCACTCGTGGCCCGACGAGACCCGAGAGGCGACGACGGGATTCGGCTACGTCGACATGAGCGGCATGCCCACACGGGCGCAGGTCCTGGCCCGGTACGCCGAGGTCTCGGGCCGCCAGGTCGACGACATCGACTACTACATGCGTGCTGGCCAAGTGGAAGCTCGCCGTCGTGCTCGAGCAGGGGTTCCAGCGCGCCGGCGACGACGTGAAGCTCCAGGCCTTCGGCCCGGTCGTGCTCGACCTCATGGCCGGCGCCGCGGAGTTGGCGGCGTCGTCCGACTACCGGGACTGAGGCGCCCCGACGCATCCGGCCGCGGCCTCAGAGGAACGCGGCCTCGAACAGACGCAGGTGCCGCCACGCCAACTCGGGAGGCGTCCCGCCCACCATCGGGTGGAGGTTGACGAACACGAAGCCGTCGGCTGCCGCCAGCTCGGCCTGGTACCCGGCGGGCGTGAGGATGCGGTACTGGCCGCTGGCCCGCACGGCGTCGGCATCGGTCATGGGGCGATAGGTGGCCGCCTCGACGCCGGCCGCCGCCTGCCAGGCCCCGTAGGCGTTGGTCTCGTGGAGGAAGTACGGGGCCAGCTCCGGCCAGGCCGCCTCGGGATCCTCGGCCAGCACGACGGTGTCGCCGTGACCGGTCATCCCGGGGCCGGGGTCGTCCTTGCCGAGCTTCAGGCACTCGTCCCGGTAGTGCTCCCAGCACTCGGGCTCGGACGGGATGAATCCGTCGGCGATGTGGGCGGCACGTCGGGCTGCGGCCTCGCTGGTGCCGCCGAGGTTGATGCGTGGCCCTCCGGGCTGGGCCGGTGCCGGCAGCACCTGCACGGTCCGACCCCGGAACTCGAACGGTTCGCCCGTCCAGGCCGCCTTGAGCGTGGCCACCGCCTCGCGGACCCGGGCCGGGCGCTCGGCGGTGGGGACCCCGAACATGGCGAACTCGTCGGGCACGTAGCCACCACCGATGGTCAGGTCGAGGCGCCCGTTGCTGATCAGGTCGACGACCGCGGTGTCCTCGGCGAGACGGAGGGGGTCGTGGAACGGTGCGACGAGCGCGTTGATCCCGATGCGCATGGTGGTGGTGCGGGCGGCGATGGCGGCAGCCATCACGACGGGGCTGGGCAGGTAGCCGTCGCTCGAGCCGTGGTGCTCCGACAGGCTCACGTAGACGCCGCCCCGCTCGTCGGCCCACGCGCACATGTCGAGCAGCGCCTGGTACCGGTCGGCCATGGAGACGCCGGCGAAGGAGGGGTTGCGGCAGTCGAAGCGGAGACCGAACAGCACGGTGACCTGCTGTCCTACGCGCCGTCGTGCTGCAGGAGCAGCACGCCCGACGGCGTGCCGCCGCCCGAGGTGACCACTGCGGTCTGCGCCCCGGCCACCTGACGTTCGCCGGCGTCGTGGCGCAGCTGGGTCACGGCCTCGTACAGGAACCCGTAGCCGTGGGTCCGGCCCTCGGACAGTTGGCCGCCGTGGGGGTTGACCGGCAGCTCGCCGCCGAGCGCGATGCGCCGGCCGCCGTCGAGCCAGTCCGTGGCGCCGCCGAACTCGCAGAAGCCGAGGCCCTCGAGCCACGAGATGGCGTTGAACGTGAAGCCGTCGTACAGCAGGGCGAGGTCGACGTCGGCCGGGCGCAGGTCGGTCCGCGACCACAGGTGGGCCGACTGCCCGATGACCTGCGGTTCGTGGGTGAGGGTGTCCTGGTCCCAGGAGACCCGCTCGGTGATCTGGGTGCCGACGGCCTCGATCCGCACGGCCCGGTGCGGCAGGTCGGCGGCCACCGATGCGTCGGAGACGATCACGGCGATGGAGGCATCGCACGGGACGTCGCAGTCGTAGAGGCCGAACGGGGTCGTGATGGGGCGGGCCGAGAGGTAGTCGTCCATCGTCATCGGGTCGCGGTAGATGGCTGCCGGGTTGCGCGCGGCGTTGGCGCGGCCGTTGAGGGCGATCCAGCCCAGCAGCTCGCGGGTGGCGCCGTATCGCTGGAGGTAGTGGGTGGCGTTCATGGCGATCCAGTTGGCCGCCGACATGGCGCCGAACGGCGCCCGCCACTCCTGCATGGCGCCGGAGACCCGACCGCCGCTCCCGGCGCCGGCCGCGAGGCCGAGCGTGGCGAAGGTCGACTCCCACACGGTGCGGAAGCACAGGACGTGGCGGCACAGGCCACCGGCGACCGCCAACATGGCGGCCACGACGGCCCCGCCCGGTCCGGGGAGGTCGCCGCCGCCGTTGATCCACGTCGGGTGCAGGCGCAACGCCTCCTCGACGGCCGAGACGCCACCCTCGCTCATGCCCATGCCGCCGGCGCCCGGGTAGGTGGAGAGCCCGTCGATGTCGTCGGGGGTGAGGCCGGCGTCGGCGATGGCGGCGAGACAGGCGTCGACGGTGAGCGACAGCGGCTCGCGCAGCAGCCGGCGGCCGATGTCGGACCGGCCGATGCCCGAGAGCACCGAGCGGTGCTCGAAGCGGTCACGGCTCACCGGCGGCCGCGGGGTGGGACGGGTGGGCTCGGGCACCAGCGCGATGCCGTCGGTCTGTTCGCCGGTGGGCTCGAACAGGGGCAGCCACACGTCCTCGTGCGGCTCGAAGCGGACCTCGACCTCTTGGCCGATGCGCACCTCGTCGGGCGGGCACCCCACGATGTTCGTGGTCAGGTGGACGCCGGGATCCTCGGCGAGCGCCACGTTGGCGACGACGTACGGCGGCTCGAAGCCGGGCAGCCACTGATGCTGGTTGACCGTGTAGCCCACCACGGTGGCCCGGCCCGAGAGGGCGGTCGGGGTCGACGCTCGGCTGCGGCACACCGGGCACACCGGCGTGGGCGGGTGGACGAGCGCGTCGCAGTCGTCGCAGCGTTGGATGCGGAGCCGGCCGTCGGCACCGGAGGTCCAGAACCAGTCGTTCCACGGCGTGCGCTGGGGCAGCGGTCGCACGTCAGGCCGCCGGAGCGGTCACGATCAGAGTGCTCCGTAGTCGCCGCGGAGGAACTTCACCGCTTCGGTGGCGGTGGGGAAGGCCGTCGACACGCCGGCGCCGTAGAAGCCGGCGTCGGTGATCATGGTGATGCCGCTCACGCCGGAGGCGGCGTCGCTGCACAGGAACACGAGCGGGTACGCCTGCTCGAGCGGCGTGGAGGCCTCGACCCCGGCTTCCTCGCGGAAGTCGGCACCGAAGGTCAGCCAGGTGTCGGCGTTGGCCTGGGCGAGGGGGGTGTCGGTGGGGCCGGGCAGGATGGCGTTGATGCGGATGCCCCGCTTGAGCAGGGGCAGCGCCTCGTGGGCCACGTAGCCGCAGATCGCCTGCTTCGTCCACATGTAGCCGGCGCGGTCGCGGTCGAGGCACCACTTCGAGGCCTCGTCGAAGTCCTCGATGGCGAGGAACTCGAGGACCAGGTCGAGGTTGGCCTCCCACCCGAGCCCGGCCGACGACGAGATCATGCCGATGGCCGAGCCGGCCGGGAGCAGGTCCTGCTCGAGGAGGCGATCGATCATGTAGCGGTGACCGATGAAGTTGATCTTCTCGATGCCGGGCGTGCCGTCGGCCACGCCGGCACAGGAGAACAGGGCGTGGATCGGTCCTCCGCACTCCTCGATGGCGGCGTCGATGGAGGCCTTGTCGGCCAGGTCGAGGGAGATGGAGGTGACGCCGTCGAGCGTGACCTCGGCCCGGTCCATGACGACGACCTCGGCGCCGGCGTCCTTCACGAGCTCGGCGGCGGCCGCCCCCATACCGGTGGCCCCGCCGACGACGAGCACCCGCTTGCCGTCGTAGGAATAGGCGTCGAACAAGCTCACGTGAGTGCTCCCATGTGTCGGTGGAGGAACGGTCCGCCAACGATGCCACGGCGGGCGAGGTCGGCGGCGTCCGGTGGGCGGCACCGTAGACCGAAGCATGGGTCTCGTCCAGGGACAGTGCCGTTCTCGCACCTGCATGTACTGTTCTCGACCATGGAACTCTCTGGTCGATCAGCCATCGTGACCGGGGGCGCCGGCGGCCTCGGTGCCGCCACGGTCCGCCGCCTCGTCGAGATCGGCATGGGCGTCGACGTGTTCGATCGCGACGCCGAGCGAGCCGAGGCGCTCGCCGACGAACTGGGCGATCGCGTCGTGGCATCGTCGGGCGACGTCAACGACGACGACGCCGTCGCCGCCGCCATCGAGGCGGCCGGCTCGGTGGGTCAGCTCTCGTTGGTCGTGAACGTGGCCGGGGGCGGCGTGGGTGGGGGCCGCACGGTCGGCCGCGACGGCACCCCGCACGACAAGACGTCGTTCACCGCCACCATGGAGATGAACGCGGTCGGCACCTTCAACGTGACCCGGCTCGCCGCGGCCGCCATGGCCCAGAACGAGCCCGACGACGAGGGCCAGCGGGGCGTGGTCGTGAACACGGCTTCGATCGCCGGCATCGAGGGCCAGACGGGCCAGCTCGCCTATGCCGCGGCCAAGGCGGCGATCCTCGGCATGACGCTGCCCATGGCACGCGACCTGGCGCCGGTCGGGATCCGGGTCTGCGCCATCGCACCCGGGACGATGGGCACGCCGCTGATGCTGAGCGTGAACGACACCGTCAAGGAGCACCTGGTGGCCAACATCATGTTCCCGAAGCGGATGGGGCGGCCCGAGGAGTTCGCCCTCCTCGTCGAGTCGATCGCTCGGAACCCCTACCTCAACGGCGAGAACATCCGCCTCGACGGGGCGTTGCGGTTCCCGCCGAAGTAGTCGACCGTCGTCAGGACGGCTGGACCAGCCGGGGCGCCACGGTCACCGAACGCAGGCACACCGTGGTGTCGGCGTTGATGATCAGCTCGACCGTGTCGATGAGGTTCTGGACGTCCATGAGCGCGCCGGTCATGTAGCCGCGGCTGATCCAGCTGGACACGACGTCGCCCAGCAGGTCGCCGTCCCACGAGCTGGCGAACTCGCTCATGGCCTCGCCCTCGCCGCCGCCGCACTCGCCGACGATGACCCGGGTGAAGGCCACCTCGGGGTGTTCGCCCCGCCAGGCCTCGACCAGCTTGTCGAGGGCCGCCTTGCTCACGGCGTAGGCGCCGAGGCCGGGCCAGGGGGGCGTCTGGGATGCGCTGACCGACGACAGGAACAACGCCCGGCCCGAGGACTCGAGCAGGTGCGGCAGCGCGGCCGCGGTGACCAGCGAGGCGCCGATGACGTTGGTGTCGAAGACGGTGCGCCAGGTCTCGGCGTCGGTGTCCTGCAGCCGCTTCAGGGGCCCGATGCCCGGCGTGTAGACGAGGGCGTCGATGCCGCCGAGCCCTTCGGCGGCCGCCGCCAGCGCCGAGCGGCACGACTCGGCGTCGGTCACGTCGCATTCGATGGCCAGCGTCCCCTCACCGGCCTGCTCTGCCGCCGACTCCAGCCGGTCGCGACGACGGGCCAGGAGCGCGACCTGGTTGCCCAGCTGGCCGAGGCCGATCCCGAGGCAACGTCCGAGCCCGCTCGATGCGCCGATGACGACCGTCCGCGATCCCGCCATGTCAGCCCGCCGTCCTGACACGGTCGGTCGTCCCCGTCCCGGACCGATGGTCGTCGGCCATGTGCGTTTCCCCCTGGTCGTACCGCTGGTGCCCCGACGCTACCGGAACGAGAACGACGCATCCGTCCCGGCAGCATGACGTTCCGGTCAGCGACCACCCTGGCCGTCGTCGACTCGCACGACCGTTCCGGTGACACATTCCGACGACGGGGCCACCAGGTACAGCAGCGTGCTGTCGAGCTGGGGCGGCTCGCCGAGGCGCTTGCGGGGCGACGCCTGCGTGAAGTCGCCGATGCGCGCCATCATCCCGTCCATCATCTCCGAGCGGAACGCGCCGGGAGCGATGGCGTTCACGTTGATGCGATAGCGCGCCCACTCCACCGCCAGCGCCTCGGTGATCCGGTTCACGGCCGCCTTCGACACCGAGTAGAGCGCGGCGCCGTTGCCGCCGTAGTGGAACGCGCCCGTGGACGAGATGTTCACGATGCGACCCGGCGACTCGGCGGCGATGAGCCGGCGAGCCACCTCGCACGACAACAACCACGGCGCCCGGACGTTGGTGTCGAGCACGGCGTCGACCAGCTCGACCGACATCTTGTGGGCCCGCTGGGCGTCAGGCATGCCGGCGTTGTTCACGAGGATGGTGACGAGTCCGAAGGCCGCCTCGGCGGCATCGACCGCGGCGGTGATGGCGTCGGCGTCGGTCACGTCGAGGGGCACACCCACCGCCGTGCCACCGTCCTCGGTGATCTGGGCGACCAGCTCGTCGAGCCGGTCGGCGCGCCGGCCGCAGCCGACCACCGAGGCACCTGCCGCGGCCAGCGTCCGGGCGAACCGCCACCCCAGACCGGAGGTGGCGCCGGTGACCAGCGCCACCTGACCGGTCAGGTCGGTGGAGGCGTACGGGAGCGGGAAGTCCTCGCTCACTTGAGCAGCGGGTCGCGAGGCAGACCGAGGATGCGCTCGCCGATCTGGTTGCGCTTGATCTCGCTCGTGCCGCCGGCGATGGACATGCCACGGTGCATGAGCACCATCATGTTGCTCACCAGCCCGGGCCCGTCCATGAAGAGGCTGTCGGGCCCGTTGAGCTCGGTCATGATGGCGGCGGCCTCGTGGCCGATCTCGGACAGCACCAGCTTGGTCATGGCGCCCTCGGGCCCGGGCTCGCTCCCGGCCACGGCCCGGTTGGCGGACCGCAGATTGAGCAGGCCCATGGCCTGGTGCTCGGCGATGTAGTGACCGATCCGGGGGGCGCCACCGGTGAGCCGATCCGGGTGGGCGTCGAACGGGGCGACGATCGCCTTGCCCGTCATCGACATCCCGCCGCCGCCTCCACCGATGCTGACCGACTCGTTGCCGAGCGTGGCGCGGGCCACGGTCCAGCCACCGTCGACGGGGCCGACGACGTCGTCGTCGGGGACGAACACGTCGTTGAAGAACACCTCGTTGAACTCGGAGTTGCCGGTGGTCATCTTGAGGGGTCGCACCTCGACGCCGTCGGCGTGCATGTCGATGACCATCATCGTGATGCCCTCGTGCTTGGGCACGTCCGGGTTGGTCCGGACGGTGGCGAAGCCCATGCCGGCGACGTGGGCCCCGGAGGTCCACACCTTCTGGCCGTTGACGAGCCAGCCGCCGTCGACGCGGGTGGCACGCGTCTTGACCCCGGCGGCGTCGGAGCCGGCGTCGGGCTCGCTGAAGAGCTGGCACCAGATGACGTCCTGGCGCAGCGCCGGCAGGACCCACCGGTCGAGCTGGTCCTGGTTGCCGTGCTGGATGATCGTGAGGATGTTCCAGGCCGTGATGCCGTAGCCGGGCCGCTGGATGCCCGGCCTTGGCGAACTCCTCCTCGATGACGAGCTGCTCGATGGCGCCGGCGGCTCGCCCGTAGGGCTTCGGCCAGTGCGGCATGACGTAGCCGGTCTCGATCAGCTGGTCGCGCTGCTGATCGGCGGGGAGGTCCTTGATCTGCTCGGCGAAGGCGCGGACCTCGTCCCGGATGGGTTCGGCCTCGGGGGGCAGCTCGACGGCCTTGGCGCGCTCGACCCCGCTGCGGGTCAGCTCCACGAGGTCCTCGGCGGCGGCGTCGGCGTCGACGAGGTCGAGCAGCGAGGTGGCCCGACGCATGTAGAGGTGGGCGTCGTGCTCCCAGGTGATGGCGATGCCGCCGTGGACCTGCGTGTTGAGGTTGGCGCACAGATCGGCGGCGGGGGCGGCGAGGGTGGCGGCGACCGCGGCGGCGTAGGAGAACTGGTCGCCGCCGGTGGCGGCGGCCCGGGCGGCGTCCCAGACGGCGCTGGTGGCCATCTCGGTGGCCACGGCCATGTTGGCGCAGTGGTGCTTGACCGCCTGGAACATGGCGATCGGGCGGCCGAACTGCTCGCGGTCGCGGGCGTAGGCGGCCGCGGAATCCGTGCACTGGCGGGCCACGCCCACGGCCTCGGCGGACAGGATCGTGCGCGACATGTCGGTGGCCACGCGGGCGGCGCCGGCGAGCATCGTGACCGGCGCACCGTCGAAGCGGATGCGACCGGGCCGGCGGGCGGGATCGAGCGCGGCCGGAGTCTCGACCGACACGCCGTCGGCGGAGGCGTCGACCACGGCGACGTCGTCGCCGACCGGTACGAGGAGCACGTGGGCCTGGCCGGCGCTGAGCGCCACCGCGGTCCCGGAGACCGTGCCGTCGCGCACCGTGACGTCGGCGTGCGAGGCCATGGTGCCGATCACGCTGCCGTCGGCGAGGCCGGACAGCCAGCGGTCCTTCACCTCGTCGGTGCCGCTGGCGGCGAGCACCGCGCTCGCGATCGTCGTCGGCACGAACGGGCCCGGCGCCACCGCCCGGCCCAGCTCCTCGACCACGACGACGAGCTCCTCCAGGCCGTACCCGGAACCGCCGTGGGACTCGGGCAGGTGCAGGCCGAGCCAGCCCATCCCGGCCAACTCGGACCAGAACTCCGGCAACGGTTCCTCGGGGGCCTCGAGCAGGGCGCGGTTGGCGGCGCGGGCCTCACGCTTGGTGAGGAAGTCTGCGACGGTCTCGGTCAGGGAGCGGTGTTCTTCGGAGATGGC
This sequence comes from uncultured Acidimicrobiaceae bacterium, assembly GCA_963811245.1. Lineage (GTDB taxonomy): Bacteria > Actinomycetota > Acidimicrobiia > Acidimicrobiales > Salinilacustritrichaceae > Salinilacustrithrix. The sequence continues at coordinate 563,083 of CAWEQL010000007.1, forward strand.
GATCGACATGGCGCCACAGTACGCACCGCTCCCCGTCCGGATGCACGTCGGCTCGGGGCCTCGACGTTCACCGCGCGGCGCCGACCGAGTGGTTGAGCCGGCGGATGGCGCGGTGGAACCGGTGCGCCCCCCGGACGGGTTCCAGGAACATCAGCGGGCAGGCTCCGCCGACGACTTCGACGCCGTGTTCGGCACACACCGCCAGCGCCTCGTCCGACGCCGCGCCCGCACCGCCGATCCCCTTGAACAGCCACACCCGATCGACGCCGATGGCCACGGCGTCACGGACGACGTCGGCGGAGACGTCTCCCGGCACCATGACGATGACGCCGTCGAGCCGGCCCGGCACCTCGCGCAGCGAGGGGTGGCAGACCCGATCGGCGACGGTGACGTGGCCGGGGTTGACCGGCACGGCGTCGTAGCCGTGGTCGAGCAGGGCACGGACGACCGCTCCACCGAAGTTCTTCGGGTCGTCCGAGCACCCGACCACCGCGATGCGGTGACCGTCGAGGAAGGATCGAGCAACGCCTGGGTCGATCATGGCGACCTCCTGTGCAGTTCCGGGACCGCAGCCACGGGCCCCGCTGGGATCACCGTACGAACCGGCGGCGGCCCGTCCCAGGGGCGAAGGTCACCAACGAGATGGCCGGCCGTGGGCCGAGTGCGAGCCCTTCGCGCCGCGCCTAAGGTCCGGCGACCGCCGGCCCGGCACGTGACACAACAGGGGAGCAGACATGGAGACCAAGGCAGCGATCCTCTGGGGACAGGGGGAGGACTGGTCGGTGGAGTCGATCGAGCTCGATCCGCCCCGAGGCCGCGAGGTGCAGGTCAAGTTGGCGGCATCGGGCATGTGCCACTCCGACGAGCACATCGTCACCGGAGACCTGCCCGGCGTGTTCCCGATCATCTGCGGCCACGAGGGCGCCGGCGTCGTCGAGGCCGTGGGACCCGAGGTGACGCTGGTCCGGCCCGGCGACCACGTGGTGTTCAGCTTCGTGCCGTCCTGTGGTGCATGCCCGTCGTGCGCGTCGGGCCACTCGAACCTGTGCGACAACGGCGCGGCCCTGATGGCCGGCCGGCAGCTGGACGGCACGTCACGCCACCACGCCCGGGGCCAGGACCTCAACACCATGGTCCTGCTCGGCACGTTCGCCCACCACACCGTCGTGCACGAGTGGTCGTGCGTGAAGGTGCCCGACGAGGTGCCCCTCGACAAGGCCTGCCTGGTCGGCTGCGGCGTCACCACCGGGTGGGGCAGCTCCGTCTACGCCGCCGACGTCCAGGCCGGCGACAAGGTGGCCGTCATCGGGCTCGGCGGCATCGGCTCGGCCGCCGTCCAGGGCGCCCGACTCGCCGGCGCCGAGCAGATCTTCGCCATCGATCCCGTCGACTGGAAGCGGGAGAAGGCCCAGCAGTTCGGCGCCACCCACACCGCGGCCAGCGTCGCCGAGGCCCGGGGCCTCATCGAGGAGCAGACCTGGGGACGGGGATGCGACAAGGTGGTGATGGCCATGGGCGTGGGCGACGGCGCCCTCATGGCCGACGTGATGGCGCTGGCGGCGAAGCGGGGCCGCGTCGTGGTCACCAACATCCACCCGATGCTGGAGACGTCGAACACCATCCCGCTGCTGGACCTCACGCTGTCCGAGAAGCAGGTGGTGGGCTCGCTGTTCGGGTCGGCCAACCCGCGCAAGGACATCCCCCGCCTGCTCGAGCTGTACAGCGCCGGTCTCCTGGACCTGGACGGCATGATCACCAAGACCTACACGCTCGACGACATCAACCAGGGCTACCAGGACATGCGCGACGGCAAGAACATCCGCGGCGTCCTGATCTACGAGTAGGTCCGTTCCGGACGCCGGCCGCGGCGCGGCGTCACAAGACGGCGAGGACCAGCGCCAGGGCGTTGTTGAACACGACCAGGCCGTACAGCGCGGACATCAGGTTCACGCCCGTGCCCTTCTCGTAGAGCACGTAGACGACCGAGAGCTTGAACACGAGCAGGGTCATCATCGCCACGCCGAGGCCGCCGTGGTGGATGAACGCGGCGATGACCGGGTTGCCCTCGGCCCGGGCGGAGAACTGGGCGAGGATGAACGACGTGGTGGCGACGTCGGCGACCTGCAACCCGGCGAGCAACTGGTAGGGACGGACGGCCGCGGTGTCGTGGGTCGATGAGCCGTACGTCGTCGTCGTCATGCCATTGCTCGTAACCGGCTGGGCGCCGGCTCATGCATGATCGACGGCGGAGCCGTCAGGACATGGGGTCGTCGACGAACACGGCGCCGGGGTTGAGGATGCCGTGGGGGTCGAAGGCCGCCTTGATCCGCCGCATGAGCGCCAGCTTGATCGGATCCTCGAGGGCGGCGAAGTAGGTGGCCTTGGTCCGGCCCAGTCCGTGCTCGCCGGAGATGGCGCCGCCGAGGGACATGCCGAAGGCGAACAGCTCGTGCATCAACGCGTGGCGCTTCTCGGCATCGGGCTGGAACACCGACAGGTGCACGTTCCCGTCGCCGGCGTGGCCGCACCCCGCGACGAAGGCCTGGTGATCCTGGGCCAGGCCGGCGACGCCGGTCATGAACTCGTCGATCGACGCCCGCGGCACCACGACGTCGACGATGTCGTCGGCGCCGGCGCCCTTCGCCAGCCAGAACGCCTTCTCGCGCGCCTCGACGAGCTGGGTCGCGGCGGCGTCGGGAAGCACGTACACGTCGATGGCGCCGAGCTCGGCGATGTGGCCGGCCAACGAGACCACGTCGGCTTCGAGGCGCTGCTCGTCCCGGTCCTCGAGCTGCACCACCAGGTAGGCGAGCGCCCGGTCCTTGACGTCGTCGGGGACGCCGAGCTCCACGCCGAGGTTGGCGGTCATCGCCGCCATGGTCATCAGGTCGATGTACTCGAGGATCATGGGGCCGATGCCGCTGGCCACGATGCGGGGCACGGCGCGCGTGATCCCGTCCAGCGTGGTGAACGGGGCGAGCACGGTCGCCTGGTGCTCGGGTCGGGGATACAGCCGCAGCGTCGCCTCGGTGACCACGGCGAGCGTGCCCTCGGAACCGATGACGAGCTGGGTGAGGTCGTAGCCGGTGGAGCCCTTGACGTACCGGCCGCCGGTGCTGATCACCTCACCGGAGGCCAGGACGGCGCGCAGCCCCAGCACCTGGTGGCGGGTGACGCCGTACTTCACCGCTCGCATGCCACCGGCGTTGGTGGCCACGTTCCCGCCGAGGCTGGCGGTGTACTCGCCGGGGAACACGGGATAGACGAGACCGAGCGGGGCGAGGGCGGCGTCGAGCGCTTCCAGCGTCACGCCCGGCTGCACCACCGCCACGAGGTTCTCGGTGTCGATCTCGATGATCTCGTCCATCCGCTCGAGCGACAGCAGGACGCCGGCCGCGTCGGGGACGGCGGCCCCCGACAGACCGGTCCCGCTCCCGCGGGGCGTGACGGGGATGCGCCGGTCGTCGCACGCCGCCAGGACGGCCGCCACCTCGGCCTCGGAGCTGGGCGTGACCACGCACGCCGGCACCACCGGCGTGACGCCCAGCGCCTCGTCGTGGTGCAGGTCGGCGTTGGCGTCGCCCCCGGGGTGGACGAGCTCGGCCGGGATCACGGCCCGCAGCACTTCGACGACGTCGGTCATGGCGATGCTTTCGTGATGGAGGCGCCTGTCGAGGCGGACGGCGGACGGTGGCACCGACGGTAGCGAGGTGGCCCCGCCGGCACCGCTGCGTCGGGCGGGGGCGCGACGGACCGGTGGGCTACCGTTGCTGACGCCACTGTCAGATCGACCGCGCCGAAATCGCACAGGAGACGAGATGACCGCCACCGAGACCGCCGGCCAGGACGAGCTCGCCGAGTTCCTGGGCGCCCTCGACCTGACGCCGGGACCTGACGGCACGTGGACGGGCACGAACACCGGCGAGGGCCACGGCGTGATCTTCGGCGGCCAGCTGCTGGCGCAGACCATCGTCGCCGCCTCCCGTAGCACCGCCGGCAAGCGGGTGCGGTCGGTGCAGACCGTGTTCGCCCGGGGCGGGGACCGCGACCAGGGCGTCACCGTGCGCGTCGAGCCCATGCACGACGGACGCAGCTTCTCCAGCGCCACCGTCTCTGTCGAGCAGGGCGACCGGCTGTGCTGCCGGTCGCTCGTGCTGCTCGACGCGCCCGACGACGACCTGGTCACCCACCAGGTGCCGATGCCCGACGGGGCGACACCGCCCGCCGATCCGGCGGACGGGTGGTGGCAGGTGGTCACCGTCGGCGGTGTGCAGCTCACCGATGCCGACGTCGGGCCGGCCGAGCTCGGGGTGTGGACCCGGTTCCCGGGCGCGCCGGCGGAGGACGCCATCGCCCAGGCGATGCTCGCCTATGCGAGCGACGGGTTCCTCATCGGCACCGCCATGCGACCGCACGAGGGGCTCGACCAGACGATGGCCCACGTCACCGTGGCCACCACGGTGCTCACGCACACGCTCAGCTTCCACGAGCGCTTCGACGCCGGTGAGTGGTTGCTGCTGTCGCACGAGAGCACCCACGCCGGTGAGGGCCGGGCCCACGGCCGCGCCGTCGTGCACACCGCCGACGGCCGCCATGTGGCGTCGTTCGTGCAGGACTCCATGCTGCGGGCCATGCCGCAGCGGGGCTGAGGGTCGTGGACCTCGAGCGCTCCGACGACCAGGCGGCGCTGGCGGCGGCGGTTCGCGAGGTGCTCGCCCGGGAGTGGCCGGCGGCCGCCATGCGCCACCGGGCCGAAGAGGGCATCGGTGACGACGCCTTGTGGGCGCGCATGGTGGCGCTCGACTGGCCCGCCCTGCGGGTTCCCGAGGCGGACGGCGGCATCGGGTACGGCACGGTCGAGGCCGCCCTGGTGCTGGAGGAGGCCGGCCGTGCGGTCGTGGGCGGACCGCTGTTCCCGACCGTGGCCTTGTTCGTGCCGACGGTGCTGGCCCTGGCCACGCCCGAGCAGCGCATCCGCTGGCTGGGGGCCGTGGCCACCGGCGCCACCACGGCCACCGTCGCGCTGGCCGACCTGCTGCGCGCCGACGGCAGCGCCGGGACCGCGGACCAGCTCGGGACCGTCGCCGTCCGGCGCGGCGACGGCAGCTGGCGGCTCGACGGCACGGCCCGCACCGTGATCGAGGCACCGGCCGTCGACCTCCTCGTGGTCCCGGCAACCGTCGGTGCCGGCGGCATCGGGGTCTTCGTGGTCCCCGTCGGCTCCCCAGGGGTCCGGGTGACGCCGGTCCGGTCGCTCGACACCACCCGACGCCTCGCCACCATCGAGCTGGCCGGCGTCCGGGTCGACGCCGACGACGCGTTGGGCCCGCCGGGTGAACCGGCGGTGGCCCGGGGCCTGGCCGTTGCGGCGGACGAGAGCGTCACCCTGCTCGCCGCCGAGCTGGTCGGCACCTGCGGCGCCATCTTCGACCTGACCCTCGACCACGCCAAGACCCGCGTGCAGTTCGGTGTCCCCATCGGGTCCTTCCAGGCGGTGAAGCATCGCCTGGCCGACGCCTACCTCGCCCTCGAAGCGGCGCGCGCCGCCGTGCTCGTCGCCGCAGCCGCCGTCGACGAGGACGATCCCGGTCGGGCGGTGGCGGCCTCCACCGCCAAGGCCCTCGCCGGCGACTGCGCCGCCCTGCTGGCCACCGAGGGGATCCAGCTCCTCGGCGGTCTCGGTTTCACGTGGGAGCACGACATGCACCTCTTCGTGAAGCGGGCCACGGCGTCGTCCGTCGTGCTGGGAACGGCCGAGGTCCACCGCCAGCGGGTCGCCGAGCGCATCGGGCTGGTGGCATGACCGACCGCACCCGTGATCCGGACCCGCGACCTCGCCGGGCGCTCGTCACGGGCGGCAGCAGCGGCATCGGCCTCGCCGTCGGGCGTGATCTGGTCGCCCGGGGCTACGACGTGGTCCTCAACGCCCGGCGGGAGGGCCCGCTCGCCGAGGCCGCCGACGGCATCGGGGCGCGGTGGGTCGCCGGCGACACCGCCGACGAGCGCCAGGTCGAAGACGTGGTGTCAGCGGCCGGACCCGTCGACCTGCTGGTCCACGCCGCCGGGATGATGGCCGGCACGTTCGTGCGCAAGGAGACCATCGCCACCTTCGATGCGGTCGTGCGGGCCAACCTGCGCTCGTCCTTCCTCGTCACCCACGCCGTACTCCCCACGATGCCGGCGGGCGGCCGGATCGTCTTCCTGTCGTCGTCGTCGGCCCATGCGCCCCAACCCGGCAAGGCGGCGTACTCGGCGTCGAAGGCTGGGCTCAACGCCTTCGCGGCAGCGCTCCTGCGGGAGGTCGAGCGCGACGGCATCGCCGTCCACCTGGTGACGCCGGCGCCGGTGGCCACCCCCATGCTCGACGACGTCCACTTCCCGATGCACGCCCTCGACGCCGACCACGTCGCCGCCGCCGTGGTGTGGCTCGACACGCTCGACCCGTCGGTCGTGCTGCCCGAGCTCGAGCTGCGTTCCACCAGCACCGGCCCCTTCGTCCCCGAACCGTTCGTGCCCGAGGCGGCCCGGGCGCTCGGCCGCACCACCATGGGAGAGCCCACGTGATCGTCAACCACGTCGGTCAGCGCGTCACCGACCTCGACCGCTCGATCCGCTTCTACACCGCCCTCGGCTTCACCGAGACGACGACCATGGACATCCCCGACGAGCCGATGCACCGGCTGGTGCGCGTGACGCCACCGGTGGGGCTGCGCGTCGCCTACCTCACCAACGGACCGTTCGTCCTCGAGCTGCTGGCCTACGCCCACCACCCCTCGCCCCCCGTGGAGCGGGCCATGACCGACACCGGCCTCACCCACCTCTCGATCGGGGTCGACGACGTCGCCGCCGCCAAGGCCGTCGTGGTCGAACACGGTGGCGAGGTGCTCGACGACACCGACCTGCGCCGGGTCGTCCTCGTCCGCGATCCCGACGGTCAGCTCATCGAGCTGCTCGACGTCGCCTTCCGTCCCGTCACCCCCGACTGAGCTCGGCACCTAGGAGTGGTGGCCGCAGCGATCGCATCGAGCTCACGCCGATGCGCTGCTACCAGCTGCGGCGACGGCGCAGGGCGCCCGCGGCCACCAGGAGCGGTGCGGTGGCCACGACCGTTCAGCCCACCGCGTAGCGGTCGGGGTCGTCGCGGCCGTCGAGGTCGGCGTTGGGGCGGGCGGCTCCGACGAGGTCGGTGAGCACGGCACCCACCCCCTCCGGCGTCCCCGGGTTGGTGCCGTCGGGACCCCGGTGCCACCCCTCGACCACGGCGACGGTGTCGCCCCGGACATCGAAGACCCGTCCGGTGACCGCGGCCGAGGCCGGGCTGGCCAACCAGGTGGCGACCGCGGCGATCCAGCGGGGACCGAGCGCCTCCTTGGTCTCGTCGGGGATGTTCTCCTCGCCGCCCATGAGCGGCGCCACCAGCCGGGTGATGGCGGTGGGCGCCAGGCAGTTGACGGTGACGCCGTAGCGGCCGAGCTCGAGGGCTCCCACCAGCGTCATGGCGGCGATGCCGGCCTTGGCTGCCCCGTAGTTGACCTGGCCCACGTTGCCGTACAGGCCGGACGGGGACGCGGTGTTGATGATGCGGGCGTCGACGGTCTCGCCCGCCTTGGAGCGCTCACGCCAGTGGGCGGCGGCGTGGCGGCTGGGGCAGAAGTGGCCCTTCATGTGGACGGCCACGACGGCGTCCCATTCGGCCTCGGTCATCGAGAAGATCATGCGGTCGCGGAGGATGCCGGCGTTGTTCACCAGCACGTCGAGCCGGCCGAAGGCGTCGATGGCCTGGGCGACCATCTCGCCGGCCTGGTCGAAGTCGGTGACGTCGGCGCCGTTGACGATCGCCTCGCCGCCCAGGGCCTCGATCTCGGCCACGACCTGTTTGGCCGGTGCCTCGTCGGCGCCGGTGCCGTCGGCGTCGCCGCCGAGGTCGTTCACCACCACCTTGGCGCCCTCGGACGCCAGCATCAGGGCGTGTTCACGTCCGATGCCGCGCCCGGCCCCCGTCACGATCGCCACCCGTCCCTCGCACAACCCAGCCATGTCGCTCCTCCGTATCTGACAGTGGTGTCAGTCTGTCACGCTGGCCCCTGCCGGCCGGCGTCCGCAGCCGTGCCGGCCAACCGGCCGGCCGCCCGGTGGGCGAGCGCGGCGAGGGTGAGCGTCGGGTTGTAACCGGCCGCGGTCACGAACACCGACGAGTCGCACACCAACACGTTGTCGACGTCCCACAGGCGCTGATCGGGGGACACCACCGAGGTCGCCGGATCGGTACCCATGCGTGCCGTCCCCATCACGTGCCGGCTGGCCGGCGTCACGCCGAGCGGACTGGCGGCGGCGTGCAGCTCGATGTCGTGCTGCGGCGGCGACGTGGCCGAGAACGCGGCCTGCGCGCCGGCGTCGAGCAGCACCGCTTCGTGCCGCGCCGCCATGTGCTCGGAGGCGACGAGCTCGTGGCGGTGGGGCGCGTACGTCACCCGTCCGGCCGGGAAGCCCCAGGCGTCGCGCACGGACGGGTCGAGGTCGACCCGGTTCGCCGGCTGGGGGAGGTCCTCGCCCTGCGCGGTGAGGACCCACAGCCGCCGCCGCAGGGCGCTGTCGGCCATGGCGGCGTGGTGGGCGCCGCCCCGGGGTGCCGTCATCGCCTCGTCGATCGGCCCGGGGCCCGACCCGTGCTCGACCACCCCACCGCGCACCCAGGGCAGACCGGCGTCGCGAGCGACCGATCGCATCTCGGCGGTGTCGACCATGAAGTCGTCGTGCAGGTGGGTGACGCTGCGACCCCGCTCGCCGCCGGTGGCGTCGGGGAAGATGCCGACGGTGAACGTCTGGAAGTGGAACGTCAGGTTCCGGCCGACCAGGTCGCCGCCCAGCCCGGTCCGCAGGAGCAGCCGGGGCGTCTCGAAGGCGCCCGCGGCCACCACCACGGCCCGGCCGGCCCGCAGCTCGCGCGCCGGAGGATCCGGGTAGCCGGTGAGGTCGAGATAGCGGACCCCGGTGGCCTGCCGCCCGGTGCGGTCGCGGGTGATGTCGATGACGTAGGCCTCGGGGACGATGGTGCAGCGCCCGGTGCGCAACGCCCGCTGCAGGGCCGAGACGGGATCGCCCTTGGCATGGATCGGGCACCCGTAGCCGCCGCAGAACCCGCAGTCGACGCAGGTCGGCCGACCGTCGTACGGCGTGCTGTTCACCCCGGTGGGCGCCCGGTAGGGGTGCAGGCCGGCGCGCTCGGCGGCGGCGGCGCTCACCAGCGCCATCGGCATGTCGTCGCCCGGCGGCATCGGGAACGGCGCCTGCCGAGGCGCGGCGAAAGGGTTCGCTCCATGCTCGCCGGCGACGCCGAAGGCCCGCTCGACCGCGGTGTAGTGGGGCTCGAGGTCGTCGTAGGTGAGCGGCCAGTCGTCCACCGCGGCGCCGTCGACGGGACCGCGGGCGCTACGCAGCCGGAAGTCCTCCTCGCGGAAGCGGGGCAGCTTGGCGTCGGCGTGGACGCCGCCGCCCCCGACGGTGGACGGCAGGTTGTTGACCTCACCGGTCAGCAGGCGATCGCCGTCGGCGGCCGTCCGGCGGTAGGTGCGGGGTTCGAGCCGCGGGTCGGGGCCGAGCAGGTGCCGGCGGTGGGCCGCGATCTCGTCGTTGGCGAAGTGACGGAGCGGTTCGTGCGGCGCGGCCAGGTCGATCAGGTGGTTGCGGCCCTTCTCCAGGATGACCACCGACCAGCCGGCCGCGGTGAGCACGTCCGCCACCGTGGCGCCGCCCGGTCCCGAGCCGATGACGACGACGTCGCAGTCGGTCACGGCCGTCGGGTCGCCGGAGGGAACAGGGGACGGGGGAAGTCGATGCGCTGCCAGCCGCCGGCGTCGCGGTTCCCGCCGTAGGCCGGGTCGCCGTAGGTGGCCTCGCAGGCGTGGGCGTGGATCACGTCGTCGTCGCCCGGGACGGGGTCGCCGTCGAGCAGCCGGCGGTACACCGCGCGGAGCTCGTCGATGCGCTGCGCCCAGGCATGGCGCTCCCACGGGCCGAGGTCCAGCCACGCCGGTCCGTCGCCGGCCCACGCGCCGGGCGCAGCCCAGATGCGGGGCGGGTCGTGATCGAGCGCGGTGAGGAGCTGCTCGACGTAGTCGACGGCGCCCAGCGCCGACGCGCCCGGCACCTGCTCGTCGAGCGCCGCGGCCACCACGGCGCGCTCGGCGTCGTCGAACCAGGCCGTCATCGGGGCCGTGGTGCCCGCCGTCCGCCGAACAGGCCCACGTGGAGGATGCCGGCCAGCGTGTCGAGGATCTGGTCGCGGTCGACGCGGACCAGGCCGACCAGCGCGTACGTGATCGACCGCTCGACCATCGCCACCATGGCGAGGGCGGCGGCCGACGGATCGGGAACCGGGACGGGGTCGTTCTCCTCGACGCGCTCCACGAGGCGGTCGATGAAGCGGCGCAGCACGCGTGCGCCCTGGCGGGCGAGGTCGGCGTCGGATGCGTTGGCCTCGTTCCACGCCTGGATGATCGGGAGGTAGCGGGCGTACAGGTCGTGGAAGTCCTCGAGCCAGGAGCGCAGCGCCCGGTAGCCGGTGGCGCCGGCCCCGATGGGGGGCAGCTCGCCGGCCAGCTCGCGCATCTCGGTCACCACGTCGTCGACCAGGGTGCGGAACAGGTCGTCCTTCGAGGAGAAGTACAGGTAGAAGGTGCCGTGCGAGACGTCGGCCTCCTCGCAGACGTCGTCGACCCGGGCGGCGTGGTAACCCCGCTCGGCGAAGACCACCAGGGCGGCATCGAGGAGGCGGGCCACATTGCGCTTGCCGGCCCGGCGCAGCTGGCGTTCCTGTGCCGGTTGGCCGCCCCGGTTGCGGGCGTCGCCGCGGGGCGCGGACGCGGGGGTGCGGTCGCTCATCGGTCGGACGATCCGGCGGTCAGCCGGCACGCCACGGCGGCGAGCGAGCGGCGGTCGGGCTTCTGGCTGGTCAGGTAGGGGACGTCGCCGGCCTCGATGGCGAAGACGTGGCGGGGCAGCTTGTACGACGACAGGAGCTCGCGGAGCTCGGTGCGGATGTGGTCGGTGTCGACCACAGCGGCCGGGCCCTGGTCGGGCACCACCAGCGCCACGACGTCCTGGCCCCGCTCGGGGTGGTCGACGCCGAACACGAAGGCCTGGCGGACACCGTCGAGGCCGACCAGGGCGCGCTCGACCTCGGCCGGCGACACGTTCGACCCCTTGGCCTTGATCAGGTCGGACTGGCGCCCGGTGAAGAAGAACCAGCCGTCGCGGAACAGGCCCCGGTCGCCGGTGTGTAGCCAGCCGTCGGCGTCGAACACCTCGTCCCGCTCGTGCTTGTGGAGCCCGAGCATCACGCTGTACCCCCGCACCAGGACCTCGCCCTCGGTGCCCTCGGCGACGTCGTGGCCGTCGGCGTCGACGATGCGGTGCCACACCCCGGGGACCTCGTGGCCGAACGAGCCGCGGCACGGCTCGGGCGAACCGTGGAGGTCGTCCTCGATGGTCCAGAAGGTGTGGGGACCGCCGGTCTCGGACATGCCGAGCGACGTGACGCCGAGGGTGGGGTCCGCGGGCCGGTACGCGGTGACCGCCCTTCGTCAGAAGGTGCCCAGGCGCAACGCCGACAGGTCGGTGTCCGGGTAGGCGGGATCGGCGGTGAGGGTGGCGCCGATCGAGGGCCAGGCGCTGACGCAGGTCACCCGCTCCCGCTCGAGCAGCGCGAGGCGCGACGTCGGCGACGAGGCCGCTCCTGGGTGACGAAGGCGGCGCCGACCGACAGGGCCCGCAGCAGGGTGAACGAGAACCCACCCACCCAGCACAAGGGCATCGGGGTCCAGATCCGGTCGTCGGGTCCGATGCCCGACATGGCGGCGAGGTTGCGAGCGTGGCGCAGGAAGGGACCGTGGCCGTGGACCACGCCCTTGGGCTCGCCCGTGGACCCCGACGTGTAGGTGATGAGCATGGGGTCGGCGGGGACCGTGTCGTCCTCCATGCCGGAGACGATGCGGTCCATCCGGTCGTCGATCGGGTCGTCGAGGCCGGCACCGACCCCGGTGTCGGCCCACGCCAGGTCGGCGTCGTCCTCCCAGACCAGCACGTGGCGGAGCTGGGGGAGCGTCGGCAGCAGGAGGGGCTCGGGGGCGCGGGAGTCAGCCAGCTCCGGGGCGATGGCGAGGAGCCGCTCGGCGTAGTCGTGGGGCTCGAAGCGCGGGGTGGCGATGAGGACCTGCACGTCGGCGTGGCGCAGCATCGTGGCCAGCTCGGGGGTCTTGGAGAACGTGTTGACGGGGGTGGCCACGGCTCCGATCCGGGTCACGGCCGCCCAGGACAGGACCCAGCCGACGCCGTTGGGCAGCAGGATCCCGACGTGGGCTCCCTTGCCGACGCCCAGCGCCACGAGGCGGGCGGCGAGCGCCCGGGACCGACGGTCGAGCTCCACGTAGGTCAGGCGTTCGTCCGGCGTGGCGACAGCGAGGTGCTCGGGGTGATGCTCGACCGCATGGCGCAGCAGACCCGCCACCGTAGGGACGTGGTCGGGGAACGTGGGTCCGGCGTCGGTGCCGGCCCATTCCGCGCCGGCGGCACGGCGGTCCATCAGAACGGCCGGGACGGGGGGCCGAGCCGGGGGCCGGCGGTGAACGACACCGGGAGGGCGACCAGCCCGTTGAGCATGGGGTTGCCGGCGTAGTGCTGGACCGGCTCGGCGACCTGGTAGTCGGGGATTCGGTCGAGCACCTCGCGCACCAGGATGCGGAACGTGGAGCGGGCCACGTGCATGCCGATGCAGCGGTGGGCGCCGACCCCGAACGCCAGGTGAGGGTTGGGGGCTCGGTCGAGGACCACGTCGTCGGCGTCGGGGAACGTGCGCTCGTCGCGATTGGCCGAGAGCCAGCTGAACAGCACTCGGTCACCGGCTTCGAGCGGGACACCGCCGAGGACGGTGCTGCGCGCCACGGTGCGCGTGAGGGTCTCGTTCACGGAGAAGTAGCGGAGGAACTCCTCGGTGGCGGCGGGCATGAGGTCGGGGTCGTCGGCCAGCCGCTGGCGCTGGTCGGGGTGTTCGGCGAGGTGGAGCAGCGACAGCGAGGTGAGCGACGCCGTGGTGTCGACCCCGCCGCCGACCAGGTTCCAGAGCACCGACGTGACGGTGGCGTCGTCGAGCGGTTCGCCGCCGCGCTCGAGCTGCACCACCGCGGTGAGCAGGTCGTCCTGCGGGTCGCGGCGGCGTCGGTCGGCCTCCTCCTGCAGCCGGGCCAGCATCTCGGGGACCCGGGCGATCGCCGCCTGGTGGATCGGGTCACCGGGCCGGCGGGCGATGGTGGCGTGGAACAGGTCGGCGTAGGCCTTCCAGTCGTCGAGGGGCAGGCCGATGATCGCCATCGTCGAGCACTGCCGGCACCGGGCTGGCGTAGTCGTCGACGAGGTCGATGGAGCCCGACTCGACGTGCTGGTCGAGGAACCATCGGGCGGCGTCGCGGACCAGGGGCTCGTGCGCCGCCACCGCGGCGGGCAGCAGGAACGGGTTCATGGCCCGGCGCAGCTCGGCGTGGTGCGCGCCCTCGACTTCGGCGATGCCGGCCGGCGGGATGCCGCGCAATCGGGGGATGCCGGCGATGCCGAGGTAGTCGATGCCGTCGGCGGCGCCGGGCTCGTAGGCCGAGCAGAACACCTCGTTGTCGCGGGAGACGGTGGCCACCTCGTCGTAGCCGGCCACGGCCCAGAAGCCGCCATGCTGCGGGTTCCACGCCACGGGACAGGTCTCACGCAGCGATGCCCAGCGCTGGTGCCGGTCGGCGTGGAAGGCCGGATCGTGGTGGTCGAACTCCACCGTGACCTGCGCCCGCACCGCGTCGGGATCCTCGTCGGGCGCGACCGTCATGGCGGCGAGCCTAACCCTGACACGCGTGTCGGAGAAGTGGTCGGTCTCACCCGCGGCCCCACCGGGAGAGCATCTGGGGTTCGTCGTCGACGACGACGACGTCTCGCTCGAACCAGCCGCCGATGCCGGTGTCGGAGCACCATCCCTGGACCGCCAGGACGGTGCCGGCCTGGAGCACGACGGCGCCGCCGAGGCCCATGCCGACGAGGGGCGGCTCCATGCCGAGCCCGAGGCCGTGGGCCAGGGGGACGGGGAGCTGGTCGTCGCCGCCCGCTGCCGCCCAGGCGTCGAGGAGGTCTCGTCCGGTGCAACCCGGCCGGCAGGCGGCGACGACCGCGTCGAGCGCCTGTCGACAGCGGGTGCCCAGCGCACCCTGCGCATCCGTGGGGTCGCCACCGACGGCGACGGTGCGGGCGATCGTGCCCTCGTAGCCGGCGTAGGACGCCGTGGGGGCCAGTGCGACGAGCTCACCGGACGTGAGGGGGCGGTCGTCGAGGATGGAGCGGTAGCCGCCGGCGGTGGCACGGGCCGCACCGTCGTCGGGCACCACCGGGGCGCCCAGGCGAGCGACGCGCTCGGCGTGGACGCCGGCGAGGGTACGCGTGGTGATCCCGGGGCGGAGGGCGGTGCGCATGGCGTCGAGCCCGGATTCGGCGAGGGCGCAGGCCGTCTCGAGGGTGAGCAGCTCGTCCGGCCCCTTGACGGCCCGGGCGGCGTCGATCAGGGCTCGGGCATCCACCAGCTCGGCCCGCGGGGCCGCAGTGGCGACGAGACGCCGGAAGCTCACGCTGGTGCCGTCGGCGCCGATGCGCCGGGCCCGGTCGAGGCCGGGGACGGCGCGGATGTGGCCGGCGGCGGTGCTGGGGTTCCACGACAGGCCGAAGAGCTGCTCGTGCGGGATGTCGTCGGGGACCCCCTCGTCCCAGGTCGCCAGCACGTGGATGCGCCGGTCGGCGCGGACCACCACGCACGCCGGCGAGAAGGGTCGGGACCCGGCCGTCCAGAGCTGGCGGATGCCGCTGGCGAAGGCGATGTTCCCCGGCCGGCCCAGGAACATGATGTCGAGGTCCGCGTCCGCCATCTGGCGGTAGAGACGGGCTTGCCGCTCGCGCCGCAGCTCGGAGAAGTCGACCCGGCCGCCCTCGGGCAGCGCCGCGAGCCCCGGCCCGCTCATCGTTCCCCTCGCGGGGGCGTGAACGGGGTGTACGGGTGGTCCGACAGCGGTGCCCATCCGTCGTCGGTGACCACGACGATGTCCTCGGCCCGGTAGCCGCCCTCGCCCTCGTCCCAGATCACGGGTTCGAGGACCAGCACCATTCCCGGGGTCAGGACGACCGAGCGATCGAAGTCCTCGCCCAGGTCGGTGCCGAGGAGCGGCATCTCGGCCGAGTCCACCCCCAACCCGTGCACCAGGTAGAAGTGCTCGAGCCAGGGCTTCGACCCATCGGCGGCGCTGACCGGGTCGGCCGTCCGTCCGGCGGCGCACAGCTCGGCGCCCGTCGCACCGGGCCGCACAGTGGCGAGGGTGGCGTCCATCACCGACCACCACCGCTCGAACTGCGCCTGCTGGGCCGGCGAGGGGTCGGCATCGACGATCCAGGTGCGGCCGAAGTCGGAGGCGTAGCCCTCGTAGAGGAGTCCGCTGTCGACCCACAGGACGTCGCCGCGGCGCAGGAGGCGGTCGGTCGTGGGTGTGGGATAGGCGACGTCGCCGTGCACGGTCCAGGGGCCGTCGGCCCGCGAGTCGGGCATGACCTGCCAGATGGCGTCGATGCCGGCGCCCGTGGCTCCCAGCGCGAAGGCGTGCCGTACCAGGGCGCCGGTGAGGTCGCTCTGGCGGGCCCCGGGGCGGGCCAGCGGCTGCACCTCGGCCATGGCGGCCTCGTTGATCTGCTGGGCCCGACGCATGCAGGCGAGCTCGTCGGGGGTCTTCACGAGGCGGACACCGGCCAGGAGGCTGGCGCCGTTCCCCAGGTCCCGGCCGGCGAGGGCCTCTTCGAGCGGAGGCGTGATCTCGTCGACCGCCAGCCGGGCCTCCGGGTCGAACACGCCGGACAGCGTGGTGGCGATGGTGGGCACGGCCTCGTCGACGTCGACGAAGAGCGGGGGGTGGACGTGGTCGGCAGGGAGGCGTCCGTCGGCACCGTCGGGGTAGGGCGTGAACAGGTGGGGCACCGGGTCGTCGGCGAGCACCGAGCGCGACGGGGCGCAGGAGCGTGGCCTGGCCGGGGTCGACCGTGGGCATCGCCGCGCCGGTGGCGTAGTGCACCGCACTGGTGCCGAGCAGCAGGAGGGCGTCGGCCCCGTTCGCCTCCATCCCGGCCCGGAGCCGGACGGAGCGATCCCGCCGGAGGCGGTCGAGATCCGGTGCGTCAGGGATCGCCACCCCGTCGATGCACGCCGTTCGGGACCGCCCCGCGGCAAATGTGACGCTCACGTCAGGGATGGTAGCGTCCCGCCGTGGACATGGGGTTGGCCGACCGGGTGGCCGTGGTCACCGGCGCCGGCCGGGGCATCGGCCGGCAGGTGGCGATCGACCTCGCCGCCGAGGGTGCCCACGTGGTGGCCTGCGCCCGGACCGCCGCCGACCTCGAGTCCCTGCGGGCCGAGGCCACCGGGCCGGGGAGCGTCGTGGCGGTGCCGATCGACGTCGCCTCGAACGGAGCGGCCGCCGCCGTGGTGTCAGCCGCGATGGAGAGCTTCGGTCGCCTGGACGTGCTCGTGAACAACGCCGGCGGCGCCACGGCCTCTCGCCTCGACCGCATGACCGACGAGCGGTGGCGGGCCGCCTTCGACGTCGACTTCTTCGCCGCCGCCGATCTCTCCGTGGCGGCGGTGGAGCCCATGCGCAGGGCGGGGTGGGGTCGGATCGTGAACGTGGCCTCCACCTACGGCCGGGAACCCGACCCGGCGTACGCGGCCTACGGGGCGGCGAAGGCGGCGTTGATCAACCTCACCAAGAGCTTCGCCCGCGCCTACTCGGCCGAGGGCGTGATGACGAACTGCGTCGTCCCCGGCGTCACGTTGACGGAGGGCACGGTCGCCGCCGCCGAGCGCGCCGCCGAGCGGACGGGGACCACCGCCGACGCCGTGTTCGAGGCGACGATGGCCAAGGACCCGGTGGCCGCCGGCCGCTTCGGCCGCCCCGCCGAGGTCTCGGCCGTCATCTGCTTCCTGGCGTCGAGGCACGCCAGTTGGATGTCGGGAGCGTGCGTGGCCGTGGACGGGAGCACGCTGCGGGTGGCGCCGTGACGGGCTCAGCCGTCGAACAGCGCGGCGACGGCCGTGCGGTCGACCTTGCCCATGGCGTTGCGGGGCAGCGCCGTCACCACCACGATCCGCTCGGGCACCTTGTAGCGGGCCAGCTCGGCCCGGCAACGCTCGGCCAGCTCGTCGGCCGACACGGTGGCGCCCTCGTCGAGCTCGACGGCCGCCACCACCCGTTCACCGAGGCGCTCGTCGGCGATGCCGGCCACGGCGCTGCCCGCCACGCCGTCGACGGCGTGCAACACCCGCTCCACCTCGGCCGGGTAGACGTTGGCACCGCCCCGCACGATGACGAGGTTCTTGCGGTCCCGCACCGACAACCACCCGTCGTCGTCGACGACACCGACGTCTCCGGTGTGGATGACGCCCCCGGCTGTGACCGCCGCGGTGGCCTCGGGCCGGTTCCAGTACCCGATCAGCGGCGTGTACCGGCCGGCGAACGGGCCGGTGGCGGCGGGCGCGAGGCACAGCTCGCCCACCTCGCCCGGGGGTGCCGGTCGTCCGTCGTCGTCGAGGACCCGTACGTCGAGGTGGGGCAGGACGCGTCCGCTGGCACCGGCGACGTGGGCGCCGTCGGGTGGGTCGATGCTGACCACGGTAGGAGCCTCGGTCAGGCCGTAGGTCCCGATGATCGGCAGCCCGAACTTGCGCGGCGAACCGCTGGCGGAGCGCCTCGGGCAGGTCCGAGCCGCCCGACCACACCTCCTCCAGGCTGGCGAGCGCCGCCGCCGGAACGTCGTCCGACGCCGCCAGCGTGTGGAGGATGGCGGGCGGGCCGTTCCACACCGTGACACGCTCGCGCTCGATCCAGTCGGCGATGCCCTCGGCGTAGATCTGGTCCATGATCACCGCGGTGGCGCCGGCCTGGGCGGTCAGCAGCGTGGTGAGGACCACCATGTTCAGGATCGTGAGCGGCAGGCAGTCGCCCTTGCGGGTGTCGGGCCCGTATCCCCGGGTGTGGGCCAGGACCGCACCGGGCAGCAACAGGTTCCGCTGCGAATGGATGGCGCCCTTGGGTCGGCCCGTGGTGCCGCTGGTGTACGCCAGCCCGGCGGGAGCGTCGGGGTCCACGGGGCCGAGGTCCCGGGCGGGGGTCGCCGCCGCCCACGTCTCCTGCCAGGTGGGCAGATCCACGATCGTTCGCAGCTCGGCGAGGTCGCCGCGCTGGTGGGCGAGCGACGCCTCGGTGTCGGGGTCGCACAGCAGCAGCGATGCGCCGGAGTCGCCCAGCAGGAACGCCTTCTCGGGCGGCGCCAGGGCTTGGTTCACGCCGACCCAGACGGCACCGAGGCGCATGGCGCCGTGGAAGGCCACGATGATGTCGGCGTCGTTGGGGAGGGTGGCGGCCACGCGATCGCCGGCGCCGACGCCGAGCGAGGCGAGCGCCGCCGCCGCCCGGGCGCAGGCGTCGTCGAGCTGGCGGTAGCTCCACCGGACGTTGCGGGTGACGAGCGCTTCCCGGTCGGGGTCGGCCGCGAGCGTCGCGCCGAGGACGTCCCCGACCAGGGCAGGCATTTCGGACACCGATGTCATGTTCGTATGATCCACCATGGACCGATCGGCACGCACGGCGAGGGGGGTGGGCGTGGACTACGAGCTCGGTGACCGGGCCGAGGCGCTGCGGACCGCCTGCGGGCGCTGATCGCCGAGGAGATCCCCGCCGGCTGGCTCGGTGCGTTCTCCGACGACCCGTCCGACCTCGCCCTCGCCCAGCGGTTCTGCCGCCGGCTGGCCGACGAGGGCCTGCTGACCCTGTCGTGGCCCGAGGAGTACGGCGGCGCCGGCGGTCGGTGTGGGACCAGACCGTGGTGCGCGAGGAGATGTGGGCCCACCACGAGCCGCGGGGTGCGCAGTACATGGGCCTCAACTGGGTGGGGCCGGCGATCATGGCCTACGGCACCGACGAGCAGAAGGCCAGGTTCCTGCCGCCCATCGCCCGGGGCGAGGTCATCTGGTGCCAGGGCTTCAGCGAACCCGACGCCGGCTCCGACCTCGCCGCCCTCACCACCCGCGCCGACCCAGTGCAGGCATCAGGAGCGGTCCTGGGTCAGGCCGGCGTCGGGAGCGCCAGCGAGCAGCCGGCACGCGGCGCTGCAGAAGCAGACCGCCCAGCAACACCCTGCGGGTGGGGAACACGTGGGCCAGGCCGGCGTCGGGAGCGCCAGCGAGCAGCCGGCACGCGGTGCTGCGAAGCAGACCGCCCAGCAACACCCTGCGGGTGGGGAACACGTGGGCCAGGCCGGCGTCGGGAGCGCCAGCGAGCAGCCGGCACGCGGTGCTGCGAAGCAGACCGCCATGTTCGGATCTAAGGGCAGAAGATCTGGACGTCGTACGCCGAGATGGCGCAATGGTGCGTGCTGGCGGCCCGGGTCGGACCCAAGGGGCCGCGCAAGCACGAGGGCATCACCATGTTCCTGGTGCCGATGGACCGGGCCGGCGTCACCGTGCAACCCATCCGCAGCATGCTCGGCCGCCACCACCTCAACGAGGTGTTCTTCGACGACGTGGAGGTCGGACCCGACGAGGTGCTGGGCGAGGTGGGCGACGGGTGGTCGGTGATCCGGCGGGCCCTGGCCCACGAGCGGGTCGGCATCGCCCGTTACGCCCGGTGCGAGCGCCTGCTGTCGCTGGTCGCCGAAGAGCTGGGCGGCATCGGCGCGCTCCCGCCGGCGCTCCGACCGGCGTGGGCGCGGCGCGCTGGTGCAGGTCCGGACCGCGCGGCTGCTGGCGTACCGGACGGTCGAGGAACAGGAACGGGGCGAGCCCCAGGACGCCACCGCCAGCGCGGCCCGGCTGGCGATCGTGCAGTGCGACCAGGCCGTGGCCGAGCTGCTGTTCCAGGTCCTCGAGCACCGCAGTCTCGAAGCGGGCTCGGCGCGCCGCTGGCCGGCGCGGTCGAGGACCACTGGCGTTACGCACAGGCGGCCACCGTGGCGTCGGGCACCATCGAGGTCCAGCGCATCATCGTCTCCCGCGCCCTGATCGGCGCCGCCCGATGAGGTCGAGCCGGTGAACCCGCACCTCTCCGACGATGCCCAGGAGTTCGGGGCCGTTGCGGCCAAGGCGCTTCGCCGACGCCGGTGGCGTCGACCTGGCCCGACGGGCCGAGGTCCGATCCTTCGCTGCGACGGGGCACGGTGGCGGCGGTGCTGGCGCAGCTCGGCTCCGGCGACCTCGATGCGGCCGCAGACCCAGAATCGGCCGAGGCGGCGGCCGCGCTGTGCCGGGCCGCCGGCGCCGTGGTGCTCCCGTACCCCGTCGTGCCCGCCGTGCTCGCCACGCCCCTCGCGCCTGCGTCCGGGCGGCTCGACCGCGACTGCCGTCGTCGACCACGGCGACGTCTTCGACCGCTGGCGGGTGGCGACCCTCGACGGCACGGCGATGCGTGGGAACGCCGGCCGGGCACCCGCTCGGGACGCGCCTCGGCCCCTTCGTCGGCGAGCTCGCCGTCGATGTCGCCGACGGTGACCCCGTCGCGCCCGTCGACGTCGCACTCCACCTCACCCTGACCGCGTTCGTCGATCGCCGGCGCGCTGCGCGCGGCCGTGGAGCTCGCCACCGCGCACGCGGTCGACCGCGTGCAGTTCGACCAGCCGCTCTCGAAGTTCCAGGCCGTCCAGTTCCAGCTGGCCGATGCGCACGTCGGCCGCCGCCGGCGTCGACGAGCTGGCGCAGTTCGCGTTGTGGCGGTGCCACGCCGCGCCCGACGACGCCGTCGCCGACGCCCTGGCGGCTCGGCTCGGCGCCGTCGACGCGGCCCGGTCCGTGCTCCGCGTGACCCAGCAGCTCCACGGCGCGTCCGGGTTGTGCGACGAGTACGACATCTCCGTGATCGTGCGCCACCTCCAACCCGCCCTGCGCCTGCCGTTCGGAGCCGAGACCACGGCCGGGCGGCTGGCCGATGCGGTCGAGCGGGTCGGCTTCGCCGGGCTGTTCCCCCACGGCGGCACGGCATGACCACCTTCGAGGGTCCGTCGCTCGACGACGCCGAGGGGGTCGGCGCGCTCACGCTCGGGGGGTTCCTCCTCGAGGTGTGCGGCCGTCACGCCGACCGCGAGGCGCTGGTGTTCGACGACCCGCTGCGCGGCGGCGCCACCGTGCGCTGGACCTACGCCGACCTCGAGGCGCAGGCGCGGGCGGTGGCCGCCGGCCTCGTCGCCCGCCACGTCGACCTCGGCACGCGTGTCGGCGTCGTGATGGGCAACCGCCCCGAGGCCGTGGCGGCGATCTTCGGCATCGCCCTGGCCGGCGGCGTCGCCGTCCCGCTCTCCACCTTCTCGACCCCGGGCGAGCTCGTCGACCTCCTCGACCGGTCGGGCGTGGCCGGCGTGCTCATCCAGGCCGAGCTGCTCGGCCGCCGCTTCGGCGACGAGGTCGGGGCGCTGGTGGGTGCGGCAGCGTTGCCGTATCTGCGGTGGAGCGCGGCGGCGGGTGACGCGTCGTGGGACGAGTTGTCCGCCGACGGCCGCCCACACCGTGGCGTGATCGATGCCCGGGCCGCTCGCGTCACGCCCGGCGACCCGGGCCTCATCCTGTTCAGCTCCGGGACCACCAGCGAGCCGAAGGGGATGATCCATCTCCACCGCGCCCCGGCCCTGCAGTCGTGGCTCAACGCCGGGATCTTCCGTCGCACCACCGACACCCGGCTGTGGGCGCCCCTGCCGCTGTTCTGGACCGCCGGGCTCACCACCGCGCTCGGCCCCACGCTGGCGGCTGGCGGCTGCGTCGTGTTGCAGGAGACCTTCGACGCCGGCGACGCCCTCCGGCTCCTCGCCCGCGAGCGGGTCACCGAGCCGTACACGCTTCCCCACCAGGCCAGCGCGCTGGCGGAGCACCCGGATTGGGAGACCACCGACCTGTCCTCGCTCCGCGAGGTCTACGGCAAGTCGGTGTTCACCCGCCATCCGTCCGTCCACGGCGACACCACGTGGACCATGCCGATCGCCTACGGCATGTCGGAGACGTGCGCCAGCGTGGTGAGCCACCGGTGGTCCGCCACCCGCGAGGAGATGAAGGCCAGCACCGGGTACCTGTTGCCCGGGGTGCGGCTGCGCATCATCGACCCGGAGACGGGCGCCGCGCTCGGGCCCGGCGAGGACGGCGAGATCGCCCTGGCCGGTCCCTCGGTCATCGACCGCTACGTCGGCAAGACGCGCGAGGAGTCGCTCGACGCCGATGGCTTCCTGCGCACCGGCGACGCCGGCTACGTGGACGCCGACGGCGCCGTCCACTGGACCGGCCGGCGCACCGAGATGATCAAGACGGCCGGCGCCAACGTGTCGCCCGCCGAGCTCGAGTTCGCCCTGCGGGCCTGCCCACCCGTGCGTCGGGCCAAGGTCATCGGCCTTCCCGACCCGCGGCTGGGGGAGGTCGTCACCCTCTGCGCCGAGATCGCCGACGGCAGCGACATCACGGCCGACGACCTGCGGGCCTTCCTCGCCGAGCGCGTCGCCACCTACAAGGTCCCCCGCCACGTCCTCTTCTTCGCCCCCGGCGAGCTGCCCACCACCGGCAGCGACACCAAGGTCCGCGACGACGAGCTCATCGCCATCGCCGCCGCCCGGCTCGCCGCCGCCGGCGACCCCGCCTGACCCCTGTCACAGGAGCCCGCCATGACCACCACGTCAGACCACGCCGACGCCGCCGACGAGCAGACCGGAGCCCCGGTGCTCGACACCAGCGACCTCGACCGGCACATGGGCGTCCCGATGCGCCCAGGCGAGCTGAACGACGACGTCACCGCCAGCGACATCCGGCGTTGGGCGCAGGCCATGCACTACCCGAATCCGCTCCACTACGACCGGCGCTGGGCCGAGGAGAGCCGGTTCGGCGAGCTGGTCGCCCCGCAGTCGTTCACGGTGGCCTGCGACACCAGCCACGGCTGCTCGCCGGCCCAGGTCGGTCGGATCCCGAACTCGCACCTGATCTTCGGCGGTGACGAGTGGTGGTTCTTCGGACCCCGGATCCGGCCCGGCGACCACCTCGTCTGCCACCGCATGCCGTACGACTACAAGGTCACCGAGACCAGCTTCGCCGGCCCGACCTGCTTCCAGCGGGGCGACACGCTCTACATCAACCAGCGGGGTGAACGGGTCGCCCAGCAGCGCTCGACCGCCATCCGCTACCCGGTACGGGAGGCGAAGGAGAAGAAGGTCTTCGACCAGGCCACCGACCCCGAGTGGACCGACGCCGAGCTCGCCGAGCTCGAGGAGCGCAAGGCGGCGTTCATCGAGCAGATCCAGCAGCTGCGTCACGACAAGCGCCTGTTCGGAAGCGTCGGCATCGGCGACCGCCTCGCCGAGCACGTCCTCGGCCCCCACAGCCTGGCCAGCTTCGCCACCGAGTGGCGGGCCTACCCCATGACCATCTGGGGCGGCATGAAGACCGGCCCCACCACCGTCAGCGCGCTGGACCTGGGCTACACCAAGGAGATGGCCGGCTACGAGGGCGACAAGCGCATGGAGCGCACCAACCCCGAGCTCACCGACGGCGCCTACTACGGCCCGTCGCGCGGTCACCTCCAGCCCCGCTGGGCCCAGCACGTCGGTATGGCCCGGGGCTACGGCTACGGCGCGTCGATGGGGGCGTGGATCCTCGACTACGTGGCGGCCTGGGCCGGCGAGTGGGGCGAGATCGTCCACTCGAACGCCCAGTACCGCAACCCGGCCTTCACCGGA
Source organism: uncultured Acidimicrobiaceae bacterium (assembly GCA_963811245.1). Classification (GTDB taxonomy): domain Bacteria; phylum Actinomycetota; class Acidimicrobiia; order Acidimicrobiales; family Salinilacustritrichaceae; genus Salinilacustrithrix. Next base: position 586,891 of record CAWEQL010000007.1, read on the forward strand.
GACGCCACCTTCCTCGCCGGCGAGGTGGTCGACCTGCGCCAGGAACGCCGCCAGAGCGTGGCGGTCGTGGCGGTCGAGCTGACCAACCAGACGGGCACGACGATGGCCAAGGCCACCGTCGACGTCGCCCTGCCCGTCGAGTAGCGGTGCGGCTCCACCACGACGCCGACACCGAGGCGTTCCGGGCTGAGTTCCTGGGCTGGGTCGAGGCCAACCTGCCGCCGGCGGAGGAACGCCGGGAGCCGATCCTGTCGACCGCCCACCTGCCGCGCTGGGCGGCCGAGTGGCAGCGGACGATGTTCGACGCCGGGTGGCTCATGCCCGGCTGGCCGCCGGAGTACGGCGGCCGCAACGCCACCCCGCTCCAGCAGCTCGTCTACCACGAGGCTGTGGCCCAGGCGCAGGTGCCACGCGGCTACAACCCGCAGGGCCTGTCGATCATCGCCCCGTCGATCATCGAGCGCGGCACCGCCGACCAGATCGAGCGCTTCGCCCTCCCGTGCCTGCGCGGCGAGCTCACCTTCGCCCTCGGCATGAGCGAACCCGACGCCGGCAGCGACCTCGCCTCGCTGCGCACCACGGCCGTCCGCGACGGCGACCACTTCGTCGTGAACGGCCAGAAGGTGTGGACCTCCGGTGCCCAGCACGCCGACTGGTGCTTCACGTTCGTGCGCACCGATCCCACCGTGCCCAAGCACCGGGGCATCTCGGTGCTGCTCGTCGACATGGCCACCCCGGGCATCACCGTCCGCCCCCTCCCCGAGCTCACCGACCCCGACCACGCCGACTTCAACGAGGTCTTCTTCGACGACGTCCGGGTCCCCGCCGACCTCGTCGTCGGCGGCCTGGACGACGGCTGGTCGATCGCCACGTCCTCGCTGGCCCACGAGCGCGGCATGCTCTGGGTGTCGGCCACCACCGGCCTCGAGCGCGAGCTCGACCGGCTGGTCGCCGTCGCCCGCCGTCCGCTCCCCGACGGCACCGTGCTGGCCGCCGACGCCACGTTCCGGTCCCGGGTGGCCCGCGCCCACATGCACGTCCAGGCCATGAAGGCCATGGGGTATCGGGGCTTCGCCAAGGCGGCGCGCGGTGACGTGGCCCCGGAGGAGTCGCTCCTCAAGCTGTTCGGCAGCGAGATCGCCCAGCGGCTGGCCGCCGATGTCGTGGCGGCGCTGGGCGACCTGGCCCTCGACCTCGATGCCAGCCCCACCACCATCGACGGGTCCGCGGGCGCGTCGTGGGAGCACAGCACGACCGGTGTCGCCTGGTCGATCCGGTGGCTGCGCAGCTTCAACAACACCATCGCCGGCGGCACCTCGGAGATCCAGCGCAACATCGTCGCCGAGCGGGTGCTCGGCCTGCCGCGCTGAGAGGTGCCTTGTCGGCCGGCGAGCGCGGTCGGCAGACTCGCCGCCACATCCATCGAGGGGGACACATGTACGACCTGGTGATCCGCAACGGCACCGTCCACGACGGTCGTGGTTCGCCGGCCCGAGCCGCCGACGTGGCGATCGTCGGCGACCGCATCGAGGCGGTCGGCGTGGTCGACGAGGCCCGCATCGGTGACGCCACCGAGGTGATCGATGCCACCGGGATGCTCGTCACGCCCGGCTTCGTCGACGCCCACACCCACTACGACGGGCAGGTGACCTGGGACCCGTACCTCGCGCCGTCGACGTTCCACGGCGTGACGACCATCGTGACCGGCAACTGCGGCGTCGGCTTCGCGCCGTGCCGTCCTGACCAGCGTGACTGGTTGATCGGCCTCATGGAGGGCGTCGAGGACATCCCCGGGACCGCGTTGCACGAAGGGATCGACTGGCGCTGGGAGACCTTCCCCCAGTACCTCGATGCGCTCGAGTCGATGCCCATGGCCATCGACGTCGCCACCCAGGTGCCCCACGGCGCCGTGCGCGCCTACGTCATGGGCGAGCGGGGCCCGGCCCACGAGGTGGCCACGCCGGAGGAGATCGAGGAGATGGGCGCGGTCGTCCGCCAGGCCGTCGAGGCCGGGGCGCTCGGGTTCAGCACCTCCCGGACCATCAAGCATCGCGACGCCAAGGGCGTCATCACGCCGTCGATCACCGCCCATGCCGACGAGCTCGTGGGCATCGCCCGGGCCATGGGATCGACGGGCCGAGGCGTCGTCCAAGGCATCTCCGATTTCATGGACTTCGAGTCGGAGTTCGAGTTGTTCCGGCTCATGGCCGAGGCCTCCGGCCGCACCACCTCCATCACCGTCGAGCAGCAGGACGCCCGTCCCGACTGGTGGCGCCAGCTCCTCGACGGCATCACCGCGGCCCAGGCATCCGGTCTCGACATGCGGGGCCAGGTCCCGCCCCGGGCCACCGGCGTCCTGATGGGCCTGACGGCCAGCCTCAACCCGTTCCTGCTCTCCGCGACCTACCGGGACATCGCCCGCCTGCCCCTCGACGAGCGGGTGGAGCGGATGCGCGACCCCGAGACGCGGGCCCGCATCATCGCCGACGACGTCCCCGAACTCGGCCTGGTCACCGAGATCGTCACCAGCTGGCACAAGATGTTCCCCCTCGCCGACCCGCCCGACTACGAGCCGGCGCCGGAGTCCTCCTTCGCCGCCGTCGCGGCGCGAGAGGGGCGCAGCCCGCAGGAGGTCGCCTACGACGCGCTGCTCGAGGACGACGGCCGGGCGTTGCTGTACCACCCGCTCTTCAACTACCTGCCCGGCGATCTGTCGTACGTGCAGGAGATGATGGAGCACCCGTACACCGTCATGGGCCTGAGCGACGGCGGCGCCCACTGCGGCACCATCTGCGACGCCAGCTTCCCCACCACGTTGCTCCAGCACTGGGGACGTGACCGCTCCCGTGGCCCGAAGTTCCCGATCGAGGACCTGGTGCGCAAGCAGACCAGCGAGACCGCTGCCCTCGTGGGGCTCCTCGACCGGGGCGTCCTCGCTCCCGGGTACAAGGCCGACGTGAACGTGATCGACTTCGACCGGCTCCGTCCTCGGCGGCCCACCATCGTCAACGACCTCCCGGCGGGTGGCCGACGGTTGTTGCAGCGGGCCGATGGCTACGTGGCCACGGTGGTGTCCGGAACCGTCGCCTTCCGCGACGGCACGCCCACCGGGGCCCTCGGGGGTCGCCTCATCCGCGGGGCGCAGCCGGCCCCGGCCTGACCCGCACCGCCGTCCGGGTCGCCTCGGGACGGCCGCGGAGCACGATCTCGTCGTGCGCCTGCCAGCAGCGACGCTCTTCGGCCGCTGCACTCTCGACGGTGGCCATGGCGACGAGCAGGCGGTCGTCCACGGTCTTGGCCTGATCGCACAGCCGGGCGGCCTCGTTCACCGGGTCGCCGATGACGGTGTATTCGAAGCGCCGCTCCTCGCCGACGTTGCCCGCCACGACGTCGCCGGTGGACACGCCGATGCCCGCGGTGAGCTCGGAGATCTCGGCCACGAGTCGCTCGGCCATGGTGCGTGCTGCGGCCAGTGCGGCGCTGCGGTGGTCGTCCACTTCGAACGGCGCGCCGAACACGGCGAGGGCGCCGTCGCCCTCGAACTTGTTCACGGTGCCGCCGTGGTCGTCGACGACACCCACCACCACGGCGAAGAACCGGTTGAGCATGGCCACGACCTCGTGCGGTGGCCGGGATGCGGCGAACCGGGTCGAGCCGATGACGTCGACGAACAGGACCGACACGCAGCGCACCTCGCCGCCCAGCTCGATGCCGTGGTCGAGGGCATCCCGGGCGACGGCCTCGCCCACGTGGCGGCCGAACAGGTCACGGATGCGGTCGCGCTCGCGCAGGCCCCCGATCATGCGGTTGAACGCAGCCTGGAGCAGACCGATCTCGCTGCCGTCGTACACGACGACTTCGGTGTCGAGGTCGCCCGCCTCCACGCTGCGCACCCCCGCCTTCAACGACCGGATGGGGTCGACCGCAGCCCGGATGGCGAGCCAGGTGAGCAGGAGCCCCACCGCCACGGTGGTCCCGCCCAACACCAGGATCGTGGCGGCGAGGCGGTCGGCGGACACGTCGTCGCGGGCGAGGGCGATCACGGCGATGATCATGAGCCCGGCCACCGGGATGGCCGAGCCGAGGGCCCAGGCGAGCAGGGATCGGGCGACGACGCCCGGGACCGGCAGGCGGTCGGGCGGTTCGAAGGCCAGCGCCCGGGCGGCGAGCGGGCGCATGCTGAACTCGGACAGCAGGTACGCCGCCATGCAGGTGACCGTCCCGCCGAACGCGATCGTGACCGCGACGTTGAGGGCGAGGGCGGGTTGGATGGCAAGGCTGACCGTCGTGAACACGACCACGGCACCGGCCCACAGCGCGGCCTGCACGCCGACGAGCGCCAGCGGGGTGCGCAGCGCCGCCCGTTGCTCGCCGGGATCCGGGCGTTTGCCGTCGAAGATCCACCCGGTGTGGCGCAACGCCCGCCGCGTGCCCCAGACGACGCCGACGGCGACGGCCACCACCACGTAGAGGGGGATGGAGATGAAGCCGGCGACCGTGGTGGCGTGGCTCGGCGCCTCGGGACGGGGCACCACCCAGGTGTTCAGCACCGTCACCACGCCGGCGCCGGTGAGGTTGGCGGCCACGATCGCCCCCGTGGTGAGGACCTGCAGCCGGACGCGCAGCGCGGTGTCGGACTGGTCGACGGGCCCGAGGACCCGAGAACCGAACGGCGCGGCGTGCGGGGTGGCGGGCGCCGGTGCCGGATCCGACGAGCGCGTCGGGGTCACGGCCCCATGGCCCGCATCACCATGCCGAGCGCCTTGTCGGGCAGCAGGCGGGTGAGCGGTCCGGCGGCCTTGGCCGGCGCACCGACGAGATAGCGGTGCTTGGGTCGGTCGGCGAAGAGGGCGTGCTCGATGGCGTCGGACGTCTTCGAGGTGGGTGCGCCGATGCGTTCGTTGGTGTCGAGCGACTTCACGGCGGCGTCGATCTGTTCGCGGTACTGCGCCATGGCCTCCGGGCCCAGGCGATCCTCCATCTCGGTCGAGTAGGCCCGGCCCTTCTCCCAGATCGGGGTCTTGATCGGTCCGGGCTCCACCACCGACACCGGGATGCGCCACGGCCGCAGTTCCTCGCGCAGCGACTGGGCGATGCCCTCGATGGCGAACTTGGACCCGGCGTACGGACCCATGAGCGGGCTGCCGAGCCGTCCCGACACGGAGCCGACGAAGCAGATGCGGCCGTGGCCGCGCCGGATCGTCGCCAGCATCGCCTTGGTGACGGCGACCTGGCCGATGACGTTGACCTCGAACTGCGATCGCCACTCGTCGATCGGCAGGTGCTCGAGCGGGCCGGCCCGGGCCACGCCGGCGTTGTTGACCAGGCCCTGGAGGCCCTCGGCGCCGACGGCCTCGTCGATCCGCCGGGCGGCGTCCTCCACGGAGGCCGGGTCGGAGACGTCGCAGATGACGGGGGTGAGGCGCTCGGAGGCGCTGGCCGCCAGCTCGTCGCCGTCGGCCTGGCGACGGACACCGGCGAACACACGATGGCCCAGCCGGTCGAGGCGGATGGCGGCGTCCCGGCCGATGCCCGACGACGTGCCGGTGATGAACACGTTCGCCATGGCCGGCGATGCTACTGGTCCCTCGTTTCGCAACTTCGTCCCTCCACGTTCACATGCGGTCCTCCAGGGACAATGTTCGGCGGTTCCTCGTTCCAGTCGGTATCTCGCCTGGTGGCGAAGTCAGCTCCGGTCGAGCCCGAGGACCCGCGCCGCCGACGCGCCGAGGAACTCGTCCATGGCCGCCTCCGACAGCGGCAGGGCCCGGGCGGCGGCGAGCGCCTTGCCCACGGGGAGCACTGGGTGATCGGACGCGAACCAGACCCGGCCCCGGCCGCGCGAGCTGTCCATGAACTGGACCAGGCCCGGGTCCATGTACGTGGCCAGGTAGGCCGAGGTCATCAGGTGGAGTCGCTCGAACTTGAGCATGTACTGCACGAGGAGCGCCTCGTACGGGTGGCCCATGTGGGCGCCGATGACGGTGAGGTCGGGAAAGTCGATGAGGACGTCCTCGAGCAGCTGCGGGTGCTGGCAGTGCGAACGCACCTTGGGCCCGGGGATGCCGACGTTGATCGACACCGGGAGACCGGCCTCCTCGCACGCTGCATACACCGGGTAGTAGAGGCGATGGTTGAGGTCGTACTGCTCGACGAGCGGCGTGACCCGCGCCATCACCACGTGCGGGTCGGAGGCGAGGTCGCGGATCCGCCGGGCGTTCTCCGTGGGGCGATCCGCCTTCTCGACGGTGACCGACACCGCGAAGCGCCCCGGATGGGCGTCGGCGACGGCGACGAAGTCCTCGGCGGCGAACATTCCCTTGCGATGGGCGCGCTCTGGGTCGCGCAGGCCGGTGGTGAGGACGCCGATGTCGACGCCGGCCCCGTCCATCTCCGACACCAGGTGCTCCACCGTCTCGCCCCGGCTGAAGTCCTCACCGAAGAACTGGCCGACATCGCTGTTCTGGCGCTGGCTGTTCCACTGGGCGGCGAAGGCAGCCGGGAAGATGTTCACCCAGGCGTCGACGATCAGGCGGTCGGTCATGGCCCGGCAGGGTACCTGACGCTCGTGTCAGGGAATGGTGCCGGTGACCCGGTCAGAGCTGACCGTCGGCGATCCGGGTGCGCAGCGTCCGCTTCTTGATCTTCCCCGACGGGGTGCGGTCGAACTCGTCGACGACGCGGACCGACTCCGGCCACTTCTGCTTCGGGAAGCCGGTAGCGGCCAGGTGGGCCTGGACGGCATCGAGGTCGGGGGCGGTGGCGCCGGGCGCGGGGCGGATGACGGCGCAGGCCCGTTCGCCGAGACGCTCGTCGGGCGCCGCCACCACCGCCACCTCGGCGATCCCCGGCATGGCGATGATGTGTTCCTCGATCTCGGCGGCCGACAGGTTCAGTCCGCCCCGGATGATGAGGTCGGACACGCGGTCGGTGATGGTGAGGTAGCCGTCGTCGTCGAGCACGCCGACGTCGCCGGTGCGGTACCAGCCGCCGTCCATCGCCGTCGCGGTGAGCTCGGGGTCGGTGTAGCCGACGAACAGCTCCGGCCCCCGGCTGAGGATCTCGCCGGCGTGACCGGCCGGGAGGTCGGTGCCGTCGGGGTCGACGATGCGGATCTCCACGCCCGGGAGCGGGCGGCCGTCGGTGCGGGTCCGCTTGTCCGCCGGATCGTCGGCGGGGGAGCTGGTGATCGACGGGTGCTCGGTGGAGCCGTAGGCGCGGGTGACGCAGATCCCCATCGCCTCGGCCCGCTCGGCCACCGCCACGGGTACGGGGGCGCCGCCCAGGCCGAAGCGGGTCATGCGGGCCAGGTGGCGGGGCGCGAAGTCAGGGTGGTCGAGCAGGCTGGTGAGGAAGATGGTGGCGCCGCCGCCGGGGCCGAGGTCCTCCTCGTCCATGATCGACAGCACACGCGCCGGGTCCCAGCGGTCGAGCAGCTCGATGGGTTGGCCGTTCTGCAGCGGGATGAGGCTGCCGCCCAACATGCCGGTCATGTGGGCGAGCGGCGACGCCATGACTGACGGACGGCCGCCGCTCACGTGCGAGGCGGCCAGCTGCCGGACCTCGGCGAGCAGCGTGCGGTGGGAGTGCACCACGCCCTTCGGGTTCGCCGTGGTCCCCGACGTGTATCCGATCATCGCCGGCAGGTCGGGATCGACCGTGGCCCGGTCCGCGAGGGCGGTGGTCGGCCAGCTCGGACAGGGCGATGGCGCCCGGAACGGTGCGGGCCCTGGCCACCGTGTCGGCCACCACGACCGTCTCCACGTCGGCGAGGTCGTCTCGGATCGTCTCCAGGTTGGCGAGGTGGTCGATGGGACCGAAGCCGCCCACGGTCACCAGTGCCTTGGCCTGGGACTGGCGCAGGATGAACGACACCTCGGCCGGGCCGTAGAAGTGGATGATCGGCACCATGGTGGCGCCGAGGCAGAAGCCGGCCCAGAGCACCTCCAGCGTCTCGGCCCAACTGGGCATCTGGTACGCCACCACGTCGCCCACGCCGATGCCCCGCTCGCGCAGACCGGCGGCGATCCGCCGCGATCGTCGGAGCAGCTCGCCCGCCGTCGTGGTGGTCGGTGACACGTCGGACCAGATGCGGATGCGGAGGTCGGGTTCGGCGGCGACCCGCCGGTCGACGAACGCGCCGAAGGTGTCGTCGTCCCACCACCCGTCGGCGACGTACCGCTGGCGGAGCTCGGGCGCAGTCATGTGACGGAGTTTACTGACACTGGTGTCAGGTTCGGGTCTAGACTGTCGACCCATGGCTGATCTGGGGTTCCGGGCGTTCGATGCCGACAACCACTACTACGAGGCGGAGGACGCCTTCACCCGGTACATGGACCCGTCCATGGCCAAGCGGTGCATGCAGTGGGCCGACGTGGGCGGCAAGCGGCGGTTGTTGGTGGGCGGCAGGGTGAACAAGTTCATCCCGAACCCGACCTTCGATCCCATCGCCCATCCCGGCAGCCTCGAGGACTACTTCCGGGGCAAGAACACCGAGGGCCTGGACCTCAAGACCATGTTCGGCGACCTCGATCCGCTCTCGATGCACCCCGAGTACCGCGACCGCGAGGCCCGCGTGAAGCTGCTCGACTCCCAGGACCTCGACGGCGCGCTCCTGTTCCCCACGCTTGGGGTCGGGCATGCAGGAGGCCCTCAAGCACGACGTGCCGGCGTTGCACGCCGCCTTCGAGGCCTTCAACCGCTGGCTCGACGAGGACTGGGGCTTCGACCGGGGTGACGGCCGGCTCTACGCCGCACCCATGCTCACCCTGGCCGACCCGGCGCTGGCCGCCGCCGAGGCCACCCGTTGCATCGAGGCCGGGGCGCGCATCCTCGTCACCATCCCCGGGCCGGTGCCCGACGCCGCCGGCGGGTACGTGTCGCCCGGCCACCCCCGGTTCGATCCGTTCTGGGCGGTGCTGAACGAGGCGGGCGTCCCCCTCGCACTGCACGCCGGCCTGAGCGGGGTGTCGCAGTACGGCAAGTTCTGGGGCACCGGCGAGGCGTCGGGCCAGTTCGAGGGCTTCAAGCACTCGACATTCCCGCTGGTGGCCTTCGCCGACCGCGGCATCTCCGACACGTTCGCCGCCCTCATCTGCCACGGCGTGTTCGAGCGGTTCCCGAACCTGCGCGTGGCCTCCATCGAGAACGGCGCCATGTGGGTGCCGGATCTGCTCCGGAACCTGGCCGACGGCTACGGCAAGATGCCGATGGTGTTCGACGTCCACCCCGTCGAGCAGTTCCGCCAGCACGTCTGGGTCGCCCCGTACTACGAGGACGACATGGGGATGTTGAAGGAGGCCATCGGCATCGACCGGCTGCTGTTCGGGTCGGATTTCCCCCACGCCGAGGGCCTGCCCGAGCCGACCGACTTCGTCGAGGACATCCCCGGGTTCAGCGACGACGAGGTCCGCACCGTCATGCGCGACAACGTGCTGGAGCTGATCACGCCCCGCCCGGCCTGACGCCGGCCGCTCTGGCCCCACTTCCAGCGGTGCGCGGCCGCCCCCTGATCCGTTCTGGCCCCACTTCCAGCGGTGCGCCGGCCTGCCCCTGATCCGTTCTGGCCCCACGTTCGACGCGCCGCCACCGCAGATCCTGGTACCAGAACGACGGCTGTCCCCGTTCTGGTCCCACCTTTCGTGGCCAGGCTCCGACCGTCGTGGTGCCAGAACGATGGGGAGGGGCGGCGGCAGATGGGTCAGGCGCCGCGCATCATCGTGTAGACGCTTCCCATGTTGGCGTTGACCTCGGCGGGGAGGGCGTGGACCTCGCCGAGCAGCGTGGCGCCGAAGACGATCTGCGCCGTGCGCTCGACGAGCGCGGCGGCGTGGAACGCCTTGGCCAGGGTCGTGCCCACCGTGACCATCCCGTGGTTGGCGAGAAGCGCGGCGGCCCGGTCGCCGAGCTTCGAGGCGACCTCGTCGCCCAGTTCGTCGGAGCCGGTCATGGTGTACTCGCACACGGGCACGTCGCCGCCGATGTAGACGGCGACCTCCTCGATGGCGGCGGGGATGGGCCGGCGGGCGACGGCGAACATCGTGGCGTACACGGCGTGGGAGTGGATGACGCCGTTGATCTCGGGATACGCCCGGTAGCAGGCCAGGTGGAGTGCTTTCTCGCTGGTCGGCCCCTTGTCACCCTGCACCACGGTGCCGTCGAGGTCGACCACGACCAGGTCGTCGAGGACCATGCCGTCGTAGGGGATCGACGACGGGGTGACGCACACGTGGCGGTCGTCGATGCGGGCCGAGACGTTGCCGGAGCTGCCCTCGACCAGGCCGCGATCGTTGAGCTCCTTGGCGGTGGCGAGCACCGTCTCGTGCATCGATCGCAGGTCGGTCGTCATGCGAGCACCTCGGGGTTGGCGATGTGGAGCGGTCGCTCACCGGCCAGCAGCCGGAGGATGTCGTCGGCGAGCATCGTGGTGTGGTTGGTCTCGGTGTCGTAGGTGGCGCCACCGATGTGCGGTGCGAGGACGACGTTGGGCATCGAGGCGATCGGGTGGTCGGGGGGGAGGACCTCGCCGTCGAAGTGGTCGAGGCCGGCGCCGCCGAGCTTGCCGCTGGCGAGGCCATCGGTGATGGCGTCGAGGTCGTGGAGACCGGCCCGGGCGGTGTTGAGGTAGATGGCCCCGTCGCGCATCCGCTCCACGGCAGCGGCGTCGATCATCCGGGCGGTGTCGGGGGTGACGGCGGCGTGCATGGACACCACGTCGGCCTCGGCGAGGAGCTCGTCGAGGGAATGGGTGGCCTCGGGCGAGAAGGGGTCGGCGGCGATCACCCGCATGCCGAGGCCCTCGAAGCGCCACCGTGCGGCCCGGCCGACCGCACCGAGGCCGACGATCCCCACGGTGCGACCGGCCACCTGCCAGGCCCGGAAGCGCTGGTAGGGGATGGAACCGTCGCGGAACACGGCACCGGTCGCGGACGTCGTGGTCGGCGGCGAGGAGGTGGCGGGTGACGGCGAACAACAGGCCGACGGCGAGCTCGGCCACACCGTCGGCGTTGCGGCCGGGGGCGTGCAGCACCGGGATGCCGGCCGCAGTGGCGCCGGGGATGTCGACGTTGGTGGGATCGCCCCGGGTGGAGCCGATGGCCACGAGCGGGAGGTCGAACACCGGGCCCTTCACCTCGTCGGCCTCGCACACCACGATGGTGGCGCCCTCGGCCTCGGCCCGGGCGGCCAGGTCGGCGGCGCCGTAGAGGCGCAGGGGCTGGTGGTCGATCCAGGGATCGAGGACCAGGTCGACGGACTCGGCCAGGCGCTCGGCCCCGGCGCCCCGGAACGGTGCCGTCACGAGGGCGGTGGGCCGGCGTGGGGCCGGACCGTTGGAAGCGTTGGTCACGTTGCTCGGTCCTGCGGGTCGAGGCCAGGGGCCCAGTCGTAGTACTGCACCTCGACCATCATGGGGAGCAGGAACCCGACGTAGAAGTTGTGCAGGGTGAGGAAGTCGCCGAAGTCCTCGGCCTCGTGGTCGATCAGGTCGACCCGCTCGTCGCGTTCGGCACACGCCCGGGCCCGGCCGAGGAACTCGTCGAACTGCTCCCGCGCTGTCGACGGCCATGCCGAAGTGGTCGAGCCGGGGGCGCGCATGGGGTCGTCGTCGGCGATGAGGAACACGAACTGGTCCCACGTGTAGGCCTGCAGGACGAGTCGGCGACCGGGCTCGGTCATCGTCGGCATCTCCTTCCACCCGAAGACCTCGTCGTGGAAGCGGAGGATGTCGGCGCGGCCCTCGTCGTCGAGCAGCGAGGCCGGCACGCTCATCGCCACGTGGTTGAAGCGGGGATGGCTCATCGGTCGTCGGCTCCCGGTGTCGACGTCGCTCCCGGTGACACGAGGACCTTGCCGGCGACCCGGCCGGCGTGGAGGCCCTGCATCGCGTCGAGCAGCCCGTCGAGTCCGACGTCGTCGGGTTCGACGAGCGTCCGCACGTCGGCGCCGCCGGAGGCGAGCAGGGCCACGGCGTCGTCGATGCCGCCGGCGTCGTACTCGAAGGCCCCGGTGACGACCAGCTCATTGAGCAGGATCCGGTTGGGATCGAAGCGCGGTGGCTCGACGCCCGTCCCGACCAGCACCAGCGTGCCGCCCCGCCGCAGCTGGGCGGCCGCCGCCACCATCGCCTCCGCCCGGCCCGAGCACTCGAGGGCGACGTCGACCGCCCCGTCGACGACCCGGTTCGGCTCGGCGATGCTCGGCACCTCGAGGTCGGACGGATCCACGACGACCGCGCCCAGGCGGCGGGCGAGTTCTTGGCGGAGGGGGTGGGGCTCGCTCACCACGATGTCGGTGACGCCTCGCGCCTGGAGCGCGACCACGGCGAGCGTGCCGATGGGGCCGGCGCCGGTGACCAGGGCGCGCTGGCCGGCCGCCACGCCGGAGCGGGTCACGGCGTGGAGCGCCACGGCCAACGGTTCGGCCAGGGCCGCGGTGCGCAGGTCGAGGCCGGCGGGCACCGGGACCACGGCCCGCTCGTCGGCGAGCACGTAGCGGGCGAAGGCACCGTCGGCGCCGGCCTCGACCCCGGGTGTGCCGCGTGTCATGCACAGCGAGGGGCGACCGGCCCGGCACGGTTCGCACCGATCGCAGGCAGGGGTGGGCCCGCCGACCACGGCGTCGCCGACGGCGACCCGGGTGACGTCGTCGCCCGTGGCGGCCACGGTGCCGGACCACTCGTGGCCGCCGACCGAACCGGGCCGGCCCCAGCCCTCGATCGCCATGTGGAGGTCGGTCCCGCAGATGCCGCAGTGGCTGACCTCGACGACCACCTGCCGAGCCCCGGCCTGGGGAACTGGGCGGTCCTCGACCCGGACGTCGCCGGGGCCGTGCAACACGGCAGCGGGCATGGTCGTCGCGCGGTGGGCCGCGGTGTTCGCCGCCGAGCTCGGACCGGGCATGGCGGGCACGCTAGCCCTGCCTGACGCTCGTGTCATACTTCGGCCATGACCGAGGTCGCCGTGGGCATCGACATCGGGACCACGTCGGTGAAGGCGGTCGCAGCCGACGGTGACGGCGCCGTCGTGGCCCGGGCTCGCGTGCCCCACGACCTCGTCGTCTCCGCGGCCGACCACCTCGAACACCGTCCCGACCAGGCGTGGCACGCCGGGGTCCGGGAGGCGCTCGGACGGGTGGCCCAGGGCCTCGACGTGGTGGCCGTCGACGTGGCGGCCATGGTGCCGTCGTTGTGCGCGGTCGACGCCGCCGGGCACGCCCTGACCCCGGGCCTGCTCTACGGCGACGCCCGGGCGGGTGTGCCGGCCTCGGCCGATCCCTCGCAGAGCGGCGAATCGGTCGGGTTCCTCCGCTGGTGCGCGTCCGAAGCTCAGGGCGCCGCCGCCTTCTGGCCGGCGCAGGCAATGGCCAACCACGCCCTGTGCGGTGAGGCCGTCCTCGACACCACCACGGCGATGACCATGGTGCCGCTGTTCGACTACGTGGGCTGGGACGCCGAGGTGGCGGCCCGCGCCGGCGTCGCCCCGGACCGGCTGCCGCGCATCGTGCCGGGGGACCAGGCCGCGGCTCGCGTGGGGGAGGACCTCGTGGCCGGCGGGGCCGTGCTGGGCGGCGGCACCGTCGATGCCCTGGGCGAGCAGCTCGTGGCCGGCGCCGACCACGACGGCGACGTCCTCGTGATCCTCGGCGCCACCTTGATCTCGTGGGCCGTCATCCCCGAGTGGCGTGACGTCGACGGCTTGTGGACGATCCCCCACACGGCGGCGGGGCTGTCGCTCGTCGGCGGTCCCAGCAACGCCGGCGGCCTGTTCCTCGACTGGGTGCGTCGCCTCACCGGCGACCACGACCTCCCCACCGATCCGCATGCCGTGCCGGTGTGGACGCCGTACCCGAGGGGCGAACGGGTCCCGCTCCACGACCCCCACCGCCGCGCCGGGCTGCACGAGCTCGACCTCACCCACGGGCCGGCCGCCGTGCTACGCGCCGCCCACGAGGCCGGTGGCTTCGTCATCCGCCACCAGCTCGACCTGGCCGGGCTGGAACCGCAGCGGATCGTCGCCACCGGTGGCGGCACCCGCTCGCCGGGTTGGATCCAGGCCATCGCCGACGCCGCCGGGCTGCCGGTCGACGTCGTGGCGGTGCCCGAGGGCGCGGCGCTCGGTGCCGCGTTCCAGGCCCGGGTCGTGGCCGGCCTCGAAGCCAACGCCACGGACGGTCGGCGCTGGGCTCGCATCGACCACCGCATCGAACCCGACCCCGCCTGGGTCGGCCCGGTGGCCGACCGTTACGCCAGCTTCCGGGCCCGCACCGCCACCCCCTGACCCCGGCCCGCACCCGTGGCCCGGCGTAGAGCGCCCTTCACGTTGACCGCGACGGCCTCGGCGAACTGGGCGGTAGCCCGCATATGACACGAGCGTCAGGGTTCGCGAAGATGGCTCGATGGAACGCGGGGTGGGGACCGGGATCGGGATCGACGACGACCACGTCGCCCTGCGCGACACGGTGCGACGCTGGGTCGGTGCCCACGACCTGCGGCGCGATGCCCGGGCGACGCTGGATGCCGACGACGAACGCCTGCCGGCGTGGTGGGAGGAGGTGGCCGCGCTCGGGTGGCTGGGGCTGCACGTGCCCGAGGCCGACGGGGGCTCCGGATACGGACTGCTCGAGCTGGCGGTGGTGCTCGAGGAGCTGGGCCGCGAATGCGCGCCCGGGCCGCTGCTGCCCACCGCCGTGGTCGCTGCCGCCGTCGACCGATTCGCCGCCGGCCCCGCTCGCGCCGTGCTCCACGCGTTGGCGAGCGGCGAGCGGCGGGCGGGCGTGGGTGTCGGTTGCGCGCCCGTGCCCGCCACAGCCCGTGGGTGACGGCTCCCGACACGGCGCCGACGGAGCCGTGGTGGTCGACGGGACGTGGGACGTGGTGCTCGGCGCCGGCCTGGCCGATGTCTTCCTGCTGCCCGTCGCCGACGACGACCCCGACGCCGAGCGCTGGGCGCTGGTCGACGCCGCCGACCTGACGGTGGAGGCGCTGCCGGGGGTGGACCGCGACCCGACGGCCGGGGCGGGTGGTGGCGGCACTCCGTCCGTGTCCCGGGCCGGAGCCTCCTGCGGTGCCCCGCGGGCGCCGCCGGCGTGTCCGGCCTGGCTGGTCTGCTCGCCGCCGCCGAGGGAGTGGGTGCGGCGGCATGGTGCGTCGAGACCGCGGCCGAACACGCCCGCACCCGAGAGCAGTTCGGCCGCCCGATCGGCCAGTTCCAGGCGGTCAAGCATCGCTGCGCTGACATGCTCTGCACGCTCGAGGCCGCCCGGGCCGCCACGTGGGACGCGGCGTCGGCGCTCGACCGGAGCGACGATGCGGCCGCGCTGTCGGTGGCGGTGGCGTCGGTGCTCGGGCCGGAGGCGGCCTACCGCTGCGCCAAGGACTGCGTCCAGGTGCTCGGCGGCATCGGTTTCACGTGGGAGCACGACGCCCACCTGTTCCTCAAACGGGCGATGGCCACGCGCCTGCTGATCGGGACGGGTGCGACATGGCGGGCGCACGCCGCCGGCCTCGTGCGCGACGGGATGCGATCGACGACCACCATCGAGCTCCCTCCCGAGGCCGCGGCCCACCGCGACGAGGTGCGCGCCTTCCTGGCCGACCTCTCGACGCATCCCAAGGACGAGTGGAATTCCCGCATCGGCGACTCCGGCTACCTCGTGCCGCACTGGCCGGCGCCGTGGGGTCGCGATGCCTCGCCGCTCGAGCAGCTCGTCGTCGACGAGGAGTTCCGGGCCGCCCGGATCCGCCGGCCCCACCTGGCCGTCGGGGCGTGGGCGCTCCCGACGATCATCGTGCATGGCTCCGCCGACCAGCAGGAGCGCTTCATCCCGCCGACGCTGCGGGGCGAGCTCACCTGGTGCCAGATGTTCAGCGAGCCGGGCGCCGGCTCCGACCTCGCCGCCCTGACCACCCGGGCGGTGCGGACCGACGGCGGCTGGCTGCTGACCGGGCAGAAGGTGTGGACCTCGCTCGCCCACTTCGCCGACTGGGGCATCTGCCTGGCCCGCACGGACCCCGACGTCGACAAGCACGCCGGCATCGGGTGCTTCCTCGTCGACATGACCAGCGACGGGCTCGACGTCCGCCCGCTCCGCGAGCTCACCGGCGCCGAGATGTTCAACGAGGTCTTCCTCACCGACGTGTTCGTCCCCGACGAGTGCGTCGTGGGGAGCCCGGTCGCCGGTTGGCAGGCGGCGCGCACGACGCTGGGCAACGAGCGTGTCTCCATGGGGTCGGGTTCGTCGATGGGTCCGGGGGTGGAGTCGCTGCTGGACCTGGCCGAGAAGGCGGCGGCCTACGACGACCCCCGCCGGGCGGACACGCTCGGCGACATCGTCGCCACGGCTCATGCGTTGGCGGCGCTCGGCACCAGGATGACGCTGCGGGCTCTCGCCGGCGCCGCTCCGGGCCCCGACGCCAGCGTCCGCAAGCTTCTCGGGGTCGAGCACGACCAACGGGTCCAGGAGGTGGGCCTCGAGCTGCTCGGCATCGCCGGCGCCGGTGGCGACCTCGACGCTGCCCTGTGGGTCGGCGGGTTCCTCGGCAACCGCAGCCTGTCGATCGCCGGCGGCACCAGCGAGATCCAGCGCAACGTCATCGCCGAACGCCTGCTCGGCCTCCCCCGCGACTGACCCCCCGCACGCACACGGTGATGTCCCACCCGGAGTCGCGCAGGTTCAGCGCCCACGATCGGCCCTGGTTGCCGTAGCCGACCACGGCGACGCGCTCCGGTTCCCGAACGAAGGGATCGGCATCGGCGGCGTGGAAGATAGTGGTCACAATTGTCCCTTTCGCCAAACCTGACATTGGCGTCATACTTGCACCATGGCGAGGCACGACGCGTCGCCGGAGGGGAACCCATGACGGAGATGCGGAGTCGGGCGTCACTGCGGCGACGCCTCGCGCGCGTCAGCGTCACCGGTGCGATCGTCTGTCTCGTGCTCGCCGGTCTGGGTCAGGCCGGCGCGCAGGACGTTCCCCCGCCCCGCCCCGACGTGTTCCGCGCCGCCGCCACCTCCGAGGTCGCCTCCGCCTTCCTCGACCGCGAGGCCCTGCTCCCGGTCAACGACGCCTTCCGCTTCGTCGCCCTCGACGGCACCGGCACGTTCGAGTCCTCCAACCAGACGGCGCGCTCGTCGATCTTCTATCCGGGCAACGGGGTGGTGTCGGGGCCCGCGCTGGCCTGCGACACGTTCGGCGGTCAGTTCCCCGAGCAGTTCGCCCCCGTCTTGGACGCCTGCCGCCAGTACCAATACCCGCTCAGCGTCTTCGCCGACTCGCTGCACCCCGATGCCTCGACCTCTGGCTCCGCCCAGCTCGGTGCCCCGGCCGATCCCGTCTCGGCCCGCGCCGTGCGTGCCGTGGCCCACGCCGCCGAGGACGCCGCCACCACCGACGCCACCATCGCCGCCCTGCGGGTCACGGGGCTCCCGGCCCTCGGGACCGTGGCCCTGCCCGTGCCGGCACCGGGCGGGGCGCCGGAGCTCGACAGCACCGTCTTCGCCGTGGACCACGCCACCAGCCGTACCGATCAGCGGATCGACGCCGCCGGCCACCTCGTCGTCGAGGCCCACGCCGTGCTCGACGGTGTCCACCTCCTCGGTGGGCTCATCCTGATCGACTCGATCCGGACCGACGCCGTGGTCACCGACGACGGACGTGGCACCCAGACCCACGACGCCACCCTCACCGTCGACGGCGTCACCGTGGCAGGCGTCCCCGCCGAGATCACCGAGAAGGGACTGGTCGTCGGTTCACCCACGGGTGCCGACGGACCCCTCGTGCAGCAGCTCACCGGAACCTTGAACCAGCTCCTCGACGGACTCGGCGTCGAGGTCACCACCCTCGCCGTGGAGGATGGCGTCGACGATGCCGGCCTCGCCTACGCCCGTGCCGGCGGGGTGATGGTCGAGTTCCACGTGGACGCCCAGGGCCTGCCCATGCTGCCCGGCCCGCAGGGCGACATCGACCCCAACGGCACCTACACCGGAACCATCCGCCTCGGCGATGCCGGGGTCACCGGCGTGGCCACCGACATCGAGGACGCCGTCTTCACACCCGGAGCGTCCTCGCCCGACACCGGCTTCGAACCCGCCCCGTTCGTCGCGTCCGACTTCGCTGCGTCCTCGCCCTCGTTCGACCCCAGCCTCGGCGACGTGGCGCCGCCCGACCTGGCGAGCGCCCCCACGGGGCCGTCTGCGTCCGGCGGCCCGTCGTCGGACACATCGCAGGCCGTGCTGGTCTCGCAGTTGCTGGCCACCGGGCGCGTCCGTCTCACCTACCTCGCCTTCACGCTGATGGCGCTGGCCGTGTGCCTCGGGCCGCGGTTCGCGCTGCCCGCTCGATTCCCCGGGAGGACCCCGTGACCACGTCCACCGATCGGCCCGCCGCCGACGCCGACACCCAGGCGCTGTTCTGGCAGGCGGCCGCCAACGCCTTCCGTCCGTACGCCGGCTGGCTGTTCTACGGCTGCGGCGCCCTCCTCGTCGTGATCGGCTACTTCGGGATCTCGGGGGAATCGTTGGTGGCGAAGCAGCTGCCGTTCCTCATCTCCGGCGGCATCGGCGGCATCCTCCTCGCCATCCTCGGCGGCTACTTCCTCGGCATCGAGGAGCTGCGTCGCGACAGCGGACGTCTCGATCGCATGGAGCGCCAGATCGAGGAGCTCCACCGCGCCCTGCTCGAGCGTCCCGACGCTCCCGCCGTCGTGTCGACGGTCCCGGGTGACACGACCGCCGCGCCGAGCAACGGCAACGGGCGCGTCCCCCACGTCCGGGTCGTCGAGGCCGGCGAGACGTTCCACCGCGACGGCTGCACCCTGGTCGCCGGCAAGGCCGCCGAGGACCTCGATCTCACCGCGGCGGCGGACCGTGGCCTGCGGCCGTGCCCGGTGTGCGAGCCGGCCCTGGCGGTCTCGTAGCGCCGTGTTCTACCTCCAGGTCGCCCTGCTCGGGATCATCGTCGGGTGCGTCTACGCGCTCTCGGCCACGGGCATCGTGCTGACCTACAGCGCCACCGGCGTGTTCAACATCGCCCACTTCGCCATCGGCCTGCTCGCGGGGTACCTGGCCTGGCAGTGCAACGGCGTGTGGGGCATCCCCCTCGTCGTCGCCGTGCCCATCGTGCTGATCGTCTGCGGTCCGGTCCTCGGGCTGGTGCTCGAACGCGCCGTGTTCCGATCGCTGGAGGAGCGTCGGGCGTCCAGCTCCGAGAAGCTGGTGGCCGCGCTCGGCGTGACCGTTGTCATCCTCGCCGCCATCAACGTGGTGTGGGGCCCCGGGGTGCAGGGCACCGTCGACCAGCCCGTCCCGCGACTGTTCCCCATCACGACCTTCCACGTCGGCTCACTGATCTTCGACGAGGAGCAGGTCGGGACCCTCGTGCTGACCCTGCTGGTGGCGGCCGGCCTCTACGTCGTGCTGCGCCGCACGATGCTCGGCGTGCGGATCCGCGCCGTCGTCGACCGACGCGAGCTGGCCCAGTTGTCGGCCATCGACGCCGACCGGGTGTCGCAGGTGGCGTGGGCGCTGGGATGCTCGATCGCCGCACTCACCGGGCTGATCATCACGCAGGGCACGCTCGAACCGACCCGCATCATCTTCCTCGGGATCGAGACCTTCTCCGTCGCAGTCGTGGCCCGCTTGGTCAGCATCCCGGTGGCGCTGGCCTTCGGGTTCGGCGTCATGGGCCTCGGCCGCAGCCTGCTCGACGCCTTCGAGCCCTTCGGTGCGTCCGGCGGCGCCGCCGACACCTACCAGGCCATCGTCACCAACCTGTCGAGCATCGTGCTGTTCGCCGCCCTCGTCGTGTTCCGTCGGCTGGACGAGGTCGGCGGGGGTTCCGCCGGCAGCGGGCTGGTGCTCGGCCGCTTCGGCCCGGGGGCCCGCCGGCGGGCCGGCACCACGCTGGCGGCGGGGGCGGCGGTCGTCGCCGTGGTCCTCGCCCCGTTCGTCCTCGACGGCACCGACCTCCGTGCCGGCCACGGCTTTCTCGCCCTCGCCGTGATCTTCGTGTCGATCGTGACCATCACCGGCTTCTCCGGCCACCTCACGCTGGGTCAGGCATCGATCGCCGGATTGGGTGCCTTCGCCTCCGCCCGGTTCGCCAACTCGTTCGACCTGCCCGTGCTGGTGGCGATGATCCCGGGCGCCGCCGTCGCCGTCCTCGCCGGCCTGGCCGCCGGCTACCCCGCGCTGCGGCGGCGGGGGTTGTTCCTCGGTCTCACCACGCTCGGTCTCGCCCTCATCATCGACCGCTTCGTGTTCAACGAGCAGCTGTTCCAGGGCGGCCCGGGCGGGCTCACGGTGACCCGACCGGTGCTGTTCGGCATCGATCTCGGCGGCGACGTGGCCTTCTGGTTCTACGAGGCCGCCGTGCTGGGCGGCGTGCTGTTCCTGGCCCGCAATCTCCGCAGCGGTCGCCTCGGCCGCATCCTCGGCGCCATGCGCGACTCCGATGTCGGTGCGGAGTCGGTCGGCATCGAATTGCGGCGGGCGAAGCTGTTCGTCTTCGGGGTGTCGTCGGCCATGGCCGGCGTGGGCGGGGCGTTGCTGACGCAGGCCAACCAGGCGTGGGACACCACCACGTTCAACCCGGTGCTGGGCCTGTTCTGGTTCACGGCCGTGGTGGTCTGCGGGCTGTCCACGGTGTGGGGCGCGCTGCTGGCCGCGCTCGCCTACGTGGTGATCCCGCACCTGCTCGACCTCGACATCCAGAGCGCCGTCGGCTTCTTCGGCATCGGTGCCGTGCTGATCGGCCGCTTCCCCGGCGGTGTGGCCGCCATGGCGGGCCGGCTCGGGACCGCGGTGCCGCGCCGGCTCGAACGCGAGTACCGGGACCTGCTCGACCGGCGTCGGCCGGATCCCACGCCGGTGCCGGTGCCGTCGGCGTTCGCCCGCCGCATCCTCCAGGAACGGCCGAGCCGATGACCGCACCGGCCACCGTCCCCGCACCACACGTGTCGACCGGTTCGACGCCCCCGGTCCTCGAGGCCGTCGGCATCACGGTCCGCTTCGGTGGCCTCCTCGCCGTCGACGACGTGTCGCTGCGGGTCATGCCCGGGGCCATCACGTCGCTCATCGGTCCCAACGGTGCCGGCAAGACCACTCTGTTCAACGCCATCACCGGCGTCCGCTCTCCCGAGGAGGGTGCCGTGATGCTCTCCGGCCGCGACGTGAGCAGCGCCAGCGCATCGGCGCGCTCCCGGCTCGGTATGGCCCGCACGTTCCAGCGCCTCGAGGTCTTCAGCGGGATGACGGTCGAGGACAACCTGCGGGTCGCCGCCGAAGCGGCGTCGCCGGGCCGGACGCTGTCGGGCCTGGTTCGCCTCCGTCACCGGCCCGAGCCCGCCGTCGAGGCGGTGGTCGACGCCGTGATCGAACGGGTCGGTCTCGGCGACGTCCGGTTCGACGTGGCGGGATCGCTCAGCACCGGCACGTTGCGCCTCGTCGAGCTGGGCCGAGCCCTGTGCACCGCGCCCACCGTGCTCCTGCTCGACGAGCCCGGCAGCGGCCTCGACGAGGCCGAGACCGCAGCGTTCGAGGCGGTCCTGCGCGACATCGTCTCCGACGGCACCGGCATCCTGCTCATCGAGCACGACGTGGCCCTGGTCATGCGGTTGTCGTCGACGGTCCACGTGCTCGACTTCGGTTCGATCGTGGCCTGCGGCCCGCCCGACGAGGTCGTCGCTGATCCGAAGGTCCGCGCCGCCTACCTGGGGGAGGAGGTGGCCGACGATGCCGTCGTTGCTGGAGGTCACTGACCTGCGAGCCGGCTACGGGCGCATCGAGGTCCTGCGCGGCGTCAGCTTCTCGGTGCCGGCGGGTTCCGTGGTGGCGCTGCTCGGATCCAACGGGGTGGGCAAGACCACCACGCTGCGCGCCATCTCGGGCGTGGTGCCCGCGACGTCGGGGTCCATCACCTTCGACGGCCGGCGCATCGACGGCCGCCCCATCGACGACATCGCCGGCCGGGGGCTGATCATGGTGCCCGAGGGCCGCGGCGTGTTCCCCGGCCTCACCGTCGAGGAGAACCTGCGGCTGATCCACGGCGCGTTGGGCCGCGGCACGGCCTGGAACGACTTCGCCGACGAGATCGCCACCGTGTTCCCCCGCCTGCGCGAGCGCTTCTCGCAGCTGGCCGGCTCGATGTCGGGCGGCGAGCAACAGATGCTCGCCGTCACCCGGGTGTTGGCCGGCGAGCCGAAGCTGGTCATGTTCGACGAACTGTCGATGGGCCTGGCGCCGATGATCGTCGACTCGCTGTTCGAGAACGTGGCCGCCATGCGCGACCGCGGCGTCACCATCGTCCTCGTCGAGCAGTTCCTGACCCATGCCCTGGCCCTGGCCGACGTCTGCTACGTGCTCTCACACGGCGTGATCAGCTGGGCCGGCGAACCCGCCGAGCTGCGGGACGGCTCGGTGGTCGACCACTACCTCGGCTGACCGGCTCAGTTCCCCTGCTCGCGGGCGGGGGTGGCGACGTTCTTGGCGTCGGCGTAGCAGAACGGGAACGTGGCAGTGGCGGCGACCCACCCGCCCTTGGACTGCTGGTACCGGGCGATCCCGAAGCAGTCCTGCGCGGTGGGGGCGGTGTAGTGGTAGGCGCCGGGCCGGAAGTCGGTGCCCACCATGATCCCGCCGCCGTCGTTGGGGCCCATCGTGGACAGGTACTTGATGAAGCCGGCCCGCGTGGGCGCCGGTCCCATCGAGGCGATGGCGTCGCGGGTCATGGTGCCCATCGCCCACGCCTCCAGCGCCCACTGGTGGAGGGGGAGGCCGGGTTGGTAGCGGGCGTAGGCGGCTCGGAACGTGGCGATCGCCGGGGCGTTCGACGTGTACGGCCGGGACTCGGTCGACACGAAGATGATGTTGCGGCACGTGTCGTTGTAGTTGGCGCCCAGGTCGGCACCCATGACCACCACGGTCGACACCTTGGCCTTGGGCTGGAAGTTGCGTCGGGCCATCGAGTCGCACAGGCGGCGGTTGGCGCCGTCGTCCATGGCGTCGAAGAGGATCTCGGTGCCGCGCTGTTGCATGTCGGCCACCGCCTGGTCGAAGCTCGGCGCGGCGAACGAGACGGTGTACTGGGTGACGTCGAAGCCCTCGGCCTTCAGGCCGGCCACGAAGGCATCGCCGGCCTGGCTGGACTCGTTGATGTCGTAGTTGAAGACCGCCGCCTTCGACACCCCGAGGTTCTGGCGGTACCAGCGGAACTGGCCGGACAGGTTGACGATCTTGCCGCCGATCCCCACCGTCTTGCCGTCCCGCGGGTAGCCGTCGCCGTACACGCTGAAGAAGGTCGGGTAGCGGTAGAAGCTGTTGGAGATCGGGAAGCCGAGTACCGGCACCTTCTGGTCGGCGAGGTACTGCGCCGCGCCACCGAGGGCTCGCGAGTTGGTGGCGACCAGCGCGAAGACCTTGTCCTGCTCGACGAGCTGGCGGGCGCACTCCAACGTGCGGGCCCGGTCCTCCCGGTCGTCGCAGGTGGCCAGCTCGACCTTGCGGCCGTTGATGCCGCCCGCCGCGTTGGTGGCCTGGACCCACGCCCGCAGGCCCCGCACGGCCGGGGCGAAGGTGTCGCCCAGGACGCCGTTCTCGGCGGTGATGTTGCCGAGCTTGATCGTGGTGGCCGACACGCCGACGTCGGACGCCTGGTTGGGCTGCGCGGCCCCACCGCCGACGCCGCCGCCTGCGGAGGGCGCCGCACCGCCGCCGGCACCGGCCGCGGTCTCGCCACCGCCGGATGAGCCGGAGGAGCCGGCTGCCGATCCGTCGGGTCCCGGCGCCGCGCCGGGGTCGACCGCCGCCGGGTCGCCGGCCGGGACGGTGCCTCCGTCGTCGGCGGCGACCGCCTCGCCGTCGCCGGGGGCGAACGAGCCGCCGCCGGGGGTGGAGCCGTCGGTCGACACCAGCTGGGACTCGGGCGAGAACGCCTCGTCGGGGAGGCGGGTGCCGCACGCCGACACGAGCAACGAGCCGGCCAGCACCGCGGCCACGGCGACCCGGCGCCGCATCGTGGTGCGGGCAGCCGTCGGCGACATCATCGTTTCCATGTTCGGCACGCTCCCCAGCGTCTCCTGCGCCTGCGGCGCTACCTGACGCACATGTTAGGTTTCGCCGAGGGGCCCACGCCACCGGGACCCTTCGCTGCAGAGAGCCGTGACGACGCAGGAGGACCGAGTGGAGCTGACCCTCACCGACGACCAGGAGTTCTTCCGCGACACGACGCGGCGCTTCCTGACGACCGAGTGCCCGCTGACCGAGGTACGGGCCCTGGCCTCATCCGACGCCGGCTTCACGCCGGAGTACTGGCGCCAGGGTGCCGAGTTGGGCTGGACCTCGCTGCTGGTGCCCGAGTCGCTCGGCGGGGGGAGCGTCAGCGGCAGCGGGGTCGTCGACCTCACGATCGTCGCCGACAGCTTCGGCCGCCAGGTGGCGCCCGGGCCCCTGCTGCCGGCGAACGTGGTGGCGTCCGCCATCGCCCGCTCCGGGACCGACCAGCAGCGCGACGACGTGCTGGGTCCCCTCGTTGCCGGCGAGGCGCTCGCGGCGTGGTGTGGTGCCGAGGTGGCGATGGGCGCCACCGCGACGATCCGTGCCACGCCCACGGCCGACGGCCACGTCCTGTCCGGCCGATGCAGTCCGGTCGAGGCCGCAGGTCACGCCGACCGGCTCCTCGTCACGGCCATGGCCGACGAAGGTCCGGTGCAGTTCCTCGTGCCGGCCTCGGCGCCTGGCGTCACGATCACGGCGGTCCACAGCCTCGACCTCGTCCGGCGCTTCGCCGCCGTGGACTTCGCCGACGTGGCGGTCGTCACCGCCGACATGGTCGGATCCCCGGAGAGCGCGACGTCGGACATCGAGCGCCAGCTCCAGGAGGCGCTGGTGATCCAGGTGGCCGAGCTCGTGGGTGCGGCCGAGCGCACCTTCGAGTTCACCGTCGAGTGGGCCTTCGACCGGTACTCGTTCGGCCGCCCGCTGGCGTCGTACCAGGAGCTGAAGCACCGCTTCGCCGACATGAAGATGTGGCTGGACGCGAGCCATGCGCTCGGCTCGGCGCTGGCCCACGAGGTGCAGGCCGGGGCGGCGGGGGCGGCCGAGACGGCGAGCGCAGCGAAGGCCTACGCCGGCGAGTACCTCAGCGAGCTGCTGCAGGACTGCGTCCAGATCCACGGCGGCATCGGGCTGACGTCCGACCACGACATCCACCTGTACCTGCGGCGGGTCACGGTCGACCGGTCGCTGTACGGCACGCCACCGGCGCATCGCCGCCGCATCGGCACCATCGCCGCGGGAGCCGCGGCGTGACCACCACCGACCAGCACGGGGAGCGCACCGAGATGACCGACGGCCAGACGACCGACGGCGAGATGGAGAGCGTGGAGTCGTTCGTGGCCCGGGCCGAGGCCTGGCTCCCCGACAACCTCCCCCGGCGCACGACCAGCGTGCGGGGCCACGGGTTCGGCTCCGACGAAGAGGAGCTGGCGTCGGTCGCGCACATCCGCGAGCTGCAGCGCACGCTGTACGACGGGGGCTTCGCCGGGATCTGCTTCCC
The DNA here is from genome assembly GCA_963811245.1 of uncultured Acidimicrobiaceae bacterium. GTDB lineage: Bacteria > Actinomycetota > Acidimicrobiia > Acidimicrobiales > Salinilacustritrichaceae > Salinilacustrithrix. The sequence goes on from CAWEQL010000007.1 coordinate 612,440, forward strand.
GAAGGAGTACGGCGGCCTCGGCCTCACCCCGGCGCACCAGCGCGCCTTCGACCGGGTGTGCGCCCCGTACGAGATGCCGACGCTCATCAACGTGCCCACGTTCGTCCCGTGCGGTGCGGTGCTCCTCGAGTTCGGGACCGAGGAGCAGAAGAAGCGGCACATCCCCGCCATGCTCAAGGGTGAGGAGCTGTGGATGCAGTTCCTGTCCGAGCCGAGCGGCGGATCCGACGTGGCCGGCGCCCTCACCACCGCCATGCGCGACGGCGACGAGTGGGTGGTGAACGGGTCCAAGGTCTGGACCACCGGTGCCTGGTGGTCCGACTACGGCCTGTGCCTGCTGCGGACCAACTGGGAGGTGCCGAAGCACCAGGGCCTGTCGGTGTTCATCATCAAGATCCGTCAGCCCGGCATCGACGTGCAGCGCATCGAGATGATCAACGGCTCCCGCGAGTTCTGCCAGGAGTTCATGACCGACGTCCGCATCCCCGACAGCGACCGGGTCGGTGCGGTCGACGACGGGTGGACGATCGGGCGCCGGTGGATGTTCCACGAGCGCAACGCCATGGGCGGCGGCTCGCCGTACACCAGTGGTCCCCGCATGGACCACGGCGAGGATGCCGACGGCGCCGACCAGCTCGTGCGCCTCGCCCGCGAGACGGGCCAGATCGACGACCCCGCCGTGCTCGAGCTCATCGGCGAGTCGCGCATGCTCCGTCGCGCCGGCGCCGAGCTCGGCAAGCGCATCGGTGCCGGCATGGGCGCCGGCGTGGTCCCCGACACCGCGGCGGCCATCGCCCGGCTGATGAGCGCCGTGGTGGGGGTGCGCAACACCACGATCCGCCTCGAGGTGGCCGGCGCCGCCGCCGCCGGATGGTCCGACGACGAACCGGCCGCATCCGTCGGCGTGGACTACCTCATGCGACAGGCCACTTGCATCGGCGGCGGCACCACCGAGATGGCCCGCAACAACATCAGCGAGCGGGTCCTGGGGATGCCCCGGGAACGCACGCTCGACAAGGACGTCCCGTTCCGCGAGGTACCGAAGGGCCCCCCGTCGAAGTGACGGCACCGCCGGGCGCCCGACGATGAAGTTCGCCGTCACCTATCCGATGGTGGCGCACCCCTCCGACCCTGCGCTCACGTCGGGGGAGGCCATCGCCCGGTTCGCTCGCGCCGCCGAACAGGCCGGGATCGACGGCATCGGCTTCACCGACCACCCGGCGCCCACCCATCGCTGGCTCCAGGCCGGCGGTCACGACGCCCTCGACCCCTTCGTGGCGCTCACCTGGTGCGCCGCGGTCACCGAGCGCATCCGGCTCATCCCCAACATCCTGGTGCTGCCCTACCGCAACCCCTTCATCGTGGCCAAGGCGGCGGCCACGCTCGACGCGCTCTCCGGCGGCCGGTTCACGCTGGCCGTCGGCACCGGCTACCTCCGCGGCGAGTACCGAGCGCTCGGCGTCGACTTCGACGAGCGCAACGCCCGCTTCGACGAGGCCGTCGAGGTCATCCGGGGTGTGTGGAGCACCGATGACTTCGTGCACGCCGGGACGCACTTCGAGGCGGTGGGGCAGACGGCCAACCCCAAGCCGTCGCCGTTGCCTCCGGTGTGGATCGGCGGCAACAGTCACCAGGCCCGCCGGCGCGTCGCCCGGTACGGCGACGGGTGGCGCCCGTTCCCGGCTCCTGCGCAGCTGTCGCGGACGGCGAAGACCGCGCCGCTCGAGACCGCGGCCGATCTCGCCGTGATGCTCGACGAGCTGTGGGAGCTGGTCGACGCCGCCGGCCGGGACCGGTCGGGCATCGACGTGTCGTTCACGACCACCGCCGGCGGAGACCCGACCCAGCCGGGTTTCGACGCCGCCGCCCGCCTCGCCGCCATCGACGAGTTGGCCGCGCTCGGGGTGACGTGGTGCGACGTCGGCGTGCCGGGTGATTCCGTCGACCATGCCATCGACGGGTTGGCCCGCATCGGCGAGCTCGTGATCGCACCGTCCCGGGCGCGCTCGGACGAGGCCCCACCCGAGCCATCGGACACGCCAACCACGGAGGACGACGCATGGAAGCGGTGAACGAGGCCGCCCGGGAGCACGCCGAGGTGCTGGCGGCGGGCCAGCACATCTGGTCGCAGCTGTCGATGACCGACGTCGAGGTGGACGGGGCCGACCTGGCGATCGCGCTGGAGATCGATCCCCGGCTCACCAACCCGCACGGCGGGCTCCAGGGCGGCCTGGTCGCCACGCTCGCCGACATCGTCGCCGGCCGGGCAGCCAACGACGGTCTCGAGGACGGCGCCGCCGCGGTCACGTCCGACCTGCACGTGCACTACCTGGCGGCGATCACGACCGGTCCCGCCGTGGCGGTGGCGCGCATCGTGCGCCGCGGTCGGCGCAGCATCGTCGTGCAGGTGGACGTCTTCGACGGCCACGACGGCCCGCTGGCCGCGGTGTGCACGGTGGGGTGGTCGGTGATCCGGCCGGCGGGGCGCTGACCGGATCCCGACCGGCGTTCAGGCGGCGGCGGGCTGGTCGACCGCGCATGAGCCGGGCCAGGTTGGCGCCCATGATCTTGGCCTTCTCCTCCTCGGAGAACTGGTCGAGGATGTCGACGAAGGTGATCGGATCGGCCAGACCCTCGGGGTGGGGGTAGTCGGACCCGAAGATCACGTTGTCGACGCCGATCAGGTCGGCGAGGCCGCGGGGATCGTCTTCGTGGAAGGGGTGCACGAACACGCACCGCTTGAAGACCTCGACCGGGTCCTCCTCGAAGGCGTGCGGGTTGAGCTTGTAGGCGTGCTCCATCGAGCTGAACAGCGGCCGGACCCAGCCGGAGCCGTTCTCGACCGGGGCGATGTGCACCCCCGGGAACCGGGTGAGCATGCCGTGGCCGATGGCCGACGCGACGGTGTCCATGATGGCCCGGCTCGACCCGCTGGCGATGGCGGCGAAACCGGACATGCCACCGAAGGGCTTGAACTCGCCGCCCTGCACGCCTTCCCACTCGTTGGTGTAGCGCTGGTAGCCGCTGTCGCTGGCGTGCATGCCGACGAGGATCCCGGACTCCTCGACCAGCTCCCAGAACGGGTCGAACTCGGGGAGGGCGAACGAGCGCGATCCACGGAACCCGGGGACCGGCGCGGGCCGCACGAGGATGACGCGAGCACCCCGTTCGAGCAGCCATTCGAGCTCCTCGACCGCCTTCTCGACGATGGGGAGGGTCACGACCGGCGTGGCGAAGATGCGGTTGTCGAAGTTGAACGACCAGGTCTCGTGCATCCACTCGTTGAGGGCGTGGACCACGACGTGGGTGGCGATCGGGTCGTCCCGCAGGCGCTCCTCGACCAGGCTGGCCAACGTCGGCCACATGAGGGCCTGGTCGATGCCGAGCTCGTCCATCAGTTCGATCCGGGGCTCCGGCGCGCGGAAGGCGGGCGGCGATGCGATGGCCTTGCCCATGATCTCGCGCCGGGACTTCCCCTCGGGGTTGCCCACCCGGAAGTACTCCTCCTGGGCGCCGGGGGCGGCCACCCGATCGAAGGTCGGGTTGGGGATGTAGTCGCTGATCTGGCCCTTGACGGTGATCTTGGTGCGGCCCTTGACCTCGACGTAGTCGATGACGCCCTCGTACTCGCTGGGGAGGAACTTCGTCGAGCGCGTCGGTGGTCTCGTACATGTGGTTGTCCGCGTCGAAGACGGGATAGTCGAGCTGGCGTGACGGCATGGCAGAACCCCTCCGGTGGTGCGTGACGGGTGTCCCCGATCGGTGCCCGAACCTTAACTGACGTTTGTGTTAGATGACAACATGCGAGACACTGGGCCGATGGAGATCAGGTTCGACCCAGAGGCCTGCACCGGTCACGGCCGGTGCTACACGTTGGCCCCCGAGGTCTTCGATGCCGACGACGACGGCTACTGCCTCGACCCGAGCGGGCCGGTGCCCGTCGAGCTCGAAGCGGCGGCCCGCACCGGCGCCATGAACTGCCCCGAGGAAGCCATCACCCTCGTCGAGGGGTGAGCCTCAGTCCATGTCGAGCCTCAGTCCATGTCTTGGCCGAACAGGCCCCGGCGGACGATGAACGTCGACGCGTCGAGCGCCTCGTCCTCGCCGAGGTGGCGCATGGCGATGACGCTGTAGGGGATGCGCTCCATCACCGAGAGCAGCACGAGCGCGTCGACGCTGGAGTCGCCGAAGCCGCGCTGGTGGACGATGCGGGCCAGGCGATCGAAGGTGACCAGGGCGACCTCGAGCGAGAAGGCGGCCAGGCGGGGATCCTGGTAGTCGATCTCCTGCCACACGCTGATCACGCCGCCGTTGTCCCGGTAGGTCGTGAACCACTCCTGGAGCCACGCCCGGATGGCGTCGGGGTCGGGGTCGGCGCCCTCCGGGAACCGGTCGGTCAGCTCCACCATGGCCGCCGCAGCCTGCTCGGCGAGGACGTGGAACAGGTCTTCCTTGTTCTCGAAGTAGCGGTAGAAGCTGCCGTGGGACACGCCGGCGGCCTCCACGATGTCGTCCACGCGGGTGTTGTGGTAGCCCCGTTCGGGTAGCACGGTGCTCCCGGCGTCGAGCAGCTTCTGGCGGGTCTGGCGCCCACGCGGGCGAAGCACGGGATCGTCGGTCCGCTCGCTCGGGAACTCGGGCCACGGCGGTGGACGCCGGGCCGGCGGCTTGACGACCGCCGTCATGTTGACGCCGTCGATCGACCCGTGCAGGACGCGGTGGACGGTGCGCGCCATGCCGTCGATGAAGCGCTGGCGACCGAGCTGGCCGAGGCCGACCTGCCAGTAGTAGATGGACCGGATGACGGTGCCCACCACCGTGTTGGTCAGCGCCGGCCGGTCGAGCTCGGGGTGGTGCGGGCCGGCGCCCTTGATGATCGCCACGCCGACGCGGTTGCCGATGACGCGCGTCTCGCTCGTCGCCGGCCGGCGCTCGCGCGCCGCCGCCTGGTAGCCGGAGAGGATCGGGTCATACTCCGTGCACAGGTCGATGAACGCGTCGAGCCACGTGCAGAGGTGCTCGACGCCGTCGGCGTCGGCCGGGACGCCGCCGACGCTCTCGGCCAGCTCACCCATGTCGTTGGCGAGATGGCCGGCGAGGCGCCAGAACAGGTCCTCCTTGCTGGAGAAGTACTGGTAGAACGCGGGCCGTGAGCAGCCCGCGGCCTCGGTGATGAGCTCCACCCGCGTGTCGTGATAGCCCTCCCTGGCGAACACCTCGAGCGCAGCGCCGAGGATGCGCCGCTGCGTGCTCGCCCCGCGCTCGCCGACCGTGGGGTTCTCGCCGAAGGGAGCCCGCCGCACCACCTCTGCGTCTTCCATGCCGGGCACCGTACCGGGGGCCGTCATCGGCATCCCTCCCTGGCGCCCAGGACCGGCGCCGGTGGTGCCGCTTGCGCCCTACGCTCCACGGGCTAATCTAACACCCTCGTCAGATACCAACGGAGGCTTCCTGATGCAGGTCGAAGATCTGATCCTCGTGAGCGTCGACGATCACGTCGTCGAACCGCCCGACCTGTTCGAGGGCAGGCTCTCGGGGAAGGCGAAGGAGCGGGCGCCCTACATCCAGCGGCTCGACGACGGGCGCGACGTGTGGATGTTCGAGGGCAACGCCCTGCCCAACGTCGGGCTCAACGCGGTGGCCGGCCGGGTCCCCGAGGAGTACGGCCTCGACGCCTTGTCCTTCGACCAGATGCGGCCCGGGTGCTACGACATCCACGAGCGCATCCGGGACATGGACGTCAACGGCGTGCTCGGCTCGCTCAACTTCCCGAGCCTCGCCGGCTTCACCGGCCAGCTCTTCTACACCTGCCCCGATCGCGACATCGGCCTCGAGCTGTTGCAGGCCTACAACGACTGGCACGTCGAGGACTGGTGCGGCACCCATCCGGGCCGGATGATCCCGCTCAGCGTGCCGCCGATCTGGGACCCCGAGCTGATGGCCGCCGAGGTGCGGCGTCTGGCCGACAAGGGCTGCCACGCCGTCACCTTCTCGGAGAACCCCGAGAAGCTCGGCCTGCCCAGCTTCCACAGCGATCACTGGGATCCGTTCTGGGCGGCGTGCTGCGACACCGACACGGTGGTGTGCATGCACATCGGCTCGTCGTCGACGTTGGTGAGCACGTCCTCCGACGCACCCATCGACGCCATGATCACCCTCCAGCCGATGAACATCGTGCTCTGCGCCGCGGACCTGCTGTGGTCGCCGGTGCTGCGCAAGTTCGACAAGCTGCGCATCGCCCTGTCCGAGGGCGGCATCGGCTGGGTGCCGTACTTCCTCGAACGGGTTGATTACGTGTACCAGCACCATCATCAGTGGACGAACCAGGACTTCGGCGACAAGCTCCCGAGCCAGGTGTTCAACGAGCGCATCCTGACCTGCTTCATCGACGACGCCGTCGGGATGGAGGTGCGCCACCACCTCAACATGGACCACATCCACTGGGAGTGCGACTACCCCCACTCCGACTCGACGTGGCCCAACGCGCCCGAGATGGCGATGAAGTACCTCCAGGACCTGCCCGACGAGGACATCGACCGGATCACCCACCTCAACGCCATGCGCAACTTCTCCTTCGACGCGTTCTCGCACATCCCGCGAGAGCAGTGCACGGTGGGGGCGCTACGGGCGAAGGCGACCGACGTCGACACCTCGCTCGTCGCCTACGGCACCGGCAAGTTCCAGGAGGACGGCATCGTCACGACCATGACGCTCGCCGAGCGCATGGCCAAGCGGTGACCTGCCGGTGAGCGACCAGCCCTTCCGCGTCCTCCCCGCCGTCGACGACACCAACGAGTTCTTCTGGACCTCCGGTGAGGACGGCCGTCTGCGGTTCCTGCGCTGCCAGGCCTGCGGCTACTACCTCCACCCACCCGGCCCGCGCTGCCCGGTCTGCGGTGGCCTCGAGCTGGCGCCGGAGCCGGTCAGCGGCCGGGGGACCATCTTCTCCTACACGGTGAACCACCAGCAGTGGGCCGGCCCCGACGAGCCGTGGGTCATCGCCCTCGTCGAGCTCGCGGAGCAGGAGGGATTGCGGCTGACCACCAACATCGTGGACAGCCCGGTCGACGAGGTGGCCATCGGCCAGGCCGTCGAGGTCATCTTCGAGGCACCAGCGACGGCGTGTGGTTCCCGCTGTTCCGGCGGACCGGATCGTCGTCGGAGGTGGCGTCGTGACCGACTTCGAGAACCGGTCCATCATCTCCGGCATCGGCCAGTCGGTCATCGGTCGCCGGCTCTACCGCACCGGCCTGGACCTCACGGTGGAGGCCGCCCTCGTGGCGGTCGCCGATGCCGGCTTGACGCTCGACGACATCGACGGCATCGCCACCTACCCGGGTGGCGGGGGCGCCGGCGGCTCCGACTTCGCCGGTCCCGGCACGCCGGAGGTGCAGGACGCCTTGCGCCTCGAGGTCGACTGGCACTCGGGCGGCATCGAGGGAGCAGCCCAGCTCGCCGCCGTGGTCAACGCGGTCATGGCGGTGGGGGCCGGGTTGGCCAATCACGTGCTCGTGTACCGCACGGTCACCGAAGCCACCGGCCAGGGCGACGGCGGCCGCAAGGGCATCGGCGCCGGCGGCGGCGGTGGGGGAGCGCCCCGCATGGGCGGTTCCATGCAGTGGTCCATCCCGTTCCGGGCCTACTCGGCGGCGAACTGGCTGGCGTTGAACGCGCAGCGGCACTTCCACGAGTACGGCACGACCCGCGAGCAGCTCGGGATGATCGCGGTGAACGCGCGCCGCAACGCCGGGCTCAACCCCAAGGCGATCTACCGCGAGCCGATGACGCTCGACGACTACCTCTCGGCCCGGATGATCACCACGCCGTTCGGCCTCTACGACTGCGATGCGCCGGTCGACGGATCGACGGCGGTGATCGTGTCCCGGGCCGATCATGCCCCCAACGTCGACCACGCCGTGGCGCGGGTCGAGGCGGTGGGGACCGCGCTGCGGGGGCGGCCGTCGTGGGACCAGTGGGACGACATGACCACCATGGCCTGCCGTGATGCCGGCGCCCACCTGTGGACCCGCACGGACCTGAAGCCCTCCGACGTCGACGTCGCCGAGCTCTACGACGGGTTCAGCTTCCTGACCATGGCGTGGCTCGAGGCGCTGGGGTTCTGCGGCAAGGGGGAGTCGGGCCCGTTCGTCGAGGGCGGACACCGCATCGCCCTCGACGGCGTGCTGCCCCTCAACACCAACGGCGGTCAGCTCTCGGCCGGCCGCCTCCACGGGTTCGGGTTCATCCACGAGGCGTGCGTGCAGCTGCGCCACGAGGGCGGCGAGCGCCAGGTCGCCGGGGCCGAGGTGGCCGCCGTGGGCAACGGGGGCGGCCCCATCGCCGGCGCCCTGCTGCTGACCAGGGAGGCATGATCGTCCGGTGAACCTGCTCCTCCTCCTCGAGATGATCGCGTCCGCCTTCGGCGATCGTCTGGCCGTCGGCACCCGGGCCGCGGGCCTCACCTACCAGCAACTCCACGACCGCGCCGGCGCCGGGGCGGAGCTGCTCCGGGCCCGGGGCGTCCAGCACCTCGCCTACGTCGGCACCAGCAGCGAGGCCCTGCCCGTGGCCCTCTTCGCCGCGGCCTGGGCCGGGGTGCCCCTCCTGCCCCTCAACTACCGCCTGTCCGAGGAGCAGCTCCGCGACCTCGCCGGCCGTCACGACGACGTCCTGGTCATCGCCAGCGACGATGCTCTGGACCGGGTCCGGGGCATCGGCATGGGGATGATGACCACGGCGGAGTGGGACGCGGCGTGCGCCGAGAGCGTCGACGCCGGGCCGTGTCTCACCGACGGGGACGACATCGCCGTGCTGCTCTACACCAGCGGCACCACGTCGGAGCCCAAGGCCGTGGTGCTGCGGCACCGCCACCTCAGCTCGTACGTGGTCGGCTCGGTCGAGTTCGCTGCCGCCGAGGAGGACGACGCCACCCTCGTGAGCGTGCCGCCCTACCACATCGCCGGCATGGCCACGATCCTGTCCAACATGTACGCCGGCCGGCGGCTGGTGTACCTCCCGGCCTTCACGCCCCAGGACTGGCTCGACACCGTGCGGGCCGAGGAGATCACCCACGCCATGGTCGTGCCCACCATGCTGGCCCGCATCGTCGACGCCCTCGACGGCGCCGACGCCGCCACGCCGTCGCTGCGGTCGGTGGCCTACGGCGGCGCCCGCATGCCCGTCACCGTGCTCGAACGGGCGCTGCAGGCCTTCGCCGACACCGGGTTCGTGAACGCCTACGGGCTCACCGAGACCAGCTCCACCATCGCCGTGCTCGGCCCCGACGACCACCGCGACGCCCTGGCCAGCGACGACCCGGTGGTCCGGGCCCGCCTCGGTTCGGCCGGGCGCATCGTGCCCGGCGTCGAGGCCGCGGTCCGTGACGCACTCGGTCAGGTGCTGCCCGCCGGGGAGGTGGGGGAGATCTCCGTTCGCGGGGAGCAGGTGTCGGGCGAGTACCTCGGCCAGGGCACCGCGCTCGACGACGACGGCTGGTTCCCGACCCGGGACCGCGGTTGGATCGACGACGAGGGCTACCTGTTCATCGAGGGCCGGTCCGACGACACCATCATCCGCGGCGGCGAGAACATCGCCCCCGCCGAGATCGAGGACGTGCTGCTCGAGCACCCCGGCCATCGAGGACGCCGCCGTCGTCGGCGTGCCCGACGACGAGTGGGGCCAGCGCATCGCCGCCGCCGTGGTGCTCCGGTCCGGTTCGACCCTCACCGTCGAGGAGGTGCGCGACTGGGCCCGCGAGCGGTTGCGCACGTCGAAGACCCCCGACGAGGTGGTGTTCCGCACCGAGCTACCGGTGACCGAGACCGGCAAGCTGCTGCGCCGGGTGGTGCTCGCCGAGCTGCTGACCACGCCGGCCTGCTGACGGCGCCGGCCTGCTGACGGCGCCAGCCTGACGGTCAGTCCGAGGCGGGGAGCGGCTTGGCTCCCTTGACCAGCAGGGGCTGGTCGCCGATGGACAGCGCGCCGTCACCGGGCTTGGTACAGAGCAGCTCGATGCCGAGGTCGTCGTCGGCGTAGCGCTTGCCCATGAGCGTCGGCTCGCCCTCGGCGGAGATCGGCAGCTGTTCGCCCGCCTCGTCGACGGGCCGCATCGGCTCGCCGCCGCAGCGCAGGTCGATGTCGGCGCCGCCCGTCGGTGCGCGCACGACCACCACCTGGGCGTCGCAGGTGGCGCTGGCGAGGCGGGTGCCGGGGGTGAGCTCCATGGTGGATCCTCCGTGGATCGGTGCGGGATCGGATCGGGACGGTGGTTCTAGTCGGCCGGTGTGGCGCTGACGGGTACCCGGGCGGGACCGGCCACGTTCGACATCTGCACCCATTCCACCGCATCGACGTCGACCGCCAGGTTCGGCCAGCGCCGGTACAGCTCGTCGAAGGCGACGCGCCCTTCGAGGCGGGCCAGGTGGGCGCCGATGCAGTAGTGGATGCCGTGGCCGAAGCCGATGGCCAGGGGGCCGGTGCGCTCGATGTCGAAGCGGTCCGGGTCCTCGTAGGCCCGGGGATCGCGGTTGGCGGCGCCCGGTCACGATCAGCATGGGGCTGCCGGCGGGCACGGTCACCCCGTGGAAGGTGCGGTCCTCGACGCAGAACCGGCCCTGGTACTGCGACGGGGCGCGGTAGCGCAGCACCTCCTCGACGGCACCGGGCGTCTTCGACGGATCGGCCTGCATCGTGGCCAACTCGTCGCGGTTGGCGTCGAAGATGAGGGCGGCGTTGCCGACCAGCTTGGTGACCGTCTCGCTCCCGGCCGCGGTGAGCAGGCCGACGAAGGCACAGATCTCGCCGTCGCTGAGGTGGTCGACCGTGCCGTCCTCCCGCTCGATCTCCGCCTCGATGAGGTGGCCGATCATGTCGTCGCTCGGGTGCTCGCGCTTGTCGGCGATCAGCGCTCCCAGGTACGCCGCCGATTCGATGGCGGCGGTGATGCCGGCCTCGGTGGGGAAGGCGCTGCCGACGTTGCGCTCCAGCGTCCGGTCGGTCCAGTGCCGGATCTGCTGGCGGTCGGCCTCGGGGATGCCGACGATCGAGCAGATCACCTCGACCGGGAACGGGCCGGCGAAGTCGGTGACGACGTCGAAGTCGTCCCGGCCGTCGAGGCGGTCGAGGACCTCGCCGATCACCCGCTGCACCACGGGCTCCCACTCGCTGATCCGGCGCGGCGTGAACGCCCGGTTCACCAACTTGCGCAGGCGGTCGTGCATCGGCGGGTCGAGCATGATCATCGAGTTGATCGAGCTCGTGATGGCCTGGAAGTCGTCGCTGGTCAGCTGGTCGAGGGTGAGGCCGTGGGTGGAGGTGAAGCCGGCCACGTCACGGTGGACCTCGACGCAGTCGTCGTACCGGGACACGGCATAGAAGCCGATCTCCTCGTTGTGGTACACGGGCGCCTCGTCGCGCATCCACCGGTAGATCGGGAACGGGTCCTCGAAGAACTCCTGGCTGAACGGATCGAACTCCACTCCTCCATTGTGACACGAACGTTCGAAACCGGCTCGCCGGGCCCCCGCTTCGAGAGCACCCGCTCCTCGGTGGGCCGGTGCCCCTACTCGTCGAAGAGGCGGCTGACGACCACGTCGGCGGCGCCGTCGGCGGCGCCCTCCCACGTGACCGCCCCGTGGTCGAGCAGGACGACGCGGTCGCACAGGGCGAGGGCGGGGCCGACGTGTTGTTCGACGATCAGCAGGGAGGTGCCGCTGGCGCGGATGGTGTCGAGGGTGGCGTACACCTCGTCGATGACCACCGGGGCCAGGCCGAGCGAGAGCTCGTCGGCGATCAGCAGGGCGGGCGACTCCACCAGGACCCGGGCGAGCGACAACATGCGCTGCTCGCCGCCGGAGAGCGTGCCGGCCAGCTGGCGGCGGCGTTCACCGAGGCGGGGGAACAGGGTGAAGGCCCGCTCGAGGCCCGCCCCGATCTCGCGTCGGCCGAGGGATCGCTGGAACGACAGCACCAGGTTCTCCTCGACCGTGAAGGTGGCGAACACCGATCGGCCCTCGGGGGCGTGGGCCACGCCCGCTCGGGCGTACTGGTGCGCGGCGAGGCCGGTCATGTCCCGGCCGTCGACGAACACCGCACCGGACGTCGGGGGCACCAACCCGGTGGCGACGCGGGCAACGGTGGTCTTGCCCACGCCGTTGGAACCGAGCAGCGCCACCGCTTCGCCCGGCGCGACGACGAGCGAGACCCCGAACAGGGCCCGGAACGGACCGTACGACGCCTCGACGTCACGGAGCTCGAGCATGGCGGTCATCGGGCCTCGGCCCCTCCCATGTCGCCCAGGTAGGCGCTGCGCACCTTGGGATCGTCGAGGACCGCCCGGGTGGGGCCGGCCGCGATCGGCACGCCGAAGTCGAGGACCATGCACCGCTCCGTGAAGTCGGTGACCAGCTCCACGTCGTGCTCGACGAGCAGGATGGCGAACCCCCGCTCCGCCTGGACGGCGCGCAGGGTGGTGGCGAGGGCACCGGTCTCGGCCCGGTCGAGGCCCGACGACGGCTCGTCGAGGAGCAGCAGCCTGGGCTCGGTCATCAGCGCCCGGCCGACCTCGACCAGCCGACCGCGCCCCAGGCTGAGGGTCTCGATCGGGGCGTCGGCCACGTCGGTCAGCCCGAGCAGGTCGAGGACGGCGTCGGCCCGTTCGATCTCGGCGGCGGTGGGTCGGCCCCGGCCGATGAGGTCCTTCCAGAACGAGCCCGAGCCGTTGCGGATCCGCTCGGCGATCAGGAGGTGCTCGCGGACGGTGGAGTCGGCGAAGAGCTCGATGCGCTGGAAGGTGCGGCCGATCCCGGCGCGGCACCGCTGGTGCACCGGCAGGTCGGTGATGTCACGCCCGGCGAACGCCACGGTGCCGGCGCTCACCTTGGTGATGCCCAGCAGGCAGTTGAAGAAGGTGGTCTTGCCGGCGCCGTTGGGGCCGATCAGGCCGACGCGCTCTCCCTCTTCGATCGCGAGGTCGACATCGGTGAGGGCCATGATGCCCGCGAACTGCTTGGAGATCTTCTTCGCCTCGAGGAGCACCGTCATACCGGCGCCTCCGACGGCGAATCCACCGGTTCGGCGCGCTGGCGGCGGGCTTGCAGCCGGGCGTCGATCTTGGCCGTGGACGAGCGCTTGTTGAACTCGAGCAGGCCCTCGGGGTGCCGGGCGAACTGCACGGCGGTGAGGCCGAACAACACGAACCGCCATTTGGGTGAGATGGGGAAGATGCCGGGGATGCGGTCGGAGCTGCGCAGGATCCAGCCGAAGATCGAACCGCGCAGGATCACGGCGTCGAAGAGCGAGAAGGCGGCACCGGCCTGGGCGGCCCCCTCCACCGTGCGCACGCTGAGGCTGACCACCAGCACCAGCCAGAACAGGGCGGCGGCCGGGGCGAAGTTGTTGCCGTAGTTCACGTTCTGCTGGTGCATCGACAGCAGGGCGCCGCCGAGGCCGGCGATGAAGGCCGAGACGGCGAAGGCGATGATCCGGGCCCGGGCCGGGGCGATGCCGATCGACTGGGCGGCGATCTCGCTGCCCTGGATGGCGCGCAGCGTGCGGCCGATGGTGCCCTCCCGCAGCTGGATCACCGCCACCGAGACGATGGCGAACACGACCACCGCCAAGGCCAGGAACGTCTTGTCGTTGGCGAAGTCCCACGGTCCCAAAGTGGGGCGGGGAACCCGGGTCCCCTGGAGCAACGAGGTGTTGCCGCCGCCGACCCAGGAGAACTTCACCATCACCGCATCGAAGAAGTAGGCGAAGGCCAGCGTGGCGATCGCCAACCAGACCCCACCCAACCGGAGCACCGGCAGTGCCACCAGCGCCCCGGCCGCGGCAGCGATGAAGGCGCCGGCGAGGGCAGCGACCAGGACGGAGGTGCCCCACCGGTCGGCGAACTGGAAGACGGTGAAGCCGCCGATGGCGGCGAAGGTGCCCTGGCACAGCGAGATCTGGCCGGCGAAGCCGGTGATGACCGTGATCGACAGGTAGATCGTGGAGAGGATCACGGCCTGGGTCACGAGGAACACCCAGAACTGGTCGGCCCGGAAGAACACCACCAGGCCGACGGTGCCGAGGAAGACGATGCCGAAGACGCGGGTCCCGATGGTGAGGAACGGGCTGCGGGCGGCGGCGCTCAGCCCCGGGGGCGGCGGATCGACACCGGACATCGGGTCGGTGGCGTCGGTGCCGCGACGGATGGCGGGCCAGAGAGCGAAGATGGCGAACAGCACCAGGAACGGGATGGCCGGCGTGATGTTGTCCGAGATCGGTTCCAGCCAGGGGAGGGTGTCGGTCCACCGGGGCAGGAACGTGTTGAACAGGGCGATGAAGATGCCGAGTCCCAGGCCGCCGACGAGCGCCCGCGGCAGGCTGACGAGCCGGCCGATGGCGGCGGCGGCGATCGCCACCACCACGAGGCTGAAGAAGTCCGGCGCCACGAGGGTGTTGAACCGGGGAGCGATCAGCACGCCCGCCATGCCGGCGAAGAAGCTCGACAGCGCCCAGGCGAAGGCCGACACCCGGTTGGCGTCGATGCGGTTCAGCTCGGCCATGCGGGGGCTCTCGACCACGGCCCGCATCGACAGGCCGAGGGAGGAGAACCGGAACAGCAACCCGAGTCCGGCCATGGCGAGGATCGCCACCGCCATCTGGGACAGCTCGTCACGGCTGAACGGGTAGACGCCGAACGGGTCGTAGAACACCTCGGAGCCCCGGGGCACGATGCCCTCGGGGGTGACGCCCGCCACCGCGGTGAAGCTCGCCACGAGGTCGAACAACGCCGGCAGGGCCACGGTCAGGCCGATCGACACCACCAACTTGGACACCGGTGACGCGGTGCGCAGGTGTCGGAAGATGAACCGTTCGAGGACCAGGCCGACGAGCGGGGCCAGCACGAACACGGCCAGCACCAGCGCCGGGATGATGGACCATCCCCAGTCGGTGCGGGCCTTGAAGTACATGGCCGCGGACACGTAGGCCTGGGCCCCGAAGGCCAGGTTGAAGACGCCGGACGTCTTGTAGGTGAGCACGAAGCCGAGCGCCACCAGGGCGTACACGGTTCCGGGCGGTGTCCCCTGCAGGATCGCCTTGAAGACGTCCTGGGCCACCATGGCGATCATCACGTCAGGCAGCGGTGATCAGTTGTCACCGAAGGCCATCTGCTCGGGCTCCGACCAGTCGAGGGACGAGGAGTCCCAGCAGAAGAAGGGGGTCTTCGGGTCGGCCACGGTCTGGAACTCGCCGTTGACGACCTGGACGGGGGCGAAGCAGGACAGTCCCTCGGCGGGCTCACCGGGCGTCGGCGGGGTGTGGGCCCGAGTCCAGTCGACGGGCTGGAGCAGGCCGCCGGCGGAGTAGTCGGTGACCTGGTTGAAGGCGTCGATGGCCTTCTGGCGGTCGAAGTCGGGACCGGCGGCGAGCAGGGCCGAGAACGCCTCGTCGGCGTTGATGAAGCCGACCATGGCCAGCTCGCTCAGCTCCTTGCCGTTGGCCGACATCTGCTTCTTGAACGCCTCCTGGAGCTTGTTGCCCGAGTCGGCCTCGAAGGGCAGGAACTGGGCCGACACGTAGTCGCCCTCGAAGATGTCGCCGGCCGCCTTCACGAACGCCTGGTTGTAGGTGTTGGGGTGGGCCATGACCACGTTGTCCATGCCCTGGCGGTGCAGCTCCTGGCCGAGGGTCTTCATGCCGTTGAGGTCGATGCAGGTGGAGATGAAGTCCACGCCAGCGTCCTTCATGGCCGACACCTCGGGGCCGATGCCGTTGGGGAGGCCGTAGGCGAGCTGGTCGTTGAAGTAGGCGACCTCGGCGCCGCCGATGTCGGCCGAGTACTTCTCGACCGACGCCTTGTTGGTCTGGGCGCACACCTTGGAGTTCTCGCTCACGCCGTAGCCGACGCTGGCCACCTTCTTGGCGCCGGCCAGCTTCACCAGGTACGGCACGCCTCGGGAGGTGCATCCAGCGCAGGTCACGGCGCCGGCCGGGAAGATCGCCTTGCGGTCGGTGGCCTCGGTGGCGTTGATGTTCCAGGTGAACGTCGGGATGCCGGCCTTGTCGAGGTCACCCCAGCCGCTGGCGAGGAGGGTGGCGTTGAAATCGCCGAAGGCGTCGTTGTTGGAGATGACGTCGATGGCCCGCACCTGGTTCTGCGACAGCTCGTCGTCGAGGATGTCGTTGATCACCAGCTTGCGGCCGTAGATCCCACCCTCGGCGTTGCGGAAGTCGAAGTAGGCCTGGATGCCGTCGGTGTAGCAATCGAGGATGCACGTGCCGAGGGGGTTGTTGGCCTTGGTGCCGATGACGTCGAAGGCGATCTCGTCGTCGGAGACGCCCGGGACCCCGCTGATCGGCACGAAGGTGTCGCGATCGGAACCGCCGGCTGCGGTCGTGGTCGAGCCGTCGCCGCCGGCGGCGGTCGTGGTCGTGGCTGCGGCGACCCCGCTGTCGTCGTCGCCGCTGTTGCCGCACGCAGCGGCCAGAGTGGCCAGTGCCACGAGCACCAGCAACCACGAAGTGGTCTTACGCATGTCGACGGATTCCCCCCGGTCGGTGTGAAGTGGCCGCCGACTGTACCTGACGTGGATGTCAGATGCTCGGCAGCGCACGAAATCGGTGCTTTGTGGCGCGGCCCCCTCAGAGGATGGCCCCGGACTCCTTCATGGCGGCCAGCTCGTCCCAGTCGTAGCCCGGCCTCGACCAACGCCAACTCGGTGTGCTCCCCGTGCTCCGGGCAGCGGGTCACCTCGACTGGCACCTGGTCGAACTGCGCCGGGCTGGCCACGAGCTGCACCTCCTGGCCGCCGGCGGCGGTCATGGTGGGCAGGTAGCCGTTGGCGATCACCTGGGGGTCCTCGTAGAGCTCGTCGAGGGTCTGGAACGGGGTCCACACGCCGTCGAAGTCGCTCGAGCACGGTCTTCCAGTGCTCGAGCGGGTGGGCGCCGAAGGCCTCGTCGAGGGCGTCGATGCACGCGCACGCTGTTCTGGGCCCGGGCTGCGGCATCGGCGAAGCGCGGTCGTCGGCCATCTCGGGCACGCCGAGGCGTCGGACCAGAGTCGGCCCAGAACTTGTCGCTCTGCAGCAGCATCAGGCTGATGAAGCGGTCGTCGCGCGGTGCGGTAGGTGCCGACGCCCGGGTTGGGGGACTGCTTGCGGTCGCCCTGGGGGATCTTGGAGAAGCCGAACAGCTTCGAGGCGACGACCAGCGGCGAGATCTGCCACATGGCGGTGGCCAGCAGGGACACGTCGACCACGCTGGTCTCGCCGGTGCTGTCGCGCTTGAGCAGGGCGGCGGCGATGGCACCGGCCGTGGCCAGGCCGCCCATCACGTCGCCGAACGCCGGCGCCGGGCTGGCCCGGCGGCCAGCCGCGTCGCGGTCGGGCATGATCGAGGCCGACGCCGCCCCGGGCCCAGAACGACGCGCCGTCGTAGCCGCCCTTCTCGGCGTCGGGGCCCTTCGGGCCCTGGCCCGTGCCCCGGGCGATGATGATGTCGGGGTTGCGGTCGCGGATGTCGTCGACGTCGATGCGGAGCTTGCGCCGCACGTGGGGCATGTAGTTGGTGAGGAACACGTCGGCGGTCTCGACCAGGCTGCATCAGCGCCTCGTGGCCCGTCGGGGTGGGTGAGGTCGATGGCCACCGACCGCTTGCCCGCGGTTGGGCTGCTCCATCATGAAGTTGACGCCCCCGCGCCCCGGGCAGCAGGCCCGGAGGTGATCAGGCCCCGCTGGGGGTCGCCGGTCTCGGGGTGCTCGACCTTGAGCACGTCGGCACCCCAGTCGACCAGCACGGCGCCGCCGGAGGGGACGAACATCCAGCTGGCCACCTCGATCACCCGGATGCCGTCGAGTGGTCCGGGCATGTCGGCTCCTCGCTCGTCCGTCGGCCGCCGGGCCAGCCGACGGTCTTGGTCTCGGTGTAGATCTCCAGGCCCTCGAGGCCGCACTGGCGCCCGATGCCCGACTGCTTGTAGCCGCCGAAGGGGGCGTCGGCGCCGTACCAGACGCCGCCGTTGAGCCCGAGGGTGCCGGTGCGGATCCGGCGGGCCACGGCCTTGGCCCGGTCGAGGTCGCCGGAGGTGATCGTGCCCGACAAGCCGTACGGGCTGTCGTTGGCGATGCGCACGGCGTCGTCGTCGTCCTCGTAGGCGATCATGACCAGCACCGGCCCGAAGATCTCCTCCTGGGCGATGGTCATCGAGTTGTCGACGTCGGCGAACAGGGTCGGCTCGACGAAGTAGCCCTTCTCGAACTGCGCCGGGACGCCGCCACCGCAGACGAGCCGGGCGCCCTCGGCCTTGCCCTTCTCGATGTAGCCGAGGACCCGCTCGCTGCTGCTTGCGCGAGATGAGCGGGCCCATGAGGTTGTCGAAGCGTCGGTGGGGTCGCCGTACGGGACACGCGGCGAAGCGCGGCGGCGACGACGTCGACCGCCTCGTCGTAGCGCGAGCGGGGCACCAGCAGGCGGGTCGGCATGGCGCAGCCCTGGCCGGCGTGGAAGCAGACCCCGGCGGCGCCGGGGAGCTGGCCGCCGATGTCGGCGTCGTCGAGCACCAGGTTGATCGACTTGCCGCCGAGCTCCAGGAACGACCGGCTTCAGCGTGTCGGCGGCGGCGGCCATGATCCGCCGGCCGGTGGCGGTGGAGCCGGTGAAGGCCACCATGTCGACGGCGGGGGAGGTGGTGAGGACCTCGCCCACCAGGTGGTCCTGCGAGACGACGATGTTCACGACGCCGGGCGGGATGTCGGTCTTCTCGGCGATGAGGCGGCCGAGCCGGGTGGCGTTCCACGGCGTGTCGGGTGCCGGCTTGAGCACGCACGTGTTGCCCATGGCCAGGATCGGGCCGAGCTTGTTGAGGATGATCTCGAACGGGAAGTTCCAGGGCACGATGACCCCGACCACCCCGATCGGTTCCTTCCACACCTCGCGCTCGGTCTCCATGCCCATGCCGAAGGCATCCTTCGGGCCGAGCGAGCGCGACCACGGGAACGTGCTCGATCATCTCCGCCGGCCACAGCAGCGCCTCCCGCAGCGGGGCGTCGAGTTGCGGGCCGTAGGGTGCTCAGGACCGGGCAGCCCACCTCGGCGACCAGCTCGTTGCGCAGCTCCTCCTTCTCGGACTCGATGGCGTCCTGGAGCTGCAGCAGGCAGCGCTTGCGCAGGTCGCCGTTGGTGGCCCAGTCGGTGGTGTCGAAGGCCCGGCGGGCCGCGGCCACGGCCGCTCGATGTCGGCGGCGGGTGGCGTCGGCGACGGGGCCGAGCACCTCCTCGGTGGCCGGGTTGACGTTGTCGAACGTGCCGCCGCCGTCGGCCTCGACGAGCTTGCCGTCGATGAGCATGCGCAGTTCACCCGTCATGGGGTGGCCTCCAGGGTTCGGTGTGGGGTTCGGTGGATGAGCGAGCGGTGGGCCGGCAGCGGGTCACCAGACGAGTTCGAGGTTCTCCACGGACGCGGAGGCCCTGGGAGTACAGCAGCTCGGTGCCCGTCGGCGATGGCGTAGTCGGGGATGGCGGCGTGCCACTCCTCGAGCGTCACGCGCAGCTCCATGCGGGCCAGGTGGGACCCGAGGCAGCGGTGGGCGCCGCCGCCGAAGGCGAGGTGCTTGTTCTCGGCCGCGGCGAAGTCGACGGTGTCGACGTCGTCCCAGGTCGGCTCGTCGGTGTTGGCCGACCCGAGCGCCACGTGGACGGTGGTCCCGGCCGGGACCGGGCACCCGCCGAGCTCGGTGTCCTGGGTGGTGATGCGCACCACGCCCTGCACCGGTGTCTCCCAGCGCAGCATCTCCTCGATGGCGTGCGGGATGCACGACGGGTCGTCGACGATCAGGCGCCGGTGCTCGTCGGGTGCTGGGCGAGGTAGGCGACGAAGCAGTCGAGCGAGGCGGTGACGGTGTCGAGGCCGGCGAGGAAGAACAGGTAGCAGATGTCGAGGATCTCGTCGTGGGTGAGGCGGTGCCCGTCGACCTCGGCGTCGAGGAACTGGAGATGAAGTCGTCCTGCGGCTCCTGCGGCCCGCTCGGCCGAGCGCCTCCTCGAGAACGGCGTAGATCTGGGCCGCCGGTGAGGTCGACCATGCGGTTCCGCTCGGCATGGGTCGGTGGCCGGCGGCCGGATGATGCCGTCCTTGAGGGCGATGAACTCCTTGGCGCGCGACACCGGGAGACCGAGCAGCTGGAGGAACACGGTGGTGGGGAGCGGCTCGGCCACGGCGTGGTGGAAGTTGGCGGACCGTCGCCGCTCGACGGCGGCGATCAGGTCGCGCACCAGGGCGCGGGTCTGGTCCTCGAGCAGTGGCGACCTCGCTTGGGGGCGAAGAGCGGATCGAGCAGCTTGCGGTAGTTCTTGTGCTCGGGCGGGTCGATCTGCAGCGGGATGAGGGGGCGCACCTGGCCGATGTGCACGGCGTCGATCCCCGACGAGAACACGTCGGGGTGGCTTGAGCACCTCGTGCACGGCCTCGTCGCTGACCGCCACCACGGCGCCTTCGCCCGGGAGCACGGCTCCGCCGAGGCGCATCTCGGCGAACATCGGCTGCGGGTTCGCCAGCGCGCTCGAGCGCGGCGGCCGCCGCCCCCTCCTCGATGTCGCTCATCGCCCCTCCTGGATCGGTCCGGATCGTCCTGCCATATCTAACAGATGTGTCATCATCCGTCGACCGATGCCCTCACCGGTGCGGCGACCGGTCACCGGGTGGCCCGAACGGTGTCCTTCTCGGCGGGGACGACCGGGGGCGCCTCCGCCAGCGGGGATGCCGTCGTCGGGCTTGGCCGCCGGCAACCCGTCGTCGTGGATCTCGGCCCAGTGGGCGTGGTTGAGCTGGTGGAGGGTGAAGCAGGCGTGGAGGGCGTTGTAGAAGCCCTGGTTGTCCACGGTCTGGTTGACCGACTCCTTGATCATCAGCGCGGTCATGGTCGGCAGCGGGGCGATGCGGCGGGCGAAGTCGAGCGGTGCGGTCGGCGAGCTCGTCGACGCGGGAACACCTTGGAGACCATGCCCGAGTCGGTGGGCCTCGTGGACGTCGATGCAGTCGCCGGTGAGCAGGAGCTCCTTGGTCTTGCGGGCGCCGAACTCCCACGGATGGGCGAAGTACTCCAGGCCGCACATGCCGAGGCGGGCCCCGACGACGTCGGCGAAGGTGGCGTCGTCGGCGCCCACGATCAGGTCGCACGCCCACATGAGCATGAGGCCGGCGCCGTAGACCTTGCCGTGCACCTGGGCGACGGTGATCTTGCGCAGGTTGCGCCAGCGGCGGGTGTTCTCGAAGTAGTAGTGCCACTCCTGGAGCATCCGGGACTCGGCGCCGGAGCGGGTGGCGCCGTTGATCTTCGACGTCGGGTGGCTCTGGTACTCGGCCATGGCCACCTTGGAGCCCATGTCGTGGCCGGAGGAGAACAGCGGGCCTTCGCCGCCGAGGATCACGACGCGGCACGGCGTCGTCGGCCTCGGCCCGCAGGAAGGCCTCGTCGAGCTCGACGAGCATCCCGCGGTTCTGGGCGTTCCGGGCCTCGGGACGGTCGAGCATGATGCGGGCGATGGCGCCGTCGTCGAGCGTCTCGTAGGTGATGAACTCGTACTCTCGAGCGGTGCCGTTGCTGGACTCGGCCATGGATCTTCCTGCCTTCGGTGGTGGACGTCTCGGCGCCCTGCCCGCCGGTCGGCATACATGACGCAAGTGTCAGACTAGTCGTGGCCGGCGGTACGGTGCCGCCCGATGGACACCGACCACGTGGCGATCATCGGCGCATCACTGGCTGGTCTGCGCACCGCCGAGGGCCTGCGCCGCGCCGGGTTCGACGGTCGCATCACGATGGTCGGCGCCGAGGAGCACCCGCCCTACACCCGGCCGCCGCTGTCCAAGCAGGTGCTGGCCGGCACCTGGGAGCCCGAGCGGGCCATCTTGCGCAGCGCCGAGAAGCTGGACGAGCTGGACCTCGATCTGCGGCTCGGCGTCCGGGCCGTCGCCCTCGAGCCGGACCGCCACACGGTCGTGCTCGACGACGGCGAGCTCGGCTACAGCCAGGTCGTGATCGCCACGGGATCGTCGCCGCGCCGGCTGGCGGGCGACGACCTCGACGGCATCCACGTGCTGCGCACGCTCGACGACGCGGTCGCCCTCCGCGACGCCATGGAGGGAGGTGGTCGGGTGGTCGTCGTGGGGGCCGGTTTCATCGGGGCCGAGGTGGCGGCGGTGGCGCGCCAGCGGGGGCTCGAAGTCACCGTCGTCGAGCCGCTCGACGCGCCGATGGTCCGCGGGCTGGGTCCGGAGCTGGGTGCGGTGGCGGCTGCCATGCACGCGGACCACGGTGTCGACCTTCGCTGTGGCCTCGGCGTGACGGCCTTCGAGGGCGCCTCCCGGGTCACCGGCGTGGCGGTCTCCGACGGCACGGTGGTGGCGGCCGATGTGGTGGTGGTGGGGATCGGCGTGGTGCCGAACACCGCATGGTTGGAGGGGTCCGGGCTCCGCCTCGACGACGGCATCGTGTGTGATGCGACGCTGGCCGCCGTCGAGGTCGACGACGTGTGGGCGGCCGGCGATGTCGCCCGCTGGTTCCACCCCACGTACGGCGAGGCGGTCCGGTTCGAGCACTGGAACGTGGCGGCCGACCACGGCCGGGCGGTGGCGGCCAACATCGTCGCCGGTCGCGACCACGCCATGCCCCACGCCCCGGTCCCGTACGTCTGGTCCGACCAGTACGACACCAAGAT
This sequence comes from uncultured Acidimicrobiaceae bacterium, assembly GCA_963811245.1. Taxonomy (GTDB): domain Bacteria; phylum Actinomycetota; class Acidimicrobiia; order Acidimicrobiales; family Salinilacustritrichaceae; genus Salinilacustrithrix. Next base: position 635,141 of record CAWEQL010000007.1, read on the forward strand.
CCAGATCGTGGGCCGTGCCGGGCCCGACGACGCCCTCGACGTCGTGGCCGGATCGCTGGACGACCGGCGCTTCGTCGCCGTCCGCTCCCGCGAGGGCGTCGTCACCGCCGCCGTCGGGTTCGGCATGCCGAAGCAGACGATGGCGGTCCTCGTGCGGGTCGAACAGGGAGCGCTCACCGTGGCCGAAGCCCGCGAGCTGGCCCGTCCCTGATCCCGGCCCCGGAGAAATCGCTGCCGATCGCGTGCGGTTTTCGATCGCGATCCGCAGCGATTTTCCGACGTGTCAGCGGGTGGTGCCCCAGCGGTCCCAGAAGGTGATGTCCTCGACCGGTGGGCGGGCGGCCGGCGTGAAGTCGGTGCCGATGGTGTACGCCACGGGCAGCAGGGCGACCTGCGTGACGTCGGCGGGGATGCCGAGCAGGTCGGCGACCTCCTGCTCTCGGAACAGGTGGAGGGTGGTCCACACCGAGCCCAACCCCCGGGAGCGCAGGGCGAGCTGAAAGCTCCAGGCCGCCGGCATGATCGACCCGTAGGCGGACGCCGCCACCCCGATCGGCGCACCGTCGACGCGACCCTCCATGCAGGGGATCACCATGACGGGGACCCGCTCGAGGATCTCGGTCAGGGCGTGGGCGCTCTCGTAGACGCGGCGGGTCTGGGGGTCCTCGGCGGTGCGGGCCGCCTCGGCCAGGTACCCGGCGCCGACCTCGCCGTAGATGCGGGCGACCTCGCGACGCAGGTCGGGGTCGGTGACCACCATCCACCGCCACGTCTGACTGTTGGACGCCGTGGGCGCCTGCACGGCCAGGCGCAGGCAGTCGAGGACCACGGCGGGATCGACCGGGCGGTCCAGGTCGAGGCGCCGGCGGACGGCGCGGGTGGTGGACAGCAGGCGGTCGGTCTCGGAGAGGTCGAAGGGGACGTCGCCGGGGTCGGTCATGCCGGGGTGGCCGGCGCGGCCAGGAGCATCGGGAAGTGCTCGATCGAGCGGATGCCCGGCGTGTATTCGAGGTCGTGGCCGTCGGCGACGGCGTACTCGGGGAGCCGCCGGTGCCACTCACGGAGCGCGACGCGCAGCTCCATCCGGGCCAGGTGCGACCCGAGGCAGCGGTGCACCCCGCCGCCGAAGGCGAGGTGTCGGTTCGACTCGCGGTCGAAGCGGACCACGTCGGCGTCGGCGAGGTCGGCTTCGTCGGTGTTGGCCGAGCCGAGGAGCGCGATGACCTGGTCGCCCTGCTGCACGGGGCAGCCGGCGATCTCGGTGTTCTCGACGGCGACCCGCACCACGCCCATGACCGGCGTCTCCCAGCGGAGCAGCTCCTCGATGGCGTGGGGGATGCAGGCGGGGTCGTCGACGAGCTGGCGGCGGTGCTCGGGGTGGGCGGCGAGGAAGGCGAACATGCAGTCGAGCGTGGCGGTGACGGTGTCGAGGCCCGCGATCAGGAACAGGAAGCAGATGTCGAGGATCTCCTCACGCGTGAGGTGGGTGCCGTCGACCTCGGTGTCGAGGAAGTGGCTGAGCAGGTCGTCGCGCCGCTCCTCGGTCCGTTCGTCGAGCACGCGGTCGAAGTAGGCGTAGACCGAGTCGGCGGTGGCCTTCTGGTGGGCGACGGCCTCGGGTGAACCGAACGGCATCCCCACCACGGCGGCGGGACGGATGATGCCGTCCTTCATGGCGAGGAAGGTCGGGAGGTCCTCGAGGGGAAGACCGAGCAGCGTGAGGAACACCTGCGACGGGAACGGGATCGAGAACTCACGGGCGAAGTCGATCTCGGTGCGCTCGCCGAAGTCGTCGATGAGCCGGTTGACGAGCTCGGCCACCGGCACCTCGAGATCGGCCATCTTCCGAGGTGCGAAGAGCGGATCGAGGATGCGGCGGTACTTCTTGTGCTCGGGCGGGTCGATCTGCAGCGGGATCAGCGGACGGACGTTCTGCAGGTCGACGGCCGACATGTTGGACGAGAAGATCTCCGGCCGGCGTAACGCCTCGTCGATCTCGGCCCGGCCGCCGAGGACGACGTTGCCTTCCATCGGCATGACCCGCATGGCGGCGCGCATCTCCTTGAACACGGGCTGGGGGCAGCGCGCCATCTCCGGGTCCATCTGCTCGAACGGATCCTGGACGGCCGGGGTCTCGCCGGCGGTCTCGCTGATGTCGGTCACGATGGCCTCTTCTCGGTGGTCCCCAGCCCGGGCGACGCTAGGGGGTTTCTGACACTTCCGTCAACATTGGCTAGCTTCGTCGTCCCGACCAGGAGGTCCTGCCGTGCACCCCGGAGCCCACGTCGAAACCCGCGGCGATGCGCCGGCCGTGGTCATGGCCGCCAGCGGCGAGACCCGCACCTACCGCCAGCTCGATGAGGCGGCGATGCGCCTGGCCCAGGCCTTGCGTGCCCGTGGGATGCAGCCCGGCGACCACCTGGCGGTGATGACCGAGAACCGCCCCGAGGTCTTCGAGCTGTTCTGGGGGGCCATGCGGGCCGGCCTCTACCTCACGCCGATCAACTGGCACCTCACCGCCGACGAGGCCGGCTACATCATCGAGGACTGCGGCGCGACGGCGTTCGTCACCTCGGCGGCGCTGGCGGACGTGGTTGCCGATCTGGCCCCCCGGCTGGCCGCCGTGCCCACCCGGATGGTGATGGGCGGAGACCTCGACGGCTTCGAGCGGTACGAGAACGTCATGGCCGCCCATCCCGCCGGGCCCCTCGACCCCCAACCCGAGGGCTCGATCATGTTCTACAGCTCCGGGACCACCGGCCGGCCCAAGGGCATCCGGCCGCCGCTCTCGGGGGCGGCGTTCGGAGAGAAGCCGGGCCAGTTGGTGGCCCTGATCCAGGGCGTGTGGGGCTTCGGGGCCGACACCGTGTACCTGTGCCCGGCGCCGCTCTACCACGCCGCCCCGCTGGGCTGGTCGACCGCGGCGCAGCGGCTCGGCGGCACCGTGGTGGTGATGGAGCGGTTCGATCCCGAGGCCGCCCTGGCCCTGATCGAGGAGCACGCCGTCACCCACGCCCAGTTCGTGCCCACGCACTTCATCCGCATGCTGAAACTCGACGAGGCCGACCGCCGGCGCCACGACCTGTCGAGCCTGCGGGTCGCGGTCCACGCCGCCGCGCCCTGCCCCGTCGAGGTCAAGCGCCAGATGATCGACTGGTGGGGCCCGATCATCCATGAGTACTACGCCGGCAGCGAGGGCAACGGCTTCACCGCGGTCGGGCCCGAGGACTGGCTGACCCACCCCGGCACGGTGGGCCGCCCGTTGTTCGGCGCCATCCACATCGTCGGGGACGACGGCCGCGAGGTCGGTGCCGGCGAGGTCGGGCAGATCTGGTTCGAGAGCCCGACCCGCTTCGAGTACCACAACGATCCCGACAAGACGGCCGCCGCCTTCGACTCCCACGGATGGAGCTCGCTGGGCGACATCGGCTACCTCGACGAGGACGGCTTCCTGTACCTCACCGACCGCGTCTCGCACATGATCATCTCGGGCGGGGTCAACATCTACCCGCAGGAGATCGAGAACCTCCTCGCCCTGCACCCCGCCGTCGCCGACCTCGCCGTCATCGGCGTCCCCGACGACGACATGGGCGAGCAGGTGAAGGCGGTGGTCCAGGCCGCCGACCCGGCCGCCGCCGGTCCGGCGCTCGCGCAGGAGCTGCTGGACCACTGCCGTGCGCACCTGGCGTCGTACAAGTGCCCGCGGTCGGTGGACTTCGTCGACGCGCTGCCCCGGATGCCGACCGGCAAGCTGATGAAGCGCCAGCTCCGCGCCGAGTACTGGCCGGAGTGACCGACGCCGGTCAGAGCGTGCGGAACGCGCCGCCGTCGACCAGCAGCTGGGCGCCGTTGACGTAGCGGGCGGCGTCGCTGGCCAGGAACAGGCAGACGCCGGCCATGTCGTCGGGCACCCCGATCCGGCCCATGGGGTTGAGCCGGGCCACGGAGTCGCGCATCTCGGGGCTCCACGCCTGGGCGATGTCGGTGTCGAACGCACCCGGCAACACCACGTTGGCCCGGACCTTCGGTGCCCAGGCCCCGGCGAGGGCGAGGGTCAGGGCGTTGAGCGCGGCCTTGGCCATGGCGTAGGGCAGATCGCTGTGGGCGGGCCGCAACGAGCCCGCGGTGCTCACGTTGATGATCGAACCGCCGTCACCGGCGGCCATGCGCGTGCCGATGAGCGAGCTGAGCCGGAACGGACCGCGGGCGTTGACGGCGTGGACCTTGTCGTAGAGCTCCTCCGTCACCGAGGGGAGATCGGGGTACAACGGCGACATCCCAGCGTTGTTGACCAGCACGTCGCAGCGGCCGAAGTGGCCGTACACCGCGTCGACGAGGGCGTCGCAGTCGTCCCACCGGCCCACATGGCAGGCGAGGGGCAGCGCCTCACGCCCGGTGGCCTCGCTGATCTCGGCCGCGACCTCGGTGCACACGTCGAGCTTGCGGCTGGCGATCACGACGTCGGCGCCCGCTTCTGCGAAGGCGTGGGCGACGGCCCGGCCGATGCCTCGGCTGCCTCCGGTGACGACGGCCACCTTGCCGTCGAGCCGGAAGCGCTCGTGCAGCGGTGGCGTGTCGATCGTGGGTGCGGCGTCGGTCATCGGTGGGCTCCTCCGGGTCGGAGCCGAGACCGTAGCGAGCGCCCTGCCGTCAGTCCTGCGGCGCGGGGACGATGATCACCGGTGCGCCGGTGTGGTGGACGAGCTGCAGCGGCACACGGCCCAAGCGCAATCCGCTGAAGCCACCGAGGCCGCGGCTGCCGACCACGGCGATCGATCCGGGATGGGCGGCCACGGCACGCTCGATGGCGGCGACCGGGTGGATGTCGCGGTCCACGACCCGCTCGACCTCGACGCCTGCCTTCTCGATGGGAGCGACCCACCCCTCGAGCTCGGCCTCGGTCTTGCGGTGCCAGCTGCGCGGATCGTTGGCCGGGACCCATTCGGCGAAGGGCTCCAGCGCGGCGATCGCGATCACGTCCACCGCCAGGTCTCCGGCCAGGTCCGCGGTGAAGTCGACGGCCGCGAGGCTCCCGGGGGAGCCGTCGACGCCGATGACGATGTGTTCGACCGGCCCGGCCCGCGACGGGGCACGATGGCCAACGGAACGGTGGTGTGGTGGGCGAGATGGTGTGCGGCGCTGCCGAGGTGGAGGCCGGTGAATCCGCCGGCGCCCCGGCCGCCGACCACGAGGAGGTCGGCGTGCTGGTCGCGCGCCGCAGCCAGCAGGCCGTCGGGGGGATCCCCGTCGACCAGCAGCGGTTCCGGTGCCGGATCGACGTCGGCGCACCACGTCTCGAGCTCACCCCGCTGTCGGTCGCGGAGCTCGGCGGCGTGCTCCGGCGGCAGCTCCGCCTCCGACGGGATGAACACCCGCACGGCGGTCACGGCGGCGCCGGTTCGCCGAGCGACCTCGGTCGCCCAACCCAAGGCGTCGTTCGCCGCCGCCGAGCCGTCCACACCGACCAGCACCCGTTCCATGACGACCTCCTCGACGGGCCCGGTTCGCGGGGCCCGCTGTCACCTTGCGACAACCCCGGCCTCCCGGCCAGGGACGGAGGTCACAACGTGGCGTCCACCGCCGCGGGTGCGAGACGGTCGCGGAGCCAGGTGGCGTCGGTGACGGCGTGGCCGTGGAAGTCGTTGTTGAAGTACGCCCACACGTCGGTGCCGTCGTCGAGCCACTGCCCGAGGCGTTCGGCCACCGTCCGGAGGCGGCGGCCCGTGTAGCGGCCGAGGTAGGCGTGCTCGCGGGCGTTCGGGCCGTGGAACCGCACGTAGGTCCAGTCGGTGGTGCGCTCCCACGGGTGGTCGGCCAGCAGGTCGTGGATGCACAGCGCAGCGCCGTGCCGTTGGAGGCAGGAGAAGACGTCGTCGTGGACCCAGGACGGGTCGCGGAGCTCCACCGCCCATGCGATGTCGTCCGGCGCCGCGGTCAGGAAGGCGTCGAGGCGCTCGACGTTGCGCTTCCAGCGGGGCGGCAGCTGGACCAGGTTCGGACCGAGGTGCGGGCCGAGCCGGCGGACCCGGTCGAGGTGGTTCGCCAGCCACTGATCGGGGTCGCGTCAGCTTCTTGCGGTGGGTGCCGTACTGGCCGACCTTCATGGCGTAGCAGAAGCCCGGCGGCGCCTGCGCCGCCCACCCCTCGACCGTCGCTGGCGGCTGGCAGCCGGTAGAAGGTGTTGTTGATCTCGACGGTGTCGAACAGCTCGGCGGTAAGTGAGAACCAGGTCGGGGCGGGGCGTCCTCCGGGATACACCACCCCCCGCCAGTCCTGGTAGGACCAGCCCGAGCACCCGACCCGGGCCCTCCCGGGTCCTGGGGTCGTGTGGGCCGGACGAGCGGAGTCGAGAGATGTCGGGGCGGTTCCGGTGGCCATGGCGAAGCCGTACCCGGAACGACCTCGGATGTTCCGTCGGGTCAGGCGGGCACGAGCCCGCTCACGTCGGCGAGCAGGTCGACCGAGCGCAGCCGGCCCTCGAGGGTCGGGGGGCGTGGGCACGACGATGAGCTCGTCGGCGTCGGCGTGCGCGGCGAACGTCGTCGAGGTAGTCCGCACGGCTCGGGCGTGCCGACGGCCGAGTAGCGCATCATGCCGGCGATCTGTCGGCCCTGGGGCGACTGCGAGCAGCGCGTCGGCTTCGTCGTCGGTGAAGCGGCCGGTCCCGGCCGAGGAACAGCGAGACCCGGCTGCGCCGCACACATGGTGCTGGGCCGCGGCCTCGTCCTGGGTGTCGGCCGCGATCACGTTCACGCCGGCGATCACGTGGGGCGGGTCGAGCTGGTCCGACGGGCGGAACTCGCTGCGGTAGGTGGCGACGGCGTCTCGAGCGCGGCGCGGCGCGAAGTGCGAGGCGAAGGCGTAGGGCAGGCCCGAGCAGGCGGCGAGCGTGGCACCGAACAGCGACGAGCCGAGGATGTAGAGCGGCACGTTGGTGCCCGTGCCCGGGGATGGCCTCACGCCCGGGACGCGGGTCTCGCCGCGCAGGTAGCCCTGCAGCTCCTGCACGTCCTGGGGGAAGGTGTCGGCCGAGCGCGGGGTCGCGGCGCAGGGCCCGCATGGTGATCTGGTCGGTGCCGGGGGCCCGGCCCACGCCGAGGTCGATGCGGCCGGGGTGGAGCGACTCGAGGGTGCCGAACTGCTCGGCGATGGTGAGCGGGGCGTGGTTGGGCAGCATGATCCCGCCGGAGCCGAGGCGGATGCGGTGCGGTGTGGGCGGCCACGTGGGCGATCAGCACGCTCGTGGCCGACGAGGCGATCGCGGCATGTTGTGGTGCTCGGCGTACCAGACCCGCCGGTAGCCCCGCGCCTCGGCCCGCTGCGCCAGGGCCACGGTGCCGTCGAGCGCGTCGCGGGCGGTCTCGTCCCGGCCGATGACGGCCAGGTCGAGGATGGAGAGATCGACGGAACGGGGCATGTCGCGCCGAACAGCACCCGCCCCTGCCCTATTCCGTCGGCTGGCTCCTCACTCCAGCTGGCCGGAGCGGAAGTGCCGGCGGCACAGCAGCTCGTAGCTCACCACGTCGCCGAACAGCGGCGTCTCCTCGGGTGTCGAGGTGTCGCCGACCACGATGGTCTCCCCGTGGCGGACGAGCTCGCCGTTGACGAGGCGGGCGTTGTTGGTGGCCCGGCTCGCCGCACCAGCACCGGGCCTCCACGTGCAGCTCGATCCGCTCGTCGGCGATCTCGAACATCCGGCGCGTTCCGTCGAAGAGCAGGCCCCGGAAGTCGGTCAGCAGGCCGAAGGCATAGACATCGGCGTCGAGTTCGTCGGCAACGCTGCCGAGCTGGTCGATCTGGTCGACGGTGTAGAACTGCACCTCGTCGCACACCACGTAGTCGAGGCGTCGGTGGTCGGCGACGAAGTCGTGGCCAGCGTCAGCAGGTCGAGTTCCGGCGTGACCTCGACCGCGTGCATGGACACGCCGAGCCGACTCGACACCCGGGCGCCCTCCCGGTCGAACAGCGACAGGAGCATGCCGCTGCCGTGACTGCGTTGGCCAGGTTGTGGTGGATCTGCAGCGCGAGGGTGCTCTTCCCGGAGCTCATGGTGCCGTAGGAGAAGCGGAGGAGCCCCATGGGCCGGCGAGGGTACCGGTCGGTCGTGGCCCCGATGACCGGGCCCCGATCAGCGGTCACCGATCACCGACCTTGGACCCTTGCCGGTTCCCGTCCGCGCTCGTACGGTCATGGTGAGGCCGTCGTGGTCAGGAGGTCGCGCGATGTCGGAAGGAGCGCCAGGGACGCCGGCGGGCCGGGTCCGCTGCGACTCCATCGCCCTCGTCACCGTGGGCGACGCCGAGCCGACGGCGGCGCGCGTCGAGTTGGAGGGCGGGCGGCACCGCCACAGCGTCGGGGGGCAGATGGCCGAGGGCCTGCGATGGTGGACCGGCCGCATCGAGTGGCTCCGCAACCCGGTCGAGGTCCGGTCCGGCGCCGACATCGTGATCGAGCTGCGCAACGGGCACCGGGCGCGCGCGATCGTCGAGCGTGGATCGCGTGGCCCCACCGACGAGATCGGCATCGTGGGCGTGGGCCCGCCGCCGTTCGATGTCGACGCACCTTCGGCGACCTGAGCGGCGGACGAATGGGCGGCGGATGGGCTGGGTAGCTCGCAAGGCATGGATCCAACCAGTGAGGCTCAGGTCACGACGTCGCCGCCGATGACCGTGGCCCGCACGCGGTCGGCCGAGGGAGTGGCCAGCGCGGTGGCGAGCGGGGCATCGAGGAGGCAGAGGTCGGCGGGGGCGCCCGGGGCGAGGCGCCGTGGTGGTCCCCCAGGCGCCGACGGTGATCCGAGGAACAGCTCGAGGGCCCGACGAGACGTGATGCGCTCGTCCGCCCCGACGACCGCGCCGTCAGCGGTGCGGCGGTCGATGGCCGCCGCGATCGCACGCCAGGGGTCGGGGTGGCCGAACGGGGCGTCGGTGGAGCCACCCACGGCGACGCCGGCGTCGAGGAGTGAGCGGCAGGGGTAGAGGTGCGGGCGGTCGTGGGCTTCGACCTCGGCCAGGTAGTGGTCGCCGCGCTCGACCACGAAGTTGGGCTGCGTCACGACGGAGAGGCCGCGGTCGGCGACGGCGTCGCGCAGCTCCGGCGGGACGACGGAACCGTGCTCGACCCGGTCGCCGTCCCGGCCGCCGGCCGCATCGAGGGCGGCCAGGAAGAGCACGAGCGACGTCCTGGTCACGCAGTGCGCGGCGACGGGGCGTCCCGCGCGGTGCGCGGCCGTGATCCAGCCTTCCAGGTCGTCGAGGGCGGGGAGCGAGTGATCGGCGAGGAGGAGCTTGACCGGCCCCTCCCCGAGGGGGGACGGCAGGGTCGCGGAGGCCAGCGCCGGTCCGCCCATCGCCACGACGCGCTGGGGCAGGTCACCGGCCGCCACCGCCGCGGCGAGGAGATCGAGGTCGTCCAGGGCGTCGTACGGCGTGGCGTCGGTGAGCCCGGTGACGCCGTAGCCGGCCAACTCGCGGCCCACGGCGGCGAGATCGGGTGGGTCGCGGTCGGGGCTCGATCGATCGAGGAGGTGGCGTAGCCACCGGTCGGCGCCGTACGCGCGGCCGGTGAGGCGGCCGTCGGCGTCGCGCTCGAGGCCGGCGTGCTGCTCGGTCTGGAGCCCGAGCAGCTCGATCGCCGGGGTGTTGAACACCCACATGGCGCCGGAGCGGTGTTGAACCCTGACCGGCGCGTCGGGGACCGCGTCGTCGAGGCGGTGGCGATCGATCTCCCCGGCGACCGAGGCGTGGTAGCCGACGGCGCGGACCCACCGGCCCGGCCGGCGCGCCCGCCGCAGGGCGGTCACCAGCTCGCCCTCGGTGAGGACCGCCGGCGGGCCGACCGTCACCGAACAGCGGGCTGCGGCCAATGCCACCACGTGGATGTGGTGGTCCCACAGGCCGGGGACCAGGGCGCCGCCGTCACCATCGACCACGGTGGCATCGTCGGATCGAGCACCGCCTGCACCGCCTGCGCTGCCGCCGTGGGGGGCGATGTGCGCGATCGAGCCACCGTCGACGCGCACGTCGACCCGTGCTCCGTCGACCTCCACATCGCGCAGCAGCAGGGCGCTCATCGGACGCCGAGATCCTGCAGCACGGATCGGGTGTGGGCGCCCAGCACGGCGGCGTCGCCTCGCGACCGGCGCAGCTCGGGCGGCGCGGCCACGGTCGCGGGGGGCACGGCGAGCGTCGGTCCGGCCAGATGGGCGGCCACCGCCGACATCGCGACGTCGATGGCCCAGATGCCGCCGGCCGCAAGGGCGTCGAGGGTGGCGGCGGCGGCCGCCATGCCGCTGGCGGGATCGGCGACGGCATCGGCGCAGAACACCGGATCGTCGCCGTCCCAGGCGACGAGCCCACCGGCGACGGCAGCATCGTCCCCGAACCCGATCCGGTCGCGCGCCGGCCCGGACCGGCCGTGACCGGTGATCGAGACCCATACCTTCGGTCGGCCTGCATCCAACAGCTCATCCGCCCTGATCCCGAGCTGTTCGAGGGCGCGTGGCCGGGATGCCTCGATCACCACATCGGCCCGATCGAGGATGGCGTGCAGCGCGGCTCGGCCGGCCGGCGTGGCCAGGTCGAGCGCCACCGACTCCTTCCGGGCGTTGAGCAGGTCGAAGAAAGCCGCCGGTCCCCGGCGGGCGCCGTCGGGTCGGCGGCTCGACTCCACCTTGAGGACGCGGGCGCCGGCGTCGGCGAGCAGCGCGCCGCAGAGTGGCCCGGCCCAGAGCGAGCCCAGGTCGGCGACCACCACGCCGTCGAGATCCCCGACCGCCGCACCGTCGGCGAGCTGCGTCGCGCCGACCGGATCGTGATGTGGATGGCCGGCGGACGGCAGCGAGGCGACGGCCAACCCCAGCCGTCCCCCCAGTCCTCCATCGGCCGGCGGGGCTGCTCGGCGACGGCGGCGGCGACCACCGACCACGGATCCGTGCCGGGTTCGAGGTCGCGTCCGGTCCACGCCGGCACCAGCTCCACGTCCTCGGGCCGCGGCAGCGAGACAGCGATCCAGCCATCGGCCGCCGGGAGCAGCCGGCTGCCCCCGCCACAGCTGACCGGGCCGCCCCGGCGCAGGCCGGCGATCGCCGCTCGCTCGGCCAGGAGCTCCAGCGGGTGCACCACCACGCGGTGACCGAGGCGGTCGCTGCGCTCGGCGATGACGCCGGCCACGACCTCGAGGCGGGGCACGAGGGGTGCCGGCGGGCCGAGCGGTGGTCCGTCGGGTCGGCCGGTGAGGGCCATCGCTCCCGACGCCCCCCACGCCGACACCGCTCGGCGCCGCTGCTCCTCGTCGTCCTCCGGCACGGCGCCGACCCTACGATCACGCCATGTCGGTGGTGCGCTGGGAGCGGGAGGACGCCACCGGCCGGGTCGACCCCCTGGCGCTGGACGAGGTCGCCGGCCAGCTCCTGGTCCTCGACGGCGTCACGGCACAGGACGACGAGCGGCTCGGGTGGGTGCGTCACGCGCCCTGCGTCGTGGTGGGGGCCACACCGTCGGGTCGGCCACCCTCGATGTCGGTCGACGTGGTCGCGGACGCTGGCGCGACGGGCGATGCATTGCTCGGGCGCCTCGACGATGTGGTGACGAGACGACCCCAGGCCAGCGGGGTCCTGGTCGACGTACTGCGCGCCACCGCCGGCCTCGACGTCCTCGCCGGCCTGGCGGTGGAGTCGCTCGGCTACTCGGTGTTGCTGGGGGGCGGGGAGTTCCGACAGTGGTCGAGCTGGGCGACCCGAGCGCCGGGTCCACCACACCGAACGCTCCCCGGTGCAGGTCCGGCGGGACGGCGACCGGCTCCACGTCACCCTCGACCGACCCGAGAACCGCAACGCGTTCGGCGCCCCGATGCGCGACGCGCTCTGGGAGGCGCTCGCCGTGGCCACACTTGCCGACGACATCGCCACGGTGGAGGTCGACGCCACCGGCCCGGTCTTCTCCAGCGGCGGCGACCTGACCGAGTTCGGTTTCTCCACCGATCTGGTCGAGGCCCACGAGATCCGCACCCGGCGCAGCGTCGGTGCCGCCGTCGCCCGCATCGCGAACCGGACCACCTTCGTGGTCCACGGCGCCTGCGTGGGCGCCGGCGTCGAGCTCCCCGCCTTCGCCGGCCGCGTCGTCGCCGCATCGGACACGACGTTCCGCCTCCCCGAGGTCGAGATGGGGCTGATCCCCGGCGCGGGCGGCACCGTCAGCCTCCCCCGGCGCATCGGCCGGCAGGCGACGGCCCGACTGGCGCTCCTGGGCGACGCCATCGATGCCGGTACGGCCCTGGCACTGGGGCTGGTGGACGAGGTGCGCTGAGCCCGGCGGCCGTCTGCGTAGCATCGCCGCCCATGCAGGATCGCCGGACGGTGGAGTACCGCATCGTGGCCGACGGATCCTCGGTCCGGGTCGGATCCCGCTCGACGATGGGCGTGATCACGTTCGAGTCCCACGCCGTCACGGGGTCGATCACCGTCGACGTCGTCGATGGACGGCTCGACCCTGACTCCTCGCCGGCGGGGAGCCTCGACGTCGACCTGCGTGAGCTGCGATCGGGCAACGACCTCTATGACGCCGAACTGCACCGCCGCATCGATGTGGCCCGACATCCCGTCTGCCACGTCCGGCTCGTGCGTGCCCGCCTCCTGGGCATGCGCCGGTTCGCCCTGGAAGGTGAGCTCACCGTCCACGGTTCCACCCGGTCGATCGAAGGATCCGTGGAGGTCGAGGTCCCCGACGAGCACCGCCTGCTTGTCGTCGGCGAGAAGACGATCGACATGCGCGACTTCGGTCTCCCTGCCCCCAACATCATGCTGTTGAAGATCTATCCTGACGTCCGCGTGCAGATGTTCCTCGAAGCCACCACCACCCCGGACCCCGCGTCGTGAGCGCGCTGATCGGCTTCCTCGTGGGCTACGTCATGGGCGCCCGCAACGGCGGCGCCGGCTTCGACCGGGTCGAGCAGGCGGCGCGCGAGATCCGGGACTCCGAGGAGTTCGGGCGCTTCATGGCCGCCCTGCGCTCCCATGCCATCGACACCGCACGCGTCCTCGGCGAGCAGGTGCGCTCGCGGGCCGGCATCGAGCTCAGCCGGGGGCCGGAAGCTCGACCGTGATGGTGGTGCCGGCGCCGAGCTCGCTCTCCACCCACACCTTGCCGCCCATCGCCTCGACGTACTCCTTCACGATGGCGAGGCCCACGCCCACACCGTGACGGGTCGCGATGCGATCCGACGCCACCTGGTGGAAGCGCTCGAACACGGACTCGAGATGGTCGGCGGGGATGCCGCAGCCGTCGTCGACCACCCGCACCCGCGTCCGGCCCCGGTCGGGCGCCGTCGCCACCTCGACCCGGATCGCCGTCCCGGGCTCCGAGAACTTCGCGGCGTTGGTGATCAGGTTGACGAGGACGCGGTTCATCGCAGGCTGATCCACCCGCAGCCGGGCGCCCGGCTCGACCTCGATCTCCAGGCGGTGGTCGCGGAGCGCCTCGGCCACGAGGGCACGCACGCCGTCGATCACCTCCTCGGCGTCGTGGTCGTCGAGGCGGAGGTGGAGCGCACCCTGGTGGAGGCGGCTGTAGTCGAGGATGCGCTCGATCATGGCCTGCATCTCGTCGGCGTTGCGGACGAGGATCTCGAGCCACGTGCGGCGCTCGCCCTCGGCGTCGTCGAGCAGGAGGCGGCCGAAGCCGACGATGCTGGTGAGCGGGGTGCGCAGCTCGTGGGAGATCACCCCGAGGAACTGGTCCTTGACCCGGTCGGCCTCGCGCAGGGCGTCCACCAGCAGCTGGCGCTCGGTGAGGTCCTGGCAGATGCCCTGGACGGTGACCGACCCGGAGGAGTGGACCACGACATCGCCTCGGCTGGCGATCCATCGGCGGCGACCGTCGCGGCGCAGGATCGAGTACTCGGACTGGAACGGCAGGCGGTGCTGGATCGCCGCTGCCAACTCCTTGGCGACACGGTCCCGGTCGCCATCGACCACGAGGCCGAGGTGACCGTCGAGATCGCCCGTGAACTCGAGCGGTGAGACGCCGGCCAGCGTGTGCAACCCCGCCGACCACTGCACCTCGCCGGTGCCGACGTCGTACATCCACAGCCCGATCTGGGCCAGGCGCTGGGTCTCGGCCAGGCGGTCCTGCACCTCGCCCAGGGTCTGCTGCGCGGTGATCTCCTCGGTGATGTCGCGCGCCACCCCACTGGTTCCCACCACGCGACCACGTCGGTCGCGGACCGCCTCGAGGGCGAGCGAGACGGGCACCAGCGACCCGTCGGTCCGCACGATCGAGGTGCGGTAGTGGTCGAGGCGCTCGCCGAGTCGGCACCGCTCGATCAGCTCGGCTTCGAGGTCGGGGTCCACCAGGCCGAGGGGGCGGTCGGCCACCGTTCCCACCACCTCGGCCGCCAACCGGCCCGTCAGGCGCTCGGCGCCCCGGTTCCAGCTGACCACCACCCGGTCGGAGTCGAGGAGGTAGATGGCGTCCTGGCTGGCCTCGACGATGAACGCGCTCGCAGCCAGCGACCGCTGCGCCTCCACCTGGTCGGTGATGTCGCGGACGGCGGCGACCACCACCTGCTCGGGGCCTCGCAGCAGCGTGCCCAGGGAGACGTCGACGGGAAACGTGGTGCCGTCGATGCGCCGGGCCACCAGGTCGCGGTTGCCGCCCATGACCCGCGGGGTGGGGTCGAGATGGAAGTGCTCGCGGTGGGACCGATGGATGTGGGCGGGGCCGGGCACCAGCTCGTCCACCACCCGGCCGGCGAGCCCGTGCGGCGGGGCACCGAACATGGCATCGGCCCGCTCGTTGGCTCCCACGATCGTCCCGTCGGATGACACCACGAGCATGGCGTCGGGGGCGGTGTCGAGGAACTCGGCGACGATGTCTGGGAGCTCCGGGTGCACGATCGTCTCCGCGGGTTCGCTGGGCAGCGACGCAGCGTACCGGCCGCCCACCGTCGGCGATTCTCGCATCGGCCTCGGTTGCCGGGAGAATGGAGGCGTGACCACCGACGCCACCGATCCGCTCGATCCGCCGGCCGGGACCGACGGGTTCGAGGGCTTGGGCCTGTGCGACGAGCTGCTCGGCTCGCTGGCCCGGCTCGGCTACGAGGAACCGACCCCCGTCCAGCGAGAGGCCATCCCGCTGCTGCTGACCGGGGTCGACGTCCTCGGCCAGGCCGCCACCGGCACGGGCAAGACGGCCGCGTTCGCCCTCCCGATCCTGCAGGCCATCGGGCCCGATGCGCCGCCGGTCCCGACCGCACTGGTGGTCGTGCCGACGCGCGAACTCGCCGTGCAGGTCAGCGAGGCCATCTTCAAGTACGGCCGCCCGCTCGACATCAAGGTCCTCCCGGTGTTCGGCGGCCAGCCCATCGCCCGTCAGCTCAAGGAGCTGGCCCGAGGGGTCCACGTGGTGGTGGCCACGCCCGGCCGGGCCATCGATCACATCAAGCGCGGCTCGCTCGACCTCGACCGCATCACGACGGTCGTGCTCGACGAGGCCGACGAGATGCTCGACATGGGGTTCACCGAGGACATCGAGGCCATCCTCGACGCGACGCCGTCGACGAGGCAGACGGTGTTGTTCTCCGCCACCATGCCGCGACGGATCGCCGGCATCGCCCGCCGCTACCAGCGCGATCCCGTCCACATCGAGATCGGCAAGATGCGGACCGCCTCGGGCAAGGCCCTGATCCGCCAGACCGTGTACTACGTGCAGCGGGCCCACAAGGCGTCGGCGCTGGGCCGGGTCCTCGACATCGAGGCGCCCACGTCGGCCATCGTCTTCTGCCGGACCCGCCACGAGGTCGACGAGCTCACCGTGACGATGAACGGACGGGGCTACCGCGCCGAGGCGCTGCACGGCGGCATGGACCAGGATCAGCGCGACCGTGTGATGGCCCGCCTGCGCGACGGCACGGCCGAACTGCTGGTGGCCACCGATGTGGCGGCCCGGGGCCTGGACGTCGACACGCTGAGCCACGTCGTCAACTACGACGTGCCGTCCGCCGCGGAGAGCTATGTGCACCGCATCGGCCGGGTCGGACGCGCCGGGCGCGAAGGCGTGGCGATCACCCTCGCCGAACCCCGGGAGAAGCGCCAGATCGGCAACATCGAGCGGTTGACCAAGCAGCCCATCCGGGTCGAGAAGGTCCCGAGCGTCGCCGACCTCCGCGAGCGACAGATCGCCCTGACCGTGGAGGCCGTCAACGAAGCGCTCGCCGCCGATGACCTCGACGACTATCAGGCCGTGCTCCACGGGCTGGCGGGCGAGGACCCGCGCCGGGTCGCCCTCGCCGCCATCAAGCTGGTGCACGAGGCTCGCGGTGCCACCACCGACGAGCGGGAGATTCCCGATGCGTCGGTCCCCGACCGCGCACCGGCCCGTGGCCGCCGCGACGACAAGGCCCGCGGTGGCGGGGCGAAGCGGCCGGCCCGCGGCGGCGAGACCGGGTTCGTCCACCTCGACGTGGGCAAGCGGTCGGGCGTCCGCCCCGCCGACCTGGTCGGAGCCATCGCCAACGAGTGCGGGCTGTCGGGCCGCGACATCGGCCCGATCCGCATCGCCGACGCGTACTCGGTGGTCGGTGTGCCCGAGGCCTCGGTGGAGGACGTCGTGCGGGCGATGCAGTCGTCGCTGGTCCGCGGCAAGCCCACCAAGGTCCGGCGTTTCGTCGAGTGACCGCCGAGCCCTGGGTCCGCTACGAGGACGACGACCTCCTGGCGGTGTCGAAACCGGCGGGGGTCAACACCCACCGCGCCGACGCCCAGGCCCAGGACGGCATGTACGAGTGGGTGCAACGCCAGCGGCCGGGCGTTTCCCTGTCGATCCTGCACCGCCTGGACAAGGGCACCTCGGGCCTGTTGGTGTTCGGCCGGTCGGCGGCGGCCAACCGTTCGCTGGCAGCCCAGTTCGAGCAGCGGCAGGTCGACAAGCGCTACGACCTCGTCGTCCGGCGCGACGACGGCCGGGCCGTCACCCAGCGGTGCGATCTGCCGATCGGGTCGCTCCCGGCCTCCACCGAGTTCGCCCTCGCCGCATCCGGTCGTGGTCACCAGCGCGTCGTCGCCCGCCCCCACACGGGACGCACCCACCAGGTCCGGATCCACGCCGAGGCGCTCGGCATGCCCGTCGCCGGCGACCGCGAGCACCACGGGGAGGCCGCCGCCCGGCTGTTCCTCCATGCCGCGGGACTGACCCTCCGGCTCCCCGACGGCCGGTCGCTCGACCTCGCCGACGCCCCACCCACCAGCTTCGACCGCCTGGTCACCCGGGGCGACCGCGACAGCGCCGAACTGCGGGCGCGGGTGGCGCTCGAGGCCCGGACCGGGCTGTTCGAGCCGGCCGACACCGACGGCTACCTGTGGATCGACCGCCACCACGACGGCTTCGGTGGCGTGCGCGTCGAGCGTCTCGCCGACACGGTGCGGATCCTGAACTACACGGGCGAGCCCCTGCCGGCGGCATGGCTCGACGCCTTCGCCGCCACGGCCTCGCCCCGAGCCATCGTCGAGCAGATGCGCCCCCGAGTGGGCACGGCGCCGCCGGCCCGTCGGCTGGCGGGCGGGGGAGAGGTCCGCTTCCTCGTCACCGAACTGGGGCTGCGCTACGTGGTCGACCTCGAGGCGAGCACCACCTCCAGCGGGCTCTTCCTCGACCAGCGCGAGACCCGCCGCCGGCTCCTCCACGCCGACCTCGGCGGATCCACGGTCCTGAACGCCTTCGCCCACACCGGCTCGCTGTCGGTCGCCGCCGCCTGCGGCCGGCGCCGAGACGCTCACCCTCGACCTGTCCCGCCGCTACCTGGACTGGGCGGCCGGAGAACCTGCGGGCCAACGAGCTCGACCCGGCCGACCACGACTTCGTGTACGGCGACGCGCTCGACTGGATGGACCGCTTCGCGAAGAAGAACCGGCGCTTCGATCTCGTGCTGGTCGACCCGCCCAGCGCGTCCACTGCTCGAAAGGGAACGGGACGGTGGTCGGTGGACCGCGACCTGGGTTCGTTGGTCGAGCGGGCGGCGCGGCTGTGCGCCGAGGGTGGCACGGTGTTCGTGTCGACCAAC
The DNA here is from genome assembly GCA_963811245.1 of uncultured Acidimicrobiaceae bacterium. GTDB lineage: Bacteria > Actinomycetota > Acidimicrobiia > Acidimicrobiales > Salinilacustritrichaceae > Salinilacustrithrix. The sequence goes on from CAWEQL010000007.1 coordinate 653,195, forward strand.
TTCCGCAAGATGGGCTGGCCCAAGTTCCTGCGCCACGTGCAGGACGGCCTCGACGCCGCCGGCCGACGGGGGACCGTCGAGACCGACACCGTGTCGATCGATCACCGGTCCGGAACCGGCGACCCTCCGTACCTCAAGGCGGCGTGGATCGCGCTCGATCGCTAGCATCCCGGCCTGACCATGGAGCCAGCGGCCTTCGCTTTCGTCGCCGGCGACGACCTCGCCGATGCGGGACAGGAGCGACGGAGCGCATGACCAGACGGACCCTCCGGGGCGTCGTCGTGCTGGCCGCGCTGACGCTGGTGGTGGCGCCGCTGGCGGCTTGTGACGACGACTCCGGCTCGTCGGCGCAGGACCTCACCGTGTTCTCGGCCGCGTCGCTCACCGATGCCATGGCCGACCTGGCGTCGGCGTTCGAGGACGACCACCCGGGCACCACCGTGACCGTCAACGACGGCCCGTCATCGGGCCTGCGCGAGCAGATCCTCGCCGGCGCGCCGGCCGACGTGTTCGCCTCGGCCAACGCGTCGAACATGGAACAGCTCGTCGAGGCCGGCGCCGCCGCCGAGCCCGGTGGTCTTCGCCCGCAACTCGCTCGAGATCGCCGTCCCCGCCGGCAACCCGGCCGGGATCACCGGCCTGGCCGACTTCGCCGACCCCGGCAAGCTGATCGGCCTGTGTGCCGAGGAGGTGCCGTGCGGCACGTTCGGCCGGCAGGCGCTGGCCGCCGCCGGGGTCGAGGCCTCGCTCGACACCAACGCAGCCCGACGTGCCGGGCCCTGCTCACCCAGATCGCGTCCGGCGACCTCGACGCCGGGATCGTCTATCGCACCGACGTGCTCGCCGCCGGCTGGCGACGTCGAGGGCATCACGATCCCCGACGCGTCGAACGTCGTGGCCGACTACCCGATCGCCCGGCTCGTCGACAGCGCCGCCCCCGACCTCGCCGACGATTTCGTCGCCTTCGTCGCGGTCCGCCGGCCGGGCAGGCCATCCTCGCCTCGTACGGGTTCCGCCGGCGTGAGCGACACCCGACGCGCCCCCCGGGAGGGCCGTGCCCCTGGGGCGTGGTCCCGCTCGCCGCCGTGGCCATCGCCTTCGTCCTCGTCCCGTTCGTGGCGTCTGGTGCAGCGGGCGCCCTGGTCGCGACATGCGCGCACCTGCTCGGGCGGCCGGTGGTCACCGACGCCCTGCGCCTGTCGGTGGTGGCAGCGCTCGCCGCCACCGCGCTGGCCCTGGTCTTCGGCGTGCCCCTGGCCTGGCTGCTGGCCCGGGTCGAGTTCCCGGGCCGGTCCGTGCTGCGGGCCCTGGTGCTGCTGCCGATGGTGCTGCCGCCGGTCGTCGGCGGCGCGGCGCTGCTGTTCGCGCTTCGGCCGGCGGGGCCTGTTCGGCGGCCCGCTGTACGACGCGCACCGGCTTCCTGCTGCCGTTCTCGCATCTGGGGCGTGATCGTGGCCAACACCTTCGTGGCGATGCCGTTCCTCGTCATCACCGTGGAGGCCGGCGCTGCGCAGCGTCGACCGACGCTTCGAGGAGGCCGCCGCCACGCTCGGCGCCGGCCGGTGGACGGTGTTCCGCCGGGTCACGCTGCCGTCGGTGGCCCCGTCGCTCGCTGGCCGGCGCGGTCGCTGTGCTGGGCCCGGGCGCTCGGCGAGTTCGGCGCCACCATCACCTTCGCCGGCAACCTGCAGGGCCGGACCCAGACCATGCCGCTCGCCGTGTACCTCGCCCTGGAGAGCGACCGCGACGCCGCCATCGCGCTGTCGCTGCGTGCTGGTCGCTCGTGTCCCTGGCCGTGCTGGTCCCGCTCCGCGACCGGTGGCTCACCGCCGCCGGCGGAGGCTGAGCGGTGCTGCACGCCGACCTCGCGCCTGGCGCTCGGCGACCCTCGATCTGGCGTCTGCGCTCGACGTCGCCGACGGCGACGTGGTGGCGCTGCTCGGGCCCAACGGCGCCGGCAAGACCACCGCGCTGCGGGCCATCGCCGGCCTCGAGCCGATCGACGCCGGGCGCATCGAGCTGGACGGCCGGTCCTCGACGATCCCGCCGCCGGCGTCCTGCGTGCCGCCCCACGAGCGCGGGATCGGCGTGGTCTTCCAGGACCACCTGCTCTTCCCTCACCTCGACGTCGCTCGACAACGTGGCCTTCGGGTTGCGGGCCCGGGGGATCGGCCGGCGACGAGGCGCGGGCGCCGGGCCGACCGGCTGGCTCGAACGGGTCGGACTGGCCGACCGGGCCGGCACCCGTCCCGGGCGAGCTGAGCGGTGGGCAGGCCCAGCGGGTGGCGCTGGCCCGGGCCCTGGTCATCGAGCCCCGCGCTCGCTGCTGCTCGACGAACCGCTCGCGGCGCTCGACGCCCGGCACCCGCAGCCGAGGTCCGCAGCGACCTCCACCACCACCTGGCCGCGACTTCGCCGGGCCGCGCCTGCTGGTCACCCACGATCCCGTCGACGCCGTGGTGCTCGCCACCCGGCTGGTGATCATCGAGGACGGGCCGGGTCACCCAGACCGGCACCACGGCCGAGGTCACCGCCCGGCCCCGACCCGCTATGTGGCCGACCTGGTCGGGATCAACCTCCTGGTCGGGACGACGCCGGCGACGGCAGGGTGCGACTCGTCTCCGGCCACTTCCTCGCCGTGGCCGGCGCACTGCCCGGTGCAGACGTCGCCATCGCCGTCCGGCCGCAGTCGATCGCGCTGTCGCGCGCACGAGGCGACCGGCAGCCCGCGGAACCGATGGAAGGCCACCGTGGCCGAGATCCACCCGACCGCGATCGGGTGCGGGTCACCCTGGCCGGGCCGGTCCGAGCCACGGCCGAGATCACCCCGGCGGCGCTCGCCGAGCTGGCCTCGCGCCCGGGACGCCACTTGGGCGTCGGTGAAGGCCGTCGACCTCGACGTCTATCCGCGATGAGCACCGGAACGTCCGGGTAGGTGGTCGAGGTACGGGCACCGACGCCCCCGCAATCGACACAGGAGGCGGCAACCACATGCCGACCACCGACCTCCCCGACACGATCACCATCGGCGGCCAGACCGTCCACCGCCTCGGCTACGGAGCGATGCAGCTCACCGGCGACGGCGTGTGGGGCGAGCCTGACGACCCGGACGAGGCCAAGCGGGTGCTGCGGCGAGCGGTCGAGCAGGGCGTCGACTTCATCGACACCGCCGACTCCTACGGCCCGAGGTGGCCGAGCGGCTCATCGGCGAGGCGCTGGCGCCGTACGACGACGGCGTCGTCATCGCCACCAAGGCGGGACTGACCCGACCCGGCCCCGGCGACTGGCGGCCCGACGGCCGGCCCGAGCACATCCGGACGGCGTGCGAGGGGAGCCTGCGCCGGCTCCGGCTCGACCGCATCCCCCTCTACCAGCTCCACCGCATCGACCCGGACGTGCCGGTGGCGGAGTCGATCGGCGCGATGCAGCGAGCTGCAGGACGAGGGCAAGATCGACCGCATCGGCGTGTCCGAGGTGACCGTCGACCAGCTGCGCCAGGTCCAGCAGCTCACCGACGTGGCCAGCGTGCAGAACCGGTTCAACATCGGTGACCGCGAGTGGTCCGACGTCGTCGACGCCTGCGAGGCCGAAGGCATCGCCTTCATCCCCTGGTTCCCGATCGGCAGCGGTGACCTCGGTGCCGCCGGCGACGCCCTCGACGACGTGGCCGCCGCCCACGACGCCTCCCGCCACGCGGTGGCCATCGCCTGGCTGCTCCACCGATCCCCGGTGATGGTGCCGATCCCCGGCACCTCGTCGGTCGAGCACCTCGAGGACAACCTGTCGGCGATGCGCTCGCCGCCAAGATCAGCGACGAGGAGTGGCAGCGCCTCGACGGGGCGACGACGACCTGACCCGCCGACCTACGGTTGCAGGGTGGGAATGATCGACACGTTCCGATCGGTCGTGCGGTTCAAGCCGATCGAGTGGGACCCGGTGCAGCGGCGGCTGAACCGGTCGGCCAACGTCGACGACCTCCGCCGCATCGCCCGCCGGCGCCTCCCGCGGGGATCTTCGACTACATCGACGGCGGCGCCGAGGACGAGCGCACCTCCACCACAACTCGTCGGCGTTCGCCCGGCCTGGAGTTCCGGCCCAACGTGCTGCGCGACGTGAGCGGCGATCGACACCTCCACGACCCTGTTCGGCGCTCGAGCTCCCGATCCCCCTGGTCCTGGCCCCGACCGGATTCACCCGGATCGCCGACTCCCACGGGCGAGCTGGCGGTGGCCCGCGCCGCGGCCCGGCCGGCCTGCCCGTACAGCCTGTCGACGATGGGCACCCGCTCGATCGAGGAGGTCGCCGCGCGTCAGCGACGGGCCGAAGTGGTTCCAGGTCTACACCTGGCAGGACCGGGGCCTGGTGCGAGGAGCTCGTCGAGCGGGCGGCCGCCGCCGGCTACGAGGCCCTCATGGCTGACCGTCGACACCGCCGTGCTCGGTCGACGTGAACGCGACGTCCGGCGCGGCTACACCGCTGCCCCCAAGATCGGCCCGGGCACGATCGCTCGACGGCGTCGCTCCATCCCGGCGTGGACACGTCGACTTCCTCCGCAACGATCCCATCACGTTCGCCAACGTGGTCGGCACAGCGCGCGCGGGCGACGGACCGACAGCGCGGTGACCCTGGCCGCGCAGGTACATCAGCCGCAGTTCGACCCGGCGCTGTCGTGGGCCGACGTCGACTGGCTCCAGTCGATCTGGGACGGCCCGATCGTGCTGAAGGGGATCCAGACCGTCGACGACGCCCGCCGTCGCCGCCGACGCGGCGTCGCGGGCATCGCGCTGTCGAACCACGGCGGCCGCCAACTCGACGATGCACCCGCACCGATCGAGCTCGTGGAGCCGGTGGCCGCAAGCCGTCGGCGGACCGGATCGACGATCATCTGCGACGGCGGGGTCCGACGGGGCAGCGACATCGTCAAGGCGCTGGCCCTCGGCGCCGACGCCTGCTCGGTCGGCCGCGCCTACCTCTACGGCCTGGGCGCCGCCGGCGAGCGTGGCGTCGACCACGTGCTCGACCTCTTCGGGACGGGGTGCGAGCGGACGATGGCACTCACCGGCCGCCGCCGCATCGCCGAGATCGACCGGTCGGTCGTCGAGTGGCGCTGAGGTGGCGGCCGGTGCTGCGGCTCAGCCCCGGGAAGGGGCGGAGGCCGTCGGCCGGGATCGGCGCCGAGGCGGCCGGCGTTGAAGTCGTCGACGGCCTGCTGGAGCTCGGCCCTGGTGTTCATCACGAACGGGCCGTACTGGGCGACGGGCTCGCCGATGGGCTGACCGCCGAGGAGTAGCACCTCGAGCGGCTCGTCGTCACCGGTGGCGGTCAGGGTGACGGCGTCGCCGTCGCCGAAGACGGCGAGCTGGCCGGCCCTCGACCGGCGTCTGCTCGATCGCCGACCGCACCCGATCCGGAGAGCACGTAGGCGAGCGCGTTGATACGGGCCGGGCCACGGCAGGCGCGAGCTGGGCGCCGGGCGCTGACCGTGGCGTGGGACCACGGTGATCGGCGTGTGGGTGCGAGCCCGGACCGCTGGTGGCCGCCGACCTCGCCGGCGATGAGGCGCACCAGGGCGCCGCCGTCGGCGCGAGGCCAGCAGCGTGACCAGCTCGGCGTCGAGGTTCTGGTAGCGGGGCTCGACCATCTTCGAGCGCGAGGCGGGAGGTTCACCCACAGCTGCACGCCGTGGAAGAGCCCGCCGCTGACCACCAGCGACTCGGGCGGGGTCTCGATGTGGAGGATGCCCGCAGCCGGCGGTCATCCACTGGGTGGCGCCGTTGGCGATGCTGCCGCCGCCGCCGTGGGAGTCCTGGTGCAGGAACGTGCCGTCGATGATGTAGGTCACGGTCTCGAAGCCGCGATGGGGGTGCCAGTCGGTGCCCTTGGGCTCGACCGGGCGCGTAGTCGACCTCGCCCATCTGGTCCATGTGGACGAACGGGTCGAGGACTCGGCGTGGGCGACGCCGGCGAAGGCGCGGCGGACGGGGAAGCCCTCGCCCTCGAAGCCGCCGGGGGGCCGTGGTGATCGAGCGGACCGGACGCTCGACGGCGTCGGGGCCGGGCGCGGATCGACGGCGGGGAGGGTGCGGTGGGTCGGCGGTGACAGCAGGCATGGGACCTTCTTCCAGAGATTGTTGCGCTTGCAATTACTTACAACGAGCGGGTGGCGGATTTGTTCCCGACTCGTCGCGGCGGTCGCCGGGTATGACGCGAGCATGCCTTCCCACGACGAACTCGAGACCGAAGCCCGCTCCGGGACCTCTCCGGCGCGCATCACCGACGACGACGTGTCCGAGGTGCTCGACGACGACAAACTGGTCTCCGACTTCCCGCCCGACCAGCCGCTGGCGTCCAACGACTACGGCGTGACCCCCACCGAGCAGCGGGTGCCGGAGGCGATCGCGGACCGTGTGAAGCGGGAGAAGCCGGAGACGGCGATGGTGGGCCAGACCGACGGCGTCGGACGCCTCGTCGCCCCGGACGAGGGCTCGGGCCCCGACGAGGAGAAGGCGATGGTGGCCGACGAGATCGACCGCGTCGCCGACCACGACCTGCCCGTCGGTGACGTCGGGACCGGCGACACCACCACCTACGACACCGCCAACGAGCTGGCCCGCGACGTGAGCGCCGAGGAAGCGGCCGTCCACGAGACCGAGGCACCGTGATGCGGCCTGAAGAAGGGGCCCCGTCGGACAACACCACGCTCCTCACCGAACTCGAACGGTTCCGGTCCGACGGCTACGACGGTGACTTCCTCATCCGGTCGGGGCCCGTCCTCGTGTGCCGGGCGTGCGATCACCGCATCGATCCCACCGAGACCGACCTCGATGCGCTCCGCCGCCTCGAAGGGGCCTCGGACCCCGCCGACATGGTCGCCATCCTGGCCCTCGAGTGCCCCAACTGTGGCGCCAAGGGCACGGCGGTCGCGGCCTACGGACCCACCGCCAGCGAAGACGAGGATGCCCTGCTCCGTGCCCTCCCCGACGACCTCCAGGCCGGCGGCACTCCCGAACAGACGAGCTGACCGCCGCGGTCAGGCGACGTCGAGGACGCCGACGGGCACCGTGACCACCCGAGCCCGGAGCCACTCGCCCAGCGCCTTGGCCTGGGCGTCCTGACGGGTCGACGCGGCCACCCCCTCCTCGAGCAGGCCGTGGAGCACGAAGTTGAGGGCCCGGAGCCGGGGGAAGAGGTGGCGCTCGATGTCGAACCCCGACGCCTCGGGCAGCAGCTCGCGCGAGGCGGTCCGCGGTCAAGGTGGCGTCGATCCACGCCCAGCCGGCGTCGCTACGGGCGAACACCCCGAGGTTGGCGTCGCCGCCCTTGTCGCCCGAGCGCGTCCCCGACCACCCGCCCGAGCGGCACACGCGCTGACGGACCCGTCGGGATCCGGGAGCGGGGACGTCGGTGGCCGGTCGACCGTGATCGGGGCTCCCGTCGGGGCCACGGAATCGATCTGGCGGACCGCCGTGTCGCGCCCGAGCCATCCGGGCCAAGACGTGGACCGTGGCGGGGACGAGGTCGCTGGCGATCAGCGCCGGCCGGTAGATGCCGAAGGGAGCGGCCGCCGATGGCCCGCTCCCGATGCCGTACATCCCGGGGATGCCGGCGAGGGCGGTGTGGACCATGGCGTCGGCGAAGGCCCGGCCCACCTTGCGCTCGTCGGGGTCCTTCACCGTCAGCCGCCACATCGCCGTGGCCTCCTCCTGCGTGGCCGGATCGGGGCTGTCGGTGCGCACCACCCGGCTCACCGTGGAGGCGAAGTCGTCGGGGCCGTACGGGCAGGCGTCCCAGAAGGCCGCCTGGGCGAACGCAGCCTTGGCCTCGATGTCGAGGCCGGTCGAGCGCCACGGTGAAGGAGTTGCGGTAGCCGCCGAGCTCGTTCATCGCCACCTTCAGCGTCGCCGGGGGCGCCTCACCCCGCACCCCCGAGATGCGGACCCGGTCGGGGCCGGCCTGCTCCAGCTCGATGGTGTCGAAGCGCGCCGTCACGTCAGGGCCGAGGTACTCCGGTCCGCCGATCTCGTACAGCAACTGTGACGTGACGGTGCCGACGGTGACCGCGCCGCCGGTGCCGTCGTGCTTGCCGATCACCGACGAGCCGTCCGCCGCCACCTCGGCCCACGGGAAGCCGATGCGGGGCCGGTCGTCGAGGCCGTCGATCTCGGTGAAGAACGAGTAGTTCCCACCGGTGGCCTGGGCGCCGCACTCGATGACGTGGCCGGCCACCACGGCTCCGGCGAGGTGGTCCCAGTCGTCGCGGGCCCAGCCGTGGTGCTGGGCGGCCGGTCCGCAGGTGACGGCGGCGTCGGTGACCCGGCCGGTGACCACGATGTCGGCGCCGACTGTCGAGCGCCTCGACGATCCCCCAGCAGCCGAGGTAGGCGTTGGCGGTGAGGTAGGCGGACGGATCACCGAGGTCACCGCCGGTGCCGAACGGCGTGAGCGCGCCGGCGGCCACGAGGTCGTCCAGGCGGGGCATCAGGTCGTCGCCGTCGACGAAGGCGATGGTGGGGGACAGGCCGAGCCGGTCGGCCACCTCGGCCACCGCCTCGGCGCAGCCGGCGGGGATCGAGGCCGCCGGCGTTGGAGACGACCGTGATGCCCCGGTCGAGGCAGGTCCCCATCACCTCCTCCATCTGGCCGACGAACGTCCGGGCGTACCCGCCGCCGGGGTGCCGGGCCCGGATGCGGCTCAGGATCAGCATCGTCAGCTCGGCCAGCCAGTCGCCGGTGAGGACGTCGATCGGGCCACCCTCCACCATCTCCCGGGCGCCGCTCGGCCGGTCGCCGAAGAACCCGGAGCAGTTGGCGATGCGGATCGGAGCGCCGGCGGCCGCGGTCATGATCCGGCACCGTCGGCATCGTCCTCGGTGGTGAGGGCCACGAGCAGGTCACCGGCCTCGACCCGGTCGCCGACGGCGTAGCGCACCTCGGTGACCGTGGCGTCGGCGTGGGCGGTGATGGCGTGCTCCATCTTCATGGCCTCGATCACCACCAGCACCGCGCCGTCGGTGACCCGCTGGCCGGCCGCGACGTGCACGGCGATGACGGTCCCCGGCAAGGGGCAGATCGGTCCGCCGCCCAGTTGGTCGGCCTCGTGGTCGACGAAGCGCGGCGCCAGCCGCCACGTCAGCTGCCCGGCCGGGCCCCACGTGTCGACCACCGGCCCGGCAGCGCCGTCACGGGCATCGAGGGCCACCATCACCCGCCGGCGCACCCCGTTCACCTCGACCCCCACCACGCCGACAAGACCCGTTCTGGTCGTCGATCTCGTCGTCCAGCTCACGCGTTCGACATCCAGAACGGGTTGGGGTTCGGGGAGGTGGCCGTCGGCGTCGGGCTCGGGCCACGGGCCGATGCGGAACTCACCTCGATCGCCCGCCATCACGTACTCGACCGGGTACGACTCCTCGCCCAGCAGCCACGTGCGCCGCTGGCCGCGAGTCCGCAGGTTGCGCCAGCCGGACGGGGCGAACCCGGTGACGGGGTCCGTGGCCCGGGCGTGCTGCTCGGCCGCCACCGTGGCGGCGACCAGCAGCGCCAGTCGGTCGTCCCCGGTGGGGCCGGCCGCAGCGACCACGGCGGGGTGGTCGCCCAGGTACGAGGTCGGGGTGCGGGCGGCGAGGAAGTCGTCCTCGGCCAACAACGCGACCAGGGCGTCGCGGTCGGTCCGCACGCCGGTGATGCGGGCGCCGCGCAGGGCCCGACCCAACGTCGCCGCTGCGGTGGCTCGGGCCGGCGCATGGGCGATGACCTTGGCCAGCAGCGAGTCGTAGTCGGCTGACACGACCGAACCGGCGCGCACGCCGGCGTCGACGCGGACCGTCTCGTCGATGTCGAAGGCCTCGATGTGGCCGCCCACCGGCAGCCACCCCGACGCGGGGTCCTCGGCGACGAGGCGGACCTCGATGGCGTGGCCGTCGGCGCGCACGTCGTCCTGCGTGAGCGGCAGCGGCTCGCCGGTGGCCACGACGAGCTGCAGCTCGACCAGGTCGAGTCCGGTGACCGCCTCGGTCACCGGGTGCTCGACCTGGAGACGGGTGTTGACCTCGAGGAAGGTGATCGTGTCGTCATCCCCGACCAGGAACTCGACCGTGCCCGCGTTGCGGTACCCGACGTGGCGGGCGAGCGCCACCGCGCCGTCGAGCAGTCGGGCGCGGACGTCGGCGGAGATGCCGGCCGACGGGGCCTCCTCCACCACCTTCTGGTTGCGGCGCTGGATGGAGCACTCGCGCTCGCCCAGGTGGATCACCGTGCCGTGGTGGTCGCCGAGGATCTGCACCTCGATGTGACGGCCGTGCTCGATGTAGGGCTCGACGAAGACGGTGCCGTCTCCGAAGGCGGCGGCCGCCTCCCGCGACGCGGCCTCGAGGGCGCCGGCCAGTTCGTCGGCGGCCCGCACCACGCGCATGCCTCGACCGCCGCCGCCGGCCGCCGCCTTGACGAGCGCCGGGTAGGTGACGCCGTCGGGGACCTCGCCGGCGGTGACGGTGACGACGGGCGTGGTGGGGACGCCCGCCTCGGTCGCGACGCGCTTGGCCGCGACCTTGTCGCCCAGGAGGGCGATCTGATCGGGCGTGGGGCCGACCCACACGAGCCCGGCGTCGACGACCCGGCGGGCGAAGTCGGCGTTCTCGGCCAGGAACCCGTATCCGGGGTGGACGGCGTCGCAGCCGTGGTCGAGGGCGGCCTGCACCACGGCGTCGCCGCGCAGGTACGACTCGGCCGGCGTGGATCCGCCCAGTGCGACGGACAGGTCGACGGCGTCGACGTGGAGCGCACCGGCATCGGGTGTGGCGTGCACGCCGACGGTCGAGATGCCGAGTCGGTGGGCGGTGCGGGCGATCCGCACCGCGATCTCACCGCGGTTGGCGACGAGGAGCCTCGTGATGGGCGGCATCAGTGCCGCCAGACCCCGTAGGCCGTGGCGCCTCGCACCTCGTTGCTGTGCGTGGCGGCGAGGGCGATGCCCAGCACCGTGCGGCTGTCGGCCGGGTGGATGATCCCGTCGTCCCAGATCCGACCGGTGGCGTAGAGCGCGGTGGACTCCTGCTCGATCTGGGCCTCGAGGGCGCCGGTCTGCGCGGCCAGCGCCTCCTCGTCGACCTCCACGCCCCGGCCGGCGGCCGCGTTGCGGGCGATGATGTCCATCACGCCGGCGAGCTGCTTCGGCCCCATGACGGCGATGCGGTGGTTGGGCCACGAGAAGACGAACCGCGGGTCGTAGGCCCGACCCGACATCCCGTAGTTCCCGGCGCCGTACGACGCACCGACCATCAGCACCAGGTGGGGCACCTCGGAGTTCGACACCGCGTTGATGAGCTTGGCGCCGTTGCGGATGATGCCGCCCTGCTCGGCCTTGGTGCCCACCATGAACCCGGTGATGTTCTGCACGAACACGAGGGGGGTGTCGGTGCGGTTGCAGAGCTGGATGAACTGTGCGCCCTTGTTGGATTCCTCGGAGAAGAGGATGCCGTTGTTGGCGAGCACGCCGACCGGGAACCCGCAGATCGACCCCCAGCCGCAGACCAGCTTGTCGCCGTAGAGGGCCTTGAACTCCTCGAAACGCGACCCGTCGAGGATCCGGGCCAGCACCTCGCGGACCTCGAACGGCACCCGCACGTCGGCCGATGCCGCACCCAGCAGCTCGGCCTCGTCGTAGCGCGGCGGGTCGGCGGGTTCGGTGGGACCGGGACCGAGGCGGGTCCATCGGAGGTGACCGACGATGTCGCGGCACGATGCGTAGCGCATCCATCTCGTCGGCGGCGAGGTGGTCGGACAGGCCGCTGGTACGGGAGTGCATCTCCGCTCCGCCGAGCGTCTCCTCGTCGACGATCTCGTCGATGGCCATCTTCACGAGCGGCGGCCCACCGAGGTAGGCCGTCCCGGCCTCCTTGACGAAGACCGTGTAGTCGCTCATCCCTGGCGTGTAGGCGCCGCCGGCGGTGCTCGGCCCGAACACCGCGGTGATGCTCGGAATCCCCAGCTTCGAGCGCTGCGTGATGTTCTTGAAGCCGGCCCCGCCCGGCACGAAGATGTCGGCCTGGCGGGGGAGCTCGGCGCCGGCCGACTCGTTGAGGGTGATCGTGGGCAACCGGTTGGCCAGCGCGATCTCGTCGATGCGGGCGCTCTTGGCCACCGAGCTCGGGTTGGCGGAGCCGCCCCGATAGGTCATGTCGCTCCCGCTGATGAGCACCTGCGTGCCCGCCACCACCCCGATGCCTGCCACCGTCCCGGCACCCACCGGGTCCTCGGTTCCCCACGCCGCCAGCGGGGCCAGCTCGAGGAACGGGGTGTCGGGGTCGACGAGCGCCTCGATGCGTTCCCGCACGAGCAGCTTCCCGCGCCGCCGGTGCCGGTCGACGTAGCGCTGTCCACCCGCAGTGGGGACCGACGCCAGCTCCGCGGCGACCTCGTCCCACAGGGCCTGCATCGCGTCACGGTTGGCCCGGTACGCCTCCGAGCCGGTGTCCAGCCGACTCCGTAGCACGCTGCCGCTCACCCGCCGGACCGTACTCGCCCCCTTCCGTTAGCGTCGGGGGCGTGGCCGTCATCGACAACGCACCGCCCACCATCCACCGGGGGGAGGGCGACCTGCCCTTCATCGACCTCGGCGACGGTGGCCTGCTCCAGCTCCTCCAGGTCGACCTCGCCCAGGGCATCTGGGTGCTCCGCAACCGGTTCGACCCCGGCACCACGATCCAGACCCACAAGCACACCGGCTGCGTCTACGCCTTCACCCGGTCGGGCAGCTGGCACTACCTCGAGAGCCCCGACGCCGTGAACAGCTCAGGGTCGTACCTCTACGAGCCCGCCGGCTCGACCCACACGCTGCACGTGCCGGACTCCAACGACGAGGTCACCGACGTCTCGTTCGTGATCCACGGCGCCAACCTGAACCTCGATGACGCCGGCAACGTCGAGATGGTGATCGACGCCCCCTTCATGATCGAGTTCTACCGGGCCATGTGCGCCGAGCAGCACGGCATGGCCGATCCGCCCGTGGTGGTGATCGAGGCCGCGCCCGGCACCCTGGGCTGATGGACGACATCGATCCCACGCCGCTCACCAAGTCCTTCGTCACGGTGAAGGGCAAGCGGATGGCGTACCACGAGCAGGGCGAAGGCGAGACCGTCGTCTTCCTCCACGGCAACCCCACGTCCTCGTACCTCTGGCGCAACGTCATCCCCCACGTCGCTCCCTTCGCCCGCTGCATCGCCCCCGACCTGATCGGCATGGGCGACTCCGACCGCCTCGACGACGACGGGCCGGGCTCCTACCGCTTCGTCGACCACCGCGAGTACCTCGACGCCTTCCTCGACGAGGTCTACCCGGGTGGCCGGATCACCTTCGTGATCCACGACTGGGGCTCGGCGCTGGGCTTCGACTGGGCCAACCGTCACCGCGACCGGGTCGCCGGCATCGCCTACATGGAAGCGATCGTCCAACCGGTGTCGTGGGAGCAGTGGCCCGAACAGGCCCGGGACATCTTCCGGGCGCTGCGCTCGGACGAGGGCGAGGACATGATCCTGCGCCGGAACCTGTTCGTGGAAGCCATCCTGCCCGGGTCCATCCTGCGCCAACTGCGCCCCGAGGAGCTCGACGAGTATCGCCGACCGTTCATCGCCGAGGCCGAGCGTCGGCCCACGCTGACCTGGCCGCGGGAGATCCCCCTCGACGGCGAGCCGGCCGACGTGGTCGAGATCGTGCGGTCCTACGGCGAGTGGCTGGCCGAGTCCGACGTCCCGAAGCTGTTCGTCAACGCCGAGCCGGGCGCCATCCTCACCGGCGACCAGCGCGAGTTCTGTCGCCGCTGGCCCAACCAGACCGAGGTCACCGTGCCGGGGATCCACTTCGTGCAGGAAGACAGCCCGCACGAGATCGGCCGGGCCGTCGCCGACTGGCTGCCGACTCGCTGAGGCTCAGCGGATCAGGGCGTCGACGACGGCGATCGACATCGCCTCGACCTCGGGTCGGCGGGCATCTCGGTCCCGCCACGCCATCACCGCGCCGGTGAGCGCCGCCAACAGGATCGGCGCCGCGCCGCGAGCGCGCTCCTCGGAGAGGCCGAAGTAGGTCACCAGCACACCGGTGACGAAGCGCCGACCGACCCGGGTGTTGCGGTCGGCCAGCTCGGCGCTGGGCGAGCCCGGTGCGGTGACCGCCCCCAGCACCGGTCCGAGATCGGCCACCGTGTCGAGGTAGGCGCGCACCAGGACCGGGACCCGATCCTGGTCGGGCTCGGCAGCGTCGAGCGCCTCGATCATGCGGTGTCCCAGCTCGCCGACCACCCGCCGGTGCAGGGCGACGAGCACGTCGTCGCTGTTGTCGAAGTGGGCGTACGGCAACGCCTTGCTCACGCCGGCCCACTCGGCGACCCGCTCCATGGTCACTGCCGGGAACCCCTGCGCCACGAGCAGCCGGCCGGCGGCGTCGAGCAGCTGCTCCCGTCGGGCCACGCGCGTCAGCCGTGTACGGGACGTCGGCGCGGCGGGCACGGCCGCATCCTACGAAGGACACGGCCCCGGCGACCGAGGGTTGCCCGTAGCCTGCCGCCGTGCCGCCACCCGAGCCCCCGTCCCGTGATCCCTCCCGTGCGTCGGTCGACGATTCCGAGCGCGTCGAGCTGTGGCTGGTGCGGCACGGACCGACGGAGTGGAGCGAGTCGGGCCGCCACACCGGGCGCACCGACATCGGGCTGACCGACGAGGGTCGGGAGGTGGCGCGACGGCTCGGGGATGCGCTCGTCGCCGCTCCCGACGTGGTGGTCTGCAGCCCCCTGCGCCGGGCGGTGGAGACGGCCGAGCTCGCCGGACTCGCCCCGTTCAGCATCGACGCCGACCTCGTCGAGTGGGACTACGGCGAGGCCGAGGGCGTGTCGACCGCGGAGATGCGAGAAACGGTTCCCGACTGGTCCGTGTGGACGCATCCGCTGGCCGACGGGGAACGGCTGAGCGATGTGGCGGGGCGGGCCGACCGGGCCATCGATCGCCTGCGCCGGGCCGGTGATGACGCCGTCGTGGTCGCCCACGGGCAGTTCCTGCGCATCTTCGCCGCCCGGTGGTGCGGCCTCGACCCGGCCGTCGGTCGCCACCTCGACCTCGGCACCGCGACGCTGTCAGTGCTGGGATGGAACCGGGAGGATCCCATGGTCACCCGGTGGAACGTGGGGGTCCCCGGCTCCGGTCGCTGACTTGGCATCGTCCCGCCCCGGTCGGTGATACTGCTGGTAACAGCACGCAGGTACGGGCACACGGAGGAACCATGGAGCAGTTGCACGGGCGCGTCGCCGCCGTCACCGGGGCGGCCTCGGGGATCGGGCGGGCGCTCGCCGTCGAGCTCGGTCGGCGCGGGTGCCACCTCGCCCTGAGCGACATCGACGAGGTCGGCCTGGCCGAGACCGTCGAGCTCGCCCGCCGGTCAGGCGTCACCGTCACGTCGCAGCGGCTCGACGTGGCCGACCGCGAGGCCGTTCACGGCTGGGCCGACACCGTCGTCACCGAGCACGGCCGGGTCAACCTGATCGTCAACAACGCCGGCGTGGCCCTCGGCGCCACGGTCGAAGGCATGACCTACGAGGACCTCGAGTGGCTCATGGGCATCAACTTCTGGGGCGTCGTCCACGGGACCAAGGCGTTCCTGCCCCACCTGAAAGCCGCGGGGGAGGGCCACGTCGTCAACGTGTCGAGCGTGTTCGGTTTGCTCGGCATCCCGTCGCAGTCGGCGTACAACGCGGCCAAGTTCGCCGTCCGGGGCTTCACCGAGGCGCTGCGCATCGAGCTCGACGTCGAGGACTGCGGCGTGTCGGCCACCACCATCCACCCCGGGGGCATCAAGACCAACATCGCGCGGAATGCCCGCATCCATTCCAGCGTCGCCGACCTCGGTCAGGACCCCGCCGACGCCGAGCGAGGGTTCGAGAAGCTGTTCATCACCTCCCCCGAGCGGGCGGCCAAGACCATCATCAAGGCGATCGAGAAGGACAAGCGTCGGGCACTGATCGGTCCCGATGCCCACGTGATCAACTTCGTGGCCAAGCTCTCCCCCCACCTGTACCAGCGGATCATCGCCCGGGGGGCGAGCCGCCAGCTCTGATCCGGGCCAACGCTGAGCCGGGCTCGGGCCGTTGACTTCGTGGCACATGTCACGGTCCGGTCGTCTTGTCTGATTCGTCCGTTCATGGGATAAAGAGCGAGCGCTCGGTTTTCTTTGCCGGACGCTCCACCGAACGGAACCCGCCATGCCCAAGATCAGCGACACGCAACGGGCCGCCGCCCGCCAGCACCTCATCGACGCCACCATCGCGGTGGCCGAGCGCGACGGCATCGACGGTCTGACCACCCGGGCCATCACCGCCGAGGCGGGCGTGTCGCCGGGCATGTTCTACGGCCACTTCGACTCCAAGGAGGCGCTGCTCGCCGCCGTCGTCGACAGCAAGGTCGACGAGTTCACGACCCTGCTCGACGCCGAGATCGACATGGGCGTGCCGCTCGGCGAGGTGGTGCGCCACGTCCTGCACCAACTCGTCGTGGTGGCCGACTTCCGCACCCTGGCCACGTTCCGCACCACGCCGTCCACCGACGAAGCCCACGTCGTGCAGCGCGACATCAACCGGCGCATCGTCGACGCCTTCGCCCCCATCGTCGAATCCACCATCGCCGCCGGCCTGGTCCGCCCCGACGTCGACGCCGAGGCCGTGGTCGAGCTCATCGACCTGCTCATCGACGCCCTCAACCGCCGCCGGGCCACCGACTCGTTCGTCACCAGCGACGAGCGCGTGACGGCCCTCGTCATGACCGCCATCGAGAACTTCATGCTCGCCACCAACGGAGAACTGGAATGACTGCCACCCTCACTCCCACGCCCGCCCGCGCCGTGCCCACCCGTCGGGTGTCGTTCGAGTACCCGCTCGACGACGTGCCGAAGTACTTCGCCGGCGACGGCAACATCGTGTTCAGCCACCTCATCGTGGCGCTGTCGTCGGTGTTCCCCGACGGTGAGGACTTCTTCGTCCGCTCGGTCCGCCACTACCGCGACCAGATCCAGGATCCGGAGCTGCGCAAGCAGGTGGCCGGCTTCATCGGTCAGGAGGCGATCCACGGACGGGAGCATCGCGAGGTGAACGAACGCTTCGCCCAGCTCGGCTACCCGAGCAAGGAGATCGAGTGGTTCACCCGCAAGGGCCTGGCCCTGCGTGAGCGACTGGCCCCGGCCAGCTCCAACCTGGCCGCCACCGCGGCGCTCGAGCACTACACCGCCACCCTGGCCGAGACGCTGCTGTCGAGCGAGGAGGCCCGGCAGACACTCTCCCACGACGAGATCCGCTCGCTGTTCCTGTGGCACGCCCTCGAGGAGTCCGAGCACAAGTCGGTGGCCTTCGACGTCTACAAGGCCGTCGGTGGCTCCGAGCGCATGCGGACCATCACGATGACGCTGATCCACATCGGCTTCCTCGGTGGCATGG
Source organism: uncultured Acidimicrobiaceae bacterium (assembly GCA_963811245.1). Lineage (GTDB taxonomy): Bacteria > Actinomycetota > Acidimicrobiia > Acidimicrobiales > Salinilacustritrichaceae > Salinilacustrithrix. The sequence continues at coordinate 670,659 of CAWEQL010000007.1, forward strand.
CGCTGACCACCGCCGTGTCGGTGCTCCGCGACCCCGTCGCCCGCCGTTCGCCCCGGAAGGTGTGGCGCGACCTGCGGGCCATGCTGCGGTCACCGTTCGTGACCAAGGCAGTCCTCGACCAGCTCCGGGACTACAACCGCCCCGACTTCCACCCCGACGACCGCGCCACGGGCCACCTCGTCGAGGAGTGGCGCGAGGAGCTCTTCGGCGACGCCGGCAGCCTCACGGACCGCCTCCCCGCCCGTCGCTGATCCGGCCCGCAGGGGCCGGTACGGTCGGCCCGTGCGCGCCCCGTCGTACAAGGTTGCGGTCACGGTCGTCTACGTCCTCGGGCTGTTCGTCCAGATCCTCGACGCCACCATCGTCAACGTCGCCCTGCCCACGCTCGGGCGCGAGTTCGAGGTGGCCGTCACCGACGTCGAGTGGGTGGTGCTGGGCTACCTGCTGGCCCTGGCCACCGCCATCCCGGCCGCGGGCTGGCTGGCCGACCGGTTCGGGTCCAAGAAGGTGTTCCTCGCCTCCCTGGTGGTCTTCACGGTGTCGTCGGGGTTGTGTGGCGCAGCGCCGTCACTGGCGCTGCTGATCGTGTTCCGGCTCGTGCAGGGCCTCGGCGCCGGGCTGATCACACCGGTCGGCTCCGCCATCTTGTTCCGCGCCTACCCGCAGGCCGAACGGGCCCGGGCCGCGGCCGCCGTGGTGGGGGTGGCGGTCATCGCTCCGTCCATCGGTCCCGCCCTCGGCGGCATCATCGTCGACTCCATCTCCTGGCGCTGGATCTTCTTCGTCAACCTGCCGATCGGCGCGGCGGCCATCGTCCTCGGCGTGCTCTGGCTGCGCGAGGAGGTCCAACCCGACCCGGGCCGCTTCGACGGGCCGGGACTGGTACTCGCCAGCGCCGGCCTGGCGCTGCTGCTCTACGGCCTCTCCCTGGGGCCCGATCGCGGCTGGTCGGCGCCCGCCACCCTCCTCACCCTCGCCGGCTCCGTCGTGGCCTTCACGCTGCTGGTGCGACGCGAGCTGCGCATCCCGCAACCACTTCTCGCCCTCCGGCTGTTCGGCGAGCGGCTGTTCCGCACCACCAACCTCGCCGGGCTGTCGATCTACGCCGGGTTCCTCGGCTACGTGTTCGTGTTCACCCTCTTCGTGCAGGACCTCCGGGGCGCCTCGGCCACGGCCGCCGGGTTCGCCCAGGCGCCGCACGCCATCGGGATCTTCGTGCTCAGCAACCTGGCCGGCCGGCGGCTCTACGTCGCCGTCGGGCCCCGCTGGCTGATGGTCGCCGGATCGGCGGGAACCGGTCTCGTCACGGCTGCGTTCGCCCTCACCGACACCACGACGCCGCTGGTCGCCCTGGGCGCGATGAACTTCCTGCGCGGCCTGACCATCGGCTTGGTGCTGGTCAGCATCCAGACCGCCGTGTACGCCAAGACGTCGCACGCCGACACGGCTCGGGCCACCACCCTCTACGCCGTGCAGCGCCAGTCGGCCAACGCCCTGGGCGTCGCCGTGGTGGCCACGGTCCTGTCGATGCTGCGGCCCGCCGACGGGCTGGCCACGGCCGCCGCCGCGGCCAGCGGGCTCTCTGCCTACCGATGGGCGTTCGTCGTCTGTGCCCTGTTGTTCGTGCCCGGCGTGTACGCCTCGTGGCGCATCGTCGACGAGGACGTCGCCGAGACTCGGGGGCTGGTGCCGGCCTAGCTGCGGAGCGGGCGGACCAGGGCCTCTTGGGCCACCGAGACCGTCAGCGTGCCGGACCGGTCGTACATGGCGCCCCGCACCAGGCCGCGGGCGCCACCGATGGAGACGGGACCGAGGTCGTAGAGCGTCCACTCGTCGAGGCGCAAGGGCCGGTGGAACCACATGGCGTGGTCCAGGCTGGCGCCCATCATCGTGCCCGGCCCCAAGTCGACGGTGCGGGCCGCGGCGAACACCGCGCCCATGTCGGACACGAACGCCGCCACGCAGGCCTGCAGCGCCGCATCCTCGGGGAGCGCGCCGCGCGTGCGGATCCAGATGCGGCGGGTCGACTCGTAGTGGCCGCGCTCGTCGGGCTGGCCCATCGGGAGCTCGCGGATCTCGAACGGCGTCCGCCGGTTGAAGTCGGCGAAGATCGACGTGTCCCACTCGGCGTCGGGGTCGTCGGGCTGGGGAATGCCCTCGGGCATGCTCGGCGCGTACTCGGGGCTGTCCTCGTCGACGTGGAACGAGCACGACAGGTTGAAGATGGCCTCGCCGCCCTGGCGGGCCACCACGCGCCGGGTGGTGAACGACCGACCGTCGCGGATCCGGTCGACGTGGAGCAGCAGCGGGGAGTCGGGCGAGCCGGGGCGCAGGAAGTAGCCATGGAGCGAATGGGGCCGGTGGTCGGCGTCCACGCTGCGCGTGGCGGCGCGCAGCGCCTGCGCTGCGACCTGGCCGCCGAAGAGTCGCATGCCCGGCGGGTGGTGGGTGCTGGCCTCGGGCGAGCGGAACAGGTCCCGGTCGAGCTCCTCGAGGTCGAGCACGGCCAGCAGCCGGTCCACCGTGGGCGGGGTGGCCTCGGAATCGCTCATCGGGAACCGAACTCGGCGTGGGCCGCGGCACCCGCCACCTCGTCCTTGCTCTTCCCCCGCTGTGGCAGTGCCATGGCGCCGGACTCTACGCGGCTAGCGTCCGCCGTCATGGCTGAACACACCGTCACCGGAACCATCGCCGCCCCCGCCGACGAGGTCTGGGCCCAGATCCGCGACTTCACCGGCGGCTCCTGGATCGGACTCGAGATGGAGACCGAGGGCGAGGGCGAGGGCGCGACCCGCACCATGTCGATGGGTGCCGGGTCGCTCACCGAGTTGTGCGAGCGCCTCGACGACGACGCTCGGGTGATGGGCTACACGATCACCGTCGGCGAGGGGCTCCCGTTCCGGGACTATCACTCGACGATGACGGTGAACGACGCCGACGAGGGGACCGAGGTGGTGTGGAGCGCCACCTACGAGCCGGTCGGTGATCCCGAGGTGGCCCGCCAGACCCTCGACGCCATCTACGGCGGCGGGTTGAAGGGGCTCAAGCGTCACTTCGAGTGACGCGGTTGGCGTTCACGGCGATGGCGTCGGCGATCTCGGCGAGCCGGGCGGCCGGCAGGTCGTGTCCCATGTCGTTGAACATGAGCAGCCGTGAGCCGGGAACAGCCGTGGCCGTGGCGATCCCGCCGCTCGGCTTGACCAGCGGGTCCGCCAGGCCATGGATCACCAGCGTCGGGGTGCGGAGCATCTCCAGGTAGGGGGCCCGGTCAGGGCTCGCCATGATGGCGGCGGTCTGGCGGGCCGAGCCCTCCGGCCGGAAGCTGCGGGCGACGGCGGCTTCGGCGAGGGGGCGGTACTCGGCCTCGTCGAAGTGGGGCCCGCTGATGGCCCGGAAGGTCTTCACCGCCTGCTCGACCGCGGTCTCGCGCGTCGGCCGGTCTTGCCGGGCAAAGGCGGCCATGATCGACAGGGTGGGGCCGCCGCTGCCGTCGCCGGGGTTCGACATGATCGACGTCAGGCTGCGGACCCGGTGTTCGTGGCGGATGGCGATGGCCTGGGCGATCATCCCGCCCATCGAGGCCCCGACCACGTGGGCCGACTCGATGCCGAGGGCGTCGAGCAGGCCCACGGCATCGTCGGCCATGTCGTCGATCACGTACCCGGTGGGAACCGGGCGACGGAACAGCCGGCCGAGGAACGCGCGCACCGGCGACGGCGGTTCCCAGTCGAACTCCGAGCTCAAGCCGGCGTCGCGGTTGTCGAATCGGATGACCTCGAAGCCACGGCCGACCAGCTCGGTGACGAACTGCTCCGGCCACGCCGTGAGCTGGGCGGCGAGGCCCATGACGAGCAGCAGCGGCTCCCCGGCGCCGGTGCGCTCGTACTCGATGGTGATCCCGTTGGCTTCGACGGATGGCATGGGCCCAGTGTGCCGTGGTGGCGGCGACAGCCAACACGGCGAGAAGATGGGGCCATGTCCGACGCACGCGACCGATACCAGGCCCCCGGTTGGTTCACCCAGCACGTCTTCAACCGGTTCGTGGCGTGGCTCACCCGGCGGGGGGTCAGTGTGTGGGGCTCGCGGGTCCTCGAGGTGCGTGGCCGGCGCAGCGGCGAATGGCGCTCGGTTCCCGTGAACCTGCTCACGGTGGACGACGCCACCTATCTCGTGGCCCCCCGTGGCGTGACCCAGTGGGTGCGGAACCTCCGGGCGGCGGGTTCCGGCCGCCTCCGTCTCGGACGCCGCACGTGGGACTTCACGGCCACCGAGGTGCCGCCCGAGGCGACTCCCGAGCTGCTGCGGGCCTACCTGCGCCGGTGGAAGTGGGAGGTCGGTCAGTTCTTCGAGGGCGTGGGCCCCGACGCCACCGACGAGGAGCTCGTGGCCATCGCCCCCCGCCATCCCGTGTTCGTGCTCGACATCCAGGGGTGACCGCGATGGCACCGGAGATGGTGGAGGCCGATGGGCTGCGCCTGGCCGTGTGGCGGCAGGGAGACCCCACTCGCCCGACGGTCGTGCTGGTCCACGGCTATCCCGACACACACCGGGTCTGGGACGGCGTGGCGGCCGCGCTGGCCGGCGAGTTCCACGTCGTCACCTACGACGTGCGCGGTGCCGGCGCATCGGAGCGACCCGCGGACCGCGCCGGCTACGACCTGAGCCACCTCGTCGCCGACCTCCACGCCGTGATCGACGCCGTCAGCCCCGATCAGCCCGTGCACCTGGTGGGTCACGACTGGGGATCGATCCAGGGGTGGGACGCAGTCACCGATCCGGCCGCCGACGGGCGTATCGCCAGCTACACCTCGATGTCCGGACCCCTCCTCGACCACGTCGCCTGGTGGATGCGGGCCCACCGGTCCCGGCGCTGGTCCGACCTGCGCATCCTGCTGCGCCAAGGCCTGCGCTCCTGGTACGTGGCGATGTTCCAAGTGCCGATTCTGGCGGAATCGGGTTGGCGCACGGTCGCCCCCCGCAGCTTCCGCCGCTACCTCCATCGGGTCGAGGGCGTACCCGCGGGCCGAGGTCCCGGAGCCACGCTGGCCGACGATGGTGCCAACGGCGTCCAGCTGTACCGCCAGAACGTCCCGCCTCGCATGGCCGACCCGAGCCGGCGCACCACCGACGTCCCGGTGCAGCTCCTCGTGGCCACGGACGACCGGTTCGTGACGCCCGCCCTCCTCGACGGCATCGAGCAGCACGTGTCCGATCTCCGGCGGCGCGACGTGGCCGGCGGTCACTGGCTCCCGGTTGTCGAGCCCGAGCGCTTCGCCGGTTGGGTTGCCGAACACGTGCGCTCGGTCGAGGCCCGTCGCCTCTAGCGATCCAGCCGTTCGGCGACGGCCGCCGGATCGCTGCGACAGGCATCGAAGTCCGCCCACGGGTCGTCGCCGAGGGCGCCGAGCCGACGGAACAGGCTGGCCAGGGGGGTGGCGTCCGGCCGCCACCCTGACCCCACCTCATCCCACCGCAACGGCACCGCCACCGGTGCGCCCGGCCGGGGCCGCAACGTGTACGGCGCCACCGCATGCTGGGCCGGAGCGTTGCGCAGGGTGTCGACGAAGAGGCGGTCGCCGCGCTCGGCCTTGGAGAACTCGACCGTGAGCAGATCGGGATGGCGCTCCGCCAGCCGCCGACCGAGCTCGGCGCCGAGCGCGCCGACCGCTGCGAAGCCGTGCCCTCCGCGCAGCGGCACGTGGACGTGGATGCCCCGCGATCCGGTGGTCTTCACGAACCCGGTGACCGCCAGTTCGTCGAGCAGGGACCGTACGGCCCGCGTGGCCTCCACCACTTGTGAGGGGTCGTCGATCGACGGGTCGAGGTCGATGATCAACTCGTCGGGCACGTCGGGACGGGCGACGGTCCCGCCGAGCACGTGGATCGTCACGGTCCCCTGGTTCACCACGTACCGGAGCGCGTCGGCGGACGAGATCACCGGGTGCCGAACGGTGCCTCCGCCCCGCTTCGGCAACGCGACCGTGGGGATCCAGTCGGGGAAGTGGCTCGGCGTGTGCTTCTGGAACCATCCCTGGCCCGAGATGCCGTCGGGGAAGCGCTGCAGGACGGCGGGTCGGTCGGCGATGAGCGGCACCATCCGGTCCGCGATGCGGGTGGCGTAGTCGAACAGGTCGGCCTTGGTGATGGCGGCGTGGCCCTCGGCCGCCGGGAACAGCACCTTGTCGGGCTTCGACGGCTCCACGGTGCTCACCGGCGTTCCGCAGCCGCCTCGTCGGGGATCACCCACGGGTCGAAGGCCATCTCGGCGGCCGGGACCGGCACCGACATCAGGAAGCCCTGGCCGCGATCGCACCCTCGCTCCACCAGCAGCTCGTAGACGTCGACGTGCTCGATGCCCTCGGCCACCACCGTCAGACCCGCCCGGTGGGCGAGCCCGACGACCAGCGTCACGATGGCGTCGTCGATGTCGTGGACCGGCATGCCGGAGACGAACACCTTGTCGATCTTGATCTCCCGCACGGGCAACGTGCGCAGGTGCACGAGCGACGAATAGCCGGTGCCGAAGTCATCGATGCTGAACTCCACACCGATCCCGCGGAGGGTCCGCATCGCCTGCAGTGATCGCTCCGGCTCGGCGAGGATCGTGTGCTCGGTGAGCTCGAGCCGCAACAGGGACGGGTCGATGGCGCTCGCCGCGAGGGCATCGAGCACCTCGTCCACGATGCTGTGCCGACGGAGGTCGCCGAGGGTGAGGTTGACCGAGACGGGAATCGGGTGGCCGCCGTCGCGCCACGCCGCCGCCTGGCGGGTGGCCTGGGTGAGGGCGAACCGGGTGACACGGGGGAGGAGGGTCCCGCTGGTGGCATCGCGGAGGAAGCGGCGGGGGAGGAGGAGGCCCTCGGTCGGGTGATTCCAGCGCATCAGGGCCTCGGCGCCGACCACGATGCCGGTCTCCAGGTGGAACTGCGGCTGGTAGTACAGCTCGAGCTCGCCCCGGTCGAGGGCGTCGTGGAGGTCGCCCGCCACCTGCGAGGTGCTGCGATTCCGCCTCGGATCTCGCTCGAGCGCCGACATCACGACGCGGTCGGGATGATCCTTGGCCATCCGCAGGTTGGTTTCGGCCACCTGCAGTGCCTGGAGCGCCAGGTCGTCGCGCCGCACCACGACCCCACCGAAGCGGGCCGACAGCCGGAGCCGGTGACCGGCCACGACCAGCGGTTCGGCCAGACAGGCCGCCAGACGCTGGATCAGCGCGCCGGCCTCGGCTTCGGCGGCATCGCCGTCGGCACCGACCGGCACGGCCAGGGCGAACTCGTCGGCGCCGAGGCGACCGAAGGCGGACGGGTTGCTGCACTCGCCGAGGCGCGCCGTGGCCTCCCGGAGGACGTCGTCCCCGGCGGCTCGGCCGACGGCCTCGTTGACCTGCCGGAACGCGTCGAGGTCGAGGACCAGCACCGCCAGGCCCTGCGATCGGGCGGCGGCTCCGAGGGCGGCGTCGCGCAGGTCGTCCTCGAAGCGGGCCCGGGTGGGGAGGCCCGTCACGGCGTCGTGGGTCATGGCGTGTTCGAGGCGGGTGCGTGCCTGCTGCTGGTCGCTGACGTCGCGCCCGTGCACCACCACGCCATCCACGGCCGGCTCGTGACGCAGGTCGCTGGCGAGCAACTCGACGTGGCGCCACCGTCCGTCCGGCGTGAGTAGGCGGAAGACCTGTGGTTCGGCCGACCCCGAACCGGCGCGCACGGCCGCCACGTACCCCACCGCCTCCTCGACGTCGTCCGGGTGGACGATCTCCCGGGCCCGGGTGCCGAGAGCATCGCCGCGGGACCAGCCCACCACCCGCTCCAACGAGGGGCTGGCGTAGGTGATCACCCCGTCCTCGTCGAGCACGGCGACGAGGTCCTCTCCGCCCTCGACGAGGGCCTCGTACCGGTCCTGGGTGCGTTGCGCGAGCTGCCACCCCTCGACGGCGCGAGCGGCCCACACGCGCAGGACCCCGTAGAGCACGGCGGCGGTGACGACCACGAAGACGAGTCCCTTGGCGATGTTGACGCCGACGTCGGTCGCGTTGGCGTCCCACAGCATCGCCACGACGAGGTCGCTTCCGACGATCCATGCGCTCGCGACCACCAGGTACAGCAGCGCGGTGCGGCGGGGAAGCGACGCGACAGCGAGCGCAGGGGATCGTTCGATGGACAAAAGCCTCTCACACTTTGCCCATGCGGAGGCCGATGTGCCGGTGTGTCCGGGTCTGTCCGGGTATGCCCGGTGCGCCGCCATCGACAAGAGTGATGCCATGGAGCTCCCCGCCGCCGCGCCCGAGTCGATCGGGCCGGACGCCACCGTGGCCGAGGCCGCATCGCGGCATGCAGCAGCGCCACACCTCGGCGCTCGTGGTCCTCGACGCCGGTGCGCTCGTGGGGATCCTGACCGAGCGCGACCTCCTGCAGGTGCTGATCGACGGCGACGACCCCGCCACCGTCCCGGTGCGGCGGCGCATGTCCACCGAGGTGGTCACGGTCGGCCCCGACGCCGACGTGATGCAGGCCCGGGAGCTGATGGGCCGTCACGCCGTCCGGCATCTGCCCGTCGTGGACGAGGCCGGGCAGGTCATCGGGATCGTCGAACAGACCGAACCGCGGGTGGGGCTCAACTACGGGACCCGGCGCACGTTCCCCGACGATGCCCCCGCGACCCGGCCGGTGCTGGAGGACTTCCGGGGTCCGTACGCCGACGGTGCGCCATCCGAGGACCTCGTCTCCGATGCCCCTGACATGGCCCGGTTCGGGCTCGCCGAGATCCGTCGCGCCCTGACCATCGCCATCGTCCTGCCGTGGAGCGTGTTCCGGGCCCTGCTGCGCCGGCGCGTGGATCTGGTGTTCCGCCGCCGCCAGGTGCCGACGTGGTGGGAAGCGGCGAGCAGCGGCGCCGTCGACGGCTTCGAGGCGCTCGGTCCGGCCTTCGTGAAGCTGGGCCAGATCATGGCCTCCTCCCCGGGGGTGTTCCCCGAGCCCCTGGCCGATGCCTGCCAGCGCACCCTCGACGAGGTCCCGCCGTTCGACAGCGCCACCGCCCGACGCATCATCGAGGAGGATCTCGGCCACCCGCCCGAGGAGCTGTTCCGCTTCTTCGACGACAAGCCGCTGGCATCGGCGTCGATCGGCCAGGTCCATGCCTGCGTGCTGCCGGACGGCCGCCAGGCCGTGCTCAAGTTGCAGCGACCGGGCATCCGCGCCCTGTTCACTGCTGATCTCCGCATCATGTGGCGGATCGCCCGGCTGGCCGAGAAGTGGGACTGGCTGTCGTCCGTCGACCCCGTGGCCATCATCGAGGATGCGGCCGAGATCAACTTCCAGGAGCTCGTCCCGGCGCTGGAGGCGACCCGCCAGGCCGCCTTCCGGGAGCGCATCTGGGCGTTCGGTGACAACCAGAACATCACCGCACCGGAGGTCTACTGGAACTGGTGCGGACCCCGGATGATCTGCATGGAACGCATGACCGGCACGCCCTTGGACGAGTTCGAGGAGATGGCCCGCCGGGGGATCGACGGCGAGCTCATGTTGCGATGGGGGGCGAAGGTCTGGATCGAGTCGGTGTGCGTCCACGGCCCGTTCCACGGCGACATGCACGCCGGCAACATCTGGTTCATGCCCGACGGCCGCGCCAGCTTCCTCGACTTCGGGATCATGGGTGAGCTGGCCCCGGAATACCGCGACGTCATCAAGGACATCCTCTACACCTGCATGATCGACGGCGACTTCACCCGGATCGCCCGGGCCTACCGGCGGGTGGGTGTGTTCCCGCCCGACATCGGCACCGACGAGGAGCTCGGCATGCGCCTGGCCATGATCCTCGGTCCGATGCTGGAGGCCGGGATCGGCGGCATGAACCTGGGCGAGATGCTCAAGATGAGCATCGACTTGATGGACAACTACGGCGCGAAGGGTCCGCGCGAGCTGGTGCTGGTCGCCAAGCAGCTCGCCTACATGGAGCGCTACGCCAAGGGGATGGCGCCCGACTACCGCATCATCCAGGACCTGTACCTGGTCAAGAACATCTTCCCCGAGGCGGTGGCGGCCAAGGCCGCCGAGCAGGGCATCGACATCCCGGCCTGATCCACACCGGCCCGGTGTGGCACCGTCTGGCCCATGGACGCACCGTGGCAAGGCGATGCCGTATCGCTGGTCGAGGCCTTCCGATCCGGGGACCACTCGCCCGTCGACGAGCTCGACGCGACCCTGGCCGCCATCGAAGGCTCGGAGCTGAACGCGTTCAGCTTCCTCGACCCCGATGCCGCCCGATCGGCCGCCCGGTTCGCCGACGTGTCGCAGCCCTTCGGCGGCGTGCCGATCGGCGTGAAGGAGCTCGACGGCGTGGCCGGTTGGCCCGACACCCACGCCTCGGTGGCCCTCGCCGACCAGGTCGCCGAACGGACCGACACCAAGATCGAACGGCTCGTCGACGCCGGCGCCGTCCTGGTGGGACTGACCACGGCCAGCGAGTTCGGGGGCGTCAACCAGACGTGGACGAAGCTGAACGGCGCCACCCGCAACCCGTGGAACCCCGAGCGCACGCCCGGCGGTTCCTCGGGCGGTTCGGCCGCCGCGGTCGCGGGCGGGCTGTTGACGCTCGGCACGGCCGGCGACGGCGGCGGTTCGATCCGCATCCCGGCCGGGTTCTGCGGTCTGGTGGGACTCAAGTGCACGTGGGGACGGATCCCCCGGGGTCCACACGCCGGGCCCGGCAACCTCACGGCCGTTCCCGGCTGCGTCAGCCGATCGGTGCGTGACACCGCCCGCTGGTTCGACGTCTCGAACGGCTTCGACCCCCGTGACCCGCTGAGCCTGCCCCGCGTCGACGGGTGGGAGCGCGACCTCGGTTCCTTCCTCCCCGAGCTGCGCGGCAAGCGGGCCGCCGTCATCATCGACGTCGGCAACGCGGTGGTCGCCCCGGAGGTGGTCGAGCTGGTCACGGCCGCCGCCGAGGACCTCATCACGCGGGCCGGCCTGAAGCGGGTCGACGTGGCGGTGCGCCTGCCCCGCACCGGAGCCGCCTGGGGGGTGTCGGGCGCCGTCGGCCTCGTCGCCACGCTGGGCGACCGCTGGCCCGAACGGGCCGACGACCTCACCCCGGCCATGCGGGCCGGAGCGCAGGCCGCCACCGATCACTTCGACGTCCACGCCGCCGTGCAGGTGGAACGCCGCCGCATCGAGCTGAACGAGGCCATGGCCGACCTGTTCGAGGAGGCCGACTTCGTCCTCGCCTCCACCAACCCGGATGTGGCCTTCGCGGCCGATCGGCAGGCGCCCACCGTGTTCGGTGGATTGGAGGCCAAGCCGATCAACCACGGGGCGCTCACCATCCCGTCGAACATCTACGGCAACCCGGCCATCTCCATCCCCATCGGCACGTCGTCGGACGGCCTGCCCGTCGGACTCCAGGTGCTGGCACCGCACTTCCAGGAGCAGGCGTTGCTCGACCTCGCTCTCGTGATGGAGCGAGAACGACCCTGGCCGCTCGTCGCACCGGGCGCACCGTGTTGAGGCGCTCCCTCCTGGCCGGCGTGCTCGCCGGCGCGCTGCTCGTCGGGGCCTGCTCGTCCGACACCACCAGCCCGCCGGTCAGCGGGAACCCCATCACCAGCGCGCCCACCACGACGTCCACGACCACCACCGCGGTCCCCGCCGTCGACACCGCCGCGCAGGGTGAGTTCGGCGTCGGTCGCCGCACCGTCACCGTGGTCGACGGCACCAACGGCGATCGGTCGCTGACCGTGGACATCTGGTACCCGACCGACGCCACGTCGGGCGCGCCGTCGACCTACACGTTCGCCCCGGGCATCCAGTACGACTCGGCCGTGGCCCTCGACTCGCCGGCCGTGTCGTCGGGCGGGCCGTTCCCGCTCGCCGTGTACAGCCACGGCAGCGGGGGTCTGCGGTACGTGGCCTCGTACTTCACCGAGACGCTGGCCTCCCACGGCGTGGTGGTGGTCGCCCCCGACCACGCCGGCAACACGACCCTCGACGGCGTCCTCGGCACCACCGACGCCCCCGACGTGATCGCCCGCAACCGTCCCGCCGACGTGTCCGCCGTGATCACGGCGATGCTCGACGGCTCGGTGGCGCCCGACGTCACCGCGGCCGTCGACGGTGACCACGTCGGCGTGGTCGGCCACTCCTTCGGCGGCTACACCGCCCTCGCCGCCGGCGGCGGGGTCTCGGCGCTGGGCATCTCGCCCGACGACCGGGTCGACGCCGTCGTGGCCATGGCGCCGGCCGCCGGCCTACTGAGCGACGCCGACCTGGCCGCCGACGACCTCCCGACCATGGTGGTCAGCGGCACGCTCGACACCACCACGCCCATCGACCCCAACACCGAGCGGGTGGCGTCGCTCGTCACGGGCCGGCCCCTGTACCGGGTCGACCTCGTGGGTGCCACGCACCAGAGCTTCACGGACGTGTGCCAGTACGTGCCGATCCTCGAGAACCTCCCGGCGGTCACGCCGGCCATCCGCGACCTCCTTCGCCAGGAGGCCGGGAACACGTGCGATCCCGAGGTGCTGGACCCGGAACTGGCGCACCAGCTGATCGACCGCTACGCCATCGCCTTCCTGTTGGCCCAGCTCACCGGGTCTGACCAGGCGCAGGCGGTGCTGACCGCAGACGGTGCGCCCGAGGAGGTCCGCTTCGAAGCAGCGGGGGCGTAGCGCTCAGGCGGTGACGCCGGCCCGCTCGCCGGCCAGGCGGCGGTGCTTGGCGCTGCGCGGCTCGGGATCGGTGTCGAAGTGGGGAATGACCTTCGTGCCGAACAGCTCCACCGTCTCCTCGACGAGACCGAACGGATAGGTACTCCCCGTCGGGCCCATGATGAGCTGGTCGACACCGATGGCGTCCCACTTCTCCAGCGCCTCGATGCACTGGTCGGGGGTGCCGGCGATCGACGTGCCCTTGGCGAAGCCCAGCTCGATCTGGTCGAGCGTGGGGTCGGGGATCTCGGTGGGCCAGTCGGGGATGCCGGGGGGCTTCGGGAACGTGTCGAGGTACTTGAACACCAGGCTCTGCTGGCGGCCGTTGCGGGACCGGGTCATCCAGTCCCGAGCCGCGTCGCCGTCCTCGAGGCACATGAAGCTGGTGGCGATGGCCACGTTGTCGTTGACGAAGTCGCCGACCGGTTCGGCGTCCTGGATCGTCTCCTTGTACAGCTCGACCAGCGGCTTCATCTTCTCGGGCGAACCGCCGGTGAAGCAGAGGACGCCGAGGCCCAGCTTGGCTGCCTTCTCGAAGGTGTCAGGGTTCCCGGCCGCCACCCACATCGGCGGATGGGGCTTCACGTACGGCTTGGGCAGCACGTTGCGCTCGGGCATCGAGAAGAAGCGGCCGTCGAAGGAGTAGCTGTCCTGGCTCCACATCTTGCGGAACTCGGGCATCACCTCGTCGAACATCTCCTTGGTGAGGTCGGGATCGGTGATGCCGAAGCCGCCCTGCTCGGTGGTGGAGGAGCCGCGGCCGGTGCCGAAGTCGAACCGGCCGCCGCTCAGGTGGTCGAGCATGGCGACCCGCTCGGCGATGCGAGCCGGGTGGTTGACCGGCGGCGTGACGTTGATGATCCCCGAACAGACCCGGATGTTCTGGGTGCGGGCGAGGATGTACGGCATCACGACCTCGTTGGCCGAGATGTGGCTGTACTCGGTCAGGAAGTGGTGCTCGGTGACCCAGACGTACTTCCAGTTGTTGCGGTCGCCGACCTCGGCGACGCGGGTCTCGTCGACGAGTCGTTGGTGTTCGGCATCGTCGTCACGCCCGTCGAGGTAGTCGGGTACCCAGCCGCCGATGAAGAGTCCGAATTCCATGGCGGGCAGTCTCGCGCACAATCTGACACCGCGTCAGATTCGGCTCGATCAGGCGACGGTGTCGAACTCGGCCAGGACCCGCTCGCCCTCGGGGTGCTCCATGATCCTCGCCGACCAGCACGTCACGCTGCTGGCGAGCCGCCAGCTCCGGTTGTTCGACGGTGGCCCAGTGGACGAGGTCGGCCCAGAACCGGTCGATGACCTCGGCGCCGCGTGATGGTGCCGCCGTCGACCGTGCGGAAGGTGCACGACCGGATCTCGCCCAGGTAGAGGCGCAGCGACGCTGACGTGGATCTCCTCGTCGGTGCGGATGCGGCCGATGATCTCGGCCGCCGCCTCGGCCTCCTGCACGCGCGGTCGGCGAACAGGTCCTGGGTGCGCAGGATGGCCTGGGTCTCGGAGAAGCCGAGCTCGGCCCGGAACTCGATGAGCAACAGGTTGGCGAGGAACGAGAGCACGCCCTCGATCTCCCCGGGCAGCTCGGGGATGCGGCGCTCGGTGTCGGGCCGGGCGATGTTCTCCGGCGGTTCGACGTCGGGAGGGCGCCGGCGCCGAAGGCGAGGTCGCGTGCGGCGAACCACATCTCGTCGTGGCCGCCGATGCCCTGGTCGGGCTCGCCGCCCTCGTCGATGCCGTGGGCGAGCGAGCAGGCCCTCGTCGAGGTGGCCGATGCCCATCTCGGAGATGTCCTCGACGATCACGCGCCTGCAGGTCGGGGAAGGTGACTTCGGCCAGCAGCCGCCCCTTGGCCTCGATCTTGCCGATGATGGTCAGGCTGTTCCAGAAGCTCTCGCCGAGGCCGTTGCGCAGCAGGACCCGCTGCCTGCTCGACGTTGGGCAACCGGTCCCGGTGAGCAACGAGGCGTTGGCGTCGAAGAGGTCGCCGCCGCGCTCGCGTAGCGCCTCGCTCCACGCTCTCGATCGCCTGGCTGCGGATCGCGGCCGGGGGGCTGGTAGGTGCCGTCGGCAAGGAAGCCGCCGTGCATGCGTCGACCCGCCACCATCTGGGGCTCGGCGTAGTCGTGGTCGGTCAGGAGCTCGTCCTGGGTGAACGTGAGCTGCGTCATCGTTCCGAACGGTAACAACAACTTGGCATCCTGGGATGCCCCCGCCCCATGGATGCCCACCCCACCGCCATCACGCCGAGCTACCCGGCCGACCTGCCGATCTCCGCGCGCCACGACGAGCTGCTGGAGACCATCCGCGACCACCAGGTCGTGGTCGTCGCCGGCGAGACCGGCTCGGGCAAGAGCACGCAGCTCCCCAAGCTGTGCCTCGAGCTGGCCGCGGCGCCGTGACTGATCGGCCACACCCAACCCCGCCGGATCGCCGCCCGCTCGGTCGCCGAACGGGTGGCCGAGGAGCTCGGCGTCGAGGTCGGCGGCCTCGTCGGCTACGCCGTGCGCTTCACCGACCGGGTCGGCGACGACACCCGGCTCAAGGTGATGACCGACGGCATCCTGCTGAACGAGCTGCAACGGGACCGCACCCTGTCGGCCTACGACACGCTCATCGTCGACGAGGCCCACGAGCGCAGCCTCAACATCGACTTCATCCTCGGGTACCTGCGCCAGCTCCTGCCCCGCCGACCCGACCTCAAGGTGATCGTCACCTCGGCCACCATCGACACCGAACGCTTCGCCGAGCACTTCGCCGACGCGATCGGGCACACCGGCGCCCGATCGTCGAGGTCTCGGGCCGCACGTACCCGGTGGAGGTGCGGTACCGACCGCCGTCGGGCGAGGGCGACGACGACGATCCGACGCAGGCCATCGTCGACGCGGTGCAGGAGCTGCTGCCGCGAGGGGCCCGGTGACGTGCTCGTGTTCCAGTCGGGCGAGCGCGAGATCCGCGACACCGCCGAGGCCATCGAGGGCCTCGGGCTCGCCGCGACGTCGAGGTGCTGCCGCTGTTCGCCCGGCTGTCGGCGGCCGAGCAGCACCGGGTGTTCGCCACCCACGCCAACCAGCCGACGGGTGGTCATCGCCACCAACATCGCCGAGACCTCGCTCACCGTGCCCGGCATCCGCTCCGTGGTCGACCCCGGCACCGCCCGCATCTCCCGGTACAACAAGCGCACCAAGGTGCAGCGGCTGCCCATCGAGCCGATCTCGCAGGCCTCGGCCGACCAGCGCGCCGGGCGGTGCGGCCGTGTCGCTCCCGGCGTGTGCATCCGGCTCTACGCCGAGGACGACTACGACTCGCGGCCCGAGTTCACCGAGCCCGAGATCCTGCGCACGAACTTGGCCTCGGTCATCCTGCAGATGACGGCGCTCGGCCTCGGCGACGTCGAGTCGTTCCCGTTCGTCGAGCCGCCCGACCGGCGCAACGTGGTGGACGGGGTCACGTTGCTCGAGGAGCTCGGTGCCCTCCAGGCCGACCGACCGGCCCACGACCGGCGCCTCACCCGGCTCGGGCACGCGTCTGGCCCGCCTGCCGCTCGACCCCACGCTTCGGCCGCATGGTGCTGGAGGCCGAGCGCAACGGCTGCGTCCACGAGGTGATGGTCATCGCCGCCGCCCTGTCGATCCAGGACGTCCGCGAGCGGCCGTCCGACCAGCGCCAGGCCGCCGGCGAGCTCCACGCCCGGTTCCGGGTCCCCGGCTCCGACTTCCTCGGCCACGTCGCCCTGTGGGACCACCTGAAGGAGCGCCAGCGGGAGCTGTCGAGCGAGCGCGTTCCGCCGCGAGTGTCGGGCCGAGTTCCTCCACTTCGTGCGCATCCGGGAGTGGCAGGACGTCTACACCCAGCTGCGGCAGGTGGCCCGGAGCCTGAAGATCGACATCAACCGCCAGCCGGCCGACGCCACCGCCATCCACCGCTCGCTGCTCGCCGGCCTGCTCGGCCAACGTCGGTCGGCGCGACGACGAGGCCCGGCCCGCCGCGAGTACGTGGGCGTGCGCAACGCCCGCTTCGCCATCGCCCGCCGGTCGGTGCTGGCCAAGAGCCCACCTCGTTGGGTGATGGCCGCCGAGCTGGTCGAGACGAACCGGATGTGGGCCGGTACCGCCGCCACCGTCCAGCCCCAGTGGATCGAACACGCCGCCCGCCACCTACGCGACGGACCTACGGAGACCCGTACTGGAACGCCGAGCGGGGCAGCGCCCAAGTGGTCGAACGGGTCCACCTCCGGGCCCTGACCCTGGTCGACGGCCGGGCCGTGAACCTCGACCGCGTCGACCGGTCGATGGCCCGCACGATGTTCGTCCTCCACGCCCTGGTGCGCGGCGAGTGGGAGACCCACCACCGCTTCGTGACGCACAACCGGGAGCGCATCGAGGAGGTGCGGGCCATGGAGGACCGGGCCCGACGGCGCGACATCCTCGTCGACGAGGACGCCGTGTTCGACTTCTTCGACCAGCGGATCCCCGCCGACGTGACCGACGTCCGCCGCTTCGACCGCTGGTGGCGGGACCGCATCGGAGCCCAGCCGGACCTGCTCGACCTCACCGTCGAGGATCTCACCGCGCTCGACGCCGGTACGGTCGACGAGGACGCGTTCCCTCGTCGATGGTCGGTGGAGGTGCCGGTCGACTACGAGTTCGCACCGGGGAGCGAGCGTGACGGAGCCTGGTTCGAGATCCCCGTGGCCGTGCTCAACCGCACCGACCCGGAACCGTTCGCATGGCTGGTCCCCGGGCTGCGAGCCGAGCTGGTGACCGCCCTCATCCGGGCGCTGCCCAAAGCCGTCCGGCGGAGCCTGGTCCCGGCCCCCGACCGTGCCGCCGAGGTGATTGCCCGCACCGGTCCGGACGACGGGCCCCTCCTCAGCGTGCTGGCGCAGGAGCTGAGCCGGATGGCCGGTGTCCCCGTGGAGCCGTCGATGTGGGACGACGTCGCGCTGCCCGAACACCTGCGACCCCACTTCCGGATCCTGGGGGACGACGGTGCCGTGCTCGCCGAGGGCTCCGACCTGGCCGCCCTCGAACGTCGGTTGCGGGCCCACGTCCGGGCCACCGTGGCGTCCGGCGCCCCGGAACTCGAGTGCGACGGCCTCACCACGTGGTCGATCGACACGCTGCCCCGGGTGGTCACGTCCGAGGCCGGGGGACTGGTGGTCGAGGGGTACCCCGCGCTCATCGACACCACCGACTCCGTCGGCGTCCGGGTGCTGGCCTCGCGTGCGGAGCAACAGGCCCTGCACTGGAACGGAACTCGCCGGCTCCTGGCCCTCCAGCTGCCCCGGCCGGCCCGCACCCTCCAACGCGCCGTCGATCCTCGGGTCCTGCTCCGCCTCGCCACCGCACCCCATGGCACCGTCATCGCCGCCACCGACGACGCGCTGCTCGCCGTCCTGGACGCGCTCCTCCTCGACCACGGCGGTCCGGTGTTCGACGAGGCCGCCTTCGGTGCGCTGCTCGCCACGGTGAAGGAGCGCTACGTCGACGACCTCGTCGGGGTGGTGACCGCCATGGCCGACGCCGTGCAACGGGCGGGCCGGCTCCGGGAACGCCTCGGTCGACCGGCTCCCGTCGAGTGGTCACCGGCACTCGATGACCTCACCGACCAGCTCACCGGCCTCGTCTTCGACGGCATGGCGGTGACCATCGGGGCCCACCGCATCGGCCACCTGCCTCGCTACCTCGACGCCATGGAGATCCGACTGGACCGGCTCCGCGAGAACCTGCGCTCCGACACCGAACGCATGCTGACCGTCCGGCGGCTCGTGGCGGAGCACGCCGCGTTGGTCGCCGACCGAGGCCTGACCGCCGGCCTCGACGACGTGCGGTGGATGATCGAGGAGCTCCGCGTCCAGCTGTTCGCCCAGCAGCTCGGCACGGCCGAGCCGGTGAGCGCGCAGCGCGTGCGTCGCGCCCTCGACCGCATCCGCCGCCGCTGACGCTGACGCTCCGGCTCTGGCAGGGTGCTGGCCATGTTGAGCTCGTGGGACGACTTCCCCGTCCACCAGATCGCCGAGCCGGTGGGTCACGTCGGCACCAGCGACCGCAACTTCTACGACCGCTACTACTTCAACCTCCACTCGTGCAGCGACGAGCTCTTCGCCGTCTTCGGTCTCGGCCTGTACCCGAACCTCGGCACCCAGGACACGTTCCTCACGGTGCGGAGAGGCGACACCCATCACGTGGTGCGGGCGAACCGGCCCCTCGCCGACCGGATGGACACCGCCGTCGGCCCGCTGCGCATCGAGGTGATCGAACCCCTGCGGTCGCTGCGCATCATCTGCGAGGGCGCCCACGCCACCGTCGAGTGCGACCTGCGGTGGGACGGCGTGTTCGCACCGTGGACCGAGCCCCGCCACTTCTCCCGCAAGCACGGCCGCGTCGTCTTCGACACCTGTCGTTTCGCCCAGAACGGCCGGTGGACGGGCTGGCTGCGGGTCGGCGACGAGCGCTTCGACGTGACCCCGGACCGCTGGTGGGGGCGCGCGACCGCTCGTGGGGCGTCCGCCCCGTCGGCGAGCCGGAGCCGGTCGGCATCCACACCGACCCGGTGATGACCGGCATGTGGAACTACGTCCCGATGCAGTTCGCCGACCACTCCATCCTGGTGCTGATCCAGGAGGAGGGCGACGGTCATCGCACCATGGACGAAGCGGTCCGCATCTGGCACGACCCCGCCCGGGAGCCGGAGTGGCTCGGGTCGCCCCACGCCACCCACCACCTCGAGACCGGGACGCGGATGGTGCGCTCGCCCTCGACGTTCCACCTCCCTGATGCCCCCGAAGGCCCGATCGAGATCACCTGCACGCCCCTCGTCCACAACTACCTCGGCATCGGCACCGGCTACGGCCTCGGCGACGAGTACCGCCATGGCATGTGGCTGGGCGACGACCTGACCGTCGAGTCGAAGTCGTGGTCGATGGACGAGCTCGACACGTGGGCCTGGTGGGCCATCGTGGAACACGCCGCTCGCTTCGAATACGGCGGCGTCACCGGCTACGGGATGTTCGAGCACATGTTCATCGGCCCCTACCCGCCGGCCGGGCTGCCGGCCGGCGACAGCGTCGCCGGATGACGGGACAGGTCAGTCGACGAGGCCGGCGTCGGCCAGCGCCGCCTCGGTCAGCGACCGCCCCAGCTCGATCAGCTCGGCCGCGCGGTGGAACTCGTAGGTGCGAGCGCTCGACTTCGGGATCTCGACCAACACATCGGGCGGGTAGCCGGCCAGCTTGTAGCTCGTGAGCGTGGCCTGCATGGTCTCGTACGCCAGGTTCATGATGTCGAGCCGGCCGAACTCGGCGATCTCGTCGGCGGCCGACGACCCCTCCCGGTCCAGGTCGCGCGTCAGCTTGGCCCGCATCGTGTCCCAGTCGAGGAGACGGGCGGCGCGCTGGCGCAGCGCCGACCATCGCTCATCGCCGTCGGCGTCGTCGGCGGCCTCGCTCTCGACGATCGGGCCTGACGGCCGGGTCGGGGTGTGGCGGCGCGTCTCGCCGGCGAGGTGCACTGCGATGGTCAGGTCGGCCTGCGCCGACAAGGTGGGAAGGATCGGCACGGGGTTCATGAGCGCCCCGTCGACGAGGAACTGGTTGTCGGTGATGACCGGCGCCAGCAACGAGGGGATGGCGATCGAGGCTCGGATGGCGTCGGCGAGCGGTCCGTCCTGGAACCACACCTCCCGCTGCGAGAGCAGATCGGTGGCCACCGCGGTGTAGGCGATGGGGAGGTCCTCGATGGCGACGTCGCCCAGCATCTCGCCGACCATGGCGAAGAGCTTGTCTCCTCGGATCGCCCCCATCGACGAGAACGACAGGTCCACCAGGCGAAGCACGTCCCGCTGGCGGAGCGTGACGACCCAGTCGCGGTACTCGGGCAGATGACCGGCGGCGTGGACACCACCGACGAGCGCGCCCATCGAGCAGCCCGAGATGGCGACGATGTCGAAGCCGTGGGCCTCGATGACCTCCAAGGCGCCGATGTGGGCGTAGCCGCGTGCGCCGCCGCTGCCCAGCACGACCGCGACCGTGCGCGCCTCACCGTCTCGCTCCATACGTCTACCGGGCCAGCCGGCCCTTCACCATCTCCGACACGACCTTGCCGTCGGCCCGACCCCCGATGGCGGCCATGACGGCCTTCATGGCCTGACCCATCTGCGACGGTTCGGCGTACCCGCCCTCGGCCAGCGTGGCGTCGACCACGGCGATGATCTCGTCCTCGGACAGGCCCTTGGGCAGGTAGCGCTCGAGCACCGCCTTCTCGGCCAGCTCCCGGTCGGCCTGCTCGGGACGGCCGCCGGACCGGAACGCCTCGGCGGCTTCGTCGCGGCGCTTGGCCTGGTTGCGCAGGACGGCCTCGACCTCGTCGTCGGACAGGTCGTGTGCCGTGTCGCCCGCGACCCGGGCCTCCTTCACGGCGGCGATGGCGGATCGCAGCGTGGTGCGGGTGATCTCGTCGCGCGCCTTCATCGCCGCGGTGAGGTCCGCCTGGAGTCGGTCTGCCAGCGTGTCGGCCACGGGCGGATCGTAGTCTCGGCCCATGGCCGATCCCTCCGGGTACGACGAGTTCGGGTTGTTCCACGAGAACGCCGCCGAAGCCGGCCTCGACTGGTCCGGGCCGCCGCGGGTCGAACGCGTGGAGGTTCCGCTCGCCGACGGTCGGGCGCTGAGCGCCCTCCGCTGGGGCACCGCCCCGGCCGAGCTCGTGCTGCTCCACGGCGGCGGGCAGAACGCCCACACGTGGGACACCGTGGCACTGGCGCTCGACCGGCCCCTCGTCGCCATCGACCTGCCGGGGCACGGCCACTCCGACGGGGCGAGCCCCGACCGTCCGCTCGGCCCGCGGTCCTTCGCCGAGGACGTGGCCGAGGCGGTCACGGCCCTGGCACCGGACGCTGCGCTGGTCGTCGGCATGTCGTTGGGTGGGCTCACGGCCGTCGAGCTGGCCGTGGTCGCGCCGGCACTGGTGCGCATGCTGCTGCTCGTCGACGTCACGCCCGGCACCGACCGCGAGAAGGCCTCCGACATCGTGGCGTTCCTGTCGGGCCCCGAGTCCTTCGCCTCCTTCGACGAGATCCTCGAGCGCACCATCGCCTTCAACCCCACCCGCAGCGAATCCTCGCTGCGTCGGGGAGTCCTGCACAATGCCGTGCAACAAGACGACGGGTCGTGGGTGTGGCGCCACCAGCGCTCGGGGCACACCCGGCTCGCCGAGGGCGACGCCGGCATCGACTTCGCCGACCTGTGGGCCGACGTGGCCGCCATCGACGTGCCGGTCCAGCTGGTGGTGGGCGACCGCTCACCGGTGGTCGACGACGCCGACAAGGCCGCGTTCGCCGAGCGCCAACCCGACGCCGAGATCATCACCGTCGCCGACGCCGGTCACTCCATCCAGGGGGACCAGCCAGTCGAACTGGCCCGGATCGTCAGCGCGTTCCTGGCGAGCTCCGGACCACGTTGAGGAACCGCTCGACGCCCTCGACCGCCGCCTTGGCCCGGTTGGAGGCGAACACGTCGAAGGCGTGCTGGGCACCCGGGAACTCGACGTAGACGGTCGGGTTGGTCGACTCCTTCCGGAGCAGATCGACCATCGCCCGGGCTTGTTCGACCGGGACCAAGGAGTCGTTCACGCCGTGGAGCAGCATGAACGGCACGGCATCGCCGCGCACGTGCGTCATCGTCGACGCCTGCTCGAAGACGTCCCGGGCGTCGACGAAGGTGGTCTTGACCACGAGCTTCTCGAGCATCTCGAGCATGTCGGCTCGTCCCGTGCCGTCGCGGTTGGTCCAGTCGTACACGCCGTAGAAGGGCACGGCTGCCTTGACCGACGTGTCGGCGTCCTCGAACCCCGGCTGGAACTGCGGGTCGTTGGGGGTGAGCGCGGCGAGCGAGCAGAGATGCCCGCCGGCCGATCCGCCGGTGATGGCGACCCAATCGGGGTCGCCGCCGTGGTCGGCGATGTGGTCCTTCACCCACCCGAGCGCCCGTTTCACGTCGACGATGTGGTCGGGCCACGCGGCGCGGGGGCTCAGCCGGTAGGTGACCGACACGCACACCCAGCCCCGCTCGACCAGGTACGTCATCAACGGGTATGCCTGCCCCTCCTTGTCGCCGCCGACCCACCCGCCCCCATGGACCTGTACGAGCACCGGCGCCTTCGCATCGGCGGGGAGATCGGGCCGCTTCCACACGTCGAGGGTCGTGCGTCGGCCGTACTGGTCGTAGGCGATGTTGCCGTCGGTGACGTAGCGGGCGCGGACGCGGCGGAGCGGGAGCAACGGCAACGTCGAGGTGACGGGCGTCAGCGGGTTCGGCGCCATCCGACTGCGGTGATCGACGCCGAGCTCGTCGGTCAACGCTTGCTCCACGATCCGGGGAGCGGCGAGCGACTCGCGGTGGATGCGGTACAGCCCTCCCATCGCCGCCGCCGTCAGTGCGAGACCGATTCGTCCGCGGCGGCTGCGGTGCACGCCGCCGGCCAGACCGATCGCCGCCGTGGCCCCGTACGTCGCGGCGTGCTGGAGTGGGAGCTCGGACGGTGGGAGCCCGAACGCGAACGATGGCATGGACGCCCACCCGCTGCGAGCGAACGACGAGCGGGCGTTGAGCGTGCTGACGGCCTGCGCCGCCCCCCACGCCAGGTAGGTGGTGCCACGATCCATCCCGCCAACCTATGACGGCGGTGTCAGCGACGCGCTCTGCTGGGGGCCACACGCGGGGGCTCGTGGGGCATCTTCGGGTACACGGGAGGCCAGGGCGCGTCGCCGAGGCCGGCGTCGAGCTCGGCGCGGAACCGCTCGAGCAACGGGGTGATGTCCTCGGCGTGGTCGTCGATCGCCACCCACGGGTCCGGGTCCGCCCGCAACCGTTCTGCCACCGCCGGGATGGTCAGCTCGTCGGGGTGGACCTCGTCGAGTTCGTCCCACCGGAACGGCGTGGACACCTGGCCACCGGGACGGGCCCGCACGCACCACGCGCCGAACACCGTCTTGTGGGGCGCGTTCTGGTTGAAGTCGACGAAGACCCGCTCGCCGCGCTCCTCTTTCCACCACGCCGCGGTGATCAGCTCCGGCCGGCGCCGCTCGAGCTCACGCGCCACGACGACAGCCGCTGCCCGCACGTCGTAGGAGTCCCAGCGCGGCTGGAGGCGGACGTACACGTGGATGCCGCGGTTGCCGGTCGTCTTCGGGAACGAGATCATGCCCAGCTCGTCGAACAAGGCGTGCAGCTCGTGGGCGGCCTCGCGCAGCATCGGGAAGTCCACCCCGGGGCTCGGATCGAGGTCGATGCGCAGCTCGTCGGTGTGGCCGGGATCGGCGGCCCGCACCGGCCACGGATGGAAACCGAGGCACCCCATGTTCACCGCCCAGGCGATGTGGGCGACGTCGGCGACGACCATCGCGTCGGACGTGGTCCCGTTCGGCGTCGACATGACCGCCGTCTCCAACCACTCCGGAGCACCCTGGGGCACTCGCTTCTGGAAGAACGACTTGCCGCCGGCGCCGTCCGGGAACCGCTGCATGAGCGTCGGCCGGCCGCCCATGGCTCGCATGATCGGCTCCGCCACGCGCACGTAGTGCTCGACGAGATCGAGTTTCGTCTCGCCCCGCTCGGCGAAGAACACCTTGTCGGGGCTCGTGATCCGGACCTCTCGGCCACCGATGTCGAGGATCACCGGCGCCGTCTTCGCCACGGGTCGCACCGTAGCTCTCGCTACGGTGCCAGCCGTGCCCCGCTCCGCCGACGAGACCAAGCGGCTGCTCCTCGATGCCGCTGAGCGCCGCTTCGCCGCCGACGGGATCATGGGCGCCACCTTCGCCGACATCATCGAGGACTCGGGCCAGCGCAACAACAGCGCGATCCAGTACCACTTCGGCGACCGCATCGGGCTCCTCGAGGCGGTCACCGAGCGCCGGGTCCGGCAGATGGCCGTCCACCGGGCCCGCCTCCTCGACCGCCTCCCCGCCGATCCCGACCTGCGGCAGGTGACCGAGGTGATCGTGCTGCCGCTCGCTGCGCTGCTGTCCGATCCCGGCGGCGCCGCCTACCTCCGGATCCAAGCCGAGCTGCTCGCCCACCCGGCCCGCGACACGCTGCCGCCCATGCTCGCCGAGCCGTGGTCGCGCCCCGGCCTCGAACGCGCCGTGGGGCTGCTCGTCGCCGGCCTGCCCGAGCATTCACGGTCCCTGGGCAGCGTGCGGCGCATGCTCGCCGTCACGTTGATCTTCCACGCCCTGGCCGACCGCGCCCGCACGGACTCCACGGATGGTCATGACGACTTCGTGCGGGGGCTCATCGTCGCCACCGTCGCGATCTTGGAAACACCAGTTGACTGAGATGGGTGGGCTGAGGTGACGGTCGTGCACGTGCTCGGGAACCCTGCCGCGCGGGGTGGTTCGGGAGACGTCGAGGAGGTGGTGGCGCAGGTCCGCGCCGCCGGACACGACGTGGAGCTGCTGGCCGCGACCTCGGCGGCGGCGTCGGGTCAGGCCGCTGCCGACGCCGTCGCAGCGGGCGCCGATCGTCTCGTGGCGGTGGGAGGCGACGGTCTGGTCCGCATCGCGCTCCAGGCGGTGGCGACCACCGACGTCGTGCTCGGGATCGTCCCCCAGGGCACCGGCAACGACTTCGCCCGTGCCCTCGGCCTGCTCGACGGACGCCTCGACGACCACGTGCGCCGGGCGCTGGCCCCGGGCCGGCCGGTCGACGCCATGCGCACCGACCACGGGTGGGTGGCCAGCGTCGCCACCATGGGCTTCGCCGGCGACGTCACGGCGCGCGCCAACGGTCTGCGCTGGCCACGGGGCGGGCAGCGCTACACCGTGGCCACGTTGCTCCAGCTGCCCCGGCTGCGACGGCTGCGGGCGAGCGTCGTCGTCGACGGCGTGACGCACGATGCCGACACGACCATGCTGTCGATCGGGAACACCGCGTACTTCGGCGGCGGCATGAAGATCTGCCCGGACGCCCGCCCCGCCGACGGCCTGCTCCAGGTCGTCGTGATCGGGGCGGTGGGCCGGGGCACGTTCCTCCGGGTGTTCCCGAAGGTCTTCGGCGGGAGCCACGTCCGCCACCCCGCCGTCACGACCTACCGGGGCCGGACCGTCACCGTCACCGGTGCGGACGATGTGATCATGTGGGCCGACGGCGACGAGCTCGGCCCGCTCCCGGTGACCTGCGAGGCCGTCGCCGGCGCCGTGCTCGTGGCCGGAGCGACCGTCAGCCCACCAGGGTGAGGCCGCCGTCGACCACCAGCACCTGACCGGTGGCGTACCGGTTGCGCAGCAGGGCCAGGGTGGCCTCGGCGCAGTCGTCGGGGGTGGCGCTGCGGCCGATGGGTGCGGTGGCGGCGACCGCTTCGTGCATCGGTCCCCATGACTCGGTCCACGGCGTGTCGACCAGCCCGGGCGCCACGGCGTTGAAGCGAACCGGTCCGTGCGACTTGGCCAGCAGCACGGTCATGTGGTTCAGCGCCGCCTTCGACATCGAGTAGGCGATGGACGAGCCCACCGGTCGGACGCCGGCGATCGAGGTGATCGTGACCACGTTGCCGTCGTCGGATGCCTTGAGGTGGGGGAGGGCAGCCTTGGTGAGGGCCAGCGTGCCGAACACGTTCACGGCGAAGGTCTTGTGGATGATGTCGTCGGTGAGGCCGTCGAGGTCGTGGTGCGGCACGACCGTGGTCCATCCCGCGTTGTTGACCAGGATGTCGATCCGCCCGAACCGCTCGATGGTGGCGTCGACGAGGGCCTGGCCCTGGTCGGCATCGGAGATGTCGGCCTGGACGTAGATCGCCTCGCCGGGGAGGGAGGCCGCCACCGCCTCGCCGGCCTCGACCGACGCGGAGGAGTTGACCACCACGTGGGCGCCGAGCGCGCTCAGCCGCCGGGCGATCTGCTCGCCGATGCCGCTCGATGAACCGGTCACGATCGCGACACGCCCCTCGAACTCCTGGGTGTCCCGCGTGTCGGAGGTGTCGCCCGGGTGGTGTGTCATGACGCTCTGCCTAGCATCGGAACATGAACATCGAGATGGAGTACCGCCGCCTCGGACGTTCCGGCCTCAAGGTCAGCGTCTTGTCCCTCGGGAGCTGGGTGACGTTCGGGCCCCAACTCGACGCCGGCCTGGCCGCCGAGTGCATGGCCGCAGCGTGGGAGTCGGGCGTCAACTTCTTCGACAATGCCGAGTCGTACGCCGGCGGGAAGTCCGAGGAGGTCATGGGCGAGGCCTTCCGCAAGAACGGCTGGGACCGCCGCGACTTCGTCGTGTCGTCCAAGTTCTACTGGGGCATCCACGACAGCCCGAACACCCGGCTGACCCTCAACCGCAAGTACCTGCTCGATGCCATCCCCGCCTCGCTCGAGCGCATGGGCCTCGACCACCTCGACCTCATCTACTGCCACCGAGCCGACCCCGACACGCCCATCGAGGAGACCGTCTGGGCGATGTCCGACGCCATCGAACGGGGCTGGGCGCTGTACTGGGGCACGTCGGAGTGGACGGCCGACGAGATCCGCGCCGCACACGACATCGCCGAGCGCCACCACCTGCACAAGCCCGTGATGGAGCAGCCGCAGTACAACATCCTCACCCGCGGCAAGGTCGAGAAGGAGTTCGCCCGCCTCTACGAGGACATCGGGCTCGGGCTGACCACCTGGTCGCCGCTGGCGTCCGGGCTGCTCACGGGCAAGTACGTCGACGGCATCCCCGAGGACTCGCGGGCGGCGCTCGAGGGCTACGACTTCATCCGCCAGCGGGCATCCGACGAGGACGTGACCCGACGCATCCGGGCCCTGGTCGACGTCGCCTCCGATCTCGACTGCACGCCGGCGCAGCTGGCCATCGCCTGGTGCGTCAAGAACCCTGACGTGTCGTCGGTCATCACCGGCGCCAGCCGGGTGAGCCAGGTGGTCGAGAACATGCGGGCGCTCGAGGTCGTGCCCCGCCTCACCGACAAGGTGATGGGACGGATCCGGGAGATCGTCTGACCGAGATCGAGATCCTCGAGTTCGAGCCGGGCGACGAGCGCCCGGTGGTCGACGTCATGGAGCAGCTCGCCGAGGGCGGCGGGTGGCTCACCCTCGACCCGGCTCTCGACGATCGCTTCCCCGCCCCGGAGCAATCGCCGCTCGGGCGGCTGATGAGCGGTCGGGGTCCCGCCGTCCCGCGGGCCAACTGGGTACCGGCCGACCTGCGCCGGCGCCGGCCGGAACCGGTGTCGATCGGCATCCTCCACGGCACCGGCGCACAGGCCATCGAGCGCCTCGCCGAGAAGGACGTTCTCGTCCCCGACCGGTGGCGGGTGGTGAGCGACCACTCGAAACGGGGCGTGGTCATCTGGGTGCCGATCGACATCCCCCACCTCGATGTCCTGCAGTGGACCTGCTCGGCGTCCCGGGCCCTGACGCGGGTCCCGCTCGAGACGGGCTGGCGGGCGGCCATCCACCGGCGGTCGAAGTAGCGGTCAGCCCCAGAAGTCGACCGTCGTCCACACCGTCCCGGCCGGATCGACCACGCATCCCACGCCGGCGCCTCGCAGGCGAGGGTCGAGGATGTTGGAGCGGTGCTCCGGCGAGCTCATGAACCGGTCGAACAGTGCCCGGTCGCCGGTCTGGCTGTAGCCCACGTTCTCGCGCGGCCGTCATCGCCTCCGGCCGGGCCGCGAACACCTCGTCGGCGAAGCGGGGGTTGTGGGCGAGGTCCTGCCGCTGGACCATCGTCTTGCTCCAGCGCTCGGCGATCGGCTGGACGCTCGGGTCGAAGCCCAGGGCGGCGACACCGCGAGCGCCGCGCTCGTCGTTCATCCACCGGATCATGTCCGCCTCACAGCTGTCGCGCACCGGACTGGGCGGGCTCGTGGTCGTGCTCGTGGTCGTGCTGGCGGCTGTCGTGGGTGGCGCCGCTGGCGTGGTGGTGGAGGTCGTGGTGGTGGAGGTCGTGGTCGTGGTCGTCGGCGGGGGCACGGGCGCCGCCGGCGCCGCTGCGGTGGCTGACGCCGGCGTGAACCGCAGCAGGCTGGCGGGCCCAGGAGAGGGGACGGCGCGGGTGAGCGCCACGACCGGTGCCGGACCGCCGGCGAAGAGCGCGGCGAACACGGCGGTGGACAACACGATCCCGATGAGCCCCGCCGTGAACCGGGCCAGCGGAAGCGGCGCAGAGACAGGACGAGCGCGACGAGGAAGAGACATGACCGGACCCCAGCGCCGGCGGTCGGAGGTTCCGGCCTCGGCGTCCTCCGGTTCTTCGCCGTTCGCCGCCGGTCTCCTGCTCGGCGATCATTCGGCCAGACTCCGGTCGTGACCACCGACGCCGCGACCTTCGCCCAGATGATGCAGCTCGAGCCCCATGGCCCGGACACCTTCGTGGGCATCGGCCCCCGCTACCCGTGGGGCGGGCTCTACGGCGGCCAGATCGTGGCCCAGGCGCTGCGTGCCGCCGGGCTGACCGTCGACGAGGGCATGCTGCCGCACTCGCTGCACGCCTACTTCATCCGGCGTGGTGACGACACCCAACCGATCCGTTTCGAGGTCGACCGCATCCGCAACGGCCGGTCCTTCGTCACCCGCCGGGTCGTGGCCCGCCAGCCTGTCGGCGCCATCTTCAACCTGGCGGCCTCGTTCCAGGTCGCCGAGGAGGCGGTCGACGTCCAGCCCGTGACCATGGTTGCCGGTGCCGGCTCGCCCGACGATCATCCCTCCGACACCTGGAGCCACGTGTTCGATCGCCGCCCGGTCGGTGACTGGCGGTCGCCCGGCGGCGAGGGCCGGTCACTGGCCTGGATGCGCATGCTCGAAGCGGTCGAGGACGATCTGCTCGTGCGGGCCTGCGCCTTCGCCTACCTGTCCGACGACCTCCCCACGGACGGCGCCGTCTCCCTGCACCCCGACCGGTCCCAGCTGCGGTCGGAGGGGGACTTCGAGCGCACGTTCATGAACGCCAGCCTCGACCACGCGATCTGGTTCCACCGTCCGGCGGATCCGGCAGCGTGGCACCTCCACGAGCTGCGTGGTCGCAACCTCACGGGGGCGCGGGGCCTGGCGCTGGGCGAGATCATGACGGCCGAGGGCGTCCACGTGGCCACCATCGCCCAGGAGGTCCTGGTCCGCCGGGTCCGGTCGTCAGCGGGCGCCGCGGACGAGGCGGCCGGGCAGCTCGCCCGTGGCCTCACCGTCGGCGTAGGTCTCGGTGCCGGCCACGAAGGTGTGCCGGTAGCCCGACGCCCGCTGCAGCACCCGCCGGCCGCCGGCGGGCAGGTCGTGGTGCATCTCGGGCCGGGCGATCGACAACCGGTCGAAGTCGATGACGTTGATGTCGGCCCGCATGCCGGGCGCCAGGACACCCCGGTCACCGAGGCCCACCGTGCGAGCCGTCTCGCGGGTGTGCTGGTTGACCAGCCATTCGAGGTCGAACAGATCACCTCGCCTGCGGTCGCGCCCCCAGTGGGTGAGCAGGAACGTCGGGAAGCTGCCGTCGCAGATCGTGCCGACGTGGGCGCCACCGTCGGAGAGGCCGGGCACCGTGTTCGGATGGGCCAGCATCTCGCGGGTGGCGTCGAGGTTGCCGGCCGGCGTAGTTCAGGAACGGCACGTAGAGCATGGCGCTGCCGTCGTCGCCGATCAGGAAGTCGTAGGCCCACTCCTCGGCGCTCACCCCGGCGCGGGCGGCCCGGCCGGCGACGGCGTCGGCTGGATCGGGCTCGTAGTCGGGCGGGTCGCCCAGCGGGAAGAGCCGGTCGAACATGCCGATGAGGCCCCCGCCGAGCTTGCCCCGCTCCTTGTCGCCGACGTGGGCCTCGAGCACCCGCCGCTTGAACTCGGGGTCGGCCATGACGGCGGATTGCTCGGCGGCGGCTCGGCCCGCGATCTCGCGCCAGACCGGATTGGTCATGAACGGGTTCAACGTGCAGTCGAGCCCGAGCAGCAGGCCCACGGCCCGGGGCGCGACCTGGGCCCGCATGGTGAGACCCTCGGCGTTGGCGGCGGTCAGCCGGTCGAGCAGGACGCGGAACTGGTCCGGCGCCAGCGGGCTCTGGGCCAGCGAGAACGACAGCGGCCGGCCCGACGCCCGCATCATCTCGAGCAGGGTCTCGAACTCGTGGTCGACGTCGACGAAGTCGCCCACCATCTGCAACACCCCGGCGCCGGTGGCGCCCACGGCCTCGGCGATGCCGACCAGCTCGGCCCGCTCGGCGGTGAGCGTCGGCGTGAACTCGCCGGTGCTGGTGCGGTGGTTGCGGGTCCGTGACGTCGTGAACCCCAGCGCGCCGGCGGCGATGCCGTCGGCGGCGATGCGACCCATCTCGGCGATCTCCTCGGGCGTCGCCGCTTCCTCGTGGTGCGAGCCCCGCTCGCCCATCACGTGGAGACGCAGCGCGGCGTGAGGCACCTGCGCCGCCACGTCGAGGTCGTGGGGGCGGGCGTCGACCGCGTCGAGGAAGCCGGCGAAGTCGGTCCAGTCCCACGACAGACCCTCGGAGAGGGCGGCGCCGGGGATGTCCTCCACGCCCTCCATCAGCTGGATCAGGCGCTCGTGGTCGCTGGGCCGTACGGGGGCGAAGCCGACGCCGCAGTTGCCCATCACGACCGTGGTGACGCCGTGCCACGACGACGGCTGGAGCCGCTCGTCCCACGTCGCCTGGCCGTCGTAGTGGCAGTGGATGTCGACGAAGCCGGGGGTCACGAGCGCGCCGTCGGCCGTGATCTCCCGGGTGCCCCGCCCGGAGACCTGGCCCCCGTTCTGACCGATCTCGGTGATGATGCCGTCGGTGACGGCGACGTCGGCGGTGCGGCGGGGTGCGCCGGTGCCGTCGATCACGGTGCCGGAGCGGATCACGAGGTCGTGCTCGGTCATGGTGCTCCTAGTCGACGAGGCACTGGTAGACGGTGGCCCGCAGCTCCCGGCGGATGGGGTAGGTCGACGACGGCAGGAGCTGGGTCATCATGATGAACACCATCTCCTCGAGCGGGTCGACCGAGAAGACGGTGGACGCCGCACCGCCCCACCCGAAGTCGCCGAAGGACCCGAGGGCGCCGTTTCGGGCCGGCGACTGGTTCACGCTGAACCCGAGACCGAACCCGAGGCCCTCCATGGCCACCTCGGAGAACCCGACCTGGCCCATCTCGTTGAGGGTCTTGCCATCGGGGAGGTGGTTGGTGGTCATGAAGTCCACCGTGCGGTTCGACAGCAGCCGGGTGCCGTCGAGCTCGCCACCGTTGACCAGCATCTGCGTGAACCGGTGGTAGTCGGCCATGGTGGAGACCAGGCCGCCGCCGCCGGACAGCATGGGCGGGGGCTTCAGGTAGATCGAGCGGTCCCACTTGTCCATCAGGGTGGTGGTGCCGCCGTAGAAGAGGTAGTTCGAGGTGAAGCGCTCGCGTCGGTCGTCACCGTCGATCCAGAACGCGGTGTCGGTCATGCCGAGGGGAGCGAAGATCCGCTGGGCGAAGAACTCGTCGAGCGTCTGGCCGGAGACGACCTCGACGATGGCGCCGCACACGTCGGTGCCCATCGAGTAACACCACGAGGTGCCGGGCGAGAACTGCAACGGCAGGGTCCCGAGCAGCTCCATCGTCTCGGAGAGCGTGGCCGACGACGGCGAGAAGTCGCCGAGGTTGTGGGTGCGGTAGATGGCGTCGACGGCGTGCTGGTTCTGGAAGCCGTAGGTGAGGCCGGACGTGTGGGTCAGCACGTCGTGGACGGTCATCTCCCGGTCGGCTTCCCGGCTGGTGAAGTTCACGTGGTTGCCCGAGGCGAACACCCGGGCGCCGGCGAACGACGGCAGGTACTTCGCCACCGGGTCCTCGAGGAGCAGCCGGCCCTCCTCGTACAGCATCATCAGGGCCACGCTCGTGACCGGCTTGGTCATCGAGTAGATGCGGTAGATGGCGTCGTCCCGGATGGGCCGCTGGTCGTCCATGTCGGCGTGGCCGTAGAGGTCGTGGTGGACGATCTCGCCCCGGCGGGCCAGCAGGAACTGCACACAGGGGAACCGGCCCGAGTCGACGTAGCGGTGCGTCACCGCGTCGATGCGGGCGAGTCGGTCGGGGTCGATGCCGACCTCGGAGGGGTCGACGGTGGGGGCGAGGGCGGTGGCGGCACGGGCGTCTGACATCACGGTCGACCATACGGGCCGTGCTCGCGCTTGACCAGTGGGTCAATCAAGGGCTTCCATGAGCCGATGACCGCAGTCGAAGCCACGACCGACGCCGAACGGGTCGCCGATCTCGCCGACCAGGTGCTCGCCGAGCACGATCCGAAGACCACCGACAAGGTCACCCTCCGGGGCGCGCTGTACGACGCCGGCCTGGCCTGGGTCCACTTCCCGGAGGGATGGGGCGGTCTCGGCCTTCCCCCCACCCTGCAGCGGGTGGTCGACGACAAGATGCGCGCTGCCGGCGCGCCGGGCATCGACGCCACCCAGTTCTTCGGCCTCGCCCTCGCCGGCCCGACCGTGGTCAGCCACGGTTCCGACGACCTCAAGTCGCGGACGCTGCGCCGGATGTACACCGGTGAGGACGCCTGGTGCCAACTGTTCTCCGAGCCCGGCGCCGGCTCCGACCTCGCCGGCCTCGCCACCCGCGCCGTCCGCGACGGCGACGAGTGGGTGGTCAACGGCCAGAAGGTGTGGAACACCATGGCCCACCTCGCCGACAAGGGCATGCTCGTGGCCCGCACCGACCCCGACCAGCCCAAGCACAAGGGCCTGACCTACTTCATGGTCGACATGCACGCGCCGGGCGTCGAGGTCCGGCCGCTGCGCCAGATCACCGGCGAGGCCGAGTTCAACGAGGTGTACCTGACCGACGTGCGCATCCCCGACGCCGACCGCATCGGCGACGTCGGCGACGGCTGGCGGGTGTCGATGACCACGCTGATGAACGAGCGCACCTCCATCGGCGGCGGAGGCGGTGGCGGCCCCCGTCCGGCCGGCTCGGGCCCGATCGCCGAGGTCGTCCGGATCTGGAACGAGGAGCTGACCGACCACGAGCGCGACGCGGCCACGAAGGACGCCCTCATGGACCTCTGGATCCGGGCCGAGGTGCTGCGCCTCACCAACGTCCGGGCCAGCCAGAACCGCAAGGCGGGCAACCCGGGTCCCGAGTCGTCGATCGCCAAGCTGGCCATCGCCCTCGTCAACAAGGACATCTACGCGTTCTGCGTCGACATGCTCGGCGCCCGCGGCCAGGTCGACTTCGACTACGAGATGCGCCGGGCCGACGCCGTCGGCCTCGAAGGACCTCCCGGTTCGGCGCGCAAGATGTTCCTCCGCTCCCGAGCCAACTCCATCGAGGGCGGCACGTCGGAGATCATGAAGAACATCCTCGGCGAGCGCGTCCTCGGCCTGCCCGGCGAGCCCCGCACCGACAAAGAGGTGCCGTGGAAGGACGTGCCGCGCTGAGCTAGCGGCCGGTGAACTCGGGCGGACGCTTCTCGAGGAAGGCGGCCACGCCCTCGCGGTGGTCGTCGGTGCGGAACAGCTCGGCCAGCGTGGCGCTGACCCACGACCCGAGCTCGTCCCAGTCGGGATCGAGCGCCCGGCGCAGGCCCCGCTTGAGGGCCTGCACGGCGAGCGGCGGCCGGGAGGCGATCTCCTGGGCCAGCGCCATCGACACCGCGAGCAGGTCCTCGTGTTCGACCACCGAGCTCACCAGGCCCACCCGTTCGGCCCGTTCGGCATCGATCACGGCGCCGGTGAACAGCAACATGGCGGCGGTCTCCGCGCCCCACCAGTTGTGCGAGCCGGCCCAGGCCGGCGACGTCGGACACCAGGCCGCGCAGCACGAACAGCTCGCCGAACCTCGCCCGGGCCGACGCGATGCGGATGTCGGCCATGAGGGCGAGCTCCATGCCCCACCCCACGGCGGCGCCGTTGACGGCGGCGATCACCGGGACGTCGGTGTGGAGGAGCGCGTCGGCCGCCGGGGTGAGCCGCGGCGCACGCTCCAGCCGGTCGGAGGGTCTCCGAGCCGGCCGCCACCATCACCTGCTTGACGTCGTCGCCGGAGCAGAACGCCGGGTCGGCGCCGGTGATCACGAGGCAGCGGGCCGTGGTCCGGCGGACCGCGGCCTCGAGGGCGTCGTAGAGCTCGAACGTCAAGGCGTTGCGGGCGTCGGGCCGGTCGAGCGTCAGCACCTCGACGTCGCCGTGGCGTTCGACGCGCAGTCCCGGATCGTCATGGTCGGCACCGTACCGGGTGCCCGCCGTCGCTTCTTGACCGACCAGTCAACTAGGTCAGCTATCATCGGCGGCCATGAGCATCCGCGCCGAGGACGTCAACTTCACCGAGCTCGAGTTCTGGGCGCGTCCCTGGGACGAGCGCTACGAGGGCTTCGACCTGCTCCGCCAGCAGGACGAGCTGCCGTTCTTCCCGGAGCCCGATCACCGCGATGCTTCCCGCAGGGCCCGGGCTACTACGGCCCTGACCGCCACGCCGACGTCGTCGAGGCCAGCCGCCGGCCCGGTGACTTCTGCTCCGGCCGGGGCGGCGCCACGGGCATCGACGACATCCCCGAGGAGTTCCACGAGTTCCTCGGGTCGATCATCAACATGGACGACCCCCGCCACGCCCGCCAGCGCAAGATCGTGGCCCGCGGCTTCACGCCCCGGGTGCTCGACAAGCTCAAGGCCGACGTCGAGCGGGCCGCGGTGGAGATCGTCGACGACATCATCGACCAGGGCGAGTGCGACTTCGTCACCGACGTCGCCGCCCTGTTGCCGCTGCGCATCGTCATCGACCTCATGGGCATCCCCCGGCGAGCAGGAGCAGCTGATCTTCGACCACACCAACATCATCCTCGGCCTCGGCGATCCCGAGTACGTGGCGGACCAGACCGACGAAGGCATCCTGGCCGCCCTCGTCACCGGCCGGCATGGACCTGATCCAGATGGTGTCCGAGCTGGGCGCCGAGCGACGCGCCAGAACCCGGGCGACGACGTCATCTCGCAGCTCGTCAACGCCCAGAACGACGGGCGACGAGGTCCTCACCGACGCCGAGCTGGGTTCGTTCTTCGTGCTGCTGGTGGTGGCCGGCAACGAGACCACCCGCAACGCCATCGCCCACGGGCTGTACTGGATGACGCAGCACCCCGAGCAGCGGGACTGGTGGTGGGAGGACTTCGACGCACGGGCCCCGCAGGCCGTGGAAGAGATCGTCCGCTACGCGTCGCCGGTGATCTTCATGCCGTCGCACCGTCACCCGTGACGGCGTCGAGCTGGACGGCCACACGTTCTCCGACGGCGACAAGGTCGGTGCTCTGGTACAGCGCCGCCAACCGCGATCCCGCCGTGTTCCCCGACCCGCACCGCTTCGACCTCAGCCGGCCGCATGGAGCAGCTCAAGGAGCACGTCGGCTTCGGCGGCCCCGGCCCCCACTTCTGCCTCGGCGCCCACCTCGCCCGCCGCGAGATCACGCTGATGTTCCAGGAGCTGCACAAGCGCATGCCCGACATCCACGCCGTCGGCGAACCCGATCGGCTGCGCTCCAACTTCATCAACGGCATCAAGCACCTGCGGGCGGAGTGGAGCCCGCCAGCGGGGTGATCGAGATCAGGTGTTGAACGATGCCGCTGGTGTGTAGGTGAGCGGTGCCCCGTTCTGGAGGACGCGTGACGTCCCAGATGGAGTTGTTCGGATACGTCTTGGTGCCGGGGTTCAAGACGATGTCGAACATGGCGGTGGCCGGTGATCCGGTGTAGATGGTGTTCATCACCGGGTTGTTCTTGCGTTCGGTCGATCCGGACGGTCAAGTTCGTGCAGGTCTCGGCTCGTAGACAGATCGAGACGCACGGTCACCTTCTCCTGAAGGCAGTTGCCGGCGGCGCCAGGAACAGGGTCTTCGTCGGGCTGATGGTCACAGCCTTCACCCGGCAGGGTCCCAGCGTCGACAGACGGCCTGGCGCTGTCGGCCAGCAATGTGTCCTCGAAGAGACTGCAGCGACGAAGTCGGTGGCATCCGGGACCCATCACGGTCCCGATGGGGAAGGTGAACGGATACGTGTTCCCGGAACGAGCGCCGGGCGTCGCCG
Organism: uncultured Acidimicrobiaceae bacterium; assembly: GCA_963811245.1. Taxonomy (GTDB): domain Bacteria; phylum Actinomycetota; class Acidimicrobiia; order Acidimicrobiales; family Salinilacustritrichaceae; genus Salinilacustrithrix. The sequence goes on from CAWEQL010000007.1 coordinate 707,389, forward strand.
TCACCGTGCGCACTGGCGGACACGGCGCTGAAGCGTGACCGGGCGGATCGCAGTTGACCGGATCGACCACGGTGTAGCTGACGGTCACGGCGAGCGGTGCAGTTTGTCGATCGCTGGCATCGACGCGCACCGTCTGGGTCGCCGGCGTGATCGTGACCACCTTGCAGAGGTCGCCGGAAGTCGAGCGACTGGCGGCGGCGTCACGTAGTTGGGCGGTGGTGCGGTCTTGACGTCGCAGGCGGCGACGCCCTGGCCGGTGCCGCACAGGTGCACCCGAGCGGTGTAGGTGTTCGACGTCGCAGGTCGGACCACGACGCCGTGTACGGCACGATCTGGTGCACCAGGAAGGAGAAGCCCTTGCGCTTCGAGTAGCTCTGGATCTCCACCTCGACGAAGTGGGTGACCTCGTACTTGGCGAACGTGCCCGACTGCGGCAGGTCGGGACGGGCCTGGATGGCCGGGATCCAGAACCGGGTGTGGGCTGCGGCCAGCGCCGCGATCGTCGGTCTCGGCCTTCTGCCAGTCCTTGCCGGTGTCGCTCTCGACGATCTGCGGTGCGTTGCCGGCAGATGTCGAAGCCACCATGGTTGAAGTCCCAGCACCACATGCCGGCGCGCGCCGCAGGAATCGCCGCGCAGGCCGACCTTGAACTGGATCTGTCGCTTGTTGCCCGATCCACCGCAGGCGCCGTCGAACAGGACGGTCGTGGAAACCGGCGTGGTCGTACACTCTTGCGTCAGCGCAACCCTGCAGCGACTGTACGGCCCCGGCCGTGCAGAGCCCGACGGGGTAGAGCAGACCCGCGCGCTGGCGCTGGCGATCCGGGCGCTGCTCGAGCCGGAGACAGCGCCTGAGTCGCTGGCCGGTCGCCCCGGCGAAGCAGTACTGTCGACCGACTCGATGGCGGTGACGGTGACGTAGGCGGTCCCGGCCTGGGTGCGCGGCGAAGAAGAGCCGTGCACTCGAGCGGGTCCGGTACCGCCGTTCTCGCGCCAGTAGCGGCTGGCCACGGCGCCGACCGGTGGTGTCCACCGGCGTCGGTCGACTTCACGCGAGCAGCACGTCGACGCCGCTGCCCGTCGCCGTGGGGCTACGGAAGTCGATGGATGCCGCCGCGGCGAGCGCCGATGCGTCGGTGGCCAGGGTCACCTGCTTCTTCTCTTGCCGCAGATTGCCGAGGTCGACAACGGCGGCCAGCATCAGGACGGCGACCACGGCGAAACGGCCGCCAACGACCACGAGGACCGCCCCTCGATCGCCACGCCGCCGGTGCGGCGCTGCTCAGGCGTCGATCTCGCACCGGAACTCGCCTCGACCGGTCGAGCTCGACGGGACGCACGCCGAAGAACGGGATGGTGATGTCGTGCTGTGTCTTGACCGCGGTGACGATCGACGGTCTCACCCGGGTGTCCACTGCACGGGGAGACACTCTTGGGTGTGGTGATGGGGGGTGCACCCCGTGGCGGTGCAGGTCTTCAGCACGGTGCCGCGGTGCGGTCGCCTTGACGACCACGATCGGTGACCGAATCGACAGCGCTCGGATTGGAGGTTGGCGAAGCTCGAATTCACCCGGTCACGGATGGTCGAGTAGGTGACGTTCGCCTCGTCGGGGATCGCCGCCATGCGAGCGCCCTCTCGGGCAGCCGAGTTGATCGATTGCTTGGCGTCGTACGCCATCCCGAACTGGACGATGCCGAACAGGAACATCGAGAGCAATGGGCAACACGAGAGCGAACTCCACCAACGAAGCCGCCTCGATCATCCGACAGTGCCGGTCGCGAACACTGCCCTCATTGCCGCGTGACGGTACGAACACGCAGAGTGCGAATCATCCCCCAGATGGGTGATCTCGCGCCGAAGCCCGCCGGTCTTGGCGATGGCAACGCGCCTGTACCTGCGTGCGAGCACCCAACTTCCGGAGGATCGCCTTTACCTGAGAACGCACGGTCTCGATGCCGACGACTCGCTCGGCGGCGATCTCCCGCACGCCCCGCCCGGCCACGAGCCCGGTGAGTACCGCGCGCTCGGCATCAGTCAGCGATGCCGAGCACGGAGATCGAACGAGCCTGCTCGCGTCCGGCGCCGTGCGGCTGCGGCGAGCAGCGACTGACGACGGACGGGACCGAGGATCGGTTGGTCGGCGACCACCTCTGGCGATGGCATCCACCAACTCGTGGAACGGCTCGGACTTGTGGATGACGCCGACGGCACCCGGCTTCGACCGCCGCACCGATCGCGGCCTCGTCCTCGCTCGCCGTCAGCAGCACGACGGTGGCCCCGGCCGCGCGGTCAAGGGACGCACGAGATCGAGCGACGAGCGATCACCGAGGTGGAGATCGAGGAGAACCACTGGTCGGATCGTGGGCGGCCGACGCTGGCGACGATCGGCCTCGTCGTCGAGTTCGCAACGGGTTAAGGACCTCGACGGCGTAGCCAGACCTTCGCAGCGCATCGGCGAGGGAATGGGAGATGATGGCGTGGTCGTCGACCACCACGACGTGACCGGGTCATGGTTGTTCGCTGTCACCCGCGTGGGGGATGACAGGCGCCGCCGTGCAACGAGTTCCACTGCACGGATGATCGCACCGTCCCCTCTGTGCGGCCTGGTCGAGCCATCGGATGCCCCGGATGAGGAGCGACAGCGTCTCGTCCGCCCTGCGAGCACCTGGGTGTGGATGTGATCCGCGAGTCGTGACACGCGTGCATGTGGCCGGACGGTTCGACATCATCGTGGTGTCAGGGCCGATGCCGCCGCACGTTCGAGCCGATGTGCTGGTTCGCTTCGACCGTGAGGGCACGGCTGTGAAGTCGACGAGCGATCTCATCGAACTGCTCTCGGATCGTCTTGCTTTTCGCCCAGCCGGGAGCGGAGGGGCGCTCTGAGCTCCACGGTTGCCCCGCTACCCGGCGCCGAGCGGATCACGAGCGACCCATCGAGGTGCAGTGCACGCTGCTCCATCGAACGCAGTCCGAAGCCAAGATGATCCACCGGGCGCCGCGTTCGAACCCGTGTGCGTCGTCCTCCACGCGCATCCGGACCTCGCCGTGGGTAGCCCGCACATCGATGATGATGGTCTTGGCTGCCCCGTGGCGGACGCCATTTGCGGTTGCCTCTCGGGCGATCTGGCTGATCTCGTGGGTCGTTCGGGGGTCGAGGGACACGCCGGCGCCACCACGGACGTGGACCACTGCGCGATGCCGATCGGCCACGGGGACCACCGCGTGGAGCAGCTCCGTCCGCAGCGGCCTGGCGTCGACTCCCTCGAGTGCATCGATCATGCGACGCGCCTCGTTGCGTGCTCGCTCCGCCGCCATCGCGATGTGGTCGGTCAGCGCCGGATCGCCATGTCCTGACGCAAGGCTGGCGGCGTGCGAAGAGATGAAGCCCAGTTCCTGGGCGAGACCGTCGTGGAGCTCCCGAGCCAGTTGCTCCGAGCGGCGCGCAGCTCGGCGGTCGTGGTCTCCGACGCCCAGTGGTTCCGGATGCTCGCCGCCGCACCTGCGGCCAGGGCGATGTAGAACCCGAACCGGAACACGTCCACGATGTGGACGTAGGTGACCGAGTCCGATGGGTAGAGGAGGAGGTTAACCCGGGCGGTAGCGGCGAGCACGGGGTCCGATGGCGAGCGCGTAGGTCAGCAGAGTCAGGCTCGCGGTCCTCGGTGCGCGCACGAACGCCATGCGGCGGATAGCGAACAGCACGACGAGCACGATGTAGGCCCCCACCAACATGGGTGATGATCGAAGCTTGGGCGATCGGCGCCTTCGGGACCGACGGCTTCGATCGCCGGCGGGAGCCGATCGGCAATGGCCACGAGGAACACGGCGATGCGAGGGCCACGCCAGTGACCGCTCCCACGACAGGAGCGCTGAGCGTCGTCCACGGACGGTGGCGCTTTACCGAGACAGTGCGGCGCCGGCGATCGCCGTGGCGGCCACAGCTGGCCGGCGAGTGGCGCCCACCGGCCGACCGATCAGTTGGGTCTGGTCGTCAATCACGGTGACGAGGGCAGGCAGCGATCCTCGCACGAAGGCGACCACGGCCAGGATGGCAGACCCGAGAACACCAGGAGGTCGCGCCGGTCCCGGGTTCGGAGGAATCGGCCGGCGATCAGGCCGGCGCCGAGCACGGCGACCAAGCGCTGGGCCGTCTCGAGACCGACACACGCGCGCCCCGGATTCGCGTACACGAACCGGGCCGACGAGACCGCGATGACCGCAGTCGCCATCACACAACCGATCGACGTGATGACGGAGCACCCCGCTGCGTGGGGTAGGGGGATCCGCGAAGAGAGGCAGCCATCGCGGTTGAGGGGCGATCAGCTCAACGGCCGGTTCAGCCGGCCAGGGCGGCCATCCGACCGAACGCGGTGAGCGTGTCGGCCCGGCGGTGGGTCGGGTCGAGGTCGGCATAGGCGGTGTCGACGTTCACGGCGAGCCGCTCGGACTCGCCGAGGTCGGCCCAGGATCCGAGGTCGATGTCGGCGATGGTCTCGTCCACCGACATGCCGGCGGCCTGGCGTGGGCGCACCTCGTCGAGGAGCCAGCATCAGGTAGTCGCGCAGGCGGCGCACGTCGTCAGCGGTGGCGAGGGGGCCGTGGCCGGGGACGATCGTGGACCAGCCGGCGTCGATGATGCGGTCGCAGGCGGCGATCCAGTTGGCGAACGGGCCGGCCCAGACCACCGGGGTGCCGCCGTTGAACAAGATGTCGCCGGTGAACACCGTGTCCCGGTCGGGCAGCTCGACGATGACGTCGCCGCCGGTGTGGGCCGGGACCCACCTCCACCAGGTCGAGGTCGAGGTCGCCGACCGAGATCCGCAGCGAGCCGGTGAAGGTGCGGGTGGGCGGGGCGGGGACCACCTCGTCGAAGTGGAACGCGCCGAAGATCCGCGACACGTAGCCATCCACCCCAGTCGGGCCCCGATCTCTTGCGCCGGCGAGCATGCCGGCCAGCATCGACGCCGGCACCTCGTCCATCTCCCGCGCTGATGCCTCCGACGCGATGATCTCGAGCCGCTCGATCGGCCCGACGGCGGCGTTGCCGTAGCAGTGGTCGCCGTTGGCGTGGGTGTTCACGATGGTGCAGATCGGGGCGCTGTCCGTGACCGCCGGACATGGCGTCGAGCATCTCCCGGGTCAGCGTCATGTCGAACGAGCGTGTCGACGAGCAGGGAGTCCTTCCCGTTGCTCACCAGGCCGGCGTTGCTCCATCCCCAGCCACCGTCGGGTTGCAGGTACGCCCACACGCCGTCGCCCACCTCGACCAGGCCCTTGCGGTAGCTCGCCGTCATCGCCGGGACCGTAAGTCCGGCAGGCAGACTCGCCGGCCATGGAGCTCCACGTGATGGCCTCGGGCCGCAAGCTGACCGACGTCCAGACCTTCGCCTCGGCGGTCGAGTCCGCCGGCCTCGACGGCATGGTGTTCGTCGAGTCGGGCCGCACCGCCTACCTGTCGGTGGCGGCGGCGGCCCTCGCTGCGCCGAGCCTCCAGTACTCGACCGGCATCGCGGTGGCGTTCCCCCGCAGCCCGATGGTCACGGCCAAGGTGGCGTGGGAGCTCCAGGACCTGACCGACGGCAAGTTCCGCCTCGGGCTCGGCACCCAGGTGCGGGCCCACATCGAGCGCCGCTACGGGGTGGAGTTCGACCCGCCCGGGCCCCGCATCCGCGAGTACATCCAGGCCGTGAAGCACATCTTCCCGGCGTTCCGGGGCGAGTCGCCGCTGGACTTCGACGGCCAGCTACCACGAGCTGTCGCTGCTGCCCGACATGTGGTCGCCGGGGCCCATCGGTTCGGCCGACCCGCCGGTCGACGTCGCCGCGGTCGGGCCGTGGATGGTGCGCATGGCCGGCGCGGTGGCCGACGGTGTCCACGTCCACCCGTTCCACTCCCGCCGGTACCTGGACGAGCGCCTGCTGCCCGGCCTGCGAGGACGGCGCCGCCGACGCCGACCGGTCGCGCGACGACCTGACCCTGTCGGTGCCGGTGTTCACCATCGTCGGCGACACCGAGGAGGAGCGGGCGCCGGTGGCGCGACCGGGCCCGGTTCCAGATCGCCTTCTACGGCTCGACCCGCAACTACGCGTTCATGTTCGACATGCTCGGCTTCGAGGGGACCTCGGCCGCGCTGAACGAGCGCCTCAAGGCCGGCGACCTTCCGGGCATGGCGGCGCTGATCACCGACGAGATGCTCGAGCACTTCGCCGTCGAGGCGACCTGGGCCGATCTCGCCGCCGAAGCTGCACGACAAGTACGACGGCGTCGCCGACCGGCTCGTCCTCTACTTCGCCGAGGAGATGCACCGGGCCGACCCGGCGTCGCTGGAGCGCTTCGGCGTGGTCGCCGCCGCCCTCAAGTAGCGGCGCCGGCGGCCGACGGAGTGCGGCGATCTCGTCGTCGGACTTGCCGAGCACCTCGCGCAGGATCTCGTCGGTGTGCTGGCCCACCGTCGGCGCCTTGCGCGGCGGCGGGGAGCTCGTCGCCCACCAACTTGATCGGCGTGGGCAGCAGGTCGGCGCCGTGCTCGCTGGCGGGCAGGAACCCGAGCCGGGCCTGGAACTGCGGGTCGTCGGCGATCGTCTGGGGGGTGTGGACCGGCGCGATCGGGACGTTGTGCTCGTCGCCGAAGGTGCACCCAGTCGATGGTCGAGCGGCTCCGGAAGATCGTCGGCCAGCTCGGCCTGCATCTCCCGGTTGCCCCGGGCGTGGTCGGCGTACGTGCTGCCCGGCCAGCGCTCGAACAGCTCGGGCCGGCCCACCGCATGGCAGAAGTTCCGCCAGAAGGCCTGCTCGGAGGCCATGAAGATGACGTGGCCGTCGCGACGACTCGTAGATCGAGTAGCGGACCCCGCCCTTCATGCCGGCCGTTCCCGGGGCGCGGCGCTCGTAGTCGTCGGCCGGGTTGCCGGTGACCTCGGACTCGGGGCGCTCGTAGGCCTTCCACGTCTCCGAGCGGAGCCAGTCCATGGCCGCCGCCGCATCGGACTGGGCGATCTCGAGCTGGCAGCCCTCGCCGGTGCGCTCGGCCTGGACGACGCCGGCGAGGATGCCGAGCGCGCCGAACACCGGACCGGCGTGGATGCCGACCGAGGGGTGCTCGGGGATGAACGGGTACCCCTCCTCGTCGTAGTCGGGCTTCACCAGGCCGGCCCAGGTGTCGTAGGCGATGCCGTGCGAGGGCAGGTTCTTGTACGGGCCGGTGGCGCCGTAGCCCGAGATGGTGCAGAACACGATCCGCGGGTTGATCTCGCGGAGCACGTCGTAGCCGAGCCCAGCCGTTCGAGGGCGCCGGCGCGCATGGCCTCGACCACGACGTGGGCGTCGGCCGACCAGCTCCTTGTAGGTGTCGATCCCCTCAGGGGTCTTGAGGTCGAGCACGATCGACCGCTTGCCCCGGCTGATGTGCCAGTGCAGCAGCGACTCGCCCTCGATGATCGGCCACGACATCTGGCGGATGTAGTCGCCGGCGGGTGATTCGACCTTGATGACGTCGGCGCCGAGGTCGGCGAGGTGGGTGGTGATGGCGCCCGGTCCGAGCATCGAGGACTCGATGACCCGGATGCCGGCGAGCGGTCCGTCCGTCATGGCCGGAGTCTGCCAGTTCCTGACACGGCGTCAGAAACAACGAAGACAACGGGGCTCGGTTCTGTCCGCTCCGATCAGGGGTACATGAACGCCAACGCTCACCACGTCCCCCTTCTCTCCCCGGAGTCCCCGATGTCCACTCGATCGATCCTCTTCGCCGGCCTCGCCTCCCTCGTGCTCGTCGCCATCGGCGCCGTCATCCAGGACGCCTCCATGGTGGTCGGGGGTCTGCTCAGCACCCTCGTCGCCTCGCTGCTCATTGCCATCAAGACCGAAGAGACCAGCCGGCCGATGGCGCAGATCCTCCTCGAGGACCCCGCGGCTGAGCTGCTGAGTTGCGCTAACGGCTGCGGAGCACGAGCGGCAGGACCGGCCCGGCGCCGGCCTCGGCCAGCAGGTGCGTCGCCACCGTGATCGTCCACCGGGAGTCGCTCTCGTCGTCGACGAGGAGCACCGGCCCGTCGAGCACCGGCCGGTCGGGCAGCGTCGCCGGATCGACGGCCAAGGCTCCCCACACGTTCGCCACTTGGTGAGCCGAGTTCTCTTGGTCGGCTTGGAACCCCCGCCGGCCGGCCACGTGATCTTCGACCCGGACGAGGGCGGGGTGCACCGGGAGCTTCCCCAACTGGCCGAGCCCGTCGGTCAGCCGGTCGAGAAGGCCGGGCTGACGACGTGACGGCACGGGGCAGATCCACGTCGGTCGCTCCGCCCAGTCCCACCGCTTCAGCACGCCGGCCACCGCCCGGATCATGTCGGTGTGGAGCGGCCGGTCGCCGGCCAGCACCTCGTCGATGACCGGCCCCCATCCGCCGTCTCCCACACGGCACAAGGCCCGGCCCCACCGGGCCTGCGCCGCGGGCGCGATGCGGCCCTTGGGTTCGTCGAGCCCCGACGGCCACTGCCGGCGGGGCTCGATGCCGACGTCGCCCGCCCGCAGGTGCCGTCCCGCCTCGGCCACCAGCTCCGGGTCGAGCGCACGGTCCACGGTGGCCCCGAGGCAGCGGTCGCACCGGCCACAGTCGGCGGCCTCGGCGTCGTCGAGGGCCTCGCGCAGGAACCGCAGCCGGCAGCCGGGCCGGTCGGCGAAGGCGAGCATCTGCTCGGCCTCGTCCCGGCGCAGGGTGCGCAGGCGCTCGGCCTTGTCGCGGTCGTAGTGCCAGCCGGTGTCGGTCAGCAGGTAGCCGCCCTTCACGGCCCGGATGGCGCCGTCGACCTCGAGGATCTTCAGCAGGGTCTGCAACCGGGACCGACCCAGGTTCACCACCGATTCCAGGGCCGGCACGGACGTCGGCCGGCTGCTGGAGAGCTGGCGCATCACCTCGTCGCAGGTGGACTCGGCCGGCAGGCTGACCTGTTCGAACCAGCGCCAGATGGCGGCGTCCTCGACCGGCCGGGGCAGGGCGATGACCTCGGCCCGCTCCAGCGCGCGGCCGGCACGGCCGATCTGCTGGTAGTACGCCACCGGCGTGGGCGGCAGGCCGAGGTGGATGCAGAAGGCGAGATCGCCCTTGTCGAACCCCATGCCCAACGCCGAAGTGGCCACCAGGGCTTTGCGCCGGTTGGCCCGCAACTCGTCCTCCAGCACCAGCCGCCGCTCCGGCTCGGTGGCCCCGGTGTAGGCCTCCACGTCGTGGCCCCGTTGCCGCAACCACTCGGCGGTCTCGGCCGCTTGGTCCTGCGTCAGGCAGTAGATGATGCCCGAGCCGGCGATCTCGTCCAGGTGCTCGCCCACCCAGGCCAGCCGGTGGGCATCGTCGGGCAGGTCGACGACCGACAGGTGCAGGGCGGCGCGGTCGAGTGACGTCCGCAGCACCAGCGTGTCGGCCCCCAACTGGGAGGCGACGTCGTCGGTGACGCGCTGGTTGGCGGTGGCGGTGGTGGCCAGCACCGGTGTCCACGCCGGCAGCTCGGCGAGCAGGTGGCGCAGCCGGAGGTAGTCGGGCCGGAAGTCGTGGCCCCAGTCGGAGATGCAGTGGGCCTCGTCGCACACCAACGCCATCGGTCGCGACCGCAGCAGATCGAACACCCGGTCCCTGAAGCCCTCGTTGGCCAATCGTTCGGGCGAGATGAGCAGCAGATCGACGACGTCGTCCCGCACCGCCGCCTCGATCTGGTCCCAGTCGTCGGTGTTGGCGGAGTTGATGGTCTCCGCCGACAACCCGAGACGCCGGGCCGCTTCCACCTGGTCGCGCATGAGGGCGAGCAGCGGCGACACCACGACGGTGGGGCCCCAACCCCGGTCGCGGAGCATGCGGGTGGCCGAGAAGTACACGGCCGACTTGCCGAACCCCGTCCGGGCGACCAGCAGGGTGCGACGGCCCTCGGCCACCACGGCGGTGACGGCGGCGACCTGCTCGGGCCGGGGGACCGCCTCGGGGCCGGCCAGGGCCCGGACGTGGTCGGCCAGCTCCGCAGCCACCTCGGCCGCCGTGGGGCGGGGCGGTGCGCCGGTGGTGGTGGTTGGAGGGCTCACCTGGTCGAACCTAACGAGGGGGCCTGACAACAACCGACCATGGCCCCTTGCTCTCCGTCCCGACCTGGCTTACGCCTGACGTGATGGTTCGCGCCCGAGCGCACGTGGGGGTGATCGCGCCACCGTGGGTGGCGGTGCCCCCACCGGTCTACGGCGGCACGGAGCTGGTGCTCGATCAGCTCGCCCGGGGCCTCGTCGCCGCCGGGCACCGGGTCACCCTGTTCACCACCGGTGACTCGCTCTGCCCGGTCGAGCGCTGCTGGGCGATCCCCCGGGCGGTGGGCACCACCGGGTCGATCACCGACGAGCTCGGCCACGTGGAGGCCGCCTATCGCTCCCTCACCGCCGGCGGTTGTGATGTCATCCACGACCACACGCTGATCGGGCCGCTCTGGGCGGTCGCCAACAGGGTCACCGACCGGGTGCCGGTGGCGACCACCGCCCATGGCGCGTTCACCTCCGAGCTCACCGCCTTGTACGCCGCCGTCGGGGACCGGGTCCCGGTGATCGCCATCTCCCACCATCAGGCCTCCACCGCCCCGACCGTGCCGATCGCTGCGGTCATCCACCACGGGATCGACCTCCACCGGTATCCCTTCGGCGACGGTGACGGTGGTTACGTCGTCTTCCTGGGCCGCATGCACCCGGACAAGGGCGTCGACGGGGCGATCCGGGTGGCCCGGGCCGCGGGCAGGAAGCTGCTGATCGCCGCCAAGATGTGGGAACCGGACGAGTTCCACTACTTCGCCGAGGTGGTCGAGCCGCTCCTCGGGCCCGACGCGGTGTACCTGGGGCAGGTCGGCGGTCGCGAGAAGGCCGAGCTCCTCGGCGGCGCCGAAGCCCTGCTGAACCCCATCTGCTGGCCCGAACCGTTCGGCCTGGTGATGATCGAGGCCCTGGCCACCGGGACCCCGGTGTTGACGTACCCGCGCGGTGCCGCTCCCGAGATCGTCGACGACGGGGTCACCGGGTACCTCTGCCGAGACGAGGACGACATGGTGGCCCGGCTCGGGCAGGTTGCCGGTCTCGACCGGGCCCGCTGCCGGCAGGCCGTCGCGGCGCGCTTCTCGACCGAGCGCATGGTCGGCGACCACATCGCGCTGTACGAACGGATGCTCTCCGGATGCAGGTGAGCCGGGTGGCGCTGAGCAACGGGACCATGTCGGTGGTCGGCGACCGCCTCGTCCTGGTGGCGGGGTGCTACGGCACGGGGGCGGACGGCCTCGTGCGGCCGTTGCCGGGCCCGGTCTGGACCGACCTCGGCGACGAGTTCGCCGCCGCCGAGCACCACTGGGCCCTGGATCTGCGCGGTGGCGTGCTGACCGGGTCCCCGGTGGGGAACGGGATCACCACCGTGCGCTTCGTGTCGCTCGTCCGCCCCACCATCGGGTGCCTCATCGCAGCACCCGTCGGGACGGCGGCTGCGACCGTGGCCGGGGCGCCGGCGCTGGTGGAGCCGGAGGCGCCGACCACACTCGCCGCCGCCCACGAGTGGTGCGAGGGCCGGTCCGACGGCGACGAACGGGAGGTCTGGGCCGAGACGGTCTCCGACGGCGGGAGCATCCGTGTCACCGCCCGGCAACGGGTGCGGGGCGATCGGCTGGAGCGCATCGTCGACGTCCGCGCCCGGATGGACCCGGACGCGGAACTCGAGGAGCCCTCGGGGTTGTCGGGGCTGTCGTTCGACGGGCTGTTGGCGGAGCACCGGGCGGCGTGGGAGGAGCGGTGGGCGGGGGCCGACATCGAGATCGAGGGTGACCCCGACGCGCAGGACTCGGTCCGCTTCGCCCTGTTCCACCTGTTGTCGTGTGCCGCCACGAGCGGGGAGGCAGCGGTCGGCGCCCGCGGGTTGACCGGGCTCGCCTATGCCGGCCACGTGTTCTGGGACACCGACGTCTTCGTGCTGCCGGCCCTTTCCGCCATGGTGCCGGAGGCGGCGCGCGCCGTGCTCGAATACCGGATCCGTCGCCTGCCCGCCGCCCGGCGGATCGCGGCCGACGCCGGCTACCCGGGGGCGCGGTTCCCGTGGGAGTCGGCGCACGACGGAACCGACGTGACCCCGACCTCGGCTCGCGATGTCGAGGGGCGGACGGTGCCGATCAGGACCGGCCAGCACGAGGAGCACATCACCAGCGATGTCGCCTGGGCCTTGCTGCGATACGTCGACTGGACCGGTGACACAGCGGCGTTGCACGGGCCGGGCAAGGGCCTCGTGACGGAGACGGCCGCGTACTGGGCAGCTCGCGTTCGGATCGACGAGGCCGGCCGAGGTCACATCGACGGGGTCATCGGGCCGGACGAGTACCACGAGCTGGTCGACGACAACGCCTACACCAACGGGCTCGTGCGCTGGCACCTGCGCCGGGCCGCCACGCTCGTCGAGCATGACGATGGCGACCGGGCCACGGCGGCACGGTGGCGTGCCGTGGCCGACTCGTTGGTCGACGGCTTCGATCCGGCGACCCGTCGTTTCGAGCAGTTCACCGGGTACTCCGACCTGGAGCCCGTGATGGTCGCCGACATCGCCGAGCCGCCGGTCGCGGCCGACGTGCTCCTCGGACGGGAGCGATTGATGCAGACCCAGGTGATCAAGCAACCGGACGTGTTGATGCTGCACCACATGCTGCCCGACGAGTGCCCGCCGGGGTCCCTCGTCGCCGACCTCGACCACTACCTGCCCCGGACCTCGCACGGCAGCTCGCTGTCGCCGGCGATCTGCGCCACCCTGCTGGCCCGAGCCGGGCGTCCCGACGACGCCATGGCCCTGTTCGACCTGGCGGCGAGGCTCGACCTCGACGACTTGACCGGGATGACTGCCGGCGGGCTGCACCTGGCCACCATGGGCGGTGTGTGGCAGGCCGTCGTCACCGGGTTCGCCGGCATTCGCCCGTGCGGCGACCACCTCGAGGTCGACCCACACCTCCCGTCGCGCTGGACGGCGTTGACGGTCCGGCTGCGATTCCGGGGGGTCCTGACGACCGTGCGCATCGAAGGAAGCGACGTCACCGTGGAGGAGCAGCCGTGAGCACCGTGCTCGTCGTGCATGCCGGGGACACTTCGGGGGACGAGGTGGTCGGTCTGGCGCGCGTGTTCGCCGAGCTCTTGGGGAGCGACCTCGACGTGGTGCAGGTGGACGACGTGGACGGGATCGTCGAGGCAGCCGCCGCCGAGGACGTCGAGGCCGTGGTGATCGGTGCACGCGGGGCCGACGAGGTCGTGGGTCGGCTCCACTGCCCGGTGCTCGTGGTGCCCGACGGCGCCGGGCCCTCGATCCGGCGGGCCCTGATCCCGCTCGAGGGTTCAGCCGAGAGCTCCGAACCGGTGGCCGACACCCTGGAGCGTCTCCATGCCGCCGGCGTCGAGCTGGTGGTCCTGCACGTGTTCGACGCCAGCACCGTGCCGCGCTTCTGGGACCAGTCCGCCCATGCCGACGCCTCCTACGCCAGCTCCTTCGCCTCCCGCTGGTGTGACCAGCCCGCGGCGGCCCTCCACCTGCGTCGCGGTGCCGCGCCCGAGGTGGTCGCCGACGTGGCCCGCAGCGAGGAGGTGGACCTCATCGCCCTGGCGTGGACCCAGGATCTCTCCCCGGGCCGGGCTGCGGTGGTCCGGGCCGCGCTTGCTGCCGAGGTCCCCGTGCTGCTCGTGCCTCGCGGATGACGGCGATCCGGCTGTCTGTCGTCACGTCCACGGCGTCTCCGTCGACGGACACCGTCATGGTGTGCTCGCCGATCCGGATGCCCGACACCACCAGGCGACGCAGCCGGTCGGGAAGCTGGGGGTCGATCCAGACCTTGTTCTCCGACGCCAGCGGGTCGAGGCGCAGCAGCGTCCGGAGCCACAGCAGCGGGGCGGCCGACGCCCACGCCTGGGGCGAGCACGACGTCGGGTAGGCGGCAGGCACCGCGAGTTCGTCGCGGTCGAAGCCGGCGAACAGCTCCGGGAGGCGGCCGTGGTGCGACCGGGCGACGTCGAGCTGCGCCTCGATGATCCGGTGGGCCTCCTCGACGAATCCGTAGCGGACCAAACCGGCGGCGCACAGGGCGTTGTCGTGAGGCCAGACCGAGCCGTTGTGATAGCTGATCGGGTTGTAGGCCGCGGTGGAGCGGGCCAGCGTCCGGATGCCGAAGCCCGAGAACAAGTCGGGCGAGAGCAGGTGGTCGGCGACGAGTCGGGCCCGCTCGGGCTCGACGATCCCGGTCCACAGCAGGTGCCCCATGTTCGAGGCCAGCACGTCGACCGGCCGCTTGTCGCCGTCGAGCGCCAGGGCATACCAGCCGTGCTCGTCCATCCAGAAGGCCTCGTCGAACCGTCGCCGAAGATCGCGCGCTCGTTGGTGGTAGCGCTGCGCGGTGTCGTCGTCGCCCGTCTCCTCGGCGAAGTGGGCCCGGGCCACGTAGGCGGCGTACACGTATCCCTGCACCTCGCACAGCGCGATCGGGGCGTCGGCCAGCGCTCCGTCGGCGTGGCGGACGGCGTCCCAGGAGTCCTTCCACCCCTGGTTGGCGAGACCGGCGTCGCTGGAGCAGCGGTACTCGACGAAGCCGTCGCCGTCCCGGTCGCCGAACTCCTCGATCCACGCGAGGGCGCGGTCAGCATGGGGGAGGAGGCGGTCGGCCACGCCGTCGCGTGCGTCCCAGCGGCGCAGCTCGCCGAGAAGCATCACGAACAACGGCGTGGCGTCGATCGAGCCGTAGTACACGTGACCGCCGCCGAGCGACAGGTCCGAGGCATTCCCGAAGCGCATCTCGTGGAGGATCTTGCCCGGCTCCTCCTCGGTGGCCGGGTCGACGTCCTCGCCCTGGAAGCGGGCCAGGGTCTCCAGCACGCCGTGCGCCAGCGAGGAATCGGCGATGAGCGTCATCCACGCCGTCAGCAGGGAGTCCCGACCGAACACGGTCATGAACCACGGTGCGCCCGCCGCCAGGATCGGCAGCTCGGGATGCTCCGGGTCGAAGATCCGCAGGGCGCCGAGGTCCTCCTCGGTGCGCACCATCGTCTCGGCCAGGGCGACGTCGCTGGTGGTGACGTCAGGGAGGCGCGTCCTCCAGCGGGCCATGCGTTGCACGGGGACGGTGTCGGGGTCGTGGCCACCGCACACGAAACGCGGCTGCAGGGCGACCCCGTTGAGCACCGTCGACACCTCGATGCACACCTCCCACGAGGCTCCCGGCGCCACCGTCTCCGCCCACTGCAGCATCTCGGGTTCGACGACGGACGGTCGCACCGAGGACGACTGCAGCTGCACCTCCTCGGTCCGACCGTCGTGGCGGTGCCGGAAGCGCAGGCCGTCGGCGAGCACTTCCTGGGAGTGTTCGCCCCGCCGCTGGACGCGGCTCTCCTTCACCTCGAACAGGCCGGCGAAGTCCACGTCGCAGGCCAGCTCCAGGATCACCGGCACCGGGGCGAGGCCGTGGTTGGTGACGACGAGCCGCTCCCGCATACCGTTGCCGATGTCGCGGTGACGGAACACCACGATGTCGGCGTCCGCCGCGCCCGGCCGGGGAGCGCTGCGACCGACGAAGGTGGCGCCGAAGGGGTTGCGCACCTGCACGGTGAGGGGTTCCAGCCGGTGTCCGTTGAGACGCAACTGCCACTCGGACAGCACCCGGGTGTCGAAGACGAACAGACCGTGGGGGAACTCGGCGGCCATGTCGCCGCTGCGGCCCGCCACGCAGAACGTCTGGCCCTCGACCAGCGTCACCAGGCCGTCCGTGGAGCTGAGCGACGCGACCGGAACGGTCCCGGCATACGGGGACGGTTCGACGGCCACGAGGCGATCGTACGACCGTCAGCGGGAGACGGGTACCCACACGAGGGCGAGCTGGGTCAGGGAGATGTCGGTCTTCTCGAGGCCCACCTCGACCTCCTCGATCTCGGCGGCCTTGGCGTCCCAGTCGGCGGCGATGTCGGCGATGGCGTCGGCCAACTCGCTCTCGAGGTCGCCCAGCTCCATCTGCTTCTGCTCGACCTTGGCCAACGCCGTGTCCACTCTCTCCGTCGCTGCGGATGACTGCTTGCGGCGGGACGAGACGCCCTTCACCTTGCCGAGGATCGAGCGGGTCGAGCGCTTGCCGCCGAGGAGCGAGCCGAGCAGGTCGCCGGCGGCCGAGACGATCTCGTGCTGCTTGGTGTCCGACGCCCGGGCCTGGAGCTCGCTGACCCGGAGCTGCTCGCGTTCGATGGCCTGGTGGACGGTGGCCATCTTGGCCTCCAGACGGGCGCGGATCTTCGCCGTGTCGGCATCGGCGGCGGCATCGGCGGCCGCGGTGCACCGGGCGGCGAAGTCGTCGTCGCTCTCGCCCGGACGGCTGAAGAGCTTCAGGGTCCGGTTGGTGCGCACCGTCAGCGTCTGGTTGCGGTAGAGCGAGTCGGTGATCGCCTTGCCGATGTCGGTGAAGTAGCGGCGCCGTGTCGATGGGCGCGTCGGGGAGCTGGTAGGTGGCCCCGCCGGGAGGTGCGTCGCGCAGGTCACGGTCGTCGTAGTCGACGGTGATGATCGAGTCGGCGTCGAACGTCTCGCCCAGGCCGACGGCGACGCACTCGAACTCCTCGGTGTGGCGCAGGTCGGCGGCTTGGTGTCGTCGAAGAGGAGCGCGTACCGGGCGGCGATGCCGGCGCGGTGACGAGGTCGACGTGGGGTCGCCGCCGACGTCGGCCAGCCACGGGGCGGCCGGGTCGACCCAACGCACCGGGGTGCCGTCGGCCACCGCCGGCGGCGCCGACACTTCGTCGGCCCCGAGCTCCCTCTCGCGGTGGGCTCGCTGTGCCGGATGTGGCTGTGTCTGGTGTGGGGGCGGGGGGTTGGCCGGGGAGCGAGGCGAGCTGGCCCTTGGTGAGGGGACCGGCCAGGTAGTCCAACGCCCACCGGGACGTGAAGGTCGGTGTCGGGCTCGCCGGTGGTGGTGTGGAGGACGAACTCTCGCTTGCCCAGGGCCGCGATGGTCCCGGTGACGGCGTCCACGTCGACCTCGCCGGACGAGGCCGGAGCCCGTCCGACAGCCGGGCGAGGTCGCGTTCGGTCTGGAGGCGGCCGATCATCCACGTGCCGGCGTTGGAGATGGCCTTGTAGTCGAGGTCGACCGGGTTCTGGGTGGCGAGCACCATGCCGACGCCGAACGCCCGAGCCTGCTTGAGGATGGTCAGGATCGGCTTCTTGGCCGGCGGGGCGGCCGTCGGCGGGACGTAGCCGAACACCTCGTCCATGTAGACCAGGGCCCGCAGGTCCGGGCGTGCCCGACTTCGTCCGCATCCACGTGACGAGCTTCGACAGCAGCAGCGTGACGACGAACTGGCGCTCCTCGTCGGACAGGTGGGCGAGGTAGATCACCGAACACGCCGGCGTGGGGGTGGTGGAGAGGAGGGCGTCGATGTCGAGCGGCACGCCCTGGGACCACGCCGCGAACGACGGTGACGCCAGCAGCCCGTTGAGTGCGACGGCAAGCTTGGCTCGGTCGGCGGCCGGGTAGAACGAGTCGATCTCGAGCACGCCCAACTTGCGGATCGGCGGGTCCTGGATCTGCTGGACCAGCTAGGCCGAGGTCCAGCGCGGAGCCCTCGGTCCAGGCCCGGTCCACGAGGTTGGACAGCAGGATGTGCTCGCGGGAGGACAGCGGGTCGGCCTCGATGCCGATCAGGGCGAGCAGGCCGCTCACCAGGCCCTCGATCTCGTCGTGCCGCGCTTCGCTGCTCGTGCCCCCGGTGGCCGGGGGTGGAGCGAAGGAGCCGATGAGGTCGAGGGGCACGCCGGCGGTCGAGCCGGGGGTGTAGACGGTGACGCGGGAGCCGTCGGCCAGGGCGGAGACGTCGGGGCCGCCGAGACCCCAGCGACTTCAGGCCGTCGGACCACACCTGCGCCGTCTGGGCGGCGTCGCCGCCGGCGGGGATCCAGGGCGCGAACTCGTCGGCCGTCAGTCCGGGGAAGCGCAGGGCCAGGTTGGTCATGTCGCCCTTGGGGTCGATGACGAGCGTCGGGATCCCGGCCCGGAGCGCCTCCTCGATCACGACGACGCCGAGCCCGGTCTTGCCCGAGCCGGTCATCCCCACGATGACGCCGTGGGTGGTGAGGTCGGAGGGGTCGTAGTCGACCCGTTCGCCGGTCCGTTCGTGTGACGTGGGGTCGACCGTCTCGCCGAGGAAGAAGGGTCCGCTCATGACGGTGAACCTAGGACCACCGCCGGACCACGGGTACGTTCGCGGGCCGTGCTCACGCGCGCCCACCTCACCGCTGCAGCAGATCACCGACGAGATGGTGAAGACCGCCTGCGACGTCGGTGCCGACGGGACGGTCCACGACGCCGGCCTGGTGTGCCGCAACGTGTACACGGTGGACCGAGAACGAGAGCCTGGCCCGGGCGGCGGACTTCCTCGTCGCTCGGCCCCTGAAGATCATCCTCATCTTCCTGGTGGCGTGGGTGGTCAACCGCCTCGTCCGCCGGCTCGATCCGCGGCTTCGTGCACCAGCTCACCGACGACGACGCCATCGCCACCAAGCGCCGGATCCGCAAGCATCACCCCTGCGGCGCTGAAGTCCACCACCGCCCAGCCCAGTCTGCGGGCGGGCGCCCGGGCCGAGACCATCGGCACTGTGCTGCGCAGCGTGGCCAGCATCGTCATCTACTCCATCGCCGTGCTCACCGCCCTCTCCGAGGTCAACATCAACCTGGCCCCGCTCATCGCCGGCGCCGGGGTGGTCGGCGTCGCCCTCGGCTTCGGCTCCCAGGCGCTGGTGAAGGACTTCCTCTCCGGCCTGTTCATGCTCGCCGAGGACCAGTACGGCGTGGGCGACGTGATCGACGTCGGCGAGGCCACCGGCACCGTCGAGATCGTGAACCTGCGCACCACCCGGCTCCGGGGCGTCGACGGCACCGTCTGGCACGTCCCGAACGGCGAGATCCGCCGGGTGGGGAACATGAGCCAGCAGTGGGCCCGCGCCCTGCTCGACGTCGTCGGTCGCCTACGACACCGACCTCGACACGGCGATGGAGATCATCAAGGAGGTGGCCGACCAGCTGTGGCACGAGGACACCTGGCGGGTCGATGTCCTCGACGAACCCGAGGTGTGGGGCGTGCAGTCCCTCGACGCCGATGGCATCACCATCCGCCTCGTCCTGCGCACGCAGCCGGGCCGGCAGTGGGCCGTCAGCCGGGAACTGAACCGGCGGCTCAAGGCCCGCTTCGACGCCGAGGGCATCGAGATCCCCTTCCCGCAGCGGGTGATGTGGGTACGTCAGGATCCGGGCACGTCCCAGACCGTCACGCTCGCCGAGAACGAGCCCGATGACTGAGGTGCCGGTGCCGGTGCCGGTGCCGGCCCGGGCGAGGATCCTGGAGGCGACGGCCAGCAGCAACGAGGGCTCGTTCACCCCTGGCGACTGGGGCCTGTTCGTGGCCATCTCGTTGATCTGGGGCTCGTCGTTCCTGTTCATCTCCGTCGGCCTGGAGGCCATCGAGCCCGGCCTCATCACGTGGGCGCGGGTGGCGCTCGGTGCTGCGGTGCTCAACGTGGTGCCCCGGTCGCGCGTGCCCTTCGACGCCGAGGACCGCACCCGCATGCTGGTGCTGTCGGTGGTGTGGGTGGGCATCCCGTTCACGCTGTTCCCGTTGGCCGAGCAGCACATCAACTCGGCGGTCACCGGCATGCTCAACGGGTCGCAGCCGATCTTCGCCGCCGCCGTGGCCGGTGTGCTGCTGCGCCGGCCTCCCAGCCGGCTCCAGGCCGTCGGGTTGGCGGTGGGCCTCAGCGGCGTGGTGGCCATCTCGGTCAGCCAGGCCGGCGAGGGCGGCAGTGCCTGGGTGGGGGTCGTCATGGTCGTGGCCGCCACCCTCTGCTACGGCTTCGCCGTGAACATCGCCCCGCCGCTCCAGCAGCGCTACGGATCCCTGGCCGTGATGGCCCGGATGCTGGCGCTGGCCACGATCTGGACGGCGCCGTTCGGCCTGGCTTCGATCGATGGGTCCGGCTGGCAGCTGCGCTCGGCCCTGGCGGTCGCCTTCATCGGCGCCGCCGGCACCGGCCTCGCCTTCGTGATCATGGGGACCCTGGTGGGCCGCGTGGGCGCCACCCGGTCGTCGCTCATCACGTACCTCATCCCGGTGGTGGCGCTCGGCCTCGGCGTCGTCGTGCAGGACGACCGGGTCACCGGCGTCGCCCTGGCCGGCGTGGCCCTGGTCATCGTCGGTGCCGTCCTCGCCTCCCGGCGGCAGTGACGGCGAACGAAGCCACGATGTCACCAGGGAGACGACATCGTGGGCCTTCGCTCGCCATCGCAGCATCCACGGCCCTCTGGCACTTTCCCGCCTGACCTCGGGGCCCGAGACGCGCCAATGGTGCCCGGTGGGCGTACCACGGGCGTACCACGGAGCAATCGGGCGGTGCACCGGGACTGATCGGCCGCGTCCTACGCGGCCACCGGATCCGGACTTCGTCGTCGGCCCTCTCGTAGGCGTTGGCCCAGGCTGTCGAAGAAGCGGGGGACACCGCCGACCATCTCGACCCGCAACATGCCGGTGTGGACGGTGCGGTGGTGGTAGCGGCAGAGCAGGACGAGGTTGTCGATGTCGGTGAGGCCGAAGTCTTCCCAGAAGATCACGTGGTGGGCGTCGCACATCCACGGCGGTCGGTTGCAGCCGGGAACGGCACAGCCCTTGTCGCGGGCGGCGAGGGCCCGGCGTTGGGCCCGGTTGGCGTAGCGCTCCTCACGGCCGAGGTACAGCACCGCCCCCTGGGCATCGCGCACCAGGGCCTGGAAGGCGGAGCCCTCCCGCCAGCGGCGCATGACGTCGATCGGCACGACGGTGCCGTCCCCCATCTCGCAGATCGTGTCGGCGTGGCGTCGACCGGTGAAGAAGGTCTCTTCGTCGACGTGGACCACGAGGAGGGGGTCGCGCCGGCGGGGGTTGGAGTCGGCGCCGGCACCCTCGAGGATCAGCTCCACCAGGGCCTCGGCCCGACGCACGCCGGGCGTCCGCATGGCCAGCCCGTCCTCCGGGTTGGCTTCGGCCACGGCGTGGTCGCGGCGGAACAGCTGGTCGGTCCGCTCGGTGAGGGCGGCGAGCACGGGGAGGCCCGTCTCCAGACCGAGGTCGGCGTCGATCTTGACCCGGTCGCCCACCCGGTTGGCGTGGACGACGTCCTTGTCGGGCGTGAGCGGCTCTGCGCCGTCTTGGTCGGTGAGCTCGATCCAGGCGTCGATCCGATTGGAGAGCTCGTCGGCCGGGCACGAGCGGGCCCAGTCGACCAACGTCGGTTCCTGCTC
The DNA here is from genome assembly GCA_963811245.1 of uncultured Acidimicrobiaceae bacterium. GTDB lineage: Bacteria > Actinomycetota > Acidimicrobiia > Acidimicrobiales > Salinilacustritrichaceae > Salinilacustrithrix. Next base: position 728,704 of record CAWEQL010000007.1, read on the forward strand.
CAGGAAGGCGTCGCGCACGCGCGGGTTGGCGATGCCACGGGCCAGCACCCGGGCATGGGCCTCGGTGATGTCGCCCTCCGCCAGCGCGGCCATGGTCGCCGGCATCTGCGTGAGGTGGGTGGCGAGGCGCATGCGGCTGCCCGCCACGGCCCGGGCGGTGCCCGTGTGCGCCGCCAGCCAGTTGGCCGGGCTGTAGGCCGCATCGATCTGCCACGCCGCCGACCGGTCGAACCGGGCCAGCTGCTCGTACACCGTGGCCTCGAACCGGGTGCGGGCCCGCTCGAGCCGGGCCATGTGCGTGACCTGCTCGGCGACCGACAGCGTCGAGACATCGACGGCCAGCAGCTCCGTCAGCTCGGCGTCGAGTCGGGTGGGCATGAAAAGCAGCATAACTCGAACATACGTTCGCTACAACCGAAAACGGAAGAAATAGCCGAAAATGCCGGAATCTTCCGGAAGGGGACACGAGCCGGGAGGGAGACGGGGCGGGCGACGGCGTCACCGACGGCGAGCAGCGGACATGTGTTTGGCTGTGCGGCGCCGGTCGCCGACGTGGCACCCTCGGTCCTGTCCGGCAGAACGAACAGGGGGAACGGACCGTGAACGTGGGCGGACCCGAGCTGCTGATCGTCCTCATGGTGCTCGCCATCCCGGCGGCGGTCGTTGCCGTCGTCATCGTGGCGATCCGTTCCGGGAACCGGACGGTGCCGGGGCCGCCGCAGGCCGCGCCGGGCTGGTTGCCGGACCCGGCTGGCCGCGCCGAGCTGCGGTACTGGGACGGCGTTCGTTGGACCGACCAGGTCAGCCGGGCGGCGAGCAGAGCACCGATCCTCTCGTGTAGCGGCCGCCGCCGGCACCCTCGCCGTGCCAGTCTCAGACCATGCGTGCGATCGGAGCGAACGAGTACGGAGGACCGGAGGCGCTGGAGGTGGTGGAGCTGCCCGACCCGGTGCCCGGCGCCGGCGAGGTGCTGGTGCGGGTCCGGGCCGCCACCGTGAACCCCACCGACACCTACGTGGCCAACGGCGCCCGGGCCGAGCGCCAGCGCGAGGACCCGCCGCCCTACGTGCCGGGCATGGACGTGGCCGGGGTGGTCGTGGCGCTGGGCGAAGGCGTGGGCGACGGCCTGGCCGTGGGCGACGAGGTGATGGCCATCGTCGTCCCAAAGGGCTCGCACGGCGGGTACTCCGAGAAGCTGGCCCTGCCGGCCGGGTCGGTGGCGCACGTCCCCGCCGGCGCCACGCTGGTCGAGGCGTCCACCTTGCCGATGAACGGCCTGACGGCACGGCTGGCGCTCGACATGCTGGGGCTCGAGGCGGGGGAGACCGTGGCGGTGACCGGCGCCGCCGGTGCACTGGGCGGCTACGTCGTGCAGTTGGCCAAGGCCGACGGCCTGCGGGTGGTCGCCGACGCATCCGAGGCCGACGAGGAGCTGGTGGCCGGGCTCGGCGCCGACGACGTGGTCCGCCGGGGCGACGGCGTGGCCGAGCGCATCGTGGCGGCCGCCGGCGGCCAGGTGCCGGGGCTGGTCGACGGCTCGGTGCAGAACGAGGCGCTGTTCCCGGCCGTGGCCGACGGCGGCGGGTTCGCCACCGTGCGGGGCTTCCGGACCGAGGCGCCGAGGGGCATCACGATCCACCAGGTGTGGGTCCGCGAGTACGCCACCGAGCAGGCCAAGCTCGACCGCCTCCGCCAGCAGGTCGAGGACGGTCAGATCACGCTCCGGGTCGCCCGCACCTTCCGGGCCGACGAGGCGCCCGAGGCGCATCGCCTGCTCGCCGCCGGCGGGGTCCGGGGCCGCCTGGTCATCGAGCTCTGAACGGGCGGGCCGGTTCGTCGGCTCAGTAGCGGAGACCGGGGGCCCGAACGCCGAAGACGTCGGTGGCGAGGCGCGTCCCGAGGGTGGTGGCGTCCCAGCGGGTGCCGCCGTTGCTGATCGACGGGCCCTCTGACCAGCCCTTCATCCACACGATGTCCTCGGCGACGGCCCGGATGACCTGGCCGGTGACCAGCTGCGACTCGTCCGACGCCAGCCACGCCACCAGCGGCGAGGACACGGCCGGGTCCATGCGGTTCCACTCGTCGTCGGCCACGTCGTCGGCCTCGATGACCTCGGGGGCGCCGGGCATGGTGCCGGTGATGCGGGTGGCGGCGGCCGGGCCGACGCAGTTCACGGTGACACCGAGCTTGTGCAGCTCGAGGCTGAGGGTCTGGGTGAAGCCGGCGATGCCCGCCTTGGCCGTGGCGTAGTTGGTCTGGCCGAAGTTGCCGACCAGGCCGGCGCCCGAGGTGGTGTTGATGACCCGGCCGGTGAAGGTCTCGCCCGCCTTGGCCCGGTTGCGCCAGTGGATGGCGGCGTGCTTCGACGGCGCCCACGTGCCCCGAAGGTGGACCCGGATGACCGAGTCGAAGTCGGCCTCGGACATGTTCCAGATGGCGGTGTCGCGCACGATGCCGGCATTGTTCACCAACACGTCGAGCCGGCCCCACGTGTCGACGGCCTGGGCCACCATCTCGCCGGCGGCGTCGTGGTCGGCGACGTCGGCGTAGTTGGCCACGGCCGTGCCGCCCCGCTCGGTGATGATGTCGACGGTGAGGTCGGCGTCCTTGCCGGTGCCCTCGCCGTGGACCGAGGAGCCGACGTCGTTGACGACGACCTTGGCGCCGTGCTTGGCCAGCTCCATCGCGTGCGCCCGGCCGATGCCGTGGCCGGCGCCGGTGACGATGCACACCTTGTCGTCGAGCATTCCCATGGGTGGTCCTCCCGGACGGATTGGTGGAGCGGGTTGGAGGGTGGGTGAGAGGGGGTCAGAGGGTGGCGGCGACGGCTTCGAACGAGGCGTCGAGGCCGCCGAAGGTGGTGTCGAGGGCGAGGGAGCGCTTGAGGAGCAGGTGGGCGTCGAGCTCCCACGTGAAGCCGATGCCGCCGTGGACCTGGATGCAGGTCTCGGTGGCGAGCTGGGCGGCGTCGGCGGCGACGAGACGGGCGGCATCGACGCTCATGGACCGGCCCTCGGTCGCGCCCTCGTCGATGGCGACGGCGGCGGCGTGCACGCCGGCCCGGGCGATGTCGACGGCGACGACGGCGTCGGCGAGGAGGTGCTTGACGGCCTGGAAGCTGCCGATGACCTTGCCGAACTGCTGGCGCTCAGTGGCGTAGGCGGCGCCCATGTCGACGGCGGCCTGGCCCAGTCCGACCTGGAACGCGGCGGTGAGGAGCCGGCCACCCTGGACGAGATGGTGGACGTCGGTGGCGAGGGCGTCGCCAGCCGGGAGGGCGTCGACGACGGACACGGGCGTGAGCGGGTCGAGGGGGCGGGGGAGCGGCGTGCCCGCCGGCGGGGCGGCGAGCTCGACCCGGTCCGGGTGCACGGCGAGGAGCCGGTCGAGGCCGGCGAGGTGCTCGACGACGGCCGATCCACCGGTGGCGTCGGCGTGCACGACCCCGACCACGGCCGTGCCGTCGATGGCGCCGGCCACCCCGGCGCCGGCGGCGAGGGCGGTGGCGACGAGGCGGGCCCGGGACGGCAGCGCGGCCCAGCTCCTCGAACACGATGGTCGCCTCGGCCAGACCGAGGCCCACGCCGCCGTCGACCTCGGGCACCGAGATGCCGAACACGCCCATGGACGCCAGCTCACGCCACAGGTCGCGGTCGACGGCACCGGGCAGCGTCGCCGGCGGCGCGGCGGGTGTCGTGGTCGACCCGGGCGGTGAGGAAGCGGCGCAGCTCGGACTGGAGGGCGACCTGGTCGTCGGAGAGCTCGAAGTCCACGTCAGCGTTCCTTGGGCAGGCCGAGCAGGCGCTCGCCGACGATGTTGCGCTGGATCTGGGCGGTGCCGGCGGCGATGGAGAGCGACAGGGCATAGAGCCGCTCCTCGACGTGGTCCTCGGCGCCGAGGCGAGCGCCCATGGCCAGCCCGTCCCGGCCGAGGACCTGCATGGCGAGGTCGCCGAGGCGGTGGCGGGTGCCGTGGTAGCCGAGCTTGAAGATCGACCCGCCGACGCCGGTGTTGCCGTGGCGGGCGGCCCGGCTGACGTTGCGCTTGGTGTAGGCCCACTGGGCGTCGAGCTCGGCCGAGACACGGGCCAGGTCGCGGCGGATGCCGGCGTCGTCCCAGGCACCGGTGGTGCGGGCGACGTCGGCCAGGTCGGCCACCAGCGCCATCGACCCGAGCAGCTCGGACACGAACGCCGTGCCCCGCTCGAACCCGAAGGTGACCATGGCGACCCGCCACCCGTCGTTCTCGTCGCCGACCCGGTTCGCCACGGGGATGCGCACATCGGTGAGGAACATCTCGCTGAACTCCGGGCCGCCGGTGAGCGACTTCAGCGGCCGGATGTCGATGCCGGGGGAGTCCATCGGCATGACCAGCCAGGTGATGCCGGCGTGCTTCTTCACGTCGGGGTCGGTGCGGACGAGCAGCTCGCAGTAGCGGGCGACCTGGGCGTTGGACGTCCACATCTTCTGGCCGTTGACCACGTACTCGTCGCCGTCGCGGACCGCAGTGGTGCGGAGCGAGGCGAGGTCGGAGCCGGCTTCGGGTTCGGAGAACCCCTGGCACCAGATGTCGTCGCCGCGCAGGATCCCGGGCAGGTACCGGGCCCGCTGCTCGGGCGTGCCCTCGACGCCGATGGTGGGGCCGGCGTGCAGCGTGCCGACGAAGTTGCATCCCACGTACGGCGCGCCGGCGGCCTCGGTCTCCTCGAGGAAGATCAGCTCCTCGGCCGGCGTCGCACCCCGACCGCCGTACTCGGCCGGCCACGAGATGCCGGCGTAGCCGGCGTCGAACAGCGTGCGCTGCCACGCCACCTCGTAGGCCGACTTGGCCCCCCAGTCCTCCCGGTCGGCGGGCGGCGGTCCGACCGTGGGCAGCACCTCGGCCAGCCAGGCGCGCAGCTCGGTGCGGAAGGCGGCCTCGGTTGCGGTGGGGGCAAGCTGCATGGGCGGGCGGCGGTCCGGTGGGTCGAGCGAGCGGCGGTTCGGGCAGGCGGCGGTTTGTGGGCGGCGGGTCGGCGGGCAGTTTCTGACGGTGTGTCAGATGAGCGAATGTAGGGGGCGGCGGCCGGTCAGCGGAACTTGGCCACGAGGCGCTCGACCGTCCCCGCCGTGCGCACGGTCTGCGGGGGACCGTCGCCGGCCAGGGCCACGTTCGACAGCCCGGAGTCCATCATCCCGCCGACGTGGGTCCACACCAGCTCACGGTCGCGCCAGCGGAGTCGGTCGGTGTCCTCGGCCGCCGACTCGTACGCCGCTCGCACCTCGTCGTCGGGGGAGTCGCGGAAGAACACCACCTGGTGCTTCTCTCCGTCGGCCAGCTCCGGGAGATCATCGACCAGCGCGACGAGGTCGTCGAGCGCGCGGACGAGCGTGACCACCTCGTAGCCGAGCGTCGTTTCGAGCCGCTGTTCGAGCACCGGTTCGAGCTCGTCGGGCCCGAGGTCGGTGGTGAAGGCGAGGTTGCCGGCGGCCTGGTAGGTGGACACGTCGTCGATCCCGTCACCGGCGATGGCGGCGATCAGCTCGTCCTTCTTCGGGCGCCGGTTGCCGACGTTGATGCCGCGCAGGAAGGCGAACGCACGCATGGCTGGACCGTAGTGCGCCGGCGCTACCGTGGATCTGACAGCACGTCAGGGACGACGGGGGATCCGATGAGCGACCGCTACACCATCATCTCGGCCGACTGCCACGCCGGCGGCAGCCACGCCCAGTACCGGGAGTTCCTCGACCCCGCCTACCGCGACGACTTCGACGCCTGGCGGGAGAAGTACAAGAACCCGTTCCGCGACCTGCAGGACGGCGGTCGGGTCCGGAACTGGGACGACGAGGTGCGCAACGCCGACCTCGAGGCCGAGGGCATCGCCGGCGAGGTCGTGTTCCCCAACACCGTGCCCCCGTTCTTTCCCAGCTTCGTGCTCTTCGTCGGCCCGCCCCAGGAGAAGGACTACGAGCACCGCCTGGCCGGCATCCGCGCCCACAACCGCTGGATGGTCGACTTCTGCTCCCGCTTCCCCGAGCGCCGGGCCGGCCTGGGCCAGATCTTCGTCAACGACATCGACGACGCCATCGAGGACGTCACCTGGTGCCACGCCCATGGGCTGCGCGGCGGGGTGCTCATCCCCAACATCGCGCCCGACTGCCACTGGGTGAAGCCCTACATCGACCCGGTGTACGACCCGCTGTGGGCAGTGTGCGAGGAGCTGGGCATGCCGGTCACGGTGCACGGCGGCACCGGTCTGCCGAACCACGGCCCGTACCTCGCCACTGCGCTCCTGTACGTGAACGAGGCCACCTTCTACGCTCAGCGGCCGCTCGTGCAGTTCATCACCTCGGGCGTGTTCGAGCGCTTCCCCGGCCTGAAGTTCGTCATGACCGAGTCGGGTGCGTCGTGGTTGCCCGGCTTGCTCGAGAACCTCGACATGATCCTGCACTCGGTGCGAGAGACGGGTCGGGTGGGCGAGCTGCGCTTCTCCGACGAGCACGTCCTGCCCCACTCGGCCACCGACTACGTGCGCCGCAACCTGTGGCTCGGGATCAGCCAGCCCACGCCGGCCGACCTGTGCGTCATCGACATCCTCGGGGCCGACCACGTGATGTGGGGCGCCGACTACCCGCACAACGAGGGCACGGCGCCGTTCACCCGCGAGCACCTGCGTCAGGTGTTCAGCGGCCGACCCGAGGACGAGGTGCGGGCCGTGCTCGGCGGGTCGGCGGCGGCGTTCTACGAGTTCGACCTCGACGCGCTGGCGCCCGTCGCCGAACGGGTGGGACCGACGCCGGCCGAGGTGGCCGAGCCGCTCACCGAGCTGCCCCCCGAGCCCAACGAGGCCCTGGTGCGCTCGGCCAAGCAGCTCGCCGGCGCCCGCTGACATCTCGACCGTCGGCTCCGGTTCGTCTCGTGATCATCGAGCTCCACACCTTCCGGTTGCGGGACGGCGTCGACGAAGACACCTTCCTGGCCGCCGACCGCCGCGTCCAGACCGAGTCGGCCCCGTTCTGTCCCGGGTTCGTCCGCCGCACGACGCGCCCGCGGTGTGGAAGGCGAGTGGCTGGTCGAGACGCTCTGGGGCAGTGCCGCCGACGCCGCCTCCCCCGGACGTGCCGATCATCCCGCGGCCCACGACTTCCTCGCCTGCATCGACGCCGACACCTCCGTCGTCCGCAGCTACGAGACCCTCGACTGACGCACGACCCCGTCCGCGTCGGGTGCTGGCCGGTCGGCCGCTGTGGTGCTGGCACCATCGAACCGTTCGTCGCCCACCGCTACCGTCATCCGGAGGTGACGGAGAGGGCGAGGTGATTCCCGTGGAGGCCTGCATCCGGGCCGCGGTCAGCGTGCAGAGACGATGAGGGCGGTGTGGCGGTGCAGCGGCGCCGACCTGCGGGCCCGGCGGTGGAGCTGGCTGGCACTGGCGGTGATGATCGGGGTCTTCGGGGGTGCGGTGGTGGCCGTCGCCGCCGGCGCCCGGCGCACCGAGTCGGCCTACCCGCGCCTGCTCACCGCCTCCCATGCCATGGACGCCATCGTCTTCAACGTCGTGTACTCGGGCGGCGGCACCGACCTCGATGCCGTGGCGAAGCTCCCCGAGGTGAGCGAGTGGCAGCGCTACGACGGCTTCACCGGCTTTGCCGACGACATCGCCCACGGCACGGACTTCGTGGCGGTCGTGGCCGGCTCCGGCCGGTTGAGTCGACCGAAGGTGCTCCGTGGCCGTCTCCCCGAACCATCCGCCATGGACGAGGTGGCGATGAGCACGTTCAACCTCGATCGCTTCGACGCCGAGCTCGGGTCGACCATCACCGTGCACTTCATCGACGCCTCCTCGCCACTCGAGGACCCCGCGACCGTTCCGGTGCCGCTCCGGGTCGTCGGCGTCACGGTGGAGCCGAGCGACTTCCCTACCGCGGGTGACGGCGGCAGTGGCGCGCTCAACGTGGTGAGCGGCGCGTTCGTGTCGGCCAACGCTGATCGCTTCGTGGCCTCCCAGGCCTTGGGCGTGGCCCTCGCCCGCGGCGCGGCCGACTACCCCCGCTTCGAAGCCGACGCCGAGCGCCTCTCCGCTGGTCCCGCCTTCGTGAGCTCCACCGCCGCCCAGGCGGTGAAGGTCGAGCGTTCGTTCCGGTTCCTCGCCGACGCCCTGTGGATCCTCGCCGCGCTCGGCGGGCTCACGGTGTTGCTGGTCGGCAGCCAGCTCGTCTCCCGCCAGATCCTGCTCGAGTCCGACGACTTCCCGACGCTGCAGGCCATGGGCATGACGCACGCCCAGCTGCTCGGTGTTGTCCTGGTGCGCACGGCCGCGGTGGCGCTGGTGGCGGGGGCCGTCGCCAGCGCCGTGGCCTACGCCGGGTCGGCGTTCATGCCGATCGGCTCCGCCCGCCTCGCCGAACCCCATCCGGGCCTGGCCTTCGATGCCGTCGCCATCGGGGTCGGTGGCGGGCTGATCGTGGTGCTCACGGTGCTGATCTCGGCCGTGCCCGGCCGGCGGGCCGCTCGGCGGGCGGGCACGTCGGCACGGATGCTGTCCGACCACCGGACCCGGGCCTCCCGCCTCACCAACTGGCTGGCGCGGGCGTCGGCGCCGCCCACCATGGTCACCGGCGTCCGGTTGGCCACCGAGCCCGGCCACGGCCGGACCGCGGTCCCGGTGCGGACCACGCTGGCCGGCGTCATCATCGGGCTCACGGCCCTCACCGCGGCGATCACGTTCGGGGCCAGCGTCGACCACCTGACGTCGACGCCCCGGCTCTACGGCGTGGCCTGGGACGCCGAGATCGATTCGCCCAGCCTCGGCGACAACCGCGCCCTCGACGACATCGTGCCGGCGCTGTCGGCCATGCCCGGCGTGGAGGCGCTCAGCGTCGGCGGTACAGCCGTCCCGGTGCACGTCGACGACGTCGCCGCCGATGCCATCGCCATGGACGTGGTCCGCGGTTCCGTCCTCCCTCCGGCCCGCGAGGGACGCCAGCCGGTCGCTCCCGACGAGATCGCCCTGGGCGGCAAGACGCTCGATGCCCTCCACAAGCACGTCGGCGACTCGGTCGTCGTCGATGTGGACGGCCTCGGCTCGGCGGAGCTGCGCATCGTCGGCCAGGTGGTGCTCCCGCCGGTGGGCGACAACGGCATCTTCGGCGAGGGCGCGATCCTCCCCTACCAGGCCCTGCTCCGCGCCGTCCCCGACGGCCCACCGCCCAACGCGGTGCTGGTCCGGTTCGCGTCCGACACCGCCCGCCGCGACGGCATGGCCGCCCTGCGCGCCGAGCTGCCGTACGTGCAGGTGTACCAACCGGGCACACCGATCGACATCGTCGACTTCGGTCGGGTCCGGAGCATCCCGATGCTGCTCGCCGGTCTGCTCGGCTTCGTGGCCGCCGCCACGCTCGTCCACGCCCTGGTGACCGTGGTCCGCCGGCGCCGCCGCGACCTCGCCCTCCTCAAGGCGCTCGGCTTCGTCGACGGCCAGATCCGCCGGACCGTCCGGTGGCAGGCGGCGTCGATCGCCGTCATCGCCCTCGTCATCGCTCTCCCCGTGGGCATCACGCTGGGCCGCTCGCTCTGGGACGTGGCGGCGTCGGAGCTGGGCATCGTGGCCGAACCCGTCACCCCCGTCGGCCTCCTGTCGCTGCTGGCGCCGATCGTCCTGGTGCTGGCGGTGGCGGTGGCCGCCGCTCCGGCCCGGCTGGCCTCACGCACGGTGACCGCGGAGGCGCTGCGTATCGAGTAGCCGCGCCCGGGCCGGGCGGCTCGTGGCCGGGTCGGGATGCGTGTGGCCAGGGTGGCCAGAACGGGGTGGGTGGATGATGATGCGGGGATGCTCGACCACCTCTCCATCCAGTGCGCCGACGTCGGCGCCAGCGCCCGCTTCTACGACGCCGTCCTCGCCACCATCGGCGGCGAGCGCGTCATGGAGTTCGGCGACATCATCGGCTACGGCGTGCCGCCCATGCCCGACTTCTGGATCGGTCCGTTCAACTCCGGCGACGGGTTCCGCGAGTCGCACATCGCCTTCACTGCGCCGGACCGACATGCGGTCACCGCCTTCTACGCCGCCGCGGTGGAGGCGGGCGCTGAGGTCCTCCACGAGCCCCGGATCTGGCCCGAGTACCACCCCAACTACTTCGGGGCGTTCGTGCGCGACCCGGACGGCAACAACGTCGAAGCGGTGTGTCACTCGCCGGCCTGACTCCGCCGGCCTGACTCCGCCGCTGTGATCGCGCCGGCCTGGCCTCCGGCGGAACGGCCCTCCGGCGGAACGGCCCTCCGGCGGAACGGCTCTACTGCTGGACGAGCATCACCGGGTTGCCCTCGGGGTCGGTGATCTGGGCCAGCGTGGGTTGGCCGGGCAGCTGGAACGGTTCGGCGACGATGGCGCCACCGAGCTCGACGGCGCGGTCGAGGCTCTCGCGCAGGTCGCGGACCTGTACGTACAACGTGACCCGGGGCGTCTCGCCCGGCTGGATGTGGCCGGCCGGGCCGGGCTCGGGTCCTCCGAATCCGGCCGGGATCGGCATGAAGACGCCGTCGCCGATGTCCCACGAGAACAGCTCGGCGTAGAACCGGCGCTGCCCGGCCGGGTCGACGGCGTCGATCGACCAGTGCACCACCGGCCGGGCCCAGTCCCGTTCGCTCGTCATGGTCGCACCGTATCGAGCACTCGTGTACGGCCCGTGCGCCGGCGCCGGCGGCGTCGATCCGAACTCTGTCCGTGCAGTCCCATATATGGGACTGCAGGGACGATGTTCGTGACGGGCCAAGGTTGCCGGTGTCAGCGGCAGACGAACGCCCCGGTGTCGCCGGCCACCTCGAAGACCCCGTCGGCGTCGATCGTGCGCTGCACCTCACGGCGCACGTGCTCGACGACCTCGGCCCACGGCCGGCCGGCGTCGGCCGCGTAGTGGTCGCCGACGCTGGCGACGTAGTCGGTGGCCAGCGAGGCGTCGCGGATGGGAACAGGAGCGGCGTTCGTCCGCATGCAGGTGACTTCGTCGAAGGCGGCCTCCAGCTGCGCCGCACCGTTCTCGAGGGAGAAGGCGTGCGTCGACGGGTTGCGCATCTCCCAGGTCGGATCGACCTGCCGCACCGCCTCCTCGACCAGCCGGCGCAGCGCCCGCATGTGCCCGGCCCCGTTGGTCACGGCCACGCAGCAGCCGCCGGGTCGCAGCACTCGCCGCAGCTCGTGGGCCGCCGCTTCCCGGTCGGGGACGTGGTACAGCATGTGCGGCGCGAGGACGACGTCGAAGGCGTCGTCGGCCACGGGGAGAGCGGTGACGTCGCCGTTGATCCGGGGCGCAGCTCGGCCCGCCGCCCGGAGCATGCCGATCGAGAGGTCGCAACCGACCACCTCGACGCCCCGGCGGACCAGCTCGCGCAGGTACACGCCGTTCCCGCAGCCCACCTCCAACACCCGCCGGCCCGGGGCGGCGCCGGCGACCTCGAGGACCCACGCCACCAGGTCGAAGGGTGGGTCCTGGTGGTCCCACAGCCGCTGGCGGGCCCGCAGGTTGGCGTCGTCGGCGTACTGCGTCGGCGGGTTCAAGGTCACGGCGCCAGCTTGACCCGGCGGTCGGCGCCCCGCCACCGGCGCGCCTCGTCGGTTCGTTCCGAGTCTCCCGCCGGCGCCGGCGGCGTCGATCCGAACTCTGTCCCTGCAATCCCATATATGGGACTGCAGGGACGATGTTCGTGACGGGACGAAGTTGCCGCCCGCATCGCGCCGACGGCGTCGCATCTGACGCTGTGTCAGATCGTGCGGCATGCTGGCCCGATGGCGCCGCCACCGGACCTGCCCCAGACCATCCCGGCCGCCCTCGACCGAGCGGTCGAGCGCTTCGGTGACCGCGAGGCGCTCGTCGACGGCGACCTCCGGCTGACCTGGGCCCAGTTGGCCGACCGGGTCGACGTCGCCGCCCGGGCGCTGGTGGCCAGCGGCATCGAGCACGGGGACCGGGTCGCCATCTGGTCGCCGAACATCGGCGAATGGGTGGTCGCGGCGTGCGCGGTCCACCGCATCGGTGCAGCGGTCGCCACACTCAACACCCGCTTCAAGGGCAGCGAGGCGGCACACAACATCCGCACCGCCGGCGCCCGCATGCTGCTCACCGTCACCGACTTCCTCGACACCGACTACGTGTCGCTCCTCCGGGCGGCCGACGGCGGCGTGCCCGACTGCGTGGAGGAGATCGTGGTGTTCCGGGGGCCGGCGCCCGAGGGCACGGTGTCGTGGGAGGCGTTCCTCGACCGTGCCGAGGGAGCCACCGCCGCCGAAACGGCGTCCCGGGCCGCCGCCGTCGCCGGCGACGACATGTGCGACATCCTCTTCACCTCCGGCACGACCGGCGCTCCGAAGGGGGCGATGATGGGCCACGCCGCCTCCATCCGCGCCTTCTGGGAGTGGAGCGGCGTGGTGGGCTTGCGGGCCGAGGACCGGTACCTGATCATCAACCCGTTCTTCCACTCGTTCGGGCTCAAGGCCGGGATCCTGGCCTGCATCCTGCGAGGGTCGACGATGGTCCCGCACCCGGTGTTCGACGTGCCGTCGGTGATGCGCCGGATCGAGGAGGAGCGGATCTCGATGATCCCCGGTCCGCCGGCGATCTACCAGACGATGCTCAACCACCCCGACCTCGGGTCGCTGCGACCTGTCCAGCCTGCGGCTCGCCGTCACGGGTGCGGCGCCGGTGCCGGTGGAGATGCTCGAGGGCATGCGGTCGGTCCTCGGGTTCGAGACCGTGGTCACCGGCTACGGGCTGACCGAGGCACACGGCATCGTCACCATGAACCGCCACGACGACCCGCCGGAACTGATCTCGTCATCGGACGGTCGGGCCATCGAAGGCGTCGAGGTGAAGACCGTCGACGACCAGGGTGCATCGACACAGCCCGGTGAGCCGGGCGAGATCTGGGTGCGCGGCTACAACCTCATGCTCGGCTACATCGGCAACCCCGAGGCGACCGCCGAGGCCATCGACGCCGGCGGATGGCTGCACACCGGCGACATCGGCGTGCTCGACGCCGCCGGCAACCTCAAGATCACCGACCGGCTCAAGGACATGTTCATCACCGGCGGCTTCAACGTGTACCCGGCCGAGGTGGAAGCGATCCTCGGCCGGCACCCCGACATCGCGCAGGTCGCGGTGGTGGGCGTGCCCGATGAGCGGATGGGCGAGGTCTGCGCCGCGTTCCTGGTGCCCCGCACGGGGGCGCGGCCTTCGCCGGAGGACATCGTGACCTGGAGCCGTGACCAGATGGCCAACTACAAGGTCCCCCGCCTCGTCTCGGTGGTCGACGCTCTCCCGATGAACGCCAGCAACAAGGTCCTCAAGTACGAGCTGCGCGACCGGATCACGACTGCGGCGGGCGAATAGCCCGGGCGAAGGCCCGGAGCTGCTCGGCGCTGCCGGGCCAGCGCCACTCGAGCTGGTCCGCAACGGCCCGCAACCCGTCGATCAAGGCGCCCTCGGACACCCGGGTCAACCGAAGCGGGCCTCGTCCATCACCATTTCGCTCTCCAGCTTGTGGAGCCGCTCGTCGTAGCCGATCTGGCGGAACAGATCGGCCAGGGAGTCGAAGGCGCCGAAGTCCTTGGCGAACTCGCCGGTCGTAGGGGTCCTCCTCCCACGCCGGGTTCTCGTCGACGAGCAGGGCGTACTCGTGCTCGGCGTGGTCCTCGAAGTCGGCGTTGAGCCGGTAGCTCCACGCCGGCCGGATTCACCGCGTACAGGAACCACGACAGTTGGTAGTAGACGAAGGCCATGACCTGGGGGACGATCCGGGTCCGGATCCACGGGCGTGGCGTCGTCGCCGGTCAGCTCCTCGAGGATGAGCAGGTGCCACTGCTCGTTGTCCTGCTCGAAGCGGGCGTCCGGACCCGGTCGAAGACCCGGCGGGCGAGGCCGGGCTGGCGGGCGGTGTGGGTCACGGCGACGTAGGCGACGTTCTCCCACGCCTGGTACGGCACCCGGGCCGACGAGCTCGAGCACCCGGAACTTCTCGAGCGTCCGGGCCTCGCCGTACAGCCGGTCCATCACCGAGAACAGGATCACGGGCGCAGAGCGACGCCCGGCGTCTCGGCGTGGCGTCGCCATGGTCGCGCTGCTCCTCGACGAGTCGGGCGATCGGATGGATCGAGGAAGCCCATCGCACCACCGGCGGAATCGATGACCGAGGACGAGGTCCACCGGCTGGCCATCGCGATCGGAGCGTACCGGCATCGAATCGATGGAGTGGTTGATCGACGTGGCCGGCTTCCCCGTGACGAGGTCACGGAATCCTCCATCCAACGCCCGGGGCGGATGAGATCGGGGGTCGGCGGTACGTCGAGCCGTGAGCTCGACACCTGCCACCACACGCACCGAGACCGACTCGATGGGCGCGATCGAGGTCGACGCCACCCGGTACTGGGGCGCGCAGACCCAGCGCAGCATCGGCAACTTCCCGATCGGGCGCGACCGATTCGTGTGGGGCCGGCCGATCATCGAGGCGTTCGGCCTGGTCAAGCGGGCCGCCGCCAGCCGCCAACGCGCCGCTCGGCCAGCTCGACGCCGACATCGCGGCGCTGATCGTGCGGGCCGCCGACGAGGTCATCGCCGGCGACCTCGACGACCACTTCCCCCTCGTCGTCTGGCAGACCGGCTCGGGCACCCAGTCGAACATGAACGCCAACGAGGTCATCTCCAACCGGGCCATCGAGCTGGCCGGCGGCGAGATGGGCTCCAAGACGCCGGTGCACCCCAACGACCACGTCAACCGGGGCCAGTCGAGCAACGACACGTTCCCCACCGCCATGCACGTCGCCATCGAGCTGGCGCTCCACCGCCAGCTCTACCCCGGCGTCACCGAGCTGCGCGACACGCTGGCCGCGAAGGCCGAGCGCGTTCGCCGACGTCGTCATGGTCGGGCGCACCCACCTCCAGGACGCCACGCCCGTGACGCTGGGCCAGGTCATCGGCGGCTGGGTCGCACCAGATCGACGCCGCGCTCGACCACGGTGCGCAGCACCGAGGCCGGCCTGCTCGAGCTGGCCATCGGTGGCACCGCGGTGGGCACCGGGCTCAACGCCGATCCCCAGTTCGGCGACGAGGCCGCCGCCGAGTTGGCCCGCCTCACCGGCCACGCCGTTCGTGAAGTCACCCAACCCGTTCGCCGCGCTCAGCGCCCACGACGCCCTGGTCACCACCAGCGGCGCTCTGCGCACGCTCGCCGGCGCGCTGATGAAGATCGCCAACGACGTCCGGTGGTACGCCTCCGGTCCCCGCAACGGCATCGGCGAGCTCGACATCCCGGCCAACGAGCCCGGCTCCAGCATCATGCCCGGCAAGGTCAACCCCACCCAGGCCGAGGCGCTGACCATGGTGGCCGTGCAGGTCTTCGGCAACGACACCGCCGTGGCGATGGCCGGCAGCCAGGGCAACTTCCAGCTCAACGTCTACAAGCCGGTCATGGCCCACAACGTGCTGGAGTCGATCGCCCTGCTCGGCGAGGCGTGCCGCAGCTTCGACGAGCAGTGCGCCCAGGGCATCGAGCCCAACCGGGAGCGCATCGCCGAGCAACCTGGCCCGCAACCTGATGGTCGTGACCGCCCTGAACCCCCACATCGGCTACGACAAGGGGGCCAAGATCGCCAAGAAGGCCCACGCCGAGGGCACGACGCTGCGGGAGGCGGCCCTGGAGCTCGGGCTTCCTCACCGAGCGAGGAGTTCGACGCCTGGGTCGACCCGCTGGCCATGACCGATCCTTCCACCGACGCCTGACCGGACCGGGGCTCGCTCGGCCCGTCAGCGGAGGCGGTACTCGGGGGCCGTCTTCTCGGCCTGGCTCGGGTCGAGGCCGCACTGCAGCACCGGGTAGCGCTGCGCGATCTCGACGACCGCCGTCCGCTCGTCGGAGGTGGTGGCCGTGGTCCACGACAGGGTGACCTCGGCCCGGTCGCCGTCGACGACGGTGGCGGCCGACAGGTCCTCGAAGTCGACGGCGTCCCACCCCGACCCGGCCAGCACCGCCGCTTCGACCGTCTGGGCGAACCCGTCGAGGGCGACGTTGCCGCGGTAGAGCTCGCGGGCCTCCGGCGCCGGCATGGTCCGCCGCACGATGCCGACGAGCGCGTCGGTGTCGAGGTGAGCCCACATCCGCCCGTCGGGCAAGGGTCAGGGCGGTGGGGGCGTAGCGGTGGCCGCCGAGGTGGCTGGTGCGCCGCACCCTGACCTCGGGCAGCGCGGCGCGGGCCTCGATGGTCAGGCGCGTCCCCGGCCCGCCGCAGCAGCGATCACGCGTGCCGTGGCCGCAGATCAGCACCTCGGCCGGTGCGTCGCTCACCGAGCCGAACCCGACGTCGGCCGGATCCTCGCCGTCGACCAGGAAGGCGAGCGCCGAGGTGACATCGCCGGCGGACACGAGCCAGTCGTGCCCGGCGAAGGTGGCGCCCGTGCGCTCCCATCGGGTCAGCATCACCGACCCGTCGAGCCGGCCCGCTTCGGCCACGATGGCCTGGATCCGGGTGCCGTGCGGACGGTCGACGGCCGCCACCCACTCCATGTCCTCCACCGCCGGCGGCCACGGCAACGGCACCTCGACGGTGACCAGCCGGTCGAACTCGGTGGCCGACCCGATCGTGTCGAACCCCTGGCCGGCCGTCCACACCGCGCACCGGAAGTCGTCGTCGAGGGACTCGCCGGAGGGCTCGTCGGAGGGCAGCGCCATGGCCGCAGTATGGACGGATACCCGAGCGGTTGCTACCTCACCGGGACATCGGTGTTCAGGCGAACTGGCGGACGATCTCCAGCACGTCGTCGCCGTAGTTCTCGAGCTTGGTGGGGCCCACGCCCTTGATGGCCGCCAGCGCCCGCAGCGAATCGGGCCGGGCCCGCGCCGTGGCCTTGAGGGTGGCGTCGTTGAACACGGTGAACGCCGGCCCGCCCTGGCGTTTGGCCACCTCGGCCCGCCACCGGCGCAGCTCCTCGAACAGCACCAGGTCCTCGCCCTCCAGGTCGTCCCCGTCGTATCCCGCTGGCCGGAGGCCAGATCCCGCTGGCTTGCTGCCAGATCCTGCCGACCGGGCGCCGGCCGCCGTCGACGCCGTGCGGGCCGTGGGCGCCACGCCCCGGCCCCCGCCGGTGCGGGCGGCGCCCCGGGGCGCGGTCCCGTCGAGCTCGGCGAGGAACGGGCTGGGCCGGTCGGCGTCGGCCAGCACGGTCACGTGGTCGATGCCGCGGGTGATGGCCACGTGGAAGACGCGTCGCTCCTCCTCGACGTCCTCGGCGAGGCGGTGCGGGAACAACCCGCTGTTCGCCCCGAACACCACCACGTGGGGCCACTCCCGGCCCTTGACCCGATGCACGGTCGACAGCGTGACGCCGGCGCCGTCCTCGGCTCGGTCGGATTGCAGCGCCCGGCGCAGGTAGGTCTCGAACAGCTCGGGGTCGGGCTGGATGTCGGCCACCTGGAGCAGGGCGTCGAGGTCGTCGAGGTGGGACGACCCCTCGGCGCCGGGGCGGCCGTCGAGCAGCTCCATGGCGCCGCCGAGGCCGATGTCGTCGCGGATGGACTGGAGCACCTCGCGGGTGGTGGCGCCGGCAGCCACCTCGGAGAGTCGGTCGATGTCGTCGGCGAGGTCGAGCATCTTGTCGGCCACGCGGGCGTCGTCGATCCGCTCGGCGGCCTTGGCCACCTCGTGGCCCGACCGGCACCGTCCGAGCCACTTGTCGATCCAGCGGGGGAAGCCGCGACTGGGTCGGCGCGACACCTCGACCAGGTCCCGGGGGTCGAGGGCGCCGGGGTCGGTGGCGATCCGGAGCCACGCCAGCGCGGCGCGGAGCCCGACCCGTTGGAGGACGTCGGCCCGCAGCACCGACGACACCGGGACGCCGGCGCCCACCAGCGCCACGTGCGGAGCGAGGAGCAGCGAGTTGGTGCGGGTGAGCACGGCCACCGCGCCGGGCTCGCCCGACGCCCCGATCGCATCGGTGACGGCAGCGACGAGGGCGGTGGCGCCCGCGTCCGGGGCGTGGGTGCCGACCGTCAACGCGTCGGCGACGGCGTCGGGCCGGGCGGCCTCGATGGTCTTGGCCACCCGCTCGTCGTTGTAGGACAGCAGGTGGCGGGCGGCGTCGACCACGGCAGGCGGGCAGCGGTAGTTGACCTGCAGGGCGTGCTCGTGGGCGCCGGGGAACAGCTCGGCGAAGTCGATCAGGAACCGGGGCGTGGCCCCGGCATGGCCGTAGATGCACTGGTCGTCGTCGCCCACGCCGAACACGTCGAAGGTCGGGGCGGCGAGGAGACGCAGGAGCAGCACGTGGGCCGGGGTGAGGTCCTGGAACTCGTCGACGAGGAGGTGGCGGTGGCGGGCCTGCTCGCCTCGGCGGAACTCGCCGTCGGACAGCAGCAACTCGATGGCGTGGACGACCTGCTCGTCGAAGTCGAGCACGCGGTCGCGGCGCAGGCCGGCCCGATACGGGCGGACGGCGTCGGCCAGGCCCGGTGCGTCCGCCTCGAGCTCGACCTCGTCGGGGTCGCGGAGGCCGAGGCGGATGATCGACAGGCCCTCGAGGTAGGGCGCCATCGGGTCGGTGTTGAGGCGGTGCTGGAGCTTGGGCAGGTGCGGCTCGAGCCGTCGGCGGACCTCCCGCTCGTCGATCATCGATGGCCGACCGCCGGCGTGGCGTCCGATCAGCTCGTAGCCGAGGGCGTTGAGCGTCTGGATGCGGGCGCCGAGCTCGGTGGTGCGCGCCGCCATCTCCTCCTGGGCCTTGCGGTTGTAGGCCACGGCGAGCACGCCGGAGCGGTCGTGGTGGCGGTCGGCGAGGAGGTGGCGGAGGCGTTCGGTCAGTACCCGGGTCTTGCCGGAGCCGGCCGGGGCGATGATGCGCGCCGGTCCGCCCCGATGGCTGACCGCGGCCAGCTGGTCGGTGGCCAGCGCGGCGGTCGGTTGCGTCCACGCCGGCACCGGATCGAGCCGGCCGACGTCGACGGCATCGGCCCGGATGAGCACGGCACCGCCGAGGGACCCGGGGTCGACATCGTCGGGCGGGCCGCCGTCGACCCACGCCACCGTGCCGTCGGGCAGTACGAGATCGCCGTCGGCATCGGTCTCGTCCGAGGGCGTTCCCTCGATGCGGGCCGCCTTGCGCCCCCACCACCAGATCGGCTCACCCGTGCGGCAGTCGTAGTTGTTGTTCCAGACCAGGAAGTGGAGTCGGTCGTTCCACAGCTCGAAGTCGGGCGTCAGCTCCCACGGGTCGACGGCGTGGATGTCGGGCCGGCGGAACTCGACCGGGTCGACGTGCAGGTCGACCACCACAGGCGTCCGGGTGGCCCAGGCGTCGTGCAGGCGTTCGACCACGGCGCGGGGTGCCGCCAGCGTGTCGTCGTCGATGGTCACGACGGGCGCGGCGGACCACGCTGCGGGCGGCGTCGCACCGTCGGCGACGACGGCGCCACGGCCGAAGACGGCAGGCCCGGGAACGGTCACGGCGACGATGCTACGGGCGGCCGGTGACACGGCCAGGAGGCGAACACCCGTTCGACCCTACCAACCCCGTTCCACCCGTCCGTTCTGGCTCCACATCGTCCGCACCCGGAGCGACGAACATGGGCCCAGAACGGTCGACCCACCCGGCATGGTGTGGAACGGTTCGGCGCGATCGGGCGTGGACCGGTCAGAGTGGAGTGCATGCGGGTCGCGCTCGAGCTCATGGACGAGATGCTTTGAACACCTCCCATCCGTTCCACGACCCGGTGACGCACGGCTTCGTCCGGGTGGCCGCCGCCACGCCGCGGGTCGCGGTCGGCGACCCCGAGTGCAACGCCGACGCCACCATCGAGATGGCCCAGGAGGCCGATCGCCGCCTCGTCGACCTCGTGGTGTACCCCGAACTCGGCATCTCGTCGTACGCCATCGACGACCTCCACCTCCAGCGGGGCCTGCTCGGCGCGGTGGAGGCGGCCGTCGCCCGGGTGGTCCAGGCGTCGAACGAACTGCGGCCGGTGTTGCTCGTCGGTGCACCGCTGACCCGCAACGGACGGTTGTACAACTGCGCCGTCGTGATCTCCCGGGGCCGGGTCCTCGGTGTCGTTCCCAAGTCGTTCCTCCCCAACTACCGGGAGTACTACGAGAAGCGTTGGTTCGCGCCGGGCGCCGGCATCGTCGGGTCCGAGATCGACGTCGCCGGCACCACCGTGCCCTTCGGCACCGACCTGCGCTTCGTCGCCGGCGACCACGACGCCTTCGACTTCCACGTCGAGATCTGCGAGGACCTGTGGTCGCCGACGCCGCCGTCGTCGATCGGTGCGCTCGCGGGGGCACTCATCCTCACCAACCTGTCGGCGTCGAACATCGTCATCGGCAAGGCCCGGGATCGTCTGTTGCTGTGCGCGGCGCAGTCCATGCGGACCATGTCGGCCTACGTGTACTCGGCGGCCGGGCCCGGCGAGAGCACCACCGACCTGGCGTGGGACGGGCAGGGCATGGTGCACGAGCTCGGCGAGCTGATCGTGCACTCGCAGCGGTTCTCCACCGAGCCGGAGCTGGTGGTCGGCGACGTCGACGCCGCCCGCATCCGTCTCGAGCGCATGCGGACCGGCACCTTCAACGACGCCGCCGTGGCCAACGACCACCCCGAGACGCGCTTCCGGGTGGTGCGCTTCGACCACCACGGCGACGGTCCCCGCGGCGTCGCCGACTCGCTCTGCCGCACCGTGGCCCGCTTCCCGTTCGTTCCCGACGACCGCGAGCGCCTCGATGCCGACTGCTACGAGGCGTTCAACATCCAGGTCGAGGGCCTCGTCACCCGCTACCGCGCCACCGGCGGTGAGAACCTGGTGATCGGGGTGTCCGGCGGCCTCGACTCCACCCACGCCCTCATCGTCGCCGCCAAGGCCATGGACCGACTGGGCCTCGACCGGTCGCGGATCCTCGGCTACACGATGCCGGGCTTCGCCACCAGCGACACCACCAAGTCCAACGCCTGGGCCCTGATGCGGGCGCTGGGCGTGACCGCCGAGGAGATCGACATCCGCCCCGCCGCCCGGCAACTGCTGAGCGACATGGGCCACCCGTTCGCTTCCGGCGAACCCGTGTACGACGTGGCGTTCGAGAACGTCCAGGCCGGCCTGCGTACCGATTACCTGTTCCGGCTCGCCAACGACAACGACGGCTTCGTCATCGGCACCGGCGACCTCTCGGAGATCGCCCTCGGCTGGTCCACCTACGGCGTCGGCGACCAGATGAGCCACTACAACGTCAACCCCGGCGTCCCGAAGACGCTGATCCAGCACCTCATCCGGTGGTGCGTCAGCAGCGACCAGTTCGACGACGAGACCGACCGCATCCTGCTCGCCATCCTCGACACCGTGATCTCGCCCGAGCTGGTGCCGGCCCACGAGAACGCCGGGACCGACGAGCCGGCGATGCAGAGCACCGAGGACAGGATCGGCCCGTACGAGCTGCACGACTTCTTCCTCCACCACATCGCCCGCCAGGGCCTGGCCCCGTCGAAGGTGGCCTTCCTGGCCTGGCACGCATGGCGTGACGCCGACGCCGGCCGGTGGCCCGAGGGCTTCCCCGACGACGGCAAGCACGAGTACACGCTGGAGCAGATCCAGGGCTGGTTGCGCGAGTTCCTCTGGCGGTTCTTCGGCTTCAGCCAGTTCAAGCGGTCGGCAATGCCCAACGGCCCGAAGGTCTCCGGTGGCGGCAGCCTCTCACCCCGCGGCGACTGGCGGGCGCCCTCCGACGGGACGGCCGCCCCGTTCATCGCCGAGCTCGAGGCCAACGTCCCGGCCCCGGCCGACTGACACCCGCCCTCCTCACGCCCTCTCCCACCGTTCTGGCACCACGTTGTTCGCACGCCGACCGGCGAACGTGGGCCCAGAACGGGATCGCGGGGCGTACTGGCGCCACATTCGTCGGCCACGGTCCGCTCGATGTGGTGCCAGAACGGATTGGGGGTGAGGGAGGAGGGCGGCGGGACGGGAGTCAGAGGTGGGCGATACGAGGTGTGCGCTTGCCCGGCCCGAAGCGCTGGACGCGGTGACCCGAGAGGTGGACGAGGCGCTCGACCCGGCCGCGCTGGCCCGCCCACCGCTCGACGAGCGCCAGCATCTCCTCGTCGCTGCCCCGGGGGCGGCCGGTGAAGAACGAGCAGACGGTGTGGCTGATCCAGTAGTCGCCGACCACGATGGCGTCGGGGTCGCCGAGCGCCGTCCGGGCGGCGCCATTGACCGTCCACGGACCGAGCCCGGGGACCGCCGCGCATCGCGGCCGTAGGCCTCGGGCCGCGGAAGGTCGACCACCTCGGCGAGGCGACCGGCGTTGCGGGCGATGGCGACGAGGGTGCGGGCGCGTTGCTGCTCGATCCCGAGGCGGTGGAATCCCACACCGGCGTCTCGGCGATCCGTTCCGGGTCGGGGGGCAGGCGCAGGCCGAGCGGTCCCGGGGCGTCGTCGCCGAGCCGCCGGCACAGCCCCGCCCACGATCGACCGGCCTCGACCGCCAGCACGCGCTGGCCGATGGCCCGGCTGAGCAACGCCGTCGACGACGCATCCGTGTGCGGCGTGACGCAGCCCGGGGTGGCGGCGGTTGGCCTCGTCGATGCGGGGATCGTCGAAGCACAGCGGGCGGGGATCGTCGTGGGGGGCGGCGAGGTGCTCGGCGCGGTCCACCATCCAGCCGGCGCCGGCGCCCCATGCCTCCACGGCGAGACGTCGTCTCGGACGGCGACCCGTGTCGCAACCGGACCGTCCGGCGTGCGGGCGGCGAAGCGCACCGAGTCGGGGCGCGAGGCGTAGGTCGGGTCGGAGGCGGTGCCCCTGCCCCGGCAGGGCCAGACGAACCGAGTACGGGCCGTCGAGCGGGACGAGGGCGACCGCGTCGGCGCTGGGGTCGGTGACGGGAGCGGCCATCCGCCTCCGACGCTAACGGCCCGCCACCCGAAAATCGCTGCCGATCCCGATCGCCGTCCGAGCGCGATCCACAGCGATTTCCCGGGGAGGTAGACCGTGGTGATGGCCAACGATTCCGTGTCCGCATCCGCCATCGTCGACGCCGCCCCCGAGGAGGTCTTCGCCTTCGTCTGCCGGCCGGCGAACCACCCCGAGATCAGCGGCGACGGGTCGGTGAAGGGCGACCGCCACGGCCCCGACGAGCTACCGGTGTCGGAGACACGTTCGGGATGTCCATGAAGATGTTCGGCCTCCCGTACCGCATCACGAACCGGGTGGTGGAGTTCGAGCGGGGCTCGAAGATCGCGTGGTGCCACCCCGGCAAGCACCGCTGGCGCTGGGAGGTGGCGCAGGCCGGGGACGGCGAGACGCGGGTGACGGAGACGTTCGACATGTCGACGTCGCCGCTCAAGCCGGTCCTCAGCTCTTCGGCTACCCGAAGGGCCACCAGGACAACGTCGAGCGCAGCGTCGCCAACGTCGCCGCCCACTTCGCCGGCTGAGCCGCGCCGGCGGGCCCCTCAGTCCTCGTCGTCGAGGCGCCGAACCAGGGTCTTCGGCGCCACCATCCGATAGGCGTCGTCGACGATGCCGGACCTCGGGGAACCGGGTGCAGATGGTCCGCAAGCATCGGAGGGCGTCGTCTCGGTCCACGACCGCATCATGGCCCAGCGTCGGCGCGCATCGCATCGGGACCTTTGCCCCTGGGGCGGGTGGCGCACGTGGCGGCACGATGGGGCCATGAGCGAGATCACCCCCGCAGGTTCGTATGCCGTGGCCATGCTCACCGGCGACTCCGTCGTCCGTGTTCCGGCCGACGCCACCCTCGCCGACGTGGCACGGGCCCTGGCCGACGGCGAGCTGGGTGCCGTGATCGTCGGTGACGAGGACCGACCGGCCGCCATCGTCTCCGAGCGCGACATCGTGCGCGCCGTGGCCACCGGACGAGATCCGGCGTCCACGCCGGCGCTCGACCTCGCCAGCACCGAGCTCGTGTGGTGCGACGTCGAGGCCACGGTCGACGAGGTCGCCGGCCTGATGATGGATCGCTACGTGCGTCACGTCCTCGTCGAGGACGAGTCGGGCGAGCTGGTGGGGATCGTGTCGGCTCGCGACCTGCTCGGGGTCTACGGCGGTGATGCGGATGCCGACGCCGACTTCGACGGCGAGGACGACGACACCGAGGTCGAGTTCGCCTGAAGGGTCGACGTCAATCGGAGGGGGCCAGCTCCACGTCGACCGACAGCTCGGGTCCCTCCACCGTCTCGACCGCGAGCACCGTGCCGGCTTCGACCAGGTCGGCACGGATCCGCTCGAAGGCGGCGAGGCGCTCGGGGGTGTCGGTGATGGTGGCCGAGGCGATCTCGGTCCGCATCGACACCTTGGCGTCGGACTTGGCCTTGCGCAGCAATGACAGCACCTCGGACGCCACCGCCATCGTCACGCCGGCAGCGTCGTCGGGGCCGCCGGCCGCTTCGATGAGCGGCTGCGCGCGTCGGGCCAGGACGATCGGTGGATCGATCCGTCCTTCCACCACGACCACACCTCTTCGGTGACGTAGGGCAGGAAGGGGGCGAACAGCCCGAGCAGCGTCTCGAGGGCGAGGCGCAGGGCCACCTTGGCCGAGTCGGCGGCGGCATCGCCCTGGGCGCCGTAGGCCCGGCCCTTCACGAGCTCGAGGTAGTCGTCGGTGAAGTTCCAGAAGAAGGTCTCCGCCCGCTCCAGCGCACGGGCATAGTCGTAGTCCTCGAAGACGCGGGTGCACTCGTCGACGAGGTCGCCGAGGAAGAGCAGCATCGCCTTGTCGAGGGGCTCGGTGACGGTGGCCCCGGGGCGGGGTTCGCCGAGACCCAGCGCGAACTTGCTGGCGTTGAGCAACTTGATGGCCAGCCGTCGGCCGATCTTCATCTGGCCCTGCTCGTTGGCCACATCGCGACCGGGTCCGCCGCCGCACGCCCAGTACCGGATGGCGTCGGACCCGAACCGCTCGAGCAGCGCGAACGGCCCTTCCTCGGCGTTGTCCTTCGACTTGGAGAGCTTCTTGCGGTCGGGGTCGACCACGAACCCGGAGATGGCGGCGTGACGGAACGGCAGCACGTCGAACAGCTCGTGGATCTTGACGACGGTGGCGAACAGCCACGTGCGGATGATGTCGTGGGCCTGGGGCCGCAGGTCCATGGGGAAGACCCGCTCGAACAGGTCGGGGTCCTCCTCCCATCGCGAGGTGATCAGCGGCGACATCGACGACGTGTTCCACGTGTCCATGACGTCGGGGTCGGCGACGAAGCCGCCGGGCCGGCCCCGCTCGGACTCGTCGTGGCCGGGGGGCGCCACCGTGGTGGGATCGACCGGCAACATGTCATCGGTGGCGGCGATCGGGGAGAGGTAGTCCACCTCGCCGTCCTCGTCGACCGGATACCAGATCGGGAACGGCACGCCGAAGAAGCGCTGCCGCGTGATGTTCCAGTCGCCCTGCAGGCCTCGGGCCCAGTCCTCGAACCGGACCCGCATGTACTCGGGGTGGAACCGGAGGCCCTTGGCCCGCTCGATGATCTCGTCGGCTGGCGGGTAGCGGATGAACCATTGGTTGGAGGTGACGATCTCGAGCGGCTTCTTGCCGTTCTCCCAGAACTTCACCGGGTGGGTGATGGGCCGGGGCTCGCCATCCATCTTCCCCTTGTTCATCAGCAGTTCGACGATGTTCTTCTGGGCGGTGAACACCGTCTTGCCGGCCAGCTCGGCGTAGTTGGCGTTGGCCTCGTCGGCGTCGACCGTCTCCCAGCCGGGCTCGCCCCAGGTGACGTCGGGGTCGAGGCGGCCGTCGTGGCGGACCACGGCGCGGATGGGCAGGTCGAGCTCGCGCCACCAGACCACGTCGGTGGTGTCGCCGAACGTGCAGATCATCGCGATGCCCGTGCCCTTGTCGGGCTGGGCCAGCTCGTGGGCGCAGATCGGGACCTCGGCGCCGAACAGGGGCGTGACCACCGTCCGGCCGAAGAGGGGCTGGTAGCGCTCGTCGTCGGGGTGAGCGACCAGCGCCACGCAGGCGGGGAGCAGCTCGGGCCGGGTGGTGTCGATCCAGACGGTCGTCGCCGTCGGGGCCGCCGCCACCGGGCAGCGTGAACGCCAGCTTGTGGTAGGCGCCGGGGACCTCGCGGTCCTCGAGCTCGGCCTGCGCCACCGCCGTGCGCATGTCGACGTCCCACAGCGTGGGGGCGCCCGAGCGGTACACCGTGCCCGCCTCCAACAACCGGAGGAAACCCTTCTGGGAGATGCGGGTCGCGACCGGACCGATCGTGGTGTACGTGTGCTCCCAGTCCACGGAGAGCCCGACCGTGGCCCACAGCTCGTGGTACTCGTGCTCCATCTGCTCGACGACGGTCTCGCACAGCTCGACGAAGTTGGGCCGTGAGATGCGGACCGGGTCCTTGGGAAGACGACCCTTCTCGTCGGGCTGGGGCGGCGTGAAGTCGGGGTCGTAGGGGAGCGACGGATCGCACAGCGTGGCGGTCAGCATCTGGACGCGGCGCTCGACGTTGAGGCCGTTGTCGTCCCACCCCATCGGGTAGAAGACCTCCTGGCCGCGCATGCGGTGGAAGCGGGCCACGGTGTCGGTGTGCGTGTACGACATGACGTGGCCGATGTGGAGGGAACCGGAGACCGTGGGCGGCGGCGTGTCGATCGAGTACACCTCGTCGCGCGTCTTCGTCCGGTCGAAGCGGTACGTGCCCTGTTCGTCCCAGATGGCCCGCCACTTGGCCTCGAGGCCGTCGAGCGTCGGCTTGTCGGGGATCGTCGTCACGCCGTGAGGGTACCGGTGGCCTGACGGGGTCGAGAAAGGCGCTGTCGGTGGGTAGTGGGTGGGCATGGTCGCTGAAGACGAGAGCTCCCCGATGCCCACGACCGACCCGCGGATCCAGGAGGAACCGGAGTCGGGAGAGACCGGACCGGAGGCCGGTGGCATGCCCGACGAGTACGTCGACAGCGACCACAACGAGCCGGGCAGCCAGGCCCCGCCCAGCGGTCCGGCGGTCGGTGACGTCGAGGATCGTTGACGGAGATCTTGACGCCGGCGTTCCACGGGTTACGCTGGTGAACGGCTGTCGGGCGGAGACCGATCGCACCAGGAGTCTCCATGCCCGCACCCACGTCAGTCCCCGTGACGGAGACGACGCCCACGTTCGCCGAACCCGGTGACCTGTTCGCCTCGCCGGCGTTCATGGATCTCGGGTCCTGCCGGGGCCTCGATCCGGACATCTTCTTCCCCGACCGGGGCGAATCGCTGGCCCCCGCCAAGGCGGTCTGCGCCGACTGCATCGTGCGCGACGAGTGCCTCGAGTACGCCCTCGACCACCGTGAGCGCTTCGGCGTGTGGGGCGGCACCTCCGAACGCGAGCGCCGCCGGTTGCGACGCAGTCGCCGCGTCGCCCAGGTCGCGTAGCGGGCGGCGTCACGCAGGGGCGCTGCCCCCCACATGGGGGGTCCGAGGCTACCCCTCACGATCGGGTGCGTAGCATGGGGCAGCCATGGTGGGGATCCCGATCGTCGACGCAAAGATCACGGTTCCCAGCCTCCATCGCCATGTCGTCGACCGTCCGGCGGCTCGCCGGATGCTGGACCGGGGGCACGAGGTCGGCCTGACCCTGGTGTCGGCTGGGCCCGGCTACCTCAAGCGTCAGCTGGTGGCGTCATGGGCCGCGGGCGATACCAGCGGCCCGGTGGCGTGGGTCTCCATCGACGAGCAGGACGGCCCGGAGCGACTCCTCGCCCACGTGGCCGCCTCGTTGCGGCGGGCGGCTCCCGACTTCGCCGTCCGGGGTCGACATCGAGTCCCTGGTCGGCGGTGCGGGCTGGCAGTCCCGGGCCGCCGACACGATCATCGAGGCGATGGCCCGAGAGCCGTCGCCGGTCACGCTCGTGTTCGACAGCCTGCACAGCCTGGTCCACCCGGCGCTCAAGCGGGGGATGGCCGCCCTCATCCGGTACCGCCCGCCGACGCTGCGCCTGGTGCTCATCACGGCCGACGCCGCCGCCGTCGACGTGTCCAACGACGCGCTCGACGGCTCCGTCGTCGAGATCGGCCCGGACCTGCTCGCCTTCGACGTCGACCAGACCTTCCGAGCCCTCGCCAGCACGGGTCAGGAATGGAGCGCCGACGAGGCGAGCGAGATCCACCGGGCGACCGAGGGCTGGCCGGCCGGGGTCTACCTGACCGCCAGCCGTCGTGAGCCCGGCGGCCCGGCGCCGTCGTTCGCCGCCGGTGAGGATCCGGTCCGGTCGTTCCTGCGCCACCGCGTGCTGCGATCTCTGGACCCCGCGGCGCGCGAGTTCTTCCTCCAGATGGCGGCGCTCGGCGAGGTCAACGGTCCGATGTGCGAGGACCTGACCGGCCGGGCCGATGCCGGATGGATGCTCGACCGGCTCGCCGAGCTCCACCTCGCCACCGACCTTCCGGGCTCGTCGCCGGGCTGGCGCCGTTTTCCCGGATACGTGACGGTGTTCGCCCTCCGCGAGTTGCGCGGCGCAGACGCCGTCGAGACACGCGACCTGTGTCGCAGGGCCGCCACGTGGTGCGCGGAACGAGGGCTGTTCGAGCAGGCGATGCGCACCGCCTCCCGGGCCGAGGACACCGTCTTGATGGCCGACATCCTGCTCGCCAACCACCAGCGGTGGTCGGCCTCCGGAGATGCTGCGGCAGTGCGGCAGTGGTGCGGGGTGCTGTCGCAGGCGGAGCCGACGCTGGTCGAGGCGCATCTGGCCTCGGCGTGGGCGTCGGTGTTCTTGGGCGAGGACTCGACGGCCGCCAGCTCGGCGGCGCTGGTCGAGGCGCTCGACCTCCCCGACGATCGGGGTGCGTTCGTCCGTGGCGAGTTGGCCATGCTCCGCGCCAACCTGTCGCGCCGCAGCGGCTACCTCCTCCGGTCGCTGGACCAGGTACGAGCGGGCGAGGCGGTGGCTCACGCGCTGCCGCCCACGTTCACGTCGAGGTACCGGGGTGCGCTCGGCGGCACCCTGGGGCTGCACATCGGGGTCGCGGCCCTCTGGGCCGGCGAGTGTGACGAGGCGGTGGTGCAGCTCGAGCGCGCCCAGCGCCACCTGCGCGCCGTCGCCCACGCGCTGCCGGCGCTGCACGGCCACCTGGCTCTGGCCCACTGGTTGCTCGACCACGAGTCGGCCCGGGTCCACGCCGAGATGGCCGTCGCCCACCTGCGCAGCCCGCACCGGGGTCCGGGCGGCTTCACCGCCATGTGCATCGGGGTGATCACCGGCGTCCGGACGGGGGCGGACCGGCTCGAGGAGATCCAGGCGTCGGTGGACGAGCTCCGTGAGCCCGTCGTCGAGGCCATGGCCCTGGCCGCCGAGGTGTTCCAGTGCGCTGACAATGACCGCCACCGTGCCTTGGAGGCGTTGCGGCGCCTGCGCGCCCTCGTCGACTCCTGCCCGGAACCGGGTGTGCTGGTCGCGGTGGCGGAACGGACCGCTGGGTTCCTCAGCCGAGCCGGCGACGCCGCCCTCGGCGAACCCCTCACCGACGGCGAGCAGCGGGTGCTGCGGATGCTCGGCGGATCGCTCACCGAGCGCGAGATCGCCGCCGAGTTACACCTGTCGCACAACACCGTGCGCACCTACCGGCGCCGGCTGTACAAGAAGCTCGGCGTCACCTCCCGCTCCGAGGCCGCCCGGGTGGGCCGGGTCAGAGCGGTCTGATCCGGGGCGGGCACGGCCCCGAACTGGCATCCGAACTGGCAAGTGTCTCCCGGGGTACCCCGGTGCGATCACCCCTCCCGCCGCCACAGTGTTGCTCGTTCTGGAGCAGGGCGCGGGCTTCCCTCGGGCTGTTCCATCCGGACGCCGGCTCCGTTCCCGCCACGGGGTCGTCGTTGTCGGGGCGCTGGTCCGTCACGATCTGGTCGAAGGTGTGCTCCGCCAGCACGCTTCCCAGAGTTGACTGACGGGCCGGCGCCTCGACGAATCCGCCCGGCGACCGGTGCCCGAACCCAGGCCTGGGCGCCCGGGGAGGTTCGGTACCCTCCGTCGCGTGCTGCACCTGTACGACACCGCCCGGGGCGCCGTCCTGCCCTTCCAGCCTCGCGATCCGGGCCGGGTGTCGATCTACGCGTGCGGCCCCACGGTGTACGGGCCCCCCCACCTCGGCCACGGCCGCAACCAGGTCACCTACGACCTGCTCCGCCGCTACCTGATCTGGGCCGGCAACGACGTCACCTTCGTCTCGAACATCACCGACATCGACGACAAGATCATCGACCGCGCCAACCGTGAGGGCCGGCCGTGGGAGGACATCACCTCCCGCTGCGAAGCGGTGTGGTTCGAGGCCATGGATCGCCTCGGCATCCTCCGACCCGACGACACTCCCCACGCCACCGACTACGTGACCGACATGGTCGCGCTCATCGGCCGCCTGCTCGACGGCGACATCGCCTACACCACATCCGACGGCGTCTACCTCGACGTGTCCAAGGTCGAGGGCTACGGGCTGTTGGCCCACGGCTCACTCGACGACCTCCGGGCCGGCGCCCGGGTCGAGGCCAACGCCGAGAAGCGTTCACCGCTCGACTTCGCCCTGTGGAAGCTGGCCAAGCCGGGCGAGCCGTCGTGGCCCGCGCCGTTCGGAGCCGGCCGGCCGGGGTGGCACACGGAGTGCGTGGTGATGAGCCTCGACCTGCTCGGCGAGGGCTTCGACATCCACGCCGGCGGCACCGACCTGCAGTTCCCGCACCACGAGAACGAGCGCGCCCAGGCCGTGGCCGAGGGTCGGCCCTTCGCCCGCTGGTGGTTCCACCACGGCATGGTGGAGATCGACGGCCAGAAGATGTCGAAGTCCCTGGGCAACGTGTCCAACCTCCTCGACCTGCTCGACGCCTTCGATCCCCGCGCCTTCCGGCTGTTGGTCCTCAACGCCCACTACCGCTCACCGATCGACGTTGCCGAGGACGCCCTGCGGGCCAACGAGGCCGCCATCGAGAAGCTCGACACCTTCGCCCGGGATTTCGCCGACCGCGTCGACGGTGTCACGGCCGATGCGGCCACCATCGAGCGGTTCCGCACCGCCATGGACGACGACCTCAACACCCCGGCCGCCGTGGCCACCCTCTTCGACGCCGTCCGCCTCGCCAACCGCGAACAGGACATGGCGGTGGCTGCCGCCGCGCTCGAGATCGCCGACGTGCTCGGCCTCGACCTCCGGGCTGAGGTCGGCGCCGTGCCCGCCACGGTGCTCGCCCTCGCCGCCGATCGAGACCGGGCCCGGGCCGACAAGGACTGGGAGGCAGCCGACCGGATCAGGGCCGAGCTCGAAGCCGACGGCTACGTCGTCCAGGACACCCCGGAGGGCACGGCCGTCCGACCGCGCTAGACGCGCGGTCGGGACGAGTCCACCCGTCCGCCCGCCGGCCGCGATGTCGGCCGGATCAGAGACCGAGCGTGGTGCCGGCGGTGTCGAGCGCGGTGCTGATGGGTGACACCACCGGGTCGAGCGGCGCCAGCGGGCCGTCGACCGACACGGTGGAGTCGCCGGGCGCGGGCTCGGACCCCACGCTGACGGGGCCGACCGTGACGCCAGGGTCGTCGCCCACCTCGACCGCCACCGGGGTATCGGCGACGGTGGTGCCGACGGAGAGGGGCGCAGGCGCCTTGGTGGCGGGCGGGGTCTCGCTGTCGGGCGTCCCCACGTCGGTGGAGCCCGGATCGGTGGATCCGCCGGTGGAGCCGGTGGTGCGGGGGTCGGTGGGCCGGGATGGCTGATCGACGCCGGTGGCGGGGGTGGCACCGCCCGCCGGGTTGCTGGTGCCGACCACGTCACCTCGGGAGAGCCCGGTCGGCGACGACGTGCCGGAGGCCCCGGTGCCGCTGGTGCCCGAGCCGACGGGGGCAGGCGCCGGCAGGACGACGGGCGCATCGGCCGGAACGGGCTGGTCGAAGGCGTTGCTGGCGGCCGGCGTCACCGGCGCCGCCGCGGTGTCGTCTCCGGCGGGCGAGTGCGAGGCGTCGAAGAGGGTGGCGCCGAGCACGCCGACGGCGGCGGCGAAGGCGCTGACGCCGGCGAGGACCTTCTCGGCCGTCGACGACAGACCCAGACCGCGGCGGGCAGGGGTGGCGACCGCCGCAGCCCACGCGGCGCGGGCGTCGTCGGCGAGGGTGGCGGGTACGGGGAGGGCGAGCAGCACGAGCTGCGAGCCGATGATGTAGAGGTACGCACGTCGACGTCGGCACCCGTCGCACAGCTCGAGGTGGCGCTCGAGCTTCTCGCTGTCTCCGGCGGGCAGCGTGCCGGCGACGTAGGAGCCCAGACGGGCGACGGCACGCGAACAGTTGCGGTCGCCGGTGGAGGCGACGTCGGTCCGCAGGTACTGCTCGATGAGGCCGGCAGTGGCCCGGGCGGCGAGGGAGGACGCCGCCCGGGCAGCGAGGCCGACGACGGGCGCCACGTGGGCGATCCGCATGCCCTCGGCGTCGGTGAGCCACAGCACCGAGCGCCACCGCTCGGGCAGCGGAGCGAAGGCGGCGGCGATGGTGGTGGCGTCGCCCTCGGCGTAGGCGAACCGGGTCTCGTGCGATACGTCGGCGGCGGTGTCGGCGGAGGTGTCCGAGGTGGCATCGCGCTGGAGGTCGATGGCG
This sequence comes from uncultured Acidimicrobiaceae bacterium, assembly GCA_963811245.1. Classification (GTDB taxonomy): domain Bacteria; phylum Actinomycetota; class Acidimicrobiia; order Acidimicrobiales; family Salinilacustritrichaceae; genus Salinilacustrithrix. The sequence continues at coordinate 761,269 of CAWEQL010000007.1, forward strand.
ACGTTGCGCACCGTGGTGAGCACGAGCGAGCGCACGGTGGTGTCGAGGGCGACCCGTCCGGCCCGCACGATCGTGAACGTGCGGGCGAACGTCTCGGTCACGACGCGGGCGGCGTCGTCGGGCGAACCGGACAGCGCCAGGGCGAAACGCCACGCGAGGGGGGCGTAGCGGTCGTACAGCGCAGCGAACGCCTGCTCGTCACCGTCCTCCGCTGCGGTCAGCAGCTCGCGGTCGCTGCGGAGATCGTCGTGGTCCTGCGCCATGGTGTGCCGCCCCTTCTGCACTCGTCTGGGTGTCGCGGACCGGTCCTTCGGCGCGCCCGCCACGGTTCCCTGCCTGCGCGGGTAGGGAACCGGGCTGTTTGAGGCGTACGGTTACTCCTCGGTAACTTGTGTCGACCGTCGACGGTGCACCCACCCCCCACCGTCCAGCCTCCGGAGGAACCCCCATGGCCGAGTTCTCGCTCGAGTTGAACGAAGACCAGATCCAGCTGCGCGACTGGATCCACGAGTTCGCCAAGGACGTGCTGCGTCCGGCGGGCCAGGAGTGGGACGACCGCGAGGAGTTCCCGTGGCCCATCGTCCAGGAGGCGGCCAAGATCGGCCTGTACGGCTTCGACTTCTTCGCCAACATGTCGATGGGCGACCCCACCGGGTTGACGATGCCCATCGCCCTCGAGGAGCTGTTCTGGGGCGACGCCGGCATCGCGCTGTCCATCTTCGGTTCGGGCCTGGCCGCCGCCGGCATCGCCGGCAACGGCACGCCCGAGCAGGTGATGGAGTGGGTCCCGCAGTGCTTCGGCGACGAGAACGACGTGAAGATCGCGGCGTACTGCGTCTCCGAGCCCGACGCCGGTTCCGACGTGTCATCGCTGCGCACCCGCGCCCAGTACGACGAGGCCACCGACGAGTGGGTGTTGAACGGCACCAAGGCGTGGGCCACCAACGGCGGCATCGCCAACCTCCACGTCGTCACCGCCACCGTCGACCCGGCGCTCGGCTCACGAGGCCAGGCCAGCTTCGTCATCCCCGAGGGCACCCCCGGGATCGCCCAGGGCCAGAAGTACAAGAAGCACGGCATCAAGGCCAGCCACACCGCCGAGGTCGTCCTCACCGACTGCCGGGTCCCGGGAGGCATGCTCCTCGGTGGCAAGGAGAAGCTGGACGCCAAGCTGGCCAAGGCTCGTGAGGGTGCCAAGACGGGCGAGAAGCAGCCGGCTATGGCCACGTTCGAGGCCACCCGACCGGCGGTTGCCTCCATGGCCGTCGGCATCGCCCGGGCCGCCTATGAGATCGCGCTCGAATACGCCCACGACCGTGAGGCCTTCGGCGTCCCGATCTTCGAGAACCAGGCCATCGCCTTCATGCTCGCCGACATGAAGACCGAGATCGACGCCTCCCGGCTGCTGGTCTGGCGGGCGGCGTGGCTGTCCCGCAACGGCGGCGGCTACAAGTACGCCGAGGGTTCGATGTCGAAGCTCAAGGCCGGCCGCACCGCGACGTGGGTCACCGAGCGGGCCATGCAGATCCTCGGCGGCTACGGCTACACCCGGGAGTACGACGTCGAGCGCTTCCACCGTGACGCCAAGATCATGGACATCTTCGAGGGCACCGAGCAGATCCAGCAGGGCATCGTCGCCCGGGCCATCTCCGAGGGCCGCATCGACCCGCTCCGCCAGGACCGCTGACCGTCGAGGCCCGAGGCCCGAGGTCCAGCCGGACCGTGGCGGAGACACGTCACGTAGGATCGGAACCCCTCATGACGACCTTCCTGCTGCCGGCCGAGCCGGTGACCTCACTCGATGCCTATCTCTCGACCGACGTCGGCGGGCGCGGCATCGAGCGGGCCCAGCAGATGGGTGCGCACGAGACCATCGCCGAGGTGGGTCGTGCGGGCCTGCGCGGGCGCGGGGGAGGCGGGTTCCCGACCGGCACGAAATGGGCGGGTGTCGCCTCCCAGACCGGCCAGCGCCGCTTCCTGGTGTGCAACGGCGCCGAGGGAGAGCCGGGGACGTTCAAGGACCGGGCGCTGATCCGCGCCAACCCGTACCAGCTGGTCGAGGGGGTCGTGATCGCCGGCTTCGCCGTCGGGGCCGAGGAGGCCTTCATCTGCCTCAAGGCCAGCTTCGAGCGGGAGATCGCAGCTCGTGACCCGAGCCGTCGAGGAGTTCCAGAGCGCCGGGATCTGCGGTGACTGCAAGGTCACCATCGTCGCCGGACCCGACGAGTACCTCTTCGGCGAGGAGAAGGCGATGCTCGAGGTCATCGAGGGCAACGAACCGCTGCCCCGATGGCTGCCGCCGCACCTGCACGGCCTCTTCGCCACCGCACCGCAGCTGGGCTGGCAGGCCCACGCCCCCGAGACGGGGCACGACCCGCGACGCCGGGTCGAACCCCACCGCTGGTGAACAACGTCGAGACGCTTGTCCAACGTCCCGCACATCCTCGCCAACGGCGCTGACTGGTTCCGGACCATGGGCACGGTCGACTCGCCGGGGACCATCGTGACCACCGTCGTCGGCGACGTGATCGCACCCGACGTCGGCGAGGTCGAGATGGGCACGTCTCTGCGGGACGTGATCGACGCCGTCGGCAGCGGGCTCGCCGACGGCCGATCGGTCAAGGCCGTCTTCTCCGGGTGTCGCCAACGCCGTCGTCACCGCCGAGCACCTCGACGTGCCCGTCACCTACGAGGGCTTCGCCGCCGTCGGCAGCGGCATGGGATCGGCCGGCTTCATCGTCTACGACGACACCACCTGCATGGTCGACGCCGCCTACCGGTTCTCACGGTTCCTGTCGGTCGAGTCGTGCGGCCAGTGCCCGCCCTGCAAGCTCGGATCGGGCGAGATCACCCAGCACCTCGAGCGACTCGAAACGGGCGCCGGCCACGAGCGAGGACATCGATGCCATCGTCGGGTGGCTCGGCCACGTCACCGACGGGAGCCGCTGCTACCTCGCCATCGAGGAGCAGCATCGTCGTCGACAGCATCCTGCGTGCGTTCCCCGAGGAGTTCGACGAGCACGTCGACCTCGGTCGCTGCCCCCGGCCGCGCCGCCTGCCGATCCCCAAGCTCCTCGACCTCGCCGACGGCCACGCCACGTACGACGAGACCATTCTGGCGCAAGCGCCCCGACTGGACCTACGACCCGGCCTGACGGGCGCCGGACCGGCGCCCGTCGGCGCCTGTCAGGCACGTCAGCCGGCGGCCTGCCCCCGAGCGTCCTCGTCGTAGGTGACCGAGTTGTAGACATCTGGGTTCGGCGGACCCTCGACGTGGATGACGCCGTTCGCTCCCTTGTGGACCGCTCGGTAGATGGAGTGATCGACCATCAGGTAGTCGCCAGGCACCTCGGCGGTGAACTCGACGCCGGCCGCGCCGCCGGATGGGACCAGCGTCGTCTGGACGTCGTGGTTGACGAGGCTGAACGACCCCTCGACGTAGACGTTGTCGAAGATCTCGCCGATGACGTGGAAGCTCGAGATGAGGTTCGGCCCGATGTCACCCACGAAGAGCCGGATCGACTCGCCGGTGTTGATGGTGTCGCCCTGGTAGGTGCCGAGGGCACGGTCGCCCGTGACGGCGCCGGGGCGGCCGTTGAACACCACGAACGTGGGCTCCTCGAGGTCCCCGTTGGTGGCGGAGAAGTCGAGGTGGCCGGCGTCGCCGAGCTGGGCGACCGTCTTGTCGGCACCGGCCGAGGTGTACAGCTCGCTCTGCATCACGTAGTACTCGTGGTCGACCTTCGGGAGACCCCCGGGCGGTTCGACGACGACGAGCCCGTACATGCCGTGGGAGATGTGGGTCGGGATGTCCGGGAAGGCGCAGTGGTAGATGAAGATGCCCGGCTTGAGCGTCTTCACTCGGAGCTCGCTGGTCGAGCCCGGCTTCGTGTCGAGTCGCACCGATCCACCGCCCGGGCCGGTGACGGCGTGGAAGTCGACGTCGTGGGGCATCTCACTGTCCGGCGGGTTGGTCAGGAAGAAGTCCACGGTGTCGCCGACCTGGGTCCGGATCATCGGCCCCGGCACCGCACCGTCGAAGGTCCAGTAGTCGAGCGTCGTGCCCGGGAGCACCTCGGCCACGCCTTCTGCGATCTGGAAGTGGACCTCGTGGTTCATCGGGCCGTTCCGGGGCTGGGGGTCCTGGAACACGCCGTCCTGGTACAAGGCGTAGTCGGCCGAGTCCGGCATGTCGGTGGGGTGGCGGGAGATCTCGTCGATGGTGACCGGTTGGGCGGGCGACGCCGGTGCCGATGCCGCCGTTCCGGCGGCCTGTTCGGCCCCGCCGGTGCCGCCGCCACCCACGACGAGGGTGCCGACCATGCCGGCCTGCTCGTGACCCGGGACCTCACAGAACACCGTGTATGTCCCGGCGGCGAGCCCTTCCAGGGACAGGCTCTCGCTCTGGCCGGCATCGAGCATCGTGGTGGCGTACTGCGTGCCCTTGACCGCCAGGTTGTGGACCATCGTGCCGTCGTTGGCCACCTCGAGCGTCCCGTCGACGGCGACGGTGAGTTGCTTCGGGGTGATGGAGAACTCGGCGAGCTGGACGGCCACCGTCGCCTCGCCGCCTCCGCTTCCGGCCGCGACGGCGTCGGCTGTTCCACCGTCGCCCGCCCCGCTGGCCACCACGAAGGCGGAGATGCCCAGTGCCAATGCCAGTGCGGCGATGACGGCGGTGATCGACACCACGGCGGCGACACCGTCGCGAGAGCGTGTTCGGTCCGGCATGGTGGATGCCCTCCTCGAGTCGAACCGGTGGCCCGGGCGAGGGCCTCCGGTCACCGGTGCTCGTGCACCAGAGAGTTTTTCTACAAAATACTAGTGAAATGTTGAACGGCCAGGGTCGAAGGTCCTCTCGTGGAGCCGAGAGGCGGTCCACATACCCCAGGGGGTATACTGGTCTGCATTCGGGTCGGGAGTGTTCCTGGCTCGCGATCGCCACCCGGAGGAGAGACACGCCATGGAGTTCACGCTGCGTACCGAGACCGAGTTGTCCTACGACGACGCCGTCGAACGGGTCACCGCCACCCTCGCCGAGCAGGGGTTCGGGGTACTCACCCGGATCGACGTGCGCCAGACGCTGCAGGACAAGATCGGTGTCGACACCGCCCCGCAGGTGATCCTCGGTGCCTGCAACCCGCAGCTCGCGCATCAGGCCACGACGGCGGATCCTCGCATCGCCGCGCTGTTGCCGTGCAACGTCGTCGTCCGCACCGACGGCGGACGCACCGTCATCGAAGCGCTCGACCCGTCGCTCATGGCCGAGCTCACCGGTGCCGATGGCCTCGAGCCCATCGCCGCCGATGCGACCCGCCGCATCCGGGCTGCGCTCGACGCGGTCGACGCCGAGGGCTGAGGCCCGGCGGTCAGGACCCGGCGCTACGACGCTCGGGACGGCGCGGGAGCAGGCCGGGCCACGGCCAGGCGCTCGGTCACCCGGGTGAACGTCGCCACCGGGTCGTCGCCCACCGGGTCGATCGCCGCCCGGTCCGCCACCCCGGGAAGGCGCTTCGAGAGCCGGTCGGTGAGCGCCGGTGCGGCTGCCGCACCACCGCCGATCAGCAGGGCGACGAGGCGGTCGTGGCGCCGGATGACGCGATCCTGGATACGGATGGCCTGGCGCAGGGCCAGCGCCACGTCCGGAACCGTTTCGGGTGCGATGGTCAGGGTCACCAGGGTGTCCTCGGGCTGCGCGGCGGCGAGGACCGAGTAGAAGTCGTCGGTGTCGTCGAGGCCGGTGTCGGTCCGGGAGCGCGGCGGCGCAACGGTGCGTCCGGAGCGCCGCCGCTCACCGACCGTCCGTGAACTGTCGGCCAGGAGGGCACTCAGCCGGTCGAAGTCGGGCTTGCGGACGGCGTCGACGAAGGGGCGGTCGGTTCCCGTTCCGTCGAAGGCCGTGAAGAGGATGACCCGGGGTGGCTCGTCGGCGTGCTGCAGATGGTCGATGACGTCGAGTCCCGATCCCTTGGCCAAGGCCAGGTCGAGCACGACGATGTCGGGCCAGAAGCGTTCGACGAGTTCGATGGCGTCACCTGCGCTGTCGGTCTCGGCCAGCACCTCGACGCCGGCCTGCCCGGCGAGCTCGGCCACCACGGAGCGCAGCACCGGGTCGTCATCGCACAGGATCGCAGAACGGGCCACGGCCAGGAGATCGGCACACATCGGACACGACTTGAGTGCGAACCAGCGTTGCCAGCGGTGTCAGAGCGGCTTCCATTCGGGAGGCCGCTTGGCCACGAACGCCGCCGTTGCCTCGGCCACGTCACCGGTGGCGCTGCACATGATCTGGGTCCGGTTCTCGAGATCGATGGCGTGGCGCAGCGACGGAGCGTCGATGGTCTGCCACATCGTCTCCTTCGTCATCCATGTGCCGAAGGGGGCGTTGGCCCGGATGAGTCGGGCGGTGTCGAGGGCCCGGTCCACCACGGTGCCGTCGGCCACGACATCGACGACCAATCCCATCGCGGATGCCTCGGCGGCGTCGAAGATCCGTGCCGTCAACAACAGCTCGGCGGCCCGGGAGGCCCCGACCATGCCGGGGCAGGAAGTAGCTGGTGCCCATGTCGCAGTTCGAGACGCCGATCTTGAGGAACACGGCACCGAACGTGGCGGATTCGGCGGCGACGCGGATGTCGCACGCGAGACTGATGGCGAAGCCGCCGCCGACGCACGGCCCGTTCACGGCGGCGATCCACGGTTTGCGGGACCGGTGGATGCGCTCGTTGAGGGTGGCGATGTGGTCCTGGCCCATGAACCCCCGCACCGTCGGATTGGTTCCCTCGGCGCCGGGCGGGGAGCTGTCGGCACCCTGGAGGTCGAGGCCGGCGCAGAACCCGCGTCCCGCGCCGGTGAGGATCACGCACCGCAGCGCCCGGTCGAGGTCCACGGCAGCGACCACCGCGGTGAGCTCCTCGATGAGGCGGGGCGTGATCGCGTTGAGCCGGTCGGGACGGTCGAGGGTGACCAGCGCGATGCCGTCGTCGACCTCCTCCACGGTGATGGCGGTCAGGTCGGGGAGCGAGTCGGTCCAGGTCATCGGCCGGTGTCTAGCAGGACGGTCGGAATGGGCTGGCCTACGCTCCGTCGATGGACGCTGCCCTCGCACACGACGATCGAGGCTCGGGCGATGCGCTCGTGTTCCTCCACGGCATCACCAACGATCGCTCCAGTTGGGCGCCGGTCGCCGGCTTGCTGGAGGACCGCTTCCGATGCGTCAACGTCGACCTTGCCGGCCACGGCGAGTCGCCCCGGACGGGCGCCTACGACGTCTTCAGTCAGGCCGCGGCGGTCGCACAGTTCATCGCCGACCTCGGACTCGACCGGCCCGTCGTCGTGGGTCACTCGTACGGCGCCTTCGTCGCCACCCTGCTCGGCACCATGGCGCCGGTGGCCGGCGTGGTCAACGTCGATCAGGAGCTCGACACGGCCGCCTTCGCCCGGCGGGTCGGCCCGTTCGAGGCCCGTCTGCGCGGTGATGACTTCGATGCCGCGTTCGCCGAGTTCTGGGCGACGTTGCGGCCCGATCTCGTGCCGGCGAATCATCGCGATGCCGCTCGTTCCCGTCCCGATCGCGAGATCGTGCTGGGCGTGCTGGGGGGCCGTGTTCGACACGCCACCCGAGGAGCTGCAAGCGCTGATCGGCCCGGCACTGGCCGCCTACCCGGTGCCCTACCTCGCCGTCTTCGGCGCCGAGATCAGCGACGAGGAGCGGGCCCTGCTCTCGTCGGTCCCCGACGTCGAGATCGAGGAGTGGGCCGGGGCGGGCCACTTCGTCCACCTCGTCGACCCGGAGCGGATGGCCGATCGTCTCGCCGACTTCGTCGCCCGCCTCGGTTCGGGCGCATGACCCGGCATCACGCGTAGCGGGCGGTCAGCTCCCGGCCGATGCGGGCCAGCACCTCCCGGACCTCGGGTGGTCCCAGCACCTCGATGCGGGCGCCGAGGCCACCGAGCTCGCCGGCGATGGCCTCGGCGTTGTGGGCTCGGATCACGACCTCGATGCGTTCGTCGGCCACCGGACCTCCGATCTCCAACCGTCGCCCGAGGATCATGCGCAGCAGGTCGACCTGGTCGGCGGGCACCAGGGCCTGCACCTCCAGGGGCATGCGCTTGCGATCGACCTCGTCGATGATGTCTCTCCAGCTGGCGGCGAGATCGAAGCCCTCCGGCCGCTCCACCGGCTCGGTGGTCGGCTCCACCGACGTCACCCGATCGATCCGGAACGTCCTGGGGCCGGCATCCGTGCCGGCGACGAGGTACCAGGCCGAGCCCTTGTGGGCGACGCCGAGAGGGTGCACCGTTCGCGTCGACGGGGTGCCGTCGCGTGCCACGTAGCCGAGCACCGCGCACACACCGCTGATCACGGCGTCCTGCAGGGCATCGAGGAACGGTGGCGGAGGGCGCGGTGTTGACCGCTCACCCCAGCCGATCGGGTCGACGACCAGTGACGAGGCGGCCGCTTCGGCCTGCACCCGGAGCGGCTCCGGAAGGGCACGGATCAGCTTGCGCAGCGCGGCCTTGACCGGTGGGGTCGCCGCCGATGCCGGCCCGGCGACGAGGAACAAGGCTCGGGCTTCGGCGGCGGTGAGACCGCTCAGATCAGTGCGTCCGCCCCCGGCCAGACGCCAGCCCCCACCCCGGCCCTGCTGGGAGTAGACGGGAAGGCCGGCCATGCCCAGCGCATCGAGGTCGCGGCGGGCGGTCCGCTCGGAGACCTCGAGCTCGGCGGCCACCTCGGCGGCGGTCACCTGACCGCGCTGTTGCAGGAGCAACAGGACGGCCACGAGTCGGTCGGCACGCACGGTTCGCATCTTCGCACGGAAACCGGTCACGAGATGACCGGTTTGCCGTAGATCATGGAGCCATGACCACGAACCAGACCACCACCACCCCTCCTGTCTCGCTCGCCGCCGACGACCCGCGGGCGCTCTTCGCCCGTGCCGTCGCCACGGCCGGGGCCGTCATCGGGTCGGTGCGGCCCGAGCAGCTCGACGACCCCACCCCGTGCACGGACATGACCGTCCGGCAGCTGGTGACCCACCTCGTCTCGGTGCTCGACCGGGTCGCCGTGATGGGCGAGGGCGGTGACCCGTTCTCGGTCCCGGCGACGGAGGCCGATGACGACGGGTGGCTCGCGGCGTGGACCGGCGCAGCCCATCGGGTGCAGGCGGCGTGGACGGACGACGCCGTGCTCGATCGCCCCATGGACCTGCCGTGGCAGCAGGGTCGCGGCCGCGACATCCTCCGCGGCTACCTCAGCGAGCTGACCGTCCACACCTGGGACCTCGCCACCGCCACCGGCCAGTCCCCGACATGGGACGACGACGTCGTCGCCGCCGCGCTCGACGGCCCGGAGCTCCTCCCCGCGACGGGCCGCATGGAGCTCTTCGAGCAGATCTCGCACGCCATGGGCATGGACGAGGTCGCCGTGCCGTTCGCGGACGCTGTCGAGGTGGACGCCGACGCCCCCGCCATCGACCGACTGGTGGCCTGGAACGGCCGCGATCCACGCCGTTGACCGACCCCAGAACGAGATGGGGCCCGACCGGGTAACGACTCGCCGTGACCCACTTCGACTTCCACTTCGCCCCTCGCTACCGGCTCCCCGCCGCCGCCTTCGGCATCATCCCGTCCCGCACCGGCGTGGACGTGGACGACGATCTGGTCGTCCGCTTCGGGCTCTGGACGGTGCGGACCCCGCTCGGCAACGTCACCGGATGCACCGAGACGGGCCCCTACTCCTTCCTCAAGACGGCAGGCCCGGCCCATCTCTCCTTCGTCGACCACGGGTTGACCTGCGCCACCAACGGTGATCGGGGCCTGTGCATCTCCTTCGCCGCCCCGGTCGGCGGTATCGAGCCGACCGGCCGGATCCTCCATCCCGCGGTCACCGTCACGGTCGCGGACATCGACGGACTGAAGGCCGCGCTCTCCGTCCGTTGACCAGCTGACCTGGTCTCAGTCGTCGTGTTCGTCGGCGTCGGCGTCGGCCTTCGTCTCGTGGATCGTCCCGGCCGGATGCTCCGGGGGGCTGTAGAGCGAGTAGAGGCTGAGCGGCTGGTCGCCGGTGTTGATCACGTTGTGCCAGGTGCCGCCGGGGATGATCACGGCCCAGTCGTCGCCGACGTCGTGGGTCTCGGTGACCTCGCCCTCCGACGGACCGAAGGTCACCTTCGCTGACCCAGACTCGATCCGGATGAACTGATCGAGATGGTCGTGCATCTCCAACCCGACCTCCCCACCGACCGGGATCGTCATGACGGTGAGCTGCAGCCGGTCACCGGTGAAGAGCACCTGGCGGAAGTGGGGGTTCTCGAGCGTGGCGTGCTCGATGTCGTCGATGAATCCGATCTTCGATTGGTTGGCCATGCTCCGACGCTAACGGGACGCCGCTGCCAGCCGGCGGGTCGCCAGCTCCACCATCGGCACGAGCCGGAACGGCTCGGGCCACACCATGGTGGTGATGCCGGCGTCCTCGCCGGCCGCGGCGCAGACCGGTCCCACGCAGACCGGGAGGACCGACCCGTCATTGAGCGCCTCCACCATGGCGTCCCGGACGCCGGCCTCGTCGGCCAACTCGATCAGGAACCGGACGGCCGGTTGGCTCGTGAACGTGACCGCATCGACCCGGCGCTCGGCGATCGCCCGGGCGAGCTCGATCGCCGGTCCGGGGTCCGACGGCCGACGCCAGCGGTAGACGGGGACCTCCACCACGTCCGCCGCCACGGCCCGGAGCTCCTCGGTCGACGGGTGATCCTCGGGATCGAACAGCTGCACCGCCACGGTGGCGTCTGCCATGGCGGGCTGGTCGCGCAACCACGTCACGACCTCGGGCATCGACTCCTTCGGCGCCGACCACTCCACCTCCAACCCGCGTTGGCGACACGCCGAGCGGGCCTTGGTGCCGCGGGCCACCACACGTGAGGCCGCCAACGCCTCGACCAGCGCATCGCCGCAGCCCCATCCGTCGGCGGCCTCGAACCACAGCCGCATGCCGAAACCGGTCGTGGCGACCGTCCAGCGCGGCGGACGGGCGATCACTCCCTCGGTGCACCGGCGCAGGTCGTCGTCGCCGCTCAGGTCCACGGTGTGCATGGTCGGCGCATGGAGCACGGTTGCCCCCCGGGCGCGGAACAGGCGGGCCTGGTCCTCGCTGCGCCGCTCGGCGGTGATGGCGACGGTGCGGCCGAGAAGCGGTTCGGTCATGCCCCAGTGTGCCGTCACCGGTGGAGACGCGACCGGCGAGCCGACTCGCGGCGTCGGGGCTAGGTTCCGGCCATGGCTGAGACAGTGGAATTCCCGAGCATCGGCAACACGGCATCCGGCTACCTGGTCCGGCCCTCGAGCGGCTCCGGCCCGGGCGTCATCGTCGTCCAGGAGTGGTGGGGGCTCGACTCCGGCATCAAGGAGATGGCCCACCGGCTCGGCGAGGCCGGGTTCGTGGCCCTCGCCCCCGACCTCTTCCACGGCGAACTGGCGGGCCACGACGAGATGGACAAGGCGGGCGAGCTCATGCAGAACATGCCGATCGACCGCGCCGGCGCGACATGTCCGGTGCCGTCGACTTCCTGGCCGATCACGAGGCCACCACCGGCGACGGCATCGGCGTCATGGGCTTCTGCATGGGCGGCATGCTCAGCTGGGTGCTGGCGGCCGAGCGGCCCGACCGCATCACGGCCGGCGTGGCGTTCTACGGCTTCCCCGACGTCGAGGACGGTCCGGCCGACCTGTCCCGGATCCGCGCCGTCATGCGCGGGCACATGGCCGAGAACGACGACTTCTTCCCGCCCGAGAAGGCTCGGGCGTTCGAGGCGGCCCTGAAGGACATGGGGGTCGACGTCGAGATCACCGTGCACGAGGGCACCGGCCACGCCTTCATGGCGCCGCACAACGCCCTCGGCACCCTCGACGCCGAACTGGCCGCCGAGCTGTGGCCGAAGGTCACCGCGTTCCTGCACGATCAGCTCGGCTGACCGGCATGACCGGTCGCGGGCGGGGGTACTGAGTCGCAATGGCACAACCGTCGCGGAGCGCGGCCTTCCGACGGATCACCGATGGTGCGTGGCGGATGGTGGGCCTCGGCGTGCTGCTGTTCTTCGCCGCCATGCTGCTGTGGAACCTGCGGCTCGTGGTCCTGCCGGTCTTCGTGGCCATGCTGTTGTGCTCCGTCCTCGCCCCCTTCGTCGACCGGCTCGAGCAGCGCGGCTGGCCCACGCTCGGGGCCACCTGGGTGGTGTTCGTCGCCTTCCTCCTCGTGATCGTCGCCGCAGGCGCCGCCATCCTCCCGGCCACGATCTCGCAGTTCGACGGCCTCTCCGAATCGGTCGACACCGGCCTCGCCGACGTCGAGGACTGGCTCGTCGACGGCCCGCTCGACCTCAAGCGCAGCGACGTCCAGCAGTTCACCAAGGATCCCGTCGGCCGCCTCACCGACTTCGCCCGGTCCTCGTCGGGCACGCTGGTGTCCGGCGCCGTCGTCGTCGGGGAGGCCCTGACCGGTGCCCTGCTCGCCCTGGTGCTCACATTCCTGTTCCTGAAAGACGGCCGTCGCTTCCAGGCCTGGATGCTCGAACACATCCCCGAACGCCGTCGCGACCTCACCCGTGACGCCGCCTCGCGTGCGTGGTCGGCGCTCGCCGGGTACATGCGGGGCGCCGCTCTGCTCGGCGTGGTCGAGGCCATCATCATCGGCGGAGCGGTGTGGCTCGTCGGCGGCGCCCTCGTCGGCCCCGTCGCCATCCTCACCTTCTTCGCTGCGTTCTTCCCGGTGGTGGGCGCCGTGGTGGCCGGGGCCCTCGCCACGCTGGTGGCGCTGGCGAGCGGCGGCATCACCGCTGCGCTCATCGTGCTCGGCGTCGCCATCGTGGTGCAGCAGTTCGACAACGACCTCCTCGCGCCGTTCATCTACGGCCAGACGCTGCAGCTGCACCCCGCCGCCATCCTCATCGCCATCACCGCCGGCGGTGCGCTCGGCGGGATCGTCGGCGCCTTCCTCGCCGTGCCGCTCACCGGCGCTGCGTCCGGGGTGCTGTCCGCCGTCTGGGATCGCTACGGCGAGACCTGGATCGAGGGTGACGGCTCCGACGCCTGAGCGGGCCGTAGCCTTCGCTCCCACGCCGTGGGCCAGGACGGAGGGAGCCACCGTGGACACGACCCCGCTCGGCCCCCTGTGGCTGTCGCACCACTACGCCGCCGACGCCGACCGCTGCATCCGCGTCGGTCGCCTGCACCTGTGCCGCCGGTGCGCCGCCATGTTCGCGGGGTTCATCCCCGCCGTGGTGTTCTTCGCGCTGGTGTCGTTCGAACCGGAGGTGGGCGACATCGTGTTGGTCGGCGCCATGGTCTCCGTGGCGGCTTACGACTTCGTGGAGGTCGTCCGGGGCCGGATGCGGTACAGCCCGCGTCGTGTGCTGGTGGTCATGCCCTTCGTGGGCATCCTCCTGGCCTGGTTGTGCGTGACCGGCTTCCGCGAGGGGTTCACGGTGGCGCACCTCGTGCTCGGCCTGGCGGCGCTCGCCCTGCTCGGCGTGCTGTTCGCCAACGGCACGGTCGTGCGACGCTCTCCGGGCGCCTGATCCGCCCGTCGGACGGCCACACGGCGCACCGTCGGTCGGCCCCTAGGATCCCGCCCATGACGACGACCGTCCTGGTCACCGGCGGCGCCGGCTACATCGGTTCCCACACCTGCGTCCAGCTCCTCGAGGCCGGACGCCGGGTCGTGGTCGTCGACAACCTCGTCAACTCCTCCGAGACGGCCATCGACCGCGTCCGCGAGCTGGCGGACGGGGACCTCGTGTTCCACCGGGTCGACCTGCGCGACCGGGACGCGCTCGACGCCGTGTTCGCCGGCGAATCCGTCGACCAGGTCGTGCACTTCGCCGGGCTCAAGGCGGTGGGCGAGTCGGTGGAGATCCCGCTCGCCTACTACGACAACAACGTGGCCGGGACGGTCAACCTCCTCGGGGCCATGGCGGCCAACGGGGTCGGCGACATCGTGTTCTCGTCCTCGTGCACGGTGTACGGCGATCCCGAGGTGGTCCCGATCACCGAGGACGCCCCGATCGGTGCCGTGAGCCCGTACGGCCGCACGAAGCTGTTCATCGAGGAGATGCTGCGCGACGTCGCCGCCGCCGACGATCGGTGGCGCGTGCTGCTGCTGCGCTACTTCAACCCGGTGGGCGCCCATCCCAGCGGTCGGATCGGGGAGGACCCCGCCGGCGTGCCCAACAACCTCATGCCGTTCTGCATGCAGGTGGCGGTGGGCCGCCTCGACCGACTGCAGGTGTTCGGTGCCGACTACGACACCCCCGACGGCACCTGCATCCGCGACTACATCCACGTCGTCGATCTGGCCGACGCCCATCTGGCCGCCCTCGATGCCCTCGACCGGGTCTCGGGTTGCCGGGCCGTGAACGTCGGAACGGGGACGGGGTCGTCGGTGCTCGAGGTGGTGGGGGCGGCTGCTCGGGCGGCCGGCCGCGACATCCCCTACGAGATCGTCGGCCGTCGGGCCGGTGACGTGCCGTGCGTGTATGCCGACACGACCCTGGCCCGGGACCTGTTGGGCTGGGACGCGCGCCACGACCTCGACGCCATGTGCCGCGACCACTGGAACTGGCAGCAACGGAACCCTGCGGGATATGCGTCGTAGCGGCGACGGGTTCGTCCGTTGCGGCGACGGCCACGTCCGCTGGGGCCGCTTCGGCGCCGCGGGCGTGGTGTTCGTGCACCGCGAGATCGACGGCCCGCGGGTCATGCTCCAGAAGCGCTCGAAGTGGGCCCACGAGGGCGGCACCTGGTCGGTGGCGGGGGGCGCCTTGGACGAGGGCGAGACCCCCGAGGAAGGCGCCCTGCGGGAGGCGTCCGAGGAGGTCGGCGACATCCCGCCCCATCGCGTCATCGGCGAGTACGTCTTCGCGCCGGCCGACGACTGGAGCTACACCACCATCGTCGTCGAGGTCGACGGCCGGTTCGGGTCGAGCATCAACTTCGAGACCGACGCCGTGGGGTGGTTCACGCCGGCTGAGGTCGACGAACTGGCGTGCCACGCCGGCTTCCTCGCCGCGTGGCCGCATCTGCGGGCCATCGTCGAGTCGTCGTCGTAGGCGATCGTCGGTCTTCGCACGGGATCGTCTGTGCGGCATCCAGGTCGGGTATGGGTCTTCGTCCCGTTCCCACGACGACAGGAGATGATCATCGCACGACGTAGGCGACTCATGCGCCGGCCCGACACCCGGCATCGCATCAACACCGACATCCAGGCCGAGCAGGTCCGGTTGATCAACGCCGACGGCGACCAGGTCGGCGAGGTCCCGCTGCTGGCCGCGCTCGACACCGCTCGACGAGACGGCAAGGACCTCGTCGAGGTGGCCCCCGACGCCAACCCGCCCGTCTGCCGGGTCATGGACTACGGCAAGTACGAATACGAGCAGTCGGTCAAGTCCCGGGCCTCGAAGAAGAAGTCCGGCGGCACCAAGGAGATGAAGTACCGCCCCAACATCGGCGACCACGACTTCGACACGAAGACCCGCAAGGTGGCCGAGTTCCTCCAGAAGGGGAACAAGGTCAAGGTCACGGTCCGCCTCCGGGGCCGCGAGCGCTCGATGCCCGGCCTGGCCCGCGAGGTCGTCGACCGCGTCGTCGACGAGCTCGGCGAGCTCGTGGAGGACGACATCGAGCTGGAGTCACCCGTGCGTGGTGACGGCCCCCAGCGTTCGGCCGTGGTCGCGCTGAGCTCGCACTGATCCGTCGTCAGTCGGCCGCGGCGCGGACGTCGTCGGCCCCGAGCCGGCGGGCGTCGGCGCTGCGGTCGTCGCGAGCCGACTGGCTGTCACGCTCGGCCGCGACGCGAGCCAGGTAGTTGGCGACCTCCCCGGCGGTGGTCGCCTCGTCCCAGCCCAGCACGTCCGCCATGATCGCCGCGGCCACCGGGGCCGCCGCCACCCCTCGGTCGGCGGTCTCGATCGACATCCGCGTCCGGCGGGTCAGGACGTCGTTCAGATGGAGCGCGCCCTCGTGGGAGGCGGCGAAGCGGACCTCGACACCGAGGTAGTCGTCGGTCCCGGGCAGCGGCTCGCCCAGCCCGCTGCCGTCGAGCAGGCCCAACACCGCAGGCGTCTCGGCGCCGTAGCGGGAGATGAGGTGCTCGACGCGGCGGGGGCTCAACCCGGACGACGAGCCCAGTTGGTCGCGCCGGTTCCGCACCGCCTCCCAGCCGACCGCTCCCACCAGCGGGACACGATCGGTGCACGACCGCGGGTGCGAACCTCCCAGCGCCGCGACCACGGCGTCGACGGCGTCGGCCGCCATCACCCGGTAGGTGGTGTACTTGCCGCCTGCCACGGTGATGAGGCCGGGCGCCACCGTGGACACGGCGTGCTCGCGGCTCAGCTTCGACGTCGAGTCGGACTCGCCGTGCAGGAGGGGCCGGAGACCGGCGTAGACGCCGATGATGTCGTCGTGGGTCAGGGCCGGTTCGAGGTGGCGGTTGGCTTGTTCGAGCAGGTAGTCGAGGTCGGCCGCGCTGGCCGCTGGATGGGCGAGGTCGAGGTTCCAGTCGGTGTCGGTGGTCCCCACCAACCAGTGCGAACCCCACGGGATGACGAACAGCACCGACGTCGGGGTTCGGCAGATCAAGCCGGTCTCGGAGCGGATCCGGTCTCGGGGCACCACGATGTGCACGCCCTTCGACGCCCGGACCCGCAGGGACGCGCCGCCGACCATGTCCTGGATGTGGTCGGTCCACACGCCGGTGGCGTTGACGACCTGCCGGGCCGAGATGGTGAGCTCGTCGCCGGACTCCACGTCGAGCACGTGGACGCCGTCGACGGGTCCGTTTCCGCCGGCACGGCGCAGCCCCACGACCCGCGCCGACGAAGCCACCGCGGCGCCGTGCTGCTTGGCGGTGCGGACCACGCTCATGGTGTGGCGGGCATCGTCGACCTGGGCGTCCCAGTACACGATGCCGCCGACGTAGGAGTCGTCGCGCAGGGCCGGGACCATCGTCCGGATCGAGCGCTTCGCCAGGTGCCGGTGCCGCGGCAACGGGCTGGAGCCGAAGGCCGCCAGCACGTCGTACAGCGCGATGCCGGCGCCGACGTAGGCCCGCTCCCACACCCGGTGCGTCAGCGGGTACAGGAACGACACCGGCCGGGCGAGGTGCGGGCAGAGTCGCCGCAACATCAGGTTCCGTTCGTGGAGCGCCTCGGTGACCAGGCCGAACTCGAGCTGCTCGAGGTAGCGCAGGCCGCCGTGGAACAGCTTCGACGACCGACTCGAGGTGCCTGACGCGAAGTCGCGTTGCTCCACGAGCGCCACCGACAAGCCGCGAGTGGCGGCGTCGAGCGCCACACCCGCCCCGGTGACGCCGCCGCCGATGACGACCACGTCGAACGTCTCGGTCCCCATGCGCGTGAGGTCCTGGGCCCGTTGGTGCAGGTCGAGGCGGTCCACGCCCAGCAGTCTCGCATCCAGGTGGGTCAGGCCCGCTCGACGATCTCCAGGCGGCGGGGCCGGCCCGGCCGGGCGGCGTCCAGCTCGACCTCCAACCCGTCCGACAACTGGGTGGCCAGCGCCTCCGGCGTCCGGGGATCCGCTCCCTCCTCCACGAGCCGCCGGGCCACCAGGCCGCGAGTGTGCTTGGCCATGTGGCTCACCACGGACCGGTGGCCGCCCTCGTCACGGACCACGTGGACGGCCACGGTGCGTTCGGCGAGCTCCCCGGTCGGTCGCCACGCCGCCGCGTAGGTGGCCGATCGCATGTCGACGACGAGCCCGCGGCCGGCGGCCCCGGGAAGGACCTGCTCGAGCGGCTCCTGCCACCAGCGGGCGAGGGGGCCGACGCCAGGCAGGTCCACCGCCATGGAGAGGCGGTACGACGGCACGCGGTCGGCCAGGCGCAGGGCGCCGAACAGCGCGCTCGGTGACCGCGATCCACCGCCCGGCCCGACGGCGGGCGACGCCGTCGAGGGTCGTCGGCGCCAGGGCGTCGTACAGCACGCCGGTGTAGAGGTCGGCGACGCGGAGCGTGGGGGCCCGTGCGAGGTCGACGTTGGCGGCCACCCGATCGGCGGCGCCCGCCGGAGCATGGAGGACGTCGAGCGCGTCGGGCCGGCTGCTGGCGGCCACGAGCGCGTCGAGCACGGCCGTACGGTGGGAGGTCAGCTCCGGGAACGACAACCGGTCGAGCTCGAGCGGGGACCCGCGGCGGCCGACGGCCTTGCCCTCGGACGGGGGAAGCAGGATGAGCACCGGCCCGTTCTATGCGCTGGCTGCCCCGCCTCAGAAGACGGCGATCGGGTTGACGGGCGAGGCCGTGCCCCCGACGACGATCAGGGGCGCCACCGTGAGGAGGAACTCGTTGCGCTCCTCGGCCTCGCACGCGTCGGCCAGGGCGTCCAGATCGAGGTTGTCGAGCAAGGTCAGCCCCATCGCCACGATGCCGACGGTGTGGACGGGCAGGCGGACGTCGTCGATGTGGCTGGGGTGGCAGTCCGACACGCCGTCGCTGCCCAACACCGCCACGTCCCGGTCGTGGATCCACGGCAGGCACGACGCATGCAGGCCGGCCAGACGCTCACGAGGGTCCCAGCCACCGTGCTCCTGGCGCCACCGCCACCGTCCGGTGCGCACGAGGAGGATGTCGCCACCGCCCACCGTCACACCGGTGGACTCCTCGGCTGCCTCGAGGTCGGCGACCGTGATGGGCGTGCCGGGCTCGAGGGCGTCGACGCCGTGGACGCTCGGGATGTCGAGGAGGACGCCCCGCCCGACGATGCCGTCGCGGAGATGGTGCACCCCGAGCTGCCGCGCGCCACTCGCCGTGACGGTCTCGGTGCGGTGCCCGTTGTAGAGCGCACCGTCCCAGAAGATGTGGCAGAGCGCGTCGAGGTGGCTGGTGGCGTACCCGTGCGACGCCACCCCGAACCAGTCGGCGCCGTGGCCCTCCGTGTGGGTGCCGAGCATGTGGTGGGTGACCGGGCTCGGGTTCTCGGGACCGGGCTCGGTCGGCAGGGGTCGGGCGCACGACACGGTGCGGCCGGACCGAACACCGGCGGCGGCGTCGATCCGGTGCTGGGGCCGGATGTGGTTGAGGGTGCCCAGCTGGTCGTCCGGACCCCACCGTCCCCAGTTCGACAGCGCCTCCCGAAGCTTGTCGACCTCGGCCGCCGTCATCGCCGGCATCCCGTCCCACCCTGCTTTTCCGCTCGTGCCCATCGACGAGATCGTGGCACCTCCCACCCACGGCCTGCTCGCCGGCGCGGAGGGCTCAGCGCTGATGGCCGTGGACGTGCTGGCGGACCCAGGTGTGCATGGCGATGCCCGAGGCCACGCCGGCGTTGATGGAGCGGGTCGAGCCGAACATGTCGATCGAGCAAACCTGGTCCACGCCGGCGCGCGCCTCGGCGGACAGACCCGGTCCTTCCTGCCCGAACAGCAGCACGCAGCGGCGGGGGAGCGCGGTGGACTCCAGCGGAACGCAGCCCGGGAGGTTGTCGATCCCCACGACAAGGAGCTCCTCTCCGGACGCCCACCGCACGAGGGCCGCCACGTCGGGATGGTGGCGCACGTGCTGGTAGCGGTCGGTCACCATCGCCCCGCGCCGGTTCCAACGTCGCCGGCCGACGATGTGCACGCCGGCCGCACCGAACGCGTTCGCGGTCCGCACGACGGTGCCGATGTTCATGTCGTGCTGCCAGTTCTCGATCGCGACGTGGAACGGGTGGCGCCGGGTGTCGAGGTCGGCCACGATCGCCTCGACGGTCCAGTACCGGTAGCGGTCGACCACGTTGCGGCGGTCGCCGTGCGCCAGCAGCTCCGGGTCGAGGCGTGGGTCGTCGGGCCACGGGAGCGGATGCGGGCCGACACCGACATCGGGCCCCGTGTCGTCCGGCGCCCCACCTTCGGGCTCGCCGTCGTCCTCGCTCACGTGTGGTCGGAGCGGATGCCTCGCAACCCCCGCCAGGCCAGGTCGGCGACCCGTACCGCGACATCGTCGGGATCGAGGTCGAGTCCGTCGTTGATCCAGTGCCGGCTGGTGCCCTCGGCGAGGCCGACGACGCCGTGGGCGTACAGGAGCCGGTCGTGTTCGGCGAGGCCCTCGATGGTGATGAGCTCGGCGATGACGCCGGCGATG
Organism: uncultured Acidimicrobiaceae bacterium; assembly: GCA_963811245.1. Classification (GTDB taxonomy): domain Bacteria; phylum Actinomycetota; class Acidimicrobiia; order Acidimicrobiales; family Salinilacustritrichaceae; genus Salinilacustrithrix. The sequence continues at coordinate 781,406 of CAWEQL010000007.1, forward strand.
GACCGCTCCACCCGAGCGGCCTCCTCGGCGAACTCGGCGTCCCGACGGGTGCCGCCGCCGAACATGAGCCGGTAGGCGGCGCGGTGCTCCGCCACGAAGGCGAAGTAGGCCCGCAACCCGTCCTCCACCTGCTGGCGCGGCCCGCCGGCCTGCGAGGTGGCAGCGGCGATCTCGACCATCAGTTGGTCGCCCACCGATCGGAGCAGCTCGAGGTACAGGGCCCGCTTCGACGGGAAGTGTTGGTACAGCACCGGCTTGGTGACGCCGGCGGCGTCGGCCACGTCGTTCATGGAGGTCAGGTGGAACCCCCGGTCGGCGAACACCTCGACGGCCACGTCCAGCAGCTGTTCCTTGCGGCGAGGAGCGGGGAGCCGGTTCGACATCGCCTGGATTCGTACCACCAGCGGCGCCGGCGGTGCGCATCAGACGTGCCGCCGGGCATTCCGGACATCGCGGTCCGCCGGCACGAATTCCCGGCACGAATTCCCGGCACGAATTCGCGGTCGTGTCGGCAGGATCGCCGTCGGCAGACGGCGAACACCGGGACCGTGCCCCGCCCGAACAGCGCTCCCTCGTCGGTCACCCGCCGGCCGGCGCAGCCGATCCGGCCCCTGCCGGCCCGGCAGCTCTCCGCCGACCTGCTGGCGATCAAGGCCCGACGCCGGCGCTTCAAGCGGGTCCTGCCGCCCCGCACCGGCGAGCGCGGCTGGTAGCAGCCCCCGCCCGGTCAGTGCGCCTGATCGGGATGGTCGAGCGTGGGCCGGCCGTGCTCGCGGTCGTCGCGCTCGGCAGCTCGCACCGCGTACCCGAACACGATGGCGGGGGCCAGCACGATCGAGCCGACGACGAGGGCGGCCACGATCCCTCCGGACACGTCGCCGAAGCCGACGGCGAATCCGGCCAGGAACAGCACGATCGCCACGCCGAACAGGGCGTAGCCGATGCGCTGGCCCGCCGACACGAGGCGGGAGATGCGGCGGCGTCGTTCCAGCACCGGATCGGGGTCCACGCCGGTCAATCGTCGCGCACCGGGTCGCCGGGAGGGTCATCGCGATTTCTGAGGCGCCAGACAGGAGGTGGTGACCCCCGTCACGAACAGTGCGGTTACCGAGAGTTCTGCGGCATGGGTCCTCCTGGTCTCCAGGGGTCGGGGCCCACGCCATCCATCGCCGAAACGATCGACAGGGGTTCCCACGTGCGTTCGAGACTGCTCGCCTTCCGCCGGACTGCCGCCATCGGTGCCGTGTGGGCGCTCGGCATGGGCGTGCTCATCGCCACGGGCCCGGCTGCGTCGGGCGAGACCCCCTCGGTCGAGCCGGGCCTCGGCAGCGCCTACGCCCAGGGCTACAAGATCGACCCCCGTTCGGGCGGGCTCAGCTTCGGCATCACCTACGGCCTCTCCCTCGCCGGCCACCAGAACACCGTGGCCGTCGGCGAATCCCGCTCGGTCGACCTCGGGGTGATCGGGACCACGCTCGCCGGCGAGGGCTGCGATGGCGGCGATCCCACCCTCGCCAAGGAGGACCAGCCGCAACCGCTGGTGGTCCGCTCCACCGACGAGAACCGCAGCCAGACCGAAACCGAAGACGGCGTCGAGAAGCACGCCGAGGCCAACGCCACGCCCTACGCCGAGGCCATCGCCACCACCGTCGCCGCCGGCGACGCCGCCGCCGTGAAGGTGGGCAGCACCACCAGCCGCACCATCTCCGGCATCGTCGACGGTGCTCGCGTGGCGAAGGCGATCACCGACGTGGGCGACGTCTCGCTCGGTGGGGGAGCGCTCGTCCTCAAGGGCCTGCACTGGGAGGCCACGTACCAGTCGGCACCGTCGGAGGACACCACCGGTTCCTTCACCATCGAGGGCATCCAGGCCGCCGGCCACAACATCCCGATCAAGGACATCGCCGACGGCCTCGCCCAGGCCAACGCCGCGCTGGAGCCGCTCGGCATCGCGTTGCAGCCCCCGCAGGTGCGCAAGGCATCGGGCATCGTCTTCGTCGATCCCCTCCGCATCAGCATCGTGCCCAGCTCGACGCGTGACGGCGTCACGGGCCCGATCATCGGCGCCGCCGCCCCGCTTCGGGAGCAGATCACCGACGCCCTGATCAAGCAGGACTGCGGCAACGCCGCCTACATCACCATCGCCGACATCGTCCTCGGTTCGGTCACCGGCGCCGGCTCGCTCAACCTCGAGCTCGGTGGTGTCACGGCCACGTCGAACGAGATCAAGCGGACCAACTTCCTCGGGGGCCTCCCCGAGCTTCCGCCCCTGCTGCCGACGGTCTCCGACTCGTCCTACGACAACGGCGGCACCTTCGACAGCGGCTCGTCGTACTCCGGTGGCGGCGTCAGCAGCTTCGACACCACCTCCGGCCCCAGCCTCGCCGGAACGGCGACCGACACCGGGACCACCCCCGATTCCGTCGCCACCCCCTCGAACCCCGACGAGGTCGCCGTCGGCGATCTCACACCCGTATCCGGCTCCCGGGGAGGGCCCCTGCTCGGGGTCGGCCTCGGTGGGCTCCTCCTACTCGCCGCACTCGCCGAGGGTGACCGTCGCAAGATGCGACAGGCCCAACGCTCCGTACCCATGGAGGTGATGGCCTGATGGCCACATCGCAGCCCCCGAAGAAGATGCCCCCGCAGGGGGCGTTCCCGATCAACAGCCGCATCCTGCGCGGCTACGGGCCCCTGGCCGTGTTCGCGCTGCTGCTGGTGCTCATGGCGGCGCTCATCCCCAGCCGGGCGCCCGACATGGAGAACGTCTCGTCCACGGGCGGCGGCTTCGACACCGGCACCAGCTCCGACGGATCCGGGTTCCTCGACGGATCCGGATCCGGATCCGACTCCTCCACCGTCACCACCACCGGCGGCGACACCGGGGCCACGGCGGCCACGCCGGGGGCCGACGGTTCGGGCGGTGACGCCGCGGCCGAGGGCGGCGGCGGAGGCGGCGCCGTCGGGGCGAACGGGTCCGGCAACGGCGTGGCCCCGGTGGCCGGCGTCAAGGCCTGCCCCGACCGCAAGCTCCAGATCCCCGGCGATCCGTACTCGCCTCCCTGTGTGGCGTGGGGCGGGGGCAACAACGGCGGCGCCACCTCGAAGGGCGTCACGCCCGACACCATCCTCGTGTCGTACCGGGTGTTGAACGAGAAGGGCTTCCAGCAGACGCTGGCCGAGCTGGCCGGCGCCAGCCTCTCCGACACCCCGGAGACCATCCAGAACACGATCACGGCCTTCGCCGACTACTTCAACCAGCGGTTCCAGTTCTACGGCCGGAAGATGAAGATCGCCTTCTACCCGGGACAGGGTTCCAACACGAACGAGCTGCTCGGCAAGGGCCGCGACAAGGCCGAGGCCGACGCGGTGAAGGTGGCCGAGGAGATCGGCTCGTTCGCCGACCTGTCGGGCACGTCCGAGCCCTACGCCGACGCCCTCGCCGACCGCCACGTCGTCGCCTTCGGCACGCCGTACCTGTCCCGGCAGTGGCACGAGGAGCGGGCGCCCTACGCCTGGTCGCTCGCCACCGACGGCACCCGGGTGTCCGAGCTCGCCGCCGAGTACGCCAACAAGCGCCTCTACGGCAAGCCGGCCGCCTACGCCGGCGGCGACCTGAAGGGCAAGCCCCGCAAGTTCGCCACCATCGCCCCCGAGAACTCCTGGTACCAGGAATCGGTGAACAACGCCCGCCGCATCCAGCAGGAAGCAGGCAACGACCCGGGCCTGAACGTGAAGTACCAGCTCGACCTGTCCACCATGTCGAGCCAGGCCAACAACATCATCCCGAAGCTGAAGAACGAGGGCGTCACCACCATTGTCTGTGGCTGCGACCCGGTGCTCCCTGTGTTCCTGTCCGGTGTGGCCAACCGCGAGCAGTACTACCCGGAGTTCATCATCGCCGGAACCGCCCTCACCGACGCCGACATCGTCGGCCAGCTGTGGGAGCCGGCCTTCGCCGCCCACGCCTTCGGCATCAGCTCGCTCACCGAGTTCGTCCCGCCGACGCAGACGATCGCCTACGAGGCGTTCAAGACCGTGCGGCCCGACCAGGAGCCGGCGTTCTCGGTCGATCTCATCTACTACCAGATGTACATGCTGGCCATCGGCATCCAGGGCGCCGGGCCCAACCTGACCCCGCAGTCCCTGTCCGACGGGTTGTTCAACTACCCGGCCCGCAGCGGTCCGGTCGGGTTGTGGAAGTTCGGCCCGGGTGATCGCACGGCGGCCAACGACGTGCGGGAGATCCACTTCGACGTCAACGCCATCTCGCCGTACAACGGCAAGAAGGGCGCCTACCTCGGCACCAGCGACGCCCGCTGGCAGTCCGGGCAGATCCCCCCCGGCAACCCGCAGTTCTCGCCGTCATGACCGCCGCCCTCCGCTCCGTCCGCTCCTGGCGTGACCTCGGGTCGCTCGACCGACGAACCCGCAACTGGGTGATCGGTCTCGGGATCGTGGCGGCCTACTTCGGCCTCTACAACTTCCCGGTCACCGCCGACTTCATCCAGGACAAGGCGCCCTACTCGGTGCTGTTCATCGGCACCGTGCAGGGCACCACCACGGCATTGCTGGCCATGGGGCTGATCCTCATCTACCGGACGAACCGGTTCGTGAACTTCTCCTACGCCGCCATGGGGGCGCTGCCGGGGGCGTTCGCCCTCGGCCTGCACCTCGAGCACGGGTTCCCGTTCTTCGCCGCCCTCGCCCTCGCCGTCGTCACCGGCATCGTGGTCGGGTTCCTGACCGAGCTGGTGATCCGCCGGTTCAAGGGCTCCAGCCGGCTCATCGTCACCGTCGCCTCCATCGGCTTGGCCCAGATCTTTGGCGTGCTCAGCCTGTTCGCCAACAAGCTCATCGGGTTCATCTCCCTGGCCGGCGGATTCACCATCCCCCTCGACCTGCGGGTCACCCTCGAGGGCGGCATCAAGACGATGACCGGCGACGAGATCCTCATCATCGCGGTGGTCCCGGCCGTGATCGCCGGCCTGGCGTGGTTCCTGCTCCGCACCGACTCGGGCGTGGCCATCCGCGCCGCCGCCGAGAACGAGGACCGGGCCCTGCTGCTCGGCATCCCGGTGTACAAGCTCGGCCGGATCGTGTGGATGATCGCCGGCGGCCTCGCCGCCCTCACCTACGTCTTGCAGGCCCCGTCGTCGGGCATCTCGCCCGGTGTGGTGTCGGCCGGTCCGGCGGTGCTGCTCCCCGCCCTGGCCGCCGCCGTGGTGGCCCGCCTCGAGTCGCTTCCCACCGCCTTCCTCGCCGGCATCGGCCTCGGCATGCTCGACCAGCTGGTGCGCTGGAACGGCACGGGGACGCCGTCGATCACGACCATGTTCTTCCTCGGTGTGATCCTCGTGGCGCTGCTGCTGCAGCGGGCGTCGCTGTCCCGGGCCATGAACTCCGAGAGCGCCAGCTTCACGTCCGAGGGCGTCGTCAAGCCCGTCCCCCGCGAGCTGCGGCACCTGCCCGAGGTCCGCTACGTCAAGTGGGCGCTGTGGGCCGTGGTGGCGCTGCTGTTCGTGCTCATCCCTGCCGGGTGGGGTCCGTCCAACCAGCTCCTCGCCGCCATCGCACTGGTGTGGGCGATGGTGGCGGTGTCCCTGGTGCTGCTCACCGGCTGGGGCGGCCACATCAGCCTCGGTCAGTTCGCCATCGCCGGCGCCGGCGGCCTGCTCGCCGGCAACCTGTTGCTGAGCACCCGGCTCGACTACTTCCTCGTGATCCTCGGCGCCGGGGCGGCCGGCGCCCTCATCGCCCTCGTCGTGGGCCTTCCGGCCCTGCGGATCCGAGGCCTGTTCCTCGCCGTGTCGACGCTGGCGTTCGCCGTGGCGCTCAACGAGTACGTGCTCAACCCGAGCAACTTCTCGTCGATCATCCCGAGCAACGTGGTGCGACCCATCCTGTGGCAGCGGTGGGACCTCGAGCGGGGCTATCCCATGTATGCCGTGTGCCTGGCGCTGCTCGTCCTGTCGGTGCTCGCCGCTCGCAGCGTGCGCGGCACTCGCGCCGGCCGGGTCATCATCGCCACCCGCGACAACGAGCGCGCCGCCGACTCCGCCTCGGTGCCCACCACCCGCATCAAGCTCACGACGTTCGTGGTGGCCGGCGCCATCGCCGGCGTGGCCGGGGCCCTGCACGTCACCATCCTCCACGGCATCGCCCAGGGCACCTACAACCCCGACATGAGCCTCGAGGTCTTCTCGACGGCGGTCATCGGGGGACTGGGGTCGATCTCGGGGGCGCTCAGCGGCGTGCTGTTCTTCCAGTACCTGTCGACGATCACCGCCCTGGGCGACATCCGACCGCTCATCTCCGGGGCCGGGCTGCTGATCGTGCTCCTCGTCTTCCCCGGCGGGTTCGCCCAGCTGGCGTCCGGGCTGCGCGACCGCTACCTGCGTCGGGTGGCCGAGCGTCGCGGCATCGTCGTCCCGTCCCTCGTCGCCGACAAGCGGGTCGACGCCGACGACGCCTCCGGCCAGGACGAAGGTCTGCTCCGCAGCGCACTCGGTGGGGTCGACGACGACGCGGCCGGGTCCTCCGAAGAGGCAGCCGCAACCGGCTCCGAACCAGAACGACACGACGAACTCGTGGGGTCCCAGTCATGACCGCGACATCGAACGGCAACCCGACCCGCCGCCGGGCTCCTCTCCGGGCCCGCCCGCTGGTGGCCGAGCCGGCGCCCAACGGCAACGGCAACGGACACGTGCCCGGCACCGAGCACGAGCACGAGCCGACGGTCGTGATCGAGGCGGTCGACGCCACCACCGTCCACCCGGCCGCGGCCGATGCGGGCGGCGAGACCCTGCTCGAGTGCAAGGGCATCGACGTCAGCTACGGCCCGGTCCAGATCCTCTTCGGGGTCGACCTCGAGGTGAAGCGGGGCGAGGTCGTCGCCCTGCTCGGCACCAACGGCGCCGGCAAGTCCACGCTGCTCAAGGCCATCTGTGGGCTGAAGGCCCCCAAGGCCGGCACCGTCACCTTCAAGGGCGAGGACATCACGGGCCTGTCGGCCGACGTCGTCACCCACAAGGGCGCCGCGCTCATGCCTGGCGGCAAGGGCATCTTCCCGACGCTGACCGTGGCCGAGAACCTCCGCCTCGCCACCTGGTTGATCCGCGACGACCCCCAACGCGTCAAGGATGCCAAGGCCGAAGTCCTCGACCTGTTCCCCATCCTGGGCGAGCGGTCCGGTCAGCTCGCCGGCGACCTCTCCGGTGGCGAGCAGCAGATGCTCGCCCTGGGCGGTGCGCTGATGACCCGGCCGGAGCTGTTGATGATCGACGAGCTGTCGCTCGGGCTCGCCCCCACGATCGTGGCTCGCCTGCTCGAGGTCGTCGACGAGATCCATCGCCGCGGCACCACCATCATCGTGGTCGAGCAATCGGTGAACGTGGCCCTCAACCTCGCCGAGCGGGCCGTGTTCATGGAGAAGGGCGAGTTCCGCTTCACCGGGCCTACCCGCGACCTGCTCGACCGCCCCGACATCCTGCGATCGGTGTTCATCGCCGGCAGCTCGGCCGACACCTCGCAGGACGCCCAACCGGCCACGCCCCAGACGGCGGGCCAGGCCCGGGTCATCGCCGACGACGCCGAGACGGTCCTGCAGTGCCGGGGCCTGACCAAGCGCTTCGGCGGGATCACCGCCGTCGACGGCGTCGACCTCGACCTGCGCGACGGCCAGATCATCGGCCTCATCGGCCACAACGGCGCCGGCAAGACCACCCTGATGGACTGCATCTCGGGCTTCCTCCCGATCGACGGCGGCCGCATCGGTCTGCCGCGGCTTCGACGTGACCGAGTGGCAGCCGCACGAGCGGGCCAAGGCCGGCCTGGGCCGCTCGTTCCAGGACGCCCGGCTGTACCCCTCGCTGACCGTCGCCGAGACGATCGCCGTGGCTCGGGAGCGCCACCTCGCCAGCCGCGACATGGTCGCCGCTGCGCTCGGCCTGCCGGCTTCGTTCGAGGTCGAGCTCGACATCGCCACCAAGGTCGAGGAGCTGGTGGAGCTCATGGGCCTGTCCGACTACCACGAAAAGCTCACCGGCGAGCTGTCCACGGGCTCCCGCCGGATCGTCGACCTGGCCTGCATCCTCGCCCAGGACCCGGCCGTGCTCATGCTCGACGAGCCCTCCGGCGGCGTCGCCCAGAAGGAGACCGAGGCCCTCGGGCCGTTGCTGTTGCGGGTCCGCGAGCGGACCGGTTGTTCGATCCTGGTCATCGAGCACGACATGCCGCTGCTCGCCAGCATCTGCGACCAGCTCATCGCGCTCGAGACCGGCGGTGTCATCGCCCGGGGCACACCCGACGAGGTCCTGTCCCACCCCGCCGTCATCGAGTCCTACCTCGGCACCGACGACTCCGCCATCAACCGCTCCGGCGCCGCCTGACCCCCCGAGGGAACAGCGTCAGGGGCGCCAGCCGGCGTCGGCGAAGAGGCGGGCGATGTCGCGGTCGAGCCGTTCGAGGGAGAAGTGCTCGACGGCCACGGCCCGGTTGCGGTCCAGCAGGGCATGGTCGGGGTCGGCGAGGAAGGCGTCGATCGACGCGGTGTCACGCGGATCGAACCACTCGAACCCGAAGGCCCGGACCTCGGCGGCCACCGGGTACGGCCCCACCGCCACCGGCCGGCGGTGGATGGCCGCTTCCACCGGTGGGTTGCCGAAGCCCTCCCAGGTCGACGGGAAGGCGACCAGATCGCAGGCGGCGTAGGCGTCGGCCATGGTTCCCGGGGACGGGACGTGCACGACCGGGCACCGGGCGCCGGCGAGCACCCGGTCGAGGGTGGCGGCGTAGTCCTCCTCGGCGGGTCCGAGCAGCCAGTAGGTGGCGTCGAACTCCTCGCACATCCGCACCGCCGCCGGCACGTCCTTGCGTTCGATGGCCCGGACCGGGTGGGCGACGAGGCGCGTCGTCGGTGGCGATGCCCAGCGCCTGGCGGGTGGCGGCCCGGTCGCCTGATCGCTCGTGCACGTCGAACCCGTTCCAGATGGTGACCGCCTCGATCCCGCGTTCGGCCAGCTCGCCGCGGGTCCGATCGTTGATGGTGACGTGGCGCCACGCCGGGTCGTCAGGCGGCAGCTCGCTGACGTGGGCGAACCGGGCCCGTTGCCACGGCGGGTCGTGGTGGTGCAGCACCGCAGGTCGACCGGCGAGCAGGCCGGCCACGGCCCGGGCCGCCGGTAGGTTCATCGGGATGGTCGCCAGGTTCTCGACCACCACCACGTCGGCGTCGTGCAGGGCCCGCTCCAGCGCGTCCCGGCCGAGGTCGTCGGTGGCGTCGATGCCCAGCCCCGGCACGGTGCGGTCGACGGGCCCGTCGCCGGCCACGGTGACGACGTCCCAGCCGAGACGACGCGAGCGCGTCGGCCCAGTGACCGGCCACGACCGAGACGCCGTCGGCCAGGCCGAGGCGGAAGGAACAGATGGCCACGGTGCCCATGTCGACGGCATCCTCCCACGCTCCGGAGCCGACCTCCTGGCCCGGGGCCGTGCCGTCCTCGAGGCGCACTGGCGGCCGGAGGGGTTCTGCGTGCCGAACCCCACCACCTACCCGTGGCAGTGGCTGTGGGACTCGTGCTTCCATGCCGTCACCTGGGCGCACCTCGGCGACGACCGGGCCGTCGTCGAGCTGACCTCGGCCCTGGCCGACATCGACGGCGACGGCTTCGTACCCCACATCCGCTACCCGTCCGATCCCGGATTCGACGCTGGGTTCTGGGGTCGGCGGGCGACGTCGTCGATCACGCAGCCGCCGATGTACGGCCATGCGGTCGCCGAGCTCGTCCGGCTCGGGTTCGACGTCCCCGGCGCCGTCGTGGAACGAGCCGGTCGCGGCCTGCGCTTCCTGCTCGACCGGCGACCCCGGTCGGCGGCCGGGCTGGTACCGGTGTGCCACCCATGGGAGACCGGCTGCGACGACAGCCCGCGCTGGGACCACTGGAGGCCCGACCCCACGGCCCGGGCGTGGTGGACCACGAAGGGGGCCCTGCTGGCGTCGGTCGAGCGGTCGGACACCGGCGCCCCGCTGCACAACCCGTCGTTCGCCGCCGCCCCCGCCGGCTTCAACGCGCTCGTGGCGTTCAACGCCCGCGAGCTGGCGGCGGTGACCGGCGATCAACCGCTCCGGGCCACCGCCGACGGACTGGCCGAGGCGATCGACGCCCGGTGGAACGGGACCACGTGGGTCGACGACGGCGACGGGGCGACCACCAGCGGCGGCACCGCCACGCTCGACGGCCTCCTGCCGGCACTCCTCGGCGGCCCCCACGCCTCCGACGCCGTCGCATCCTTCGTCGACACGGAGACGTTCGGCGCGCCGTATGGGCCCCGGGGCGTGTCCCGCTCAGCGCCGGCCTTCGACCCGACCGCCTACTGGCGCGGACCGGCCTGGCCCCAACTGTCGTATCTGGCCTGGCTCGCCGCCACCCGCACCGGCTCCGACGCCGTGGCGGCGTCGGTGAGGTCGACGACCATCGCCGGCGCCTCGTCCTCGGGGTGGGCCGAGTACTGGGACGCCGACTCCGGGGCCGGGCTCGGGGCGCGGCCCCAGTCCTGGACCAGCCTCGTGGCGGTGCTGGCCAGCGACCAGTTCGATCCCCGGGTGGCGTAGCGGGTCAGCTCGGCCGAGATGGCGGCGATGCCGACCAGCGCGATCAGATCTCCGAAGGACATGGCCGCGTGCAGCGGTCGGACCGGGATCACGTCGCCGAGCACCGGCACGAGATCGTCGGTGCGTTCGAAGCGCCGGCCGGCTCCGAGGTCGGTGTCGGCCAACTGTCCGACCTCCACGGCGCCGGCGTCGATCAGCGCGGTCGCCCGCACCGGCATGCCGCCGTGGAGCACGACGGCGGTGAAGTTGAGGCACAGGCCGACGGCGAGGATCCCCATCCCCGCGACGTGCCGGTTCACGACCGCGAACCCCGCCAGCAACCCCAGCGACGCGGCGAACAGCTGGTTCTCGGCCGGGAGGCGGGCGAGACCGAGCGCCACCTGGAGCGCGACGCCGACCAGCACCACGCCCGGCACGATGACGCGTGGCAGGTCGAGGTGCGCTCCGAGCGGGCGTCGGCAGGCGCCGATGATCGCGCCGATCAGGCCGGCGATGAGCACGGGGGCCACGTGCTGACGCTACCGGGATGGTCAGGAGCGGGGTTCGATGATGGGCGCGATGGCGTCGCAGTCCCCGAAGATGCCGATCACCCGGGTTCGCACGTCGGGATCGGCGCCGTCGTCGGCCGCCCGCACCAACACGCGGAACGAGTCGGCGCCGAACGCGTCGTAGAGCCCGGCCGCCACGCACGACGCCGCGGTGTCGTCGAGAGCCCCGTCGGTCTGGTCGATCAGGTCCCGGGCGAGGCGGGACCGTTGCTCGTCGGCCGAGGGAGCGCCCCCGCACGCCACCCCGAGGAACAGCGCGCTCGCCAACGCCAGTGCGGCCGACGTCCGGGGAGCGGCAACGGCGGCGGACACGGCGATGAGGGTATCGACGGCTCCGGTCGGGCAGGATGCCCCGGTGATCTCGACGGAACGGACCGGCCGGGTCGTGGTGTGCACGATCGATCGACCCGAACGGCGCAACGCCGTCGACGCCGACCACCTCCGCCAGCTGCGCGACGCGGCCGCGTCGGTCGGCGACGCCCGGGTGCTGGTGCTGGCCGGCGAGGGGCCGGCGTTCTGCGCCGGCGCCGACCTCGGTCACGTCGAGGACCAGGCGGCCGCCGCGCTGGTGCGCGACACCCTCGACGTCATCAGCGCGCTCCCCATCTGCACCATCGCCGCCGTCGAAGGACCGGCGCTCGGGGCCGGCTGCCAGCTGGCCCTCGCCTGCGACCTGCGCGTCGCCGGCCCGGACGCCCGGTTCGGGATCCCGTCATCCAAGCTCGGCCTCATGGTCGACCACTGGACCATCGAGAAGCTGGCCCAGCTCGCCGGCCACGGCTACGCCCGGTCGATCCTGCTGGCCGCCGAGCCCATCGACAGCGAGACCGCGCTGCGCGTCGGGTTCGCCCAGCGTGCCGGCGACCGGGCGGCGGCGGTGGCGTGGGCCCACGAGATCGCCGAGCTGGCTCCGCTGTCGGTGGCGGGCCAGAAGCTGGCCCTCGACCGCCTCGTCGGCCGGGAGGTCGACCACGACGACGTCCGCGCCGCGTTCGATCTGGTCTGGACGAGCGAGGACCGCCTCGAGGGGATCCAGGCCTTCCAGGAGAAGCGCCGGCCCCGGTTCCAGGGGCGCTGACCGGCGCGACCCCGGGCCTCAGGGGGAGGAGAGGAGCTGACGGCCCTCGAAGCGGCGGCCGTCGCTGCCGTAGACGGCACAGGCCACCGACCGATCACCGGCCTGCCATGACTGGATCGTCGGCCAGAGGGCGATGAGCCCGTACGGCGCGTCCCCGACGGCGAGACGGTCGAGCTCGGCGGCACAGCGGCTGTCGGCCACGTCGACCACACGCTCCTGGCCGGGGTACTCACCGGGCGGCGTGTTCGGGAAGTCCTGGTCCCCGAGCTGGACGGTGGCGAACACCTCCAGATCGTGGGCGGACTCGCACGCCACGACGCGGACCGAGTCGATGCGGATGCGCTCGCGTTCGCCGAGGACCAGGCCGCTGAGGCAGTCACCGGTGACCACCTCCACGGCGGCCACGGTCCTCGCGGTGACCGGTGGGGCCGCGGTGGTGGCCATCGCCGTGTCGGTGGCACCGCTGTCGCGGCACGACGCGGTCAACAGGGCCCCCACCAGGGCGGCGAGCAGCACGCCGCCGACCCCCGAGATGTGCCCTGCCCGCATGGGTCGACGGTACCGGGCCTCGCCGGACGGTCAGAAGTTGGCGGGCAGTGTGTTGGCGACGGCCTGGAAGAACACGAACAGGGCCAGACCGAACACCGGGGCGCCGAGGAGGTAGGCGGGCCAGCGCCGCCAGCGGCGGCTGAGCGCGTAGAACAGCAGCCACACGGCCAGGGCCAGCAGGCCCAGCCAGATCGCCGGCCCCACCGGACCCCGGGGCTCGGCGTCGATGGCGGTGGGCGCCGCGGGTGCCGCGGGTGCCGGTTCGGGTGCGGGCCCCGAATCGACGGTGGTCGGGGGAGTGGTGGGCGGTGTGGGCGCCGGCTCCTCGACCAGCGCAGCCGCCACCACGATGCGCTGTCGGGCCGAGTACTTGGGGTTGCAGGATGTCAGCGTCAGCCGGTCGTCGCCCTGGTCGGCCACCACCTCGACCTGGGCGGGCGACACGATCTCGGTCCCGATGACCTCGTAGGTGAAGGACCCCTGCCGCGGTGGTCACCAGGATCTCGTCGCCGCTGGCGAGCTCGTCGATGCGGTTGAACGGCGCCCCGTAGGTGGTGCGGTGACCGGCGATGGCGGCGTTGCCGGCCTGGCCGGGCAGGGGCGTCTCCGGGTAGTGACCCGGGCCCTTGCGCAGGTCGTCTCGCCCCACGCCCTCGACGACGATCTTGTCGACCCCGATGCGCGGGATCACGATGTGGGCGACGGCCACGCCGTCGGCGGGGGGCGGCGTCGGCGGCAACGTCGTCGTGGTGGTGGGGACGGCCGTGGTGGCCGTAGACGGAGGGGCCGTGGTCGACGTCGACGTGGTGGCCAGCAGGTCCTCGAACTGGCTCTGCAGATCGTCCTGGGCTCGCGCCTCGGCGATGTTGGTGCCCCAGAGCTGGTAGGCGACGAACAGGAGGATGATCGCACCCATCCAGATCAGCAACCGGCCGAGGCCGCCCAGTACCCGCGCCAGACGCACCGCGGCAGCGTACGGGCTGGCCGCGCCTTGGATGCCATCGGGGGACGTCGGTACCGTTGCGGCCACACCATGGCGTCCGCCGTCACCCCCGCAGCGGTCGTGTTCCGTGCAGCCGTCGTGCTGCTCGACCGCTTCCCCGCCCTCGCCGGCGTCGATCTCGATGTGGCCCGTGGCGAGATCGTGCTGCTGCGCGGGCCGAACGGCGCCGGAAAGACCACCCTGCTGCGGGCCTGTGCCGGCCTGGCCCGGGTCGTCCAGGGCTCGGCCACCGTGCTCGGGTCCGACATCGCCGCCGATCCCCGCGCCGTGCGCCGCCGGGTCGGGCTCCTCGGGCACGATGATGCCCTCTACGCCGATCTGACCGTCGCCGACAACGTGCGGTTCTGGGCTCGCGCCGCCGGCGCCGCGGAAGCGGATGCCGACCGGGCGCTGGCACGATGCGGCCTCGGCGGGCGACTGGCCGACGTGGCCGCCGCCCGCTTGTCCGCCGGTCAGCGCCGCCGCACCGCGCTCGCCGCGCTCGTCGCCCGCCGGCCCGAACTGTGGCTGCTCGACGAGCCGCACGCCGGTCTCGACCGCGCCGGGCGAGACCTGGTCGACGAGTTGGTCGTCGAGGCCACATCGCTGGGAGCGACGGTGCTCTTCGCCAGCCACGAGCTCGAGCGCGCCGAGGGCCTGGCCACGCGGATCGTGACGCTGGCCGGCGGCCTCGTCCGCGAGGACGCACCCAGGCCGGTGGTGATCGATGCTGGCTGACGCGCGGCTCGTCGCCGGGAAGGACCTGCGCATCGAGCTCCGGTCCCGTGTCGGGGTCGGGCAGATGCTCCCGTTCGCGGTGCTCGTCCTCGTCCTGTTCGCGTTCGCGCTCGATCCCGACCGCGGCATCCTGACCCGGGCCACCGCCGGCCTGTACTGGGTGGCGGTGCTCTTCTCGGGGCTGTTGGCGGTCCAACGGGCCTTCGCCGTCGAGTCGGCGCCCGGGATCAGGGAGGGGCTCCGCCTCTCGGGTCTCGACCCGGCCGGGTACTTCCTGGGCAAGGCCGCCGCGGTGGCGGTGCAGCTGCTCGTGCTCGAGGCCGTGCTCGGCGTCGGCGTCGTCGTCCTCTACTCCGCCGATCTGGGCGGCCCCGGCCTGCTTGCCGTCACCTGTCTGGCCGCGACCGTGGGGATCGCTGCGGCCGGTACCCTCTACGGCGTTCTTGCATCGGCGTTGTCCGTCCGTGACACGCTCGTGCCACTCCTATTGCTGCCCGTGCTCGCTCCGGTCCTGCTGGGCGCCACCCGTGCGTCCGAAGCGGCGCTCGGAACCGGCGTCGGCGACGGCTGGTCGTGGTGCGGATTGCTCGCCACCTTCGCCGCGATCTACACGATCTTCGGTATGACCTTCTTCGGCACGCTCCTGGAGGAGACGTGACATGAGCACCACCACCACGGCGCCACCCGCCACCGCACTGCGATCCACCAGCTCGCCGTTGACCCGCGTGCTGGGCTGGGCGTCGCTGGTGGGCGTCGTGGCGCTGGCCGTCATGGGGCTGGTCGTCACGCCACCCGACGTCGTCCAGGAGGACGCCGTGCGGTTGCTCTACGTGCACGTGCCGGTCGTGTCCTGGATGTACGTCGGCGTGTTCCTGTGCACGCTGGGTTCGGGGATGTGGTTGCGCAAGCGCACCGACGGCTGGGACACGCTCGCCAGCGCGTCAGCCGAGGTCGCCGCCGTGTTCGTCGGCCTCGGCCTCGTCACCGGGATGATCTGGGGTCGCCCCACGTGGGGCGTGTACTGGGTGTGGGACGCCCGGCTCACCTCCACGGCCATGTTGTTCGTACTGCTGCTGGGCTACCTGGCGCTGCGCCGCTATCCCACCGACGCCGCCTCCCGCTCGCGCATGAGCTCGATCCTCGGGTTGTTGCTGCTGCCCAACGTCATCGTCATCCACTACTCGGTCGACTGGTGGCGAAGCCTCCACCAGGGCCCCACCATCACCCGACTCGACGCCACCATCGACGGGTCCATGCTCTTCACGCTGTTCTTGGGCTTCGCCGTGATCGGTGTGCTCGGCGCCTGGCTGCTCGTCCACCGGTTCCGCCTGTCCTGGCTCGAGCGCCAGGCCGAGCAGCACCAGCTCGACGCCGCGCTGGCCGAGCGGCGGGCCGACACCGATCCGTCTGCCGGCGTCGCCCTCGGAGGGGTCCGATGAACCTGCTGCTCGCCATGACCCACGTCGGCTACGTCGCCGCCGGTTGGATCATCACCTTCGTCGTGCTCGGCGGCTACGGCGCCCTGCTGGTGCGGCGGGGCCGCACGCTGTCCGACGTGGTCCCGCCCGAGGAGCGTCGCTGGTCATGACCACCACCTCCGACCACGCCTCGCCGTTCGAGAACGAAGACGCCGTCGACGGCCTCGACCTCACCCCCCGTCACGCACCGCCGGTCGGCGGTGGCGACACCGATCGCGGCCGCCGCATGGCGGTCGTCGCCGTGCTCGCCGTCCTGGCCGTGGCCGTCGTGTTCGTCGCCTACCAGGGTCTGTCGAATGCCAGCGTGTTCTTCCGCAACGCCGACGAAGCGGTCGCCCAGCGCGACCAACTCGGCGACAAACGGTTCCGGCTCCAGGGCACCGTGGTCGAGGGCACCGTGGTCGCCGAGGCCGGCACCGTCCACTTCACCGTCACCTACAACGGCGTCGACGTCCCCGTCGTCCACCGGGGCGATCCGCCCGAGCTGTTCCAGGAGAACATCCCCGTGGTCCTCGAGGGCCACTGGAGCACCACGGCTGACGAGTTCGACAGCGACCGGATCCTCGTCAAGCACTCCGAGAAGTACGAGGCCGACAACCCCGACCGCACCAAGCGGTTCGTGGGCGACGGGTCCGTCGAGCCGTGAACGCCGCGCTCGGGTCGGCCGGCGTCCTGCTCGGCCTGATCGCCTGCGTCGCCGGGATGATCACCGTCGCCGTCGGCCTGCGCGGCGACCGCGCCGCCCTGGTGCGCACCGGTCGCACCTATGCGCTGCTCGGCCTCGCTGGTGCGGTGCTCGCCACCGTCGCCATGGAACGGGCGCTCATCACCCGCGACTTCACCGTGCAGTTCGTCGCCGAGCACGGCTCGTCGCGGACGCCGGCGCTCTACAACGTGGCCACCATGTGGTCGGCGCTCGAGGGCTCGATCCTGCTGTGGGCGCTGATCCTGGCCGGTTACACGGCATTGATCGCCCAGAAGTTCCGCTCCCGCCTCGAGGACCCGCTGGTCGGCTGGGCCCTGCTCACCATGCTGGCCGTCGGCGCCTTCTTCTTCGGGTTGATGGTGGGTCCGGCCAACCCGTTCCACAGCGTCACCGTGCCGCCCGGCTTCGACGGACCCGGCCCCAACCCGCTCCTCCAGAACCACATCCTCATGGCGTTCCACCCGCCGATGCTCTACCTCGGCTACGTCGGGTTCACCGTCCCGTTCGCCTTCTCCGTCGGTGCGCTCGCGACCGGCCGTGTCGGCGAGGGCTGGCTGCTGGTGACCCGCCGGTGGACGCTGTTCGCGTGGGGTTTCCTCACCGTCGCCATCGTGCTGGGCGCCTGGTGGAGCTACGAGGTCCTCGGCTGGGGCGGCTACTGGGCGTGGGACCCGGTCGAGAACGCCTCGCTGCTGCCGTGGCTCACCGGCACCGCCTACATCCACTCGGTGATGGTCCAGGAGCGTCGGGGCATGCTGCGGGTCTGGAACCTGTCGCTGCTGTGCGCCACGTTCGCGCTCACCATCCTCGGCACGTTCCTGACCCGGTCCGGGGTCGTCGACTCGGTCCACGCCTTCAGCGACTCCGACATCGGTGTGTGGCTGCTGTCGATGTTCGCCGCCGTCGTGGTGGTCACCGTCGGCCTCATCGGGTGGCGGGGCGATCGGCTGCGGGCGCCGGGCCGGATCGACTCGCCCGTCTCCCGCGAGGGCGCCTTCCTCGCCAACAACGTGCTCTTCGCCGGGTTCGCGTTCGTGATCCTGCTCGGCACGGTCTTCCCGCTCGTCGTCGAAGCCGTGAACGACGACCGGTTGTCCGTCGGCGCGCCGTACTTCAACCGCATGACCATGCCCATCGGGCTGTTGCTGCTGTTCATGATGGCGATCGCCCCGGTGCTGCCGTGGCGGAAGGCCTCCACCGAACTGCTCCGGGTCCGGTTGTTCTGGCCCGCCGTGGCGGCGGTGGCCGTCGTCGTCGCATCGGTGCTGTTCGGCAATCGCGGCTTCGCCCCCACCATCGCCTTCGGTCTCGCCGCTTTCGCCGGCGGCGCCGCGCTGCGCCAGATCGTGCTCGCCACCCGCCGCCAGGGCTGGCGGGGCCTGGTCGGACGGACCAACGGCGGCATGGTCGTCCATCTCGGTGTCGTCGTGATCGCCGTGGCGTTCGCCGCGTCGCAGTCCTACGCCTCCGAGGTGGAACTGCGGTTGCAGCCCGGCGACGTCGCCAGCGTCGGGAGCCACACCGTGGAGTTCGTCGGCCTGTCCAAGACCGAGCTCCCCGAGAAGACCGTGACGTCGGCGCGCATCCGCGTCGACGGCGGCGACGTGTACGAGCCCGGCGATCAACCAGTTCACGCTCAGCGGTCAGCAGATCGGGACGCCGTCGGTGCGGACCTCGTTGGTCGAGGACGTGTACCTGTCGCTGCTCGACCTGCCCGCCGAGGACGGCGACCCCGTGCTGGTGCGGGTCGTGCTGCAGCCGTTGGTCACCTGGTTGTGGATCGGCGGCGGCCTGATGGCGTTCGGAACCCTGTTGGCCGCCTTCCCCGGTCGCCGCCGTGACCCCACCGAACCCACGTCGGCGCCGTTGCCGCGAGCGTCCCGAGCCCGTGGTGCCGCCCGATCCCGCTGCGCCCGACGAGCGGGTCGACGAACCGGCAGGTGTGTCATGACCGCCCGCCGATCGATGTGGATCGCCGTCCCGGTCCTGCTCGTCATGATCGGTTTCATCGTGGTGCTGGCCATGAGCGACCCGTCGGGGAGTCGCACCGCCGCGTCCCCGCTGCTCGGGCGGCAGGCCCCGGCCGTCTCGGGAGAGACGATCGACGGCGCCACGTTCGACCTGGCCGACCACCGCGGCGAGTGGGTCCTCCTCAACGTGTTCGCCACGTGGTGCACCCCGTGCATCCAGGAGCACCCGGAGCTGCTCAACTTCCAGAAGCGCCACGCCCTGGCCGGCGACGCCACGGTGGTCTCCATCGTCTACAACGACCGTCCGGCCGACGCCCGTGACTTCTTCGCCCAGCGGGGTGGCGACTGGCCTGTGGTCACCGACCCCGACAGCCGCATCGCCGTGTCGTACGGCGTCACCGGCGTCCCCGAGTCCTACCTCATCGGCCCCGACGGCACGGTCGTGTCGAAGTTCACCGGCGGGGTCACGGCGAGTCAGCTCGACCAGGTCCTGGCTCAGGCGCAGCAGGCCGTCGGATGACGAAGCTGTCGTCGGCTCGTTGGCCCTGGCTCGTGCTGGTCGCGCTCCTCGTCGGCGCTCTCGTCGTCGCCGCCGTGGGCGACGGCGGCCCCCGCACCACCGAGGAACGAGCACGCTCCCTCGGCCAGTCCATCCGCTGCCCGACCTGCAGCGGCCAGTCCGTGGCCGATTCCAACGCCCCTGCGGCCCGCAACATCCGCACCGAGATCGGCCGGCGCATCGAGAGCGGCCAGACCGACGAGCAGATCCGCGACTACATCGGCGGCATCTACGGCGAGGACCTGTTGCTCACGCCGTCGCGGTCGGGGGTGGCCGGCCTGGTCTGGTTCCTGCCCGTGGCCCTCTTCGTACTCGCCGTCGGCGGCCTGGCCGCCGCGTTCCGCCGGTGGCGGACACCGGAGATCACGGAGGTCTCCGAGGAGGACCGCGCCCTCGTCGAACGCGCCCGTCACCGGTGAGCGAACGATGACCGCCGCCGCCACGCCGGAGTCCCCCGAGCGCCGCCGGCGCCTCGACCCCGACGCCCTCGCCGCCCTCGAGGACGAGCGTGACTTCCTGTTCCGGTCCCTCGACGACCTCGAACGCGAGCGGGAGGCCGGCGACATCGACGACGCCGACTACCGGACGCTCAAGGACGACTACACGGCACGGGCCGCCGAGGTGCTCCACGCCATCGAGGAGGACCGGGCCGCGTTCGAAGCCGCCGCGACACCGGTGTCGGGCCGGCGGCGGGCGTTCACCGTCCTGGCGGTGCTGCTGGTCGCCGTCGTGGCCGGCGTGCTCGTCACCCAGGCGTCGGGCCGCCGCGGGTCGGCCGGCCTCACCGGCCTCGACGTGTCGGCGGCGTCGAGCCGCATCGGCGACTGCCAGGGCCTCGAGCGCGACGGCGACGCCCAGGCCGCCCTCGACTGCTACTCCGGCATCCTCGACTCGCTGCCCAGCAACGTCAACGCGCTGACGTTCCGGGGCTGGCTCCAGGTCCGCCAGTTCGACATCGGCGACGGTCTCGCCGATCTCGACGCCGCCATCCAGCTCGAACCGAAGGCGACGGCGCCCTACATCTTCCGGGCCAGCGGCCGGGCCCGCAACGGCGACGCCCGGGGTGCGCTCGCCGACCTGGCCACCTTCTACCGCAACGATCCGCCGGCGGAGGAGACCACCCTCGCCGACCAGTTCGCTCCCCGCATCGTCGAGAGCGGTCTCGACGCCTGCATCAACGGTGACGTCACCGGGTCGATGCCGGCCGTCGACGTGCTCCAGTGCTATCGCGACGCCCTCGACGTCCAGCCCGGGAACGCCACCGCCAGCGTCTACCTCGGATGGCTGCTGGCGCGCAGCGGCCTCATCGACGAGGCCGGCACGCTCCTCGACGCCGGTCTGGAGGCCGATCCGTCGCTCAGCGCCGGCTACGTGTTCCGCGCGGCCGTCCGCGGTCACGCCGGCGACATCGCCGGGGCCCGCGCCGACCTCGACCACTTCACCACCCTCGACCCGCCGGCCGATCAGAAGGCAGCCGCCGACCGCGTGCGCCAGGCGCTGGACGCCGGGACCGACCCGCTGGCGTAGAGCCCGCTCAGCCCTCGGGGTCAGGCCGCAGATAGGTGCCGGTGCCCCACCCGCCGTTCGTGCGCTCGACGATCCACGTCGAGCCCTTCTCCCACCGCAGCCGGTCCTTGGGCTCCATGCCCTCGTCGACCATGCGGCGCAGGATGTGCGGGGATCACGTCGCCGTGGCTGCACAGGGCCACCGTCGTCGTCGTCCAGGTCACGCAGCAACGACGCCACCTCGGCGGTACCCGCTCCTTCGAGGAGGCGATCGTCGGCCTCGATCTCCAGGCCGAGCCGCTCGGCGAGCGGCACGAGGGTCTCGACGACAACGGACCATGCGAGACGACAGGATCCGCATCGGGCGCTCCTGCTCCAATCGCCGACCGATGGACGCGGCCTGCGCGGTGCCCAGGGTCGACAGCGGACGGAGGTCGTCGTCGCCGCGCCAGTCGGCGCGCTCGCCGGCGTGGGCGTGGCGGACGACGAACACGGTCACGGGGCGCGAATGTAGGACAACCGGGCCGCTCAACGGCGGAGTGATCGCAGCTCCGTCGACGACCTCGGGGAAGGCGGCGGCGAAGGCCTCGACGTCGGCGGCCGTCGACGACCAGCCGACCGAGACGCGCAGCGACCGGTGGGCGTCGACCCCCATTGCCTCCAGCACGGGCGACGGCTCCAGGCCCTCCGAGGCACACGCGCTGCCCGGAGTGGGCGTCGATGCCGCGTCGGTCGAGGCCGAGGATCACGGCCTGTGGCTCGATGTCGTCGATGCCGGCGCACACGAGGTGCGGCGCCGCCTGGGTCGCACTGCCGTAGAGACGGACGCCGGCGTTCGGCCAGGAGCACGGAACGCAGCCCGTCAGCCAGCTCGCGTTGCCGGCCGGCTTCGGTCTCGACGTCGATGGAGCGCAGCGCCGCGGCGAGACCCACGGCGGCCACGACGTTCTCCATCCCGGCGCGCCGCGCTCGCTCCTGGTCGCCGCCGAGCGAGCAGCGGGTCGAGGCGAACGCCCCGGCGCACGAGCAGCACGCCGATGCCCGCCGGGCCGCCGAGCTTGTGGCCGCTCGACCGACACGAGATCGGCGCCGAGTCGAGGAGAAGTCGAGCGGGACACGACCGACGGTCTGCGCTGCGTCGACGTGGACCAGCACGCCGCGCTCCCGGCAGGCGGCGACCACCTCGCCGACCGGTTGGCAGGTCGCCCGACCTCGTGGTTGGCCCCACTGCACGTGGACCACCGCGGTGTCGTCGTGGACCAGGGCGAGCAGCTCGTCGGCCTCGACCCGGCCGTCGGCGTCGACGCCGGCGACGCGCACCGCGCCGTGGCGCCGCCGCGCTCGACCCGCACGGCGGAGTGCTCGACCGCCGCCAACACCTGGGCCGAGCCCCGTTCGGCGGCTCCCCAGCACGCCGCGGCGATCGACTCGGTCGCACCCGAGGTGAACACCACCTCCCGCGGGCGGGCCCCGAGGCACTCGGCGATCTCGGCCCGGGCCTGCTCGAGCGCCACCCGGGCCGGCCATGCCGATCGTGGTGGATCCGCGACGGGTCACCCCACGCTTCATCCAGGGCCGCCACCATCGCAGCCTTGGCGGCAGGCCGCAGCGGCGAGGTGGAGGCGTGGTCCAGGTCGTGCCGGGCGGCGCCGGTCATGTCCGCATCCGGCGGCCGCCGGCTCAGGACGAGGTGACGACGGTGACGCAGGTCTCGGATCCGAGCGCCACGGTGGACTCCGTCGCCGGCCGGGTCTCGCCGTACAGCGACGACAGCATGCCCTTGACCAGGCCCCGGTCGACGGCGCAGATGACCGGGTGCTCGATGGCGGAGTCACCGAACGGGCAGTGCTCGGCCACGATCCGCAGCTCGTCACCCTGCTTCTCGGCGTGGGCCGCGAAGCCGTGGGCGGTCAGGGCGTCGGCCACGGCGTGCAGCGCCGATCGGAACGACCGCTGGGCTGAGCTCGGTGGGGCGCCATGGTCGGCGGCCAGCGTCCGGCCGTACTCGATGCCGACCTCCTCGGCCATCTCGGCCGCAGCGTCGGCGGGGAGCAGGGCCAGCGCCCGACCGAGCAGGCTGACCAGCAGGTCGTCGTGGCGGAGCCGGGAACT
Source organism: uncultured Acidimicrobiaceae bacterium (assembly GCA_963811245.1). GTDB lineage: Bacteria > Actinomycetota > Acidimicrobiia > Acidimicrobiales > Salinilacustritrichaceae > Salinilacustrithrix. The sequence goes on from CAWEQL010000007.1 coordinate 804,241, forward strand.
CGATCGGGTTGCCGTCGCCCGTGGCCGAGTAGCGCTTCGACGGTCGACCGGCGCCGCCACCGGCGGGCCGGGACGACGGTGACCTCGACGTAGCCGCCGCCCGCCAGCTTGTCGAGGTGGTGCCGGGCCACGTTGGCGTGCAGCTCGAAGCGCTCGGCGACGTCGGCGGCGGTGGCGCCGTGGCCCAGCTCCCGCAGCCAGAGGTAGATCTCGCGCCGGGTGGGATCGCCGAACGCCGAGGTGATGGCCGTGACGGCCGAGGCGAAATCGGTGGCGTTGACGTCGATCACGATCCGGACGGGGTGGGTGATTGCCGCGACCACGTCGGTATTCTACCTACGCGCGATAGGGGAAATCCCCGCCGCGCCGCTGAACGCCGTCGTCCCCGGAAAGGTTCCCCCGGTGCCCACCGAGTCCCAGATCATCGACGTCCTCCGACCGGTCGAGGACCCCGAACTGCACCGCAGCATCGTCGACCTGGGCATGGTCCGCTTCGTGCGGATCGACGGCGGCGTCGGTCCACGTCGAGGTCGCCCTCACCGTGCCCGGCTGCCCGCTGAAGAACGAGATCGAGCGGCGGGTCGGCGACGCCGTCCACGCCCTCGACGACGTCGACTCGGTGCGGGTCACCTTCGACGTGATGACCGACGAGGAGCGGGCGGCCGTACGCCAGCAGATGGTCGGCGACCCCGGCGCGACGGCGGGCAGCCAGGCGGCCCACGGCCACGCCGAGGGCCGCGCCATCCCGTTCGCCGATCCGTCCTCGAAGACCCGGGTGCTGCTGGTCGCCTCGGGCAAGGGCGGCGTCGGCAAGTCGTCGGTCACCACCAACCTGGCCGTCAGCCTGGCCAAGCGGGGCAAGAAGACCGCCGTCGTCGACGCCGACGTCTGGGGCTTCTCGATCCCGCGCATGCTCGGCATCGACCGGCCGCCGGTCGTCATCGACTCGATGCTCGTGCCGCCCGAGGCCCACGGCGTGTCGCTGCATCTCGATGGGCTTCTTCGCCGAGGAGGACCAGGCCGTCATCTGGCGTGGCCCGATGCTGCACAAGGCGCTCGAGCAGTTCCTCACCGACGTGTACTGGGACGACCCCGACTTCCTGCGTCGTCGACCTGCCGCCGGGCACCGGCGACATCTCGATCTCGCTCAGCCAGTTCCTGCCCCGGGCCGAGGTCTACGTCGTCACCACGCCGCAGCCCGCGGCCCAGCGGGTCGCCCAGCGGGCCGCGTTCATGGCCGAGAAGGTCAACCTCGAGGTCAAGGGCGTCATCGAGAACATGTCGTGGTTCACCGGCGACGACGGCACCCGCTACGAGATCTTCGGCGCCGGCGGCGGCCGAGGAGCTGGCCGACCGCATCGACGTGCCCCTGCTCGGCAAGGTCCCGCTCGTGCCCGACGCTGCGCGAGGGCTCCGACACCGGGAACCCGATCGTGGCCGACGTCCCCGGAGTCCGAGGCCGCCGCCGCGTTCGACGAGATCGCCCGGGCCGTCGTCGAGGACCTGGCGCCCACCCGGCGCCACCACCCCGAGCTGAAGCTGCTCTGAGCGGGCGCGGCCCGGTCCGGGTCTCGACGGGGTCTCGACGCCGGCGACGGCCCGGATGGCGGCCACCAGCGGCTCGGGGTCGCCGTTCTTGAGCCGCAGCGGCACGTCGTGGCGGTCCATCTCCTGGCGGACGAAGTCGCCGGCCACGGCCGAGTAGGCGATGATCTTCACGTCCGGGCACCGCTCGTCGGAGCTCGGGGATGGCCTCGAAGCCGTTCATGTTCGGCATGAGCAGGTCGAGGATGATCACGTCGGGCGAGGTCGCCTCGCAGATGTCGACCGCCTGGATGCCGTCGGCGGCCTCGCCGACCACGTTGATGCCGAACTGGCGCAGCTGGAGCTTGAGCAGCAGCCGGATGTCGTCCTCGTCGTCGGCGATGACGACGTCGATGATCGTCGGCTGCGTTCACGACGCCCTCGGCAAGTCGCAGCCGGGTCACGAACTCCCGTCGTGCTGGCTGACGTGACGTCGCCGCCGTCGAGCGGGCCAGCGCCCGGGCGGCGGGGAGACCGATGCCGATGCCGGAGCTGCGGGTGACCGCCGAGTTCGCCGCGGAAGAACAGCTCGAAGGCGAGGTCGATGTCGGCGAGCTCGCGGCGACCGGGGTGACGACGACCAGGAGACCGACTCGTCGTCGGCTCGTCGAAGTGCAGCGTGGGCGGGCCGTCGTTGTAGCGGTGGGCGTTGGATGCCAGGTGCTCAGGGCCCGGACCACCGTGTCGCGGTGGGCCAGCACCCGGCTGGCCGGCGAGCCCTCGACCCGATACCGACGTGCCGGCGACGGCCTCGGTCACGACCTCGGCGAGGTCGACGACGCCCGGGGCTCTCGACCGGTCGGACCGTGTTGACCTCGGCGGCGATCAACAGGTCGTCGAGGAGCTGCTCGGCGCGGCGGGCGTTGCGCAGCAGGGCCGGGACCAGGGTGTCGCGGATCTCTTCGTCGCTGGCCCCGGCCATCAGCTCGGCGAGCCCGCGCACGGTGGTCACCGGCGTCCGCAGTTCGTGGCCGACGACATGGATCACGCGGTCGCGGACGAAGTCGAGGTTCTCTGCGTCTGTCGGCAGTCATCGGCGGGTCTTACTGTTCGGTGAAGCGGAAGGGTTCCTGCGGTCCCGTCGACCCGGGTCACCGTACGCTCGGCTCCGTGGAGCGACAAGCGAACCGACCGGTCGGACGGCGGGCCTTCCTCGGCCTCGTCGGCCTCGGCGCGGTGGCATCGTGGTGGGTGCCCCGGTCCAGACCGCCATCGAGGCGGCGTTCCGACCGCTGGCCTCGCGGGACGGCACCGGGCTGGCGTCGCTGCTGCCCACCACCTCCAAGTTCCGCTTCTACAGCGTGGCCGGCTACAACCCAGACATTCGCACCGACGAGTTCCGGCTGGCGGTGACCGGGAAGGTGCAGCGGCGAGCTCGACCTCGGCTACCAGGACCTGCTCGACCGGGCGCCCGCCCAGCTCACCCGGGACTTCCAGTGCGTGACCGGGTGGCGCGTGCCCGACGTCGCGTGGTCGGGCGTGCGGGTCGCCGACCTCCTCGACGAGGCCGGTGCCGACGGCGCCTACGTCCGGTTCCTCAGCTCCGACGGCGTGTACTCCACGACGCTGACGATGGATCAGGCCCGTCGCGACGACGTCATCGTGGCCACGCAGATGGAGGGAGAACGGTCAGCCGGGACCACGGCGGACCGGTCCGGCTCTACGTGGCCCCGATGTACGGCTACAAGTCCCTGAAGTGGCTGGCCGGCATGGAGGTCACCGACGATGCCGATCCATCGGGCTTCTGGGAGCAACGGGGCTACGACGTCGACGCCTGGGTCGGGCGCTCCAACGGCCGGGGGGACGACCCGACGTGACCGTGCTCGGCACGGCGCCCGCCCCCCGCCGCCACGCCGACGGCCCCAACGACCGGGTCGTGGGCGACCGGGTGGTCCGCTTCGACCGGCCCGAGCGCATCCTGCACTGGGTCAGCGCCACCGCCGTGCTCGTCGCCGTCGCCACCGGTGCGGTCCTCTACATCGACCTCTCGCCGTCGCCATCGGTCGTCGCGAGATCGTCAAGGACATCCACGTGATGGGCGGGTTCGCCGCCGTGGTGCCCCTGTTCGTGGTCCTGGCCGGGCCGTGGGGTGTGGGGCTGCAGCGTGACATCCGGCGCTTCGCCAACTGGCACGACGACGACGTCCGCTGGTTCCGTCGCCGGTGGCGCCCGACGGCGGAGACCGGCAAGTTCAACGGTGGCCAGAAGCTCAATGCCGTGCTGCTGTCGGCGGCGTTGGCCGTGATGCTGATGAGCGGCTCGATCATGAAGTGGTTCGGGCCGTTCCCGCTCGAGTGGCGCACCGGTGCCACCTTCGTCCACGACTACGTGTCGTTCGGCCTCTGGTTCCTCGTCCCCGCGCACATCATCAAGGCCCTGGTGACCCCGGGTGCCATCCGAGGGATGTGGACGGGCTGGGTTCGGCGCAGCGAGGTGGAGGGCCGACCACGGTGGTGGGCGGAGGTCAGCACCGAGTCTGTCGGCGACCCGGTCGACCGGTAGGTTGGCCGCTCGAACCCAGCCGACAGCCTGCGACGGAGCGTGCAACGTGGACGTACGAATCGGTGTGACGTACACCGGGAAGGAACTCGACATCGATCTCGGTGACGGGGCCGATGCCGACAAGGTCCAGGCCGACGTCGACGCCGCCGTCGCCGGCGACACCTCGGTGCTGTGGCTGACCGACAAGAAGGGTCGCCGCCTGGGCGTGCCGACCGACAAGATCGCCTACGTGGAGATCGGCGGCCCGGACGCCGAGCGGCGCATCGGCTTCGGTACCTGATCCCGGACCTGCGCTGGCACCGGTGACCTCGATCCTCGACCGGCGGCTGCTGTTCGTCACCGGCAAGGGCGGGGTCGGCAAGACGACCGTCGCCGCCGCCATCGGCGCTCTCGCCGCCGAGCACGGCCTGCGCACCCTGGTCTGCGAGGTCGACGCCAAGGGCAACCTCGCCGACTTCTTCGAGACCGAGCGGACGTCGTTCGCCCCGACCGAGGTGACGACCGACGGCATGTCGGGGCAGCTCTTCGCGATGTCGATGGACACCGAGGAGTCGCTGAAGGAGTACCTGAGCCTCCAGCTCAAGATCCCCGTGCTGGCCAAGATCGGCCCGCTCGCCCGCACGCTCGACTTCGTCGCCAACGCGGCGCCAGGGGTGAAGGAGATCCTCACCGTCGGCAAGTTCGTCTTCGAGGTGCGGGAGGAGAACTACGACCTCGTGGTGGTCGACGCATCGGCGAGCGGCCACATCGTCGGCCAGCTCGCCGCGCCCGACGCCATCCGTGAGCTCGTCCAGGTCGGCCTGGTGCGCGACCAGACGACGTGGATGATGGAGATCCTGGGCGATCCGGCCAAGACCGGGGTGGTGATCGTCGCGGCCCCCGAGGAGATGCCCGTCCAGGAGACCATCGAGCTCGCCGGCCGCCTCGCCGCCGAGACGGTGGTCGACGTCGCCGCCGTGGTGGTCAACCGGGTGCTGCCGGAGCTGTTCAACACCCGTGAGGAGGAGATCTTCGACCGCCTCCGCACCGATGACGCCACCGCGGCGCTCACCGACGCGGTGGGCGGGCCGGCCCGGCCGGTCCTCGACGCCGCCGACCTCGCCGTCCGGCTGCGACGGTCACGTGCCGTGCACCTGGCCCGGCTGCGGGCCGAGCTCCCAGCCGATCTCGAGCTGCTCTACGTGCCGTACCTGTTCCAGCGGACCCATGGCGTGCGGGCGACGCGGATGATCGCCCAGTACCTGGGCGAGGAACTGGGGTTCTGATGGCCCGGCGTCGGACGGCACCAGCGGAGCGTCGCACCGGCACGCTCGAACAGCTGCTCGCCGCCAAGGAGATCGTGATCTGCTGCGGGTCGGGCGGGGTCGGCAAGACCACCACGGCGGCCGCCGCCGGGGCGATGGCTGCGACCCACCTCGGCGGCAAGGTCCTCGTCGTCACGGTCGACCCGGCTCGCCGTCTGGCCAGCGCCCTCGGCCTCGAGTCGTTCGGCAACGTCGAGACGCGCATCCCGGATGAGGCGTTCGTGGCGGCCGGCGTGGAGCCCCGCGGGGAGCTGTGGGCCGCCATGCTCGACACGAAGCAGTCCTGGGACGACCTGGTCCGCCGACACGCCCCGGACGCCAAGACCCGCGACGCCATCCTGGCCAACCCGCTCTACACCAACATCACGGGCCGGTTCGTGCAGAGCCACGACTACATCGCCATGGAGCGCCTCTACGAGATCCACGCCTCCGGCCGCTACGACCTCGTCATCGTCGACACCCCGCCCACCCGCAACGCCATCGACTTCCTCGAGGCACCGGAGCGGATGGCCGACTTCTTCTCGTCGCGCCTGCTGCGCTGGCTCACCGTGCCCTACCGCTCGAGGCTGGTGAACTTCGCCACCAAGCCGTTCTACCGGGTGGCCGACACCATCCTCGGCTCGGCGTTCCTCGAGGACATCGCCGAGTTCTTCCTGCTGTTCCAGACCATGTACGACGGGTTCGTCGAACGGGCCCGGTCGGTGCAGCGGACCCTCGAGGACAAGCGCACCACGTTCGTGGTGGTCTCCACGCTCGAGTCGGCGCCGTTGCGGGAGGCCGAGTTCTTCATCGACGCCCTCGCCGACCGCTCCTTCCACCTCGGTGCGGTGGTGCTGAACAAGGTGCTGCCCGGCTACCTGCTCGACACCAAGGCGGCCGCGTGCGGCCGAGCGGATGACCGCCGACCCCGCCGCCGTGGTCGACGCCCTGCCCGACACCACGGTGGCCGAGGTGGCGGGGAGGGCACCGCCGACGACCTGGCCCGCGTCGTGGAGGAGGTCGCCGGAAGCTTCCTCGGCTTCCGCGTCGTGGCCACCCGTGAAGCCGAGCAGCGCGAAGAGCTGGCCGCCCGGCCCGACGTCATCGCCACCGTCCCGTACTTCGACTCCGACATCTTCGACCTGACCGGCCTGCTCCGCCTCGGCGAGAAGATCTGGCGATGACCGCCGTGTCGGGGCGGTCCGTCCTGCCCGCCTGACGTAGCGTTGACGCAGATGCCTTCCCTGGTCGAGCTCACCCGATCCCTCACCCCGCTCGATCCCGCGGAGACCGCCCACCTCCAGCGGTTGGCCGCGTCCTGGGGCTTGCTCTCGGATTTCTGCTTCTCCGACCTGTTGCTCTTCGCCCCGGTGGGCGACTTCAACGGCAACGAGTTCGTCGTGCTGGCCCAGGTCCGACCGACCACCGGCCAGACCGTGTACCGCGGTGACTGGGTGGGGACCCGTCTCGACGAGGTCGAGCGTCCCCTCGTCGCCCGGTCGTTCCGCAACGGCGAGATCATCGAGGGCGAGATCCACCTGGCCGTGGTGCGGGAGCGGGTGCGGGTGCTGTGCGTCCCCATCCGTCGCGACGGTCGGGTGATCGGGGTCGTGACCAGGGAATCGGCGCCGTCGATCGGCCGCCAGCACGGGGAGCTCGAGCGCACCTACCTCGACATCTTCAACCGCTTCGCCCGCATGATCGCCGCCGGCGACTTCCCCTACGAGGAGAAGGACGACACCGCCGAGGCGCCCCGGGTGGGCGACGGCGTGCTCCTCGTCGACGCGGCCGGGCGCGTGGAGTACACGTCACCGAACGCCGTGTCGGCGCTGCACCGGGTCGGCGTGCACGCCAACGCCGAGGGTCTGCGCTTCGGTGAGCTCGGCCTCGACGAGTCCCTCGTGAAGACGGCGTTCCGGTTGCGTCAGCCCACGGTCGAGGAGGTCGAGCGCACCCACGACGTCACCGTCGTGTTCCGGTGCCTGCCCATCACCGACCGGGGCGAGGTGTCCGGCGCGGTCGTGCTGATCCGCGACATCTCCGAGCTGCGCCGGCGTGACCGCCTGCTGCTGTCGAAGGACGCCACCATCCGCGAGATCCACCACCGGGTGAAGAACAACCTCCAGACGATCTCGTCGCTGCTGCGCCTGCAGGGCCGCCGCCTCGGCTCGGACGAGGGCAAGGCCGCCATCGAGGAGTCCGCTCGGCGCATCCGCTCCATCGCCCTGGTGCACGAGACGTTGTCGCGCGAAGCCGGCGACGACGTCCCCTTCGTGGAGATCGCCCGCGAGCTGTCGCGGATGGTCGAGGAGGGCCTGGTCGACCCGAGCCGGCCGTTCCGGGTCACGGTGGCGGGCGAGGCCGGATCCGTCCCGGCAGCGCCGGCGACGTCGTTGTCCGTCGTCCTCAACGAGTTGCTGCAGAACGCCGTCGACCACGCCTTCCCCGCAGAACTCGACTACTCAGAAGGGCCGGGGAGCGTCAGCGTCGACATGGAGCGCACCGAGGACACCATGGTGATCGTCGTCGAGGACGACGGCGTGGGGGTGCCCGAGGACTTCGACCTCGACTCCTCGGTCGGGCTCGGGCTGTCGATCGTGCGGACCCTGGTCGAGACCGAGCTCGGCGGCACGCTCGAGTTGCGGCGGGCCGACGGCGGGCCGCCCCGGGTCGGCACGGTGGTGCGCGTCACGGTGTCGGCCTCCACGTGGTGAGATCCACAGCGATCACCGGGACCCGGACGCGAAACGACCTCCCACGGTGGGGAGGTCGTGACAGGGGGCAGTGCGGCTCAGGAGGCGCGCTGTTCCTTGAGGCGACGCTGACGTGCCCGGCGCATCTGCCGGCGCTCTTCCTCGGAGGTGGCGCCCCACACACCGCTGTCCTGGTTGGTGGAGATGGCGTACTCGAGGCACAGGCCTTGGACGTCGCAGGTGCGGCAGACGGCCTTGGCGTTGGCGATCTGCTCGAGCGCCGGGCCCGTGGTGCCGACCGGGAAGAACAAGTTGGGGTCGGTGTCCCGGCAGGCCGAGAACTTGCGCCACTCGTCTCGCTCGAGGGTGACAGGGATGGTGCGCGACGTTGTCAGAGCCACGGGGCCTCCAGAGGGTTGGGGGACGGTCACAACATGAACGAATCTGCGGGGCGGGCCCACATTGTGACAGCGTTCACATGCCTCGGCGGACCTTGCGCCTCACCGGGCCATATCACCGTAGCCTCCTCGCGCTGGCATCCGCAAGGGTTTTTTCGACGGATCGAAACACGCTGGCAATGCGCCCGCTGATCTACGGCCACCGAGGCGCCTCCGCCGCCGCGCCGGAGAACACGGTGGCGGCGTTCGCCCTGGCCCGCCAGCTGGGCGCCGACGGCGTCGAGCTCGACGTTCGTCGCAGCGCCGACGGTGCGCTGGTGCTGGCCCACGACGCCGCGCTGCCCGACGGGCGGGTGGTGCGCGAGACCCTGCGATCGGCGCTGCCTCCGTCCATGCCGCTGCTGGCCGAGGCGCTGGAAGAATGCCTGGGCCTCGTGGTCAACGTCGAGATCAAGAACCTGCCCCGGGATCCGGACTTCGACGAGCTGTGCGCCGTGGCCGACGAGGTCGTCGCCGCACTGGAGGACCGCGGTGGGTGCGACGACGTCATCGTCTCGAGCTTCCACCTCCCGACCATCGACCGCATCAAGGCGTTGGCTCCCGGGCTGCGCACCGGCCTGCTCACCTTCCTGGACCCCCTGCCGGCGGTCGGCGTGTCGGTGGCGGCCGAACGGGGTCACGACGCACTCCATCCCTACGACCTCACCGTCGACGCCGCGCTGGTGGACGCGGCGCACGAGGCCGGGCTGGCGGTCAACGTGTGGACGGTCGATGCGTCGGAGCGGATCGCGGCGTTGGCCGACCTCGGCGTGGACGGCGTGGTGACGAACGTCCCGGACGTGGCCCGCGCCGTGCTCGACGCACGATCCTGAGCGGTCGGCCCTCGGGAAGGGTCCTACACTGGGAGGTCAGGCCGGGCTGAACGGTTCGCCTCGGCGGGCACCACGAGGCGCAGCGCCGCGGCCCGGTGCTCGAACCGCAAGGCCGTGGCGTGGCCGAGGAAGTCGCCGTCGACCTGGTACGGCACCTCGCCGTAGCCGGTGACGTCGATGTGGGCGAGGTCGTGGGCGACGACGGCGTGGCGCGAGGAGCGCAGGTGGCGTCCCGAGCCGATGGCGGACCCGACCAGTCCGAGCGTCTTGGCGAAGTCCATCGTGCGCAGGACGACCACCGACAGGGCGTTGTCGAGCGTGGCTTCAGGCGTGAGGTCGAGCCCGCGGTTGCCGAGGTAGGTGTACGGGCTCGTGTTCAACACGATCGTGAGGTAGGCGTCGTCGATCACCTGGCCGTCGGAGAGGTGGACGGCCATGCGGGGCCGGCTGTGGTCGAAGTGACGGAACCAGGTCGCGAACGCGGCATAGATGAACAGGGGATGGCCGGCGTAACGCTTCAGCGACGACCGGCGCTCGACCTGCTCCACGACGGCAGCGTCGAAGCCGAGGCCGGTGTGGAACAGGAAGCACCGGCCGCTCACCACGCCGAGGCCCACGGGACGGATCGAATCCTGCGCCAGCGCGTCGAGCAGCACGCCCGTCGCTTCCACCGGGTCGTTGGGGAGGCCGATGGTCCGCGCGAAGACGTTCGTCGAGCCGCCGGGGAGGACGCCGAGCGCGGTCTCGGTGCCCATGAGCCCGTTGGCGGCCTCGTTCAAGGTCCCGTCACCGCCCATCACGACGACGGCGTCGTAGCCCTCCTTCGCCGCGCCGAGGGCGAGCCGGGTGGCGTGGCCGCGCCGGCTCGTCTCGACCAACGTCACGTCGTGGTCGGCCGAGAAGGCCTTGTTGATGACGACCATCGATCGGGCCGTCACCGACGAGGCGAACGCGTTGACGATGAGGAGGAGGCGCACCGGGGGCTGATCCTCTCACGCCGGGCGCACGCGAGGATTTGGACCGGCACTTCGATGTGCTGACACAATCGGCCCCATGTCGCTCAACGTGGTCGTCTGCGTGAAGCAGATCCCGGACCCTGCCGATCCCGGCAGCCTGGATGATGACTTCACTCTCAATCGCTCCGGAAAGCTCATCCTCGACGAGTCGGACTCGTACGGGGTCGAGATGGCGCTCCAGCTCGTCGACACCGCCGGCGGCGGTGAGGTGACGCTGATCTCCATGGCGCCCAACGGCGAGGTCTCCGGTCTGCGCACGGCGCTGGCGATGGGTGCGGCGAAGGCCGTGCTGGTCACCGACCCCGAGTTGGCGGGCGCCGGTGCGCTCGACACCGCCCGGACGCTGGCCGGTGCTGTCGGCCGGGCCGGCGACTACGACCTGGTGATCTCCGGCGTGGAGTCCTCCGACGGGTACACCGGCGTGGTCCCCCAGATGCTGGCCAGCGAGCTCGGCCTGCCGATGGTCTCCTTCGCCAAGGAGGTGTCGATCGCCGACGGCAAGGTGTCGGTGAAGCGCCAGACCGAGACCGGCTACCAGGAGGTCGAGGCGTCGACCCCCGCCGTGCTGTCGGTGACCGCCGGCGTGGTCGAGCCCCGCTACCCGTCCTTCAAGGGCATCATGGCCGCCAAGTCCAAGCCCGTCGACCAGGTCGCCGTGGGCGACCTCGGCATCGAGGCGTCCAGCGTGGGTTGGTCGGGCGCCGGCCAGGAGATCACCGCGGTCGAGGACGCTCCCGCTCGCGAGGCGGGCGAGATCATCGAGGACGAGGGCGAGGGCTACCAGAACATCGTGGCCAAGCTCGAAGAACTCAAGATCATCTGAGTCGAGACCCGAACAGCGGAAAGAGGAACGAACATGGCTCTGTCCAAGGTATGGGTCTTCGCGGAGACCGACGAGAGCGGCGCACTGACCGGTCTCACCAAGGAACTGCTCACCAAGGCCCGTGATCTGGGCGACACCGTCGAGGCGTTCTACGCCGGCGACGGCGCCGCGATCGCCGACAAGGTCGGCGCCTTCGGCGCCACTGCCGTCCACGCCACCGGCGTCATCGAGGGCTCCCTCGTCGGAGCGCCGGCCGGCGCTGCGCTCGCTGCGGCGGCCGACGGCGTCGACCTCGTCCTGGGCGGCACCACCTACGACGCCCGCGACTCCTTCGGTGTGGCGGCGGCCCGGACCGGCAAGCCGGTGATCTCGAACTGCACCGCCATCGACCTCGACGGCGACAGCGTCGTCACCACGGTGCCGGTCTTCGGTGGCGAGAAGCTGGTCAAGACCCGCTTCACGGCGGGCGGCCCGATGTTCGCCCTGATCCGCCCCAAGTCGTACGAGGCGAGCGAGTCCGGCGGCGGTGCGGCCGGCGTCGAGGCCGTGTCGGTCCCCGACGACGTGCCCACGGCCACCGTGCTGTCCACCCACGTCGAGGAGCGGGAGGGTCCGCAGCTCGACTCGGCCCCGATCGTCATCTCCGGTGGCCGCGGCCTCGGTGATCCCGAGAAGTACCACGAGTACATCGAGGTGCTCGGCAAGAAGCTCGGTGCCGCCACGGGCGCCACCCGCGCCATCGTCGACGCCGGGTGGGTCCCGTACGCCAAGCAGGTCGGCCAGACCGGCAAGGTCGTCAAGCCCGACGTGTACATCGCGTGCTGGCATCTCCGGCGCCACCCAGCACCTGGTCGGCATGAAGGGCTCCAAGAACATCATCGCCATCAACAAGGATCCCGAGGCGCCGATCTTCTCGGTGGCCGACCTCGGCATCGTGGGCGACGTCCACAAGGTCCTGCCGGCGCTCATCGAGGCCCTCGACGCCCGCTCCTGACGCCACCGTGGCCTGACGGTCACACCGCTCTGCCACGAACGGCCGCCCCTCGGGGCGGCCGTTCGTCGTTTTCCGACGTATCGCCGGCCGCTGCGGCCGCTGTCTGAGCCGAATTCGCCCCCGGAGCCCGTCGGCGCGGATCGTACGGACGCCACGCCGATCCGTAGTCGACCACGTGGCAGCGTTGATCCGACCTCGCAGGGCGGTCAAGTGTCCCTGATGGCTGAAAATGTCCGATGTGGGCGCGCACCCCAGCAATCGCCTGGATCTGGGCCGCTTCGACCGGGAATCGGACATTTCTCTCCGAACGCAGAGAGTGGCAATGCCGCTACGACGGCGATTTTGCGTGTTGAACCGTTCGCGCTCTGTGGTGACAACTGAGGACAAGGACCCAGGAAGCCCCGGTTTCCGGCCCGATGTTCTCCCAAAGCACCACTCGGAGCACTCACCGTGACACTCGAACCGATCATCGCCGGAACCGCTGCCGTGAACCCTGCAGCAGGCTCCTCTCTCCACCGTCGAGGCCTCACCGGTCGCGGCGTGGGCATCGCCGTCATCGACTCCGGCGTCACCGCGCCGGACGTGTTCGGCCGCCGCCTGGTCACCGGTCCCGACTTCACGTCGACGCCGGCACCGATCGACCACGGCCGCGACCGCACCGGTCACGGCACCCACCTCGCCGGCATCGCCGCCGGCCGACAGGCCGGCGTCGCTCCCGGTGCCCACGTCGTGAGCCTGAAGGTCGCCGGCGCCGGCGGCGCCACCGACGTCGGTGCGGTCATCGCCGCCATCGACTGGGCCGTCGCCCACCGCCACGAGCTCGCCCTCGGTGTCATCCTGCTCGCCTTCGGCGCCGACCAGCTCCCGGATGGCCGGCACGACCCGCTCGCCGCTGCCGTGGCCCGTGCCTGGAGGGCCGGCCTCGTCGTCGTCACCTCCGCCGGCAACGCCGGCCGTGAGGCCCCGCTGCTCGACGCCGACCCACATCGCCGAGGTCATCACCGTCGGCCGCCGCCGAGCAGGCGGACGGCGTCTGGACGCGCTGCGACTTCTCGACCGGGGTGATCGACGGCGGCCGCCCTGACCTCGCCGCTCCCGCGAAGTCCATCGTCGGCCCCATCGCCCCCGGCTCGTCGTCCGAGCAGGCGCCCGAGTCCTCCATCGTCGCCCCTGGCTTCGTCAAGGGCTCCGGCACCTCCCAGGCCGCCGCCGTCGTCGCCGGCGCCGCTGCGCTGCTCCTCGAAGCCGATCCCGCTCTCACCCCCGACGAGATCAAGCACATCCTGCGCGCCTCCGCCGCCCGCATGGACGACGTCGCCGCCGGCGCCGGCGCCCTCGACCTCGAGGTCGCCCTGGCCTGCCTCGCCTCCGGCCTCTTCCGTACCGCCCACTGAGCCCGACCCCGCCGGCGCCTGGGCTGGTCCAGCGGACGTGGTCTGGCACAGCTGGCCGGGCCACGCTGGCGGGTCTGGAGTGGGCTGGTCACGCTGGACTGGCCACGGCTGGCGTGGTCTGGAGTGGGCTGGTCACGGGCTGGACCTGGCGTGGTCTGGAGTGGTCCGGGCGACGCTGGGCTGGCTCTGGAGTGGTCCGGGCACGCTGGACGTGGTCTGGAGTGGGCTGGGCGACCGGCGTGGTCGGCACGGTTGGACTGGCTGGAGTGGGCTGGCACGCTGGCCGGGCACGCTGGCGTGGTCTGGAGTGGGCTGGTCACGGCTGGACTGGTCACACTGGCGTGGTCTGGAGTGGGCCGGGCTGACCTGGCGTGGTCTGGAGTGGTCCGGGCTGACGCTGGCGTGGTCTGGAGTGGGCTGGGCTACCTGGCGTGGTCTGGAGTGGCCGGGCTACCTGGCGTGGTCTGGAGTGGGCCGGGCACACCTGGCGTGGTCTGGAGTGGGCCGGGCAGACCTGGCGCTAGGCGTTCACGCAGCACTTGACTGCTGGGCCGATGACTCAGTCCGGGTACTCTTCGTGCTTCTTACCCTACTCTGAGGCGAGCGTGGACGTGCGGGGCAGTCGAACACCGAGAATACGGTGTTCAGGCTGTCGGGCGTACTCGATTGTCGTCCTCGCGTCGGGCTGCTGCTTGTCTCGCGTCGCACGTCGCATAGTAGAGCGCCCGTTGATCAGCCTTCCGCATTCACCTGGGTCGTTGCTCGGCCGCGGCTTCGTCCTCGCCGAAGCGATACGCCGTTGACCTCGAGGTGCGGAAGCAGGCGCATACGCTCGACCTTCTCCGAGGTGCCGCTCACCCTCGGGCTCGTCGTTCGCCGACCCGTCCGAGCTGCTCGGTCGTTCGGATCGTCGTCGGCATCTGCCGTGGCTGGTCGTTTCCGGCGGCCGCACCTCGTCAAGGTCGTATTCAACGCCGGACTCTTCGCGTGCGAGGTCGGCATCGCCGTCCTGGTCTTCCATCGCGATTCTGGGGATCGGGCAGCCCGGTCGAGCCACGCGGATGGCTGGCGGCGCTCGCCGCCGCTGCGACCATTCATCTGGTCGAGCCGATTGCTGTGTCCACTGGTGATGCGCTTCGGCGGCGCACCGGTGACCGTCAGTCGCCAAGCGCTGGCGATCGTGGCTGTGTCCTGGCTCAGCGGCGCTCGCCGGTGCGCAGTCGCGCTCTGCGGCAGCTGCGGCGCTCTGGCACGACGGCCGCGTCGTGGGTCCTGCTGGCGATCATCGGCGCCGCGCTCGGCTACTTCTTCGTGCCTTCGTACGAGATTCGGGAGCGGCACGAGGCGCTGCGACCGCTCCACGCGTTCACCACCGTCCTCGATCGCGCTGCCGACGGCAGCCTCGCAGCTCTACGAAGCTGATCGTCCGGGCCTCGCCGAGCTGTTGAGTGCACGTCGGGTGGTGCTGTTCCTGCCGAACGAACAGCTCGATCGTGGACTACGACGCAGTCGATCGGACTGAGGTCGACGTGCACCGTCTGAATCTGCACGTCGGACTTGGACTGGGCCTCTGCCTGGGCATGGCCAGCGGCCACGGGCTCGTGCGGCCCAAGAGGCATACATCGACCTCGCTGGGATGACGGCTCAGCTCGGATGCGATCGTGGCGCAGCGCCTTCCGCTGCCGGACGCGACGGGTCTCATCATCGTCGATGGGCGATCTGTCCGACTACTCGTGGTTTCGACGACGAAGATCGTCCAGTTGCTCGAAACCGCTGCCGGCCACGCCGCCGCAGCCGTTCACAACGCCGCATCTCGTCGAGAAGCTGCGGGAGGAGGCGCGCGTTCCGGGCGCATCAGGCGTTGCACGACGACGTCACCGACCTGCCCAACCAGCGTCACCTGCTCGAGCGGCTGACCCAGCAGCTGGTGGAGGAACCGCGGCTCGTCATGTTGACGGTGCGCATCCACTCGCTGCGTGAGGTGAACGAGACGCTCGGCCGCGAGATGGGCGACGAGATGCTGCGCAGGGTGGCGGAGCGGGTCGACGCCATCGGTCACGACTCGTGGTGTGCCCGGTCGGGGACCGACGAGTTCACCGTGATCGTTCCCGGTGGCCAGGACGAGTCCGACGATCTCGCCCAGCAGCTCGTCGAGGCGTTCGACCAGCCGGTGCTGTGCCACGACGTGGCGCTGGCCGTCACCGTCGGCGTCGGCGTGGCGCTGGCGCCGTGCACGGGCGCGAGGCCGAGATGCTGCTGCGCCGGGCCAGCCTGGCGGCGAGCCGGTCGGCGCTCGACGGCACGACCGTCACCACCTGGGCATCCGACCGCGACCCCTACGACCCGCAGAGCCTGACCATCGCCGCCGACCTGCGCGATGCGATCCCGGCCGGCGAGCTCGAGGTCCACTACCAGCCGCAGCTCGACATGGCGACCGGGCTCGTCATCGGCGCCGAGGCGCTGGTGCGGTGGGCGCACCCGCGGCTCGGGAACCTGCGCCCCGACCAGTTCATCCCCGCCGCCGAGAACACCGGCGCCATCGACGCCCTCACCTTCCACGTCCTCGAGTCGGCGGCCGGTATGTGCGCTCGGTGGCACCGTCGGGGGTGGGACCTCGATGTCTCGGTCAACCTGTCGGCCCGGAACCTCACCAACGCCCGCTTCACGACCGAGGTGGCCGCCATCCTGGACCGGACCGGCATCCCGGCCGGCTCGCTCACGCTCGAGCTGACCGAGTCCAGCGTCATGACCGAGGCCGAGCGGGCCATGAAGACGCTCAACGAGCTCCACGAGCTGGGCATCGCCCTCTCCATCGACGACTTCGGCACCGGCTACTCGTCGCTCGCCCACCTGCGTCGCCTCCCGGTGACCGAGATCAAGATCGACAAGTCGTTCGTGTTCGACCTGACGACGAGCGAGTCCGACGAGGCCATCGTGCGGTCGATGATCGAGCTCGGCCACAACCTCGGTCTGATCGTCGTGGTCGAGGGCGTCGAGACCGTCGAGGTCCGCGACCGGCTCAAGGAGTTGGGCAGCGACCGCCTCCAGGGCTACCTGCTCAGTCGGCCCCTGGCGGCCACGGCCTTCGAGCACTGGATGGCCGAGCGACCGGTGCGCACCGAACGCAACACGACTCGCATCGGCCAGGTCGTCAACCTCGACCGGCGGCGCTGATCACACCAACGGCCACGGATACCGACGCCCGGTGGGGTCGACGGGGAACCGGGACATCTCGAGGACGTCGCAGAGCCGGGCGGTGAGGGCCTCGTGCTCGACCGGCCGGAGCGCGGGCCGCGACCGCGTCGGGGATGCCGTCGTCGCGGAGGCGGGCCACGTCGTCGAGCAACCTGGTGGGGATCGGTTCGCCGGCGAACTCCCAGATCACCGTGCGGAGCTTGAACTCCTCGTGGAAGCACAGGCCGTGGTCGATGCCGAACAGCTCGTCGCCGACCGACACCAGGCAGTGGCCGCTCTTGCGATCGGTGTTGTTGGCCAGCAGGTCGAACACGCACATGGCCTGCATGCCGTCGAGGTGGCGGCCGTCCTCGTAGAGCGTGAAGTAGTGCTGCTCGAAGTCGGCGTCGACGAAGCGCTGCACCGAGCCCTCGCCCAGCGGCCCGTCACGCAGGACGGTGTGCGGCACCAGGTTCCAGCCCAGCGCCTCCGACAGCTCGTAGGCGGCGACCTCGCGCCGGTCGAGGCCGGCGGGGAAGTCCCACAGGGGACGCTCTCCCCGGCGGGGCTTGTAGATGGCGCGGGTCCAGGCGTCTCCGAGGGTGACCTGGACCAGGAACGTCCCGTTGGAGGACCAGGGCATGCGTCCCTCGATCTCGATCTCGCCGTCCTCGAGGACGGCGCGCACCGGGTCGGTCATGGACGGGCGGGCGTCAGTTGGCCCGGGGGCAGGCGTGACCGGACGGGTCCATCGGGGCACCGCAGAGCCGGCATGGCGGGCGGCCGCCGACCATGCAGGTCCTCGGCCCGCTCGATCAGGGCCGCGGACCTGGGCCCGGGTGATGGCGACCCGCAGGGTGTCGCCGGGCAGGTCGTCGTCGGGCACCAGCTCGTCGGCGACGATGACGATCCGGTCGCGGTCGTTGTCGTAGGCGACGCCGATGGTGCCGACCGTCCACTCGGCGTCGACCGGCTCGCTGCAGCCTGGGGGCGGCGGGCACCTCGTCGGGGGCGGGGAGGTCGTGCAGGAGACCGGACGAGGTACTCGGCCAGGGCCAGCACCTGTTGCTTCTCGAGCTTCACGGAGGTGGCCGGGCCGTTGGACGGGCCTGGAGGTAGAAGACGCGCTCGCCGGGTGGGCCGATGGCGCCGGCGGTGAAGCCGTGTCGGGGTCGTCGTAGCGAGGTCATGACGGAACGAGGGAGAGGAGGTCCCGGTGTGGTTGACGGCCAGCACCGTGGGACCGGCCGGGCCGTAGAGGATCGCCGACACCGAGCACTGGCCGATGACGATGCGTTGGAACAGGTCGAGCGGCGTGCCGAGCGCCTGGGCGACGGCGGCCTTGATGGTGTCGGCATGGGAGACCGCGACGATGGACTCGCCGGGGTGTTCGGACACCAGGTCGTTGACGGTGTCGACCATGCGGGCCTGCATCTCGGCGAAGGACTCGCCCTTCGGGAAGCGGAACCCGGCTGGGTGGCGCTGCACGGTCTGCCACTCGGGCAGCTTCGCCAGGTCGGACAGCTTGCGGCCGGTCCACTCGCCGAAGTCGCACTCGATCAGGCCCTGGCCGCTGGCGCACCCGCAGCCCGAGCGCCTTGGCGATGGGTGCCGCCGTCTCCTGGGTGCGCTCCATCGGGGAGGCGTAGACGGCGGCGATGCCCTTGGAGCCGTCCTTCGTGGTGCGTGACCGGTGGAGCTCGGCGATGCGCGTCGGCGACCGCTTCGGCTTGCGCGACGCCTTCGTCCGCGAGGTGCAGACCCGCCGGCCCGGCCGGGCAGGACGGACCCGGTCGTGGGGGTCTTGCCATGGCGGACCAGCAGCACCAGCGTGGGGGCGGGAGCGGTGTCGTGGCCCGATTTCCTGCCCGTGGAACGGGTCGTGCGCTTGGCGGTCATGCGATTTGCCACGCTATCGGCCATGGATTCGTTCGAAACGCTCGCCGCCGACGTCTCGACGTGCCGCGCCTGCCCCGGTCTGGTCGACTGGCGGGAGACAGGTGGCTCGGCGAGAAGCGAGCGGCGTACCGGGACGAGGACTACTGGGGGAGGGGCGTGCCCGGTTTCGGGGATCCCGAGGCGCGGGTCGTGGTGGTGGGCCTCGCACCGGCAGCCCACGGCGCCAACCGGACCGGACGGATGTTCACCGGCGACCGCAGCGGCGACTTCCTCTACGCCGCCCTCCACCGCGCCGGCTTCGCCAACCAACCCGAATCCATCGGCCCGGGCGACGGTCTCGAGCTCACCGACGCGTGGATCACGTCACCGGTCAAGTGCGCCCCGCCGGCCAACAAGCCCACACCGACCGAACGCGACCAGTGCGCCGGGTTCCTCGACCGAGAGCTGGACCTGCTCCGACGGGCGCGTGTGTTCGTCCCCCTCGGGCAGTTCGGCTACCAGGCGACGTGCCGCTTCCTCGGCGTCCGTCCGCGCCCGAAGTTCGGCCACGGGGTGGAGGTGGACGCAGGAGTGGACGCAACGGGAACCGGCGCTGGATCGTCGCCAGCTACCACGTCAGCCAGCAGAACACCTTCACCGGCACGCTCACCGAGCCCATGCTCGACGCAGTGCTGGAGCGGGCCCGGGAGCTGGCCGGCAGCGCCGAGCGCTAGGCCTTCGCCGGCACCTTCGGGAAGTCGACGGCGAAGTCGGGCCAGCGCTGAACGCGACTTCTGCGCCAGCTTGTGCATCAGGGCGATCGCCCCCGGGTCCTCGTCGCCCGGACGGGCCTCGATGACGCCAGCGTCGATCATGCGGCTGATGACCTCACGGCCGAGCTCGGTCCGCACGATGGTGAGCGTCCAGTCGTTCTCCTTGCCGATGCCGCCGGTGGAGATGTCGGCGTGCTCGGCGGCGAAGTCGGGGCAGTGGTTGCAGCCCTCGCGCGTCCAGGCGTGACATTCCTTCAGGGGGATCTCGTGATACGTGCCGTCGCGCATCCAGATCTGGAACACGCCCTTGATGTTCATCTTGACCATGTCCTGCTTGCGCAGGCCGTACTTGGTCCAGAACAGCTCCTCGAAGATGGCGTCGTCGAACGTCTTCGAGCACAGCAGGCCGATGTTGAACTTGATGGGTTTGCTGACCTTGCCGATGCGCCGGTGCCACATGACCGGAGGGACCGACGACTGGCAGCTCATGCCCACGAGGGCCAGCGACTGCGAGGCCCCGTTCGACCGCTTCGGGGAGGGCCAGCGTGTTGGCCGAGTACGTGTAGCGGCTGCCGGCGGCGGCCAGGACCTCGTCCTTGGTGGTGGCCACGCCCGGGCCGGGCCTTCCAGTCGCCGCCGTCGCCCTCGAGGTAGCTGACCAGCGCGCCGTCGATGTAGCCCTCGGCGAGCAGCCACAGGAGGATGGCCGACACGAGGCCGCCGTCCTGGCCCATCTGGTGCACGGTCTCGTCGCTCGCCCTGGTGAGCATGATGTCGGAGTAGATCCCCGAGTCCTCGTCGGGCCGGCGGCGCCGGGCGAAGAGGTGTTCGTCGGCCTCCGGCTCCCAGTTGCGGAACCGGGGGCAGGCCCGGGTGCACGAGGTGCAGCCCTTCTCACCGTGGATGCAGTTGTCGGGGCCGAGCTCCTCTTCGAGGTGGAACGGCGTGTAGCCCCCGGCGCCGTGGTCGTAGCCGATCACGTCGTGCGGGCAGGAGATGACGCAGCCGGCGCAGCCCGTGCACAGCTTGGTGTCGATGACCTCGGCCTTCAGCTCCAACCACTGGTTGGTCCAGCGCGCGGTCTCTCCGGTCACGACGTCGGTCAGGGCCATGGCCGGAGCGTACTGGCGACGCCAGGGGGCGAAGATCTGACGGTCCGTCAGATCCGCAGTACGGTCGTCGCCATGGCCGTCCACCCGTTGTTCGCCCCCGCCCGGCTCGGCCCGGTCGAGGTCCGCAATCGGACGGTCAAGGCAGCCACGTACGAGTCCCTGGGCCGGGACGGGCTGGTCACCGACGAGCTGATCGCCTGGCACGCCGAGATCGCCCGGGGCGGCGTGGGCGTGTCGACGCTGTCGTACTGCAGTGTCTCGCCCGACGGCCGCACGTTCCGCGACCAGCTGGTGATGGCGCCCGAAGCCGTCCACGGGATGAGGCGGTTCACGACGGCGATGCGGGCCGAGGGTTCGCTGCCCGCGGTCCAGCTCGGCCACGCCGGCTGGTTCGCCGATCCGCACGCCACCGGCGAACGGCCCATGGGCCCGAGCGCCCAGTTCAGCCCCCACGGCGGCACGCGCAGCCGGGCCATGACCGACGCTGACATCGAACGGGTGGTGACGGCCTTCGCCGACGCCGCCGCGCTGGCGGAGGAGGCCGGCTTCGGTGGGGTCGAGATCCACGTCGGCCACGGCTACCTGTTGAGCCAGTTCCTCTGCCCGTGGAACAACCGGCGTGACGATCGCTACGGCGGCTCCATCGAGAACCGCGCCCGCTTCGCCCGCGCCGTGTGCCGGGCAGTCCACGACCGGGTGGGCGGCCGCATCGCCGTGTGGGCGAAGCTCAACATGGACGACGGGTTCCGGGGCGGCATGACGGTCGACGACGGCCTGGCGGTGGCCCGGATGCTCGACGGCGACGGCACGCTCGACGCGTTGCAGCTGACCGGTGGCCACACGACCCGATCGCCGATGTACCTGCTGCGCGGCGACGCACCGCGCAAGGCCATGTTCGAGGACGACCCGAACCCGGTCCGGCGCACGGTCATGCGCCTCGGCGCCCCGTTGTTCATCCGGAACCTGCCGTTCGAGGAAGCGTTCTTCCGTCCGCAGGCCGAGCGGTTCCGTCAGGCGGTGGACATCCCGGTCATGCTCCTCGGCGGCCTGACCCGCGTCGACTCGATGACCGACGCCATCGACGCCGGGTTCGACTTCGTCACCATCGGCCGGGCCCTGCTGCGCGAACCGGACCTGATCAACCGCTACGCCGCCGGCGCTGCCAGCGACCAGCCGATGCGTCCCGTGCAACCAGTGCATCGCCAAGGTCGGCTACCAGCCGACCCGCTGCGTTCGTCGGCCGGTCGACGCCACCGGGGGTTGAGGACCGGTCCCGCGCCGGGGCCACAATGTCGGTATGGACCTGACCTATCCGGACGACGCCGAGCAGTTCCGCACCGAGATCCGGGCCTGGCTCGAGGAGCACCTGCCCGCAGGACTGGGGTGAGCGGGACATGAGCCTCGGAGGAGAAGGCGGAGTTCTCCAAGGAGTGGAACGCCAAGCTGTTCGAGGGCGGGTGGATCTGTGCGTCGTGGCCCGAAGGAGTACGGGGGCAAGGGCCTGTCCACGATGCAGACCGTGGTCCTCAACGAGGAGTTCGCCCGGGCCGGCGCCCCGATGCGCGGTGACTTCTTCGGCGACACGCTGGTCGGTCCCACGATCCTGCAGTGGGGGTACCGAGGAGCAGAAGCAGCAGTTCCTCCCCGGCATCCTCAAGGGCGAGATCGCCTGGTGCCAGGGGTTCTCCGAGCCCAACGCCGGTTCCGACCTGGCCAGCCTCAAGATCAGGGCCGAGCTCGACGGCGACGAGTGGGTCATCAACGGCCAGAAGGTGTGGACGACCCAGGCCCAGCACGCCGACTACTGCTTCCTGCTCGCCCGCACCGACCCCGAGGTGCCCAAGCACGCCGGCATCTCGTACCTGCTCGTGCCCGATGGACCAAGAGGGCATCGAGATCCGCCCGATCGTCCAGCCCGACGGTTCGGCCGAGTTCAACGAGGTGTTCTTCACCGACGCCCGCTGCCCCAAGGACAACGTCGTCGGCGGTCTGAACAACGGCTGGAAGGTGGCGATGACCACCCTCGGCTTCGAGCGGGGCTCGTCGGCCACCACCAGCCACCGGCGATTCGAGAAGGAGCTGGAGACGATCATCGACCGGGCCAAGGACAACGGCGCCATCGACCATCCGGTCATCCGCCAGCGCCTGATGCGCCAGTGGTCCAAGATCCAGATCATGCGGGTCAACGGTCTCCGCACCCTGTCGGCGTCGCTCACCGGCACGAAGGACCTCGGCGTGGCCGCGCTCGGCGCCACGAACAAGATGTTCTGGTCCGAGACCCACCGCGACACGATGGAGCTGGCCATCGACGTGCTCGGCCTCGAGGGCCAGCTCCTCACCGGCGACGCCGACCAGGACTTCGTCCCTGGGATCGGCAAGCGGGAAGCGGCCCGCGACTATCCGGTGTCGCCGATCCAGGCGCAGTTCTTCTTCTCCCGGTCCGAGACGATCTGGGGCGGCACGGCCGAGATCCAGCGCAACATCGTGGGCGAGCGGGTCCTCGGTCTTCCCAAGGAGCCCAAGCCGGAGAACGAGCTGGCCAACGGCTGAGGAGCCGCCGGTGTGACCCATGACGGCCTCCGGTGACTGGGTGAGGTCCCGACCCCACCGGTAGATTCGTCCCTCGTGTCCTGCCCGCAACACCTCGCGCTGGCGTCGCGCCGTAGCGGCCGTGAGCGGGTGCTGGTGGCCATCGGAACGCTGATGACGGTGGTGCTGCTGGGGTCGGCGAGCGTGGTCGGGTACCTCACCTGGCGCTTCGGCCAGATCACCCGCTTCGCCGTCGCCATCGACGTGCCCGGCGCACGGCGAGCCCGAGAACTACCTGCTCGTCGGCTCCGACAGCCGGGCCGGCCTGGACGAGAAGGACCCGGCCAATGCCGTGTTCTTCGACGACGAGGGCACGGTGACGGCCAACGGACCGCAGCGGACCGACACCATCATGGTCCTGCGGGTCTATCCGGACAGCGGGAAGGCGTCGCTGCTGTCGTTCCCACGCGACCTGTGGGTCCCGATCGCCGACACCGGTGACCGCAACCGCATCAACGTGGCGTTCAGCCGGGGCCGCGAGGTGTTGATCAACACCATCCGGGAGGACTTCGGCATCCCGATCCACCACTACGTCGAGATCGAACTTCGTCGGGTTCCTCGGCCTGGTCGACGCCGTCGGTGGCGTGCCCTTCTTCTTCGCGAACCCGGTGCGCGACAGCCACTCGGGGCTCTCGATCCCCGAAGCCGGCTGCGTCAACGCTCGAAGCCCGCCAGTCGCTGTCGTTCGCCCGGTCGCGCTACCTCGCAGTACAAGGATCCTCGACACGGGTCGGTGGCGCAGCGACCCGAGCGGCGACCTCGGCCGGATCAGCCGCCAGCAGGAGTTCATCCGCCGGGTCATCTCGGTCGCCGTGTCGAAGGGGCTGTCGAACCCGGCGAAGCTCAACAGCCTCGTCAACGTCGGCGTCGACTACGTCGGTCTCGACCCCACCTTGGGCATCACCGACCTGCTGCGGCTCGGCAAGCGGTTCGCCGTCGTTCGATGCCGACTCGCTGCAGACCTACAGCCTGCCGGCATCGCCGTTCCGGACCAAGGGGGCGCCGCCGTGCTGGATCTGAAGGAGCGGGAGGCCGAGCCGATCCTCAACGTCTTCCGTGGGCTCGACCCGTCGACGCCGTGACCGAGGACGTCGTCGAGCGTCACCGTCCTCAACGGCACCGGCCAGCCGGGCTTCGCCACCGACGTCTCCGATGCGCTCGATGCCGTGGGCTTCGTGACCAGCGAGCCGGGCGACACGCGACCGAGCACATGGCCCACCGTGATACTACTCGCACCGGCAACGAGAAGGCCGCCACCCTCGTGGCCCGGCACCTCTCCGGCCCGGTCCGCTTCGGCGTCGACGAGAACCTGGGCCCGGCGAGATCATGCTGGTCGTCGGCGACGACTTCACCACTGTTCACGAGCTGTCGTCGCCGACGGTCGCCGACGATCCCGAGCACGACGACGACGACCTCGGCCGACGACACGGGATCATCGTCGTCCACCACCGACCCTGCCGACGACGACCACGACCGCGCCGATCGGCTACCTGCCCGACCAGCAGGGCACCAGCGCCTGCGCCTGAACCGTCGACGTCGGGCGCGGGCTGCACGGGCTGCTTGTTCGTTCCGATGGCGTGCCGCGTCCTACGCGGCGTGCAGGTCCGGTGGCTCGCCGGACGGTGGGCTGCCGGGCGACGTGCCCCGAGGCTCGACCAGCACCATCCCGGCCCGGTTCTCGAACTGCGGGCGGTTGTCGACCATCTCGACGAAGAGGTCGCCGGCATGGATGCGAGCGTGGTGCCACGGGCACAGGAAGACGAGGTTGTCGAGCTTCGTGTGACCCCGCTTCAGCCACCAGACGATGTGGTGGGCGTGGCACGCGCCGACGGGCCGGCCGCAGCCGGGGACGGCACAGTGGTGGCCGTCTCGGGCAACGAGCGCCCGGCGCATGGCCCGGTTGGCGAACGCGGAGCTCGCGACCGGCGTCGAGGATCTCGCCGTCTTCTCGGCGGATCACGACGTCGGCGAGCCAGCAGTCGCAGGACCACTCGTGAGCGGCGTCCATGGGGATGACCGAGCGCCACTGGTGCTCGACGGCGAGTTTCCAGTCCTCCGGGTCGCCGGTGCCGGCCAACGTGTCGACGGTGGTGTGCAGCGTGAGCAGCGGCTGGCGGCGGCGCGGGTTGGCCGCTGAGCCGGCGGCGTCGTGGGCCATCTCCTTCAGCGCCCGGGCGCGGCGTTGGGCCGGGGTGTCGCCCAGGCCGGGGTCGGTGGGGTCGACGGCACGATTGGTCTCGTCGCGATCGACGCAACTGGTCGACGTATTCGTCGATGATCGCCTTGAACTCGACGGCGCCGGCGCCGGACAGGTCGAAGTTGCCCTTCAAGTGACCGTCGAGCGTCTGGGACAGGAAGAAGCGGTCGCGCTCGTCGGGTGGTTCGGTGCCGTCGGGATCGTGGCGGTGGAGCCAGAACTCGACGACTTGGACCAGCTGGTCGGCGGTCAGCTTCCGGGCGTGGCCGACGAGCATGGCCTCGTCCCGCTCGAACGCCTCGGCGGTCCGGGGGTTCAACGCTCGGGCCAGGACGCTGGCGTGGGACTCGGTGATCGACGCCGCGGCGAGGGCGACTGCGGTCTCCGGCATGACGCGCAGCTTGCGGGCCAGGAACAATCGAGACCCGGTGGTGGCGCGGCGTTCGCCGGTGCGGGCGGCCAGCCAGTCGGCCATCGACGAGGCCGCATCGGCCCGGTGCGCATCGCGGGCCTCGAGGTCGGTGGCGAAGGCGCCGATCACCGAGCGCAGGCGGATCGCCTGCTGCTCCAAGCCAACGAGCGCTGCCAGTGCCTCCTCGCGGTCGAGGTCGTCGGCCTCGACGGAGGCCACCAGTTCGTCGACCGAGTCGACGGACGATGCGAGTTGTTCGAGCACGCTCCCGAACACGAGGACACTCCTGCAGCTGGTTCAGCGGGGAAGTCACTTGCGACGGGAGCCCGAGGCTCCGAGTGCGCCGACCCGGAGGCGGCGGCTTCGACCTCCACCCTATCGAACTGATGTTCGAGTGTCAACTCCACAGTGCATCTTCATGCACGGGGCAGTCGATCACCGTCGTACACGCACTGCGCCGACGAGCCCGCCAGCTTGGGCCCGACCATGCCCGGCTGGTTGGTGTAGCCCCACGAGTTCACCGAGATGATCGGTCCCGAGCGGCTTCCGGCGCCGGAACGACCACGGCCCTGACCAGGGTCTCGACGCTGGTCAGGGCGCTTGCGGCAGCGTGCCCTCGGGGCGACTCGAACGCCCGCACACGCCTCCGGAGGGCGATGCTCTATCCGCTGAGCTACGAGGGCAAGGGGTTCCGGATGGTAGCGCAGCGCGCTCGGCGCGCCGTATCCCGTCGGCATCTCGTCACCGGCCCGGATCCATGACGGAGGCCGGGGCGGTGCGCCGTAGGCTCGACGAGATGGCCGAGCCGACCGTCCTCGTGGTGGAGGACGACCTCACGATCCTGCAGCTGTTGGACGTGAACTTCGAGATGGAGGGGTTCGCGGTGCTGCGCGCCAGCGACGGCGTCATCGCGCTCGAGCAGGCCAAGGAGCACCAGCCCGACATCGTCGTCTCCGACGTGATGATGCCGAACATGTCCGGCATCGAGCTCGTCGTCGCGCTCAAGAAGGACCCGGCGACGGCGTCGATCCCCATCATCCTGCTGTCGGCCAAGGCCCAGGGCACCGACATCCGCGACGGGATCGCGGCCGGTGCCGACGAGTACATCACCAAGCCCTTCGAGCCGCTCGACCTGATCGACCGGGTCAACGCGCTGCTCGACCGCTGACCCCGAGACAGAACCAGGAGCCCTCCCGTGATCCGCGACACGCTTGCCGACGCGGTCCAGACCGCCGCCACCGGCATCGGCCTCGACCCCTCCACCGTCACCTGGACGATGGAGCGGCCGGCGCGCCGCGAACACGGTGACTGGTCGTGCAACATCGCCATGGCGTCGGCCAAGGCGGCGGGACGACCGCCACGCGACATCGCCGCCGACCTGGTCGAACGCCTGGAGGCGGCCGACATCGCCCACGTCGAGGCAGTCGAGATCGCCGGCCCCGGGTTCGTGAACTTCCGCCTGGCACCGAGCTGGCTGCACGACGTCCTCACCGAGGTGGTGGAGGCCGGGGCCGACGGCTACGCCCGCCTCGACCTGGGGCAGGGCGTGCGGGTGAACGTCGAGTTCGTGTCGGCCAACCCCAACGGTCCGCTGCACGCCGGCCATGGACGGGGCGCGGCCTTCGGCGACTCCGTGGCCCGCGTCATGTCGCGCGCCGGGTTCGACGTGACCCGCGAGTTCTACCTGAACGACCGGGGCGTCCAGATGGCCCGCTATGCCGAGTCGCTGCTCGCCCGTCGCCGGGGCGAACCCGTGCCGGAGGGCGGCTACGGGGGCGAGTACGTGGCCGACTGGGCGGCCGAGATGCCCGACGACGTGGTGGACGCCGGCGTCGACGCCGTGCGCGCCTGGGGCTACGACCGGGCCCTCGCCGACCAGAAGGAGGTGCTCGACGCCTTCCACGTGCACTTCGACGTGTGGTCCTCGGAGATGGCGCTGGTCGACAGCGGCGCCATGGACGAGGCGCTCACCGAGCTGCGTGAGCGCGGGCATGTCTTCGACGCCGACGGGGCCACCTGGCTGCGCTCCACCGAGTTCGGCGACGACAAGGACCGTCCCCTGGTCAAGTCCGACGGCGAACCCACCTACCTGCTGCCCGACATCGCCTACCACCGCGACAAGTTCCGTCGCGGCTTCGACCTGCTCATCGACGTCTGGGGCGCCGACCACCACAGCTACGTCACCCGGATGCGGGCCGGCATCCAGGCCCTCGGGCACGACCCCGCCGAGTTCGAGGTCCCGCTGGTGCAGATCGTGCGCCTCGAACGCCACGGCGAGGAGGTCCGCCTGTCGAAGCGCGCCGGCGACATCATCGAGCTGCGCGACCTCATCGACGAGGTCGGCGCCGACGTGGCCCGGCTCACGTACCTGCTGCAATCGGTGGACAGCCAGCAGACGATCGACCTCGACCTGATCACCAGCCAGTCGACCGAGAACCCGGTCTTCTACGTCCAGTACGCCCACGCCCGCATCCACTCGATCATGGGCAAGGCCGAGGCCGCCGGGGTCGTGCGGTTGCCGCTCGCCGATGTCGACCTGTCCCTGCTCACCCACGAGCGCGAGATCGAGCTGCTCCGCGCCCTGTCCGAGCTGCCCGAGACCCTGGCCCGCGCCGCCCGCGAACGGGCGCCGCACACCATCACCAACTGGGTCCGCGAGCTGGCCGACCGCTTCCACGGCTTCTACCACGACTGCTACGTGATCGGTGACGTGCCGGCCGAGCTGACCCAGGCCCGGCTGTGGCTCGTCGAGGCCGCCCGCATCGGCTTCGCCATCGGCCTCGACCTGCTGGGAGTGTCGGCGCCGGAGCGCATGTGATGGCCGGCGCCCTGCCCCTCCACCTCCTCCCCGACACGGCCGTCGTCGGCCCGAACGGCCACCTCTCCATCGGTGGCTGCGACCTGCTCGACGTCGCCGCCGAGTTCGGCACCCCGCTGTTCGTGTACGACGAGGCCCACCTTCGCTCCCGGTGCCGGGAGGCGGTCGCCGCCTTCCCCGACGGCGTCGCCTACGCCACCAAGGCGTTCCTCTGCGTCGCCATGGCGCGTCTCGCCCACGAAGAGGGCATGGACCTCGACGTGGCCACCGGCGGCGAGCTGCACGTGGCGCTGACCGCGGGGGTGCCCGCCGAGCGCCTCGTGCTGCACGGCAACAACAAGTCGTTGGCCGAGTTGGCCATGGCCCGCACCGCCGGCGTGGGCCGGATCGTGGTCGACTCCTTCGACGAGCTCGAGCGCCTCACCCGTCTGCACCAGGACGACGGCCTCGCCCCGAAGGTCCTGTTGCGGATCACGCCCGGCATCGAGGCCCACACCCACGAGTTCGTGATGACGGGCCAGGAGGACTCCAAGTTCGGCTTCGGGCTCCACTCCGGCGCCGCCGGCCGGGCCATCGAGCTGGCGTCGTCGTCGCCGGCCGTCGATCTCGTCGGCCTCCACATGCACATCGGGTCACAGGTCTTCGTCGCCGACTCGTTCCACGACGCCGTGGCCGCCATGGCGCCGTTCGTCGACGCCCACGGCCTCCCCGAGTTCAGCATCGGCGGTGGCCTCGGCGTCCCGTACGTGGAGGGGGAGTCGGCGCCGTCGATCGCCGAGTGGGGCGGTGCCATCCAGGCCGGGTGCCGCGACGCCGGCATCACCGCCCGCATCACCGCCGAACCGGGCCGGTCGATCGTGGCGGCCGCGGCCGTGACCCTCTACACCGTGGGGACCATCAAGGAGATCCCCGGCGTCCGGACCTACGTGTCGGTCGACGGCGGCATGTCCGACAACCCCCGCCCCGTGCTCTACGGCTCGGGCTACGAGACCTTCCTGCCCCGCCACGCCGGCGCCGAGCGCGACCGGGCGGTGCGGGTGGTCGGCAAGCACTGCGAGTCCGGCGACCTCCTCGTCCGCGAGGGCTGGGTGCCCGCGGGCCTCGCCGTCGACGACGTGCTCGCCACCCCCGTCACCGGCGCCTACGGCCACTCGATGGGCTCGAACTACAACAAGATCCTGCGCCCGGCCGTCGTGTTCTGCGCCGACGGCGACGCCCGCCTCGTCGTCCGGCGCGAATCGTTCGACGACCTGGTCCGCAACGACGTTCTCTGATCCGGTGCCCCGTCGCTACCGTGACCGCCCATGACGGCGACGAGGGTCCGGGTCGGGCTGCTGGGATGTGGCGTGGTCGGCGGCTCGCTCGTCGCGCTCGTCGAGGGCCGGGGCGCCGAGATCGCCGAACGGACGGGCATCGCGCTCGAGATCGGGCCGGTGGCCGTCCGTGACGTGACGAAGGCACGCGCCGTGGGCCTGCCGGCGTCGCAGTTCACCGACGACCCCGCCGCGGTCGTCGACGATCCGTCGGTGGACGTCGTGGTCGAGCTCATGGGCGGCGTCCATCCCGCCCACGACCTCGTGGCCAAGGCGCTGTCCAACGGCAAGCCGGTCGTGACCGCCAACAAGGCGCTGCTCGCCGCCGAGGGAGCGGAGCTGTTCGCCATCGCCGATGCCAACGGCGTGGACCTCCTCTTCGAGGCGGCGGTCGCGGGTGGCATCCCGTTCATCCGGCCCCTGCGCGAGTCGTTGGCGGGCGAGCACATCTCCCGGGTCATGGGGATCGTCAACGGGACGACCAACTACATCCTCACCAAGATGACCGAGGACGGCGCCGACTACGAGACGGCGCTGGCCGAGGCGCAGGCGCTGGGCTACGCCGAGCAGGACCCGACGGCCGACGTCGGGGGCCACGATGCGGCGGCCAAGGCGGCGATCATCGCGTCCATCGCCTACGGCGGCCGGGTCGTGGCCGACGACGTCTACGTCGAGGGCATCACGCAGCTGTCGGCCACCGACATCGAGGTGGCCGGCAACCTCGGCTACGTCATCAAGCTGCTGGCCATCGTCGAGTCGTTCGGGATCGACGGCGTGGCAGTGCGCGTGCATCCCACCCTGGTGCCCGACCACCACCCGCTGGCCTCGGTGCGGGAGTCGTTCAACGCCATCTTCGTGGAGGGGGCGGCGGTCGGCGATCTCATGTTCTACGGGCGCGGTGCCGGCGGGGGACCGACGGCCAGTGCCGTCCTCGGCGACCTGATCGACGCCGCCTCGAACCTGCGCAAGGGCACCCACGCCAGCATCTTCACGTCGACGCCGGCGCCGATCATGCCGATGGACCAGCTCCGCTCGGCCTTCTACTTCAACCTCGACGTCGTCGACCGGCCCGGCGCGCTCGCCACCGTGGCCGGCGTGCTCGGGTCCCGCCAGGTGTCGATCCGCTCGATGGAGCAGATCGGCCTGGGCGGCGAGGCCCGGCTGCTGTTCATCACGCACGTGGCCCGGGAGGCCGACGTGCGCGCCACGCTCGACGACCTGCGGGAGCTGCCCGAGGTCGGCGCGGTGAACAGCGTCATCCGGGTCCTCGAGGGCTGAAGGTGACCCTCCTCTACCGGTCGACGCGCGGCGACGCGCCACCGCTCGACTTCGCCGACACCCTCCTCGCCGGCCTGGCCCCCGACGGCGGCTTGTTCGTGCCCGACCGCTACCCGTCGTTGCCCGAGCTGGCCCCCGACGCGGGCTACGCCGAGGTGGCCGCCGCGGTCATGTGGCCCTACGTCGAGGGCACGATGCCGCGTGCGGTGTTCGAGCAGCTCGTCGACGATGCCTACGCCACGTTCGACCACCCCGACGTGTGCCCGCTCGTGCCGCTGGACGACCGCCGCTTCCTGCTCGAGCTGTTCCACGGCCCGACCATCGCGTTCAAGGACGTGGCGCTCCAGCTCGTGGGTCGGTTGTTCGACCACGTGCTCGAGGCGCGCGGTCGCCGCGCCACCATCCTCGTGGCCACCAGCGGCGACACGGGCTCGGCCGCCATGCACGGGTGCCTCGGCCGCCACGCCATCGAGTGCGTGGTGCTGTTCCCGGCCGGGCGGGTCTCCGAGGTCCAGCGCCGCCAGATGACCACGCTGGATGCGCCGAACCTGCACGCCTACGACGTGGAGGGGAACTTCGACGACTGCCAGGACCTCGTGAAGGCGGCGTTCGCCGACCGGACCTTCCGGGACGACGTCCACCTGTCGGCGATGAACTCCATCAACTGGGGCCGGGTGATGGCGCAGGTCGTCTACTACGTCACCGCCGCCCGGGCCGTCGCCGCCCGCGGCCTGGCCGCGCCGGTCTTCAGCGTGCCGACCGGCAACTTCGGCAACGTCCTCGCCGGTTGGGTCGCGCAGCAGATGGGGCTCGACGTGGGCGGGTTCCTGGTGGCGTCGAACACCAACGACATCCTCACCCGGTGGCTGGAGACCGGGACCCTGTCCGCCGAACCAGTCGTGCCCACGCTCAGCCCGAGCATGGACATCCAGGTGTCCTCGAACCTCGAGCGCCTCCTGTTCGAGCTGGTCGGTCGCGACGGTGCGGCCACGGGCGAGATGCTGCGCGAGTTCCGCTCCTCCGGGCGGATCGACGCACCCCGGCCGGAGGGGTGGTGGGGCGCCCGTCTCTCCGACGACGACATCCTCGCCGTCATCGCCGAGCAGCACCGGCGGTCGGGTGTCCTGCTCGACCCGCACACGGCCGTCGGCGTCGGCGCCGTCGACCGCGTCCCCGACCTCCCGGATGCGCCGGTGGTGTGCCTGGCCACCGCCCACCCGGCGAAGTTCCCGGATGCCGTGGAACGAGGCCACCGGGATCCGGCCCCCGCTCCCACCGCACCTCGCTGACCTGCTCGACCGCCAGGAGCGCTACGGGCACGTGGCGGCAGAGCTCACGGCCGTGGAGGCCGAGGTCCGGCGGGCCATCGCCGACTGATCGGACGGTTCTCGAACCAGGGGCGCGGGGGGATGGGTCCGCCGTGTCCTCCGCCGCCGACCACGACGACTTCGTCGAGCGCATCGGTCTGGTGCAGGCCGATCCGGAGGAACCGGGCATCGTCCGGCAGCGCTGCGGCCGGGGCTTCACGTTCCGCTGGCCGGACGGCACCGTGGTGCGGGACGAGCACCGGTCCCGGTGCGAGGACCTCGTCCTGCCCCCGGCATGGGAGGACGTGTGGATCTGTGCCGACGCCGACGGCCACCTCCAGGCGATCGGCATCGACGACGCCGGCCGGAAGCAGTACCGCTACCACGAGCGGTGGACCGAGGCTCGCTCGGCCGCCAACTTCGACCGGCTCCCCGACATCGGCCGGCGCATGGCCGACCTGCGCCGCACCGTGCTCGACGACCTCGACTCGGGCGACCGGCACCGGCGCGCCCTCGCCGCCATGATCGGCCTCATGGACCGCAGCCTCGAGCGGGTGGGGAACCCCGAGTCGGTGGAGGAGCACGGGACGCGGGGCATCTCCACGCTCGGGCCGGGCAACGTCGACGTCTCCCGTCGGGCCGTACAGCTCAGCTTTCGCGGCAAAGGCGGTGTCGACCACGACGTCACCGTCGACGACGAGCGCCTCGTCGACGCGGTCGAGGAGCTGCGCGCTGCGGCCGACGAGTGGCTCTTCGAGGTGGACGGCACGGTGCTCGACGCGGCCGACGCCAACGCCTACCTCGACGACTGCACCGCAGGGGAGCTGGACTGCAAGGACCTGCGGACGTGGGGCGGGAGTGCGGCCGCGTTCACGGCCCGCGCCGAGGGTGAGACCGCCGAGCCGAAGGTGGCCGACGCCGCCGCCAGCGTGCTGCACAACACGCGGGCCGTGGCCCGATCGAGCTACGTGCACCCGGCGGTGTTCGAGGCCTCTGACGACGAGGTGGCCGACGCCTGGCGCTCCAGCCGCCGGTCGCGCTGGTACGGGCGCGGTGAGCGGGGGCTCCTGCACCTGCTCGAGCGACGCGAGCCACTGCTCGATCAGCACCTGGTTCGAGGGCGGTAGCCTGCCGGTCGCATGTGCGGCCACGAGGCCGGGAAGGAACGTCGACCATGCCTGACCAGCTCCGCCCGCTCCCTCCGGACTTCGCATCCACCCGCGACGCCCTGCACCGCCTCGCCACCCACGTGATCTACCTGGCGCGACGGGAGGCCACCGGCCGGTACGGGTTGACCTGGACGCCGGGTGGGTTCGGGACACCACTGTTCGGCGACGCGGACGAGCAGATCCGCGTCACGGGCGACATGCTCGTCCATCAGCGCAACCGCCAGCTCGAGTCCGCCCCGGTCACGACGCTCCGCGCCGGAGCCGAGCTGATCGGGCGCACCATCGATCCCGACTTCGACCACGGGTTCTCCGGTGTGGTCCCGCTGGGGGACCCGGACGAGGACCTGGGGGTGACCGAGTCCGCCGCGTCCGCCCTCGGCGACTGGTTCGCCTTCGTCACGTCGGTGCTCGAGCAGTTGCGCTCCGAGTGGGAGGACGGCGGGCCGACTGCTGCGCAGCTGTGGCCGGAGCACTTCGACGTGGCCTTCGACGTCGCCTACGGGGAGCCGGCCGACCAGCACCGCGTCAACATGGGTGGGTCGCCCGGCGACGACCACGACGACCGCCCGTACCTGTACGTGGGTCCGTGGACCGACGCCCGACCCGGTGACGCCGTCTACTGGAACGCGCCCTTCGGCGCCTCGCTGGGGTACGACGAGATCGTCGCCGCCGGCAGCAAATCCGACCAGCGCGACGCGGCCCTCGGGTTCTTTCGCACCGGGATGGAGCGGCTCCGCAGCGACGGGTGATCTGCGCCAGACTGCGGGTTCCGCTCACCAACGACTCCGAAGGGCCATGCCATGATCCGCCTCAGCGTCCTCTACCCCGCCACCGAAGGGGCGTCGTTCGACCACGACTACTACCGGGACCACCACGTCCCCCTGGCGGTCAAGACCTGGGGCCTCGACGGCGCCGAGATCGACAAGGGCATCGACGGTCCGTACGTGGCGGCCGTGCACTTCACGTTCGAGTCCACGGAGGCGTTGCAGGCCGCGATGGGCGCCGAGGGCACCGGCGACGTCATGGCTGACGTCGCCAACTACACGACCATCGCTCCCGTCCTGCAGACCAGCGAGATCGTCGGCTGACCTCACGCTGCGTGGCCGGGGGCGGCCCCGGCCGTGTTGGAGGGGGTCCGGTGGCCCCGCTATCGTCGGCACCTGACCGCCACGCCGTGC
Organism: uncultured Acidimicrobiaceae bacterium; assembly: GCA_963811245.1. Lineage (GTDB taxonomy): Bacteria > Actinomycetota > Acidimicrobiia > Acidimicrobiales > Salinilacustritrichaceae > Salinilacustrithrix. The sequence continues at coordinate 838,998 of CAWEQL010000007.1, forward strand.
ACCGCACGTAGCGGCGGCCGACCAGGCGCAACGGGACGGCCCACCCTGGTGGGGGCACGGATCGGCGGCGGAACCGGGGGCGACGTGCCTCCCTTTCAACACTGACGAGAGAAGACACCACATGAGCGTGGACGCCAATGCCCTCGAGCGGGAGACGCTCGAACGCAAGGACCGCGACGAACTGCAGAAGATCGCCGGCGCGCTCGGGGGGAAGGTGACGTCCCGGACCCGCAAGGCCGACATCATCGACATGATCCTCGAGCTGACCGGGGTCACCTCGTCGGGCGACAGCGCCGACGCGGACGAGACCGACGAGGACGCCGGCACGTCCAACGATCGCGCCGCCGATGCGTCGGGATCGCGTTCCTCGGGCGCCGAGGCCGACACGAAGGACCGCCCCGCCCGCAACGCTCAGGGCGACAACCGCTCGGTGTCGGCGCGCCGCAACCAGAAGTCCGACGAGTCCAAGGCGTCCGGCGAGACCCAGAAGTCCGGCGAGACCCAGAAGTCCGGCGAGACCCAGAAGTCCGGCGAGGGCCGGTCCGGTCGCGACGACGACGCCTCGTCCCGCGACACCGGCGACAACGCCACCGACGGCGACAACGGGGCGGGGTCCGACGAGGGCGAGGGTGGCGGTCGCCGGCGCCGGCGCCGGGGTCGCAACCGCGACAGCGGCGGCCAACAGGACGAGTTCACCGGCGAGCCCATCCCGGTCGTCGGCTGCCTCGACCTGCGCGACGACGGCTACGGCTTCCTCCGCGTCGACGGTCTCCTGCCGTCCAAGGACGACTGCTACGTATCCGTCAAGCAGGTCCGCCAGTTCGGCCTGCGTAAGGGCGATGTCATCGCCGGCGGGTCCCGCCCGGCCTTCCGCAACGAGAAGAACCCCGCCATCCTCCGCATCGACACCGTGAACGACGTGGAGCTCGAACCCGACACCGAGCGCCCCCTCTTCGAGGACCTCGCCGCCGCGTTCGCCACCGAGCCGATCGAGCTCGGGTTCGACGACGACTCCGACGAGAGCGCCCGCATCGCGCGTGCCGTCGAGCTCCTCGCCCCCATCGGCAAGGGGAGCCGGGTGCTGCTCGCCGGCGCGCCCCGCACCGGAAAGACGACGATCCTGCAGACGATCGCCCGGTCGATCGAGGCCAACGAACCCGACCTGAAGCTGTTCGTGGTCCTCCTCGACGAACGCCCCGAGGAGATCACCGAGATGGAGCGGGTCGTCGCGGCCGGCACCGTCCACGGCTCGGCGTTCGACGCCAGCCCCGACGACCACGTCGCCGTGGCCGAACTGGCCCTCGCCCGGGCCCGGCGGCTGGCCGAGGGCGGCGACGACGTCGTCGTGCTCCTCGACGGCCTCACCCGGCTCGCTCGGGCCGAGCACGCCTCCGGGCAGAGCACCGGCCGTACGGTCGGCGGTCTCGAGGCCGGCGCCATCCACCTGGCCAAGCGGGCCTTCGGTGCCGGTCGCAACCTGGCCGATGCCGGCTCGGTCACCATCGTGGCCACCGCCACCGTCGACACCGGTTCCGACATCGACGAGGCCGTCCACGACGCCGTCGTCGGTGCCGCGACCACCCAGATCCGCCTCGATCCCTTCGCCGCCGCCCGGCGCTCGTTCCCGGCCCTCGACGTCGGTGCCACCGGCACCCGGCGGGAGGAGCTCTTGGTGGGCGACGACGGCGCCGCCGGCCGGGAAGCGCTGCGACGGGTGCTGGCCGCCTTGCCCGATGAGGCCTCGCCCGACCATGCTGATGCGCTGGACGGTCTCCTCGCCCGCCTCCGTGACACGAAGTCGAACGAGGACCTGTTGAAGGCAGCGGTCAAGGAAGACGCCTGACGCGCGACCACGGCCCGGGAATAGCCCCGTGTTGTACCGAGTACGAGATCGTCACCCCTGCGTGAGGAGAACCCCATGAAGACCGACATCCATCCCGACTACGAGACCGTCACCATCGTCTGCTCCTGCGGCAACGAGATCGTGACCCGCTCCACCGCCGACAACCTCCGCGTGGAGCTGTGCAGCGAGTGCCACCCCTTCTACACCGGCAAGCAGAAGCTGGTGGACACCGGTGGACGCATCGACCGCTTCGAGCGCCGCTACGGCCGGCGCAAGAAGTCCGGCGCCGCCGCCGAGGAGACCGCACAGGCCGAGGCGCCGTCGACCGACGCCTCCGCCGAGGACGCGCCAGCCGACGCCGGCGACGCATCCGAGTCCTGATCCCGCCTCGCCGGGCGCACCCACGGGTGTGCCCGGCGGCTGGTGCACCGTGAGCACCGAACCCGGCCCCGCCGACGTCGCGGCGGCGACCCAACGACGAGCGGCCCGCAACGCCGCCAAGCTGGGCGCCCTGATCCGCGACCGGTGGGGCGTCGACGCGCCCCGATCCTCGGTGGGCACCGGCGCCGCCGCCACCGCCGGCGACCGCACCTTCGTCCTCCTCGACGGCGACCACGGCCTGGGCGCCGCCCTGGCCTGGGCCCACCGCGCCGGCAGCTCCGAGCTCCACGTGGTGGCCGAGGACGACGCCGGCGTCGTGGCCCGCCAGGCGGCGGAGTTCCGCACCGACATCTCGGTGTGGACGACCTCGGGGCGCGACCTGGTGGCCGCCGAGCCGGCCGCTTTCGAACCCGGCCTCGGCCCGCCCGACGCCCCCGACCTCGTCGCCATCCTGGAAGGCGAGGGCCTCGACGTGGTCGTCGAGGGCGACCGCCTCGCCGGTGAGTTCCGCGGTCTCGAGGTGGTGCGGATCGTCCGAGCGGTGGACGACGGCGAGCCCATCCTCGAGGTCGGCGTGGGCCGGTTCGACCGCGAGCTCACCGCCATGATGCACGGCGACCTGCCGGACGGATCGTCGGTCGCCCGGGTGGTCGAGCAGCTCCGGCACATCCGCCGGCCCGGCGGGCCGATCCACCCGCTGGCGACGCTGGTCCCCGAGCGCTGGCTCAGACACACGCTGCTCGCCGACCCCGCCCGGGTGGGCTGCGACCACCTCGTCGCCGCTCCGACGCCCGTGCCACGCGACCGCCTGCGGGCCCGTGGCGTGGCCGCCGCGGTCGGGACGCGTCGCGGTTCACCGGTGGTCGTGGCCTGCACCGTCGGCGTGGATCTCGATGCCGTGGTGCTCGCCGCCGACACCCGCGCCGCCGTCGATCCCGAGGCCACGCTGCTCCTCGCGCTGCCCGAACGCGACGTGCTGCCCGTCAACGAGGCGCTGGTCGCCGACCTGGTCCGACCGGCCGAGGTGGCCGCCGTCGTGGGGGACTGGAAGCTCTGAGCGCCGACCCCGGTCGGTAGCCTCGGATCGATGTTGGAACGGCTGGACGCCCTGGAGCGTGAGTTCTACGACCTCCAGGCCCGCCTCGGCGACCCGGAGCTCATCGCTGACCAGCACCGCTACGCGGACGCCGCCCGGCGGTATCACGACCTCGAGGAGATCGTGGCCGTGGGCTCGGAGCTACGCGAACGCACCGGCGACTTCGAGACCGCGAAGGAGCTGTCCCGCGAGTCCGAGGGCGACGACCGGGAGCTGTTCCGGAAGGAGGCCGCCGACGCCGAAGTCGAGATCGAGCGTCTCACCGAACGGTTCAAGCTCCTCCTGCTGCCCAAGGACCCCAACGAGGGCCGCAACGTGATCGTGGAGATCCGCGGTGCCGAAGGCGGTGAGGAGGCGAACCTGTTCGCCCGCGACCTGTTCCAGATGTACGAGGCCTACGCCGCCCGCACGGGGTGGAAGCTCGAGGTGCTCAGCACCGACCACTCCGACATGGGCGGCTACAGCGACATCACCTTCGTCGTGAAGGGCGACGGGGCGTGGACCCGCATGAAGCACGAGGGCGGGCCTCACCGGGTCCAGCGCGTGCCGGTCACCGAGGCCCAGGGCCGCATCCACACCTCGTCGGCGACGGTGACCGTGTTGCCCGAGGTCGACGACGTGGAGATCGACATCGACGAGAAGAACGACCTCGAGATCCAGGTGTACCGCTCGTCGGGCCCGGGGGGCCAGTCGGTCAACACCACCGACTCCGCCGTCCGGATCACGCACAAGCCCACGGGGCTGGTGGTGTCCATGCAGGACGAGAAGAGCCAGCTCCAGAACAAGGCGAAGGGGCTGCGGGTGCTCAAGTCCCGGCTGTTCCAGCTCGAACAGGAGCGCCAGCAGGCCGAGCTGTCGTCGGCCCGCAAGGACCAGGTCGGCGGGGGTGGGCGGTCGGAGAAGATCCGGACCTACAACTTCAAGGAGAACCGGGTCACCGACCACCGCATCGGGCTCACCATCTACAAGCTCGACAAGGTCCTCGCCGGCGAGCTGGACGAGGTGTCCGACGCCCTGGTGCAGGACGAGCAGGCCCGGCGCCTCGCCGAGGGCGCCACCGACTGATCAGACCGGGCGTTCGACCTGCCGGGCGGCACCGCCGGCGACGACGGCCCAGAACACCAGCTCGACGCCCCGCCAGAAGGTGGTGACGTCGTCGTGGTGGCGGAGCGTCACGATGCCGTGCACCAGCGCGTTGGCGGCGAACAGCACGCCGGCGACGGCGAGCAGCGCCCAGAGCAGGGATCGGCGATCGAGGGACCAGCGCATCGGCGCACGAGCCTGGCACGACGCCGGGGTCGGATCGAAGTCGGGGTCGTAGGCTCGTGGGGCCATGGCCGAGACCGACACCGACACGACCAGCTGGGCCGAGCTGCACGACGAGACCGTCCACCGGCTGCGCGGGGCCGGCGTCCGCAACGCCCGGTCGGAGGCCCGCTGGATCGTCGAGCGCGCCGCCGGCGACCCGCTGCGGGTGGTCGCCGACCGACCGGCCACCGTCCGCTCGCACCACCACTGGCGTCTCATGGTGGAACGCCGCGAGCAGGGCGAGCCCCTCCAGTACGTGCTCGAGCGGTGGCCGTTCCGGACGCTCGAGCTCTTCGTGGACCGCCGGGTGCTGATCCCGAGGCCCGAGACCGAGGTCGTGGTCGACGCGGTCCTCGCCGAGCACACCCGGGTCGGGGGGACCCGTCGTCGACCTGGGGACGGGCTCGGGTGCCATCGCCCTGTCGGTCGCCGCCGAACGTCCCGGCACGGAGGTGTGGGGGGTCGAACGCTCGCCGGGCGCGCTGGCCGTGGCCCGGGCCAACTGCACCGGCCTGGGCCGCAAGGCCGGCACCGTCCGGTTGGTCGAGGGATCCTGGTTCGAGCCGCTGCCCGAGGAGCTGCTCGGCGCCGTCGGCGTGATCGCCTCCAACCCGCCCTACGTCCGCGACGACGACGAGCTCCCCGCCGAGGTGGCCGAGTGGGAACCGGCCGAGGCGCTGCGGAGCGGGCCCGACGGCCTCGAGGACATCCGCCTCGTCGTGCCGGAGGCCCATCGCTGGCTGGCGCCCGGCGGCGCGATCGTGGTCGAACACGCCCCGGACCAGGCCGCAGCGGTCCGTGAGGTGGCGGCCGCCGCCGGCTTCACCGAGGTGCGCACCGGGCAGGACCTGGCCGGCCGCGACCGCTACCTCGTGGCCCGCCGATGACGGCCACCATCGCGGTGACAGCATCCGACGCCGTGGCCCGGACCGCTGCGGTGCTCGAGCGCGGCGGCATCGTCGTGGTGCCCACCGACACCGTCTACGGGCTCGCCGCCCGGGCGGACGATCCGTCGGCGACCGCCCTGCTGTTCGCCCGCAAGGGGCGCGGGGCCGACACCCCGCTGGCGGTGCTGTGTGCCGACGCCGGACAAGCGCTGGGTCTGGCCGACGACGCCTCGGCGGAGGCCGTCCGGGCATTGGCCGACCGGCACTGGCCCGGCCCCCTCACCCTGGTCGTGACCCGCCGACCCGGCCTCGACCTGGCGCTCGGTGAGCCGGCGCACACCGTCGGCGTCCGTTGCCCGGATCACGACTTCGTCCGGGCCGTGGCCGCCGTCGTGGGGCCCATCGCCACCACGAGCGCCAACCGCCACGGCGAGGCCACGCCGGCCGAGGCCCGGGATGCCGCCGCCAGCCTGACCGGTCCCGTCGATCTCGTGGTCGACGGCGGGTCACTGCTGGGGACGCCGTCCACGGTCGTCGACGCCACCGGCGAGCACCTCCGCGTCCTGCGAGCGGGCCCGGTCGACGTCGAGGCCTGAACCGTCCGCGCTGTGCAGTCCCCAGCGCCTACATTGCCCGGCACCGCGCACCGAGGGAGAGCCCGTCATGGCCAACGTCGATCTGTCCACGCTCCAGTTCTTCCAAGGGTTCTCGAGCGAGGATCTCGAGCGCATCCGCGGCATGGCCGAGGACGTGTCCGCCGAAGCCGGGGCGGTCCTGATGGAGCAGGGTGACGTCGGCCAGGAGGCCTTCGTGATCTGCGAGGGCCAGGCCATCGTGGAGGTCGCCGGCCAGCGGGTCGCCACCATCGGCAACGGCTCGATCGTGGGCGAGATGGCGCTGCTCGAGCTGCGGCCCCGGTCCGCCACCGTCCGGGCGCTCTCCGACCTCACGCTGCTGAGCTTCGACAACAAGCGGTTCCACAAGCTCCTCGAGACCATGCCGGAGGCCAAGGAGCGGGTCGCCCAGCTCACCGCCGAGCACCGGGCCCAGAACAGCCAGCTCTGATCGGGCTCAGCCGCCCTGACCCTCGGCCGCCACGGGTGGGAATGAGCCTTCAGGCGAGGGTGATGGTCCCGTCGTCGGCGCGCTCGACCGGGCGGCCGATCATGTCGTCGGCGACCATGACGGCGAGAGCGTCGCCGTCGGTGGTGGTGCCCCAGGCTCGCCGACCGTCGGCGGTGAGCAGGGCGGCGAACGCCGACTCCGGCCGACCCTCACGGTCGTGCATCACGACCCAGGACTCGATGGTGGCGGGGCCGACGTGGTCGGCCGCGACCTGGCGCGACGGGAGCCCGTCGATCTCGTCCTGGGGCTCGACGTGGGCGAAGCCGGCGGACGGGGGCTCGGTGCTGTAGATGCCGAAGGCGTGCTTTGTGAGGTAGCCGCCGTTGCCCCAGACCAGCCCGTGCGACCCGGGGTCGGCGCGCAGCACGTCGACCATGGTGGCGATCGAGTGCATGACGTAGTTGTTCCACGGGCCGCCGGCGAAGCTCAGCCCGCCGGTCACGGTGAGCTGGCGGTGCAGGTCGAGGCCCAGTTCGTCGGCGCCCACCTCGACCGCCACGGGGAAGCACGAGTACAGGTCGACGTGGTCGATGTCGTCGATGCTCACATCAGCGGCGGCCAGGGTGGCCCGGCCGATGACGCCGACCGCGGGAGAGGTGTAGAGGTTGTCGCGGTGCGAGAGGTACGGGTGCTCGTGGCCGTCGCCACCGGCGAGGGGGAAGACCCAGCGGTCGCGGGGGACGCCGAGGCGCTCCGCCACCTCCACCGAGCAGAGCAACACCGCCGCCGCCTGCTCGACCGCATTGTTGGAGTTCATCACCTTCGTGTACGGCAACCCGATCATCCGGTTCGACGGGGTCGGCGTGACGATCTCCTCCGGTGTCATCGACTCCTGGATCCAGGCGTTCGGGTTCTTGGCCGCCACCTCGGAGAACCGGGACCACAGGCCGCCGAGGCTCGGGGAGGTGCTCGTCGATGGTGCGCCCCAGGTGGTGGCGGCGGGCCTGCTCGAACATCGGGTACACCTGGATCGGCAGGAAGATCCCGAGCGACGATTCCGCCTCGTGGTTCATCTCCACGGCCGAGCCGATCTGGCGGGCCGGCGGCGTGCCGTCGGGCTCGACGGTCCACTCGGGCGTCTCGCCCTGGGCGCGGGCCGCCATGCGGGTGCGCCACGCCTCGGCGCCGGACAGCAGCACGCACGATGCCCGGCCGGCGGCGATGTCGAGCGCCGTCTGGTTCAGCAGCATCTGCGGTGAGTTGCCCCCCATCGCCGACATGCCGCTGTCGATGGGATGCCCCACACCGAGCCGCTCGGCCACGAGCGATCCGGGGTCCTGGTAGCGCCACGACAGCAGGCTCACCGTGCGGACGGAGTCGATCTCGGCCGGGTCCATCGCTGCGCCGGTGTCGGCGATCGCCGTCCGCGCCGCCTCCACCATCAAGTCGACGGGCTCGAGGGCCGGCTCGCCCCGATCGACGCGCTGGTTGTGCTGGCCCACCCCGATGACGACGGGCGTGCGGGGATCGAGTGCCAAGGGGGACCTCCCGGCCGAAAGTTGACTGGTCGGTCAAGGCTAGGAGCGGGGGAGACCGTCACTACAATCCCGCCCCATCGACCGACTCTCCATCGACGTGCTCGTGGTCTGCACCGGCAACGTGTGCCGCTCGCCGATGGCCGAGGGGCTCCTGCGTCGGCGCCTGGGCCGGGCCGGCGTCGATGCCCACGTCCACTCGGCCGGTCTCGTCACCGAGGGACAACCCGCATCGCGGTACGGGGTCGAGGCCATGGACCGCCGGGGCATCGACATCAGTGCACACCGGAGCCGCCGCCTCGCCGCCGACCAGATCGAGGACGCCGACCTGATCATCGGGATGGAGCTCCAACACGTCCGCGAGGTCGCGGTCCTGGACCGCTCGGCGTTCGAGCGCACCTTCACCCTCCCGGCGCTGGCCCGCGCCGCCACGCTGATCGGACCCCGTCCCGCCGACGAAGCGGTGGCGGACTGGATCCGTCGAGTCGGTGCCGGCCGACGGCCGGCGGACATGCTCGGGTCCCGTCCGGCCGACGAGGTCGCCGATCCCATCGGTCGATCCGCCGGCGAGTACGAGACCACGGCCGCCCAGATCGAACAGCTCGTCGACACCGTCGTCGAGCACCTCTTCCCCGCCCGCTGACCCCAGGAGCTCCTGTGCGCATCGCCATCGGCGCCGACCATGCCGGCTACGACCTCAAGTGCCACGTCATCGACACCCTCGGACGGCTCGGCCACGAGGTCATCGACCTCGGCACCGACTCCACCGAGCCCGTCGACTACCCGCCGATCTGCGCCGGTGTCGCCCGGATGGTGGTGAACGGCGACGCAGACCGGGGCATCGTCATCGGCGGGTCGGGCCAGGGCGAGCAGTTGGCCGCCAACAAGGTGCGTGGTGCGCGGGCCACGCTGTGCAACGACCTCTACACGGCGCGCATGAGCCGCCAGCACAACGACGCCAACGTGTTGTCGATGGGCGGGCGGATCGTGGGCGTGGGCCTGGCCGACGAGATCGTGGAGCTGTGGTTGTCCACCGCCTTCGAGGGCGGCCGCCACCAGCGCCGGGTCGACCAGATCAGCGCGATCGAAGCCGACGAGATGTGACCACCGAGCAGACCGCCGTGTCCGCGGCGCTGCGGAGCAGACCGCCGTGTCATGGCATCCTGGGACCCTCGGATGCATGAGGAGGACCCATGGGCTGGCCAGAGATCGATGACGACGAGGTGTTCGGTCTGATCGACCGTGAGGTCGAGCGGCAGAACACGACCATCCAGCTCATCGCATCGGAGAACTTCACCTCGCCGGCGGTGCTCCGCGCCACCGGGTCCGTGCTCACCAACAAGTACTCCGAGGGCTACCCGGGCAAGCGGTACTACGGCGGCAACGAGGTCATCGACGAGGTCGAGACGGTTGCCATCGAGCGGGCCAAGTCGCTCTTCGGCGCCGCCCACGCCAACGTGCAGCCCCACGCCGGCGCCAACGCCAACATGGGCGTGTACCTGGCGCTGCTCGACCCGGGCGACACGGTGCTCGGCCTGCGGCTCGACCAGGGTGGCCACCTCACCCACGGCAGCCCGGTCAACGCCAGCGGCAAGCTGTACAACTTCGTGTCCTACGGCGTGACGCCCTCCGACGAGCGCATCGACTTCGACCAGGTCCGGGACGCGGCGCTCGAGCACCGCCCGAAGATCATCGTCGCCGGCGCCACCGCCTATCCCCGGCATGATCGACCCGCAGCCGTTCCGCGACATCGCCGACGAGGTCGGGGCGTACTTCATGTTCGACGCCGCCCACATCGCCGGTCTCATCGCCGGCGGCGCCCACCCCTCGCCGGTGCCGATGGCCGACATCGTGACCTTCACCACCCACAAGACGCTGCGCGGTCCCCGCGGCGGGGCGATCCTGTGCACCGAGGAGCTGGCGCCGGTCATCGACAAGGCGATGTTCCCCGGGCTCCAGGGCGGACCGCTGGACCACGTCATCGCGGCCAAGGCCATCGCCTTCGCCGAGGCCGCGACCCCGGCCTTCGCCGAGTACGCCGCCCAGATCGTGCGCAACTGCGCCGCCCTGGCCGAGGGCCTCGCCAGCCGGGGGTTGCGGCTCGTCTCGGGCGGGACCGACAACCACCTCCTGCTGGTCGACCTGCGCTCCTACGACGAGGAGCTGTCGGGCAAGAAGGCCCGCCTCGCCCTCGATCGGGCCGGGATCTCGCTCAACGAGAACACCGTGCCCGACGATCCCCGCCCGCCGTACATCACGTCCGGTCTACGGATCGGGACGCCGGCGGTCACCACGCAGGGCATGGGGGAGGCCGAGATGGGCGCCATCGCCGAGCTCATCGTTCGCACCCTCGACCGCCGCGACGACGACAGGCGAACTCGCCGCCATCCGCGACGAGGTGCGCACCCTGTGCGGCAAGTTCGAGCCGTACCCGACCTGATCCGTCACCGTCGGTGCCGTCGGTCCGGGCCGGGTGATGGACGCCGTCGTCATCTTCTTGACCGCTGCCTTCGCCACGGCGTCGGCGACCCCGGTCGCCAGCCGGTTGTCGCGGCGCGGGTGGGCGCCATCGCCGTGCCCGACGACCGGCAGCGTCCACGAACGGCCCACCCCCACCCTGGGAGGGCTCGCCCTCCTCGTCGGCGTCGTCGCCGCCGTGGCCGTGGCCTGGTTGCTGGGCGCCTACGAGCAGGTCTTCGAGGCGCCGACGGTTCCCGTCGGCGTGATCCTGGCGGCCGTGGTCGTGTACCTCGTCGGTGGCATCGACGACGTCCGCGAGATCTCGGCTCCGGCCAAGACCGCCGGCACCGTGCTGGCCGGCAGCATCTTGAACTTCGCGGGGGTCAGCATCCTGCTGTTCCGCCTCCCGGGGGTCGGCCTGATCGATCTCTCGCCGGACCTCGCCGCGCTCGATCACCGTGCTGTGGGTCGTCGGGATGTGCCAGGCCATCAACCTGATCGACGGCCTCGACGGGCTGGCGGCGGGCATCGTCGGTATCGCCGCCTTCGCCCTGTACCTCTTCGCCGCCCGACTGGGTGACCCGTCCATCGCCCAGCTCCCGGCCGACAACATCGCTCCGCTCATCGCCCTGGCCACGGCCGGCGCCTGCGCCGGCTTCCTGCCCTTCAACGCGCATCCGGCGTCGGTCTTCATGGGCGACGGCGGCGCGCTGCTGCTCGGCCTGCTCATGGCGTCGGCGTCCATCGCCGTCGGGGGCAACTCGATCGCGGACTCGTCCAGCCAGACCTTCTTCTTCTTCGCCCCGCTGTTCATCCCGCTCGTGATCCTCGGCGTCCCCATCTTCGACACGGCGTTCGCCATCGTGCGCCGGGCGCGGAGCCGGGTCGGTGTCACCGAGGCCGACAAGGGCCACCTGCACCATCGGCTCATGGACCTCGGTCACGGCCAGCGTCGCAGCGTGGCCATCCTGTGGTTGTGGACCGCGCTGCTCTCCGGCCTGGTGCTGTACCCCGTCTACACGGACAGCTCCGACGGCGCCCTTCCCATCGGCATCGCCGCTCTCGCGTTGTTGCTCTACACCGTCCTGCATCCCACCGCACGGGGCGAGCGCCGGGCCAGGAAGGGCCGCTCCACCCCGACGTGATGCCCGGGCAGGGGAGAGTTGCTAGCTTCGGCGCCCACCCGGGGGAGCGGATTTGTGTTCCTCCTCGCTTTCTCATTAGTTTGCGAATGCATTCACAAGCGGCTCGCAAGAGCGGCTCGGAAGGGACCCGTCCGAACGTGTTCTCCTCGAACGACAAGCGCGCGATGAATCAGGGATTCGGCGACGGGATGTCCCGTGCGTTCGAGCTCGTCGTCACGCCCCTGCTGTTCGGGCTGCTCGGCTTCGGGATCGACCGGGCCGCGGGCACGTCGCCGGTGTTCGTCATCGCCCTCTCCGCCTTCGGCGTGGTCGGGACCTTCGTCCGGATGTGGCTCGGCTACGACGCCGAGATGCGCGCCCACGAGGCCACGGGCCCGTGGGCCGAGCGCGACGCCACCGCTGCCAACGCCGCTACCGCCGACGACGCCGCACCGATCGACCTGTGGTCGCGCCGCCGGGGGGTCGACGCGTGAGCGCCGCCACCGCCACCGACTACCTCGCCGCCGACGGCGGGCCGGCACCCGAGGCCGAGATCGTCCGCGACCTGCTGCGGCGGGCGGTGCCGGTCGCCCCGGTCATCGTGGCCGTCGCCGCCCTCGCCGCCGGGGTGAACGGCGCCCTCAGCGCCACTGTGGGCATCGCGCTGGTGCTCGTGAACTTCGCCCTCGCCGCCGCCAGCCTCGTGTGGGCGGCCCGGATCAACTACGCCATGCTCATGGCGGTGGCCCTGTTCGGCTACCTGCTCCGCATCGGTGCCCTCTTCGGCGCCGTGTTCCTCTTGCGTGACCTGGCTTGGGTGCACCTGGCCAGCCTCGGGTGCACCATCGTCGTCACGCACCTCGGGCTCCTCGTGTGGGAGCTCAAGTACGTCTCTGCCTCCCTCGCCCACCCCGGCTTGAAGCCGGCGAACCCCGCCAAGGAGCCCATCCGGTGATCCCCACCATGCCGGTGTTCAGCCTCGAGTTCCCGCCGCTGACGCACATCGTCCAGTGGCCGGCGTTCCTCTTCGAGGACACCGCCTTCGCCATCAACAAGGTGGTCCTGGTCTACTTCTTCGCCGTCGTGTTGACGATGGTGCTGTTCATCGTCGGGAACAAGGGTGCGCTGGTCCCCGGCGGCATGCAGAACATCGCGGAGACCTCGGTGGGCTTCGTCGAGGACGGCATCGTGCTCCAGACCATGGGCCCCGACGGCCTCAAGTACACGCCGTTCATCATGTCGATCTTCTTCTTCGTGTTCTTCACGAACATCTTCGAGGTGATCCCGATCATCCAGATGCCGGCTGCGGCCCGCATCGCCTTGCCGATGCTCCTCGCCCTCACGGTCTGGTTCGTGTTCATCGTCGTCGGCATCATCAAGCAGGGCCCGATCGGCTACTTCAAGAACGCCCTGTTCCCACCCGGTGTCCCCACGGCGCTGTACATCCTCGTGGCCCCCATCGAGTTCGTCTCGACCTTCCTGGTCCGGCCCTTCTCCCTGATGGTCCGTCTCTTCGCCAACCTGCTGGCCGGCCACATCCTGCTCGTCACCTTCGCCGTGCTGTCCTCGGCCCTCATCGTGGCCAAGCCCTACGCCATCTTCCTGCCGCTGCCCATCGTCGCGGTGATCTTCTTCACCGCCTTCGAGGTGCTGGTCAGCTTCCTGCAGGCCTACGTGTTCGCCCTGCTCACGGGCGTCTACATCGGCTCGTCGCTCCACGCCGACCACTGATCCACCCACCGTCTCCAACCCGTCCAGACCAGTAAAGGAACAGTCACCATGCTGAGCATGCTCGCCCAGGCCGCCGCCCCGGCCGGGATCACCGACTCCGGCCTCGCCGCCCTCACCTACGGTCTCGGCGCCATCGGCCCCGGTATCGGCATCGGCTACCTCGTCGGCCAGTCCGTCCAGGCCATGGCCCGCCAGCCCGAAGCCGCCGGCATGGTCCGTACCACCATGTTCCTCGGCATCGCCTTCGTCGAGGCCCTGGCCCTCATCGGCTTCGTCGTCTTCTTCCTCGCCGGCTGATCTCGTCCCCGAGATCCCGTGCGACCAGCATCCGACAACAGGAGATGACATGCGAAGCAAGCGCTTCCTGAGTGCCCTCGGCTTGATCCTGGCGGTCACGGCCGTCCTCGCCCCCGCTGCGTCGGCGCAGGAAGAGGGCGGCGGGGGTGACGTCGAGAAGCTCATCGAGGAGAACAACACCTACCTCGAGGGCGTCGACACGCCCCACGCCGACGCCGAGTGCGTCGAGATCATCCTCAACGGCGGCACCGTCGACGACTGCCGCGACGCGCCCAACCCGTTGCTCCCCGAGACCAACGAGATCATCTGGGGTGCCATCGGCTTCGCCGTCGTGTTCCTCTTCCTGGCCAAGTTCGGCTTCCCGGCCATGAAGAAGGCCATGGACGAGCGGGCCGGCAAGATCCAGACCGACCTCGACGCCGCCGAGCGGGCCAAGAACGACGCCGAGACCATCAAGGCCGAGTACGACGCCAAGCTGGCCGACGCCAAGGTCGAGTCGGCCCGGATCATCGAAGAGGCCCGACTCGCCGCCGACCAGCTCAAGTCCGATCAGCAGGCCCGCCTCAACGACGAGCTGGCCCAGGCCCGGGCAACCGCCCGCGCCGACATCGACGCCGAGAAGGGCCGGGCCATGGCCGAGCTGCGGGGCGAGGTCACCGACATCGCCATCGGCGCCGCCGAGGCCGTCGTCGGGGCCAACCTCGACCGCCAGGCCCAGGTCCAGCTCATCGAGGACTACATCAACCGCGTCGGCTCGACCGGAACCTCATCCGGGAGCACCAGCTGACCATGGCCACCGAGCGCGACACCGCATACGCCAGGGCGCTGCACGCCGTGGCCGCCGCCGAAGGGCAGCTGGCGACGGTGCAGGACGAGGTGTTCACCCTCGCCCGGGTCATCGCCGGCAACGACGAGCTGGCATCGACGCTGTCCGACGCCATGGTGCCGGCCGCTCGTCGCCAGCAGGTCATCGAGGACGTCCTCGAGGGCCGGGCCTCCAAGACCACGGTCGCCCTGGTGTCGATGATCGTCGCCGCCGGCCGGGTCCACGACCTCACCGGCATCGCCGACGCCTTCGTCGCCCTCGGTGCCTCCGAGGCCGGCAAGCAGGTCGCCGTGGTGCGTTCCGCCGTGGAGCTCACCGACGACCAGAAGGCGCGCCTCGCGTCGGCGCTGGCCCGTTCGGTCGGGTCGCCGGTCGACGTCCGGGTCGTGATCGACCCGTCGGTCCTCGGTGGTCTCGTCGCCCAGATCGGCGACACGGTCATCGACGGCTCGGTGCGGCGCCGCCTCGACCAGCTCAAGCAAGCCATCTGAGTCACGAATCTCCGAGACAGGGAACGTCATGACGGATCTGAACATCAACGCCGGCGACATCGCCGCCGCCATCCGCAAGAACCTCGCGGGCTTCGACCCCTCGATGGGGAAGGCGACCGTCGGCCACGTGTCCGAGGTCGGCGACGGCATCGCCCGCGTCACCGGTCTGCCCGGCGCCGCGGTGAACGAGCTGCTCGAGTTCGAGGACGGCACCAAGGGCCTGGCCCTGAACCTCGACGAGGAGTCGATCGGTGCCGTGGTGCTCGGCGAGGTCGATCACATCAACGAGGGCCAGACGGTCCGGGCCACGGGCGAGATCCTCTCCGTGCCCTGCGGCGACGGCCTGCTCGGCCGCGTCGTCGACGCCCTCGGCAACCCGGTCGACGGCAAGGGCCCGCTCACCGACGTCGGCACCCGCCGCATGGAGATCCAGGCCCCCGGCATCATGGGCCGCCAGCCCGTGCACGAGCCGCTCCAGACCGGCATCAAGGCCATCGACGCCATGACGCCCATCGGGCGCGGTCAGCGCGAGCTGATCATCGGCGACCGCAAGACCGGCAAGACCACCGTGGCGATCGACACCATCCTGAACCAGAAGGGCCTCGGGGTGAAGTGCGTGTACGTCGCCATCGGCCTCAAGGAGTCCACGGTCGCCCAGACCGTGAACACCCTGACCGAGCACGGCGCCATGGACTACACGGTCGTGGTCGTCGCCGGCGGCTCCGATCCCGCCCCGTTCAAGTACCTCGCTCCGTACGCCGGCTGCGCCATGGGCCAGCACTGGATGGAGAACGGCGAGCACGCCCTCGCCGTCTACGACGACCTCTCCAAGCAGGCCGAGGCCTACCGCCAGGTGTCGCTGCTGCTGCGCCGGCCGCCGGGTCGCGAGGCCTACCCGGGCGACGTCTTCTACCTCCACAGCCGCTTGCTCGAGCGGGCGGCCAAGCTGTCCGACGAGAACGGTGCCGGCTCGATGACGGCCCTGCCCATCATCGAGACCAAGGCCGGCGACATCTCGGCCTACATCCCGACCAACGTGATCTCGATCACCGACGGGCAGGTGTTCCTCCAGGAGGACCTGTTCAAGTCGGGCGTCCGGCCCGCCTTCGACACCGGCCAGTCGGTGTCCCGGGTGGGTGGTGCGGCCCAGATCAAGGCCATGAAGAAGGCCGTGGGCACCCTGAAGGGCGACCTGTCGCAGTTCCGGGAGCTCGAGTCCTTCGCCCAGTTCGGTTCCGAGCTCGACGCCGTGTCGCAGTCCACGCTCGACCGTGGCTACCGGCTGGTGGAGCTGCTCAAGCAGAACCTCAACAGCCCGTTGCGGGTCGAGGAGCAGGTCGTCGTGCTGTACGCCGGCACCAAGGGCTACCTCGACGCCGTCCCGGTGGACGACGTGCGGCGCTACGAGTTCGAGATCCTCGAGTGGTTCGAGACCCGTCACCGCGACATGCTCGACGCCATCCGCGACACCGGTGACATCACCGACGAGGACGCCCTGAAGTCGGCGATCGACGCCTTCAACGACCAGTTCATCGCCACCGAGCGGGCAGAAGAGGTCTGAGATGGCCGAAGGAGCGCCAGCGACGGCCATCTCGCTGCCTGAGGACAGGTGTCCCGCCAGGGACAGCCGACGAAGCAGCCAAGGAGCGCAGTAATGGCGGGAGGCAAAGAACGCGTCCTGCGCCGGCGGATCAAGTCGGTGCAGACGACGAAGAAGATCACCAAGGCGATGGAGCTCATCGCTGCCAGCCGGATCGTCAAGTCGCAACAGCGCGTCCTCGCCGCCCGCCCGTACTCGGACCAGATCACCGAGGTGATCCGCAACCTGGCCGGTGCCGGCGCCAGTGGTGGGAACAGTGCGCCGCTGCTGTCCCAGCGCGAGCAGATCGGCACGGTGGCCACCGTCGTCATCGGCGGCGATCGCGGTCTGTGCGGTGGCTACAACACCAACGCCATCCGCATGGCCGAGCGCAACCAGGCCGCCCAGCGCCGTGACGGCAAGCAGACGGCGTTGGTGACCGTCGGCCGCAAGGTCGAGTCGTACTTCCGGTTCCGCAAGTTCGACGTCGACGCCTCCTTCACCGGCTTCCTCGACGAACCGCACTACGAAGACGCCCGGGCCATCGCCGACGCCATCGTGCCCAAGTTCGAGGACGGCACCTACGACCGGGTCGACATCGTCTACACCCAGTTCCTCTCGGCCGGGACGCAACGGGTCGTGACCCGCCAGTTCCTGCCCCTCGACACCTCGGCCATCACCGGTGCCGGAACCGCCGGCGCCGAGAGCGGGCAGCCGGCACGCGGCGCTGCGGAGCAGACCGCCATGAGCGCGGATTACGAGTTCGAGCCCAACCCCGACGTCATCCTCGACCGCCTGCTGCCCCGCTACGCCGAGGCGCGCCTGTTCTCGGCGCTGCTCGAAGGTGCGGCGTCGTTCTTCGCCGCCCAGCAGCGGGCCATGAAGTCGGCCACCGACAACGCCGAAGAGCTGATCACCAAGCTCTCCCGGGAGATGAACCGGGTCCGTCAGGACGCCATCACCACCGAGATCATGGAGATCGTCGGTGGCGCCGAGGCCCTCCGACAGGGCCAGTCCACCGAGATGGACCTCATCCCCGACCACGCCCTCGCCGTTCACGATCTGCTGGTCGACACCACCGACCGCCACCGCTAGGAGCCCCCAGATGACCGTCACCGAATCCACCGGCACCGACACCACCGAGCTGAAGTCGGGGCGCGTCGTGGCCATCGCCGGCCCCGTCGTCGACGTCGAGTTCCCCGTCGGCGCCCTGCCCGACATCAACGCCGCCCTCGAGATGACGATCACCGTCGGCGGCCGCGAGGTCACCGTCGTCGCCGAGGCCGCTCAGCAGCTGGGCCACAGTCGGGTCCGGGCCATCTGCATGAAGCCGACCGACGGCCTCGTCCGGGGCACCGAGGTCCGCAACCTCGGTCACCCGCTCCAGATGCCGGTGGGCGACGGCGTGCTCGGCCACGTGCTGAACGTGCTGGGCGAGCCCCTCGACGTCGACGAGCTCGACCAGTCGAAGATCGACGGCTACCGGCCCATCCACCGCGCCGCACCCGACTTCGCCGACCTGGCCCCGAAGAAGGAGGTGTTCGAGACCGGCATCAAGGTCATCGACCTCCTCACGCCGTACCTCCAGGGCGGCAAGATCGGCCTGTTCGGCGGTGCCGGCGTGGGCAAGACCGTGCTCATCACCGAGATGATCAACCGCGTCGCCAGCCAGTTCGGTGGCGTGTCGGCCTTCGCCGGGGTGGGGGAGCGGACCCGTGAGGGCACCGACCTGTTCATCGAGATGGGCGAGACCAAGATCGACGAGAACACCTCGGTCCTCGACAAGGCCGCCCTGGTGTTCGGCCAGATGGACGAGCCCCCGGGCGTGCGCCTGCGGGTCGCCCTGTCGGCCCTCACCATCGCCGAGTACTTCCGTGACGAGCGCAACCAGGACGTGCTGCTGTTCATCGACAACATCTTCCGGTTCGTGCAGGCCGGGTCCGAGGTGTCCACCCTCCTCGGCCGCATGCCGTCCGCCGTGGGGTACCAGCCGACGCTGGCCGACGAGATGGGCACGCTCCAGGAGCGCATCACGTCCACCAAGGGCCGGTCCATCACCTCGCTGCAGGCCGTGTACGTGCCCGCCGACGACTACACCGATCCGGCGCCGTTCACCACCTTCACGCACCTCGACGCCACCACCGAGCTGTCCCGCGACATCGCCGCCCTGGGCATCTACCCCGCCGTGGACCCGCTGGCCTCCACGTCCACCATCCTCAGCCCCGAGGTGGTCGGCGACCGCCACTACGCGGTCGCCACCCGGGTGCAGGAGATCCTCCAGCGCTACAAGGAGCTGCAGGACATCATCGCCATCCTGGGCCTCGACGAGCTGTCCGAGGAGGACAAGGTCCTCGTGTCCCGGGCCCGCAAGATCCAGCGGTTCCTGTCCCAGCCCATGTTCGTGGCCGAGGTCTTCACCGGCCTTCCCGGCGTGTTCACGCCGGCCGAGGAGACCGTCGACAGCTTCGAGCAGCTGGTGAACGGCGACCTCGACGACCTTCCCGAGCAGGCCTTCCTGAACGTCGGCGGCGCCGACGACGCCCGCCGCAAGGCCGACGACCTCCGCAAGTCCGCAGGGGAGTGAGGCGCTGATGGGCATGCAGGTCGAGCTGGTCTCGCCGGAACGCATCCTGTGGTCCGGTGAGGCCGACATGGTCATCACCCGGACCCTCGGGGGAGGCGACATCGCCTTCCTGCCCGGTCACGCCCCGTTCGTGGGGGCGCTGGGCACCGGCGTGCTCACCATCCGCCCGTCCGCCGGTGGCGCCGACGAGAAGGTCGCCGTGCACGGTGGCTTCGTCGAGGTCTCCGGCAACACGGTCACCGTGCTCTCCGACGTGGCCGAGCTGGCCAGCCAGATCGACGTCGATCGGGCCCGCCGGGCGCGCGAGCAGCAGGAGGCCGCGCTCCGCCAGGAGCACGACGCCGAGGGCGAGGCTGCCCTGCGGCGGGCCCACGTGCGGCTCGAAGCCGCCGGCGACATCCGCGCCGCCCACTGACCGGACCGTTCCGCTCGACCGAGGCCCTGGCGGTCGGTCGTAGCGTGGGCGCATGCCCCGACGCCGGTTCGCCGTCGCGCTGTTGATCGCCCCGCCGGTCTCGTTCGAGATCGACGGGCTCCGCCGCGCACTCGGCGACCGCCAGCTGGGCCGCATCGACCCGCACATCACGATCATCCCGCCCATCAACCTGCACGAGGACGACATCGCCGAGGCCATGGCCGTGGTCCAAGCGGCGTCATCCGGGCGGGAACCGTTCCGCGTGACGGTCGGTCCGGTGGAGACGTTCGGCGAGGAATCACCGGTCCGCTACCTCGCCGTCGACCCGTGGGACGAGGTGGTGGCGCTGTACCGCCGGTGCTGGACCGGGGTGTTCGACCGGCCCGAGCGGCGCAGCTTCCACCCCCACGTCACCGTCGACATCGACGGGGGTGTGACGGGCGGTCCCGATCCGGCCCTCGACGTGCTGGCGCACTACTCCGCCGAGGTGGTCCTCGACCGGGTCACGCTGCTCGAACACGTCGACGAGCCCGCCGCCCGCCGGTGGGAGCCCTACAGCAGCTACCGCCTGGCCTGAGCGGAGCGGGGAGCCACTCAGCTGAAGTCGACGCTGGCGTACCGGGCGAGCTTGGCGATCTTGTGGTGGGCGTCGACGAGGCGCACGGTGCCGGACTTGGACCGCATGACCAGGGACTGCGTGGTGGCGCCGCGGGCGTCGAAGTGCACGCCCTGGAGCAGCTCGCCGTCGGTGATCCCGGTGGCGGCGAAGAAGCAGTTGTCGCTGCGGATCAGGTCGT
This sequence comes from uncultured Acidimicrobiaceae bacterium, assembly GCA_963811245.1. Taxonomy (GTDB): domain Bacteria; phylum Actinomycetota; class Acidimicrobiia; order Acidimicrobiales; family Salinilacustritrichaceae; genus Salinilacustrithrix. The sequence continues at coordinate 859,417 of CAWEQL010000007.1, forward strand.
TCTCGGTGAGCACGGCATCGAGGTCGTAGCCGGCGTCGACGGCGGCTTGTCGTTCGGCGTCGTCGCGGGGCCACAACCGGCCCTGCATGGCACCGCCCATGGCCTTGACGGCGGCGGCGGTGATGACCCCCTCCGGGGTGCCCCCGATGCCGAAGAGGATGTCGGCGCCCGAACGCGGCCACGCCGTGGAGATGGCGCCGGCGACGTCGCCATCGGGGATGAGGCGGACACGGGCGCCCGCCGCCCGGACCTCGGCGATCAGATCGTCGTGGCGTGGGCGGTCGAGGATGACGGCGGTGAGGTCCCGCACGGACTCATCCTTGGCGGCGGCGACCGCCTCGAGGTTCTCGGTGGGGCTCCGCGTGATGTCGATGGCCTCGGCGGCGTCGGGCCCCACCGCGATCTTCTCCATGTACACGCACGGGCCGGGATCGAACATCGTGCCCCGTTCGGCCACGGCGATCACCGCGATGGCACCGCCGAGACCCTGGGCGGTCAGCGTGGTGCCGTCGATGGGGTCGACGGCGATGTCGGTCTGGGGCGGGTTGCCGTCGCCGATCAGCTCGCCGTTGAACAGCATGGGCGCTTCGTCCTTCTCGCCCTCGCCGATGACGACGATGCCGTCCATCTGGACCGACTGCAGGATGACCCGCATGGCGTCGACGGCCGCACCATCGGCCCCCTCCTTGTCGCCCCGGCCCATCCAGCGGCTCGCGGCCAGGGCGGCGGCCTCGGTGACGCGGACCAGTTCGAGAGCGAGGTTGCGGTCGGGGGCCTGGGGCTGCGCCATGGGGACGAACCGTACTCGGCGCCCGGAAGCGAAAAGAACTGTCAAGGTTTCCTGTCAGACGGTCGATGGAGGAGGTCACCGAGGAGGAAATCGATGCAGATCGACAACCACGTGCGCACCCGCATGTCGCCCCGTGCGATCGTGCTCGGTGCCGTGGAGGCAGCCACCGCCGCCGGCGGCTGTGACGACATGATCACCGAGCACTGGGACCACGCCCGCCTCGTGGCGCGGATCGCCGGCGAGCTGGCGCTGACCGTCGGCGCGGACCCCACCGACGCCAGTGCGGCGGCGCTCGCCCACGACGTCGGCGAGCTGCTCCTGCTCGCCCGCCACCCCGACGTCTACGCCGCCATCCGGCCGCCGTCGCGGGCGCACCACGTCCAGCTCGAGGTGGAGCAGCTGCGTTTCGGCACCGACCACGCCCTGCTCGGCGCCGAGCACCTGCTCGATCACCGCATCCCCCACGTCATCGCCGACGCGGTGGCGGACCACCACGACCCGTTCCCCGATTCCGAGCTCACCACCATCGTCGTGGCGGCCGCCGACGAGATCGTCGACGAGGACCCGGACCGTCACGGGGCGCTGGACCTGCTGGGCATCACCCGCAGCGCCGGCGCCATGTACCTGGCGTCGGGCCGCACCCGACCCGAGCGTCTGCGGGCCGCCCCACCACTTCGGAGTGTGGCGCAATAGCCTGCCGCGGTGCTCAACACCCCCGGTCAGGACGATCACGACGGCGACCTCGAGCTCGACTTCGGGGATCTCGAGCCGCACGGCGCCGGTGACGGCCCCGACGCTGGCAGCCCGGACACGGGCAGCCCGGACACGGACGGCCCCGGCGAACCGATCGACGTCGACGACTGCACGCCGCTCGACGACGAACGCGAACAGGTGGGCTACGAGCTGTACGCCTGGGCGCCGGCCGAGCTCGACGAGCTGGACGACGCCCTGCACGAGCTGGGCCTGCCCCACGAGTGGGTGAGCGACGGCTACGAGGTGGTCGTCCACGCCGAGGACGAGGAACGCGTCGATGCGCTCCTCCCGACCATCCGGTACCCCGACGAGATCCCGGCCGAGGACGACGACGGCGACGACACCGAGGTCGAGGTGCTGAGCGCGTTGTTCGTGTCCGCCGACCGCATGCAGCGCGATCCCACCGGCGACGCCGTCGCGGCGTTCCTCGATGCCGCCGAGCGCATCGGTGACAAGCCGCCCTACGGACTCGACGCGACCGAGTGGACGCGTGTCACCGGGATCGTCGACGACCTCATCGACATGTTCCACGCCGCAGCGCCCACGGGCGAGATCGCGGCCGCCGCCACCGCGTTGCGCAACCGGCTCCGGCCGCTGGTCTGAGGGGCTCGGTCGGCCGGTAGCGTCGCTCCATGGAGGCGCTGGCCGAGCTGCAGATCCACCACTCGCGGCCATTCGCGCCCACGAGACGGATCGCCCTCGGCGCCAGCCGGCTGCCCGTCGACCCTGCCCCCGGCCCGGGGGGCGTGCTCCTCGGCGGTGTGGTCGCCCACCACCGCGACGTGCTCGACGAGGAGAGCGTTCAGAGCTTCCTGCGGCTGACGATGCAGTTGCAGGAGGGCCAGCGGATCGTCCAACCCCGGCTGCGGCACCGCTTCCAGGAGGACCGTCACGGCCTCACCCGCTCCCGGGTCCGGCTGCACCGCCAGGGCGAAGGTCTCGCCATCGACTTCGACGAGCACGGCACCGGGATGCAGTTGATGCTGGGCGCCGTGTACGCCGCGGGGGCACTCCCGCCGGTGTCGCGACGTCCGGTGATGGACGCCATCCGCAAGGGCCTGCGGTGGAACGGCGGACTGGACCGGTCCCTGTTCGCCCACCTGTCCGGCCTCGACTCCGGGAGGGACTGGAGCCCCGACGTCTACGAGGACCCCGTGCGGTGGGCCTTGCAGATCCTGGGCATGACGGCGGCGCGCAACGGCGCCGTCCACCTCCCCGAGCGCACGCTGATCCAGCGGCGCTTCCGCGATCTGCTGCGGGAGGCCCATCCCGACCACGGCGGCGACACCGACGACGCCGCCCAGCGCATCAACGACCTCACCGAAGCGAGACGGATCCTGCTGTCATGAGCGTTCCCACCGTCCCCGCCGGCTTCCTCGTCACCCCAGGGGCCAGCGCCGACCGCGACAACCGCACGCTGGTGGCGCTCGACGCCGGCCTCGACATCCCCGTCGAGCGGATCACGATCCGGTCCCGCGCCGTCCGCAAGGTCCACGACCAGCTCCGCGAAGACATGGCCGCCTTCGCTGATCGCCTCGGTGTCGAGCCGTCCGAGCTCGTGATCGGTGGCCGGTCCTTCGGCGGACGCATGTGCTCGCTGTTGGCGGCGGCCGAACCGGTGGCCGGTCTCGTGCTGCTCAGCTACCCGCTGCATCCGCCGGGCAAGCCCGACCAGCTCCGCGTCGAGCACTTCGCCGAGATCGAGGTGCCGGTGTTGTTCGTGTCCGGTACCAAGGACCCGTTCGCGACGCCCGACGAGCTCGAGGAACACGCCGGAGCCATCCCAGGTCCCGTGGAGTTCCACTGGCTCGACGGTGAACCGCACTCGCCACGCGACGATGCGGCCGTGGTGGCGGCCGTGGCCGGGTGGTTGGGCCGGCTCGGCCGCTGAGCACGGCCGGTCGTCAGCCCCCGAACGGGACCGCCGTCGGGGAGAGCACGGCGTCCTCGGGGTTGAGGTCCTCCAGCTCGCGATGTGACGTCTCGGGGTAGCGCGGGATCACGAACAGGGCCACGGCGGCAGGGGCGATGCCGAGCGCGGCGATGCCTGTCCCCAGGGACCACCGATCGGCCAGCCGGCCGGCGATCACCAGGCCCGTGACCGCCCCGCTGACGCCGAGCATCGAGATGACGACGTTGGCCTTGGTCCGCAGCGCGGTGGGGAACAGCTCGGGTCCGTAGACGGCCAGCGCGGGGACGGCGAGGCCTCCGCTGATGGATCCGGCCGCCGATGCCGCCCACAGCACGGGGACCGATCCCCCGACGTACTGCAGCACCGCGAAGAGGGTGCCGCCGGCGACACCGATGGCGCCGATCAGTCGCTTGCCGTGGGTGTCGGCCAGCCGGCCGCCGAGCACGATGCCGATGCTCCCCGGCGTCACCGTCACGATCGTGAACAGCGTGATCTGTGCGGCGGAGAACGAGAAGCGCTCGCGGAGGAACTCGTTCTGGAGCTGCGACGCCGGTGCGCTGAACATGGCCAGCGCCAGCGCGGTCCCGGCGAGCAACGCCAACCGCCGGCCGTGCCCGGCGAAGCGGGCCGCGGCGTGGCGGCGCACGAAGCGACGCGATTCGGGCAACATCCGGGCGGTGGCGCGGATGAGCGGCAGGAACACCAGCGGGACGAGGAACAGGCCCCGCCACGCCCGCACGTCGAGGTCCACCAGCGGGAGCAGCCACAGCACCATGCCGGCACCGATCGCCCCTGTCATCGTCAGCAGGCTCACCGCGTAGGCGCGCGACCCGGCGGGCATCTCCTCGGCGGCGACCACCACGATCAGCAGCGCCAGCGCCGTGATCATGCCGCGGGCGACGATCTGGGTCGCCCCGAGCGCGATCAGCCCGGGCGCGAACGCGCCCGCCACGGTGGCGAGGCAGCCGACGGTGGCGCAGCCCAGCAGGGCCCGGCGTCGGCCGTGGCGGTCGGCCCAGCCGGCGATGAGCAGCGACAGGACGATGCCGATCCGGACGACGGCCAGCGTGTCGCCCTGGGCCCGGTCGGTGGCGCCGAACTCGTCGGCGGCGTAGGTCAGCGTCTGGGTGATGATGGTGCCGAGGTAGCCGGCCACGATCGACAGGTAGGCGAGCGACGCCAGCGCGGCGGCGGCCTGACGGTCCAGCACCTGCGGAGGCGCCCACCACGGCGACGACCCGCCAGCCCGGCGCAGCACCCGCCGCATCGGTACAACGAAGACCACCGACCACGGGCCGAGGCCGAGCTGGAAGTCCACGGTCTGGGTCACGGTGTGCCGGCCGGGCGATGTCGTCTCCACGGTCAGCGACCGGCGGTAGTGCCGGAACGGGCCCTGCTCGAGCTCGTAGGCGTCGCCGTCGGTCGCCGCCTCGGTGACCACGTCGTGGCGGGGGGCACGGAAGGCGGCCAGGCCGCCGTCGTCGACCTCGGTGGTCGACCAGACGCGCGTCATCCGGTGCGTACACGCCGGCGATCGGCAGGCCGGAGCGTCGGACCGTCCACCGGGACATGGTTCCATCCGTGGGGACCCACCACACAGCGGGGAACACCGCGCCGCGTTCCCGTGTTGTGACCCATGGGTCGCGCTGCGAGACTGCAGGGTCCCCCGACCACCCGAGGAGCACGTTCCGTTGGAAGAGCAGATCGCCAAGGTCATCGAGGCCATCCGGCCGGCCGTGCAGGCCGACAACGGTGACATCTTCCTGCGCAGCGTCGACGAGGTGACGGGCCGGGTCGAGGTCGAGCTCGTCGGCGCGTGTGTGTCCTGCCCGGCGTCCACGCTGACGCTGAAGGCGGGGGTCGAGCGCATCCTGAAGGATCGGGTCGAGGGCGTCACCGAGGTCGTCAACATCGGCGAGACCTACGCCGAGAGCGCCGTCAGCCTGTAGAACTCCCGGCGTGGTCAGTGCTGATCCGCAGGAGCTGATGGACGACGCCGCGTCCGGAGACCGACGTTCTGTGGCCCGGCTGCTGTCGATGGTCGAGCGCGGCGGCGAGCCCGCCCGGCGCGTCGGGGCCATCGCCCACGCCCGTAGCGGGTCCGGGTACACCGTCGGCATCACCGGCGCCCCCGGCGCCGGGAAGTCGACGCTCACCGGCGCGCTGCTCTCCGTCATCCGGGCGGGGGGCGAGCCGGTCTCCGTGCTCGCCATCGATCCATCGTCACCGTTCACGGGCGGCGCCATCCTCGGCGATCGCATCCGGATGCAGGACCACGCCCTCGACGACGGCGTGTTCATCCGCTCCATGGCGACCCGGGGTCACCTCGGTGGCCTGGCCCTCGCCACCCCCCAGGCCGTGCGCGTCCTCGACGCCGCCGGCTTCCCGTGGGTGCTGGTCGAGACGGTGGGCGTGGGCCAGGTCGAGGTCGAGATCGTCGGCGCCGCCGACACCACCGTCGTGGTCGTGAACCCGGGCTGGGGCGATGCCGTCCAGGCCAACAAGGCCGGCCTGATGGAGATCGCCGACGTGTTCGTGGTGAACAAGGCGGACCGTCCCGGTGCGGCCGAGACGCGCCGCGACCTCGACGCCATGCTCGACCTGACCGCCTCCGGGGACGACTGGAGGCCACCGATCCTCGAGGTGGTGGCCACCGACGGCACCGGGGTCGAGGAGCTGTGGGAGACGATCCGCTCCCACCGTCGGCACCTGGAATCGACCGGGGAGCTCGGCCGCCGGCGGGGCGCCCGGGCGCGCGAGGAGCTGACCCACATCGTCGCCGAACGGCTGCTGGCCCGGGCCCGAGCATCCTCGAGCGGCGATCGGTTCGAGGAGCTCCTGGCCCGGGTCGAGTCACAGGGCACCGATCCGTGGTCGGCGGCGGACGAGTTGCTCGGTCCCGACGACCGTTAGCCTGCCGCCGTGCCCGAACTGGTCCAGGTCGAACACCGCGACGACGGCGTCGCCGTCGTCACGCTCGCCAACCCGAAGGTCAACGCGCTGAGCGTCGCCCTGCTCGACGAGCTGCGTGACGTCGCCCAACGGCTCTCCGACGATCCGCCGCGAGCCGTCCTCGTCACCGGCGGCCCCAAGGTCTTCGCCGCCGGCGCCGACATCAGCGAGTTCGGCGGACCGGACGAGGCAGCGTCGGTGGGCCGTTCCTTCCTCGACGCGTTCGAGGCCGTGGCCGCGATCCCGCGGGTCACCATCGCCGCCATCGGCGGGCTACGCGCTCGGCGGCGGATGCGAGCTGGCGCTGGCCTGCGATCTTCGCATCGCGTCGTCCCGGGCGCGGCTGGGCCAGCCCGAGATCCTCCTCGGCATCATCCCCGGTGGCGGGGGCACGCAACGACTCGCTCGCCTCGTCGGTCCGTCGCGGGCGAAGGACATGATCTTCTCGGGCCGGCAGGTCACCGCCGACGAGGCCCTGCAGATCGGGTTGGTCGACCGGGTCGTCCCCGCCGAGGAGTTCGAGGTCGCGGCCCTGGCCTGGGCCGGCGAGTTCGCCGCCGGGCCGTCGGCCGTCGCCGGCGCTGGCCAAGGCGGCGATCGACCGAGGCCTCGACACGGACCTGGCCGCCGGCCTGCGCATCGAGCAGGAGCTGTTCGTGGCGTCGTTCCGGACCGAGGACAGCCAGACCGGCGTCGCCTCGTTCCGCGAGCACGGACCAGGCAAGGCCACCTTCACCGGGCGCTGATCCGGGCTGGTCAGGCGAGCGCGATGCGACCCATCTCTGCGCTGGCGGCCAGGTCCGGGTGCGACGGCACGACGCGAACGGTGAAGCCGTAGCGGCCGGCCTCCTCGCACGCGAACGCCCCGCGGTAGCGGACGTGGATGTCGTCGGTGGGTCCGACCGCGGTCATCGCCGTGATCGTGGGGGACTCGAGCTCGTCGCCCTGGCCGACGATGCCGTGCAGGAGCTGCACCTCGACGTCGTCACCGCTCAGCCCACCCAGTGAGACGACGGCCTCGACGGTCCGGTCGTCCCCGATCGCGGTCATCGCGCTGTCGCTCTCCACCGAGTCGACGTGGACGCCACGCCATCCCTCCAGGACCCGGTCCTTCCAGTCCGCCAGCGCCCGGGCGCGGGCGTAACCGTCGGCCGCCATGCGGTCGGTGTGGGCGGCGGCGGGCTCGTACAGGTCGGTGGCGTAGTCCTTGACCATGCGTGATGCCGACACGTAGGGGCCCAGCCCGGCGAGCGTGTGCTTCACGCGCCGGACCCAGCGCCGCGGCACCCGGCCCTCGTACTGGTCGTAGTAGCGGGGGACGACCTCGCGCTCGAGCAGGTCGAACAGCGAGTTCGCCTCGAGCTCGTCGCGCCGCTCGTCGTCGTCGATGTACTCGGCGGAGGAGATGGCCCAGCCGTTCTCGCCGTCGTAGCACTCGTCCCACCAGCCGTCGAGGATCGAGAGGTTGAGCTGGCCGTTGAGCGCCGCCTTCATCCCGGAGGTCCCGCACGCCTCCTGGGGCCGGCGGGGGTTGTTCAGCCACACGTCGCAGCCGTGGTACATCGTGCGGGCGATGGCGATGTCGTAGTCGTCGAGGAACACGAACCGGTGCCGGACCTCGGGGTCACTGGAGAACGCGACGATCTGGCGGATCATCTCCTTGCCGTGGTCGTCGGCGGGGTGGGCCTTGCCGGCGAAGACGAACTGCACCGGTCGGTCGGTGGAGGTGAGCATCGCCCGGAGGCGTTCGGGCTGGGAGAGGAGCAGCGTCGCCCGCTTGTAGGTGGCGAAGCGGCGGGCGAACCCGATGGTGAGGGCCCGGGAGTCGAACACCTCGTCGGCCCAGGCCACGTCGCTCGGGGCCTGGCCCCGGGACATCGCGGAACGCCGGATCTTGTCGCGGACGAGGGCGATGAGCCGGTCCTTGCCCTGCTCCCGGACCCGCCAGATCTCGTCGTCGGTGGCGTCCTCGATGCGGGACCAGTCCGACGGCGACGCCTCACCCCAGTGGGGATGGACGTGGCGCGTGAGGAGGTCGTCCATCTCCGGTGACACCCAGGTCCGGGCGTGCACGCCGTTGGTGATGGAGCCGATCGGGACCTCCTCGACCGGGACGTCGGGCCAGAGAGGTTGGAACATCGCCCGGCTCACCGCGCCGTGGAGCCGGGCGACGCCGTTGGCCCGGGCGGCCAGCCGGAAGCCCATCACCGCCATGTTGAACCGGGCGCCGGCCTCGTCTTCCGGTTCCCGGCCGAGCGCCAGGAGCTCGTCGAGCGAGACGCCGACCTCCGCGGCCCAGCTCCCGAAGTACTTCTCGATCAGCGGGGTGGGGAACCGGTCGATCCCGGCGGGAACCGGCGTGTGCGTGGTGAACACGCTGCCGGCCCGCACGGCCTCGATGGCGTCGACGAGGCGCAGGCCGTGGTCGACCATGTGCTCGCGGACCAGTTCGAGGCCGAGGAACCCGGCGTGGCCCTCGTTGGTGTGGAAGACCTGGGTCTCGACGCCGAGCGCCCGCAGGGCGCGAACGCCGCCGATGCCGAGCAGGATCTCCTGTTGGAGCCGGTGCTCGCTGTCGCCGCCGTAGAGGCGGTCGGTGACGCCGCGGCAGGTGTCGCTGTTCTCGTCGACGTCGGTGTCGAGCAGGTAGAGGACGGTCCGGCCGACCTCGGCCTTCCAGATCTGGGCGAACATGGTCTCGCCGCCGAGGTCGAGCTGCACCCGGGTGTCGCCCTGCAGGGTGAGCGCCATGCCGTACGGGTCGAGATTGGGGTAGCGCTGCTCCTGCCAGCCCTCGACATTGAGCGCCTGACGGAAGTAGCCGTTGCGGTACATCAGGCCGATGCCGATGAGCGGCAGGCCGAGGTCGCTGGCCGCCTTCAGGTGGTCGCCGGCGAGGATGCCGAGTCCGCCGGAGTACTGGGGCAGCGCCTCGCTGATGCCGAACTCGGGCGAGAAGTAGGCGACCGAGCGCAACGGGCTGTCGGCCCGGCCCTGGAACCAGGCGTTGCGGGTCAGGTAGTGGTCGAGGTCGGCGCTCACCGTGTCGAGGGCGCGCAGGAATCCCATGTCGTCGACGAGCTCGGCGAGCCGGGCCTTGCTCACGTTGCCCAGCAGGCGCACCGGGTCGTGCACGACCGCGTCCCATTCTTCGGGGTCGACCCACCGGAACAGCTCTCTGGTGTGGATGTCCCACGACCAGCGCAGGTTCATGGCCAGCGCCTCGAGGGGCGCCAGTGCCGGCGGCAGGCTGGGGCGGACGGTGAAGCTACGGAGGGCTTTCATCGCCATCGACGCTACCGAGGCGTCCGGAACGGGGCGCATCCGTGCGGTGCGGCCGACCGCGCCCCCACCGTGCGTCTCACCCACGCCACCGTGCGTCGTCTCCGCCGCGCCGTGCGCCCTCTCCACTCCGCCCTCCTCCTTGTCGGAAGTTCCCTGCGCGTCCTGTCGGGGCAGAATCTGGGCAGATTCTGCCCCGATGTGTTCGGAAGGGGAGGGGTCACGCTGGGCCGGCGGGGCGGGGTCCGACCGGGAGGGCGCCTCGAGCTCGGGTGTGGGGAGCGCCGCCGGGCCGGGCGGAACAGGGTTCACTCCGCCGACCCGAGGTGGGGCGGGCCAGGATGCGGGGATCCAGCGATCGGGGTCGGTTCGCAGCGGCTCGTCCACAGGCACGTCCGACCATGGCGACTGGTCCACGGGGACGTCCGACCACGGCGCCACTTCGCCCACCTCGTCGGTCACCCGGCGTGGGTCCCGGCCCCGCCGCCTCGAGTACCGCTGCATCCCCGGGGCGAGGTCGTAGACGCCCCGCCGGACCCGTACGGCCCGGCCGCAGCGGACCTCGTACGCCATGGCATCGGCAAGCGTCTTCACGGTGTGCTCGCCGGCGATGCCGTAGCCGTAGGTGTGCAGGAGGGCGTGCATGTCGGGCAGCGCCATGGCCCCCTGACGCCCGAGCATCGTGAGACAGATGCCGCGCAGCTCGCGCCCGCCGGTGAGACGGACGCCGGCGACCATGGGCGGGAGCGGCGGCCGGTCGAGGGCCGGGGGACGGCGGCCGCGGCAGGTGGGCACCTCCGGCCACAGTCGATCCCGCATGGTGTCGAGCCGGTTCAGCAGCTCGACCCGCCGACTGGTCAGCGCCTCCAGCGAGCGATCGAGCTCGTTCAGTTCGGCCAACCAGGCATCCCGTTCGACCTGGAGGCGGCGCCGCACGCCGGTGTGGATGCCGGACTCGATGCGCTGGAGGAAGGTCGGGCGCTTGGTGTACTCGCCGGGGACGCGGGGAACGGGCCAGGTGCGGGTCATGGAGAGGACTCCCGTGGTCGTTGCGACGGGAGCGTTCCGGGCGGCTCCAAACCCCGCCCCGCACCGTACGCCCGCCCTCCGACAGCGAGCCCTGGGGCCGTTCGAGGGCGCCGCCGCCCGAGTCGGCGTTGTACCAGCCGGTTTCGTGGGGTAGGGCTGATGGCGTGAACCTCGGCCCGATCGTCATCGACATGGTCCGCCCGACGACCCCTGGCGGCAGCGGCCAGCCCAAGTCGTCCGTGGGCGAGATCACGCCCGCGCAGGCGCGCATCTTCCGCGACGGCCACGACCTGCTCGCCGCCCGTGTCCGGTGGCGGCCCACCGGCACCGACGCATGGAGCACCGCACCGCTGGTCGACACCGGCAACGACGTCTGGGCCGGGGAGATCCTGTGCGACCAGGTCGGTGCGCACGAGTTCGTCGTCCAGGCCTGGACCGACATGTTCGCCACGTGGCGCAAGGAACTGCGCATCAAGGTGAGCGTCGGGGAGGACGTGTCCACCGAGCTCGAGGAAGGCGCACGCATCCTCGAGACCCTGCTCCCCGAGGTGGGCGGCGACGGAGCCGTCCGGGTGGCCGACGCCATCACCGCCGTCCGGCGTCGCAACTGCAGCGACGACGTCCGCCTCAACGCCGCGCTCGACGACTCGCTCGTGCCGTTGGTCGCCGGCATCCCCAGCGAGCACGACCTGACGACCACTGAACCGAACCCGCTGTGGGTCGACCGGGAGCGGGCCCGCTGCAGCGCCTGGTACGAGTTCTTCCCGCGCTCGGAGGGCGGCCTCAAGGGTTCCGTCGACCGCCTGGACGCCGTGGCCGAGATGGGCTTCGACGTCGTCTACCTCCCGCCCATCCACCCCATCGGCACCACGGCCAGGAAGGGTCGCAACAACACGCTGACGCCCGGGCCCGACGACGTGGGGAGCCCGTGGGCCATCGGCGGCCCGGAGGGTGGCCACACCGCCATCCATCCCGACCTCGGCGACGATGCGGACCTGGCCCGCCTCGTCGAGCGGGCGCAGGAGCTCGGCATGGAGATCGCCCTCGACTACGCGCTGCAGTGCTCGCCCGATCACCCCTGGGTCACCGAACACCCCGAGTGGTTCCACCAGCGTCCCGACGGCTCCATCAAGTACGCCGAGAACCCGCCCAAGAAGTACCAGGACATCTACCCCATCAACTTCTGGCCCGCGAAGGAGGCGGACCGCGTCGCGCTGTGGAACGCCTGTCGCGACGTCCTCCAGTACTGGATCGATCGAGGGATCCGCATCTTCCGCGTGGACAACCCGCACACGAAACCGCTGGCCTTCTGGCAGTGGTGCATCGCCGACGTCCTGGAGCACCACCCCGACGTGTTGTTCCTGGCCGAGGCGTTCACCCGGCCGGCGATGATGTCGAAGCTGGCCGAGGTGGGCTTCTCGCAGAGCTACACCTACTTCACCTGGCGCCACGCCAAGCACGAGATCGAGGCCTACGTCGAGGAGCTGGCCCATGGCCCGCTCGCCGACATCATGCGGCCCAACTTCTGGCCCAACACCCCCGACATCCTCGGCGGCGTGTTGCGCGGCGGGAACGAGGCCGCCTTCCGTCTGCGGTACCTGCTCGCCGCCACGTTGGTCCCCAACCACGGCGTGTACTCGGGCTACGAGCTGTACGAGAACGAACCGGCGTCTCCCACCAACGAGGAGTACCTGAACTCGGAGAAGTACGAGGTCAAGGACCGCGACTGGGACCGGGCCGACTCGCTGGCGCCGTTCATCACGGAGGTGAACCGGATCCGGCGGGCGCATCCCGCCTTCGCCGATCTGCGCAACGTCCGCTTCCATCACGTCGACAACGACGCCATCATCGCCTACTCGAAGGGCAGCATCGCCGCCGGCGACCTCGTCCTCGTGGTCGTGAACCTCGACCCCGAGACCACGCACGAGGCCACGGTCTTCCTCGACCTCCCGGCCATCGGCCTGCCGGAGTGGGGTTCGTTCCCCGCCCACGACGAGATCAGCGGCCTCACCCACGAGTGGAACGGTTCTGCGAACTATGTCCGGCTCGATCCGGGCATGGGACAGGTCGGGCACATCCTCGACCTCCTTCCCTCCGCTCCCACCGACTGACGGGACCTACCCTCCGACCCATGCGCCGCGCCATCGATCCGGACGACCACCGCTGGTACCAACACAGCGTCTTCTACGAGGTGCTCGTCCGCGGGTTCTCCGATTCCAACCACGACGGCACGGGCGACCTGCGCGGCCTGACCGAGCGGTTGGACTACCTCGAGTGGCTGGGCATCGACTGCCTCTGGCTGCTGCCGTTCTTCGACTCGCCGCTCCGTGACGGCGGCTACGACGTCTGCGACTTCCTCACCGTGCTCCCCGAGTACGGCACCGTCGACGACGCCGCGGAGCTCATCACCGAGGCCCACCGTCGCGGGATCCGGGTCATCAGCGACATGGTCGTGAACCACACGTCGGACCAGCACCCCTGGTTCCAGGAGTCCCGTCAGGACCGGACCAACCCCAAGGCGGACTGGTACGTCTGGAACGACGACGACCAGCGCTGGCCCGAGGCCCGCATCATCTTCACCGACACCGAGGTGTCGAACTGGACCTTCGACACCCAGCGGGAGCAGTACTACTGGCACCGCTTCTTCCACCACCAGCCCGACCTCAACTTCGACAACCCGGAGGTCGAGGAAGCGCTCTTCGACGTGGTCCGGTTCTGGATGGGCCTCGGCCTCGACGGGTTCCGGCTCGACGCCGTGCCGTACCTCTACGAGCGCGACGGCACCAACGGGGAGAACCTCCCCGAGACCCACGCCTTCCTACAACGCATGCGCAAAGCGGTGGACGCCGAGTTCCCGGGCAAGGTCCTGCTCGCCGAGGCCAACCAGTGGCCCGCCGACGTCGTCGACTACTTCGGTCCGGACGGCGATGAGTGCCAGATGAACTTCCACTTCCCGCTGATGCCGCGGATGTTCATGGCGGTGCGCCGCGAGCAGCGCTTCCCCATCACCGAGATCCTGGCCCAGACGCCACCGATCCCGGACAACTGCCAGTGGGGGATCTTCCTGCGGAACCACGACGAGCTCACGCTCGAGATGGTCACCGACGAGGAACGGGACTACATGTACAGCGAGTACGCCTCGGATCCCCGCATGAAGGTCAACGTGGGCATCCGCCGCCGGTTGTTCCCGTTGCTCGACAACGACCGCCGCAAGGCGGAGCTGTTCCACGCCCTCCTGTACTCCATGCCGGGCAGCCCGATCATGTACTACGGCGACGAGATCGGGATGGGCGACAACATCTACCTCGGTGATCGCGACGGGGTCCGGACGCCGATGCAGTGGACGCCCGACCGCAACGCCGGGTTCTCGCGGGTCGATCCCGCCCGCCTCTACCTGCCGGCCATCATGGATCCGGTCTACGGGTACCAGGCGGTCAACGTCGAGGCGCAGCAACACGACCGCAGCTCGTTCCTCCACTGGGTCAAGCGGATGCTCGAGGTGCGTGGCGAGTTCCCCGTCTTCGGTACCGGCGACTTCGAGGTGCTGCACACCGAGAACCCCTCGGTGCTGGCGTACCTGCGCACGGCTCGTGACCCGGACGACGACACCGTCGTGCTGTGCGTGCACAACCTGTCGCAGTTCCCCCAGCCGTGCGAGCTGATGCTGGGCGCCCTGGCGGGCAAGACCCCGATCGAGTTGACCGGGCGCGTCCCGTTCCCCGAGGTCGGCGAGCTGCCCTACTTCGTGGCCCTGCCGCCGTACGGGTACTACTGGTTCACGCTCGTCGACGCAATCACCGAGCCGTCGTCCGGAAGGGTCGAACCGTGAGCACCGATCGTCCCCCGGACCCGATCATCGATGTCGACGACATCGTTCCCCTGCTCCCCGCGCACCTCGCGCAGCAGCGGTGGTACGAGCACGACCGCGCGCCGGAAGCGGTGGAGATCGCCGAGTCCGAGGCCTGGATCACGGGCGATCCCACGTTGTGGTGGCTGCTGGTCGACGCCATCGACGGGTCCCGCACCCTCGGCCGCTACCAGCTCCTCGTCGGCGCCCGGTCAGGCCCCGACGGACACGATTTCCTCCGCGGCAAGGACTCCGAGCTGCTGGGCCACGTCGCCCGTGACGGCGAAGTGGTCGCCCTCTACGACGCCAGCATCGACGCGCCGCTCGCCATCGAGACGCTGCACCGCATCGCGCCCGACGCCGATGCGCAGCGGGTCCGTGCCCTCACCGTCGAGCAGTCGAACTCCTCGATCGTGTTCGACGAGAAGATCATCGTGAAGCTGTTCCGGCGCATCCACAGCGGCGCGAACCCCGACATCGAGGCCGTGGCCCGGCTGCTGGAGCACGGCTACGAGCACGTCCCCGTCCAGCACGGCGTCCTCGGACGAGCCGACGCCGACGGACACACGCAGCACCTCGCCGTGGCCCGGCAGTTCCTCGCCGGCGCCACCGACGGCTGGCACCTGGCCCTCACGTCCCTGCGCATCCTGCGCGCCGGCCATGAATCCCCCGACATCAGCGGCGGCGACTTCGGGCCCGACGCCCGACGCCTCGGGACCATCGTCGCCCAGCTGCACCTGGCCATGGCCGACGCCTTCGGAACCTCCGACGCCGACCTGGCGGGCTGGGTGGCCGGCTTCCGCGCCCAGTTGGACCGGGTCCGCGAGCACGTACCGGCCGACGCCATCTCCGCCCGCTACGACCGGGTGCACCAGCTCCGAGACGTCGGCCCCGCCCTACGCATCCACGGTGACCTCCACCTGGGCCAGTCGCTGCGAGCCGACGCCGGCTGGTATCTCATCGACTTCGAGGGCGAACCGGCGCGTCCGCTGGCCGAGCGGGTCCTGCCGTCGTCACCGTTGCGTGACGTCGCCGGCATGTTGCGGTCCTTCCACTACGCGGCCGAGGTCGGCCGGTGGGAAGGCGGCCACGACGACGACGTCTCGCAGGCCGAGGGCGACAGCTGGGAGGAACGGGCGCGGTCCGAGTTCCTGGCCGGGTACTTCGAGACCGACGGCATCGATGCGCTCCTCCCCCCTCCCGGCGCGCGCGATGAGCTGCTCGCCGCGTTCGAGCTCGACAAGGCCACCTACGAGGTGGCGTACGAAACCGGCTACCGACCGACCTGGGCGGCCATCCCGCTCGGGGCCATCGACCGACTCCTGACCGGAAGCCCATGACTGACACCACGTTCTCCCCGACCCTCGGCGACATCGACATCCACCTCATCGGTGAAGGTCGCCACGAACGCCTGTGGGAGGTGCTCGGTGCCCGACCGACGACCCACGAGGGCGTGGAGGGCGTGGCCTTCGCCGTGTGGGCGCCGGCCGCGCAACACGTGCGCGTCGTGGGCGACTGGAACAGCTGGGACGGCCGGGTCGATCCGATGCGCAGCCTGGGCAGCTCCGGAGTCTGGGAGCGCTTCGTGCCCGAGGCCGAGGTCGGGATGCGGTACCGCTACGAGATCATCGGCGCCGACGGTCACCTCCGGCTCAAGTCCGACCCCATGGCCCAGGCCGGCGAGATGCCGCCGGCCAACGCCAGCGTCATCACCCGGTCGACCCACCGCTGGGGCGACGACGACTGGATGACGACCCGGTCCGGGATCGACCCGATCAACGATCGGCTCTCGGTCTACGAGGTCCATCCCGGTTCCTGGCGCACCGTTCCGGAGGACGGCGACCGCCCGCTGTCCTGGACCGAGCTGGCCGAACCGCTGGCCGACCACGTCTGCGACCTCGGCTTCACCCACATCGAGCTGCTCCCCGTGGCCGAGCATCCCTTCACGCCGAGCTGGGGGTACCAGGTCAGCGGGTACTACGCGCCCACGGCCCGCTACGGCTCGCCGGACGACTTCCGTGCGTTCGTCGACACCATGCACCAACGGGGCATCGGTGTGATCGTGGACTGGGTGCCGGCGCATTTCCCCAAGGACGACTGGTCGCTCGGCCGCTTCGACGGCACCGCCCTGTACGAACACGCCGACCCCCGCCAGGGCGAGCACCCCGACTGGGGCACGTACGTGTTCAACTTCGGGCGCAACGAGGTCCGCAACTTCCTCGTGGCCAACGCCCTCTACTGGCTCCACGAGTTCCACATCGACGGCCTCCGGGTGGATGCCGTGGCGTCGATGCTGTACCTCGACTACTCCCGCAACGACGGCGAGTGGGTACCGAACCGCTTCGGCGGCCGCGAGAACCTCGAGGCCATCGACTTCCTCAAGGAGGTCAACACCGTCGTGCACGGCCAGTACCCCGGCGTGCGCATGATCGCCGAGGAGTCGACGGCCTGGGGTGGCGTGAGCCGGCCCGTGCACCTGGGCGGCCTGGGGTTCGGCCAGAAGTGGAACATGGGCTGGATGCACGACACGCTCGAGTACTTCTCCACCGACCCGCTCTACCGCGTGCACCATCACGGCCAGCTGACGTTCGGGTTCATCTACGCCTGGACCGAGAACTTCGTGCTCCCGCTCAGCCACGACGAGGTCGTCCACGGCAAGGGTTCGCTGCTGGCGAAGATGCCGGGCGACGAGTGGCAGAAGTTCGCCAACCTGCGCGCCCTGTACGGCTGGATGTGGTCCCATCCCGGCAAGCAGCTGCTGTTCATGGGCTCCGAGTTCGCCCAGGGGAGGGAGTGGTCCGAGGCTCGCAGCCTCGACTGGCACCTCCTCGACCTCCCCCAGCACGCGGGCGTGCAGCGCCTGGTCGCCGACCTGAACCGGGTGACCGCCGAACACCCGGCGCTGTGGGAGCGCGACACCGAACCGGCCTGCTTCGACTGGCTCGATGCCTCCGACGCCGAGCAGTCGGTGCTCTCGTTCGTCCGGCGCGGCCACCAGGGGACTCCGCCGGTGATCTGCGTCGCCAACCTGACCCCCGCCCCCCGACACGGCTACCGCATCGGCGTGCCGACGGCGGGGACCTGGGTCGAGATCCTCGACACCGATGCTGCCGAGTACGGCGGGTCGGGTGTGGGCAACGGTTCGGTGGAGTCCGAGCCCGTCGAGTGGCAGGGCCACCCGCAGTCGGTGATCGTCACCCTGCCGCCGCTGAGCATCGTCTGGTTCAGCCCCGAGGGACCTTCGTCCTCTTGACCCGTCGGGCGGTCGGGCGGATAGTGGAGACACAGAGACAACCACTCGCAGGAGTGGTCACCCCGAGGAAGCCAGCGGCTCTTCCCGAACCCTGACAGCGTTGCGGCGCTGTGTTCCCGAGAGGCCCGGCCGAGCTCCACGGGGCGGCCCACTCCCGTCACCGGCCCCCTCCGGGGGGCCGGTGACGCGTCGCACGGCGGCACCGGTACCGTCTCTGCGGTGACGACCGAGGTCCAGACCTGCTACCGCCACGGCGACCGCCGCGCCGGCGTGCGCTGCCAGCGCTGCGGGCGGCCGATCTGTCCGGAGTGCATGACCCAGGCCTCGGTGGGCTTCCACTGCCCCGAGTGCGTCAAGGGCGGCAAGCAGCAGGTGTACACGGCCCGAACGCTGCGCCGATCGTCGAACCCGGTGGTCACCACGAGTCTCGTCGCCCTCAACGTCGCCGTGTACCTGTACAGCACGGTGTCCGGAGGCGGGACGCCCGGCGGCCGGCCGTCCTTCCCGTTCCAGATCGACTGGTCGTTGATCGGTCGCGGGATGACCAGCACCGGCCCCATCGGGGTGGCGGAGGGGGAGTGGTACCGCCTGATCACGGGCGGCTTCCTCCACGCCAACCTGCTCCACATCGGGTTCAACATGTTCGCCCTGTGGATCCTGGGCCGACAGCTCGAGCCCGTCGTGGGCAAGTGGGCCTTCGGCGCCGTCTACGTCACCTCGCTGCTGGCCGGTGCGCTCGGCGTCATGGTCGCCGACCCCCACGCGCTCACCCTGGGGGCGTCGGGGGCGGTGTTCGGCCTGTTCGGCTACGCCGTGGTGCTGCAGTGGGCGAGGGGCATCAACCCGCTCGACTCCGGGCTGGGCGGGATCATCCTGATCAACCTGGTGTTCACGTTCGCCGTCCCGGGCATCAGCATCGGCGGTCACATCGGTGGCCTGATCGGTGGCGTCCTGGCCGGCCTGCTCCTCGACGTCGTCCGCCCCCGTCTCGACGCGCCCGCCTGGGCCGGCACGGCGTTGGTCCTGGTGCTCGGGCTGGCCTGCGGCCTGGGCGCGGTGGCCGTGGCCGCCGGCGCCTGATATCCGGCGCCTGACATCCGGACGTCGCGGCCCGGTCAGCCGTCGGCCGCGACCAGTGCGCCGACGGTCCGTCGGAGGCCGGCCTCGTAGAGGGCGTCGAGTGCCTCCGGCGGCGCCGGGCTCATGCCGGCCAGCTCGGTCAGCACGTAGCCGTGCACGGTGGCGTTGACGTGGTACGCCCACGAGAACGCCCCGTCGGCGTCGAGGTCGGGCCGGGTCCGGGCGACGGCGTCGACGAGGTCGGTGAACGACTCGAACCCTCGGGCGAGGGCCTCGTCGCCGGGCACGTGGTCGGGGACGGCGCGGCCGAACATCACGAGGTAGTGGGTGCGGTTGGCGAGGGCCCAGCGGCGATACGCCCGGCCGGCGCCGATGAGATCGTCGGCGGCATACGCGTCGGCCAGGGCCACGTCGAAAGACGCGAAGCCCTCGATCAAGATGGCGTCGACCAGGCCCGCCTTGCCCCCGAACCACGTGTACACGCCCGTGGTCGAGCAGCCGGCCTCGGTGGCGATGTTGCGCACGGTGAACCGCGCTTCTCCGTCGCGGGCGAGGACGGTGAGGGCGCCATCGAGGATCGCCCGGCGCGGATCGGGGGTTGACACCGGAGCAGCCACGTAACAAAGTTACACCCATAACTTAGTTATGTCCCTGTCGGGGCCCGTCGCCTGGAGGCCGCCATGTCCGTCACCGAGAACCGCTACCTGTCGGGCAACTACGCCCCGGTCACCGAGGAGGTCACGGCGTTCGACCTGCCCGTGGAGGGCCGGCTGCCCGAGGAGCTCGCCGGCCGGTACCTGCGCAACGGCCCGAACCCGATCGAGCCGGTCGATCCCGCCACCCACCACTGGTTCGCGGGCGACGGCATGGTGCACGGCGTCCGGCTGTTCGACGGACGGGCCGAGTGGTACCGCAACCGGTACGTCGGTTCGACCCACGTCGCCCAGGTCCGCGGCGAGGACGACATCCCGGGTCCGAACTGGAACGACAGCCCGAACGGACCCAACACCAACGTCGGTGGCTTCGCCGGCACGACCTGGGCCACCGTGGAGGCCGGCAGCTGCCCCGTGGAGCTGACCTACGAGCTCGACACCGTCGGCCGCAACGACTTCTTCGGCACCCTGCCGGGCGCGTTCACCGCCCATCCCAAGCTCGACCCCGACACGGGCGAGATGCACGCCATGGTCTACGCCCCGGCGCAGTGGATGGACCACGTCCAGTACGTGGTCGTGGCCGCCGACGGCAAGGTCCGCAAAACCGTCGACATCCCGCTCGGCATGACGATGCTGCACGACATGTCCCTGACCGGGCGGTACGCCGTGGTCTACGACCAGCCCTGCACGGTCGATCTCGAACTGGCCATGGCCGGCCGCTTCCCGTTCCGGTGGGACCCCGACCACGGCAACCGGGTCGGCCTGCTGCCCCGGGACGGTGGCGCCGACGACATCGTGTGGATCGACGTGCCGAACGGGTACGCCTTCCACCCCATG
The DNA here is from genome assembly GCA_963811245.1 of uncultured Acidimicrobiaceae bacterium. Classification (GTDB taxonomy): domain Bacteria; phylum Actinomycetota; class Acidimicrobiia; order Acidimicrobiales; family Salinilacustritrichaceae; genus Salinilacustrithrix. The sequence continues at coordinate 879,805 of CAWEQL010000007.1, forward strand.
AACGCCTACGACGACGCCGACGGCAACGTCGTGATCCACCTGTGCCAGTACGATGTGATGTTCGACCAGGACATCCTCGGACCGTTCGGGGATCCCGGCCTGGCGCGGCTCGAGCAGTGGGTGCTGGACCCCTCGGCCCGCACCGCCTCGATCGACGTGGTCGACGAGCGGGCCAACGAGTTCCCTCGCACCCGCGGCTCGCTGAGCACCAAGCCGTACCGGTACGGCTACTGCGCATCGCCCCGCGCCGACGACGGCGCCGGCTGGCCCACGCTCAAGCACGACCTGCAGACGGGGAGCCGGCACGAGTTCGACCACGGCCCCGGTCGGGCGGCGGGCGAGCCGGTGTTCGTGGGCCGTGACGGCGGGACGGCCGAGGACGACGGCTGGCTGGTGACCTTCGTCCACGATCTCGGCGCGGGCAGCACCGACTTCGTGGTCATGGACGCCGCCGACTTCGACCGTACCGACTACGTGGCCCGGGTGCCGCTGCCCCAGCGGGTCCCGTTCGGGTTCCACGGCAACTGGGTCAGCGACCGCTCCGTCCCACCGACCTGACCGGCGTCGGCCCCGGAAAGGGACGAATCGGGCGCCGTTCGCTTCGCGCGGGCGCCGGTTGACATCATCGTCCGGTGACCGATCACTACCAAGAGGCATGGAACGAGCTGACGGGCCCCGGGGGCGCCTTCGCGATCGAGACCATCGAGGTTCGCGGCAACCCGATGAAGGTCTTCACGTCCGCACCCCCCACCATGCGGGCCATCTGGGAGCTGTCGTCGGGTCGGGGCGACCAGACCTATCTCGTCTACGAGGACGAGCGGTACTCCTACGCCGAGGTCGCGGCCCGCGTCCGGGCCCTCGCCCACCTGCTGCGTGACACCCACGGGGTCGGTGCCGGTGACCGCGTGGCCATCGCCATGCGGAACTACCCGGAATGGGTCATCGCCTACTGGGCCATCGTGTCGCTCGGCGCCGCCGTCGTCGGGATGAACGCCTGGTGGACCGGCCCGGAGATGGAGTACGGCCTGACCGACTCCCGTCCCAAGGTCCTCATCGCCGACGACGAGCGGCTGGAACGGGTCACCCCGCACCTCGAGACCCTGCGGGCCGAGGCGCCGCTGCACGTGATCTCGGTGCGCACCGACCGCGCCCTGCCCGACGACGCCAGCCGTTGGGAGGACGTCGTCGACCCGGCGTCGGCGCCCGACACGCTCCCGGACGCCGCCATCGACCCCGACGACGACGCCTGCATCTTCTACACGTCGGGCACCACCGGTTTCCCCAAGGGCGCGGCAGTTGACGCACCGCGGCTCGGTCCACAACCTCCTCCACATCGTGTTCATGACCGCGGTGGCGAGCGCCGCCGACGCCAGGGCGGCCGCCGAGTCAGGTGCGGCACCGGCCGACGGGAGCGCCGCCGCATCAGAGGCCGGACCGGCCTCGCCCCCGGTGATCATGGCGCCCACCCCGCTGTTCCACGTCACGGCCAACAACTGCCTGCTCCATCCGGCCACCCTGGCCGGCGGCACGCTGGTGCTGACCTACAAGTGGGATCCGGCCCGGGCACTCGAGCTGATCGAGCGCGAACGGGTCACGTCCTTCTCCGGTGTGCCGACCATGAGCCGCGAGCTGCTCGCCCACCCCGACTGGGAGACCCGGGACACGTCCACGCTCCAGGGCATGGGCGGCGGCGGCGCCGCCCTCCAGCCCGACCTGGTCGAGAAGATCGACAAGTCCTTGCCGAAGGGGGCGCCCTCCACGGGGTACGGCCTGACCGAGACCCACGGCATCGTCACCGCCAACGCCGCCGGCCGGTACGTGGCCAAGCCGGCCTCGTGCGGTCCGGTGGTGCCCACGCTGGACGCCAAGCTCGTGGACGAGGCCGGCGAGGACCTGCCCGCCGGTCCTGACACCGTCGGGCAGCTCTGCGTGCGGGGCTCGGTGGTGATCAAGGGCTACCTGAACCGACCCGAGGCCACGGCCGAGTCGATCCGTGACGGCTGGTTCAACACGGGCGACATCGCCCGCATCGACGAGGACGGCTTCGTCTACATCGTCGACCGGGCCAAGGACATGGTCATCCGCGGTGGCGAGAACATCTACTGCTCCGAGGTCGAGGCAGCCATCTACGAACACGACGACGTCGCCGAGGTGGCGGTGTTCGGTGTCCCCGACGAGCGGCTGGGTGAGGAGGTGGGTGCGGCCATCGTGTTGCGACCCGACGCCGACCTCGACGCCGACGGCCTGCGCGCCTTCCTGGGAGAGCGCATCGCCAAGTTCAAGATCCCCTCGTCGATCTGGTTCCGCACCGAGCCGCTGCCCCGCAACGCCAACGGCAAGTTCGTCAAGCGCGACCTGCGCGACGAGTACGTCTCCAGCTGAACCGGTCAGCCGGCCGCGGCTTCGATCACCGCGGCGGTGGCGACGAGGAGCTCCTCGCCGCCCCGCCGGCCGATCAGCTGCACGGCGGTGGGGAACGCCCCGGGACGGGCGATCGGCACGACGATGGCCGGGTTGCCGGCCAGGTTGACGGCCACGTTCGGGCGTCGGGTGTCGAGGCGGAGCGGGTCGGTGAGCGGCGGCGGCTCGTCGACGATCGCCGGCAGGGCGATGACGGGTGCGCGGGAGAGGGCCCGGTCGAGCTCGTCGCGCCACGAGTGGGCCTCCCGGCGGGCGGCGTCGAGTTGGGCGGGGGTGATGGCGCGGCCTCGTTCGAGCCGCTGACGGGTCTCGCCGCCGAGCTCTCCGGCGTGGTCGGCCAGCAGGCCACGGTTGACGTCGGCGGCCTCGGCGAAGACCACGGTGGTGCCGGCATCGTCGGCCCGCAGCCATCCGGGTAGCTCCGTCGGCTCCACCGTGAGCTCGGCGAGGCGGAGCGCCCGGTCGACCGCTTCCTCGATCTCGGGGTGGCAGCCGGGGAGCCGGAAGCGCCCCACGGCCGGTGCCGGCGCATCGGTCGGGGCGAAGCCGGGTTCGAGCAACTGCATGCCGATCACCACGCCCGCGACGGTGGCGGCCATGGGCCCGACGGTGTCCATCGACGGCGCGAGGGGATGCACGCCCACCACCGGCACCCGCCCGAACGTGGTCTTGAGGCCGACGACGCCGCAGCAGGCCGCCGGCGTGCGGATCGAGCCGCCGGTGTCGGTGCCGATGGCCACGTCCGCCTCACCCGTGGCCACCGCCACCGCCGAGCCCGACGACGAGCCGCCGGGGATCCGCTCCGGGTCGAGCGGGTTGGTGGGCGTACCGGTGAACGAGTTCACGCCCGTGCCCCCGAAGGCCAGCTCGTGCAGGTTCGTCTTGCCGACCAGGCGTCCGCCGGCGGCTCGGACGGTGGCGATGCAGGCGGCATCGGAGGGAGCCGGTGCCGCGGTGGCGGCGACCGGCCGGGAGGCACACGTGGTGGGCGTGCCGGCGACGTCGACGAGGTCCTTCACCGCCACGAGCGGCCCGTCGCCCGCTCCGGGGTCGAACCGGAGCAGGAAGGTCGTCATGGGGCTTCGACGAGCGTCTTCAGGCGCCGCAGGTTCCCCTGCCAGAGGCGCCGCATGATCCAGCCCCCCACGACCCCGCCGACGGATCCGCCCATCCACCACGGGAAGACCAGGCGCTCGGTCCACGTGAACCGGCTGCGGCCGGTGCCGGCGTCGGCGATGGTGAACACGCCCTCGCCGGTGACCAGGCCGACGTGGCGCACACCCATGGCTGCCCCCGGCTCCCACCGGGTGATCTCCATCCGATCGGTGAGCCGGAACGGGCCGACCTCGGTGTCGCAGTCGAAGGCCGTGCCCACGCCGGCGGTCTGATCCGTCACGAAGCGGATCGCCACCGCGTCGGCCATCCACTCGGTGTGCGTCCCCACGTCCTCGACGGCTTCCCACACGACGGCGGGGGGACGGTCGATGGTGGTCCCGACGGTGATGCGGTTTCCCCGACGGGACGTGGCCATGGCGGCACGGTATCGGCCGCATCCGCGTTCTTGTCAGGGGGCGTGCGGATACTGGCAGGCATGCTCGTCCTCGTCCCCGCCGCCCTCCTGCTCGGTCTGTTGGCCGTCGCCGCTGCGTTGGTCTGGCGCGCTGGCCCCCGGCGGGCCGACACCGGCTCCGAGCAGCTGCGGGAGGCGGTCGATCTCGTCCTCGAGATGGCGGCCGACAAGCTGGGCGACTCGGTGGCGGCCGGTACGCGCGAGCTCGATCTGCGCAGCCACGCCTTCACCTCCCAGGTCGCCGACGTCAAGACCGAGCTGGCCCGGCTCGACCAGCTCGTGGCCTCGCTGCGCACGACGTCGGCCGAGCAGCACGGCACCCTGGTCGAGAACCTGCGCCAGGTCACGGCCACCAACGCCAGCCTGGCCCAGCACACCGATGCACTGCGTCAGGCGCTGGCGTCGCCGAAGCAGCGGGGCCAGTGGGGTGAGCGCATGGCCGACGACGTGTTGGCCGCCGCTGGCTTGGTCGAAGGGCGTCAACTTCCGGCGTCAGCGGGCTGTCCCCGGCGGCACCATCCCCGACTTCCGCTTCCTCCTGCCCCACGACCTGGAACTGCGCATGGACGTGAAGTTCCCGATCGACAATTACCTGCGGGTGCTCGACGCCGGCGACGACGATGGGCGGGCTCGCCACACCAAGGCCTTCGTGGCCGACGTGCGGAACCGCATTCGCGAGCTGGCGGGCCGGGGCTACATCGATCCTCGCGACACGGTCGACTGCATGCTGCTGTTCATCCCCAACGAGGCGGTGTACGCCTTCCTCCACGACGCCGACCCCGAGGTGCTCGACGTCGCCCTCGGCCATCGTGTCGTCCTGTGCTCGCCGGCCACCTTGTTCGCCGTGCTCGCCGTGGTCCGCCAGTCGGTGGAGCAGTTCCGCCTCGAACGCACCAGCGACGAGATCCTGCGCTGCCTCGGCGGCGTCACCGAGGAGTGGGGCAAGTTCACCGACTCGCTCGACAAGGTGGCCCGCCAGCTCGACACGGTGAGCCGGTCGTTCCACGACGAGCTCAACGGCACGCGCCGGCGGGTGTTCGACCGGTCGCTCTCCGACATCGACCGGCTGCGCGACGCCCAAGCGCCGCTGGCACCGGGAGCGGGCGAGGCCCTCGTCGCCCGCAAGGCCGAGGGCGACGTGCGCCCGCTCCCGGTCGACCGCAACGGGGTCGCCGAGGCCGGCTGACCGCACACCAATCCGTTCTGGCACCACAACGTCCGCACGCGGACCACCAGATGTGAGGCCAGAACGGGGGTCGGTGGCGATCCGGAGGGTCGTGTTGGTGCATCTGCACCAACACGGCACGTGCAGGCGGATCTGCCCGCCAGCGGCCCCATGCCGGATAGTGACGGCACCAGCCCAGGCGACAGGAGGACACGGACGTGTACACGGAGGCTCGCGAGGTCGAGGAGGCGCCCGGCGTCGTCGCCGTCGAGGCCTTGGTCCTGTTGCTGCTCGGCCGTGACGCCGCCGCCCTCGAGCACATCGGGATGCTTCCCGGCTCCGCCGCCTGCTCGCGGGCCTGCGCCGAGCTGGTCGGGGTGGCATCGGCAGGGGTGTCCGCACTGCGTGACCGGTCGCGCTACCCGATCGACGTCGACATCGTCTTGCGCTGGCTGGATGCGTCGGAGGTCGCCAGCTTCGACGAGTGCTGGACCGTGCTGCAGCGAGCCGTGTTCCGCAGTGCCGGCCTGGAGCTGCGAGCCAACGAGCTCGGAACACCGGACGAGGTCATCGCCGAGCTGCGCGCCGCCCTGGTGGTGGCGTCCGGTGTGGTGCGGCTCGTGGCCCGGCGGCGCTGGATGGCACCGATCGCCCTCCTCGAGGGCCTGCTCGACGCCGACTTCAGCTCGATCGGGGATCGAATCGGATGAGGCCGCGCTCGACGCCGATGCGCACGGCGTCGAGGCGGGAGTGCGCCCCGAGCTTGTCGAACAGCCGGGCCACGTGGTTCCGGACCGTGTTCACGGCCAGGTGGAGGTCGGCGGCGATCTCCGAGGTGGTGTGACCGACGGAGAGGTGCTCGAGGACCTCGAGCTCCCGCCGGGACAACGAGGTGGCGTCGGTGCCGGTGGCGCGCCGGGCGAGGAGGGGCACCAGTCGGGGCGCCACGACGATCTCGCCGGCGGCGACCCGACGGAGGGAGCGGACCAGTTCCTCGAACGGTGCGGTCTTCTCCACGAAGCCGCTGGCGCCGGCCGCCATCGCTCGCAGGAGGCTGGTCTCGTCGGCCCAGCCGGAGAAGACCAGCACCCGGCTCGCCGGTGACGCACGGAGCAACGCATCGATTCGGTCGGCGACGTCCCCGTCGCCCAGGCGGAAGTCGCTGAGCACGACGTCGGGCTGCAGGCGCGCCGCGGGTCGCGATGCCCTCGGCGATCGTCGCCGCCGTGGCGACCACCGTGAGGTCTTCGAGGAGCGCGATCGACGCCCTGATGGCTCCGGAGAGGACCTGCTGGTCCTCGATGACCACGATCCGGGTCGGTCCGGTCTGTCCCATCGATCCCAAGAAGTAACACATCGGCTACCGGCTGTGGCCACATGACTCTTCTGTGTCATGCGTTTTCGGTACTTCTGGGTCTGTCGGTGCGAGGGTCAACCGCCCAGAATGAGGGCATGCATCGAAGCCCCGACGTCCAGCGCTCCCCGAACGTGGGAGCGGGCGCGCCGGGCGGCGAGACGAAGGCGGAACCGGCGCTGGTGGTCGTGCTCGATCGCACCGGGCGCATCACCGCCCACAACGAGCACTGGATGGAGGCAGGGGTCGCCGCCGGCCTCCGTGCCGACCGGATCGGGCCGGGAACCGACTACCTGGCCGCCTGCGACAGCGCCCGGGGCCCCGACGAGGACATCGCGGCTCGTGCCGCGGTCGGCATCCGCGCCGTGCTCGACGGCGAGCGCTCGTCGTTCCACCTCGACTATCCCTGCCATCTCCCCGACCGCCAGCGGTGGTTCTCCCTCCGGGTCACACCCCTGGCCGGACCCAGCTCCGGCGCGCTGGTGAGCCACCTCGACATCACCGCGGTCCGCGAAACCGAGTTCTCCATCCGCGATCAGCTCGGCGGCATCTGGCGGATGGTCGATCCCGACTCGGACTTCGTGCTGCTCATCGACGCCGACGGCTACATCACCGACGCCGCCTGCGAGCGGGAGCAGCTGCCGTGGGAGCGTCACGTGGTGGGCGAGCGGGCAGTGGGGGAGGTGCACCCTGCGCGACCAGGGGCGGATCCGGTCACTGTTCGAGGAATGCGTGGCGCGCCCCGACGGCCGCGCTCGTGCCCAGGCCCGGGCCCGCCGTGAGCGCGGCGACGAGTGGGGCCAGTTCGAACTGACCGCGGTGAACCTGCTCGACGACCCCGAGGTGGGTGCGGTCGTCGTGGCCGGCCGCGACCGCACGGAGCGGCTCCGCGAGAGCGCCGGCGACCTCCTGGCTCACCACCTCGCCGGCCGGCTTGCCGTCGCGGCGCTGATCAGCGACGACGACGGGATCGTCGTCGCCGTCAACCACGGCGCCTGCTCGTTGCTCGGCCGGCCGGAGGCCGATCTCCTCGGCCGCGAGCTGGCCACGGTGGCACAGTTCATGATCCCCGGCCCCGCAGCGGACATCAGGGCCGCGGCTCGATGTCGGGGATGCCTGGGGCGGGGAGGCGAGGATCGTCCGCGACGAGGGCGATGTCGTGGCCCTGTGGTTGGAGGTCCGGTCGGTCCTCGACGAGCGCACCGGATTCACCGGTCGGTCGTGGGTCGCGCTCGACCGCTCCGAGCATCGACAGGGCCGTGAGGGAGGGCCGGATGCGTTCCACGATCCGATCAAACCGGCGCTGTTCCCCGATGACGCACTCCGCCGGGATCTCCAGGACGCCGTGGGCCGCCAGGAACTGGTCGTCGAGTACCAGCCTGTGGTCCGGCTCCGCGACGGCGTCGTGGTCGGCGCGGAGGCACTGGTGCGCTGGGATCACCCCGTCCACGGGCGGCTCGGTCCCGACCGCTTCATCCCGCTGGCCGAGCAGACCTCTGTCATCCGGGACATCGGGGCGTTCGTCATCGACGACGTCTGCGCCCACGCGGCTCGGTGGCGCGACCTGCGTCCGGAGACGACATTCGGGGTCGCCGTCAACGTCTCAGCGGCCCAGCTCGTGGACGCCAGCCTCCCGGACCGGGTCCGTGACGCACTCCGTCGCCACCACCTCGACCCGGCATCCATCACGCTCGAGCTGACCGAGTCGATGCTGATGGACCGCTCGATCATCTTCGAACGTCGCCTGGCGGCGCTCAAGGCGATCGGCGTCCGGATGGCCATGGACGACTTCGGGTCCGGATACAGCTCGCTCGGTCGGCTGAAGAAGATCCCACTCGACGTCATCAAGATCGATCGGTCCTTCGTCACCGGGGCCGCCGCCGACCCCGAGAACGCGGCCATCGTCCGGTCCGTCGTCGACCTGGCCGCGGCCTTCGGCGTCGACGTGATCGCCGAAGGCGTGGAGACGGCCGAGGATGCGAGGGCGGCGCTGGCGGCCGGCTGCCCGGAGGCGCAGGGGTTCCTGTGGTCGGCCGCCGTCCCGCCCTCCGAGATCGATCGGCTGCTCACCCGGCAGTTCGATCCGGTCCCATCGGTCGCGTCGACGGACGACGGGCCCGAGCGCTTCCACGCCTACACCGATGCGCTGCGTACGGTGCAACACGAGCTCGCCACGCCACTCGCCGTGCTGAATTGCTCGGTGGCCGTCCTCGACGACCACGGCGCCATCGAACGCGACGTCCACGACGGGATCATTCGCAGCACGCGACGGTTGTCCCGCATCGTCGAAGCGCTCGGCATGCTCGACGACCTCGACCGCGGCACGCTGTCGGTCGCCGCCCACGCCGACGACATGGTCGACATCGTTCGGGGCGCCGCCACCGAGGTCGCGATGCAGACCGATCGTCGCATCGAGATCTGTGCCCCGCCGGCGGTGCCCGTGCGCTGCGACGGACCCCTGGTCACCCAGGCGGTGGTCAACCTGCTCACCAACGCGGTGAAGTACTCGCCGGACAGGTCTCCGGTGACCGTGCGGATCATCGAAGGCGGCGCGTCGGACGTCACCATCGAGGTCGCCGACGAAGGCCCCGGTGTCCCGCTGCACCGGCTCGGCACGATCTGGCGCAAGTTCGGCCGACTCGATCACTCCGTCCCCGGCAGCGGGATCGGCCTGTACCTGGCCCGCGGCATCGCCCGGGCCCACGGCGGCAACGTGCGCTACCGCGCCGGCGAGCCGTCCGGATCGGTGTTCTGCCTCGAGCTCCCGTCGTCGTCCTCGGACTGATCCAACATCCGCGTCAGCGCGTGGAGCTCGTCGCTGGCGAGCGCGACCTGTCGGGCCAACTCCTGCAGTTGCGGTTCGAGCTCGTCGGGGGCGTCTCGGCGGAGCAACTCCAACCGCATCCCGATGGACACCAGGAGCTGCTGGGGGCCGTCATGGAGGAGGGCCGAGACATGGGACGGGTTGGCCACGTCCGGAACCTACCCAGATAGGCTGTTTTCGTCGCACTCTCTACCGTTCGGTTCCTGCGATGAGCCCCCAGCTGCCGTGTCGAGTCGTCGTGGTCGACGACCACGCACTCGTCCGCGAATCGATCTCGCTCGCGCTCGAGCACTCGCGCGGCATCGCCGTGGTCGGGACCGCCGGCTCGCCGGCCGAGGCACTGACGGTGATCGAGCACACCGAGCCCCACGTCGCTCTGGTCGACTACGCCCTCGACGGGATCACCGGGGTGGATCTGGCGAAGGACCTGCACGAGCGTCACCCCGCGCTGCGGACCGTGATCCTCACCGCCAGCGACAGCGCCCAGGTCGCCGCCGAGGCCGTGGCTGCGGGCTGCGCCGGGTTCGTGCACAAGCACAGCGACCTCGCCGACCTGGCCGCGGGGCTGCGCCGGGTCCACGAGGGCGATGCCCTCTTCGACTCCCAGACCCTGGCCTCGGCGATCAACTGGCTGAACCGGCCGCCACCGCCAGCCGTCGACCTGACCGAGCGCGAGGCCGAGGTGCTCCAGTTCCTGGCCGAAGGGCACTCGACGCTGGAGATCAGCGATGCACTGGGCCTGAGCCACCACACGGTCCGCAACCACGTCCGCAACATCCTTACCAAGCTCGACGCCCGTTCGCAGCTCGAGGCCGTGGTCATCGGTGCCAGCGCCGGCGTGGTGGAGGTCGGGCGCGGCCGCTGACCGGCGGCCGATCAGACGGAGGGGAACCGGATCGAGATGGTCGTCCCGGTCGGTGCCCCAGTCGTCCGGGACCGCAAGGTGAACGTGCCCCCCACGGCTTCGGCCCGCTCCTGCATTGCCACCAGCCCGAGGTGACCCGGCGCCGACGGATCCCCCGGATCGAAGCCGCATCCGTCGTCGACGATCTCGAGGACCACGTCGCGGGCAGCGGCCCGGAGGGTGACGCGGACGTGCGATGCCGAGGCATGGCGTCCGACGTTCCACAGCGCCTCCTGCACGATGCGGACGACGGCGAGCGACACCTCGTCGTCGAGCGCGAGCGCCCGCTCCACGTCGACGGAGAGCTCGCAGTGGGGGATGGCTGCCGAGGCGAGCTGCTCAACGGCCGACGCGATGCTGCTGGCCCGCAGGGCTCGGGGATGGAGCTCGAAGAGCAGGGTCCGCAAGGACTGGATGACCTCGCGCACGTCGCCGACCACCGGGGCGAGGTCGTCGGCGCCGGCGCCGCCGGCCGACAGGTGCTCCAACCGCAGGGCGACGGCGCTGAGGACCTGCACCGGACCGTCGTGGAGATCCTCGGCCAGGCGACTCCGTTCAGCGTCGGTGGACTGCATGAGGCGGTGCAGCAGCTGCCGTCGGGTGTTCTCGGCGGCCACCAGCTGGTCCAGCAGCTCGCGCGCTCGCGTCACATCCTGGACGATGCCGATGGCGCGGAGCGGCGCACCGGTCTGGTCGCGGTCGATCTCCGCCTCGAGGTGCACGTCGCGGACACCGCCGTCGGGCCGGACGAGGCGACAGTCGATGGCGTAGGACGCATCGCCGTGCAGGGCCGCCTGGCGGGCCCGGAGGAACTGGGGCCGGTCGTCGGGGTGGAGGGTGGCGACGAACTCGGCCAGGCCGGGTTCGGGTCGGTCGTCGGGCCAGCCGGCGATCTGCCGGGTCTGGGCCGACCACGTCATGGTGACCTCGCCGCCGTCGGTGTACTCCGTCTCCCAGGTCCCCATGTGGGCCAGCCGTTGGGCCGTGACCAGCTGCACCAGTGCCCGCTCGAGCGCAGGCTGGTACTCGGACGGCGAACCGGTCACGTCCCGAGTATGGCCTCCGGCGGCCGACCGGGGGACTGACGTCGATGCGTCATGGTGTTTCGGCACCGGTTCTGGGCACGATGTCCTCGTGAGCCATCGCGACCCCCATCCCACATCGGGACCGGTGCGGGTCGCCATCGCGGACGATCATGCCGAGCTGCTCGCCACGCTGGCCGCCGCCTTGGACCACGCCGGTGTCATCGAGGTGGTGGCCACGGCCACCGACGCCGCCGGCATCGTGGTCGGCGTGCGCGACACCGCTCCCGACGTCGTCCTGCTCGACCTGCGATTGGGCGACGCCTGGGGGTTCGACCTCGTCCCGGACCTGCGTCGCCACCGGCCGGCTCCCGAGGTGATCGTCCTCTCCGCCCTGGTGGACGAGTCGACGCAAGAGGAGGCCGACCAGTGCGGAGCGTTCGGTCAGCTGCCCAAGGGATGCTCGTTGGGCGACATCCAGCAGGCGGTGCTCGACGCCGGCCGGGCGGCCCGAGCCGCCGCCGCTACTGCTTCGTAGCGGAGTACTCGATCACCCGGGCCATCACCGCGTCGCCGGCCTTGTCGACGCTGCCTGCGTCGAAGGGCGGCTGGGGGTCGTACTCGATCATCAGCTGCATGGCCCTCGCGGCGTCGGCGTCGACCAGCAGCTCCGACAACCGGAGCGCCATGTCGATGCCCGAAGACACGCCGGCGGCGGTGATGATCCGCTGGTCGAGGTGCTCGACGACCCGCGTTCCGGTGGGAACGGCGCCGAGCTCCTGGAGCAGGTTGTACGCACCCCAGTGTGTGGTGGCATCCAGGCCGTCGAGCAGCCCGGCGGCGGCCAGCACGAGTGACCCCGTGCACACCGACGTGGTGAACCGCGAGGTGGCGTGAACCCGCTTCACCCACTCGACGATCGGCGTCCCCGGGGCGAGCAGGGCGCGGGTGCCGATGCCGCCGGGAACCACGATGACGTCGGGCGCCGCCACGTCGTCGAACGCGGCATCGACGGTCAGCCCCAGGAAACCGTTCTCGGTGCGGATCTCGCCCACCTGCTCTCCGACGAACGTGACCGTGGCATCGGGGAGGCGTTGGAGGACCTCGTAGGGTCCGATGGCGTCGAGGGCGGTGACCCGGGGGAAGAGGGCGATGGCGATGTCCATGGGTGCTCCGTGGGATGGTGGATCGGCGGGTCAGGCGGCGGCGGGAGAGGTCAGACCGGCATCAGTCCCGGGCCTGCCACGTGCAGATGCACGCCTCGTTCCCCTCGGGGTCGGCCAGCACCCAGAACGCCGGTGCCTCCGCGTCGGACACCAGCCGCCCGCCGGCCGCGATGGCGGCGTCGATGCGCGCTGCGGCCACGTCGTGGGGGACCGTCACGTCGATGTGGATGCGGTTGCGCTGCGGCCGTGGCTCGTCCATCTGTTGGTACCAGAACGTCGGGGCCCGACCGTGGGGGTCGACCGATTCGTCGTCACCGGTGCCCCGGAAGCCGAGGACGGCCTCCCAGAACGCCTTGACGGCGGGGATGTCCATCGCATCGATGGCGATCTCGAGCTGCGACACGGACTCCGGTGACGACTGGTGGCCCAGCTCGGCGGCGATGGCCGAGATCGTCCGGGCCATCTCGACGTCGCGCGTGGTGAGCCCGGCTGGGTCGTGGGTGGTGAGCAGCACGTGGACCCGGGGGTAGGTGACGGTGAGGTCGGGATGGTGGTCCGCCTCGTCGGCCGCCGTGCCGATGCGCGCCGCGAACGCGAGACCGGCCGCCATCGACCCGGTGGCGAACGACGCCTGGAGGGTCTGGAGCAGGACCCGCCAGTCGTCGAGCCCCCCGGCGGCGCTGACCTGGCTCCGGGTGAGGATCTCCGTCTCGTCCATGGGTCAACCCTGCCAGAGCCCACCTCGGTCGTGCGGCGGCGTGCCACCCTGTGCGCCATGAAGCGGAGACTGTTCGTCCTCGTCAACCGCGCGGTCAACCGGGTCGTCCGGGCCCTCGGCCTGCGCTCGTTCCGGGGCGGCCAGCTCCTCCACCTCACCACCGTGGGACGCAGGAGCGGCAAGGAACGCACCGTCCCGCTGCTGTTCGTGCGCGACGGCTCCGACTACGTCGTGGCCGCATCGAACGGTGGGGCCGACTGGGAGCCGGCGTGGTGGTTGAACCTGCAGGCCGCTCCGCACGGCACGGTGACGGTCGGCAAGGAGCGGGTCGAGGTCACCGGTGCGGCCGTCGACGACGCCGACCGCGAGCGCCTGTGGAAACAGCTGAGCGACCGGCTCGACGCCTACGACGGCTACCAGGAGAAGGTGCGCCGTCGCATCCAGTTGGTGCGCCTGCACCCGGCCGGCGCCACCGCCGGGAACGAATCCGGGGACCGCCCGGACTCCCCGTAGGCTCTGGCCTCATGGCCGGTCGGTTCTACGTGACTACTCCCATCTACTACGTCAACGACGCGCCCCACATCGGCCACGCCTACACCACCGTCATCGCCGACGCCATGGCGCGCTGGCACCGGCTCCTCGGCGACGACACCTTCTTCCTCACCGGCACCGATGAGCACGGGCTCAAGGTGGCCCAGTCCGCCGAGGAGGCCGGGATCACCCCGCAGGAGCAGGCCGACCGCAACGCCGCCCGGTTCCAGGACGCCTGGACCCTGCTCGACATCAGCAACGACGACTTCATCCGCACCACCGAGCCCCGCCACCACGCCGCCGTCCAGGCGCTGCTCCAACGGATCCACGACAACGGCGACATCGAGCTCGACACCTACGAGGGCCCGTACTGCGTGTCCTGCGAGGCGTACTACACCGACGCGGAGCTGGTCGACGGGAACTGCCCCATCCACGGTCGGCCGGTCCAGATGCTGAAGGAGGACAACTACTTCTTCCGCCTCAGCCGGTACGAGCAGCGCCTCGTCGACTGGATCGAGAACGACCCCGACGCCATCCAGCCCGTCGGCAAGCGCAACGAGGTGCTCGGGTTCCTCCGCCAGGGCCTCGACGATGTGTCGATCACGCGGACCAGCCTCGACTGGGGCGTGCCCGTCCCGTGGGCCGAGGGACACGTCTTCTACGTGTGGTACGACGCGCTCATCAACTACGCCACGGCGATCGGCTTCGGCACCGGGACACCGGAGGGCGAGGAGCGGTTCGAGACGTGGTGGCCGGCGGTGCACCACATCATCGGCAAGGAGATCATCCGCTTCCACTGCGTGTACTGGCCGGCGATGCTGATGGCGGCAGGGCTGGCCCCGCCGAAGCACGTGCACGTCCACGGCTGGCTGCTGCTCGGCGGCGAGAAGCTGTCGAAGACCGTGCACGGTGCCGCCAAGCTCACCGACATCGCGCCGTCGCGGCTGGTCGACGACTTCGGGGTCGACGGCTTCCGCCACCACTTCCTCCACGACCAGCCCTTCGGACCCGACGGCGACTTCAGCTACGAGGGGATGGTGGCCCGGTACAACAGCGACCTGGCCAACAACCTCGGCAACCTGCTGTCGCGGGTCGCCACCGTCGTGGGCAAGAAGTGCGGCGGGGTCGGGCCGGCGCCGAGCGCCGACAGCCCGCTCGCCGAGGACGCAGCCCAGGCCTACGCCGACACCGCGTCGGCGTGGGCGAACTTCCAGCCCTCGGTGGCGCTCGACGCCACCTGGCGCCTCATCGCTCGGGCCAACGCCCACCTCGAGGCCAACGAGCCCTGGAAGATGGACCCGGGCCCGGCCCTCGACGCCGTGATGGGCGACGCCCTCGAGGTGCTGCGCATCGTCGCCGTGCTGGCCTCACCGGCCGTACCGAACGCCTGCCGCGAGATCTGGGACCGCATCGGCCTCGACGGTGCTCCCGAGGACCGGCGCCTCCCCGATGCCGCCACCTGGGGTCGGCTATCCGGGCGGTGTCACGGTCACCAAGGGCGACCCGCTCTTCCCCCGCCACAAGGACTGACGGTGGTCGACGCCGTCCGGTGGACCGACGACCACTGCCACCTGCCCGACGAGGGCTGGCAGGAGATCGTCGACGCCGCCCGCGACGCCGGGGTGGAGCGGATGATCGACGTCGGCGTCGACGTCGCCACGTCTCGGGCCGCCCTCGCCCGCGCTGCGTCGACCGATGGCCTGTTCGCCACGGCCGGCGTGCACCCGCACGAAGCGCGCCTCGGCCTCGACGGTCTCGAGGACCTCCTCGATCACCCCTCGTGCGTGGCGGTGGGGGAGTGCGGCCTGGACTTCCACTACGACCACTCACCCCGGCCGGTGCAGCGTGACGTGTTCAGGGCCCAGATCGCGCTGGCCCACGACCACGACCTCGCCCTCGTGATCCACACCCGGGAGGCGTGGGAGGAGACCTTCGCCGTCCTCGACGAGGTGGGGACGCCGGCCCGGACGGTGTTCCACTGCTTCAGTGGCGGCCCCGCCGAGGCTGCCGAGTGCCTCGCCCGCGGTGCCTTCCTGTCGTTCTCCGGCGTCGTGTCGTTCGGCTCGGCCGGCGACGTGCGGGCGGCGGCGGCGACCTGCCCGCTCGACCGGATGCTCGTCGAGACCGACAGCCCCTACCTCGCTCCCGTCCCGCATCGGGGCCGGACCAACCAACCGGCCTGGGTGGTCGACGTGGGCGCGGCACTGGCGGACGCCACGGGCCACAGCATCGCCGAGGTGGCGGGTCACAGCTGGCGCAACGCCGCCTCGGTGTACCGGCTCTGACCGTCACGGATCGTGCGCTCGGCCGTACTCCGGTTGTGGATCAGCGCGATCCCTCAATACCGTCGATGCGATGTCCGGTCCCGAGGTCCCCGGTGTGGAGGTCCCGGTGCACCGCAGGCGCCGCCGCCTGCTGGTCGCGCTGGTGGTCACCGCAGCGGCGGTCCCGGTCCTGGTGATCGACAACCTGCCCGACGACGCCGTGCAGGAGAAGGCGGTGACCACGGCCGGGGTGGTGGCCCCCGATCGCGCCCCTGCCGACCGCCCGGCCTCCGGGCCGGCCAAGGGCGTGTCGGTGGTGACGTCGTCCACCACGAGCTCGACGGTGCCGATCACCATCACCACCACCACGCTCGCCCGCTGAGGTTTCGGTGATGACGATGGGCGCGGCTCGGGTCCGGGAACTGCTCGACGAGGCCGGGCTGTCCCCCAGCCGCGCCCTCGGGCAGAACTTCCTGGTCGATCCCAACACGGCTCGGCGGATCGCCGGCCTGGCCGGTGCGCCGGCCGGTAGCCACGTCCTCGAGATCGGCCCGGGGCTCGGGTCCCTGACGCTCGCCCTCGCCGGGGGTGGGGCGTGGGTCACGGCCGTCGAGATCGACCGCCACCTGGTTCCGGTGCTCCGTTCCGTCGTGGCCGACGTCGAACCACCCGTGACCGTCGTCCACGCCGACGCCCTCGAGGTCGACCTCGCCGCGCTGCTGGCCGGGTCGCCGTCGTGGCGCCTGGCCGCGAACCTGCCCTACAACGTCGGCACCACGATCCTCCTGCGCATCCTCGAGCAGGCCCCGCCGGTGAGCGGCGGGGTCGTCCTCGTGCAGCGCGAGGTGGCCGAGCGGCTCGCTGCGCCCGCCGGCACCGACGCCTACGGCATCCCGTCGGTCAAGGCGGCGTGGTGGGCCGACCTCGCCGTGGTGGGCCGGGTGCCGGCGACGGTGTTCCTGCCCCGGCCCAGGGTGGAGTCGTCTCTCGTCGCCGTCGAGCGACGTCCGCCGCCGGGCAACGACGAGCTCCGGACGAAGGTGTT
The DNA here is from genome assembly GCA_963811245.1 of uncultured Acidimicrobiaceae bacterium. Classification (GTDB taxonomy): domain Bacteria; phylum Actinomycetota; class Acidimicrobiia; order Acidimicrobiales; family Salinilacustritrichaceae; genus Salinilacustrithrix. Next base: position 896,789 of record CAWEQL010000007.1, read on the forward strand.
CGCGCTCGTCGACGCGGGCTTCGGGCAACGGCGCAAGATGCTCCGGCGGTCACTCGCCGACCGGGTGCCCCCGGAGGCGTTCGCCGAGGCCGACGTGGCGCCGACCGCCCGCGCCGAGGAGCTGGCTCTCGACGCCTGGGTCCGGCTCGCTCAGGCGTGCTGAACGGGTGGCACGATGGCGCCGTGCTCGACGCCATCTTCGAATTCGTGGCCCCCGACCGGTACCGGCCGACGCCGCTCGCCCTCGGTCCGTGGGATCCCGCAGCGCTGCACGGCGGACCGCCCTGTGCGCTCCTCGCCGGCGCCCTCGAGACCGCCATCGCCGAGGCCGACCTCGGCAGCGAGTTCGTGCCCGCCCGCTTCACGGCCGAGCTGCAGCGCCCGGTGCCCCTCGACGAGCTGACCGTCACCACCACCGTCCGCCGGCCCGGCCGGCGCATCTGCCTGGCCGACGCCGAGCTGCGCTCACCGGACGGCACGGTGGTGCTGTCGGCCACACTCGAGGGCATCCGCCGTCAGCCCTTCGACCACGGCGTCGCACTCGACGTCGGGACGCCCCCCGGTCCGGACGAGGGGATCGGTCTCGCCGCCGCCACCCTCGACGGTCCGCCGGCGTTCCACCGCTCCGGCGTGGAGCACCGCACGGTGCGCGGTACCAGCTTCGAGGCCGTGGGGCCGGCGACGGACTGGATCCGCCTCGTCGTCCCCCTCGTCGCCGGACGGGAGACGACGCCGCTCGAACGGGTGGTGGCCGCCGCCGACTTCGGCAACGGGGTGTCGAAGCTGTTCGACATGGGCGACGTCTTGTTCCTCAACCCCGACCTCGCCGTCCACCTGTACCGGTTGCCCGTGGGGGAGTGGGTCTGTCTCGATGCCGTCACCCGGCTCGGCCCCGACGGCGTCGGCCTCGCCGAGAGCCTCCTCTTCGACCAGCGGGGCCCCATCGGACGCGCCACGCAACTCCTCCTCGTCGAACCCCGATGACGGCGGGCCTGCTCCCCGCCATCGAGCGCGCCCACGCCAAGCTCACGCTCCGCCTGCGGATCACCGGCGTGCGCGACGACGGCTACCACCTGCTCGACGCCGAGATGGTCAGCCTCGACCTCGCCGACGAGCTGCACCTCGCCCCGGGCGAAGGGATCATGCTCGAGGGGCCGGCGGCGGCGGGGGTGTCGGCCGGACCCGACAACCTCGTGGCCCGGGCGCTGGCGCTGGCCGGGCGGCAGGCGTCGGTCCGGATCGTCAAACGGATCCCCGCCGGAGGAGGGCTGGGTGGGGGGTCCTCCGATGCTGCAGCGGTGTTGCGCTGGGCCGGCGTCGACGACACGGCGACGGCAGCCCGGCTCGGTGCCGACGTCCCGTTCTGCCTGCGAGGCGGCCGGGCCCGCGTCACGGGGATCGGCGACGGCCTCGAGCCGTTGGCGTTCGAGTCCCGGACGTTCACGCTGTCGACGCCCGACTTCGGCTGCGACACCGCCGCCGTCTACCAGGCGTGGGACGAACTGGGCGGCCCGACCGCCGACGGGCCGAACGACCTGGAGCCGGCGGCGCTGTCGGTGGCGCCGGCGCTGGCCCGGTTCCGCGACGACCTGGGCGACGCCACCGGCGAGACGCCCGTGCTCGCCGGCAGCGGCTCCACCTGGTTCGTGACGGGAGCGCACCCCGGGCCGGGCCGGATCGTCGTACGAACGGTGCCGCCGCTCTGAGCCCAGACGCGCAAATTGCGCCCTCCCGTCGGCCTCGTGCCGACGTGCGGGCGCAATTGCTGTGTGCGGCGGTGCTTACTTGCCGGCGGCGCGGCGCTGGAAGCGCGTGCGCTTCAGCATCTTCTTGTGCTTCTTCTTGCGCATCCGCTTGCGGCGCTTCTTGACGAGAGAACCCATAGTGGCGACGAGACTAGAGGCGTCGGCGGGCTCCGTGCGAAACGCCACTACGCTCGCCGGCCATCGATCCCGGGTAGTTCAATTGGCAGAACGCCAGCCTTTGGAGCTGGATGTCGGAGGTTCGAACCCTCCCCCGGGAACCCAGGCGCCACTGCGGCGGAGTTCCTACACTCGCCGTCGTGGGCACCGAGACCGTCGTCGACTGGGCCCGGTTCGACGCCGTGCTCCTCGATCTCGACGGCGTCGTCACGCCCACCGCCGCCGTCCACCGCCAGGCCTGGACCGAGTTGTTCCAGGCCTGGGACTTCACCGTGGACGACTACCTGGCGTCGGTCGACGGCAAGCCCCGGTACGACGGCGTGCGCTCGTTCCTCGCCACGCGGGGGGTGACCCTCCCCGAGGGCGACCCGTCGGATCCCCCTGGTGCCGACACCGTGTGTGCGTTGGGCAACCGGAAGGACGCGCTGTTCAACGACCTGCTCGAGCGCGACGGGGTCGCGCCGTATCCGGGGACCATGCGGGTGCTCGACCACCTCGACCGGCTGGGGATCGCCCAGGCCATCGTGTCCTCCTCCCGGAACGCGAAGGCGGTCCTCGGTGCCGCCGGCCTGGCCGGCCGCTTCGCGCCCGTGGTCGACGGCGTGGTCGCGGCCGACGTCGGCCTGGCCGGTAAACCCGCCCCCGACATGTTCCTCCACGCCGCGTCTCTCGTCGGCGTCGCGCCGCCCGATGCCGTGGTGGTCGAGGATGCCACCAGCGGTGTCGCGGCCGGGGCCGCCGGCGGGTTCGGTCTGGTGCTCGGCGTGGACCGTGGAGGCAACCGCGACGCCCTCCTGGCCAGTGGCGCCGAGCTCGTGGTCGACGACCTGGGCGACACCCTCGCCGGTTCACCGACGTGAAGATCCGAGCCACCGCCAGTGCCATCCCGCGGCACCGCTTCCCCGTCGAGCCGTGGTCACTGGTCGAGACCGAGCCGTCGTCTCGCGACCTGGGCCTGACCGAGTCGCTGTTCGCCGTCGGCAACGGCTACATCGGGATGCGCGCCAACCCCAGCGAGGGACGAGAGGCCCACGCCCACGGCACGTTCCTCAACGGCTTCCACGAGACCTGGCCGATCATGCACGCCGAGGAGGCCTACGCCTTCGCCAAGACGGGCCAGACCATCGTCAACGTCCCCGACGCCAAGCTCATGAAGCTCTACGTCGACGACGAGCCGCTGCTCCTCCCCGAAGCCGACCTCGACCACTACGAGCGGGTGCTCGACTTCCGCTCCGGACGGTCGCACCGCGAGCTGGTGTGGACCACGCCGGCGGGCAAACGGCTGCGCGTCCGTTCCGAGCGCATGGTGAGCCTCCAGCACCGCCACGTGGCCGTGCTGCGCTTCGAGGTCGAGCTGCTCGACGGCTCCGCCCCCGTCGTCATCTCCTCCCAGATGCTCAACCGCCAGGACGGCGTCGACGAGTACCACGTGCGGGCGGCCGCGCTCGGCGAGGGCCACGACCCCCGCAAGTCCCGCCAGTTCGCCGAGCGGGTGCTCGTGCCCAAGCTGCAGCGCCACGAGCGTGACGACGCCGCCGGGGGCACGGCGCTCCTCGGCTATCGGTGCGCCCACAGCGGCATGACCCTGGCGTGCGCGTACCGCCACGAGATCGAGACGTCGTGCGCCTTCGAGGTCGACACGTCGGTCGCCGAGGACCTGGCCAAGACGGTGTTCACCATCGACGCCACTGCCGGCGAGACGATCGGCATCACGAAGTTCGTCACGTACCACTCGTCACGGGGCATCCCCGCCGAGGAGCTGGCCGATCGTTGCGTCCGCACGCTCGACCGGGCGCAGCGCTCGGGCCACGCCCAGCTCGAGGAGGACCAGCGGGTCTGGCTCGAGGACTTCTGGAGCCACGCCGACATCGAGATCGAGGGCGACCCCGCCGCGCAGCAGGCTGTGCGGTGGAACCTGTTCCAGCTGGCGCAGGCATCGGCGCGGGCCCACGAGCAGGGCATCGCGGCCAAGGCCGTGACCGGTGGGGGCTACGACGGCCACTACTTCTGGGACACCGAGGTGTACGTCCTGCCGTTCCTGGCATCGACCAACCCGGACGCAGCCCGCAAGCTCCTGCGCTTCCGGTGGAAGATGCTCGACGCCGCCCGTGCCCGCGCCACCGAGCTCAGCCAGGTCGGTGCCCTCTACCCGTGGCGCACCATCAACGGCGAGGAGGCCTCCGCCTACTACGCCGCCGGCACGGCGCAGTACCACATCAACGCGGCCGTGGCGTACGCCGTGTGGCGGTACGTCCGAGCCACCGACGACCGCGACTTCCTCGCCCACGAAGGCGCCGAGATCCTCGTCGAGACGGCGCGACTGTGGGAAGACCTCGGGTTCTACGAGCACAACGGCAACGACCGCTTCCGCATCCACGGCGTGACCGGCCCGGACGAGTACACGACCGTCGTCAACGACAACATGTTCACCAACGCCATGGCCCGCTTCAACCTCCGCTACGCGGCGGGCACCGTGGAGCTCCTCGCCGAGGAGGACGAGGCGTCGTACGAGGCGCTGTGCCGTCGGACCGGCCTCGGGGAGGACGAGCCGGCCGCGTGGCGCCGGGCGGCCGACGCCATGTACCTGCCCTACGACGAAGAGCTGGGCATCAACCCGCAGGACGAGAGCTTCCTCGACCGCGAGCCGTGGACTTCTCCACGTCACCGGCCGAGAAGTACCCGCTGATGCTCCACTTCCACCCGTTGGTGATCTACCGCCACCAGATCCTCAAGCAGGCGGACGTGGTGCTGGCCATGTTCCTTCAGGGCGACCACTTCACGACCGATCAGAAGCGTCGCAACTTCGAGTACTACGACCCCATCACCACCGGCGACTCCTCGTTGTCGGCCTGTGTCCAGGCGATCGTCGCCGCCGAGGTCGGCCACGACGACCTCGCCTTCGACTACTTCAACCAGTCGCTCTACCTCGACCTTGCCGACACCCACGGCAACACCGCCGACGGTCTCCACATCGCCAACGCCGGCGGGATGTGGGCCTGCCTCGTGCACGGCTTCGCCGGGATGGTCGACGACGGCGAAGCGCTCCGCTTCGAGGCCCGACTGCCGGCGGCGTGGGAGTCGTTGCGGTTCCGCCTCGCCAGGCACGGTTCGGTCATCGCCGTCACCGTCGACGCGACGGGGTGCCGGGTCGAGCTCGTCTCCGGTCCACCGGTGCCCGTCCGCACCGGCGGCGGCGTCGCGTCGGTGGACGTCGGGGCCCCGGTTCGGATCGAGCGCCAGCCAGCGTGACCGCCGGGAGCGCCGGCGCCCCGATGCGATAGACCGGGCCCATGGATGACTCGACCCGCAGTCGCCCGCTGTCGGCCATCGTGCTCGCCGCCGGTCACGGAACCCGGATGCGCTCCGATCGGCCCAAACCGCTCCACGTGCTCGTCGGCAAACCCATGGTCGTCTGGGTGCTCGACGCCCTCTCCGCGTGTGCCGTCGACCGGGTGTCGGTGGTGGTCGGCCACGGCGCTGACGAGGTGACCAAGCGCCTGGCCGAGGAGGCCGGCGACCGCCGCCTCGAGTTCGTCGAGCAACCCGTCCAGCGGGGGACCGGCGACGCCACCGCCGTCGGGCTCACCGGGCTGGCCGACGACGAGTACGACGAACCGCACGACGTGCTCGTGCTCGCCGCCGACACCCCACTCCTCCAGCCCGAGACGTTGGCCGCGCTGGTGCAGTCGCATCGTGACCAGGACGCGGCCTGCACCATCCTCACCGCCGACCTGGGCGACGCCACCGGCTACGGCCGCATCGTGCGGGGTCGCGACGACCGCGTCATGCGCATCGTCGAGGAGGCCGACGTCACCCCCGAGGAAGCCGACATCACCGAGTTCAACACCGGCATCCTCTGCTTCCGGCGCAGCCTGCTGGCGCCGGCACTGCGTCGCATCCAGCCCGACAACGCGCAGGGCGAGTACTACCTGACCGACGTCGTCGGCGTGCTCGCCGACACCGGCCACCGGGTGGCCTCGCTGCTCGCCGCCGATCCCACCGAGACCCACGGCATCAACGACCGCGTGCAGTTGGCCACGGCCGAGACGCGAGTTGCGCCGGCGCATCAACCTCGGCTGGATGCAACGTGGTGTGACGATGGTCGATCCGCTGCGGATCTCCCTCGACGCCACCGTCGAGCTCGGCCGAGACGTGACCCTGTACCCCGGCACCATGCTGCAAGGGGCGTGCCGCATCGGCTCGGGCGCCGACATCGGCCCCGACGCCCACCTCGTCGACACCGTCGTCGGCGACGGTGCACGCGTCGTGCAGACCGTCGCCACCAAGGCCACGATCGGCGCCGGCGCCACGGTGGGGCCGTGGGCGGCGCTCGGCCCGGGCGACGACGTCGCCGCCGGCGTGCGGACGGGCCCTCACTATGCTGGGTCCCACACCGGATCCGCCGACCCGAGCCGCTGAGGGGCGGTCCGACAAGGAGCACGAAGCGTCCATGGAGCTCGTCACCAAGAAGAAGCTGCACCTGCTGTCGGGACGGGTGCACCTCCCTCTCGCCCAGGAGATCGCCGACATCCTCGGCGAGCCGCTCGGCGACGCCAACCTCGCCGAGTTCGCCAACGGCGAGATCCACGCCAAGCTCGGCCAGAACGTCCGTGGCGCCGACGTCTTCATCATCCAGAGCCACAGCAGCATCGAGGAGATGTCGATCAACGACGCCTTGATGGAGCAGCTCATCATGATCGACGCCGCCCGACGCGCCTCGGCCAAGCGGATCACCGCCGTGTGCCCGTTCTACGGCTACGCCCGCCAGGACCGCAAGGCCGAAGGTCGCGAGCCGATCACCGCGAAGCTGGTGGCCGACATGTTCGCCGCCGCGGGCGCCACCCGCCTGGTGTCGATCGACCTGCACTCCGGTCAGATCCAGGGCTTCTTCGATGGTCCGGTCGACCACCTCCAGGCCCGGCCTGTCCTCACCGAGGCCATCCAGGAGCTGGGCGACGACCTCGTCATCGTGTCGCCGGATGCGGGACGCGTGAAGGTGGCCGAGCAGTACGCCAACGACCTCCATGCCGACCTGGCCATCGTCCACAAGCGCCGGGTCAAGGGGGCCAAGAACAGCGTCGAGGCCAAAGACGTCGTGGGCGACGTCGAGGGCCGCTGCTGCGTGCTGATCGACGACATGATCGACACCGCCGGCACCATGTGCGCCGCTGCCGAGCAGCTCATGGAGCACGGCGCCGCCGAAGTCCACGCCGCCTGCACCCACGCCGTGCTCTCCGGGCCGGCGGTCGACCGGATCAAGAACTCCAGCATCCGGCGTCTCATCGCCACGAACTCGTTGCCGCTGCCGTCGGAGAAGCAGTTCGACAAGCTCGAGGTCCGCTCGATCGCGCCGATCCTGGCCAAGGCCATCGACGCCGTCTTCGAGGACACCTCGGTGTCCGAGCTCTTCGGCGGCAAGAACCAGGCGTGATGTGGCGGGCGGTCTGCAGCGCCCCTCACCGTCCCTGAGTTGGCTCGGTTCGGGGTTCGTTCGTACACTCGTCCGTTCGTCTCGGCTGGGAGCGTCGCGCTCGCGCGCCGCCGGCCGAACACCCACCCGGAACACCTCGCAGGAGCCCCGCAATGGCCGACCAGATCACCCTCACGGCAGACACCGACCGCGTCATCGGGTCCCGGTCGTCCCGACGCCTGCGCCGCGAAGGCAAGATCCCGGCCGTGGTCTACGGCGCCGGCGACGAGCCGACCCCCGTGGCGGTGCAGTGGAGCGACCTGCGGGCCGCCCTCACCACCCCCGCCGGCTTCAACGCGCTGATCACCCTCGAGTTCGACGACACCGAGCGGTTGACCATCGTGAAGGACATGCAGCGCCACCCGGTCCGGCGTGACGTCACCCACGTCGACTTCCTCGTCATCGACCGTAACCAGGCCCTCGACGTCGACATCCCCGTCGTGCTCGAGCACACCGACGCCGACCAGCTCCGTGACCTCGTCGTCGACCAGCAGATGTTCACCATCGCCGTGTCGGCCAAGCCGGGCTCGATCCCGAACGAGTTCGTCGTCGACTGCTCCGAGCTCACCCACGACGAGCCGATCCGGGCCGGCAGCCTGACCCTCCCCGAGGGCGTCGAGCTCAACGTCGACCCCGAGGAAGCCATCGTGATCGCCTCGATCCCGCACGTCGAGCTGCCCGAGCCCGCCGAGGGCGAGGAGGCCGAGGGCGAGGGCGAGGAGGCCGAAGGCGAGGCCACCGACGAGGGCGCCGAGGACACCGAGACCGCTGCCGACGCAGCGGGCGACGAGAGCTGAACATCTTCCGGGCCGCGGCCGACCGCCGCGGGACGCCTGCGGACCTCGTCGTCCTCGGCCTGGGCAATCCCGGGCTCGAGTACGCCCGGTCACGGCACAATGCCGGCGCCGACTGCGCCGCCCTGTTGGCCGACCGCCACGGCGAACGACTGTCGCGGTCCAGGAAGGAACGGGCCGAGCTCGCCGAGCTGCGTCCGCAACCGTCGGCCAAGCGCCTCGTCGTCGCCGTCCCCACCACCTACTACAACGAGGCCGGTCTGGCCGCGGCTGCCCTGGTGAAGCGGTTCGGGATCACCGATCCGAGCGGTCTCGTGGTGGTCCACGACGAGCTCGACCTCCCGGTGGGCCGGATCAAGGTGAAGGTGGGCGGCGGCCTCGCCGGCAACAACGGGCTCAAGTCCATCAAGGCCCACCTGGGCACGGACGCGTTCCTCCGGGTGCGCATCGGCGTGGGCAAACCGCCCGGCAGCCAGCACGGCCGCGACCACGTGCTGCGCCAGCCCGGCACGCGCGACCGCGAGGCGATCGACGTGGCGATCGCCGAAGCCGCCGATGCGGTGGAGACCATCCTCACCGACGGGGTGGAGCGCGCCATGGAGCGCTACAACCGGCGGGACTGAGCCGGACCGTCGGTAGCCTCGCTCCGTGAGCGCCGTGTCCCCACCCGCCACCGTGTCCTTGCGCGACCTGCCGGTCGTCGCGCGCGACGAACCGGCGCTGCTCGAGGTCCTCGGGCGCACCAGCGCGGTCCTCGCCGTGCCCGATCCGGCCCGGGCCCTGGTGGTGGCGGCCCTGTCATCGCGGACGACGCGACGACCGATCCTCGTCGCCACCGCCACCTCCGCGGATGCGGAACGCACCGTGCACGACCTCGAGGCCTTCCTCGGTCCCGACGACGTCGAGTACTTCCCGGCCTGGGAGACGCTGCCGTTCGAACGGGTCAGCCCCGGCGTCGAGACGATGGGACGCCGGCTGCGGGTCCTGCGTCGCCTCGCCGACCCGGCGCGGTACCCGGCGGTCGTGGTGGCGCCGGTCCGGTCGCTCATCCAGCGGCTCGCCCCCGGCAGCGAGTCGGTCCAGCCGGTGGTGGTGCGGGTCGGCGACGCCGTCGACCTCGACGGGCTGGTGTCCACGCTCGTCGGTTACGGGTACCGGCGCGAGTATCAGGTCGAGCACCGGGGCGAGGTGTCGGTGCGCGGTTCGATCGTCGACGTGTTCCCCGCCACGGCCGAGCGGCCGATCCGCATCGACCTGTGGGGCGACGAGGTCGACCGGCTGTCGGAGTTCAGCGTCACCGACCAGCGCTCCACGGACGACGTCTCCGACGTCGAGATCCTCCCGTGCCGCGAGCTGCTTCCGTCCGACGCCATCCGCGAGCGTGCCGAGAAGCTCATCGCGCTCGAGCCGTGGGGTCGCGAGCACTGGGAGCGCATCGCCGAGGGCCAGCTCTTCGACGGCATGGAGAGCTGGTTGCCGTGGCTGGCCCCCGACGAACGGCTCCTCGGGGATGTGTTGCCGGAGAACAGCCAGGTCCTGCTCGTCGAGCCGCGACGCCTCCGCGACCGGGCGGCCGAGTTCCTCGCCGAGGAGGCCGACCTGGCCAACAGCCTGGCCCGCACGTGGGGCGCCGTCGACGATGGCGAGGAGCACGACTTCCCGCCGCTGCACCTCCCGCTCGAACGGGTGCTGGCCAGCACCGATGCCCCCACGTGGCAGATCACCACCGCCCCGGAGGGTCCCGACGTCGCCACCGTGCAGGCCTTCTCGTTCCAGGTGGCGCTCGGCGACGAGGAGCGACGTCGCCGCCAGCTCCGCGACCTCCAGTCCGACGGTTACCGGATCGTGGTCGCCGCCGACGGCGAGGGATCTGCCGCCCGCCTGCGCGAGCTCCTCGACGACGCCGGCGTCGAGGGCGAGATCGTCGTGCAGGCCCTGGAGCGCGGGTGCGTGCTGCCGGGCGTGCGCCTGGCCCTGCTGGCCGAGTCGGACCTCACCGGGCGGCGGCGCAGCCACCGCAAGGCCCGACCCCGCAAGCGCGATGCGCAGAAGTTCTTCGACGACCTCCAGGTCGGCGACCACGTCGTCCACCACCAGCACGGCGTCGCCAAGTACGGCGGCATGGTGAAGCGAGCCATTGGCGGGGTGGAGCGGGACTACCTCCTGCTCGAGTACAAGGGCGGCGACAAGCTGTACGTGCCGTCGGACCAGATCGACGCCGTCCGCCACTACACCGGTGGGGAGACGCCCTCGCTGACCCGCCTCGGCGGCGACGGCTGGACCAAGACCAAGGCCAAGGTCCGTTCCGCGGTCAACGAGATCGCCCAGGAGCTGGTCGTGCTGTACCAGAAGCGCCTGGCGGCCGGCGGCCACGGCTACGGCGCCGACACCCCGTGGCAGGCCGAGTTCGAAGCGGCCTTCCCGTACGAGCCCACGCCCGACCAGCTGCGCGCCGTCGACGACATCAAGGCCGACATGGAGCGCGAGGTGGCCATGGATCGCCTCGTGGTGGGAGACGTGGGCTTCGGCAAGACCGAGGTCGCGCTGCGGGCGATCTTCAAGGCCGTCCAGGACGGCAAGCAGGTCGCCGTTCTCGTCCCGACCACGCTGCTCGCACAGCAGCACTTCCAGACCTTCAGCGACCGCTTCTCGGCCTATCCGGTGCGCGTCGAGGTGCTGTCGCGATTCCTGACCAACGCCCAGGCCAAGGAGGTCATGGAAGGGCTGCGGACCGGCGCGGTCGACATCGTGGTCGGCACCCACCGCCTGCTGAACAACGACATCGACTTCCACGAGCTGGGCCTGCTCGTCGTCGACGAGGAGCAGCGCTTCGGTGTACGGCACAAGGAGCGGATCAAGGAGCTCAAGGCCAACGTCGACGTCCTCACGCTGACCGCCACGCCCATCCCGCGTACGCTCGAGATGAGCCTCACCGGCATCCGCGACATGAGCCTGCTCGACACGCCACCAGCCGACCGCCAGCCCATCCTCACCTACGTCGGCGAGTACGACGAGCGGGCGGCGGCGGAGGCCATCCGCCGGGAGCTGCTCCGTGAGGGCCAGGTCTTCTTCGTGCACAACCGGGTCCGTGACATCGACCGGGTGGCGGCCGAACTCGGCGAGCTCGTGCCCGAGGCCAAGATCGCCGTCGCCCACGGCCAGATGGACGAGGGCACGCTCGAGCAGGTGGTGATCGACTTCTGGGAGGGGCGCTTCGACGTCCTCGTCTGCACCACGATCATCGAGTCCGGCATCGACATGCCCACCGTGAACACGCTCGTGGTGGACCGGGCCGACCTGCTCGGCCTGGGCCAGCTCCACCAGCTGCGGGGCCGCGTCGGGTCGCGCCGGGAGTCGGGCGTACGCCTACCTGTTCCACCCCGCCGACATGGTCCTGTCGGAGGAGGCCTACGAACGGCTCCGCACCATCGGCGAGTCCACCGAGCTCGGCTCGGGCTTCAAGATCGCCATGCGGGATCTCGAGATCCGCGGCGCCGGCAACCTGCTCGGCACCGGGCAGTCCGGCCACGTCGCCGCCGTCGGGTACGACCTGTACTGCCAGATGGTCAACGAGGCCGTGGCCGAGCTGAAGGGCGAGCAGGTGCGCCCACCGGCGGAGATCAAGATCGAGACACCGAAGGACGCCCATCTGCCGCCCACCTACGTCGAGCGCGAGGAGCTGCGACTCGAGGCCTACCGCCGACTGGCGGCCGTCACCTCCGAGCGCGAGGTCGACGACATCGAACGGGAGTGGACCGACCGCTACGGCCCCGTCCCCGAACCGGCGCAGGCGCTGCTCGCCGTGGCCCGGCTGCGCGCCGAGTGCCACCGCGTCGGCGCCACCGAGGTCACCGTCGTCGCCGGCGACGGCTTCATGGGGCCGGCATACAAGGCCCGGGTATCGCCCGTCGAGCTCAAGGCCAGCCAGGTCGTGCGCCTGAAGCGGATCGCACCCAAGGCGGTGTACAAGCCCGATTCCGGTCTCCTGGAGGTGCCGATGGCGAAGGGTTCCGATCCCACGGTCGACCTGGTCGCCTTCCTCCGGCATCTCGTCGAGCCGTAGCATCGCCCCCCGTGCGCCGACTCCTGTTCCGTCTCCCGCTCGTCCTGCTGATCGTCGCCGCCGGCCTCGTGGTCAGCGGCTGCTCGGACAACGGTGAGCTCGGCGGGCCCACCATCGGCGGTTCGCTGGCCGCCAGCGTCGGGTCGTTCCAGATGACCAACTCCGACCTCGAGTCCGAGGTCGAGGAGTGGGCCACCGATCCCCAGATCGGTACGGCGTTCAGCGTGCAGGACCTCGGCCAACCCGGTGAGCGCAACGCCGCGTTCGTGGCCGCCGTGCTCTCCTTCCGGGTCGCGTCGCAACAGAGCCGCCAGCTGGCCGCCGCTTCCGGGTACACGCCCCCCGACGACCAGGTGGCGCAGGCCGAGTCCAGCCTCAAGGCCAACTTCCCGGCCTACGGGGACGACTTCATCCGCCGCCTCGCCGAGGACCTGCTGTACCAGGACCACATCGCCAGCATCGACCCCACCACGTTCAAGGCGCCGGCCGTCGAGGTCAATCCCCGGTACGGGTCCTTCGAGGACAAGGGTTCCGGTGTGGGCGTCGTGGTGCCGCCGAGCGGAGCGCAGCCCGCCCCCGTGTCGTGACCTCGGTCGTCGTGGTCGGCCTCGGCCCGGCCGGCCCCGACCTGACCACCAGCGGTGCGGTCGCCCGCCTGGCCGAGCTCGAGCACTGGCGGCTGCGCACGCATCGCCACCCGGCCGCGTCGCCCTTCCACGAGCAGGCCAGTTTCGACGCCGTGTACGAGACGGCCGACACGTTCGCCGACGTCTACCGCACCATCGCCGACGAGCTGGTCGCCGGTGCGCGGACCCACGGTGAGTACGGCTACGCCGTCCCCGGTTCGCCCTACGTGCTGGAGCGCACAGTGGCGCTGTTGCTCGCCGACGACCGGGTCGACGTCGAGGTCGTCCCCGGCATGTCGTTCCTCGACCTGGCGTGGGGACGGCTGGGGGTGGACCCGGTGGAAGCGGGCGTGCGCCTCGTCGACGGCCACCGGTTCTCGGTCGATGCCGCCGGCGCCACGGGCGCGTTGCTCGTGGCCCACTGCCACGCCGGGCACGTGCTGTCCGACATCAAACTCGCCTACGAGGACGACGAGCCCGCCGGCGCCGTCATCCTCCAGCGCCTCGGCCTGCCCGACGAGCGGGTCACCGAGGTGGACTGGGCCGACCTCGACCGAGCCGTCGAGGCCGACCACCTCACCTCGGTGTACATCCCGGCCGTGGGCGCCCCGGTGGCGAACGAGATCGTCCGGCTGGTCGAGCTGGTCCGCACCCTGCGCGAGCGCTGCCCGTGGGACCGCGAGCAGACCCACGCCAGCCTCACCCGCTACGTCGTCGAGGAGACCTACGAGCTGGTCGAGGCGATCGACGCCTACGACCCCGAGACGGGCGACGGGGTGGAACACGTCGAGGAGGAGCTCGGCGACGTGCTCTTCCAGGTCGTGTTCCACGCGACCATCGCCGCTGAATCCGGGGCCTTCTCGCTCGCCGACGTCGCTCGCGGCATCCACGACAAGCTCGAACGGCGCCACCCGCACGTCTTCGGTTCGGTCGAGGCACGCGACCCCGCCGCCGTGGAGGCCAACTGGGAGCAGATCAAGCGCGACGAGAAGGGCCGGGCGTCGGTGATGGACGGCATCCCCGCTGCCCTCCCCGGGCTCCTGTACGCCCACAAGGTGCTCTCCAAGGTCGAGCGCCTCGGGCTGCGCGGTCCGGCACCGGTCGAGCCCGAGGACGACCTCGGCGCGGCGCTGCTGGCGCTCGTCGCCCATGCCCGATCTGCGGGGATCGACGCCGAGGCCGCGATCCGTCGCGCCGCCGATGCACTGCGAGCCGAGGCCATGGCCGCAGAACAGGATCAGGCGGGCGACAGGTCGGCCTGAGCCGTCACCGGCTCGACGAGGTGGCGCACCATGCGCACTGCGTCGTCGGCCAGGGCCGTGACGATCTCCTCGACCGCCGATCGAGCCGCCGATTCGGCGTCTTCCTCCGTGCCACCCCGGGCGAACCGCTCGGCAGCAGCCCGGGCTGCGATGCCCCGGCCGGCGACGCCGCACGCCTCGCGGGCCACCGCCGCCGCCACCGCCCGTCCCACCAGCCGGGGCGCCTCGTCCAACCAGCGGTGGAGCTCGGCTCGGGCGACGGCGATCCCGTCGTCGAAGAGCCCCTCGCCGAGCACCGTCCGCGTGCCGTCGAGGGCCCGCCGCCAGATCGCGCCCCGCTCGCCGGTGGACGCCGCATCGAGGGCCAGCTTCCAGTAGTCGGCCGCGGCGTCGTCGGCGAGCACGAGATGGCCGAGGGCGTCGCGGACCGCATCGTCGACCTCGTCGACGAGCAGTTCGATGCCCATGTCGGCGGCACCGACGCCGAGCTCGGTCTCCAGCGACCGGCGCATCGCGGTCCGGAACGAGAACGTGGACTCGTGGTGCACGAAATCCTCCGCCGCCTCCCATGCCCCCCGCCACGCGGCAGTGGCGATCTCGTGGAGGGCGGCGAGCCAGATGGCGTCGCCGAGACCGTGGGCGGAGGCCTCGATGTCGGCCCGGATGCGGGGGTCCCGGCTGCACTCGACGACCCTGGCGTCGGCGGCGTAGGCGAGGTCCGCGGGAATGCCGTGCTGGACCGCTTCCGACGCCGCGATCCATCCCGTGTGCTCCGCGGCCTGCTCCCAGACGTCCCACGCGATGCGGTCGACCGTCTCGGCGCGGTCGCCGGCGATGGTGGTGGTGATCTCCAGCCGCCGGCTGGCGGTCACGATGGCGTTGCCGAGGAGGTCGACGGCACGCACCAGGTCGGCCTGGTCGGTCACCGACTCGAGCCCGTCGAGGCGGTCGGCCGACTCGGTGAGGCCGGCGCGCCGCAACCAGGGCGGAGCGTGGACGCGCACGAGCCAGTCGGTCAGCTCCCAGGCCCGGCGTCGATCGCCCTCCGGGTCGGCGCCGGTGCCCACCAGCCGGGTGGCCACCTCCTTGAGCTGCTGGCGACGAGCATGGTCGAAGCCGACGCCGAGGTGACGGGCGAACAGCCGGAGCACGGGCGAGACCGACACGGGCTCGTCGGTGTGCGGCTCGCCCGCCAACCAGGCGGCCAGTTCGAGGACGGTGAGCCGGGTCCCGCGCCGCGGATGGCGGTCGGGGTCGATGACGATGACGTCCAGCTCCGGCACGCCGTGCAACGCGACGGCGCCCGGCGAGGCTGTCGTCGCCGGCTCGCCCGGCCGGTCGGCGGTGAGGCCCGAGCCCTCCTCGCCGAGGAGCCCGTCGAGCTGGTCGTCGCGGAGCAGGATCGGCCCCAGCAGATCCCAGCCGTCGGCGCGGACGTCGGGCCGGACCTCGCTCGCCGTCAACCAGTCGACCGGCTCGCCGATGCGCAGCTCATGGCGGCCACCACCGACGGGACGGCCCCACTGGTGGCGGCCGTCCGCGGCTCGCAGCCGCTCGAGGTGGCCGGGGCCGAGCACCTGGGAGGCGAACGCGTCGGGCGCGAACCGGTCGCCCAGCCGTCCGGCGACCGTGTTCGGTGCCGCTCCGCCCTCCAGCGGCCAGTCGGTGTGGGAGAGGCCGGTGCCGAGCTCGGCGAAGGTCTCCTCGAAGTCGATGCAGGCGTACCCGAGCTCGGCGGCCAGGTCGCGTGCCACCTCCTCGAGGAGGTCGAACCGGGCCAGCAGGCCGTCGTCGTCGCAGCGGGGGCCACCGCCACCGATGGCCACGTGCGGAGCTGCCCCGAAGCTGATCGACGCCGTCCGGATGCGGGTGGTCACGTCGCCGGTGACGACGTCGCACCAGGCGCCGGCCGCAGCACAGCCGTGCAGCACCCCGGCGGCCTCCGCCGCCCGGACGGCGCGCTCGACGCCGAGCACACGGAGGCGCACGGTGGCATCCGGCCGTTGGTCACCGAACACCCACTCGGCGGCGACGTCGATCCACGTCGGGTTCAGCCGGCCGTCGCCGGCGGGTGGCGGGAACATCCGCAGTACGACGGCCCGCCGGCACGTGTCGAGATCGGCGAGGCCGTCGACGTCGAGGACCGCCACGGGCGCCGAGCCGAGCGTGGTGTCGGACAGGGCCCGCCGGACCGACTCGCTCAGCCGACGGCGCACGTCGATGCGGGTCGACAGGTCGTCGATGCGCAGCACCGGACCGTCGGGGAGTGGGGCGAGGGGCGAACAGCGGGGCTGACGGACGCCCGGTGTCGGCTCGAGATCGGCCACGGTGGCGGCCACGGCGCGGAGGGCGTCGGCGGCGCGGGCCGCGTCCGGGGAGCGCACCTGGAGCGCGAAGTGCTCCCCGACCTCGTTCAGGTCGTCGTGGAGGGGATCCGTGCTCGCCACTGCCCGGGAGACTACGACCTCGCTGCGTCAGGAGCCCGAGGGAGCGGGGCGGGGACGAGGGTGTTTTCCCACTCCTCTCCCCAGGGGTAACGTTGCCCACACTGGCCACAGCAGTCACAGCCTTCGCACGCGACCCCGGGACCCAGCCATGAGCAGCATCGATCACATCGAGGGCCGCCAGGTCCTCGACTCCCGAGGCAACCCGACGGTCGAGGTCGAGGTCGAGCTGGAGTCCGGCGCCGCGGGCCGGGCCATCGTGCCGTCGGGTGCCAGCACCGGCCAGTTCGAGGCCGTCGAGCTCCGTGACGGGGGCGACGCCTTCGGGGGCAAGGGGGTGCAGACGGCCGTCGACCACGTGAACGGCGAGATCGCCGACACGCTCCTCGGGTTCGAGGCCGCCGACCAGCGCGGTGTCGACCACGCGCTCATCGACCTCGACGGCACCGACAACAAGGCTCGCCTCGGGGCCAACGCCATCCTGGGTGTCTCGTTGGCGGTGGCCCACGCCGCCGCCGAGGAGCGGGGCCTCCCGTTGTTCCGTTACGTGGGCGGCACCAACGCCCACGTCCTTCCGGCCCCGATGATGAACGTGCTCAACGGCGGGGTCCACGCCGACAACAACATCGACTTCCAGGAGTTCATGGTCATGCCGCTCGGCGCGGCCAGCTTCTCCGAGGCGCTGCGTTGGGGTGCGGAGACCTACCACGCCCTCAAGAAGGTGCTGCACGATCGCAACCTGTCGACCGCGGTCGGTGACGAAGGCGGCTTCGCGCCGAACCTCGAGTCGAACGAGGCGGCCGTGCAGGCGCTCGTCGAGGCGATCGAGGCCGTCGGGCTGACCCCGGGGCAGGACATGGCCATCGCCATGGATCCCGCCAACTCCGAGATCTACCGCGACGGCCGCTACCACCTCGACGGCGAGGGCCGGTCGTTGTCGGGCTCGGAGATGGTCGCGTACCTGACCGATCTGGTCGAGCGGTACCCGATCGTGTCCATCGAGGACGGCCTCGACGAGGAGGACTGGGACAGCTGGGCCGAGCTGACGGAGGCCATCGGCGACCGTGTGCAGCTCGTCGGCGACGACCTCTTCGTCACCAACTCCGAACGGCTGGCCCGAGGCATCGAATCCGGCACCGCCAACTCGATTCTCATCAAGGTCAACCAGATCGGCTCGCTCACCGAGACGCTCGACACCGTGCAGCTCGCCACCCGCAACGCCTACACGGCGGTGATGTCGCACCGATCGGGCGAGACCGAGGACGTCACCATCGCCGATCTCGCCGTCGCGACCAACTGCGGTCAGATCAAGACCGGCGCCCCGGCGCGGTCGGATCGGGTGGCGAAGTACAACCAACTGCTGCGCATCGAGTCGATCCTCGGCGAATCGGCTGCCTACCGCGGCTGGGACGCGCTCCCCGCCGGGGTCCGGCCCCGGTGACCGCAGCCCACGCCGTCCATCGCCCCCGGTTGGCTCCCGGCCTCACCCGCTGGCTGCGCCCGTTGCTGTTGGCCGCCGCCGCCGTCGGCACCATCGCCGTGCTCGCGGTCTACGTGTTCCCCACCCGCACCTGGCTCGATCAGCGCACGGCGCTGGCCGAAACCGGGGCCCAGCTCGAACAGCTCCACGCCGAGCGCCATGCCCTCGAGGCACGGGTCGATCAACTCGACAGTGACCAGGAGATCGAGCTCATCGCCCGCTCCGAGTACGGCCTGGTGATGCCCGGCGAGGAACCGTACGCGGTGCAGCCCGCGCCGGAGCCGCCGATCGAGCTGCCGTCGGTGTGGCCGTTCGGTCCGCTGCTGCCGTCCTCGCCGACCAGCGCGCCCTGACGGGCGCCCGACGGTTCAGCCGGCGATCGAGCGGTCCTCGCCCTTCATGCGTTCGATGGCCGCATCGGTGAGGTCGAGGACGTCGCCGTCGTCGTCGAAGTTGAAGCTCCAGGAATGGCCGCAGTCCCGGCAGTGCTGCGTCTGCAGGCGGTTCACCATGTCGATGTTGTCGATGTAGCCGAAGCCGTTGCACACCGAGCACCGGCCGGGTGCGCCGGCATGAAGCGTCCGGGCGGCGTCGGGCGCCGGCGTGATGTCGGTCACCGCATCGGCGGCTGATCTCCGTCGCAACAACCCCATGGTTCCCTCCCGGGTTTCGGCACAACGCGTGACCAAATCGTAGTAGGTCGAACGGCCCATGCGCGCCACCCCGCGACGCACCGTCGCCGGCCGTCCCGACGGGTGCGCGACCGATGCGCTAGGAAGTCGCACAGTCCTCGAACCAACCGCCGCACCCCAGGGGGGTCCACCGTGGAGATCACGGTCACCGTCAACGGAACTGCCCAACGCCACGACATCGAACCCCGCACGCTGCTGGTGCAGTTCATCCGCGATGTCGTCGGCCTCACCGGCACGAACATCGGTTGCGACACGTCGTCGTGCGGGGCGTGCACGCTCCACCTCGACGGCCAGTCGGTGAAGTCCTGCACGGTGCTCGCCGTGCAGGCCGACGGCGGCACCGTGACCACCATCGAAGGACTGGCGCCGTCCGCTGACGAGCTGCACCCGATGCAGGAGGCGTTCCGCCAGAACCACGGCCTGCAGTGTGGGTTCTGCACCCCGGGCATGGTGATGGCCGCCACGTCGTTGCTCGACGAACACCCGGACCCGTCCGAGGCCGAGGTCCGCGAGGGCCTCGAGGGCAACCTGTGCCGCTGTACCGGCTACCACAACATCGTGCAGTCGGTGCTCGCCGCCGCCAAGACCGGCCAGGGCGGCTCGAAGGTGGCGTCGTGATCCCCGCCGCCTTCGACTACGTCCGGGCCGATTCGTCCGACGCCGCCATCGCTGCGCTCGTCGAGCACGGCGACGACGCCAAGGTGTTGGCCGGCGGCCACTCGCTCGTGCCGCTGATGAAGCTGCGCCTCGCCACCCCCGGTGTCCTCGTCGACGTCGGGCGTCTGACCGACCTGCGGTACATCGAGGAGCGGGGCGACGAGATCGCCATCGGAGCCCTGACCCGGCACCACGACGTCGAGGTCAGCGGCCTGCTCCGTTCGGAGGTGCCGATCCTGCCCCGTGCCACCTCGCAGGTGGGCGATCCGCAGGTCCGCCATCGGGGGACGATCGGCGGTTCCATCGCCCACGGCGACCCGGCCTCGGATCTGCCGGCGGTGCTGCTGGCGCTCGGCGCCACCCTCGTGATCCAGGGCCCCGACAGGACCCGCGAGCTCCCGGTCGACGACTTCTTCACGGGGTTCCTCGAGACGGCGCTCGAGCCGACGGAGCTCCTCACCGAGATCCGTGTCCCCAAGGTCGCCGGCGCAGGATGGTCGTTCCAGAAGTTCAACCGCCGAGCCCAGGACTGGGCCATCGTGGGGGTGGCGTGCGTCCGGGCGGGCGACGACGGCTCCCGCACCGGCATCGGGCTCGTGAACATGGACAGCCGGCCCGTGCGGGCCGAGGCCGCCGAGGCGGCGCTGGCATCGGGTGCGTCGATCGAGGACGCGGCTGCCGTGGCCGACGAAGGGGTCGACCCGTCGGCCGATCTCAACGCCTCCATCGAGTTCCGTCGGCATCTGGCACGGGTGCTCACCGGGCGGGCGCTGGCCGAAGCGAGCAGCTGACCCCCGCATGTCCGAGCTGATCCCGGCAGCCACCGTCATCCCGCTCCGCGATGTCGACACCCGCGCCGGCGCCAGCACGCAGCTGGAGGTGCTCATGCTGCGCAAGAACGCGACGCTCGGCTTCGGTGGCATGTGGGTGTTCCCGGGCGGCCGCATCGATCCCGACGACGACGACCCCGCGTCCCCCGGCGACGAGCTGGCCGCCGCCCGCCGCGCCGCGGTGCGGGAGGCCCTGGAGGAGGCCGACCTGCTGGTGGAACCGGGCGGGTTGGTGCCGTTCAGTCATTGGACGCCACCCGATGTGACCCTGCACGGTCCCAAGCGGTTCGCGACCTGGTTCTTCGCCTGTCGAGCACCCGGCGGCGAGGCCGGTGTCGTCACCATCGACGGCGGCGAGATCCACGCCGACGAGTGGGTGCGTCCCGCCGACATGCTCCGCCGGCGCGACGAGGGCGAGATCGACCTCGCCCCACCGACGGTCGTGACCCTCCACGAGTTGGCCGGCCACGACGACGTCGATTCCGTCCTCGCCGCGGCCGCCGCACGCACCCCGTTCCGCTACCAGACCAGGATCGGCGAGCTCGACGGCGCCCTGGTCACCATGTGGGGCGGCGACGCGGGGTACGAGTCCGGGGACGCCACCGCCGACGGTCCCCGCCACCGCTTGGTCATGGGCGAGACGCCCTGGACCTTCGAGTGCACCGTCGGCGACGCCTGACGGGGGTCGCCGATAGCGTGGTCCTCCCATGCCCTCCCAGCAGCAGCTGATCGACACCCACGGCCGGGTCCACCGCGACCTGCGCATCTCGGTGACCGACCGCTGCAACTTCCGCTGCACGTACTGCATGCCGGAGGAGGGCATGGACTGGCAGGCCAGGGAGGACATCCTCACCTTCGAGGAGACGGCCCGGGTCGCCGGCATCTTCGTCGAGCGGTACGGCTTCGACGGCATCCGCCTCACCGGCGGTGAGCCCACCGTCCGTGCCCACCTCCCGGTGTTGGTCCGCCAGCTGGCGCGCCTGCGGGTCGGAGGCGACGGACCGCCGGTCGACCTGGCCATGACCACCAACGGCGCCACCTTGCGCCATGTGGCCCACGATCTCGTCGATGCCGGCCTGGCCCGCATCAACGTCAGCCTCGACTCGCTCCGTCCCGACCGGTTCCAGGCCCTCACCCGACGCGACGAGCTCGACCACGTGCTGGCCGGGATCCGGGCGGCGCAGGCGGCCGGTCTCGATCCGGTGAAGGTCAACGTGGTGCTCATCGGCGGCATCAACGACGACGAGGTGGTCGACTTCGCCCGGTTCGGTCGGGACACCGGCGTCACCGTGCGCTTCATCGAGTTCATGCCGCTCGACGCCGACGCCGGCTGGCAGCACGCCCAGGTGGTCCCGCAGGCCGAGATCGTGCGTCGCATCGGCGAGGTGTTCCCGATCGAGGCGGTCCAGCGGGGATCCGAGCCCGCCGAGCGGTTCCGCTACCTCGACCTCCCCGCCGGGGGACCGGGTGCCGTCTTCGGGGTGATCCCCAGCGTGACCCGATCCGTTCTGCGAGGGGTGCGACCGAGTCCGCCTCACCGCCGAAGGCCAGCTCCGGAACTGCCTGTTCGCCCTCGACGAGTTCGACCTCCGGGGCCCGATGCGCTCCGGCGCCACCGACGACGACCTCGCCGCCGTCATCGAATCGGCGGTGGCGGCCAAGTGGGCCGGCCACTCCATCGGACAGGTGCAGTTCGTGCGGCCGCGCAAGTCGATGTCGCAGATCGGCGGCTGACGGCCGGTCGGCCCGCCCGCGGGATATCCCGTAGGCTCCGGCCGATGTCGGAGCGCGGACTCACCCACCTCGATCCCCTCGGCCGGGCCCGGATGGTGGACGTCACCCCCAAGGACCCCACCCATCGCCGGGCTGTGGCCCGGGGCCGGGTCTCGATGACGCCGGACACCGCCTCGCTGGTCGCCCGCGGCGCCATCACCAAGGGCGACGTCCTCGCCGTGGCCCGCGTGGCCGGGATCCAGGCCGCCAAGCGCACCCCCGATCTCATCCCGCTGTGCCATCCGCTGCTCGTGGGTTCCGTGCTGGTGAACTTCCGGATCGAGGACGACTTCATCGAGGTGGAGGCCCAGGTCGACACCATCGACCGCACGGGCGTCGAGATGGAGGCGATGACGGCCTGTGCGGTGGCCTGCCTCACCATCTACGACATGTGCAAGTCCGCCGATCGGGCGATGGTGATCGGCGAGTTGACCCTGTGGGAGAAGACGGGCGGCCGTTCGGGTACCTACCGCCGCCACCCGGCCTCACCCGACGGGGACCATCGTTCCTGACCGTCGGGGGAACGAGGTCGGTCGGCATGGTTGCCGCCGCGTGTCGTTTCGTAGTAGAAACGTAACAAGTCCATGCCCCCTCGGATGTGGGGTCCACCAGCCCGGACCCTGCCGTCCCTACCCTTCCTGACACCGAAAGCGAGGCGAGGAGCATGACCGTCATGGTGCTAGTGGTGCTTGCTGCGATCTGGGCCGGAGTCCTGGTCCCACCGTTCCTCCAGCGGCGTCGGGCAACGCATCCGTCATCATCGGTGGTCGACTTCCACCAGCAGCTCGCCGTGCTCCAGCGCACCGGCCGGGCATTGAACGGTGCCCCGCTCCAGGAGGGCTACGCCCGCCAGGCCCGCACGCCGACCTCACGCGTGGCCCCCCGCCCCGCGCTCGGCCGCAACGACGTACTCCGGCGCCGCCGCGACGTGGTGACCACGCTGGCCTCGGCCGCGGCGCTGACCTTCGTCCTGGCCGTCCTGCTCGGGGGCAACGTGTGGCTGCTGCAGCTCATCGTCGATGCCGCCCTGCTCGGCTATGTCGCCCTGCTCCTGCAGATCAAGCAGAGCCGGATGCCGGCCAACGTTCGCTACATGCCGGCCACCCGCCAGTCGGCCACGCAGCAGGCGCTGCTGCGCCGTTCCGCCAACTGATCCGGGCGCACCCCGGTTCGGATTCGATCCGACCCTGGGGTAGTGTCTCGGCTCCCTCCAGGGGGTGTAGCTCAGTTGGCTAGAGCGCCTCGGTCGCATCGAGGAGGCCAGGGGTTCGAATCCCCTCACCTCCACGCGAACCCTTCGGGTTCGGTGGTGTCCGTCCCCCGACATTGACTGGATTCGTCCGGGTCGGCGACGCTCCCTAGTGTCGGGAGATGTGAGTACGGTCCTGCTGCTGCGCTGCCCCGATCAACCGGGCATCGTCGCGGCGGTGGGCCAGACCATCGCCGCGCTGGGCGGCAACATCGTCCACGCCGACCAGCACACGGACCGGGTCCACGACCTGTTCCTGCAGCGGGTCGAGGCCACGTTTCCCGCCGGCGCCGACATCGAAGCCGCCATGCGCCCCGTCGCCGCCGCCTACGGCATGACCTGGAGCGCCCACGAGTCCGGCCCGCCGCCGCGCATCGCCGTGCTCGTGTCCCGGCAGGGCCACTGTCTCGCCGACCTGCTGGCCCGGATCGAGCTCGGCGAGCTGCGGGCGTCCATCGCGTTCGTGGCGTCGAACCACGACGACCACGAGGCCATGGTGGAACGCCAGGGCATCGACTTCCACCTCCTCCCCGTCGACCCGGAGGCCCCCGACCTGCAGTCGGAGGCCATGCGCAAGCTCGTGGAGGCCAGCGGCGTCGACCTCGTCGTGTTGGCCCGGTACATGCGGATCCTGCCCCCGGAGTTCGTCGCCGCCTTCCCCAACCGCATCATCAACATCCACCACTCCTTCCTGCCCGCGTTCGTCGGCGCCAAGCCGTACCACCAGGCCTACGAACGGGGCGTCAAGCTCATCGGCGCCACCGCTCACTACGCCACCAGCGCACTCGACGAGGGGCCGATCATCCACCAGGAGGTCACCGCGGTGAGCCACCGCCACGACGTCGCCGACCTCGTCCGTCTCGGTGCAGATCTCGAACGCACCGTGCTCGCCCGCGCCGTCCGGCTCCACCTCGAACACCGGGTGCTCGCCTACGCCAACCGAACGGTCGTGTTCGACTGATGGACGGCAAGTACCTCCACCTGCCCGATGCCAGCCGCAGGAAGCAGATCCTCGCCCTCAGCCGCCGGTCGCAGCAGGTCCTGTTCTTCGCCGCCGCCACCGGCATCGTCACCGGCGCCGCCGTGGCCGGCTTCGACAAGCTCACCCGCGAGCTGGTCTTCGACTCCCTGCTCGACACGCCGCTGTGGGTGCGCTGCCTCGCCCCGCTCATCGGCCTCGTCGGCGCTGCCCTGTGCATCAAGTACCTGGGGGGCGAGGACTCACCGTCGACCGCCGACGAGTACATCGAGAACTTCCACGACCGCAACCGGCCGCTGTCGCTGCGGCCGTTCCCCGCCCGTCTGCTCGCCTCGTTCCTCACCCTCGGCTCAGGCGGGGCGCTCGGGTACGAGGGTCCGGCCATCTACGCCGGCGCCGGCGCCGGCACCCTCCTGCAGTCGCGTCTGAGCCGGTTCTTCTCCCGGGACGAGGCGAAGGTGCTGCTCGTGGCCGGCGCCGCCGCCGGCGTGGCTGCGATCTTCCGCGCCCCCGCCACCGGCGTGGTCTTCGCCCTCGAGGTCCCGTACCGGGACGACCTGGCCCGCCGTCAGCTGCTGCCGGCGTCCATCGCCGCCGCCGCCGGTTACCTCACCTTCGTCGCCCTGCTCGGCACCGAACCGCTGCTGCCGGTGTCGGGCTCGCCCGGCTTCGGGTTCCAGGAGCTGGCCGGCGCCGTCGCCCTCGGCCTGCTGTGCGGCGCCATTGCCCGGCTCTTCGCCGTCGGGGTCCAGCGGATCAAGAAGCTGGGGTCCCAGCACGATCCCCTCCTGCTCGCCACCGTCGCCGGCGTGCTCCTCGCCCTGCTGGCGTGGGTCAGCGACGTCGTCTTCGACGCTCCCTTCACCCTGGGCGCCGGCTACGACACCGTGCGCTGGTCGGTCGATCCCAGCCGTGCCATCGGCCTCGTGTTGCTCCTGTTCGCGCTCCGTGCCGCGGCCACCGCCGTGACGCTCGGTGGGCGCGGCGCCGGAGGTCTGTTCGTGCCCTTGGTCGTCCAGGGCGCGCTGCTCGGTCGTGCCGTCGGCGGACTGTTCGGCGACACCGACTCCACCCTGTTCCCGCTCATCGGCATCGCCGCCTTCCTGGGGGCCGGCTACCGCGTCCCCCTCGCGGCCGTGATGTTCGTGGCGGAGACCACCGGTCGGCCCGGGTTCATCGTCCCCGGCCTCATCGCCGCCGTCTCCGCCCAGCTCATGATGGGTCGCATGTCGGTGTCGAAGGCCCAGGCCGGCTCGCGCCTCGGCCACCTCGAACGCCGCTTCTCGATGCCGTTGGCCTCGGCGCTGAGCTCCGACGTGTTGACCATCCCCCCCACCGCCACGGCGCAGGAGTTCTTCTGGCACCACGTCATCGGCTCCCGTCAGCAGTCCGTACCTGTCGTCGACGGCGCCGACTACGTGGGCACGGTCCGCATCGACGAGCTGCGCCAGCTGCCCCGTGAGGCCTGGGACACGACATCGATCACCGAGATCATGCGCACCGACGTGCCCACTGCCCGCCCGGACTGGCTGTTGCGCCAGGCCGTCGAGGCCATGGACGCCGCCGCCATCGAGCGGCTTCCCGTCACCGACGAGCGCGGTCTGTTCATCGGGGTCGTGACGATGGAGGAGATCATCAAGCTCGACGACATCCTCGACGTCACCACCGACAACGGCTGACCCCCCGAGATCGCCCCAGCGCATCAGGCCTGAGTACGGTTTGTCCGATATCTCCCCTGATCGGACGGGACCGTGCTCGCCACCAGCCTCCTCACCGTCATCGTCGTCGTGCCGCTCGTCACGGCGTTCATCGGCTACATCACCAACTGGGCCGCCGTGAAGATGATCTTCGAGCCGGAGGAGTTCATCGGCGTCGGCCCGATCGGCTGGCAGGGCGTGCTGCCCTCGAAGGCCGACACCTTCGCGGCCGATGTGGCCGGCAACGTCCGCGCCGTCGTCTCGCCCGCCGACCTGGCCGCACGACTCGACCCGGCCGAGATGGAGGAGCTGTTCTCGGATCGCCTCGCCGCCGAGCTGCCGATCGTCCTGCGCGACGCGGCCGAGCTGCTGGCGCCGGGCATGTGGGACGACATGGCGCCGGACGCCCAGCAGATGGTGGTCGACCAGGTACGGGCCGAGGGCCGGCGGCTCACCCAGGAGGTCTTCGACGACCTCCAGGGCATCAGCCACGAGCTCCTCGATCTGGAGGCGCTGGTGTACGACCTGCTCTCCGGTCCCAACGTCAAGCGGCTCGTGCGGCTGTTCCGGGAGATCGGCGGCGCCGAACTGTCCGCCATCGTGCGCCTCGGTGGCTACTTCGGGTTCGTCATCGGGTGCGGGCAAGCGCTGTCGTTCTCGGTGTTCGACCAGTGGTGGCTCCTGCCGATCGTCGGTGGCATCGTCGGGTTGGGGACCAACTGGCTGGCGCTGCAGATGATCTTCCGTCCGATCGAACCCACCACCTATGCCGGCGTGGTCACCTACCAGGGGATGTTCCCGTCCCGCCAGGACGAGATCGCCGCCGACTACGGGCGCATCACCGCCCGTGAGATCCTCACCCCGCACAACCTGCTCCGCATCATCAGCGAGGGCGAGGCCGGCACGCGGATCGCCCGGCTCGTGCTCACCAAGGTGGGCGAGCGCGTCGACGCCGCCCGCCCGATGGTCGAGCTGATGACCCAGACCACCGTCACCGACGAGCAGCTCGAGGCTGTCAAGTGGATGGTGATCACCCGGGTGGGCCAGGCCGTTCCCGAGGTGCGCTCGGAGGTGGAGGCCTACATCGAGCAGCAGCTGGGCGTCGCCGAGCTGGTCGAGTCCCGGTTGCGCGCCATGCCCAAACTGGAGTTCGAACGACTGCTCCGCGGGATCTTCGAGCAGGACGAGTGGATCCTCGTCGCCATCGGCGGTGCGCTCGGCGCCGGCGTCGGCCTACTCCAGGGCTTGGTCATCCTCGCCACGGGCTGACCCTTCGTCCCCGGGTCCTCGTGCGCCAGACTGTCCCTCCATGTCTGGACACGAGTACGACGAGCGCCCCTGGGGCAACTACACGGTGTTGTCCGACGAGGACGACCACAAGGTCAAGCGCATCGTCGTGCACCCCGGCAAGCGCCTGAGCTACCAGACCCACGCCCGCCGGGCCGAGCACTGGTACGTCGTCAGCGGGACCGCCACCGTGACCCTCGACGGCACCGACGTCGAGGTCGAGCCGGGCCAGGCCGTCGACATCGCCGTCGGCGCCGCGCATCGCGTCGCCAACCGGGCCGACGACGACCTCGTGTTCATCGAGGTGCAGGTGGGCGACTACTTCGGCGAGGACGACATCGTGCGGCTCGACGACGACTTCGGACGCGCCTGAGCGATCGGAAAAGCGCGGTCCGCCTCCCGCCAGGCGTCGGTACCGTGCCGGCGATGCACTCCCAGACCCTCCGCGACCGGCGCGTCCGAGGCTTCCTCGCCGCCGAGGCGCTCAGTGCCGTCGGCACGTGGGCGACCCTCATCGCGATCTGGGGATACGCCGCGTTCGAGTTCGACGCCTCCGCCCACGACGTGGCGATGTTCGGGCTGGCATTCAGCCTGCCTGCCGTCGTCCTGGGCCCGGTGACCGGCGCGGTGATCGACCGGTACGGGGCGCGCCGCATCCTGGCCGGCGCCAAGCTCCTCGGTGCCACTGCGTCGCTGGCGCTGATCTCCGCCCACGACTTCCGCACGCTGGCGGCGCTCTCGCTCCTCCACGGCGTCGCCGGCGCCCTCGCCGTGCCCGCCCTGCAGTCGCTTCCGCCGCGGATCGTCGTGGCCGAGGACCTGGCGCGGACCAACGCGGTGGTGGCGCTGTGCGACCAGCTCGCCATCGTGCTCGGCCCCGTCGCCGCCGGCATCACCATCGCCCTGTTCGGCTTCCACGGGGCGTTCGTGTTCGACGCACTCACCTACCTGCTCGGACTCGTCGTCCTGCCCCTGGTGCGCATCCGCCAGATCGCCGTCGACCCCGACGCCGCCCCGGCCACCTTCCGGGACTCCTTCGCCGGCTGGGTGCACGTGGCCCGCACGCCGGTGCTGCGGCGGGCCGTCACCGCCCTCGCCTCCGTCCACATGCTCTACGGGGCGGCGTTGCTCGCCGAGCCGCTCTACGTCCGCGACGTCCTGCACCGGACGCCGGGCACGTTCGCCGCGCTCCAGACGGTCTTCGGGATCTGCTTGGTCCTCGCCGGCCTGGTGGTCGCCGGTCTCGAGGACCGGTTGGCCACCTTGGGCTTCGTGTCGATCGGCGTCGCCGCGTCGGGTATCGGCGCCATCGTCTACCTCGGCACCCCCATCCTCGGGGTGGCGTTCGGCGGCGTCATGATCTGGGGCGTGTTCACGGCCATGCTGGCCGGACCGTCGCGGACGCTGCTGCAGCGCAATGCACCCGAGGTGATGCACGGCCGGGTGCTCGCCGCCGACCACGTGTCGTCGGCGTCGGCGCAGCTCGTCGGCATCGTCCTCGCCGGCAGCCTCGTCGGTGCCGTCGGCGTGCCCCGGGGAATCGCCCTGATCGGTGGCCTCGTGATCCTCGTGGGGGCCACGGTGGGCTGGCGCCGCGATGCGCCGGGCGCCGACCAGCCCGCCGTCCCCGTGCCCGCCGCCGGATAGGCCGGCCGTCGGCGTCGTGTCGTCAGCCGGGCACGGCGTCGGAGGCGGATTAGCGTCGCCGCGATGGCAACACCGGTCGTGGTCCTGTCCATCGCCGGCATCGACTCGGCCGGCGGTGCCGGCCTCCACGCCGACCTGCGGACCTTCGCTGCCCTCGGGGTGCACGGAGCGAGCGCGGTCGCGGCGCTGACCGCGCAGGACACCGTGGGAATCCGTGGCGTCCACCTCGTGCCGCCCGAGTTCGTGGTGGCGCAGGCCCGTACGGTCGCCGACGACCTCGACGTCCGTGCCGTGAAGACGGGGTTCCTCGGATCGGCGGACACGGTGGCGGCGGTGGCGGGGTGGGCGGCGCTCGCCGGCGGCGTCGACCTGGTCGTCGACCCGGTGCTCGTCCGCGCCACGGGTGAGCGGTTGTTCGCGCCCGACGTCGAGCGGGCCTACCTCGATCGATTGGTGCCCCGGGCCCGGATCCTCACCCCGAACCGAGCCGAGGCCGGCCTGCTCGTGGGCCGGGCCCTGCGCACCGTCGCCGACATGGAGTCCGCCGCCGTGGAGCTGGCCCGCCTGGGCCCGGAGCTGGTGGTGGTGAAGGGTGGCGACGCCGACGACGAGGGGACCGGTGCGGTGGACGTGGTCGCCGACGTGGACGGGGGTGTCGAACGATTGGTCCTCGACCGGGTCGAGACCGCCAACGACCACGGGTCGGGATGCACCTTCTCGGCCGCCACCGCCGCCCGCCTCGCCCTCGGCGACGACGCCCGCACGGCCGTCCGGACGGCCAAGGCCTTCGTCCACGCCGCCCTGCTCGGCGCCGTCGAGTGGCACCTCGGCGCCGGCCACGGCCCGCTGGACCAGCTCGGCTGGCGCGGCGCTGCTGACTGCTGAGCCCTGACGTCGCCATGCCGGCGCAATGCCGGTGTCGGTGCCGTTGCAATGCCGGTGCCGGTGCCGGTGCCGTTGCCCGGTGGGTCGGGGGCGCGCCGGTGACCCGACCGGGGCTCGGGTCGGGTCAGGTGGCGTTGTGGTGGGTGGGTCTTCGGGTCACCGGTGGGTGGGGCGGTCGAGCCGCCACCGGTCGGCCGGTCCAGTGGGTGCCGTGGGGGTCGATGGCGGTCCAGTGGTCGGTGTGGTCGATGAGGAGGTGCCAGCCGTGTTCGTGGACGAGGCGGTGGTGGAAGCGGCACAGGAGGGCGCCGTTGTCGACTCGGGTCGGTCCGTCGTGTTCTCGGTGTTTCAGGTGGTGGGTGTCGCAGTGGCGGGGTTGTCGGGTGCAGCTGGGGAACACGCAGTGGCCGTCTCGGGCGGCGATGGCTCGTCGTTGGGAGTGGGAGAATTGTTCGGCTGCGTGGTTGGCGTCGAGGATCTTCGTGGTGCCGTCGAAGAGGGTGGCGACGAGGGCGGAGTCGCAGAGCAGGTGTTCGGCGGCGGTGCGGGTGAGGTTCCATCCCTCGCCGCGCAGGACGAGGTCGTCGAGGTCGTCGTGGTCGCGGAGGCCGGCGAGGGTGCGCAGGTCGATGTGCACGTTGACGCAGACGCCGGAGCGGGCCCGGACCCGGCGGCGGGTGCGTCGGCGGTGGTGTTGTTCGGCGCGGCGTAGGCGGCGGCGCAGCAGGACCAGCGGATCCAGGTCGCCGGGGTCGGTGTCCGGGCCGGTGTCCGGGGCGGTGTGGAGGGTGGCGAGGGCTTCGTCGAGGGTGTCGCCGGGGTAGGAGCCGTCGAAGGTGTCGTGGGCGTGGAGGTCGTCCCAGTCGACGTCGTCGTCATCGGCGGGGCCGTCGTGGTAGTCGGTGTCGTGGTGGTCGGTGTCGTGGTGGGTGAGGGCGAAGTGGGCGAGGTCGTCGAGGGCGTCGGCGCGGCGTTCGGACAGGGTGCGGGTGTGGGGGGCGTCGGTGGGGTCGGGGTTCTGGGTCCAGGCGTCGACGGCGGTGCGGACGGTGGCGAAGGTGACGGGGGCGAGGTCGCCGTGGATCTGGCCGCCGCCGAAGAGGCGTTCGGTGAAGGTCAGCGAGTGGGGTTGGACGCGGCGGGGGGCGCAGTGTTCGTCGACGCGTTCGGCCCAGTAGCGCACGGCGGTGGTGAAGTGGTCGTCGTCGGTCGTGTCGGTGTTCAACCGCAACAGGGCCGGTAACGAGTCGGCCAGGTACGGGGCTCGTTCGGGCGTGGCCGCTCGACCCAGTACGTCGGCTCGGCGCACCGGCAGCGTCCCCGACACGACGGCGTCGGCCAGGGTGGGGTGGGCGGCGCACAGACCGGCGATCCGTTCGAGCCGAGCGGCGTCGCGGTACGACAACGAGGTGTAGGTGACCAGCCAGCGCTTCGCTGACGATGCGCCCGCCGCCAACCACGCCGCGGTGGGCCACAGCTCGATCAGCTCGGCCAACAGCCGGCGCTGGGCCGACTCGGCTGCATCGGCGAGCTCGGCGGCATGGTCCAACCGGTCTCGCGCCGCGGCCGCGACGTCGGCGTCACGGGCGTAGGCGGCGGAACCGGTCATACACCCCATTCTCCTCATGGGGTCTGACAAGAACTCGTTGACCGATGGGTCGAGCGGTGAACCGGCACGCCGCCGGCACGCCGGCGGTCCGCCGGTAGCCTGGATCGGGTGACTGCGACCCTCAAGGCCAACGACCTGTGCTTCTGCGGCAGCGGGCGCAAGTTCAAGCGCTGCCACAAGGACAGCTTCGAGCCCATCCGGCCGGGGCGGCAGTCGCCCATGCGTACGGTCCCGGCCGACGTCGAGCGTCCCGCCTACGCCGACGGGTCCGCCGTCGCCCGGTGGCCCGAACCGTTGGTCAAGCGCCCGGAGATCATCGAGCGCATGCGGCGCACCGGGGCCGATGCCGCCAAGGTGCTGGCCATCACCGGGGCCGCCGTGCGACCCGGCATCACCACCGACGATCTCGACCGGATCTGCCACGAGGCCACCATCGACGTCGGCGCCTACCCCAGCCCGCTCAACTACGGCGGGCCCGAGTCGCCGTACCCGAAGTCGATCTGCACCTCGCTCAACGAGGTCATCTGCCACGGCATCCCCGACGACCGCGAGCTTCGCGACGGCGACATCGTCAACATCGACGTCACGATCTTCCGCGAGGGTGTGCACGGCGACACGAACCGGACGTTCCTCGTCGGCGAGGTCGACCCCGCCTCCCGCCGCCTGGTCCAGGTGACCCTCGAGTGCCTCGAGCGCGCCATCGACACCGTGCGGCCGGGCCAGCCCCTCAACGCCATCGGCCGGGCCATCCAGTCCCACGCCGAACCGCAGGGATACGGGGTGGTGCGGGCTTTCGTGGGCCACGGGATCGGCGAGCAGTTCCACACCGACGACCACATCCCGCACTACTACGAGCCCCGCCTCACCACCGTGATGGAACCGGGGATGACCTTCACCATCGAACCCATGATCACGATGGGCGCCCACGGCCACCAGATGTGGGACGACGGGTGGACGGCGGTGACGATCGACCGCAAGCGCACCGCCCAGTTCGAACACACCATCCTCGTCACCGACGACGGCGCCGAGGTGCTCACCGCCTGGCCGGACCAGCCCTGACCGCCAGCGCGCCGGCCAGGTCCCCCCGCCGCTCGACGTGGACCTCGTCGAGGTCGAGCCAGCCCGCCAGCATCGAGAGCTCACCCATCAAACGGTCGGCCACCTCGACCTCGTCGGTGCCACGAGCGTGCAGGTCGGGTTCGGCGTGGGCGGATTGCACCAACAGGCGCCGGCCGGTCCGGTCCGCCTTGAGGTCGACCCGGGCCACGTAGGTGTCTCCGAGCAGGAACGGCAGCACGTAGTAGCCGTACACCCGCTTCGGCGCCGGCACGTAGATCTCGATGCGGTAGTCGAAGCGGTGGAGACGGGCGACACGGTCGCGCTGCCACATGGCCTGGTCGAAGGGCGACACGAGCGCGCAGGCGTCGACGGCGCGCGGCACGCTGGCCTCCGGGTGGAGGTAGGCGGGGTCGCGCCACCCGTCGACGGCGACCTCCTCGAGCTCCCCGTCGGCCACGAGCCCGGCGAGGAGTCGGCGCACATCGCCGATGTTCTGGCGCCAGTAGTCGGCCAGGTCCTGCGCCGTGGCGACGCCGTGGGCCCGGGCCGCCCGGAGCAGCAGCGTCCGTTTGGCGTCCTCGCTCCGTGGGGTCGGGGCGTCGAGCACCGCTGACGGGACGGCGTCGGTGGGGTGGCAGTAGACCCGTTCGAAGTTCCCTCGCCGCAGCGCCCCCACGCGCCCGGCCCAGAACAGGTGCTCGAGCGCCCGCTTGGTGTCACCCCATCCCCACCACGGGCCCTTCCGACGTTCGGTGTCGTCGAGCTCGCCGGCGCTGAGCGGACCGTTGGCGTGCACCTCGGCCTCGAGGGCGGCCACCAGGTCGGCGTGCTCGTCGGCCACGCGCGACAGGCTGCCCCAGTGGTGGTCCTCGGCCATGCGCCAGCGCAGATGGGGATGGAGGGCGGCGTCGACCAGCGACGCCACGTGGCCCCAGTACTCGAACAGCTCGTTGTCCCGGTAGGCGAGACGGTCGAGCAGGGCCCGGTCGTAGGGCCCGAGGCGGGAGAAGAACGGGAGGTACTGGGTGCGCACGCACACGTTGACCGAGTCGATCTGGATGCAGCCGAGCCGGTCGATGACCCGGCGCAGGTGGCGCCGGTCGATGCGTCCCGACGGCCGAGGCGCGTCGAGCCCGGTGGCCCGCAGCGAGATGCGGCGCGCCTGGGCGGCCGAGAGCGACTGCGGGCGGGGCATCGGGCGAGCATGCCAGGTCGGTCGATACGCTGCCGAGACGCAACGGACCGAGAAGGGACTTGATCAAATGGCATACAAGGTGGTCGTCGACTTCGACCTGTGCGAGTCGAACGCGATCTGCATGGGCATCGCGCCGGAGGTCTTCGAGGTGCGTGACGACGACTTCCTGTACGTCCTGCAGGAGGAGCCGCCGGAGGCGCTGCGCCCGAAGGTCGAAGAGGCCGTCAAGCGCTGCCCGAAGCAGGCCATCTCCATCGAAGACGAGTAGGGCGGGACGACACCGCCTCCCATGGACACCGTCATCGTCGTCGGCGGATCCATCGCCGGCTTCGGGGCCGCCTCCGAGCTGCGCTCCGCGGGCTTCGACGGCACGATCCGCATCGTCGGCGAGGAGATGCGCCGCACGTACGAGCGTCCGCCGCTGTCGAAGGGCGTGTTGGCCGGCGACGACGAGGCGTCCACCGAGTGGGGGGCGGCGCTCGACGACGATCTCGAGCTCGACTGGCTCCTCTCCGAGCGGGCCGTCGCCCTCCACCCGCGCCGCCGCGTCGTCGAGCTGGCGTCGGGTGACGAGCTCGACTACGACGGCCTCGTCATCGCCACGGGAGCCGAGCCGCGGCGCCTCCCCGATCAGCCCGACCTCGCCGGGATCCACGTCATCCGGTCCCTCGACGACGCCCTGGGGCTGCGGGCCGACCTCGACGCGGGTGTCGGCCGGGTCCTGGTGGTGGGCGCCGGGTTCATCGGCGCCGAGGTGGCGGCCACGTGCCGCGTCCGTGGTCACGCCGTCACGCTGGTGGAGCCGCTCGAGCAGCCGCTGGTGCGCGTCCTCGGCGCCGAGATGGGCTCCACGGTCGCCGACCTCCACCGCCGCCACGGTGTCGACCTCCGCCTCGGCGCGGCCGTGGAGGCGATCGAGGGCCGCGACCGCGTCGAGCGCATCCGCCTGTCGGACGGCTCGGTCGTCGACGCCGACGTGGTGGTGGTCGGCATCGGCGTGGTGCCCAATACCGGATGGCTGGCCGGGTCGGGGCTGCCGGTCGACGATGGTGTCCTGGCCGACGCCAGCTGCCTCGTCGAGCCCGGGATCGTCGCCTGCGGGGATGTCGCCCGGTGGGACAGCCCCCGCTACGGCCGCATCCGGATCGAGCACTGGGACCACGCCGCCGACATGGGCCGGGCCGCCGGCCGCCGGTTGGTCACCCCCGACGCCGAGGCCGAGCCGTACGACCCCGTGCCGTGGTTCTGGTCCGACCAGTACGACGTCCGCATCCAGGTGGCGGGCCGGGCCGAAGGCGACATGGTGGTGACCGACGGATCGGTCGAGGAGGGCCGCTTCGTGGCCCTCTACGGGCGCGACGGAGAAGTGCGCGGCGCGCTGGGCTGGAACTGGCCGGCGAAGACGGTGCGCTACCGCATGGCCCTCGAGGAGGGCCTGTCCTGGGCCGACGCCGTCGGCTGACCGGCGTGGCCCCGCCCGTCACTCGGCACGCGTGGCGATGACCAGCGGTTCGGCGGCGAACGACACGGGACCGAGTGCATCGACCATCACGCCGTCCACGATGGCGACGAACCGGCCGCCACCGATGGCCACCGGTCGCTGTCCGCCTCCTTCGAAGCGCGACATGTTCGCCGTGCCGTCCAGGGCGAAGACGGTGGTCAGCGTCGGTTGGGCCACGGCCAACGCGTCGCCAGCCGTCGACAGCACGACCCATCGCACCGGTTCCGACGGGTCGGGGACAGGGATCGCCTGGACGAGGGACCCGTCCTCGATGCGGCGGACCTCGATCGTCTCCTCGGCGGGAACGGTGGAGGCGACGAGGTCACCCCCGCTGCTCAGCGCGACCCGGCCGTCGGGAACCGGGATCGGGCTCGGCGAGAAGATCGGCCGCCGCCATGTCGCCTGCCCCGCGCCGTCGATCGTGACCAGCCCGAACGGGCCGAGGCCGGCGACGACGTCGCCGCCGAGGTCGATGGTGGTTCCCGTCGGGCCCGCCGTCAGGTCGACGAGCGCGGCTCGCTGCGTGCCCTCGACGCCCCACACGTCGCCGTCCTCGTTGGAGGCGAACAGGTCGGTGTAGCAGCAGGCCACGGGGCGGAACGGGACGCCTTCCCGACCGACGAGCAGCGAACCCTCCGGACCGAGCACGGCGAGGTCGTCGCCGACGGCGATCGCCGCCGTGACCTCGCCGAGGGCCAGGTCCCGGGCCACGGTGGCCCCCATCCGGCCCGGACCTCGCGGTCCGAACACGTAGAGGCGATCGGCGGCGACGGCGATGCCGGTCAGGGCCGGCGGCGTCCCCGGCGGAGGGGTGGTGGTGGGCGAGGTGCGGGTGGTGGTGGCCGTGACGGGCGCGGGCCGGGCCGTGGTCGGTACGACGCTCGAGGTGGGTGCCGGCGCGGGATCGGTGGAGTCGTCGCCGGAGGAGGTGACGAACACCGCCACCACGGCACACACCAGCACGACGAGCACGACGGTGGGTGTGGTCCGGTTCTGGCGGGTGATCTCGGCCCGGTGCTCCTCGACATCGCGGTCCGCCACCGGCCCATCGTCGACGGTGGCACGGCCGGCGACAAGTCGAGCGGCTGCCAGACTGCCCGGCGTGCGTCAGTCGGGATGTCGTCGGAGGATGCGGGCCATGTCCCGCACGGCCCGCGCCGTGCCCTTCACGGTGCCGGTCACCTTCGATCGTCCCGTCCGTTCGGCGTACGGCACGTCGACCTCGGCGACGCGCCAATCGGCGGCGTGGGCCGCCACCACCATCTCGAGCGGCCAGCCGAAGCGGCGGTCGGTCAGGCCCAGGTCGATCAGCGGCTGGCGCCGGGCGGCCCGCATCGGCCCCAGGTCGCGCAGCGCCATGCCGGTCCGGCGGCGGAGCTCCCAGGCGAGGGCGCGGTTGGCGATGCGGGCGTGGACCGGCCACGCGCCTCGCGCTGCCAC
Organism: uncultured Acidimicrobiaceae bacterium; assembly: GCA_963811245.1. Taxonomy (GTDB): domain Bacteria; phylum Actinomycetota; class Acidimicrobiia; order Acidimicrobiales; family Salinilacustritrichaceae; genus Salinilacustrithrix. The sequence continues at coordinate 933,350 of CAWEQL010000007.1, forward strand.
CCGACGTCCCATGACCAGGTCGGCCGCCCCGGACACGACCGGCGCCACCACCTCGGGGAGGTGGCGAGGATCGAGCGATCCGTCGCCGTCCATGAAGCAGACGATGTCGTCGGTGGCCGCCATGAGCCCCGTCCAGCAGGCGGCCCCGAAGCCCCGTCGCGGCTCGACCACCACGGTCGCGCCGGCGGCGGCCGCGACCGCACCCGAGCCGTCGGTGGAGCCGTTGTCCACCACGATCGCCCGGTAACCGTCGGGCATGGCGCGGACCACCGACCCGATGGCGTCGGCTTCGTCCAGCACGGGGATCACGACGTCAGGCACGGCGGCCGAGCCTATGGTCCGCCGCAGCGCGGTCCCCGCGCTGGCCGTCCTCGGGCCCGCCGTCGCCTGGGTGCTCGCGGCCCGGATCGTGGGCACGTCATCGCTGGTGCACCGACTCGCGCTGGGCTGGCCGCCGCTCATCGCCCACTGGGAGCCCTCGGTGCCGTCCCGGGCCGTGCTGCCGGTGGTCGTGGGCGTTGCGCTGGTGTGGGGCCTGCCGTGGGCGGCGGCACGGGTGCAGTGGTGGCTTCTGCTGGTGGGCAGTTGGGCGGCGTCGGCCGCCTTCGCCACCACCCTGGCCGCTGTCGACGGCTGGGATGCGGTCGCCGCGCCCCTCGAGACGGGCTACGAGTACCGGGCCGTGCTGGGCGACATCGACCGCCTCGGCGCACGCGAGTTCGTCTCCACCTTCGTGGCCCGGATCGCCGACTACCCCACGCATGTCCGGGGTCATCCCGTGGCCGGGCCGCTCGTGTTCTGGCTGCAGGAGCGCGTCGGCCTCGCCGGTCCCCGTTGGTCGGCCGCCGTGGTCATCGTGGTGGGGACGTCCTCTGTGGTGTCCGTGGCCGTCGCGGTCCGCTCCGTCGTCGGCGAGGCCGCGGCCCGGCGGGTGGTGCCGTTCCTGGTCGCCGTCCCGGCGCTGGTCTGGGTGGCCACGTCGATGGACGCCCTCTTCGCCGGCGTGATCGCGGCTGCCATCGCGCTGTTCGCCGTGGCCACGGCCGATCGTGGTCCCCGCTCGGACGTGGCGGCGCTCGTCGCCGGCGGCGCTGCCGCCCTGGCCCTGCACCTGTCGTACGGCGCCGCGGTGATGCTGCTCCCCGCCGTGGTGGTGGTCGTGGCCCGACGCCGCGTGCGGCCGCTGCTGGTCGGTGCCGTCGGTGCCCTCGTGGTGACGGCGGCGTTCGCGGCCAGCGGCTTCTGGTGGTTCGACGGTCTCCAGGCCACCCGTGACGAGTACGTCAAGGGCGCCGGCCGGTTCCGGCCGTTCTGGTACTTCGCGCTCCTCGGCAACCCCGGCGCCTTCCTCGTGGCGCTCGGTCCGGCGATCCCGGTGGCCCTCGCCCGGCTGCGGGACCGTCGACTGTGGGCGGTGGCGGGTGGGGCGCTGCTGGGTGTGGTCCTGGCCGACCTGTCGGGCCTCTCCAAGGGCGAGGTGGAACGCATCTGGCTCCCGTTCGTACCGTGGCTGGCGGCGGCCACGGCCGTCTTCCCTTCCCGTCCCGCCCGTTGGTGGCTCGCCGCGGAGGTGGCGGCCGCCGTGGTCCTGCAACTCGTACTGGAGTCCCCATGGTGAGACGCGTGCTCGTGACGGGCGGAGCCGGCTTCATCGGTTCCCACATCGTCGACGACCTGGTCGATCGCGGGGTGGAGGTGGTGGTGCTGGACCACCTCGCCGAGCACGTCCACCCCCGGCGGCCCGATTACCTCCACGACCAGGTCCGCCTGGTGCAGGGCGATGTCCGCGACGCCGACGCCTGGCGGGCTGCGGTGGACGGCATCGATGCCGTGTGCCACCAGGCGGCCCGGGTCGGCCTCGGGGTCGACTTCGCCGACGTGGCCGACTACGTCGGCGACAACGACGTCGGCACGGCCGTGGGGCTCCGGGTCCTGCACGACGTCGGGTTCGTCGGCCCCATCGTCCTCGCCTCGTCGATGGTGGTCTACGGCGAGGGGCGGTACCGCTGCGAGCGCCACGGCGTCGTGCGCCCCGGTCCCCGGGACGTCGCCGACCTGGACGCCGGCCGCTACGAGCCCCCGTGCCCCGTGTGCGGGGCGGCGCTGGACTGGGAGTTGGTCCCCGAGGATGCGCCGGTCGACCCCCGCAACGTCTACGCCGCCACGAAGCTGCACCAGGAGCATCTGTGCGAGGCGTTCGAGCGCGAGCACGGCGGCCGCGGTCGTCGCGCTGCGGTACCACAACGTGTACGGCCCCCGGATGCCGAGGGACACGCCCTACGCCGGCGTGGCCAGCATCTTCCGTTCCGCGCTGGAGCAGGGCCGGACGCCCGAGGTGTACGAGGACGGCGGCCAGCGGCGTGACTTCGTCCACGTCCGGGACGTGGCTGCCGCCAACGTGGCCGCGCTGTTCACCGACGGCGCCCGGGGCCCGTTCAACGTGTGTAGCGGCGAACCCCACACCGTGCTCGACATGGCGTCCGCGCTCTGCGACGCATTCGGCGCATCGCCGCCCGCGGTGGTCGGTGGCTACCGCATGGGCGATGTGCGCCACGTGGTGGCGTCGCCCGACCGTGCCGCCGACGAGCTGGGCTTCCGGGCCACGATCGGCTTCGGGGAGGGGATGCGGGAGTTCGCCACGGCGCCGTTGCGCTGAGCGGAGCGGTCACCACCGCAGGGTGAAGCACCGGTCGTCGAGGGATCCGGGCGCCCACCGCGGCCACACGCCGCCGGCGGCCCGGCGGGTCCAGTCGGTCCAGCGGATGCACGACGGCTCCTGGATCCGGCGGACGACCTGCACGATGCCGCCCTCGTGGACGTGGTACCCGGCCCAGGTGCCAGGGAAGTCCTTGGTGGACCCGACCTCGGAGACGGTGACGCCGGCCATCGTGCGGCGACGATGGCGGTGGGTGTGTCCGGACGTCACCAGGGTGCGGTGGTTGGCGGCACGGAGCGCCCGCAACATCGTGAGGGCCTGTGGCCCCGGCACCCCCGGAGGGAGGTAGGTGGGGAACCGGAACCGCATGAGCTGCTGGTGGATGGTGACCAGCACCGGACCGTCGACGCGTGCGGCCGAGACGATCCCGTCGGCGACGGGTAGGACCGTGCCCCAGTCCGTGTCCGGCAGCGTCACGTCGGCCAGCACGATGCGCACGCCGGCGTGGTCGACGGCGCGGACGCCGTCGACCATCTCGATCCCCATCGCCCGGGCCGCGGCGGACGGTGCGACGTCGCCCCGGTGGGCTCGCTCGTGGTTCCCCGGCAGCAGGTCGACGGGCACGGTGACGGTCTCCAGGATCCCGGCCACAGCGTCCCAGTTGGCCTGGTGGCTCGAGTGGACCAGGTCCCCCTTGATCACGAGGCGCTCGGCGCCCCAGGCTCCGAGCTCGTCGACGGCGGCGGCCAGGCAGCGCTGGGCGTGGGGCACCGCCGGCTCGGGCAGCTCCACGATGGTGTGGAAGTACCCGGTCGAGTGGCTGCCGACGTGGACGTCGTTGACGGTGGCGATCCGGAGGAGTTCCTCGCCGGGTGGTCGTGCCAACGTCCTCGTCGTGAGCGAGGTGCCGGTGCCCATCCCGGGTCCGCGGACCACGACGGTGATGTCGCAGTCATCGGGGAGGCCGTCGACGACCATGCCTCCCGGGCCGCCGTCGGCCACCACATCGAGGCGGTGATCGCCGGCGGTGACCGTCATCGGACCGGGTCCGAGCCCCGACCAGGTCACCTGCACCCAGTCGGGGCCGACCGCGAACACCTCGAGGTTCCGGGGTGGTCCGGGGCGCGCCTCCGGGTCGGGTGGGGGCGGTGTCCGGGTCCGGCCGGCGTTGGCGAGCGCGACCAGCCACCCGTGCTCGACAGGATGGCGGGGCACTGCGGCTAGGGGAGCTCGGCGACGATGCGGTCACCGATGCGGGCCCGCAGCGCGACGGAGACGTGCATGCGCTCGATGTGCTGCGCCACCAGCCTCGTGGCCTGCGGCATGGGATGGTCGTGCAGGAAGGCCTCGATCGATGCGGCGGCATCCGGGTCGTCGACGACCACGATCCCCTCGACGAGCCGGTGCGCGGAGTTGGAGGGCAGCCGGCTCATGAGGTCGTCCCAGCGCTCGGCGACGCGGCTCCAGGCGAGGGAGCCGTGCTGCTGGTTGCGCAGCGCGGCCCGGTAGGCGAACGCCAGGTTCTGGGTGCGGACCTCGTTGCCCGCCAGCAGGTCGAGGTACTGCCCGAAGAGCGCGCCGTCGTGGACGCTGGCGCCGGCGTACAGGAACCGAACCTGCTCCTGCGGGGTGCGGCCGTGCCGGAAGCGGTCGATGATGGCGTCGAACCGGGACCCGTCGGCGTGCTGGGCGACGACGGTGAGCGCCCCGGACGCCAACCCGGGTTCGACCGACGACGGATCCGCCGTGGTCCGGTCGAACACCTCCTGCGCCAGCGCCATCGCCTCCGGATCGTCGGCGGTCCCGAGGGCGGCGAGCACCACGCCCCGCAGGGCCCGACGCAGATCCGATTCGTCGGGCTTGGCCTCCGGACCGAGGCGCTCCCACAGCGGACGGAGCGTCTCGCGCTGCCACGCACGGAACGCGTCCCGATCGGAGTCGACGACGGCGCGATCGAGGGTGCGGAGCACCTCGGCTCCGAGCTGCCAGATCGACAGGTCGTCCTCGCCCATCGCCACCAGCCGCTTGATCTGCAGGGTGAGGGTTCCGGAGGCCACGTCTCCTCGCAGGCACAGGGCGAGGCCGTCATCGAGGATCGTGTAGCGCTCGAGCGGCTCGAGGGAGGGCAACTGGTCGAACAAGGACTCGTACTGCTCGCGGCTGTAGAGCGTCCGGTAGAAGCCGTGCCCGCCGGCGTTGACCATGACCGGTCCGCCGTCGGTGGCACAGGTGGTCGAGGCGCCATCGAGCAGGACGCCGGTCTGCTGGGAGCCGAACCGGGCGACGATCGGGATGTGCCAGCGCTGGGGATCGGGGTCGTCCCCGGTGGGGAGATACGCGAACGGCTGCTGTTCGAGACCGATGCCGTCGCCGACGGGTTCGACCGTGACGAGCGGGAACCCGCCCTGGAAGATCCAGCTGTCCATCATGGCCCGCACCGGTTCGCCGGTCTCGGCCTCGAGCGCATCCCACAGGTCGCCCGTCTCGGTGTTCCCGAACTGGTGGGTCTGCAGGTAGCGGCGGATGCCGTCACGGAAGGCGTCCTCGCCGAGGTACTGCTCGAGCATGCGGACGACGGCGGATCCCTTCTGGTAGGTGAGCACGTCGAACATGCCCTCGGCGTCGGCCGGGGAGTGGACGGGGAACTCGATGGGGCGGGTGGCAGCCAGCGCATCGGTGTCGAACGCGGTCGTCCGTTCACGGCCGAAGTGCATCCAGCGCTCCCACTCGGGACGGAACGCTGACGAGCACTTCATCTCCATGAAGGTGGCGAAGGCTTCGTTCAACCAGATGCCGTTCCACCACCGCATCGTGACGAGGTCGCCGAACCACATGTGGGCCAGCTCGTGGGCGATCACGTCGACGACCGCCATCTTCTCGGCTTGGGTGGCGCTGTCGGGGTCGAGCAGGAGGAGCGTCTCGCGATAGATGACGCAGCCGAGGTTCTCCATGGCCCCGAAGGCGAAGTCGGGGACCGCCACCATGTCCATCTTGTCGCCGGGGTAGACGATGCCGTAGTAGTCGGCGAAGTACCGCAGGGCGAACGCCCCGACCTCGAGGGCGAACGCGGCGAGGTCGCCCTGGCCCGGACGGTGCACGATGCGCAACGGGACGCCGTCGACGTCGACGGCGGCGGTGGCCTCGAGCGGGCCGACCACCATGGCCACGAGGTACGTCGACATGGGCATGGTGTCGGCGAACCGCACCCGGACCCGACCGTCGCCGGCGGGCTCGCGTGACAGCTCCGGGCCGTTGGAGATGGCGAGGAGGTCGTCGGGCACCTCCAGCGTGACAGCGAACACGGCCTTGTGCGCGGGTTCGTCCCAGCACGGGAACGCCCGTCGGGCATCGGTGGCCTCGAACTGCGTGACCGCGACGGTGTGGTCGGCGCCGGCGTCGTCGGTGTAGCTCGAGCGGTAGAACCCGCGGAGCTTGTCGTTCAGCACCCCGTCGAACCGGACGTGGAGGGCCGCGGGTCCCGGCGCCAGCGTGGTGCCCAGCGCGAACGTGACCCGGTCGGTGTCCGGATCGAGGGTGGGCTGGGCGTCGATCCGTTGGCCGCCGTCGGCGACCACCCAGGCCTCGCCGATCGACAGCTCCTTGGCGTGGCATGTGAGCGCATCCGTCGGGCGGTGGACGGTGAGGTCGATGGCCACCGATCCGCTGAATTCGGCACCGTCCAGATCGGGCGCGATCGTCAGCTCGTACCGGTGTGGCGTGGCATCGGCCGGGAGGCGGTACGGGTCCGATTCTGTGGTCTCGGGAGCCGTGGACATCCCTGCACCGTAGTGCCGTAGCAGGACATCGGCGCACCCCGGGACTGCCGTTCGAGCCGGTCGGTCGGTGTACCGTCGCCGCCCGTGCGCACGCATCCCGACGACGACCGATCCCTCCCGGTTCGCGCCGATGGAACCACCCTCGACGTCGTCGGCATCGGCAACGCCCTCGTCGACGTGCTCAGCCACGAGGAGCACGCCTTCGTGGACGACCTGGCGCTCGTCCGTGGCGCGATGACGCTGATCGAGACGGATCGGGCCGAGGAGCTCTACGACGCCATGGGGCCGGGGATCGAGGTCTCCGGAGGCTCGGCGGCCAACACCGTCGCCGGCGTGGCCAGCTTCGGCGGCCGGGCGGCATACCTCGGCAAGGTCTCCGACGACCAGCTCGGGATCGTGTTCGCCCACGACATGCGGGCCAACGGCGTCGTGTTCCGGTCGCCGGCGGCGCTCGACGGTCCACCGACGGGGCGGTGCCTGATCGTGGTGACCCCCGATGCCGAACGCACCATGAACACCTACCTCGGCGCGTCCGCCCACTTCTGCGCCGACGACGTGGACCCCGAGCTCGTCGCCGCCGGCCGGATCACCTACCTCGAGGGCTACCTCTTCGACCGCCCGGAGGCGAAGGAGGCGTACTGGCACGCCTCCGGCATCGCTCACGACGCCGGTCGGAAGGTGGCGTTGACCCTGTCCGACACGTTCTGCGTGGAGCGCCACCACGACGAGTGGCGCTCGCTCGTGGGCGACGCCGTCGACATCCTCTTCGCCAACCAGGCCGAGCTCGAGGCGCTGTACGGGGTGCAACTGCACGAGGCGGTCGAGCGGGCACGCGCCGACGTCGGGCTGGCCTGCGTCACGCTCGGCCCGCGTGGATCGTTGCTGGTCACCCGCGACGAGATCGTGGAGGTCCGGGCCGAGCCCGTCCCGGCCGTGGTCGACACCACCGGCGCCGGTGACCTCTACGCTGCCGGCGTGCTGTACGGCCTCAGCCAGGGTCTCCCGCTGGCCGAGTGCGGCCGGCTCGGGTCCGTGGCCGCGTCGGCCGTCATCGGCCACACCGGCGCCCGGCCCGGCCAGTCGCTGGCACAGCTGTCGTGACCACACCGGACGCCTTCACGGCAGCCTCGGCGGCCGCCGCAGTCCTCGCCGAACGCACCGGTGTCCCGCGCCACGACGTGGCCGTGATCCTCGGGTCCGGGTGGAAGCCCGCCGCTGACGCCATCGGGGAACCGACGGACACCGTCATGGCATCCGAGCTCCCCGGCTTCCTCGAGCCCCGGGTCGAGGGCCACGGCGGCGAGCTCCGATCGGTGCTCGTGGGCGATCGTCGCGTCCTGGTGTGCCTCGGTCGGGTCCACGCCTACGAGGGACATCACCTCGACCAGGTCGTCCACGCCGTCCGCACCGCCGTGCTGTCCGGTTGCACCACGGTGGTGCTCACCAACGCCGCCGGCGGGATCTCCACCGGCCTGCGCGTCGGTCAGCCGGTGCTCATCAGCGACCACATCAACCTCACCGGACGCTCCCCGTTGACCGGCCCGAACCCCGACGTGATGCTGGGCCCCCGGTTCCCCGACATGACCGACGCCTACTCGCAGCGGCTGCGTGACCTCGCTCGACGCTTCGACGGCTCGCTGGCCGAAGGGGTGTACGTGGGCGTGCCCGGTCCGCAGTACGAGACCCCGGCCGAGATCCGCATGATGCAGGGCTTCGGGGCCGACCTGGTGGGGATGTCGACCGTGCACGAGACGATCGCGGCCCGTCACCTCGGCGCCGAGGTCCTCGGCATCTCGCTCGTCACCAACCTCGCCGCCGGCCTGGGCCCGGCGCTCGATCACTCCGACGTCCTGGCCGTGGCCGCCGAGTCGGCCCAGCGCATGGGCGCGCTGTTGGCCGGGATGCTGGCCGAGCGGTGATCGACGCCGGCCTGCGGGCTCGGGTCGAGGCCTGGCGGGACGACGATCCCGATCCGGTCACCGTCGCCGAGCTCGACGCCCTCCTGGCCGACGAGGACGAAGCCGCGTTGCGCGACCGCTTCGACGCCGAGCTCGGCTTCGGCACCGCCGGCCTGCGCGGCGCGCTGGGCGCCGGCCCGAACCGCATGAACCGGGTGGTGGTCCGTCGCACGGCGGCTGCCCTCGGTCGCTGGCTCGACCACGAGGCCGTGGCGGGCCCGGTGGTGGTGGGCCGCGACGCCCGCCACGGGTCGCAGGCCTTCGCCGAGGACACCGCCGCGGTGTTGGCCGGTGCCGGCCGGGAGGTGGTTCTGGCGCCCGGGCCGGTCCCGACGCCGTTGCTGGCCTACGCCGTGGGCGCGCTGGGTGCGGCGGCGGGCGTGATGGTGACCGCCAGCCACAACCCGCCCCAGGACAACGGCTACAAGGTGTACGCCGGCGACGGCGCCCAGATCGTGCCACCCGCCGACACCGAGATCGCTGCCCGCATCGCCGCCGTCGGCCGGGTCGGCGACCTGCATCTCGCACCGCTCGACGATCCCCTCATCCGGTCGTGGCCTGACGAGGTCACCGCCGGCTACCTCGAGGGTGTCGCGGCGCTGCGCGTCGTCCCCGACGTGGCCCCGCCGAGGGTGGCCTACACCCCGATGCACGGTGTCGGCCTCACCGTGCTGCGCCAGGCGTTCGACCGGGCCGGGCTCGACGCGCCGGTCGTCGTGGACGCCCAGGCCGAACCGGACCCCGACTTCCCGACGGTGTCGTTCCCGAACCCCGAGGAACCCGGCGCCATGGACCTCGTGCTGGCCCTGGCCGCCACCGAAGGGGTCGACGTGGCGCTGGCCAACGACCCCGACGCCGACCGCCTCGCCGTCGCCGTACCCGTCGCCGACGGCTGGCGGGTCCTGACGGGCGACGAGATCGGCGTGCTGCTGGCCGATCACCTGCTCCGCCACGGGTCCGGCGCCGACCGGTTGGTGGTGACCACCGTGGTGTCGTCGACGATGCTCTCGAAGCTCGCCGCGGACCACGGCGTGGAGTTCGTGGAGACGCTGACCGGGTTCAAGTGGCTGGCACGGGCCGCCATGGCGCGTCCCTCCCTGCGGTTCGTGCTCGGCTACGAGGAGGCGCTCGGCTACTCCGTCGGCGGCCTGGTCCACGACAAGGACGGCATCTCCGCCGCGGTGATCGCCGCCGAGGCCGTGGCGACCCTGGCCGCCGAAGGCCGGTCGGTCCCGTACCGGCTCGACGAGTTGGCGGCCGCCCACGGCGTGCACCTCACCCGGCAGCGGTCCATCCGCTTCGAAGGCCTCGACGGCCCCGAGCGCATGGCCGACCGCGTGGAGCGGCTGCGTTCCGATCCCCCCACCGACGTCGGCGGCGTGGCCGTCACCCGGGTCGAGGACCTGGCCGAGGGCGAACGGCTGCCGCCCACCGATGCCGTCATCTTCTGGGGCGACGGCCTCCGCGTCGTCGTCCGGCCGTCCGGCACGGAACCCAAGCTGAAGGCCTACGTCGAGGTGGTGGAACCACCCGATCCCGCCGTGGACGCGGCGCGGTCCCGGGCCGCCCGGCGCCTCGACGACGTGCTGGCTTCTCTCGCCGCGCTCCTGGCCTGATCCGGTCAGGCCGTCCCGAAGAGCCGATCGCCGGCGTCGCCGAGTCCGGGAACGATGAAGGCGTCGTCGTTCAGGCGCTCGTCGATGGAGGCGGTCACCAGGTGCTCGACGAGCCCGCTGGCGGCCAGGTGCTCGACGCCCTCGGGCGCGGCGAGGATGCAGGCGGCGATGATGGGTCCGGCGTTGCGGTCGCGGAGCAGACCGCAGGCGTAGACCATCGATCCGCCCGTGGCCAGCATGGGGTCGAGGACGAGGACCGGTCGGCCGTCGAGGTCATCGGGAACCGAGTTCATGTACGGCGTCGGCCGGTGCGTGTGCTCGTCGCGGCTCACCCCGATGAAGCCCGTGTCGCTGCCCGGGAGGAGCCGCAGCACCGGCCCGAGCATGCCCAACCCGGCTCGCAGCACGGGGACGACCAGCGGTGGTCGGGCCACCATCGTGCCCGAGGTCGGGCCCAACGGCGTGTCGATCGGGACCGAGACCGTCTCGAGGCTCCGGGCCGCCTCGTACACCAGCATCCCGGCCAGCTCGTCGCACGCCTGACGGAACGTCGCCCGGTCGGTTTCCTTCCGGCGCATCCGGGTCAGGAGCTGCGCCACGAGCGGGTGGTCGACGACGAGGGTCTCCATGCGGGCATGATGACATCCGTGAGCACCCCCACCGGCCCGGCCCCTGGTCACCTACCCGATCGTCGCACGGTCGCGGCCATGATCGATCACACCCTCCTGGCCCCCGAGGCGACGCCCGCCCGGGTGCTGGCGTTGTGCGACGAGGCGGTCGAGCTCGGGGTCGCCGCGGTCTGCATGTCCCCCCGTTGGGTGTCGCTCGCGGCCGATCGCCTGGCCGCCGAAGATGTCGTGGTCGCCACGGTCGCCGGCTTCCCCTCCGGCGCCCACACCACCGAGGTGAAGGCGGCCGAGGCGGCCGGCGCCCGGGAGTCCGGCGCCCGGGAGATCGACATGGTGGTGTCGCTCGGCGCCGTCGTCGCCGGCGACTGGGACGCTGTCGAGCGCGACATCGGAGGGGTGCGCGCCACGGTGACGGGCGGAGCGCTGCTCAAGGTGATCATCGAGAGCGCCCTGCTCGACGACGACCAGATCGACCGGGTCTGCCGTGCCGCCGTCGCCGCCGGCGCCGACTACGTCAAGACCTCCACCGGCTTCCACCCGGCGGGCGGGGCCACGGTGGCCGCGGTGCGGCGTATGCGGGCCGCCGTGGGCCCCGACGTCGGGCGTGAAGGCGTCGGGCGGCATCCGCGACGCCGACACGGCGCTGGCCATGATCGAGGCCGGCGCCACCCGCATCGGTGCGTCGGCGACGCGCGGCCATCCTCGGCGCCGCTCTCGTAGATCGCGCCCCGAGATCGACTAGATCGACTCGAGCGACCGGGCCTGCAGGGCGGCGTAGCCCGGCTTGAGGATCTCGTTGATGATCCGCAGTCGCTTGTCGAAGGGCCAGAACGAGCTCTTCATGGCGTTGACCGTGAACCACTCGAGGTCGCGACCAGCCGTAGCCGAACGTGTCGACAGGTCGTGCAGCTCGCTGGGACAGGGTGATGTCGCTCATCAGCCGGTTGTCGGTGTTGACCGTGACCCGGAACCGCAGGCGGGTGAGCAGGCCGATGGGGTGGTCGGCGAGGTCGTCGACCACGCCGGTGTGCACGTTCGAGGTCGGGCACATCTCGAGCGGCACGCGCCGGTCGCGCACGAACGCGGCCAACTGGCCCAGCCGCACACGCACCGTCGGGCTGGACCTCGATGTCGTCGACGATGCGCACACCGTGCCCGAGCCGCTCGGCCCCGCAGATCTGGATGGCCTCCCAGATGGAGGGCAGACCGAACGCCTCGCCGGCGTGGATGGTGATGTGGTGGTTGGCGGCGGCGATGGTGCGGAACGCGTCGAGGTGGCGGGTGGGCGGGTGCCCGGCCTCGCTGCCGGCGATGTCGAAGCCCGACCACGCCTGCGGTCCCGGTGGCGCAGCGTCAGCTCGGCGATCTCGGAGGAGTTGGCGGCCGTGCGCATGGCGGTGAGCGAGCACCCCGATCTGGATGCGGCCGTCGGGCGTGACCTGTGGAAGCCGTCGAGCACCGCCTCGACGACCTCGTCGGGAGTCGAGCCGCCTCTCGAGGTGCAGCTCGGGCGCGAAGCGGATCTCGGCGTAGACGACGCCGTCGTCGGCGAGGTCCTCGGCGCACTCGGCCGCCACGCGCTGCGAGCGCCTCCGTGGTCTGCATCACCCCGACCGTGTGCTCGAACGGCTCGAGGTAGCGGGGCAGGCTGCGGCGGGCGGCGCCCTCGACGAACCAGCGCGGCCAGCTCCTCGGGATCGGTGGTGGGGAGGGCGTCGTAGCCCTGCTCGGCGGCCAGCTCGATCACGGTGGTGGGCCGCAGGCCGCCGTCGAGGTGGTCGTGGAGCAGCACCTTCGGCGCCGCATCGGATCAGCTCCAGGGTCGGTCGCGTCGCCATGCCCTGACGCTACCCGTGGGAGACTGCGCTCATGGTCGGAGCCGTGGATGCCCGGGGTCTGTGGCGGGACTTCGAGGTGATCCAGCCGGCCTGATCAGGCGATCCGGTCGGCGATCAGCGGCCGGAGCGGCGGACCGGGTCGTCGACCGATGTCGATCGCACCGTCGAGGGCGGCGAGCGCGCCGGCGAACCGTTCGGGGTCGTCGGCGTGGAGCGACAGCATGGGCTGGCCGGCCGGCGACGCGGTCGCCGACCCGGGCCTCGACCAGGGCGCCGGCGCCGAAGCTGACGGCGTCCTCCTTGCGGGCCCGGCCGGCACCGAGGCGCCACACCGCCACGCCGACCGCCTTGCAGTCGATGCGCTCCGAGGTGGCCCGTCGCGGTCGGCCGTCCACGACCCGGGTGTGGGCGGCGACGGGCAGCGGGACCGGTCGAGGTCGCCGCCCTGGGCGGCGACGAGCCGCTCGAAGACCTCCATCGCCCGGCCGTCGTCGAGCACCGGCTCCGGGTCGACGTCGATGCCGGCCAGGACAAGCATCTCCCGGGCCAGCGCCAGGGTGAGCTGCGCGGACGTCGGCGGGCCCGCCGCCGGCGAGCACGTCGAGCGACTCGGTCACCTCGAGCAGCGTTGCCGGCGGCCCGGCCGAGCGGCTGGTCCATGTCGGTGAGCAGGGCGACGGTACGGACGCCGTTGTCGTTGCCGATGCCGACCATCGTCTCGGCCAGCTGGCGGGTGGCGCGTCGTCGGCCAGGAACGATCCGGAGCCGAGCTTGACGTCGAGCACGAGGCCCTTGGTCCCCTCGGCGATCTTCTTCGACATGATCGACGACGCGATGAGGGGGATGGACTCGACGGTGGCGGTGACGTCGCGGAGGGCGTAGAGCTTGCGGTCGGCCGGGGCGATGTCGCCGCTCGCGCCGGCGATGACGCCCGCCGACTTCCGTCGAGGACATGCCCGGTACCGCTCGGCCGGGAGCATGGACTGGAAGCCGGCGATCGACTCCATCTTGTCGAGCGTCCCGCCGGTGTGGCCGAGGCCCCGGCCGGCCAGCTGCGGGACGGCGGCCCCGCACGCCGCGACCAGCGGCACCAGGATGAGCGAGATCTTGTCGCCGACGCCGCCGGTGGAGTGCTTGTCGACGGTGGGCCGGTCGAGGAACGACAGGTCGGCACGGTCGCCGGTGTCGATCATGGCCGCGGTCCACGTGGCGAGCTCGGCGGGCGTCCATGCCCCGGAACACGATGGCCATCAGCAGCGCCGCCGCCTGCTCGTCGGCGATGGTGCCGGCGGTGTAGCCGTCGATGAAGAAGCGGATCTGCTCGTCGCTGAGCGTTCCGCCGTCGCGCTTGGTGCGCAGCACGTCGAGGATGTCGGTGGCCACGGGGCTCCTCAGGTCAGGTCGTCGGGGCCGAAGGCGCCGGGGAGCAGCTCGGCGATGGTTCGCTCGTTGACGAGCAGCCCGGGGCCGCCCATCTCGTGGAGCAGCTGCCGGCACCGCCCGCAGGGCGACAGGTCGTTGCCGTCCGGGTCGGTCACCGCGACCGCGACCAGGTCGCCGGCGCCCGCCGCCGCCGGCGACGAGGACGCCGACCAGTGGCCGTCTCGGCGCAGATGCCGGCGACGTAGCTGGCGTTCTCGACGTTGGTGCGCCTGATGCACCGAGCCGTCGCGGCAGCAGGCCGGCGGCGCCGACCGGGAAGTGCGAGTACGGCGAGTAGGACCGCGCCGCGGCGCCGGCGGCCGCGGCCCGGCAGCGCGACCCAGTCGACGACGGGAGGCGTCGGTCATCGGCTGCGCTCGGAACGGCTGGCCGTCGGCCGCGGGACGGGATGGCCCGGCCGATGAGCCCGGCCACCACGACGATGGTGACGACGAAGGGCAGCGACTGCCAGAACTCGCTCGGGATCTGGAAGTCGCCGACCGTGACGCCGAGGATCTGAGTCGGGAGCCCAGCGCTCGGCTGAAGCCGAAGAGCATGGCGCCGGCGAAGGCCGTCCACGGCCGCCACTTGCCGAAGATCAGGCGGCGAGGGCGATGAAGCCGGTGCCGTTGGTCATGTTGTCCTGGAAGCCGCCCTGACGCTCCATGGAGAACCAGCGCCCCGCCCAGGCCGGCGATCATGCCGCCGATGATGACGGCCGGTAGCGGATGTTGATGACGTCGATGCCGACGGTCTCGGCCGCGTGGGGGTGCTCGCCCACGGAACGGACCCGCAGGCCCGAAGGCGGGTGTGGAACAGCACGCACCAGACTGAGGAAGACGATGATGAACATCAGCGAAGAAGATGGGTTTGCCGGTGAACAGCTGGGGCCCGACGATGGGGATGCGGTTCAGCAGCGGCAGGGCGAGCGCGGAGGTGGGGACGCCGCTGGTGACGCCGTCGGGCACGATGACCTCGGACCGCAGGAAGCCGGTGATGCCGAGCGCGAGCAGGTTGATGACCACGCCGGAGATGATCTGGTCGACGCGGAAGGTGACCGACATGAGGGCATGGAGCGCGGCGATGAGCCCGCCGGTGAGGACGGCGATGCCGATGGCCGCCCACAGCCACGGCACGGAGTTGGCGTCGCCGAGCAGGGCGTAGGCCATGAAGCCGATGCCGGCGCTGCCCAGCATCATGCCCTCGATGCCGATGTTCACGACGCCGGAGCGTTCGCACCACAGGCCGGCCATGGCGCCGAGGGCGATCGGCGTGCCGAGCCGGAGCGACTCGACCAGCAGCTGGATGACGTTGGTGCTCTGCTGGTCGGAGAGGGCGAGGGCCACGGCGATGGCCAGGGGCAGGAACAGGACGCCGCTGAGGACGAAGGCGCCGTGGGCGTAGCGGGGGAGGCGGTCGGCGACCAGGCCGAGCAGGCCGGTGAGCACGTAGATGACGCCGATGGTGGCGATGAAGACGCCGGGGGAGAACTTCCACGACAGCGGGTCGGGCGGCGGCTCGAAGGTGAAGCTGCGGGCGTCGGTGGTGACGTTGGGGGTGACGTAGGCGACGAGGAACACGCCGACGAGGCCGACGACGATGCCGATGGTCTGGAGGCGGTTCAGGCGCACGTCAACTGCCCCAGCCCGACGCCAGGGCGGTGGTCTCGAACGCCCCGGTGTTCTTGCGGTGGATGCGGAACACGGTACGGACGATCACGTCGGCGGCCACGAAGAGCAGCACGAGCGCCTGGATGATCCGCACGGCGTCGATCGACAGACCGACCTCCTGTTGCATCAGGCCGGCGCCGCTCAGCATGGAACCCCACAGGATCGACGCGGGGATGATGGCGAAGGGGTTGGCCCGGGCCAGCAGGGCGATGGCGATGGAGTCGAACCCGATGCCGATGAACACGCCGGGCGACAGGAACCCGCTGGTGCCGCTGATCTCGCCGGCGCCGGCCAGGCCGGCGAAGGCACCGGAGATGGCCAGGGCGAGGAGCATCGTGCGGGCCACGTTCACGCCGGCGTAGCGGGCGGCATCGGCGTTGGCTCCGACCGTGCGGATCTCGAAGCCGAAGGTCGTGCGTTGCAGGACGAACCAGGCCAGCACGGCGAGTCCCACCATGATGAAGAAGCCGAGGTGCAGCGGTGGCTCCGAGGCCACCAGCTTGGGGAGCCGTGCCGAGGCCTCGACGGCTGCCGTCCGGGGCGACGAGAGAGCTCGGGTCCCGCAGGATCACCGGGTCCTGGCTCGTGACCAGCCACCGCACGTACAGCAGGGCGATGCTGTTCAACATGATGGTGACGATGACCTCGTGGGCCCCCGTCTTGGCCTTGAGGGCCCCGGGAATCGCCCCGTAGAGGAACCCGGCGACCCCGCCGGCCACGAGCAGCAGCACGATGGCGATGGGGCCGGGCAGGCCACGCGTGAACGCCCAGGTGCCGATCCAGGCGCTGGCCGTGGCACCGATGAGCAACTGACCCTCGGCGCCGATGTTGAACAATCCAGCCCGGAAGGCGAAGGCCACGGCCAGCGACGCGCCGATGAAGGGTGTGGAGCGGCCCAGCGAGGCGGCGATGCGGTCGGTGTTGCCGTACATGCCACGCAGGAGCGCCCAGTACGCCTCCAGCGGGTTCTCGCCGATGACCAGGATGGCGCCGGCGCCGACGACGAGGGCGGCCACGATGGCCAGGAGGGGCACGAGCAGCGGCTGGAGGTCGATACTGCGGCGCAGCTCGCCCGCGATGTCGGTGGGGCGGGTGTCGCTCACGCCACCGCCTCGCGCTCGCTGTGGCCGGTGGCCATGAGCAGGCCGATCTGTTCGCGGCTGGTGTCCTCGCGGTCGAACTCGCCGACCAGCTCGCCGCGGTAGATCACGCCGATCCGGTCGGACAGCGAGAGGATCTCGTCGAGCTCGGCCGAGACCAGGAGGACGGCGACGCCCTCGTCGCGGATTTCCACGATGCGGCGGTGGATGAACTCGATCGAGCCGACGTCGAGGCCGCGGGTGGGCTGGGAGACCACGAGGAGCCGGAGATGGCGCGACATCTCGCGGGCGACGATCACCTTCTGCTGGTTGCCGCCGGACAGTGTGTGGGCGGCGGCGGCGATGCTGGGCGTGCGGATGTCGAACTGCTCCACGAGGCGCGTGGCCAGCTCCTTGATGGGGGCGTCCCGACGCAGGAGATGATGGGAGAACGGCTCCCGGTGATAGCGGTTCAGCACCATGTTGTCGGCGACGGAGAACGCGCCGACCAGGCCGTGGCGGTTGCGGTCCTCGGGGACGTGGCCGACGCCGTGGTCGGCGATGGCCCGGGGCCGTGCCCCCGTGATGTCGTCGCCCTCGAGGGTGACGGTGCCGGCCACGATGGCACGCATGCCGGTGATGGCCTCGACCAGTTCCCGCTGGCCGTTGCCCTCGACGCCGGCGATGCCGAAGATCTCCCCGGCCCGCACGGTGAGGTCGAGTCCCCGGACGGTCTCGCTGCCGCGCTCGTCGGCGACGGTGAGACCGGTGAGCCGCAGGACGTCCCCGGCGGGGTGGGCGGGGGGCTTCTCGATCGTGAACACGACGTCGCGGCCGACCATGAGGTTCGCCAGGTCCTGCTCGGTGGCCGTGGCAGGGTCCGCGCTGCCGACCGTGAGGCCGCCGCGCAACACGGTGATGCGGTCGGCGACGGCGAGGACCTCGCGGAGCTTGTGGGTGATGAAGACGATCGACTTGCCCTTGTCGACGAGCGTGCGGATGACGTCGAAGAAGTCGTCGACCTCGCCGGGGGTCAGCACGGCGGTGGGTTCGTCGAGGATCAGGATCTCGGCGTCGCGCTCGAGCGCCTTGATCACCTCGACACGCTGCTGTACGCCGACGGACAGTTCGCCCACGACGGCGTCGGGGTCGACCTCGAGCCCGTAGCGATCGCCGATCTCGTGGATGCGCCGGCGGCGTCGTCTCGAGGTCGAGCCGGCCTCGACGGGTGGTCTCGTGGCCGAGGGCCACGTTCTCGGCGACGGTGAAGGTGGGGATCAGCTGGAAGTGTTGGTGGACCATGCCGATGCCGAGGGCGATGGCATCGGACGAGCTGGAGAGCTGCACCGGCTCGCCGCGCACGAAGATCTCGCCACCATCGGGCTGGTACAGCCCGTACAACACGTTCATGAGCGTGGACTTGCCGGCCCCGTTCTCGCCCAGCAGGCAGTGGATCTCGCCCGCCTCCAGCGCGAAGTCGACGTCCTGGTTGGCGATGACCCCGGGGAACGTCTTGGTGATCTTGCGGGCTTCGAGCACGGGAGGAACGTCATGACTCGATGCCACGGTGCGCATCCTCTCACAGACGCGAACGACCCCCCGGCGATGGCCCGGGGGGTCGTTCGGTCGTTCTGCGGGCGTGTCGCCCGGTGGCTACTTCGGCAGGCCGGTGACGGGATCGACCCCGATGTCGAAGTTGCCGGCGGCGAGTGCCTGGCGGGTCTCCTCGAGCTTGTCGAGGACGTCCTGGGGCACGTCGGCGTCGTGCGGCGGGGCGTAGGTGATGCCGCCGTTGGACGCCGAGAGGGTGTACAGGCCGCCGCTGAAGTCGTCCTTCAGCAGGCGGACGATGTTGTCGAACACCGACAGGTCGACGCGCTTGATGGCCGAGGTGGCCAGCTTGTCGGCCCCGGCAGCCTTGCCGCCGTCGAAGGTCGAGAAGTACTCGTCCTGGTCGACGCCGATGCCCCACTTGCCCTGGGTCGTGGCTTCGACGACGCCGCCGGAACCGGTGGGGCCACCGGCGCCGAAGATGACGTCGGCGCCCTCGCCGATGAACTGCTGGGCGTCGGAGGCGCCCTTGTCGGGCGTGTTGAAGGCCTCGTTGTAGATCGACAGCACGTTGACGTCGGGGTTGACCTTCTTGGCGCAGGACTCGTACGCGTTCACGTAACGGACCACGGGCGGGACGTCCTCGCGGCCGGCGACCACGCCGATCACGTTGGACTCGGTGAGCAGGCCGGCGGCGGTACCCGCCAGGCAGCCGCCTTCGTCCTCACGGAACTGCACGCCGACGTAGTTGTCGGGGAACTCCGGCTGGAACTGGTCGATGCCGAGGAACTTGACGTCCGGGTTCTTGTTGGCGGCGTCGAGCGTGTCGGTGGCGAGCAGGAAGCCCACGGTGATGATCAGGTCGGGGTTGCCCTCGAGCGACGTGGCGATGTTCTTGGCGTAGTCCGCCTCCGACGCCGTCTCGATGTAGCTGGTGTCGAATCCGAAGCAGTCGGCCGCAGCCTGCATGCCCTCGTAGGCGAACTGGTTGAAGGTCCGGTCGTCGATCTTGCCGATGTCGGTGACGAGACGCACGGTCATGCCGTCGGGCGGTTCGACGCCGTCGGCCTTGGCCTCCTTGCACCGGTCGTCGAGGGTCACCGCGGCGTCGGTGGCGTTGCCGCTGCCGTTGCCGTCGGCCGTCGTCGTCGATGACGTGTCGGCGGCCGTCGTCGTCGACGTGTCGGTGCTGGCGGTGTCGTCGTCGTCACCACATGCGGCAGCGACGAGCGCAAGACCGAGGAGCAGCGCGAGTAGGCGGAACCAACGTCGGTTCAGCACAGGTGGGTACCTCCGGGAAGTGGAACGGCCATCGTGGCGCGAACCGGTGTCTGGGACCTCCCGACGGTAGGCGTCGCATGGGCTGGTGGCAATGATGGGTGACGCCGGCGGGCGGCGTACACTGGGGGATGCGCCGCCGGACCAGGTGGCGCGGGGAGCTCGAGGCATCGGGCTGAGAGGGTGACTGGCGCCGTCACCGACCCTCGAACCTGATCTGGGTAATGCCAGCGGAGGGAAGCGTGGACACCGATCGTGCTCCGGACATCGTCGTCGTCGCCGGCGGCGACGCAGTGCTGTCCGACCGCATCGGCGCCATCGGCGACGCCGTTGTCATCGCGGCCGACGCGGGTGTGCAGCGGGCGCTGGAATTGCGGTGGCGCATCGACGTCGCCGTCGGCGACTTCGACTCGTTGGCCCCCGATCTGGTCGGCCGCTTGGACCGACTCGCCGGCACGGTGCACCGCCACCCCACCGACAAGGACGCCACCGACCTCGAGCTGGCCATGGAGGTCGCCCTCGGCACGACCGCCGACGCGGACCGATCTTCCACCGGGCCACCGCGGTGCTCGTGGTCGGGGTCGAGGGCGGCCGGCCCGATCATGCGCTCGGGAACCTGCTGCTGCTCGCCTCCGACCGCTTCGAGGCAGTCGAGATCGAGGTGGTGCTGGCACGCGGCCGGCTCTGGGTGGTGCGAGACGAGCTCACCGGTCGGTTCCCTGCCGGGGCGATCGTGTCCTTGCTACCGATCCACGGTGACGCCGTCGCGACGGTGGCGGGGGTCCGGTGGCCGCTCGACCGCCACGTGCTCCCGGCCGGGACCACCCACGGCATCAGCAACGAGGCCGACGGAGCTCCCTTCTCCCTGACCGTCCACCGCGGCACGGTCCTGTGCATCTCCCCCCGAACCGACGAGGTCCATCCATGATCACGGCGACTGCGAACGCCTTCCCCCCGTTGCCCGAGGAGGCGCCGTCCCCGCGGCGCCGCCGGTCCGTGCGGTTCCTCGCCGTGCTGGCGGTGGCCGCCGTCGTGATGGCGGCGTGCGGGGACGACGACGCCGCCCCGGCGAACGACGCTCCCACGACCGAGTCGATCACGCTGGTGACCCACGACAGCTTCGCGGTCACGCAGTCGGTGCTGGACCAGTTCGAGCAGGACACCGGCATCCACGTCGACATCCTGCAGTCCGGCGACGCCGGTGCCGCCCTGAACCAGGCCATCCTCACCAAGGGCGATCCGCAGGGCGACGTCTTCTTCGGCGTCGACAACACCTTCCTCTCCCGTGCGCTCGACGAGGACCTGTTCGTCCCCTACGAATCACCGGGCCTCGACGGCATCGACCCGGCGCTCCAGCTCGACCCCGAGCACCGTGTCACGCCGATCGACACCGGCGACGTCTGCCTCAACGTGGACACCGCGGCTCTGGCCGCTGCCGGCGTCGACACGCCCACGCTCGACGACCTGACCGATCCGGCCTACGCCGGGATGCTCGTCGTCGAGAACCCCGCCACATCGTCACCCGGGCTCGCGTTCCTGTTGGCCACCATCGCGTCCTACGGCCAGGACGGGTGGCAGGACTACTGGCGCGGTCTGGTGGCCAACGACGTCGAGGTGGCCGCCGGGTGGGAGGAGGCGTACCAAGGGAGCTTCTCGGGCGCAGCCGGGAGCAGCGGGGATCGCCCGATCGTGGTCAGCTATGCCTCCAGCCCCGCCGCCGAGGTGATCTACGCCGAAGAACCGGTCGACGCGGCGCCGACGGCGGCCGTGGCGGGCTCGTGCTACCGCCAGATCGAGTTCGCCGGCGTGCTCGCGGGAACGGACCACGAAGCGGCGGCCCGACGGTTCATCGACTTCATGCTGTCGCCGCCGTTCCAGGCCGACATCCCGCTCAGCATGTTCGTGTACCCGGTGACCGACGTCGCGCTCCCCGACGAGTTCGTGCGCTATGCCGCTCGCCCCGAGGACCCCTTCCAGCTCGATCCCGACGTGGTGGCGCAACATCGAGACGAATGGATCGCGGAGTGGACCGACATCGTCCTGCGCTGAACCCGGGGCACGGCCAGGGTCGTCGTCGGGCGACGACGGCGGCACTGTTCGTGGTGCCGCTGGCGTTCCTCGCCGTGTTCTTCGCCTATCCGGTCGTCACGCTGCTCGGCACCGGGCTGCGGTCGGGTGGACGATGGGACCTCGGCGCGGTGGTCGACGTCCTCGGATCAGCATCGACTCGTCGGGTGGCGTGGTTCACCCTGTGGCAGGCCCTCGTGTCCACCGCCGCCACCGTCGTGGTGGCGTTGCCGGCCGCGTGGGTGCTGGGGCGCATCCGGCTGCCGGGGCGGGCCCTGTTCTCGGCCCTGCTCGTGGTCCCGTTCGTGCTGCCGACCGTGGTGGTCGGGACCGCGTTCCTCACTGTTCTCGGACCAAACGGTCCGGTGGCGACGGTTGCCGGGTGGTTCGGGGCCACGGTCGACCTGCGCCGCACGGCCACGGCGGTCATCGTCGCCCACGTCTTCTTCAACTACGCGGTGGTGGCCCGCACGGTCGGCGCCGCCTGGATGGCCGTGGACCCGGCCGCCGAGGATGCAGCGCGCACGCTCGGTGCGTCCCGCCTCACGGTCTTCCGTACGATCACCCTCCCGCAGCTCCGCGCCGCCCTCGCCGGTGCCGCCGCCATCGTGTTCCTGTTCACCTTCACCTCGTTCGGGGTCGTCAAGATCCTGGGCGGTCCCCGGATCGCGACGGTCGAGGTGGAGATCTACCGCCGCACCACCGAGATGCTCGACCTGCGTACGGCGTCGGTGCTGTCGGTCCTCCAGCTGCTCGCCGTGGTGGCCGCACTGGCGATCTACCGCCGGGCCGGCCGGCGGCGGGGGACCGCCCGGCTCCGAGCGGGGACGTCGACCCTGCGACGCCCGGCCGGCGGGGAGTGGGTCGCGGTCGGAGTCACCGTGGTGTCCGCCGTGGTGCTCCTCGGCGTCCCGATCGCCCTGCTGGTGTGGCGTTCCTTCGCCACCGCCGGCGGACCCGGCCTGGCCTACTACCGGGCCCTGGGGACCGTGGGTCGGGGGCGGACCACCTTCGTCGCGCCGGCGGAGGCCATCGGCAACTCGCTGGCCTTCGGCTTCGCGGCGGCGCTGATCGCCACGCTCATCGGCAGTTGCGCGGCGATCGGATTGCACCGCCTCCGGGGCCGGGCCCGGGGTTGGGCGGACAGCTCGCTGATGCTCCCGCTCGGTACCAGTGCGGTGACCGTCGGCCTCGGGTTCCTCCTCGCACTGGATGCGCCCCCACTCGACCTGCGCACCTCGCCCTTCCTGATCCCCGCCGCCCAGGCGATCGTGGCCATCCCGTTCGTGGTGCGGACGCTGCTCCCGGCCCTCGACGCCATCCCGGCGTCGTTGTACGACGCCGCCGCCGTCCTCGGTGCGCCGCCGGCTCGGGTCTGGGCCGAGATCGACCTGCGACTCCTGCGGCGGCCGGCGCTCGTGGCCGCCGGCTTCGCTTTCGCCATCTCGCTCGGCGAGTTCGGTGCCACGGTGTTCATCGCCCGAGCCGACGCGCCCACGGTCCCGGTGGCGATCTTCCGTGCCCTGTCCCGTCCCGGCGCCCTGAACGTGGGCCAGGCCATGGCGCTCAGCACGATCCTGCTCGGCCTCACCACCGCCGTCATGTTGGTGGTCGACCGGCTCGGCGACGCACGGGTGGGGGGCTTCTGAGTGGCGCAACTCTCGATGCGCGGCATCACCAAGTCGTTCGGGGACCACCACGTCCTCCGAGGCATCGACCTCGACGTCGCCGACGGCACCACGCTGGCCCTGCTCGGACCGTCGGGCAGCGGCAAGTCGACCGTGTTGCGGATCATCGCCGGCCTCGAGGCCCCCGACGCAGGGACGGTCCACCTGGGCCGGCGACGACATCACCGAGCGGGCGGTGCACCGGCGCGGGGTCGGCGTGGTGTTCCAGGACCAGGCGCTGTTCCCGCACCTCGACGTCGGCGCCAACGTGGCGTTCGGTCTGCGGATGGCCGGTGTCGGCACCACCGAACGCCGGCGCGTCGTGGCCGAGACCCTGGAGCGGGTCGGCCTCCCGGGCTACCAGGACCGCGATCCCGCCACCCTGTCTGGAGGCGAGGCCCAGCGGGTCGCGCTCGCCCGGGCCCTGGCCCCCCGGCCCCGACTCCTCCTGCTCGACGAGCCGCTCTCCGGCCTCGACCAACTGCTCCGAGAGCGCCTGCTCCTCGAGCTGCGGTCGATCTTCGACGACCTCGCCGTCACCGTCGTCGCCGTCACCCACGACCCGACCGAGGCCGGGACCCTCGGCGACCGGCTGGCGGTCCTCGTCGACGGCCGCATCGCCCAGGACGCCGAGCCGGGTGTGCTGCTCGCCCGGCCGGTGTCCGCCGCCGTGGCGGGCCTGATCGGGCACCGCAACGTGGCTCCCGGGGTGGTGGAGGCCGGTCAGGTCGAGTGCCCGTGGGGGCGGTTCCCGGCACCCGGACGTGCCCCGGGACCGGCCGCGGTGCTGGTTCCCCCGGACGCCGTGCGCGCATCTGCCGACGGACGCCTGCAGGGGACCGTGACCGGCCGGATCTTCCGGGGTGGCAGTGCGTTCGCCGTGGTGGCGGGCGAGACGTGGCCGCCGCTCGACGTGCGGGCGGACCCGAGCTGGCGGGTGGGGGATCGGGCGCGGCTGACCGTCGACCCGGCCGAGGTGCACGTCATGGCCGGCTGACGCCGGCCGCGCCACGGCGCGGGCGGTTCATCGGGCACCATGGTGCGGCACCGGTCAGGCGCGGCGCCGGGGCATCGGACCTGGAGCATGGAGCGTGGGGACATGGTGAACGGACGTCCTGTCCGATCGGACGGGAAGCTCCCGCGACGCCGCCGGCGTGCCGTCCGGCGGTGGACCGCGCTGGTAGCCGCCGCCGTCGTCGTCGCCGCCACGGCTGCGCCCGGCCGGACCCCCACGGCGGAGGCCGCCACCCCGGCACCGGCCGCGACCGGCTGGCGGGTGACGTCGCAGTCGAGCGGTGCCGGTATCGAGGTCTCGACCATCAGCCGCGTCGAGCCACTCGCCCGCGGCATCGTGGCCGTCATCCCCCGCGACCAGCTGCACCGACTCCGCACCGTGCTGGCCAGCGAGCAGCTGGTGAACGGCACCGGCCTGCAGCTCACCACCTCGCTGTGCGCACGCGTGCACTGTGAGATCGGCGTGAACGGTGATCGCTTCCAGGTGACGGGGACGGAGGTCAACCGCCTGAGCGGCGCGCTGGCCATCGACGGCGAGCTCGTCGCCACCCAGCCCCGGCCGCCGGACGGGTTGGCCGCCCACCTGCTGATCGACGGCGACGGCTCGATGGAGGGGACGATCTCGTTCCAGCTGCCCCTCGATCCCGCCGTCTCGGCCGGTGAGGCGTCGATCCCGGTGGACGTCAACCGCCAGCCGTCGACGGCGTACACCAGCGTGTTGACCACCCGCTACAGCAGCCAGACCTACACGCAGTCCGGCACCGTCGAGTACGTCCTGTCCGTGCTCGGCGGCAGCGCCGACGAGCTCGGGCTCGAACCCGTGGTCCGTCGGGAGCAGAGCGGTCCCATCGATCCCGCGTCGGTCGTGGTCGCCGCCACCGGCCCCGATGCCATCGCCCAGGCCGATGCGTGGTGGGCCGAGGCCCTGCGCACCAACCAGGCGACGTTCCGTCCCGGTCTGAACGGCTACCAGCAGGTCATCGGCGGGTCGCCGCTGCTGTTGGACGGCGGATCGTACGGGTTCCCCGAGACCGACTCCGACGGCCGCCACGCCCGCACCATCATCGGGTGGGACGCCACGCGGGTCTGGCTCGTCACCGTCGACGGCCGCCAGGCGGGGTGGAGCGCCGGTCTGACCCTGGTCGAGTCGGCGCAGTTGATGCGCTGGCTCGGTGCCTCCGACGCGCTCAACCTCGACGGCGGCGGGTCGACCGCGTTCGCCGGGTTCGGCGGCGGCCTGGCCAACCGCCCCAGCGACGGCTTCCAGCGGCGCGTCGCCGAGGCGCTGGTGTTCATGCCCCCCGAGAACCGCATCGCCGCTCCGCCGTCGAACCGGTCGCTCGACGGCGCCTGCCCGCCCGGGCGGGTGCCCCCCGATCCGTTCGTCGACGTGACCGGCGGCGTGCACGCGCCGACGATCGCGTGCATGGCGTGGTGGGGCGTTGCCACCGGCACCGGTGGCGGCCGGTACGAGCCGCTCGCCGCCGTGCGCCGCGACCAGATGGCCACCTTCATTGCCCGCTACCTGTACGCCTCCGGGGCCGCGCTGCCCGCGTCACCACCGGACGCCTTCCCCGACGACGACGGCTCGGTGCACGAGGGCGCCATCAACGCGCTGACGGCGCTCGGCGTCATCGGCGGCCGATCGGACGGCACGTACGGTCCGTCCGCGCCGGTGACCCGGGGCCAGATGGCGAGCTTCCTCGCCCGAGCCGTCCCGATCGCCATCCGCACCCCGCTCCCGGACACCGCTGATTACTTCGCCGACGACAGCGGTGACGTCCACGAACGCGACATCAACACCGTCACCGAGGCGGGCATCGCCGGCGGACTGGCCGACGGCCGCTACGGCGCCCGGGACGCCGTCCGCCGTGACCAGATGGCCTCGTTCCTGGCCCGCTCGCTCGGCGCGTCGGTCGACGCCGGCGTCACCGCCCCACCCCCCTGACCCCTCCACCAAATCCCGTTCTGGACCCACAACGTGTGGTCGAGGAGCGCCAGATGTGGTGCCAGAACGGGGTGGTGGGGGGTTCTCGGGGTGGTCGTGGGGTCAGAGCTGGGAACGGCCCCGCTCGGTGACGGCCCTCCGGCGGGCCTCGAGGTCGGCGCTGTCGCGTCCCGCCGACTGCCACTCGCCGGCGACGCGGCCCTCGAGCGCCCAGGCGCCGGCGCCGTCGAGCAGCGCCCCCTCGGCGTAGGTCTGGAAGATGCGGCGCACGGCGGCCCGGTCGTTGGACGCCACGTCGGCGGCCAGCTCCTGGGCGAAGGGCACGCAGCGCTCGTGGGGGACGACGTGGTTGACCAGGCCCCACGCCAGCGCGGTCTCGGCATCGAGGAAGTTGCCGGTGGACGACAGCTCCTTGGCCCGCCGGAAGCCCACCGCCTCGGGGAGCAGGACCGTGAGGCCCCAGCCGGGCATGATCCCCACCCGTGCGTGGGTGTCGGCGAAGCCGGCCCGCTCGGAGGCGACCAGGAAGTCGCAGGCCAACGCCACCTCGAAGCCTCCGGTGATCGCCACGCCGTTGACCGCACCGATCAGCGGCTTCGACAGGGGCGGCACCGGGCCGCGACGGATCCCGGTGTCGCCGGCGGCGCCCGTCTCTCCCAGCGCGGCGCCGCCGCTGGACGCCAGCTCCTTGAGGTCGAGGCCGGCGCAGAAGGCAGGGTCGGCGCCGGTCAGGACGATGGCGGCCACGTCGTCGTCGGCGTCGAGGTCGGCCATCGTCTTCCACAACGACCGGCGCAGTTCCTGGTCGAGCGCGTTGCGGGCGTCGGGCCGGTTCAGCGTGACGGTGGCGACCCCGTCCTGACGATCAACCACGACGACCGGGACGTGGACGGGTGCATCGGATCCGGACATGGCAGCCTCCGGGCGGTCAGTGGGCGGTGCGGTAGGTGAGGGGGAGGTCGCCCAGCCGAACCAGCATCGACGCCACCCATCCGCCCATGGCCGAGAAGTGGTCGTCGAGCAGGGCGCCGTCGCCGAGCGTCTTGTCGTCGAGCTCGTAGGAGCCCTCGAACGCGAACTCCATGGCGTGACCCGTGGCGTGGAGCGCGAGGTCGTACACGGTCTCGACGGTGGGCGCGGTCCGGCCGAGCGTGACGTCGCCGATGGGTGCGCTCTCGTCCGGGAGCACCGCCATCACCGCCGCCGGGTCGGGCTGGTCGCTCAGGCCCTGGAGCCGCAGCACGACGCTGATGTCGATGTGCGGTGCCTCGTCGATCTCCTCGGAACGCAACCACGACCGGAACGAGCTCTGCGACCACGTGGGCCAGTCGAGGGTGATGTCGGCGCGCACCCGGGCCGGGGTCCCCTCGCCGGGCAGTCCGTACGACGTCTCCCACGAGGTGTCGCCGGTGAGGACGTCGACCTGGAAGTGCTCCTCGAGCGCCATCCGCTCGAGCATGGCGGCTTCCAGGGCGTCGCGGAGCGCCCCGATCGCGTCGGTGAAGACGTGGTCCAACATCGACGGGCGACTCTATGGCGACGCCGGCCGGCCGGGCGATCAGGCGTCGGACGAGGTCAGCGCCTCGAGGCGGGTGGCCGCCTGCTCCCACTCCATCATCAGCGCCGAGGCCCGGTCCTTGGCGTCGTCGAAGCGCCGGTTCACCTCCTGCATCCGGTCGAGGTCCTGGTAGAGGTCGGGGTCGCCCAGCTCGGCCTGGATCTCGGCCACCTCGGCCTCGGCCTGCTCCCAGCGTCGTTCGAGCCGTTGCACCTGCTTGCGCAGGTCGCGGATGTGTTGCGGATCGCCGCCACCGGAGCCCGAGGCCGGTCGGCTCGGACCCGACCGCTTCGCCGGGCGCTCCTTGGCCCGCTTCTCGGCGGGTCGCCGGGTACCGGTGGTGTCGCGACGGGTGGTGGCGGTTCCCGGGCTCAGCACTGCCTCGGGCACGCCGTGGTGGAACCGCGCCGTGCCGTCGCGTACCTCGACGATCGAGTCCGCCACCGACCGGATCAGGTACCGGTCGTGGGTGACGAGCAGGACGGTGCCCGGGTACACGGTGAGGGCGTCCTCGAGCATGTCGCAGCTGGCGAGGTCGAGGTGGTTGGTCGGCTCGTCGAGGATGAGCAGGCCGGCGGGCACCGCCATCACCTTGGCCAGGGCGAGTCGGGTCCGTTCGCCGCCCGAGAGCACGCCGATCTGGCGCTCGACGGCGTCGTCGCGGAACCCGAACGACGCCAGGTAGGTCCGCAGGGACTTGCCGCGGGCGCTGTCCCCGATGCCGTCACGCGCCAGAGCGAGCACGGTCTGGTCGGGGTCGAGCTCGTCGGCCTGGTGTTGCTCGAAGCGGGCCACGGTCACGCTCTGGCCGATGTCGGCACGACCTTCCATGGCGGGCAGGTCGCCCAGGATCATCTTCAGCAACGTCGTCTTGCCGGCACCGTTCGGGCCGACCAGCGCCAGCTTCTGGCCCCGTTCGACGTGCAAGCTCACGTCGCGGAGCACGGGGGTGCCGTCGTAGCCGGCGGTCATGTGCTCCAGCTCGGCGACCACCCGTGACGTGCGGGGCGGCTCCGGGAACTGGAAGCGGGCCCGGAGCTCGGTGCGTGACGGGGGCTCGATCTTCTCCAGCTTCTCGAGCGTCTTGATCCGGCTCTGGACCTGGCGGGCCTTGGTGGCCTTGTACCGGAACCGCTCGATGAAGCGCTCCTGCTGGGCCAGGTACTTCGCCTGGGCCGCCGCCTGGGCCTCGAGCGCCTCGAGGCGCTCCTCGCGCTGGACGACGAACTCGGCGAAGCCGCCGGTGTACTCGGTGAGCTGCTGGGCGGCGAGCTCGACGACGTGGGTGGCCACGTTGTCGATGAAATCGCGGTCGTGGGAGACGAACAGCAGCGCCGCGT
Source organism: uncultured Acidimicrobiaceae bacterium (assembly GCA_963811245.1). Taxonomy (GTDB): domain Bacteria; phylum Actinomycetota; class Acidimicrobiia; order Acidimicrobiales; family Salinilacustritrichaceae; genus Salinilacustrithrix. Next base: position 962,417 of record CAWEQL010000007.1, read on the forward strand.
TCCACGCCCGCAGGCGGCCCTCCAGCCAGGCCACCGAGTCGACGTCGAGGTGGTTGGTCGGCTCGTCGAGGATCAGCAGATCGGGGTCCGACAGCAGGAGTCGGGCGAGGGCGACGCGCATCCGCCATCCGCCGGACAGCTCCGACACCGGCCGGTCGGCATCATCGGTGGCGAAGCCGAGACCGGCCAGGACGGTGTGGGCCTCGGCCTCGAGGGCGTAGCCGTTGAGCTGCTCGAACTGCGTCTGGGCGTCGCCGTAGCGCTCCAGCGCCTCGGTGGAGTGGTCGACGGGCCCGGCGGCGAGGATGTCGTGCAGCCGCATGATCTCGGGCTTGCCGCCCAGCACGGTGTCGAGCACGGAGCCGTCGTCCTCGCTGGGGATCTCCTGGGGCAGGTAGCCGATCCGCATGTCACGAGGCTTGGTGATGGTCCCGGAGTCGGGACTGGTGCGTCCGACCAGGATCTCGATGAGCGACGTCTTGCCCTCGCCGTTGGAGCCGACCAGCGCCACCCGCCGGCCGGCCGACAACGAGAGCGTGACGTCGCGGAACAGGACGCGGCTGCCGTGCGCGAGGGAGAGGCCGGATGCGGTGAGCATGACCGACCAAGCCTAAGGGGAGAACCCCGTGACGCCGATTCGGTGCGGGCACGGTCACGGCATGCCGATAGCTTCGCCGCGATGGACGAGACCAGGCCGTTGGTGCGCGCCCGGGGGCTGCGGAAGTCCTTCGACGCGTTCGTGGCCGTCGACGGCGTGGACTTCGAGGTGCGACCCGGCGAGGTCTTCGGCTTCCTCGGTCCGAACGGTGCGGGCAAGACCTCCACCATGCGCATGATCGGGTGCGTCTCGCCGGCCTCCGATGGAGAGCTGGAGGTCCTGGGCATGGACCCGCGCACCCAGGGCCCGCAGATCCGCAGCCGGATCGGTGTGGTGCCCCAGGAGGACAACCTCGACACCGAGCTGTCGGTCTGGGACAACTTCATCGTCTACGGGCGGTACTTCGGCCTGCCTCGGCCCGTGTTGCGCGAGCGGGCCGAGGAGCTGCTCGAGTTCGCCCGGCTCACCGAACGCCGCCACGACCGGGTCGACCCGCTGTCCGGTGGCATGAAGCGGCGCCTCACCATCGCGCGTGCCCTCATCAACGACCCCGACCTGGTCATCCTCGACGAGCCCACCACCGGACTCGATCCCCAGGCCCGCCACCTGCTGTGGGACCGGCTCTACGGGCTCAAGCGGCGCGGCGTGACCCTCATCATCACCACGCACTACATGGACGAGGCCGAGCAGCTGTGCGACCGGCTCGTCGTCATGGACGGCGGCCGCATCGTCGACGAGGGCTCGCCCCGCCAGCTGATCGAGCGCCACGTCACCGCCGAGGTCGTCGAGCTGCGCTTCGCGGACCCGGAGCTGCAAGCCAAGGCGCTGCCCATCGCCGGCGAGGTCGCCGAGCGCCACGAGGAGCTGGCCGATCGGTTGCTGCTCTACACCGACGACGGTGACGCCACGCGTCGGGCCCTGACCGACCGGGGTGTCGATTCGCTCACCGCGCTGGTCCGTCGGGCCTCGCTGGAGGATGTGTTCCTGGTGCTCACCGGACGGACGCTCGACGAATGAGCACGCTGGTCGGACGCGCCCTCGAACGGGAGCTGCTCGTCTACGTCCGGACGTGGCGGGGGAGCGCGTTCACGTCGTTCGTCCAGCCGTTGCTGTTCCTGGGCGCCATGGGCCTCGGTCTCGGTGGGCTCGTCGACGACTCGGGCAGCACCGCCGGCATGGCCTACATCGTCTTCGTGGCCCCCGGCCTGCTCGCGGCATCGGCGCTGCTCAGCGCCGCCGGCGAGTCGCTGTGGGGTGTCATGGGCGGCGTCAAGTGGATGGGCCAGTTCAACTCGATGGTGGCCACGGCGATGACACCGGGCGACGTCTTCGGCGGTCTGGTCCTGTCCACGGGCGTGCGGGCCCTGGTGGCCGCCGTGCCGTTCCTGGCCATCGCTGCCGTCCTGGGCGGGGTGTCGTCGTGGTTCGCGCCGCTCGCGCTCGTGCCCACCGTGTTGCTGGCCATGGTGACCAGCGCGTCGCTGTCGGCCTATTCGGTCACGTGCGAGAGCGACTCCACCTTCCCGCTCATCATGCGCTTGGGCATCGTCCCGCTGTTCCTGTTCTCGGGCACCTTCTTCCCCGTGCGACAGCTTCCGGGCGCGCTGCAGCCCGTGGTGTGGATCTCCCCGTTGTGGCACGCCGTCGAGGCCGCCCGCGACGCCACGGCCGGGGGCGTCGACGCCATCACGGTCGTCCACCTCGCCGTGCTCGTGGCGATCCTCGTGGCCGCCGTGCCGTTCGGCGTCCGCGGCTTCACGCGGAGGCTCACGCCGTGACATGGCGACCTGCTCCGCAGCTCGCGTGTCGGCTGCTCGCTGGCGCTCCCGACGCCGACCGGGGGACATGGCGACCTGCTCCGCGGTCTCGGTGCAGACGATGAACGTCACCGACGTGGTCGACGCCACCCGGGTGGCGCCGCCGTTCGACGCCCGGCGCCGCTTCCTGCGCATGACCGAGCGCAACATCGTCGGGTACGCCCGGGCGTGGCCGGCGCTGGTCACCGGCGTGCTCGAACCGTTCTTCTATCTCCTGTCCATCGGGCTGGGCGTCGGTGCGCTGGTCGGCGACGTCACCTACGCCGGCCGGGCGATCCCGTACGAGACCTTCGTGGCCAGCGGCATGCTGGCCACCGCCGCCATGAACGGCGCGGTCTTCGACACCACGTTCAACTTCTTCATCCGGCTCAAGTACGCCAAGCTCTACGACGCCGTCCTCGCCACACCTCTCGAGCCCAACGACGTGGCGCTGGGCGAGGTCACGTGGGCGCTGATGCGGGGTGCCTTCTACTCCCTCGCCTTCCTCGTCACCATGGCGTTGTTCGGTCTCACCGAGTCGTGGTGGGCGGTGCTGGCCTTGCCCACCACGATCCTCATCGGGGCCTCGTTCGCGTCGGTCGGGCTGGCGGCGTCGACCTACATGCGGTCGTTCCTCGACTTCGACTTCGTGAACCTGGCCATCACGCCGATGTTCCTGTTCTCGGCCACGTTCTTCCCCCTGGACCAGTACCCGGACGGGGTGGCGGCTGTCGTGCGCTGGACGCCGCTGTACCAGGGCGTCGCCCTGTGCCGGGCCCTGACGACGGGAGAGGTGCACGTCGGCCTGCTCGGCCACGTCGTCTACCTCGTGGTGCTGGCCGCGGTCGGGATCATCGTCGCGGGCCGACGCATCGACGCGCTGCTCCGGAGGTGAACCGGCGGCCGACGGGGTATCGACAGAGGAGTCACCCCGCCACTACCCCTGGAGCCCCGCCATGATGCACGACATCGAGATCGACATGCCCGTCGGCACCGTCTACAACCAGTGGACGCAGTTCGAGGACTTCCCCCTGTTCATGAAGCACGTGGTCGACGTCCGCCAGCTCGACGACACCACCACGGAGTGGAAGGCCAAGATCTCCGGCGTCAGCCGGACCTGGAAGGCCGAGATCACCGAGCAGACACCGGATCAGCGCGTGGCGTGGACGGCCCTCGACGGCACCAAGCACGCCGGCGTCGTCACGTTCCACGCCCTGTCCGACGATGCCACCAAGGTGGTGCTGCAGCTCGAGATGGATCCCGAGGGCTTCCTCGAGCACGTGGCGGACTGGGGCGGCTACGTCTCCGACCGGGCCAAGAAGGACCTCGACCGCTTCAAGGACTTCATCGAGGCCCGTGGCAAGTCCACGGGTGCGTGGCGCGGCACCGTCGAGCGCGACTCCATGCGCGACCTCCACGACCGCGAGCGGGGGCTGTCCGAGCTGAGCGACGCCGACCTGGCCGCCCGGGCCGAGAGCGCTGGAATCGAGCGTCCCCTCGACCGCAAGCCGCGACTGGTTGGTGAGCGCCCTCGCCCGCAACGAGGCCGACGCCAGCTGACGTCAGCGCACGTGCGGTGACATGAAGGCGACGGGGACCGAGATGCCCAGGTCCCTCGTCTTCAACGTCGCGATCCGCCGGCCCGGCTGCACTGCGTCCTTGGGCGCCGTGCACGCCGGGCCGAGCGCCGCGGCGGTGGCGTCGAGGTCGTCGGTCACGACGGCCAGACCCCAGAATCGGGCCGGGCCCGCATCGCCGGTGGGATCGGGCGGGCCGATGACCTCCAGGATGGTCCCCATCCGGAAGAACCGCTGACGCAACGGCGCATCGCCGGCGGTCGTGTCCCGCGTGCGGCGGGCCTCCACACCGATGGCGGCCAGCGCCTCGGTCGTGCGGTCGATGTCGGGGGTGGCGACGACCAGGTGGTCCAGCGCTGCCGTGCCGTTGGCGTGGCCCACGGTCCGGGTGGGTGGCGGCTCGTCCACGAAGGCGGTGGCGAGGCCGTCGATGGCGCCCGGGCCGGTCGGGTGGTCCGGGTGGAACACCGTCCATGAGCGGATCCCGGGTTCTCCGGGCTCGAAGCGGATGGTGACGTCGCCGAGGGCGGTGCCGCGTCCGTCGACGGAGAAGCCGGCGTCGCGCCACGCCACCGGGTCGTCGCCGATCACGAGGGAGACGATGGAAGCCAGCACGGTCAGGCGGTGCAGGCCGCGAAGTCGGCCTGGACGTCGGTGACGGCCTCGTCGGCGGGCTTTCCGCCGATCCCCGCCGCCAGGATCTGCACCAACAGGTCTCGGTCGACGAGGTCGGCGACGCACGTGGCCTGGTCGCCCTCGAGGCGGGCACCGCCGACGAAGGCATCCCGCAGGGCCTGCTCGGCACCGGGGATGCAGTCGAGGAAGGCCGTCGCCACGGCGTCGAGCTCGGCGGGTTCCAGTGCGAACGCGCGCAGGTCCGCCTTGGTTGCCGTTACGACGTCCTGTGGATCGCCGACCGCCTCCAGGCGGTCTCGCCCGATGACTTCCACCGACCGGTCGGCGACGCAGTGCGCGCTCTCGTCCGTGAACGTCAGGCCGCCGGCGGCGTTGTCGGCGGTGAAGGTACCGGCGAGGGCGTCGGCGTACGGCTGCAGCGACTCGGAGCCGGCGCTGGAACCGTCGTCGTCGCCACACGCGGCCAGGGTGCCGACGGCGAGGAGGACGGCGATGGCCGCATACCGCATGCGCGGATGCTTGCCGATCGCCGCCGGCCCCGCCGAATCCCGGCCGGCCCCGATGTCAGCGCTCGCGCCCGATGGCGGACAGGACGGCCCGCAGGGAGGCGGCCACGATGCTGTCGTGGACGCCGACACCCCACCGCACGGACCCGTCGGGCCATTGCGTCTCGACGTAGGCGACGGCCTGCGTGTCGGCGCCGGCGCCGATGGCGTGCTCGCTGTAGTCGATGACGTCGAGCTCGATGCCGAGCTCCGACGCGATGCCGTGCACGAAAGCCGACACCGGCCCGTTGCCCGTGCCGTCGATGGTGCGCGGACCCTCGGCGGTGTCGACCTGGGCGACGATCTGGGCGCCGGTGTCGGACGTGGTGAGCTCGTAGGTGCGTAGCTCCACTGGGCCCGGGCTGAGGTAGGTGTCCTCGAACTGGGTCCACATCGCCGCCGGCGTGATCTCGGTGCCGGTGTCCTCCACGACGCCCTGGATGGTGCGGGAGAACTCGATCTGGAGCCGGCGCGGCAGGTCGAAGCCGTGCTCCTCCTTCATGACGTAGGCGACGCCGCCCTTGCCCGACTGACTGTTCACCCGCACGACCGACTCGTAGGTGCGCCCGACGTGCTTGGGGTCGATCGGTAGGTACGGGACCTCCCACACCGGGTAGTCACCCTGGCCACCGCCCTCGGGGACGGTCTCGGCCAGCGCGGCGAAGCCCTTCTTGATGGCGTCCTGGTGCGAACCGGAGAACGCGGTGTACACGAGGTCGCCGACGTACGGGTGGCGGGGGTGCACCGGCAACCGGTTGCAGTACTCGGCGGTGCGCCGCAGGGCGTCGATGTCGCTGATGTCGAGCTCGGGATCGACGCCCTGGGAGAACAGGTTCATGGCGATGGTGACGACGTCGACGTTGCCGGTGCGCTCGCCGTTGCCGAACAGCGTGCCCTCGACCCGGTCGGCGCCGGCCATGACACCGAACTCGGCCGCCGCCACGGCGCAGCCCCGATCGTTGTGGGGGTGGAGGCTGAGCACCACCTGGTCGCGGTGGGGGACGTTGCGGTGGAAGTACTCGATGACGTCGCCGTACACGTTCGGCGTGTACATCTCGACCGTGGCCGGCAGGTTCATGATCAGCTTGTCGTCGGTGCCGGGGTCGACGGCCTCGCGCACCGCGTCACAGATCTCGATGGCGTAGTCGGTCTCGGTGCCCGTGAAGCTCTCCGGTGAGTACTCGTACCGCACGTGGGTGCCGGGGATCGTGTCCTCGAGCTTGCGGGCCAGCTTCGCCGCGTTCACGGCGATGTCGGTGATCCCGGCCTGGTCGAGGCCGAACACGACCCGGCGCTGCAGGATCGACGTCGAGTTGTAGAAGTGCACGATCGCCCGCGGGGCGCCGGCGATGGCCTCGTACGTGCGCTCGATGAGCTCGGGCCGGCACTGGGTCAGCACCTGGATCCACACGTTGTCGGGGATCAGGTCCTCTTCGATGAGCTGGCGGCAGAAGTCGAAGTCGGGCTGGCTCGCCGACGGGAACCCGACCTCGATCTCGGTGAAGCCCATGGCGACGACGGTGTCGAACATCGTGCGCTTGCGGGACGGATCCATCGGGTCGATCAGCGCTTGGTTGCCGTCGCGGAGGTCCACCGAGCACCACAGCGGCGCCTTCTCGATCCGCCGGTCCGGCCAGGTGCGGTCGGGAAGGTCGAGGCGGCCGTCGAGAGGAAGGAACGGCTGGTACTTGTCGAAGGGCATCTTCTTCGGCTGCGCCGGCTGGGGTGGCATGTCGGTTCCTCTCGTCGTTGAACAGGGTCCGGAAAAGCAAGAAACCTCCTGGCCGGGAGGCACAGGAGGTGGGGCGAGCGCGATATGTGGCGCTCGCCTAGGTGAGAAGGAGGAGACCCAGTTCGTGAATCATTCGCTTCCCAGGATGCCGGGACGGGCCGTCGGTGTCAACGTCGTTGGTGAAGGGGATCAGTAGTAGGTGCACCGGCAGCGGTGTCGGGGGCGTGCCTTGATGGCCGGGTCCTGGCCCATCTGCCACAGCCGGTGGTCGATGGTGGCGGCGGTGACGGGGGCGTGGCCGCGAGCCCGGAGCTCGCCTACGAGCAGCTCCACCGCGTGGACGCCGAGAGCGCGGAGTTCGACTTCGGCCGCCTCGCCGGACGTCAGCAGTTCGCCGTGCTCGATGCGGCGGTCCAGCGCGGCGTCGACCACCAGCACGCCGTGCATCTTCAGCACGTGGGGCACGAGGTTGTCGGCGAAGGCGGTGAGCGTGTCGAGGTCGTCGAAGCGGCCCGGGCCGGCGCCGGCGAACTCGGTGGCCAGGTTCGACACGACGATCTGGGCTCGCTTGTACAACGGAATCTCGAGGTCGCCGACGGGGCCGGGATGACGGTGGCGGTCGTCCCAGTGGGGGAGTGCGGCCAGCCGCTCGGCGAGCGCGGCGCCCGACCCGCCGGCAGCGTCGATCAGCGTGAGGGCGTGGCCGTCGTGTTCGTCGAGGAGGAAGGCGCCGAACTCGTGCCAGGCCGCCCTGAAGTGCGCCATGAGCTCGGCGGCCGGTCCGGACGTGGGCTGGCCGAAGATCTCCGTCACGGTCGCCACGTCGATGTCGGCCAGCGTCCCGGCCCGGGGGACGCCGGCGCGCCGGCAGTGGTCGTTGAAGCGGGTCGCCAGCGTGCGGGCCCCCGACAGTCCGGGCGCCTTGGCCACGTGCGGGAACCAGCCGGAACCGAAGTTGACCGCGTTCCACGCCAACACCGCCATCGCCCGCTGTTCCTCCGTGCCCGACCAGCGCTCCTCGGGTAGCGCGGCCGGCGGGCTCGGGTCGATGGCAGCCGCCAGCCGTTCGACGGCATCGTGGTCGATGCGGACGAGCGTGGCCCGCCCCGTGACCGCAGCCGCCGCGTGCCTGACCCGCTCGGGGAGCGGCACGTGAGGTGAGTCCGACACGGCCTCATGGTGCCCGAATCGTTCCGGCGTCGTTGACCACGCCGCTGGCGCGTGAGCGACGCCGAAGCATCGGGCGCGACACTCGCCAGGTGCCCGACGTGCCCCGCTTCCACCTCGCCATCCCGGTCGACGACCTCGCCGCCGCCGAGCACTTCTACGGCACCGTCCTCGGCTGCCCGCAGGGTCGCCGGGCGGAAACATGGATCGACTGGGACCTGCACGGCCACCAACTGGTCACGCACGTGGTGGCGGCTGCCGGCGACACCGCCACCAACCCGGTCGACGGCCATGACGTGCCCGTGCCCCACTTCGGTCTGCTGCTCGACGTCCACGCCTTCCACGCCATGGCCGACGGCTTGCGCACCGCCGGCGTGGCGTTCGTGATCGAGCCCCACCTCCGCTTCGCTGGCCAGGTCGGCGAGCAGTGGACGATGTTCGTCCGCGACCCCGCCGGCAATGCCATCGAGTGCAAGGCCTTCGCCGACGACGCCGACGTCTTCCGGCGCTGAGGCCCATGACGCACCAGCGCGATCAGTCCGATGGCCGACCGAGCTGCGCTCAGGCGCGTCGATGACCCGACCGGGGTGGTGGTCGGGTCATCGGGCCGTCAGGCGGCCGCGGGGCGAGATGGTCTGCCTTTCCACTCGGTGCCGTGGGGATCGGTCGCGGTCCAGACACCAGCATCGTCGCGGGCGAGTTGCCAGCGGTGTTGGTGCAACAGGCGGTGGTGGAAGCGGCACAGCAAGCAGCCATTGGCGACGGAGGTCGGTCCGCCGAGGTGGCGTTCTTCGAGGTGATGGGTGTCGCAGTGCCGGGGCCGGCGTTGACAGCCGGGGAACACACAGTGGTGGTCGCGGGCGGCGATGGCGCGGCGTTGTTGTTTCGAGAAGCGCTCGGCGGCGGTGTTGGCGTCGAGGATCCTCGTCTTGCCATCGAACAGGGTGGCGACGAGGGCCGAGTCGCACAACATCTGTTCGGCGGCGGACTGGGTGAGTTGCCAGCCGTCGCCGTGCAACACCAGATCGTCGAGATCCGTGGCGTCGCGTGTGCCCGACAGGGTGCGGAGATCGATGTGGACGTTGACCCGCACCCCGGAGCGGGGGCGGGTCTGGCGGCACTCCCTCCGGCGCTGATGCTGTTCGGCTCGACGGAGTCGTGCCCGGATGATGTCGAGGTCGTCGAGGCCGTCGTTCTCGGGCCGCAACGCTTCGTCCAACGCGTCGCCCGGGTAGCTGCCGTCGTACGTGTCGTCGGCCCGGATCTGCTCATCCTCGCCATGAAGATCGTCGTCGTGTCCGTACGTGAGGGCGAAGACGGACAAGTCGTCGAGGGCGTCGGCGCGGCGTTCGGACAGGGTGCGTCGGTAGGGGGCGTCGGTGGGGTCGGGATCCTGGGTGAAGGCGTCGATGGCGGCGCACACGTTCTGGAACGACACCGGTGCCAGCGAGGCGTGGATCTCGCCGCCACCGAAGAGCCGCTCGCTCACGACGAGCGATTGACGCTGCACCGCACGGGGAGCCAACACCTCGTCGACCCGGTCGACCCAGTGCTGCACCGCCGCCCGGAACACGTCGTGCTCCGACGTCGACCGGACGAGATCGAGGAGCGGCCCGATGAGCGGTTCCAGGAACCGGGCCCGTTCCGGTGTCACCCGCCGAGCAAGCGTGTGCGCGCCCGGCAGCGGCAGCGTCCCGTCCGATACCGCCTCGGCCAGACGGGCATCTCGGGAGCACAGCTCGGCGACCCGTACCAACCGGTCGGCATCGCCGCCGGACACCGTCGTGTACGCCAACAGCCACGCCTTGGCCGACGCCGCACCGGCCGCCCGCCATGCGGCTGACGGCCACAGCTCGACGAGCGCGTCGACCACCGAGCGCTGTGCCGATTCCATCGAACCGACACGCTCGACCGCCCGGTCCAGCGCCGCCCGCGCATCCGCGGCGACGTCGGCGTCGCGGGAGTAGGTGGCGGGACCGGTCATGCACCCCATTCTCCTCAGGGGGTACGACAAGAACTCCGTCGACGGACGGAACCCCGAGGGCCTTCGACTCGTCTGGGCCGAACGCTCGCATGCCGCCGAGCGACCCGGTGCTGCAGAGCAGACCGTTGCGCTGTCGTCACCCGCCGGCGTCTGCTCCGCAGGCAGCACCCGGGACCAGGTAGCTCCCCGGTGGTCCGACCGGCGGATCGTCCGACGTGGCGCCACCGCCGACATACTCTCCGCCGACGGTGTCGACGACGGACCGGATGCGGTCCTCGTCGTAGGAGGCAGCCGCCCACGTGCTCGCCACCACGATCCAGGGTCCGGCGGGGAAGGTCCCGTCCGCGCATCGCGACAAGCGCGAGTCGTGACAGCAGACGATCCGTGACCACGCCACTGAGCGTACGAACCGACGTCACATGGTGGGGTGGGCCGATGCCCAGTCCAGGAGGTCGTCGGCGGCCCAGGTGTTCACGATCCGTTCCGGTTCGACGCCGTGCTGCGCGGCGCGGTCGCACCCGAACGCCTGCCACTCGAGCTGGCCGGGGGCGTGGGCGTCGGTGTCGATGGCGATCTTGCAGTCCCATTCCAGCGCCAGGTCCAGCAGTTGGTCGGGCGGGTCCTGGCGCTCGGGCCGGCAGTTGATCTCCACAGCGGTGTCGAAGCGGGCACAGGCGGCGAAGACCATGTCGGCGTCGAACGTCGACCCCACCCGGCCGGGGAAGTCGCTCTTGCCGATGGGCCGCATGCGCCCGGGGACCTTCTGGCCGGTGCAATGACCGAGGATGTCGACGTGGGGGCTGGCCACGGCGGTCACCATGCGCCGCGTCATGTCCTTGCTGTCCATCGACAGCTTGGAGTGCACGCTGGCGACCACGACGTCGAGCGCGGCGAGCAGGTCCTCGTCCTGGTCGAGGGTGCCGTCGGCGAGGATGTCGACCTCGATGCCGGTCAGGATCCGGAACCCGTCGAACCGCTCGTTCAGCGCCGCGACCTCGTCGAGCTGGGCGCGGAGGCGATCGGCGTCGAGGCCGTGGGCGACGGTCAGCCGGGGGGAGTGGTCGGTCAGGACCATGTACTCGTGGCCGAGGGCCTGCGCGGCGAGGGCCATGGACTCGATCGTGGCGCCGCCATCGGACCACAGCGAGTGCAGGTGGCAGTCGCCCCGCAGCGCCTGACGCAGTGCGGCGCCGTCCGTGGCCTCGATGACGGTGGACGATTCCAGCTCGGCGAGCTTCTTCGGCACGGCGCCGTCGAGGGCCTGGGCGATGACCGCGCCGGTGGACGAGCCGATGCCCGCCAGCTCGGTGAGGGCCCCACGGGCGTGGAGCGCCGCCAACTCGTCGTCGCCGGCCTCGTCGACGATCTCGATGGCCCGCCGGTAGGCGCGCACCTTGTTCCCGTCGGCCAGCGATCGATCGAGCAGGTAGACGATGCGCTCCAGGGCGTCGCGAGGATGCACGGGAGCGACGCTATCGGCCCGTCGCCGGCGCACCGGTAGCCTCCGATCCCTCATGGAACGCTTCGGATTCGTCGGACTGCCCAACGCCGGGAAGTCCTCCTTGTACAACTCGCTGGCCGGGGGCGGCGCCCTGGCTGCGCCGTACGCGTTCGCCACCACCGATCCGAACGTGGGCGTGGCCAAGGTCCCCGACCACCGCCTCGGCCTGCTGGCCGAGATGAGTCGGTCCAGGAACGTCATGCCCGCGTCGGTGCAGTTCGTCGACATCGGCGGCCTCGTCGAGGGCGCATCGCAGGGCGAGGGCCTGGGCAACCGGTTCCTCTCCCACATCCGTGAGGTCGACGCCATCGTGTTCGTGCTGCGGGCGTTCGAGGACGACGACGTCCCGGGCCCGTCCGACCCGCTCGAGCACCTCCGCATCGTCGAGATCGAGCTCACCCTCGCCGACCTCGAGACCGTCGAGAAGCAGGTCGACCGGAAGCGTCGGGCGTCGAAGGGTGACAAGTCGCTCCTCGCCGAGATCGCCGCCCTCGAGCGGGCCGTCGAGGTCCTCGGCGCCGGGACGCCGATCTACCGGTCGGACCTGAAGCCCGACGACCGGGCGCTGCTCCGCGAGCACTTCCTGCTCACCAACCGGCCGGTGATCGCCATCGTCAACGTCGGGGAGGACCAGGTCGACGATCTCGATGCGGTCACGCAACCGGTGCGCGACGAGATGGCCGGCTTCGCCGAGGTCGTCGGGCATGTGCGTCCAACTCGAGGCCGAGGCCGCATCGCTCGACACCGAAGAGGAGCGGATCGAGATGCTCGAGGGCCTCGGCCTCGGCGAGGGGGCGCTGCCCCGCTTCCTGCACGCCGCCTACGAGCTCATGGGACTGCGCACCTACTTCACCACCGGCGAGAAGGAGTCCCGGGCCTGGACCTTCCGGGCCGGGGCGAAGGCCCCGGAGGCGGCCGGGGTGATCCACACCGACTTCCAGCGGGGCTTCATCCGGGCCGAGTGCATCCAGTGGGACGAGCTGCTGGAGTGCGGGTCGTGGAGCGCGGCCCGCGACGTCGGCAAGCTCCGGGTCGAGGGCAAGGACTACGTGGTCGAGGACGGCGACGTGCTGGAGTTCCGCTTCAACGTCTAGGGGTGCGGCAACTCTCATGCTCGGCCGCCAGAATGGCCCCATGCCGTGGCTGCTGCGAGACGGACGGGTGCTGAGCCACCTCGAGGTCGCCGCCACCCGGCGGGAGCGCCGCCGGGGCCTGCTCGGCCGTGACGGCATCGAGGGGGCGTTGCTCATCGAACGGGCGCGTTCGGTGCACACGATCGGCATGCGGTTCCCGATCGACGTGGCCTACCTCGACGCCGACGGTCTCGTGCTGCGGACCACCACCATGCGACGCCACCGCATCGGCCGTCCGGTGCTGGCCGCCCGCAGCGTCCTCGAGGCCGAGGCGGGCTGCTTCCGGCACTGGGAGCTCGCCGCCGGGCAGGTGCTCGAGATCGACCAGCGGTCGTGACCGGCCGCCTCGTCGTCGTGGGCACGCCCATCGGCAACCTGGGGGACCTGTCGCCTCGTGGCGTCGAGGCGCTGGCGGCGGCCGACGTCGTCGCCTGCGAGGACACCCGTCGGACCGGTCGCCTCCTGGCTGCTGCCGGCGTCGGCCACCGGGAGCTCGCCGTCGTGAACGACCACACCGAGGACCGGGTGGCGGCGTCACTCGTGGAGCGCATGCGAGCGGGCGAGACGGTGGTGCTGGTGAGCGACGCCGGCATGCCGTCGGTGTCGGATCCGGGCGGGACGCTCGTGGCGGCCGCCGCCGAGGCCGGCGTCGACGTCTCGGTGGTGCCCGGCCCCACGGCGGCCACCACCGCACTGGCCGGCAGCGGACTCCCGAGTGGGCGCTGGGTGTTCGAGGGCTTCCTGCCCCGCAAGGGCTCCGCCCGGACCGAACGCCTGGCCGCGACCGCCGCCGAGACCCGCACCGTCGTGCTCTACGAGGCCCCGCACCGGGTCGTCCGCACGATCGCCGATCTGGCCGCCGCCTGCGGGCCGACCCGGCCGGTGGTGCTCGCCCGCGAGCTGACGAAGCTCCACGAGGAGTTCTTCCGGGGTTCGCTGGCGTCGGCCGAGCGGTGGCTCGACGCCCACGAGCCCCGGGGCGAGTTCGTCGTCGTGCTGGGGGGCGGCGAACCGCCGGCCGACGCGTCCGACGACGAGTTGCGCGCCGCCATCGCCGAGGCCAGGGCGTCGGGGGCGTCCACGCGCGACGCCGTGTCGTCGGTGGTCGACCGCTACGGCGTCGCGAAGCGCCGGGTGTACGACCTCGCCACCGAGTGACGCGGACCCGGGTGATCAGGCGGCGGTGGCCTCGAGCAGCTCGGCCACCGACGTCGGTGGCCGGCGCCGGCGCAGAGCCCGGCGCAGGGCCGCCACCGCGTCCGCGGTCAGGTCCCACATGCCTTCGTCGTCGTCGGTGGCGATCACGAAGACGGCGTGGTCGTCGCAGCCCGTCGCCCGCACCGCGCCGGCCACCACGGTGCCGGCAGCCATCGGTTCCCAGCGCAGGTCCACGGCGAGGTGGGCCGGGCCCTCGAGGTGGACGGCTCCGGCGAAGGCGGTGGCCACGGTCGCCAGCGGCCGGCTGAGGCGCACACCGGTGCTGCCGCCGGGGTGGACGAGCTCGAGGCAGCTGAGCGACTGGCACCCCGGGACGGTCGCCACCATGGTGCCCGCCGTGGGCCAGCCCACCGGTCCGACCGGTCGACGCCGGCCGGGGAGCGCGTAGAGGCGGGCGGCACCGTTGCGGCGGGTGGGCACCAGGCCGGGCACGTCGAAGTCGACCGAGACCAGGCGCGCCGGTCGGTGGCCGGCCAGGACGGGCAGCAACCGCTGGAGGGTCGCGGGCGCGAGGTAGGAGAAGAAGACGTCGGCGTCGAGCGGCAGGTCGGGATCGAACAGGTCGCCGACCCGCACGTCGGCCTCGACCCCCGCGGTGGAGAGGTTCCGGCGCGCCTCGGCCACGAGCTCCGGGTCGGCTTCGACGCCCGCGACGGTGGCGCCACGCTCCGCGGCGGCGAGCAACACCTGTCCGTCGCCGCAGCCGAGATCGGTCAGGCGCACGCCCGGGCCGACGTCGGCGAGGTCGAGCGCGTCAGCGACCGCCTCCTGCTGGCTCGGCGCCCAGAACGGCCACGTTGCGGCGGTGTCGTCGATCCGGGCCAACGGCTCAGGCGCGGAGCTGCTCGCAGGCTTCTTCGGGCGAGACGATGTTGATCATCACGCCGGTGCCCTGCTCGAAGCCGGCGAGCGACGTGACGCGCGGCGTCAGGTGCACGTGCCAGTGGAAGGCCCCGGGGTGGTGGTGCGGGGCGGTGTGGAAGACGAGGTTGTAAGCGACATCGCCGACGGCGTCGCGCAATCGGACGAGGCCGTCGCGGATCGACCGCCCCACGCTCACCAGGTCCTTCGGTGAGGCGTCGGTGAGGTGCTCTTCGTGGTTGGTGGGGATCACGAGCATCTCGAACGGTGCGCCGCTCCAGTAGGGGCACAGCAGCACCACCCGGTCGTCGGCGAAGACGACCCGAAACCCGACGTCGACCTCGGCCTGGGCCACGGTGCACAACAGGCACGACCCGTCGAAGCGCTCGAACCCGCGCTGCTCCTCGGCGATCTCGCCGGGCACGAACGGGATCCCGAGCAACTGGCCGTGTGGGTGCTCGATCGACGCGCCCGCCTCCCGGCCGGCGTTGACGATGGCCTGCGTGTACCGGGTGGGGGACTGGCGGGCGTGGTCCTCCATGCGGTCGCGGATGGCGGCCATGACGAGCCCGGCCTGCTTGTCGTCGAGGTCGGCCCAGGTCTGGTCGTGCTCCGGTGACAGCACGAGGACCTCGTGGATGCCGGAGGCGTTGGCCTGCGTGAACACCGGCCCGAGGTTGGTGACGCGCATCGGGTCGGAGCCCGAGAACGCCGGGTACTTGTTGGGGACGACCCGCACCGACCACGCCCCGCCCGCGCCGTACTCCTCGAGCGAGGGAGGTGTCTCCTCCTCGTTGCCCGGGCAGAACGGGCAGGCCCGGCCCGGTTCGGATTCGACGGGCAGCTGGCGGCTGACGAGATCACCCGGCCGGTTGGCGCGCGGTCGACGAGATCGTCACCCACCGTCCGGTCAGTGGGTTCAGGCGCAGCTGGCTCACGGACGCGGAGACTACCGGCGGCGCTCGACGGGCCGGTACACGCTGACGTGGGCATCGCTCGCGTCGTCGAACGGCGTGCCGGTCCAGTCGGCGTACCGCTCGGCGAGCTCGAGGCCGGCGCCCGTGGCCAACCGGTCGAGACCGACGGGATCGGTGAAGCACAGATGCCACGGCCGGAGACGGACGGGTTCGCCATGGCGGAGCTCCACGTGGTGGCCGCTCACCGTGCCGGCGTCCTCGTCGGTCCGGCTCACCTGGAGCACGACGACCTCGGCGTCGAGACGCACCACGTCCACGTGGCTGCTCCGGCCGCCTCGGCCCGACGCAGGGACGAAGGCCTCGACGATGACGACCCCGGTCGGGCGCACCAGTGCCGCCGCCTGGCGCAGCGCATGCCGCTGGAGCGACGGGGTCGGGAGGTTGAACAGCGTGTTGAAGGCGACCAGCACACCGGCGGCGCACGACGGGCGGAAGGGCTGCTCGGCCATGTCGGCCGCCACCGCCGGCAGCGACGGGTGCGTCCGTCGGGCCCGCACCAGCATCGAGGTCGAGGCATCGAGGCCCACGACGGGCACACCCGCCGCGGCGAGAGGGGCGGCCAGGCGACCCGTGCCGCTGCCGAGCTCGACCACGAGACCGTCGACCCGGTCGGCGACGAAGCGGGCGGTGGCGGCGGGCGGCGACACGTCGGCGTACCAGTCGTCGTAGACGTCGGCGAAGCCGTCGCCGTAGGTCGTCGGTCGGTAGCCCTCCATCGGACCATGTTGGTGCGTCCCGGGCCGACACGGCGATCGGTGGCGTCGAGCGCCGGATACGCGCCGGCGATCCACGTGGGGGACGGCGCCGATGCCGTCGTAGCCTGGCCGCCGTGGCCTACCTCGATCACGCCGCGACGACGGTCGTCCGCCCCGAGGCCCTCGACGCGATGCTGCCGTGGCTCGGCGACCTCGTCGGCAACCCCTCGGGCGCGCACCGCCTGGCGCGCGACGCCCGCCGCGCCCTCGACGACGCGCGCGACGTGTTCGCCGAGGCCACGGGGTTCGGCCCCGGCGACATCGTGTTCACCGCCGGTGGCACCGAGGCCGACAACCTGGCCGTCGCCGGCGTGCTCGACGCCGCTGGCGGCGTGGCGGTGTGCCCGGCCATCGAGCACCACGCCGTGCTGCACTCCGTCGAGCACCGCAACGGCCGGATCGTCGGCGTCGACTCCCGCGGCCTCGTCGACCTCGATGCCCTGTCCGATGCCCTCGACGACGACGTCACGTTGGTGTCGGTGATGGCGGTCAACAACGAGACCGGTGTCATCGCCGACCTCGCGGCCGTCGTCGAGGTCGTTCGCGCCCGGGCCCCGCGAGCCGTGATCCACACCGACGCCGTGCAGGCCCTGTCGTGGCTCGACCTGCCGGCGGTCACCGCCGGCGTCGACCTGCTGTCGCTGTCGGCCCACAAGTTCGGCGGTCCCCAGGGCGTCGGGCTGCTCGCGGTGCGGCCCGGCACGCCCCTCCGGGCACAAGTGCTGGGCGGCGGCCAGGAGCGCGACCGTCGGTCGGGCACGCAGAACGTGGCCGGCATCGTGGGGGCGGCCGCGGCGGCCGAGGTCGCCGTGCGCACTCGCCCCGCCACCGTGGCCGCGCTGGGGGCCATGCGCGACCGCCTCGCCGCCGGCCTGCTCGACGCGATCCCCGACCTGGTCGAGACGGCCGTGGACGCCGGCGACCGTTCCCGCAAGGTGGCCGGCAACTGCCACGTCTGCATCCCCGGCATCGAGGCCGAGACGCTGCTCTTCCTGCTCGAGGACCGTGACGTGTTCGCCTCGGCCGCGTCGTCGTGCTCGTCCGGCGCCCAGGAGCCGAGCCACGTCCTCGCCGCCATGGGCGTCCCCCGGGCCGTGGCGCAGGGCAGCCTGCGGTTGTCGCTCGGCTGGTCCACCGCCGACGCCGACGTCGATCTCGCCCTGGCCGCGGTGCCGGCCGCCGTGGCGCGGGTCCGCCAGTTCGCATGAGGGTGCTCGTGGCGATGTCGGGCGGGGTCGACTCCTCGGTCGCCGCCGCGCTGCTGCGCGACCAGGGCCACGACGTCGTCGGCGTCACCATGAAGCTGTGGGGCGGCGAGAGCGACACCGGCTGCTGCTCGGTCTCCGACGTCGACGACGCCCGCCGGGTGGCCGACCACCTCGGCATCGAGCACCACGTGTTCAACTTCGGCGACGAGTTCACCGCGGGGGTCATCGAGCCCTACGTCGCCGACCACGCCGCCGGCCGGACCCCGAACCCGTGCATCGAGTGCAACCGGCACCTCAAGTTCGACCGGCTGCTCGACCGGGCCGAGGTGCTCGGCTTCGACCGTGTCGCCACCGGCCACCACGTCCGCCTCGGGCCCGGGCCGGACGGTCGCCCGTACCTGCGCCGGGGCGCCGACGCGGCCAAGGACCAGAGCTACGTGCTCTACGTCGTGGCCGGCGCCGTCCTCGACCGCGTGCTCGTTCCCCGTCGGCACCATGACCAAGGACGAGGTCCGCGCCGTCGCCGAGCGGGCTCGGCCTGCGCACCGCACACAAGCCCGACAGCCAGGACGTGTGCTTCATCACCTCCACCGAAGGCCGGCGCGGGTTCCTCTCGCGGCCGGATGTCCTACACGCCGGGACAGGTCGTCGACGCACGGGTCGCCAGGTCGGCAGCGTCGACGCCGTCGAGCTGGTCACCATCGGCCAGCGCCGCGGCCTGGGGATCGGCGGCAATCCGACCCCCCGCTACGCGGTCGACGTCGACGTCTCCACGGCCACCGTCACGCTGGGAGACGCGGCCGCACTGCGCACCGATGTCGTCGAACTGGGGTCGATGGTGTGGGCGCACGAGCCCATCGACGGAGCCGTGCTCGCCCAGTGCAGCGCACACGGCCCGGCCCACCCCGCGACGGTGACGGTGGACGGCGGTCGGGCCACCGTCCACTTCGCCGCCCCCCAGCGCCGGCTGGCGCCGGGCCAGTCGGTCGTCCTCTACCGGGACGATCTCGTCGTGGGTGGCGGCATCGCCGAGCCTGAGACCCGAGACCTGAGACGTGGGTGGTCTCAGCCGACGGGCAATCGGTGCTCGGCGGCGATGGCCAGGGTGGTGCCCGGCTGCGTCGGCGTCACCAGCATCCCGGTGACACCGTCTCGCTCCTCGCGGTCGCGGCCCCGTCGCACCCCGACGGTGAACGGTTCCGACGATCGCAGCTCGACGGCCAGTCCGAGCGCCCCGCCCGTGGTGTCGACCGATGCGGCGTCGGCGGAGGCGTCGGCCAGCGCCGGCCCCATGCGGTCCATGTGTTGGCGTGTCAGCAGGATGGGCTCGGAGAGGGTGAGGGGATCGTGGACGACGACGCCGGCGGGCACGAAGACGAGCCAGCGCCGGCTGAGCGTGTGCACCCGGCGTGCGACGACGACCACGACGGCGGCACCGGCGGCCATCGCCAGCGCGCCGGCGACCCATTGGCGGGCGGCCAACAGCAGGGGCCCGGTCACCACGCCGGCGGCGACCGACCGCCCACGCCAGGGGAGCGGGGCCGACCAGGACGGCGACCGGCACCCGCAACGCGACCCGCCGCTCGCTGCCGTAGCTGGACCCGTCGACGAAGCCGTCGGCCACCCCCGGGCCGACCACGGCGAGGAGCGCCACCGCGCCAGCGGCCAGCCCGACCGCCGCCCACCCCGGGCGGTCGGCGCCCCACGCCGCCCAGGCGGCCACCGCAGGCGCCCGGCGCCACGAGGCGCACGACCGTGAGGGTGACGGTGCGCGGGACCAACGTGGCGGCCAGCGCCACGCCCCACAGACCCCACGCCAGCACCGAACCGACGACCTGCACCGGTCGGCTGTGCTGCGACAGCGCATCGGCCAGTGCCGGCCCGATCAACAGCGGCTGGACGAGCCAGATCGGCGCGCAGCGGCCACAACGAACGCCAGAGGGGAGGGGCAGCCACGAACCCAAGATTTGCTCGCCGGGCCGTCCGGTGGCTATTCCGGTGTCATGCAGAGCCAGGGGGGACGCAGCGGGCTCGGCGGACCGCGCGCCCGTGGCGAGGACGGCACCATGAGACCCATCAACCTGCGAGTCGGCACGGCATCGGCCATCGGCAGCCTGCCCCACCGGCAGGTCGACGCGGCCGTGGCGGTGGCCATGGCGGCCTGCCCCGACCTCCCCGCGGCGCCCTCGCTGCCGCGCCTCGACCCACGCGAGGGGATGATCTCCCAGGGCCTCTGGGGCCTGCGCGGTGTCGCCATCGGCGACGGACGGGTCGGTCACGCTGACCGGCCCGACCGACCCCGGTGACCCCTTCACCGACGACACCGCCGCCGGCATCGGCGGTCCCGCGTTCGGCGGCATGCGGGCCTTCCTGGCCGCCAACCGGCATCGCACCGCACCGATCAAGCTCCAGCTCACCGGGCCGGTCACCCTGGGCCTGGCCCTGCGTGCGGCGGGCGTGCCCGACGAGCGGGCCTTCGCCACCGCCGGGGCCGCCGTCCGCGTCCGGGCGGCGCGCGCTCCTCGCCGAGGCGACCCGCATGGCGCCGCTGGCCGCCAAGGTCGTCTTCGTGGACGAACCGGGGTTGGTCGCCCTGTCCGATCCCGGTTTCCCGATGGCACCCGACCACGCCGTCGACCTGGTGTCCAGCGCCCTCGCCGCCATCGAGGAGCACGCCGTGACCGGCCTGCACTGCTGTGGCGACACCGACTGGCGCCTGGCCCTCGCCGCCGGCCCCCAGATCATCTCGATGCCCACCAACGCCGGCGTCACCGACCACGCCGGAGCCCTCGGCATGCACCTCGACCGCGGCGGCTGGGTGGCGTGGGGCGCCGTGCCCACCAACCGGCCGGTGGGCAGCGAACCGGGGTTGCTGTGGCGGTCCCTGTCCGACACCTGGTGCGAGCTGGTCCAGCGGGGCTGCGACGCCCTGCGCCTGCGGGAACAGGCCCTGGTGACGCCGGAGTGCGGCCTCGCCAACCACGACCCCGTGCAGGCCGAGACGATCCTCGCCCTGTCGGTCGAGCTGGCCGAGCGCGTCCGGCGCCAATCGTTCGGCGTGCGCCTCTCCGTCGGCGCCTGACCCGGTTCGTCGTCACCCCCGCGGCGTAGCGTTGCCCCGGTGAGCGACGCACCCCCCGACGACGTCGTCCGCCGGGTCAGCGCCCTGCGGGCCGAGCTGGCCGAGCACAACGAGCGCTACTACATCGAGGACGCGCCCACCATCAGCGACGCCGACTACGACGCGCTGGTGCGCGAGCTGCGAGCCCTCGAGGAGCAGCACCCGGCTCTCGCCAGCCCCGACTCGCCGACCCAGCGCGTCAGCGGCCGCCGAGCCGAGCTGTTCTCCCCGGTGGTCCACTCGATGCCGCTGCTGTCGCTCGACAACGCGTTCGACGAGGCCGACCTGCGGGCCTGGGGCGAGCGCATCCGGCGTCGGCTCGCCACCGCCGACGAGCCCGAGGCCGATGCGGACGACCAGGACGAGTACGTGTGCGAGCTGAAGATCGACGGCGTCGCCATGTCGCTGCGCTACGAGGACGGCGCGCTCGTGCAGGCGGCCACACGGGGCGACGGTCGGGTGGGCGAGGACGTCACGGCCAACGTCCGCACCATCGAGTCCATCCCCCAGCTCCCTGCCCGCCGGCTGCCCCGAGGTGCTCGAGGTGCGGGGCGAGATCTACATGCCCACCGCCGCGTTCGAGGCCCTCAACGACGGGCCGCGGCGGCCGGCCAGCGCCCCTACATCAACCCCCGCAACACGGCGGCCGGGTCGCTGCGCCAGAAGGACCCGTCGGTCACCGGCCGAGCGCGAGCTGGCGTTCTGGTGCTACCAGCTGGGCGAGGTCGAGGGCGGTCCCGACCATGTCCCGCCACGAGGACGCCTTCGCCCTGCTGCGTGACCTCGGGTTCCCGGTGAACCCCGAGATCCGCTCGGTGGACGGCATCGACGACGTCGTCGCGTTCTGCCAGCACTGGCAGGAGCACCGCCACGACCTGCCCTACGAGATCGACGGCGTGGTCGTGAAGGTCGACGACCTCGCCCGCCGCGACGAGCTCGGCACCACGGCCCGGGCGCCCCGCTGGGCCATCGCCTACAAGTTCCCGCCCGAGGAGCGCACCACGCCGCTGCTCGACATCAAGGTGTCGGTCGGGCGCACCGGCCGGGCCACCCCGTTCGCCGTGCTCGAGCCGGTCTTCGTCGGCGGGCTCCACCGTCGGGCTCGCCACCCTGCACAACCAGGACCAGGTCCGGGCCAAGGACGTCCGCCCGGGCGACACCGTCATCGTGCGCAAGGCCGGCGACGTCATCCCCGAGGTGGTGGGGCCGGTGCTCGCCGAGCGGCCCGACGGCCTGCCGGAGTGGGAGTTCCCCACC
This sequence comes from uncultured Acidimicrobiaceae bacterium, assembly GCA_963811245.1. GTDB lineage: Bacteria > Actinomycetota > Acidimicrobiia > Acidimicrobiales > Salinilacustritrichaceae > Salinilacustrithrix. Next base: position 984,483 of record CAWEQL010000007.1, read on the forward strand.
ACGTGCCCGGCGTGCGCACCCGCTCGTGCGTCCCGAGGGCGAGGCCGACACCGGTGCTTCACCCCGCGTGCCCGTTCCGACGCCGGGCGCCATCGAGCACTTCGCCAGTCGGGGGGCCATGGACATCGAGGGCCTCGGCGAGCGCAGCGTGGCCCAGTTCCTCGAGCTCGGCCTGCTCCACGACATCGCCGACGTCTACTCGCTCGACTGCGACCAGGTCCTCGAGCTCGAGGGCTTCGGCGAGACCTCGGTCGACAACCTCCGCGCCGCCATCGACGCCTCCACCGACCGTCCGCTCGCCAACCTCCTCGTCGGCCTGAACATCCGCCACCTGGGCCCGGCCGGCGGCCGAGGCGCTGGCCGGCCAGCTTCGGCCACCTCGACGCCATCGAGGCGGCGCTCGCCGAGGAGGGGTGGAGCGATCGCCGAGGTCGAGGGCGTCGGACCGATCATCGCCCGAGCCGTCATCGACTGGTTCGCCCAACCCGCCAACCGGGCCCTGCTCGACCGTCTCCGCCGGGCCGGGGTCAACCTCGAGGGGCCGGCGGCGCCGGCGCTGGCCCAGACCCTCGCCGGGATGTCGGTGGTCGTCACCGGCACGCTCGACGGCTACAACCGCGACGAGGTCGAGGCCGCCATCAAGGCCCGGGGCGGCAAGGCGCCGGGAAGCGTGTCGAAGAAGACCACGGCGGTGGTGGTGGGCGAGGATCCGGGCGCCTCGAAGCTCACCAAGGCCGAGGAGCTCGGCGTGCCGGTGCTCGACGAGGCCGGGTTCGAACACCTGCTGGCCACCGGCGAGCTGCCCTGAGCCGCCCGCCGGCCGCCGCCGCCGTCAGGTCACGTCGAAGCACCACGTCTTGACGGTCTCGCTGGCATCCCGGCCGCGGACCCGATCCCACACGTCGGCGGTGACGCAGCTGCGCGTCCCCGCCGGCAGGCGTTCGATCGTCTTGTCCGGCCCCGGCTGGTAGACGAGCTCGTTCAGCGCGGTGACCTCGACCTCGTCGGCGGGAATCGGTGTCGCCGCGCCGTCGCCGGGGAGGAACGTCAGCTCGCCGGTCCAGCCGGGAGCGAGGCGGATGCTGAAGGCCTGCTGGGACAGGGCCTGGGTGCCGTCGCCCGGCGAGACGGCCACCACCCCCTCCGTGTCGGACACCCCCTGGCCCGGCGCGCCGCTGACCGCCACGGCATCGGAGTTGTCGGTGTCGGCCCGCAGACCCCCGACGACGAAGCCGCCGATGGCGAGGGCGAGGCCGACGGCGACGATCACCTTGGTGCGGGTGGGGTACGAGAACGAGGACGTGGTGGTGCTCATGGGGCTCCGGGGCGGGGGAGAGGTGCGCGAGCGCGCACCGGCGGTTTCCCCAGTCTCGCAGCCGGCCCGTCGGCTGCCACCCCGGGCCCCGCCCGGGCGCCCTCCACCGGCCGGGCCCGGCGGGGTCCTATCGTTCCCCCGATGGCCCCGGTACGGCTCACCGACCAGGTCGGCCGCGTGGTCAGCGGTCGCTACCGCCTCCTCGCGCCCCTGGGAGCGGGTGCCTCGGCCCAGGTCTTCCTCGCCGACGACATCCGTCTCGAGCGCCAGGTGGCGGTCAAGATGCTCCAGCCGGTGCTCGCCCACGACGAGCGGTTCCTGCGTCGTTTCGCCACCGAAGCCCGTACCGTCGCCGCCATCAGCCACCCGAACGTGGTGGTGGTGCACGACTGGGGCGAGGACGGCGTCCCATACCTCGTGACCGAGTACCTGGCCGGCGGCAGCCTGCGCGGCATGCTGCAGGACGGCCGGGTGCTCACGCCCTCGCAGGCCCTCCTCGTCGGCCTGGACATCTGCCGGGGGCTGGCCCACGCCCACGGCGCCGGCCTCGTGCACCGCGACCTCAAACCCGCCAACGTGTTGTTCGACACCCACGGCCGGCTCCGGATCGCCGACTTCGGGTTGGCCCGGGCCATCGCCGAGGCCGCGGTGACCGAACCCGACGGGTCCATGGTCGGCACCGCCCGCTATGCCGCACCCGAGCAGGCCCGGGGCGAGCGCCTCGACGGCCGGGCCGACGTCTATGCGCTCGCCGCTGGTGCTGATCGAGGCGGTCACCGGCGAGGTGCCGTTCAGCTCGGACACCACGATCGGGATGCTCATGGCCCGCGTCGACCACGACCTCGAGGTGCCCGCCGCCCTGGGCCCGTTGCGGTCGGCCGTCGAGCGCGCCGGACGCCTGCGCCCCACCGACCGGCCCGACGCCGAAGAGCTCGGCATCCTGTTGATGGCTGCGGCCGAACGGATGGACGCGCCGGCGCCGCTGCCCATGGTCGGTGCGCTCGAGGAGGCCCGTACCGACGATGGCGACGACGCCGCCCGGACCGACATCGTCCCGCTCCCCTTCGTCGACGCCGGCGCCGACTCCCGGCAACCGTCGGACCCCACGACCGTCCTCGCCGTCACGCCACCCCCGGCCCGGAGGCAGGCAACCCTGGTGCCGAACCGCCGACCGAGGGCCGTCGGCGCCGCCGCCGGTGGCCGCTCGTCCTCGCCGCCCTGCTCCTCGTGGCGATGGGCGCCGGTGCCTTCTTCGCCGTGGAGTCGTTCCGGACCCCCACCTACGAGGTGCCGCCGGTCGTCGGCAGCCAGATCGCCGAGCTCGAGCTCGTTGCACAGCAGAACCAGTGGACACTCGATCGAGAAGCGCGCCCGGCAGACGGGCACCGACCCGGGCGAGATCATCTCCACCACCCCACCGTCCGGCGAGCGACTGGCCGAGGGCGGGACGCTGGTGGTGGTGGTCTCCGAGGGCAACTCGCTCACGGACGTGCCGACCGACCTGATCGGCCGCCCGCTCGCCGAGGTCACGGCCGAGCTCGAAGGGGCCAACCTGGGCCACGAGGTCGCCGACGAGGTCTTCGACGAGACCGTGCCGGAGGGCAGCGTCGTGCGCCTCGCCGGTGACTCGGCCGAGCAGCTGCCCGAAGGCGCCACCGTCGGGCTCGTGGTGTCGAAGGGTCCCGAGCCGAGGACGGTGCCGGAGATCGCATCGGGGGCCACCTACGACCAGGTCGCGGCGCAGCTGACCGGGCTCGGCCTGGTCCCCGCCCGCAAGGACGTGTTCAGCAACACCGTCGACGCGGGTGCGGTCATCGGCCTGTCGAGCGAGCCCGGGACGCAGGTGCCGCACGGCGCGACCGTCACGGTGACGGTGAGCAAGGGGCCCGATCTGGTCGTCGTCCCCGACGTGAGCGGGAAGACCCTCGACGAGGCGGAACAGATGCTCGTGCAGGCCGGCCTCGTCCTCGGCCAGAGCCTCGGCAACCCTCGCAAGACCGTGACCGCCTCGTCGCCGTCGGCGGGCGAGCGGGTCGTCCGGGGTTCGGAAGTCGACCTCCTGCTCCGTCGATGACTTGACCGGCGCAGCCGGCTGCCACCATGGTTCGACATTCCAGGTGGCGGGACGACTCCCAGGAGGAACCACGGGTGGCAACGCTCGACGGTCGCATCACGATCATCACCGGCGCAGGTCGTGGCCTGGGTCGGGCCCACGCCCTCCTGATGGCGCAGGAGGGGGCTCGCGTGGTGGTCAACGACCTCGACGCGGATGGTGACGGCGCCGCCGAACAGGTGGTCGACGAGATCCGCGCCGCGGGCGGCGAGGCCGTGGCCAACCACGACGACGTCGCCGACTGGGACGGCGGCCAGCGCCTCGTCGCCGCCGCCGTCGAGGCCTACGGCGGGCTCGACGTCCTGGTCAACAACGCCGGGATCCTGCGCGACCGGGCGCTGGTGAACATGACCGAGGAGGAGTGGGACGAGGTCACGACCGTGCACCTGAAGGGACACTTCGTGCCCACTCGTTGGGCGGCCACCTACTGGCGCGAGCAGTCCAAGGCCGGTACGCCGCGGGCGGCCTCGGTGGTCAACACCTCGTCGACGTCCGGTCTCATGGGGAATCCCGGCCAGACCAACTACGGCGCGGCGAAGGCCGGGGTGGCCGCCTTCTCCGCCATCGCGTCGCAAGAGCTCGGCCGGTACGGCGTGCGCACGAACTGCATCGCGCCGGCGGCCCGGACACGGCTGACCGAAGCGGCTCCTGGGCTCTCCGACCTCGTCGCCGCACCGGGCGACGACGCTCGCTTCGACGTGTGGGACCCGGCGAACGTGTCACCGCTGGTGGCCTACCTGGCCACCGAGGACTGCCCCTGAACGGCCGCACCATCTACATCCAGGGCGGCACCATCCGGCTCATGGAGGGATGGCACTTCACCGACACGGTCGAGCAGGAGGAGCGCTGGACGGTGGCCGGCCTGCACGAGGCGCTGGCGCCGTTCCGCTGAAACCCGCGCGCAGGCCGCCCGGATAGCATGAGCCGGGTACGGGCCGGCTCCGGTGGGGCGGTCTGCTGGACGTGATGTTCCCCAGCCATCACGATGAGGCCGGCCGCCCCACCAGGGTCGGCCCGTCCGCGTGCGGGGCGGCTCAGGCGGTGATGCTCGGCGATCTTGGCCGCCATCTCGACCTGGGCCGGATCGGGCTGACCGTCTGCATGGCCATCATCTTGGTCATGTCGCCCTGGACCTTGATCTTGCCGGCCATGAAGGCCTGCATGCTGGCCTGCGGGTGCCTGGTCGACGAAGATCGCCTTCGCCGTGGCGTAGTCGACGGTGACGGTGAGGTCCTCGCCGTCGAGGTGGCCCATGTCGAGGCTGCATCTCGCCGTCGGTGGTGTCCATGTGGGCGTCCATCGAGCCCTCGCCGAAGGGCACCTCGGTGACGACGAGGTTCATCTTCATGGGCGTGGGGACCGCGGTGGCCGTTGCCGGCGTACTCCTCGCGGATGGCCTGGGCGCCGGCGATCCACTCCTCGGACAGGAAGGGATGGGTGGCCACGTGTCTCCTTCGCTCATCGGCGCGTTCGAACCGGTCACCGCATCTCGGCGACGTTACCGCAGGGCCGGGCGTCGGCGGCAGGCTGCGTCGGCGGCGAGCATGCGCAGGGTCGGACCGAGCGGGCCGACGTAGCGGGACAGCTCGTCGATGCCCACGTCGTGCGCCCGGTGCGGTGGTAGTGGCTGTAGTAGCCGACGGTGCCCACGACGCCGAGGGCGAGCAGCGTCGGGCTCCTCGTCGACGATGCCGCCCTGCTCCTGGCCCCGCTCGATGATGCCGCGGACGTCCTGATGTGCTGGGCCGTGCCCTGGCGTGCGGGACGCCTCGGTCACGGCGCCGGTCTCGACCTCGAGCAGCGAGAAGAAGTGCGGCGTTCTCGGCCATGAAGCGGACGACGCCTGCGCGTCCCTGGCGGATCTGGCGCAGCGGCTCGGCGTCGGGATCGATGGCGGCGGCCTGGTGCTTGCGCAGGCGGAGCCGGATGTCGGCGGCGACCTCGGCGAACAGCGCTTCCTTGTTCTCGAAGTACCAGTAGAAGAGGCCCTTGGCCACGCCGGCGGCGTCGACGATGTCCTTGATGCGGGTCTCGGCGTAGCCCCGCTCGGCGAAGAGCGGCGCCGCGCAGTCGACCAGCTGCTGCTTGCGCTCCTGGCCCTGCGTCGTCAGCTGGCGGTCGGGATCGGCGGTCGCAGCGGTGCCGGGCGACGCAGCGGGAGGCGATGGGGCACGGCCAGAGTGTTCCGTCACCTTGACCGCCAGGTCAAGCAGCTTCGGGGCACGGTGCTACCGTCCCGGGCGATGGAGGGGACCGTCAGCAGCGCCAGCAGCCGCGCCGACCGGATGGAGAACCGCGCGCGGAACCCCAAGTGGCAGAACCCGGCGCTGTACATCGACATGTCGATCTGCATCAACTGCGACACCTGCATCCGGCACTGCCCGCCGCACTTCGGGGCCATCTTCAACCACGGCATGGACGTGGTGATCATCCCCGAGCTGTGCTCCGGCTGCCTCAAGTGCGTCGACCCGTGCCCGGTCGACTGCATCTTCCCCATCGAGGGCGAGGTCGAGACGCCGCTCGACTGGTGGGAGGCCCCGGCCGAGGACGACCCCTACCGGTAGCCCGGAACGACCCCGCTTCCGGTTCCGCCGGGGTCGCTGCGAAGGAAGCTTCCGGAATCTGCTTCAGGTTCTGGTTCGGAGGCCGATGACTCCTCAGGAGCAGCCTCGCAGAACCTCGGGAGTGAACGGTGAAGAAGAAGCGCGCAAGCCTCATCGGTGCCATCGTGCTGGTGGCACTCGGCACGGTGGCCCTCGTCAAGTACGTCAGCACCGCCGAGGACCGTGCCCTCGCCGGCGAGGAGCTGGTCGACGTGCTGGTCCTGAACTCCGACGTGCCGGCCGGCACGGCCGCCGCCGAGCTGCAGCAACTTCCTGCGGGTCGAGCGGTGCCCGTGAAGGTGCAGACCGGAGGCGCACTGGCCGGATCTGGGCGAGGCCGAGGGCATGGTCATCTCGGTCGACCTCGTCGCGGGCGAGCAGCTCACCGCCAGCCGCCTGGTCGACGCCGAGAGTTCAACGCCCTGCAGGCCCGGGTGGGCCGTGGCGGCGGCACCGTGAGCCGTGCCCGAGGGACTCCTCGAGATCACCGTCCCGCTCGACCCGATCCGCACCGTCGGCGGCACCGTCCGCCCCGGCGACCTCGTCGGCATGATCGCCTCGTTCGCCGACGGGGCGACGCCGAGGCGGGGCCCGACGGCCGCCGGTCCCGGCAACACCTCCGGCTTCCTGCTCCACAAGGTCCTGGTGACCAACGTCCAGGGCGCCCCGGTCGCGTGACCGCCGCCGCAGGCGACCGGCACGCCGACCGGCACGCCCGTGCCGGCCGGGTCGCTGTTCGTGACCCTCGCGATCGACGCGCCGTCGGCCGAGCGGCATCGTCTTCGCCTCCAGCTACGGCGACATCTGGCTCGCCATCGAACCCGCCGACGCCGACGAGGCCGGCACCGGTATCCAGACCACCGACCGGATCTACGGCTGAGATGGGAGCCGACACGTTGACCGCTCCCATCGGAGGAGGTGGCCGGCGCGGCCCGCAACCGCATCATCACGATCCTGTCGCCCAAGGGCGGGTCGGGGAAGACGTCGGTCGGCGACCAACCTCGCCGTCGGCCTCGCCGACCGCGGCATCCTCGCCAGGTCGTGCTGGTCGACCTCGACCTCCAGTTCGGCGACGTGCGCCAACGTGCTGCGGCTCGCGCCGACGACGACCATCGGCGACATCGCCCGCGCGTGGCCGGTGGACAGCGCCAACCTCAAGCTGGCGCTGACCGCCCACTCCAGCGGCCTGTACACCCTGTGCGCGCCGCTCAACCCGGCCGAGGCCGACGACATCACAGCCGAGCACGTCGACCGGGCGTGCTGCGCGCGCTCCACGCAGTCGTTCGAGTACGTGGTCGTCGACACCGATCCCGGACTGTCGGAGCGGGTGCTGTCCGCCCTCGACGTCTCCACCGACATGGTGCTGGTCTGCGCCACCGAGATCCCCTCGATCCGTGGCCTCCAGAAGGCCCTCGAGGCGCTGGACGTGGTGGGCCTCACCCGGGCTCGCCGCCATTTCCTCGCTCAACCGGGCCGACGCCAAGGTCGGCATCGAGCTGTCCGACATCGAGCGCACCATCGGTCGAGCAGGTCGACATCCGGGTCCCGAGCTCGATCGACATGGTGCGGGCCACCAACGACGGCATCCCGGTCATGGAGTCGCGGTCGCAACCCCGCCATGGTGAAGGCGTTCGAGCAGCTCGTCGACAAGCTTCGATCCCCGCGACGACGCAGACACCCCTCTCCAGACCACGGCGGCGGACGCCGCCTGTTCAAGCGGAAGGCGTGAGTCATGAAGCTGGGCGACCGCGTCAGGCAACGCCGGCGAGCCGCTGGAGCTCACCCTGCCCGAGATCTCCGAGGCGGCGGACGACGCCCGGACGGCCGACATCAAGATGACGGCCGCGCTGCTCGAGTCGGAGACGTTCTCGGAGCTGCGCGCCAAGGTGCAGGAAGCGCTGCTGCTCACCCTCGGGCAACCGGGTCGGCGGAGGCCGACGTGGACGACGAGGAGCTCAAGCGCCTCGCCAAGGTCGAGATGGCCAAGGTCCTCGCGGCCGAGGACATCCCCTTGTCGGAGGCCGAGCGCGAGCGCCTCGTCGACGTCATCGCCGCCGATCTCCTCGGCTACGGCCCGATCCAGCCGCTGCTCGCCGATCCGACCGTCTCGGAGATCATGGTCAACGGCACCAAGTCGATCTACGTGGAGAAGAACGGCAAGCTCACCGTCGCCGACATCAAGTTCTCGGACGAGACGAGCCTGCGCAAGGTCATCAACCGGATCGTGGCACCCCTCGGCCGCCGCATCGACGAGTCGTCGCCCATGGTCGACGCCCGCCTGCCCGACGGCTCCCGCGTCTGCGCGGTGATCCCGCCGCTGGCGGTCGACGGGTCGTCGCTCACCATCCGGAAGTTCGCCGCCAAGTCGTTCACGGCCGAGGACCTCATCGCGAACTCGAGCGCCACATCGAGTCGCTCTACATGGTCGCGGCGTGCGTCCACGCCAAGCTCAACATCCTGGTCAGCGGCGGCACCGGCTCGGGCAAGACGACGCTGCTGAACGTGCTGTCGTCGTTCATCCCCGAGGGCGATCGCATCGTCACCATCGAGGACGTCGTCGAGCTCCAGCTCCGCCAGCACCACGTCATCCGCCTCGAGGCCCGCCCGGGCAACACCGAGGGCCGCGGCGAGGTCTCGATCCGCGACCTGGTCCGCACCGCCCTGCGCATGCGCCCCGACCGCATCGTCGTCGGCGAGTGCCGCGGCGGCGAGGCCCTCGACATGCTGCAGGCGATGAACACCGGCCACGCCGGCTCGTTGTCGACCCTGCACGCCAACACGCCGCGTGACGCGATGACCCGGCTGGAGACCATGGTGCTGATGGCGGGCATCGACTTCCCGATGCAGGCCATCCGCCAGCAGATCGCCGGCGCCATCGACCTCGTGGTCCAGATCGGCCGCCTCCGCGACGGCACCCGCCGCATCACCCAGATCTGCGAGGTCGGACGGGTTGCGGAACGAGCGAGATCGAGGTCATCCCGATCTTCGACTTCGACTACTCCGCAGGGCTTCGACGACGACGGCCAGGTGCTCGGGTCAGCTGAAGCCCACCGGCTACCGGCCGACGTTCGTCGACCACATCAAGGACATGGGGATCGAGTTCGAGGAACGCATCTTCGGAGGGAGCAATGATGGCCCGGCTGACCCGATGCGCGGTTCTCGCGGCGATGCTCGCCGCTCGTGGCGGCAACCGTGCTCGCCACTGCCCGCGGCGCCCGCACAGCCCAGGCCGAGGGACCTCGAGATCGAGAGCGTCGACGCCGCGGGCTTCCCGCTGGTGCGCGCCGTCGTGTCCGGGCCGCCGATCGCCAGGGCGACCTCGACGACGCCTTCGTGGTCACCGAGGACGGCGAACGAGGTCGGCAGGCCGACGTCGTCCGCCTGCGCAACGACGACCTCAACGTCGTCGTCGCCATGGACGTCTCCGGATCGATGGAGGGCGACGCCCTCGCCCAGGCCAAGGCCGCGGTGGGCGAGCTGCTCGCCACGCTGCCCGACACCGTGCCCGGTGTCCATCGTCAGCTTCGGCGACACCGCCGTCGTGCAGAGCCCCTTCACCACCGATCGGGCCGCGACCCAGGCCGTCGGTCGACGGGCTCATCGCCGCCGGCCAGACGGCCCTCTACGACGGCGTCGCAGCTCGCCTCGCCCAGCTGAGGTCCCAGGGCGGCACCGGGTGCGCTCGTCGTCCTCGCCGACGGCGCCGACTCGGTCAGCACCGCCACCGCTCGACGACACGGTGAACGCCCTCTGCGACGTCCGGTCGCCGACGCTCGTTCGTGGCCCTGAAGACCCTCGACTACAGGCCCGAGAGCCTTCGAGGCCATGGCCGACGCGGCCGGCGGCCAGGTCGTGACCGTCGACGAGGCCGCCGAGTTCACCGATGCGCTGCGCTCGCGTCGCCGCCGGGCTGGGCCAACACCTACGAGATCCGCTGGACGTCGAGTGCCGACGAGGCGACTCCGCCGACCTCGACGATCGCCCTGGCCTCCGATCCCGGCCAGTCGGCCAGCATCCACCTTCGAGCACGACGCCGTGGGCAGTTCGTCCCCGACATCGCCACCGGCGCCCGAACCGTCGAGGACGCCGGGCATCTTCTCCGCTGGCTTGGATCCCGATCGTGGCCGCCCTGGTCGTGAGCATCGGCGCCGTGATCCTGCTCTGCGATGGGGATGCGCACCACCCCGAGCGGCGCGATCGAAGCGCCGGCGAGGAGCGGCTCGGTACCAAGGAGTCAAGCAAGGAGACCCGCAAGCGCCGAGTCAGCGGCGTGCAGGAGCGGCTCGAGGGCATCTCGGCGCAGGTGCTCGAGGCCAACGACCGGGGCCGCAACGCTCGACGACACGCTCGACCGGGCCGGCCTCGCCGTGCGGTCCAACGAGTTCGTGGTCGTCTGCGCCGCCGTGATCGTCGCCGGCCCTGCTCGTCGGCGTCTTGCTGTTCGGCATCCCCTACTTCCTGCTCATGCGCCGTCGTCCCGGCCGTCGGCATCCCGTTGGTGCTCAAGGTGCTCGATCAGCCGGCGCACGCAAGAAGTTCGTGTCCCAGCTCGGCGACACCCTCCAGCTCATGGCCGGCTCGCTCACCGCCGGGTACGGCCTCGGCCAGACCCTCGACTCGGTGGCCCGGGAGACCGAGTCGCCGACCAGCGAGGAGTTCGCCCGGGTCGTCATGGAGACCCGCCTCGGGCGCAGCCTCGAGGACGCCCTCGACGCCATGTCGTACCGGATCGATGCCCCGGACTTCGACTGGGTGGTGGACGCCATCAAGATCCAGTCCAGCGTCGGCGGCAACCTGTCCGAGATCATCGAGCAGGTCGGCGAGACGATCCGGGCCCGGACCCGCATCAAGCGCCAGGTCGACGCCCTCACCGCCGAGGGCAAGATCTCCGCCCTCGTGCTCTTCGTCCTGCCGCTCGGCCTCGTCGGCTTCATCTTCAGCTCCAACCCCGACTACATCAAGCCGCTGTTCTCGACCGGCCATCGGCTACGTGCTGCTCGGGGCTGCCGGTGCTGATGCTGGCGCTGCGGCGGCCTGTGGCTCAAGAAGCTCGTGAACCCGGAGTTCTGATCATGGGAATCGTCTGGACTCGCAGCCGCTCTTCGTCATCGGCGGCGTCGCGTCTGGCCGCTCTGGGCCCTCAAGCCCGAGCCCCAGGTCATCGCGATCGGCGTCGACCCCGAGGACGTCGTCCCCACCTCACGCGCCCTCGAGCTCCAGCAGCTCCTCGACACGCGATGCGTGAACCCGCTCGCCAGCGGCCGCCGCCACGGTTCGGGACCGCTACCTGCCGGGCGGCATGCTCGACGCCACCGCCAAGACGCTGCGGGTCGCCGACCTCGACAAGCGCTGGCGTCCCGAGATCATCGTCGCCATGCAGGTCGGCCGGCTTCGCCGTCGGCATCCTCGGCTGTCCTCCGTCTACCTGTGCAGCGCGGGCGCCAGCCGCACGAACCTGCATGGTCGCCGGGCTCATGGTCGTGCTGCTGACCATGGCGCCGAACGCCAAGATCAAGCGGGTCGCCGACGACCGGCGCAAGGCCATCACCAACGAGCTGCCCGACGTGCTCGACCAGCTCAAGGTCACCGTCGAGGCCGGCATGAGCTTCGACGGCGCCGTGCTCCGGGCCGGCCAGGAGGGCCGTGGCATCCTCGCCACCGAGCTGCTCAAGGCCGTGAACGACATGCAGCTCGGCCTGACCCGGGGCGAGGCCCTCCAGGCCATGGCCGACCGGACCGACGTCGCCGACCTGCGCCAGTTCGTCACCGCCGTCCGCCAGGCCGAGAAGCACGGCTTCCCGCTGGCCAACATCCTGCGCCTCCAGGCCCTCGAGCTGCGTGACCGGCGGCGGGCCCGGGCCGAGGAGCGGGCCATGCAGGTCCCGGTGAAGATCACCTTCCCGCTGGTCTTCTGCATCCTCCCGGCCCTGTTCATCGTGATCCTCGGGCCGGCGGCCGTCAACATCTCTGGGCGGCTGGTCTAGACCTAGGGTCGGGCTGTGCCCGACCGACCTGATCCCCGGAGCCGAACCGCTCTCCGTCGAGGGCGGCGCCGACCGGCTGCCTCGTCATCCACGGCTTCACCGGCAACCCCGGCTCGATGCGGGCCATCGCCGAGGCCTGGCCGCCGCCGGCTTCGCCGTCGAGACTGCCCCGCCTGCCCGGCCACGGCACCACCGTCGAGGACATGAACACCACGTCGTGGGCCGACTGGACCGCCGAGGTCGAGGCCGCCTACGAGCGCCTCGCCGACCGGTGCGAGCACGTCGTGGTCATGGGCCTGTCGATGGGCGGCACGCTCACCGCCTGGATCGGTGCCGAGCACCCCGACATCGCCGGCTTGGTCTTCATCAACGCCGCCGCCGAGCGCAGCGACGAGATGCGAGCAGGGCTGCAGGCGATGCTCGACGGCGGCGAGGAGGACATGGACGGCATCGGCTCGCGACGTCGCCGACCCCGAGATCACCGAGTCGGCCTACGACCAAGACGCCGCTCGGCCCCGCTCGTGTCGATGCTCGACGGCGTGGCCGACGCTCCAGGACCGCCTCGGCGGCCATCACCGCCCCGGCGCTGATCATGACCAGCCCCGAGGACCACGTCGTGCCGCCCACCAACTCCGACCACCTGGCCGCCACCCTCGGCGGGCCGGTCGAGCGGGTGACCCTCGAGCGCAGCTACCACGTCGCCACCATCGACTTCGACAAGCGACCTCATCATCGAGCACATGGTCGCGACTTCGTCTCGCAGGTGGGTTCTGGCAGCGGAGGCGGAACGGGGCCCGGCGCCTGACGCTTCGGACTGCGGGCGCTGCCTTGTTCCGCAGCCGCTGCCAGAACCTCGCGGATGGTCCGCCCCGGGGGCCGTAGCGGCTCCCGGCCACGTCCTGACCGACACAGCGCGACGACGTGGCCAAGGTCGCCGGCCTCGCCCGGCTGACGCTCTCCGACGACGAGCTCGACACGGTTCACCGGGCAGCTGGCCATCGATCCTCGGCCACGCCCCGACGTCGAGTGCGCTCGACCTCGACGACGTCCCGCCCACCTCGCACCCGTACCCGCTGCGGAACGTGGTGCGGTCCGACGAGGTCCGCCCCTGCCTCGACCGGGACGAGGTCCTGGCCGAGGCGCCGTCGGCCGAGGCGCGGGATGTTCCGCGTCCCGCCCGTGCTGGGCGAGGCGCCGTGAGCGCCGTCGAGCGAGTCGCACGGCCGCCGGCATCGCCGCCGCCGGCGGCGGGGACGCGCCGCCCGACGTCCTCGACGAGCACCTGGCCCGCATCGACGAGCGCGAGGCCGAGGTCCACGCCTTCAACCACGTCATGCGTCGACGAGGCCCGGGCCCCGGCCGACGCGCGTCGACGCCGCCGTGGCCGCCGGGCGAGACCCGGGCCCGCTCGCCGGTGTGCCGGTCGCGGTGAAGGACAACATGTGCACCCGGGGCGTGCCCACCACGTGCTCGTCGCGGATCCTCGACTCGTGGCGGCCGCCGTACGACGCCACCGTCATCGAGCGCCTCGCCGACGCCGGGGCGGTGCATCGTCGGCAAGACCAACCTCGACGAGTTCGCCATGGGCTAGCTCGACCGAGAACTCGGCCTTCGGGCGCCACCCGCAACCCGCTCGACACCAGCCGGGTGCCCGGCGGGTCCTCGGGCGGGTCGGCCGCCGCGGTCGCCGCCGGCTTCGCCCCGCTGTCCCTCGGCTCGGACACGGGCGGGTCCATCCGCCAGCCCGCTGCGCTGTGCGGCGTCGTCGGCGTCAAGCCCACCTTCGGTCGGGTGTCCCGCTACGGCCTCATCGCCTTCGCCTCGAGCCTCGACCAGATCGGTCCGTTCGCCGCCGACGTCGCCGACGCCGCCCGCGTGCACGCAGGCCATCGGCGGCCACGATCCCCGCGACAGCACCTCGCATCCCCGAACCCTTCCCGACCTGGCAGACGCTCGGCCGCGGCGTCGAGGGCCTGCGGATCGGCCTCGTCACCGAGCTGCTGGGCGAGGGGGTCGAGCCCGAGGTCGCCGCCCGCACCCAGGACGCCGCCGATGCACTGCGAGCGGCCGGCGCGACGGTCGACGAGGTGTCGGTGCCCGCCGCCGTGCTCGGGCTGTCGGCGTACTACCTGATCGCCCCGGCCGAGGCGTCGTCCAACCTCGCCCGCTTCGACGGCGTCCGGTTCGGCCTCCGCGAGGAGCGCGCGACCATGGACGAGACCTACGACGCCACCCGTACCGCGGGGTTCGGTGACGAGGTGAAGCGTCGCATCATGCTCGGCACCTACGCCTTGTCGGCCGGCTACTACGACGCCTACTACGGCAAGGCGCAGCGGGTCCGGACGATCATCATCCGTGACTTCGAAGCGGCCTACGAGCGCTTCGACGTCCTGCTGAGCCCCAGCTCGCCGTGCGTGGCGTTCCGGGTCGGCGACAAGGCCGCGGACCCGATGACCATGTACCTCAACGACGTGTGCACCGTCCCGTCGAGCCTCGCCGGGCATCCCGCCATCTCGGTGCCCTTCGGCACCGGCGCCGACGGGCTCCCCGTGGGCGTGCAGATCATGGCGCCCGCACTGGGTGAACCGGTCATGTTCCAGGTCGCGTCGGCACTGGAGGCGGTGGCCCCGTGAGCGCCAGTACCCCCACGGACGCCAACGCCGAGCTGCGCGGCTACGAGATGGTCGTCGGCCTCGAGGTCCACGTCGAGTTGGCCACCGCCACCAAGCTGTTCTGCGGTTGCCCCAATCGGTTCGGGGACGAACCGAACACCAACGTCTGTCCCGTCTGCCTCGGGCCTGCCCGGATCGATGCCCGTGCTGAATGCCCGTGCGGTCGAGTTCGCCATGCGTCTGGGTCGTGCCCTGCACTGCGAGGTGCGGCCGTCGGATGTTCGCCCGGAAGAACTACTTCTACCCCGACATGCCGAAGGACTACCAGGTCTCCCAGTACGACCAGCCGACCAACGTCGACGGTCACCTCGATCTCCCCGACGGGAGTCGTGTGGGCATCGAGCGGGCCCACATCGAGGAGGACACCGGGAAGTCCACCCACGTCGGTGGCGCCAACGCCACGACGAAGGGCCGCATCCACGACGCCGGCTATTCGCTGGTGGACTACAACCGCTGCGGCGTGCCCCTCGTCGAGATCGTGTCACGCCCCGACCTCCGCACCTCCGAGCAGGCCCGCGCCTACGCGTCCGAGCTGCGGGCCGTCCTGGTCGCCACCGGCGTCTCCGACGCCAAGATGGAGGAGGGGTCGATGCGGGTCGACGCCAACGTGTCCGTCCACCGGCCCGGCGACGCCGTTCGGCACCCGCTGCGAGATCAAGAACCTCAACTCGTTGCGCTCCCTCGGCCGCGCCATCGACTACGAGGCCCGCCGCCAGGTCGACCTGCTCGAATCCGGCGAGCGGGTCGTCCAGCAGACCCGCCACTGGAACGAGGACGACGGCCGCACCCACACCCTGCGCTCCAAGGAGGAGGCCGAGGACTACCGGTACTTCCCGGAGCCGGACCTCGTGCCGCTCGTCCCGGAACCGGACCAGCTCGCCGCCATCGACGCTGCGCTGCCGCCCATGCCGGCTGATCGACGCGCCCGGCTGGCCGACGCCGCCGGCGTCACCCTGCCCGACGAGGCGGTCTCGATCATCGTCGACCGCGGCCTCGACGCGCTCGCCGTCGGGGCCATCGAGGCCGGCGCCGACCCGGGTCGGACGCTGACCCACGTCCAGCACGACCTCGCCCACGAGGGCGCCGAGGACATCGCCGCCTTCGGATCTCGCCGAGCTCGTGCGCATGGTCGACGCCGGCGAGCTCACGGCCAGCCAGGCCAAGCAGGTGCTCGCCGAGATGGCCGCCACCGGCAAGGGTCCGGCGACGATCGCCGCCGAGCACGGCTTCGAGGCCGTCGACACGGGCGAGCTCGAGCAGCTCGTCGACGACGCTCATCGCCGACCATCCCGACGAATGGACCCGGTTCTGCGCCGGCGAGGGGAAGATGCAGGGGTTCTTCGTGGGTCAGGTCATGCGCCAGACCGGCGGGCAGGCCGACGGCAAGCAGGTCACCGACCTGTTGCTCGCCCGCAAGGGGTGACGGCCCGCTCCCCGGCCCGGATTGTGCTGGCCGGCCTGGCCGTGTTCGTGCTCGCGGTGTCGGTCCTCGAGTCCTGCGCCGGGTCGTCGGGCGACGATGCCACGGCCACGACCACGACGGCGGCGCCCACGACGAGTACCACCGCGCCGCCCGACTACGCCGGCGACGCCGACTCGCCCTTCTGTCGGTTGGTGTCCGCCGCCGTCGACCGTCCCGTCCGCGACCCCTTCGAGGCCGGTCTCGAACCCCGGGAGGTCCAGGTCCGCTTCCTGGCGCTGTCCCAACGCTTCTCGGAGTTCGCCGCCGTCGCGCCTCCCGAGCTCTCCGACGACCTCGATGCCCTGGTCGGCTCGCTCCAGGATCTGGGCGACGTGTTGGCCGCAGCCGGGTGGGACTTCTCCGAGCTGGCACGATCAGGTGCCGACATGGGGTCGTTCGACGACCCGGCCCTTCGCCGACACTGCCGCACGGATCTCCGCCTACCGCGACCAGGTGTGCGCCCCAGGGAGTTCCTGAACACGCGGTGAACCGCTCGCCGGCAGCGGTCCGGCCCCGATCCGCAGCGCGTAGCGTTCGTCCATGGATGCCCCTGCGATCGGTTGGCCCCGCTGGCTGCAACGGGGGCCGAACCGTGACGGATCGGCCACCAGCACGCTGCACGACCAGCGGGTCGCCGCCGTCCTCGGCATGGCGCTCGGTGTCACCTTCACCACCTGCTTCCTGACCGGCCTCTACAGCCACTGGGGCCAGAGCGGCGATCCGTGGATCGCCTTCCCGGCCCGGCCCGCCGGCCTCTACCGGATCACCCAGGGGCTCCACGTCATCAGCGGCGTGGCGTCGATCCCGCTGCTCATGGCGAAGCTGTGGGTCGTCGTCCCCCGGTTCTACGAACCGCCGCGGCTGGCGATCGGTGGCCCACCTCCTCGAACGGGCGGCGCTGTTCCCGCTCGTGGCCGGCGCCGTCTTCCAGCTCGTGTCGGGGCTGAACAACATCGCCGCCTGGTACCCGTGGCAGTTCTTCTTCACCACGGTGCACCACTGGGTCGCCTGGATCACCATCGGCGCGCTGGTGGTCCACGTGGGCGCCAAGATCACCATCACCCGTCAGGTGGTGGCCGAGCGCCGGCTCGGCGACGATCCCGCACCGCATCGGGGCTCGCTGTCCCGTCGCGGGGTTCCTCGGGGTCGTCGGCACGACGTCGGCGGTCGTCGGGGTGTCGGTCGGGGCGCAGACGGTGGCACCGTTCGCTCCCCTCGGCTTCCTGTCGCCCCGGGACCTCGACGCCCCCGAGTCCCCGCAAGGGTTCCCGGTCAACACGACGGCCGCCCGCCGCCGGGTGGTCGACGCGGCCCGCTCGCCCGACTACCGGCTCACCGTCACGGGCGCCGTCGACCGCACGCTCAGCTTCGACCTCGACGAGCTCCGCGGCCTGCCCCAGCACGAGGCCGAGCTACCGGTGGCCTGCGTCGAGGGGTGGAGCACGTCGGCCCGCTGGACCGGCGTGCGGGTCCGGGACCTGCTCGCGATGGCCGGCGCGGCGGACGGGGCGCACTGCCGGGTCGTGTCGCTCCAGCAGGGCGGCCTCTACCGGTCCAGCTACCTGAACGGGAACTTCACCACCGATCCCGACACCCTCCTCGCCCTCCGGATCAACGGCGAGGAGCTCCACATCGACCACGGCTACCCCGTCCGGCTCATCGCTCCCAACCGCCCCGGCGTCTGGCAGACCAAGTGGGTCACCGAGGTGAGGGTCTCGTGACGGGGTCCACCGGGCCCGGGACCGACCCCGAGACGTCGTCCGGGGGAGAGACGGACATCGAACCGGACCGCCTGCCGTGGACGTTCTGGGCCGCCCTGGTCCCCGGCGGGATCATGGTCGCCTTCGGCGTGCGCGGGCTGGTCATGGTCACCGACTCGGCTGCGCTGTGGAGCGCCGGGCGCTGGCTGGTGGGCGGGAACCTGGTCCACGATCTCGTGCTGTCTCCGGTGATCTGCCTCGTCGCCTGGCTGCTCGCTCGGGCGCTCCCCGACGTGGCCCGTGGACCGGTCCAGGGGGCGTGCGTGGCGGCGGGCGTCATCGGGGTCGTGGCCTATCCACTGGTCCGCGGGTACGGCATCACGCCGGGGGAGCCGTCGTTCCTGTCACGGGACTACCTGCAGTCCGTGCTGATCCTGTGGGGGCTGAGCGCGCTGGTGGCCGTCGTCGTCGTGGTGGGGCGGGTGGTCAGCGCTCGGCGCCGGTGATGGCCCAGGCCCCCGAACGCCAGCGCAGCGACAAGGCGATCGACCCGGGCGGTCATCAGCACCCCGATCGCGCCCCAGACCCAGCCGATGCCGAGATGGAGGACCAGCACCGCCACGGCCGCCGGCACCGCGCACGCCATGGCGGCCACCATCGCCACGGCGAGGAACCGCATGTCGCCGGCGCCGATGAGCAGCCCGTCGAGCACGAAGGCGATGCCGTTGAGCGGCTGCAGGGCAGCGACCCACAGCAACAGGAAGCCGGCCAGCGCCACCACCGCCGGATCGGAGCTGAACACATCCGGGAGCAGTGGCCGACCCAGGAGGACGATCGCCGCCCACCCGACGCCGGCGAGCAGGCCGAGCTCGATCATGCGTCCGCCCACCTCCCGCGCCGTGGTCGGGATCGTCGGCGCCGAGGAAGCGTCCGATCATGGACTGGCCGGCGATGGCGATGGCGTCGAGGGCCAGCGCCAGCAGGCTGAGGATGGCGAAGGCGACCTCGTGTGCCGCCACCTCCGTCGGAGCCGATGCGGGCCGCCACCGCGGTCATCAGCGTGAGCGAACCCCGCAGGGCGAGGGTGCGGACGAGCAGGTCGCCGCCGGTCCGGCCCGAGGCGACGGACGGCCGCCCAGTCCGGGCGGACCGGCGACCGACCGTCGGCACGAGTCCCGTGCGATGAGCCCACGTACACCGCCGCCGTCCCGACCTGCGCGACGACCGTCGCCAGCGCCGACGCCCCGATCCCGAAGCCCGAGGCCCGGCGATGAGGAAGACCTCGAGGGCGAGGTTGCCGACGGCGGCCAGCGACGGCGACGACCAGCGGCGTCCGGGTGTCCTGCAGCCCGCGCAGGTAGCCGGTGCCGGCGAAGGTGAGGAGCTGGGCCGGGATGCCGATCGCCGAGATCCGCAGGTAGACGTCGGCGTTGTCGGCCACGGCGGCCTCGGCCCCGAGCACCGCGACGATCGGGTCCGGCGAGGACGGCGACGAGCCGCGGCGACGACCACGCCGATGGCCACGGCCAGCCACAGCCCCTGCACGGCCTGTGCGGCGGCGTCGTCCTCGCGTCCGGCGCCGAGCAGCCGAGACACGGCCGCCGTCGTGCCGTAGGCGAGGAAGATGAAGATGGCGTAACCCGACAAGCAGTGCGGAGGAGGCCACGGCGAGCCCGGCCAGTTGCTCGGTGCCGATGTGGCCGACGACGGCGGTGTCGGCGAGGACGTAGAGCGGTTCGGCGACGAGCGCGCCGAGGGCAGGGACGGCGAGCCGCGCGATCTCGCGGTCGTGGCGCCGGCGATCCCGACCGGCGGGAGGCGTTGCTCACCTGATCGTGCGACGGACCCAGTCGAGGACGAGGTGCAGCGCGCCGTCGGCCGCGACGTCGAGCATCACGTCGTGTCCGCCGGGCACGAGTTGCACCGCCGTGCCGTGCGCCCGGGCCAGCCGGCGTTGCGACCGCACGGAGAAGAGCCCGTCGTCCTCCCCGGCGAGGACCATGACCGGCACGTCGACGGCGTCCGGGTCGGACGAAGCGGGCCAGCATCGGCGGGAACGCGAGGATCGACTCGTTCTGCAACCGGGCGTGGCACGACGCCACGACGTCGCCGGCGGTGGTCGATCGGGAGAAGAACGCCGCCCGGGTCAGAGCGATCGTCGGTCGGAACAGGCGGACGAGATCGGCGGTGGCCAGCGAACGCAGGGTCCGGGCCGGGCGAGCGCCGCACGAGCCGGCCGTCGCCCCGGCCACGCCCCGACGGGGCACCGAGGCCACGAGGACGGCCCCGACCGGACGTTCGTCGGGCGTGCCGTCCTCGAGCAGCCGTTGGGCCACGTAGCCGCCCATCGAGTGGCCGACCAGCACCACCGGACCGTCGATCGGCCTCCGCCACCGTGCGTACGTGCGAGACGTAGCTCGACACCCTCGACCAGATCCGGGATCGGTCGCCGGGACGGTCGTGGGCCGGGAGCGTGACCGAGGCGGTGGCGAACCCGGCGTCGCGGGCGCCGGCGCTCCACCGCTCCCAGCACCAGGGCCCGTGCCATGCGCCGTGCACGAACACGATACGTGGGCCGGCTCGACGGTCGGCCACGGCCGCGCCGCCGAGGCCGGAGCGAGGCTGCGGATGCGCCCACCCGGCGATCCTAAGCATGCTCGCTTCGGGGCGGCGCAGCGTCGGGCGTAGCCTCTCCCGACGTGAGCGACACCCCTGACACCACGGCCACCCCCGTCGACATCAAGCCCCGATCCCGCGAGGTGACCGACGGCATGGAACGGGCCCCGGCCCGGGCGATGCTCCGAGCCATCGGCATGACGGACGACGACTGGGGCAAGTCCCAGATCGGCGTGGCGTCGTCGTGGAACGAGGTGACGCCGTGCAACATGCCGCTCGACCGCCTGGCCAAGCGCTCCAAGATCGGTGTCCGCGACGCCGGCGGCTACCCGATCGAGTTCGTCACCGTGGCCGTGTCAGCGACGGCATCTCGATGGGCCACGAGGGGATGCGGGCGTCGCTCGTCTCGCGCGAGGTCATCGCCGACTCGGTCGAGACGGTGATGCACGCCGAGCGCCTCGATGGCCTGCTCACCTTCGCCGGCTGCGACAAGTCGCTGCCGGGGATGCTCATGGCCGCCGCCCGCATCAACGTCCCCAGCGTCTTCCTCTACGGCGGGTCGATCCTGCCCGGCCACCACAACGGCCAGGCGCTCGACATCGTCTCGGTGTTCGAGGCCGTCGGGGCCCGGGCGGCGGGCACCATCGACCAGGCCGAGCTCGATGCCATCGAACGCAACGCCTGCCCCACCGAGGGCATCTGCGCCGGCATGTTCACCGCCAACACCATGGCCTCGGTGGCCGAGGCCATCGGCATGTCGCTCCCCGGCTCGTCGGCCGCCGCCCGCGGTCGACCGGCGTCGGGACGACTTCGCGTACGCGTCGGGCCTGGCGGTGATGAACCTGATCGAGAAGGGCATCCGGCCCCGCCAGATCATGACCCGGGAGGCGTTCGAGAACGCCATCGCCGTCGTCATGGCCCTGGGCGGTTCCACCAACGCCGTCCTGCACCTGTTGGCCATCGCCTACGAGGCCCAGGTCGAGCTCGACCTCGGCGTCTTCAACGAGATCGCCGCCAAGGTGCCCCACATCGCCGACACCAAGCCGCACGGCAAGTACCACATGGTCGACATCGACCGCATCGGGGGCGTGCCCGTGGTGATGAAGCACCTCCTCGACGCCGGTCTGCTCCACGGCGACTGCCTCACCGTCACCGGGAAGACCGTGGCCGAGAACCTGGCCGAGCTCGACCCGCCCGAGCCCGACGGCGAGGTCATCCACCCGCTGTCCGATCCCATCCACCCGATCGGGGGTCTGGCCATCCTCACCGGTTCGCTGGCGCCGAAGGGATCGGTGGTCAAGGTCGCCGGCATCGACTTCGACCACTTCGAGGGCCCGGCCCGGGTCTTCGACGGCGAGCAGGCCGCCATGGACGCCGTCCTCGGCGGCCACATCGAGGCCGGCGACGTCGTCGTCATCCGCTACGAGGGACCCAAGGGCGGTCCGGGCATGCGCGAGATGCTCGCCATCACCGGCGCCATGAAGGGCGCGGGACGGGGCGGCGACGCCGCCCTCATCACCGACGGCCGGTTCTCGGGCGGGACGCACGGGTTCTGCATCGGCCACGTCGCCCCCGAGGCCGTCGACGGCGGCCCGATCGGCCTCGTGGAGGAGGGCGACATGATCCGCATCGACGTGAACGACCACACCATCGATCTCCTCGTCGACGACGCCGTCCTCGACGAGCGCCGGCAGGGGGTCAAGCACCCCGAACCCCGGTACACCAAGGGCGTGCTGGCCAAGTACGCCCGCCTCGCCGCCGGCGCCGAGAAGGGCGCCGTCACCGAAGCCTGATCCCCGACCTCTCGACCGTCGGGTCGGGACCGCAGTGTGACGGATCCCACGCCCGGGACGTGAAAGTTCTCGAAAGCCTTGTGCATACGGGCACAAGCTGGTAGGTATGGACGGGTCGTGGCCCCCGCAACCGCCAACGCTGATCGAGTCGCGCTCCGGTACCGGTCCGTCCGGACCGCCGACGGCCCGACGCTGTGGGCGCTGGCAAGGAGCAACGGCCTCGACGAGAACTCGCCGTACGCCTACCTGTTGTGGAGCGAGTACTTCCGGGACACGACGATCGTGGCCACCACGGTCGACGACGATGTCCCGGTCGGCTTCGTGACCGGGTTCCGGCCGCCGGCCGAGGACGACACCGTCTTCGTCTGGCAGGTCGGCGTCGCCGCGACGCACCGGCGTCGCGGCATCGCCGGCCGGCTCCTCGACGAGCTCGTCGGGCGCTGTGGCGCCACGCACCTGGAGGCAACCGTGACGCCGTCGAACACGGCATCCGAGACCCTCTTCCGTCGGTTCGGCGCGCGGCACGGCGCGCCGGTCACCACCGACGAGCTCTTCGGAGCCGAGCTGTTCCCCCCGGGCCACGAGGCGGAGGTCCGCTTCCGCATCGGTCCGGTGGAGAGAGCCGACTGAGGAGCACGACACGGGCACGCGCCGTTCGGCGCGCCCGGACGACCGACCGTCCGACCACCCCTGAGGGGAACATCAACACCATGACGATCTTCGACCGTCTCGAATCAGAGGTCCGCGGCTACTGCCGCTCCTGGCCCACCGTCTTCGCCACCGCCCACGGTCACACGATGGTGGCCGAGGACGGCACGGAGTACCTCGACTTCTTCGCCGGCGCCGGCGCGCTGAACTACGGGCACAACCACCCCACGCTCATCGCCGCGCTCCAGGAGCACCTGGCCGCCGACGGGTTCATCCACGCTCTCGACATCTCGACCACCACCAAGCGCACCTTCATGGAACGCTTCGAAGCGGTGGTCCTCGAGCCGCGGGGGCTCGACTACAAGCTGCAGTTCCCCGGCCCCACCGGCACCAACGCGGTGGAGGCGGCACTGAAGCTGGCCCGCAAGGTCACCGGCCGCGACCGCGTCGTCGGGTTCACCAACGGCTTCCACGGCATGACGCTCGGCTCGCTGTCGGTCACCGGGAACGCCATGAAGCGCGGTGGCGCCGGCGTACCGCTGGGCAACGCCGCGTCCATGCCGTTCGCCAACTTCCTCGGCGACGAGGTCGACTCGCTCCACGTGCTCGAGTCGATGGTCACCGGAGACTCCAGCGGTCTCGACGAGCCCGCTGCGGTCATCGTCGAGACGACCCAGGGAGAGGGCGGCATCAACCCCGCCAGCGAGGAGTGGATGCGTGGCCTGGCCGACATCTGCCGCCGGCACGGCATCCTTCTGATCGTCGACGACATCCAGGTCGGCTGCGGCCGCACCGGACCGTTCTTCTCGTGGGAGCGCATGGGCATCGAGCCCGACATCGTCACGTTGTCCAAGTCGCTGTCAGGATCCGGTCTGCCGATGGCACTCGTGCTCCTCAAGCCCGAGCACGACGTGTGGGAGCCCGGCGAGCACAACGGCACCTTCCGCGGCAACAACGCCGCCTTCGTGACCGCCACCGCCGCCCTCGACCACTTCTGGACCGACGACGGCCTCACCTGCTCGGTCGAGGCGAAGTCCGCCCACATCCGGGCCGGTCTCGAGTCGTTGATGGCCGACCACCCCGGGCTCTTCTCCGACGTCCGGGGACGCGGCATGATCCTCGGTATCGAGACCACCGTCCCCGAGATCGCCTCCACCATCGCCGCCGGCGCCTTCGAGCGAGGCCTGATCATCGAGACCGCCGGTGCCGCCGACGAGGTCGTCAAGCTGCTCCCACCTCTCGTGGTCAGCGACGAAGCCATCGACCGTGCCCTGCAGATCCTGGGCGACGTCGCCGACGACTTCGACCAGGCCATGGTCGACGACCTGCGCAGCTCGCGGGAGGTGAACCGATGATCGTCCGCCACCTCGACGACATCGTCGGCACCGAGCGCGACGTCAAGGCCGAGACCTGGGAGTCGCGCCGCCTCTCCCTCGCGGAGGACCGCATGGGGTTCTCGATGCACGACACCGTCCTGTACGCCGGCACCGAGACCCACATGTGGTACAAGCACCACCTCGAGGCCGTCTACTGCATCGAGGGCACCGGGACCATCGAGGACAAGGCCAACGGAGCGGTGCACCGGATCGGCCCCGGCACCATCTACCTGCTCGACCAGCACGATCGTCACGTGGTCCGGGCCGAGACCGACCTGCGGATGGTGTGCGCTTTCAACCCGCCGGTCACGGGCACCGAGACCCACGACGAGGACGGTGCATACCCGCTCGTCACCCTCGACGACGCCTCGTCCGCCCGAGGAGAGCCATGAGCGCCACCGCACCGCACCGCACCGTCCACGACGCCTACCCGTCGCGCCGCGGCGAGGCACCGGAGCTCCTGCCCCGCCAGCATCCCGTGGCGCACGAGGGTGGGACCGGGCCACTGGACGCGTCGCAGGTCCGGCACTTCGACGAGCAGGGCTACCTGCAGCTCCCCGACGTCTTCAGCACCGAGGAGGTCACCGCGCTCGACCGCGCCCTGCACGAGCTGGTGGCGTCGATGACCGAGGCCGACGCCCATCGCATCGTGCGCGAGCCGGGCGGTGACGCCATCCGATCGATCTTCGCCTTCCACACCGACCGGGGTCCGCTGGCCGATGTCGTCGCCGACGATCGCGTCGCCGGCGTCGCCCGCCAACTCCTGGCGTCCGACGTGTCCATCCACCAGAGCCGCGTCAACCGCAAGCCGGGCTTCCGTGGCAAGGACTTCCAGTGGCACTCCGACTTCGAGACGTGGCACACCGAGGACGGCATGCCCACGCCCCGCTGCCTCAGCGCCAGCATCGCCCTCACCGACAACCATCCGTTCAACGGACCGTTGATGGTGATGCCCGGCTCGCACCGGTGGTTCGTCACCTGCGAGCACCCCACGCCGCCGGCGAACCACGAGTCCTCCCTCGTCCAGCAGGAGATCGGCGTCCCCGACGACGACAGCCTGCGGGAGCTGTACGAGCGCTGCGGCATCGACCAGTGCACGGGCGCCGCCGGCTCGGTCACCGTGTTCGACTGCAACCTGATGCACGGGTCGTCGTCCAACATCTCGCCGCTGGCCCGCCGGAACCTCTTCGTGGTCTACAACAGCGTCGAGAACGCCCTGACGGAGCCGTACAGCGCGCCGCAGCGCCGACCGGAGCACCTCGCGGCCAGGGAGCCCACCGTCATCTGACGTCGCTGTGGCGGCCGTCACGTCGGTGCGTCACCATGGGACCATGCAGCAGCTCACCGGTGTGGATGCCTCGTTCCTCTACATGGAGAGCCCGACCACGTTCGGCCACGTGTCGAGCCTGATCCTGTACGACCCCAAGGACGGCGGCGCGGACTACGACAGCGTGAAGGCGCTGTTCGCCGAGCGGTTGCCCGTCCTCGACCCGATGCGCCGCAAGCTGGTGACGGTCCCGTTCAACCTGGACCACCCGTACTGGATCGAGGACCCCCACCTCGACCTCGACTTCCACATCCGCCAGACGGCCGTGGCGCCCCCCGGCGACGACGAGCAGCTCGGCGAGCTGGTCAGCCGACTCATCGCCCGCCCGCTCGACCGGAGCCGGCCTCTCTGGGAGCTCTACGTGATCTACGGCCTCGCCGACGGCCGCATCGCCCAGCTCACCAAGATCCACCACGCCGCCATCGACGGCGTGGGCGGCGCGCAGCTGCTCGGCAACATCCTCGACCTGGAGCCGAACGCTCCTCCCCGCGAGATGGCACCGCTGCCGCCGGCCGAACCGGAGCCCACCCAGGAAGAGATGCTGGTGCGCGGCCTGGCGTCGTTGGCCATCCGCCCGTACAAGCAGGGCCGGGTGGCGGTGCGCATGCTCCAGCAGCTGCCCCAGCTCGGTCGCGCCGTCGACTGGGCCGGCGTGGCCAAGCGACTGCCCGATCCGGTGGCCCGGGCCCTGGGGCGGGGCGAGCGACGCCTGGAGGACCCGCCCCTCGAGCTGTCCCGCACCGGAGGGTTCACCGTCCCGTCGACCCGCTTCAACAACAAGATCGGCCCACACCGTCGCTTCGCGTTCACCAGCGTCCCGCTCGACGAGGTCAAGGCGGTCAAGACCGCGCTGGGCGTGACCGTCAACGACGTCGTCCTCGGCATGTGCGCCGGCGCGCTGCGCACCTACCTCGACAAGAAGGGCGAGCTGCCCGAGGAGTCGCTGCGCTGCATGATCCCGGTGTCGGTGCGGAGCGAGGACGACGCCAACGCCTACGGCAACCGGGTGTCGGGGATGCTCGCCGCGCTCGCCACCGACGTGGCCGATCCCATCGACCGCATCCACGTGATCCACCAGGAGACGAAGCGGGCCAAGGAGAGCCTCGGCGCCCTCCCCGCCGATCTCCTGACCGACGTGGCCGACTTCGCGCCGCCGGCCATCTTCGCCCGCGCCTCGCGGGTGATGGCCCGCACGGCGCTGGCCAACCGCATCGACCCGCCGTTCAACATCATCATCTCGAACGTGCCCGGCCCCCAGTTCCCGCTCTACGCCGGTTCGGCCGAGATGCTGACCTACATCCCGGTGTCGGCCATCGCCGACACGCAGGGATTGAACATCACGATCATGTCCTACAACGGTCGGTGCGACTTCGGCCTCGTCGCCTGCCGGGACGCCGTCCCCGACCTGTGGGACCTGTGCCACCTGCTCCCGGAGGCCCTCGAGGAGCTCAAGGACGTGGCCGGGGTGTGAGCCCGAGCTGCGCCGGCCCCGCCGGCAGCAGCACCGATCGGGGGGCGTCGTCGGTGACGAGGCGCCGGCCGAACCGATACGCCGTCGGTCGGATCCGGGCCCCGGGCACCAGCGTCCACGTGGTCCAGGCCCGTCGGGAGCGAGAACCGGATGGTGGCCTGACCGGTGTGCCCCACCGGCACCCGGAGCCAGACGGCGGCCACCACCGTCTGGCCGTCCGTTCCGGTCCGGCTCAGCGATCCGTCGACCACCTCCAGGTCAGTGGCGGCACCCGGGAGCTCGAAGGTGACGTAGGCCCGGTGCTGGTCCCTCGGGACCAGTCGGTTGGCGGTCTCCACGTAGTCCGAGGTGGGCGACACCACCGGGTTCTCCAGCTGCAGCGTGGCTTCGTAGCGGCGGGTGCCGGGTGCCCCGCCGGCGACGGGGTCCACGGAGACCGTGGGGTCGAGGTAGTAGTCGCGCTTGGAGGCACTGGCGTTCTGGGCGGCCACCA
Source organism: uncultured Acidimicrobiaceae bacterium (assembly GCA_963811245.1). GTDB lineage: Bacteria > Actinomycetota > Acidimicrobiia > Acidimicrobiales > Salinilacustritrichaceae > Salinilacustrithrix. Next base: position 1,012,056 of record CAWEQL010000007.1, read on the forward strand.
TGAAGCTGGTGGGCGAGAGCGCGCCGTCGGCTCCGATGGCGGCCCACAGATCCTCCACGGCCGGGTCTGCGCTCCAGCCCAACAGGTGGCGACCCGTGGCCGCAGCGTGGAGTCGCGCGCCGAGATCGAGCACGTCGACCTGGCCGTCCGTCAGGGCATCGAAGACGCCACGGGCGATGCGGCTCTGGAGCTGGCGGCGTCGGCCGGCATCGGCGACATCGCCGAGCCGCAGGTAGTTGTCGCGCAACAGCACGTCGACGGCGTCGTCGCTGCCGATGCTGCGGCCGTCGACCGTCACCGGTCCGGTGACCGCGAGGAGGTCGGCGAGGGCTGGCGCGTCGACCGACACCACCATGTCCACCGGCCCGGCCGGGGAACGGGCGGCGAGGTCGGCGAGAATCCGGCCGGCGGTGCGGAAGTCGGGGGTGGTGGACACCGTTCGCCACTCGTGGCCGAAGTCCCAGATGTCCCCGAACAGCGCCCGCAGGTCCGAGGGGACGGCGGCGCGGCCCGCCGTCACCGTGTCGAGGTCGACGGTGGCCACGAACTCGCTCGTGCGGAACCGGCCGTGCTCGATGGTGACCACACCGGCCGACAGGTGCATGCCCATCCCGGCCCGCATCTCGGCGTTGTTGGAGGCGAGCACGAGGACACGGGTCGGTCCCTCGAGCACGGCCCGGACGGTGCGGAGACGATGCCGGAGGTCGTCGATCCGGTCCGGCGCCTCGGCCAGCGCCCGGTCCAGGTCGCGTCCCGCGGCGCCGACCGGGCCCTTCGGCCGGGGTCCGGGTGGAGCGAGGCCGAGCAGACGGGTGTCGACCCTGTCGAGCTCGTCGAGCATCGCGTCGACCACTCCCACCCGGTCGGTCGACCGGTCGGCGTCGCGGAGGCGGCCGCTGACCCGGTCCACGGCGTCTCCAGCGGCGTCGGTCACGACGCGGACGCGGTCGGTGATGTCGCGGATGGCGTCGACCTGGTCGCCGACCACCGGCAACGGTCGGAGGACGCCGAGCAGGGGACTGTCGGCTCGGCGCTCGGCGCGGTCGGCGGCGTCGACGGCCGGCTCGACCGCAGCACCGAGGCCGCCGCGATCGCTGATGGCGTCGAGGGACAACGAACGGATCTGGTCGTGGGCGGACCCCAGATCGACTCGAATGGACAGCAGCACGGCGCTCACCGCGGCCAGGTACGCCGCGCCGAGGACCAGGAGACCCCGGACGACGATGCGTCTCAGGTTCGTGACACCCGCCGGAGCGCGAAACCGGCGCCGAGCAGGACCACCGCGCCGGTGGCCAGAAGGGCGATCTCGCCACCGGTGAAGGGGAGTGATCCGCTGGAACCGGTGCGGGCGTCGAAGCTCACCTGGTCCCCCTCGACCTCGGTCTGGTTCCCGTTGCCCTTCCCGCTGTTGCCGTCGCCGTGGTGCCCGTTGTTGCCGTCGCCGTGGTTCCCGTTGTCGCCGTTGTTCGGATGGTCGTTCCCGTCATGGCCCTCGTAGCCGCTGTAGCCGCCGCCCTGCGCGGCGGCGACACCGGGGAGGACCGCGGCCGTGCCGATCGCCAGCGTGACGGCGAGGGTGAGGAGGGCGAACATCCGGACGGGTGCTCGGTACGCATGCATGGTTGCTCCTGGTGATGCTGATGCGACGACCCGACCCCGGGCATGCCGCGAGCGACGGCGACGGACGAAGTGGTCCGGCCGTTCGAAAGATTCGGCATCGGGGTCGCCAACTCCTGCCCGGATGCGGTGCGACGACCACTGGGCGTGTTCGAGGCCACGAGTTGTGGCATCACCGAGCGTCTGCCATCATTGGCCACGATGATTCCCAACCGTCGCATTCCCAACCGTCGTGTGGTACTTCTCTCGTAGCGCACGCCGACATCGCTTCGCGTGCGCACTCCGGCCTCCCTCATCGGGAGGCCGTCGTGGTTTTCCGGTACCGGACTGAGGAGCAAGATCGCAGTGGAACCCAACGAACCGACCAACGGGGGCGCCGCCCTCATCCGGGCGCTCGAACTCGAGGGCGTCGAGGTGATCTTCGGGTTGCCGGGCGGGGCGATCCTGCCCGTGTACGACCCGATCATCGACTCGCCGATCCGCCACATCCTCGTCCGTCACGAGCAGGGCGCCGGCCACATGGCCGAGGGGTACGCGCACGTCACCGGCAAGCCGGGCGTCTGCATGGTCACCTCGGGCCCGGCCGCCACCAACGTGGTCACGCCGCTGGCCGACGCCTACCTCGACTCGGTGCCCATGGTCTGCATCACCGGCCAGGTGCCGTACGCAGCCATCGGCACCGACGCCTTCCAGGAGTGCGACACCACCGGCATCACCATGTCGATCACCAAGCACAACTACCTGGTCTCCGACGCCGCGGACATCCCCCGCATCGTCCGGGAGGCGTTCCACATCGCGACCACCGGCCGGCCCGGCCGGTGCTGATCGACGTGCCCAAGGACATCGTCGATCCCGGCAACCCCAATTCCGCGCATGGAGTGGTACTGGCCGACCGATGAGGAGGTCGTCGCCGGCCTCCCCGGCTACCGGCCCACCACCAAGGGGCATCCCCGCAAGATCAAGGAGGCGGCAGAGCTGATCCTGCAGGCCGAGCGGCCGGTGATCTACGCCGGCGGCGGGATCCTCAAGGCCCGCGCCGCGGACGCCCTCCGGGAGCTGGCCGAGCTCACCGGCATCCGGGTGGTCACGACGCTCATGGCGCGTGGTGCGTTCCCCGACGACCACCCGCTGGCGCTCGGCATGCCCGGCATGCACGGCAACTACACCGCGGTCATGTCGTTCCAGGAGTCCGATCTGCTGATCACGCTGGGCGCCCGCTTCGACGACCGCGTCACCGGCAAGCTCGACGAGTTCGCTCCGCACGCCAAGGTCATCCACGTCGACATCGATCCCGCCGAGCTGGGCAAGAACCGCCAGCCCGACGTCCCCATCGTCGGCGACGCCCGGCTCGTGATCGAGGAGCTGGTCTCGACGATCCGTGCCCTGCTCGACAACGGCCGCACCATGGCTGACTCCAGCGCCTGGAAGTCCACGCTCAGCGGGTGGCAGGAGAAGTACCCGCTCCACTACGACCAGCCGGTGCCGGGCGGCAAGCTCAAGCCCCAGTTCGTGCTCGAGACGCTGCGCGACAACACCCCCGACGACACCATCGTCTGCTCGGGGGTCGGCCAGCACCAGATGTGGACCAGCCAGTACTGGCACTTCAACCACCCCTACACCTGGGTGAACTCCGGCGGCCTCGGCACCATGGGGTTCTCGGTCCCGGCCGCCATCGGGGCCAAGGCGGCCATGCCCGACCGCATGGTCTGGGCCATCGACGGTGACGGCTGCTTCCAGATGACCGCCCAGGAACTGGTGACGGCCACGGTCGAGAAGATCCCCGTCAAGATCGCCATCCTCAACAACAGCTACCTGGGCATGGTGCGCCAGTGGCAGGAGATGTTCTACGACGAGCGGTACTCCGAGGTCTTCCTGTCCCAGGACGTCCCCGACTACAAGATGTGGGCCGAGTCCATGGGGTGTGCCGGTTTCCGGGTCGACTCGCCGGAGGAGGTCCTGCCCACCATCCAGAAGGCCAACGAGATCAACGACCGTCCCGTGGTGATCGACTTCCGGACCGACGCCACCGAGAAGGTGTTCCCGATGGTCGCGTCGGGCCAGTCCAACTCGACGGTCATGGTCCACCCCAGCATCCCCACCGGCGACGACAGCGCAGAAGGGACCGATCAACGATGAACCGCGCCACCGGAGGCATCCCCCGCCACCACACGCTCGTCGTGGTCGTCGAGAACAAGTCCGGCGTCCTGGCACGGGTCGCCGGCCTGTTCGCCCGACGCGGCTTCAACATCTACTCCCTGGCCGTCGCCCCCACCGACGACGACGAGCGCTTCAGCCGCATCACGATCGTCGTCGACGTGGAGTCGACCCCGCTCGAGCAGATCACCAAGCAGCTGTTCAAGCTCATCAACGTGGTGAAGATCTCCGAGCTCGACCCCGCCGACTCGGTCGAGCGCGAGCTGATGATCGCCACCGTGAAGGCCGACCCGTCGGTGCGCAGCCAGGTGATCGAGCTGGTCGACGTGTTCGGCGGTTCGGTCATCGACGTCGGTTTCGACGAGCTGTCGATGGCGGTCCACGGCGAGCCCGACAAGCTCGACGACGTCGAGGAGCTGCTCCGGCCCTACGGGATCGTCGAGCTGCAGCGCACCGGCCGCGTCGCCCTGCCCAAGCTCGAGCGGACGCCGCCTCGCCTCAAGTCGGTCAAGCCGCGATCAGCCTGACAGACTCTCCCGACCTCCCGATCCATCACGAAGGACCCCGCATGCCCGCCACCGTGTACTACGAAGCCGACGCCGATCCCGAGCTCATCCGGTCCCGGAAGGTCGCCATGCTCGGCTACGGATCGCAGGGCCACGCCCACGCCCTCAACCTCTCGGACTCCGGCGTCGACGTGCGCGTCGGACTGCGCGACGGCTCGTCGTCGGTGGCGAAGGCGGAGGCCGCGGGCCTGAAGGTGATGTCCGTGGCCGATGCCTGCGCCGAGGCCGATCTCATCGTGATGACCCTGCCCGACACCAAGCAGGCCGCCATCTACGAGGCAGAGATCGCCCCGAACCTGTCCGACGGCGACGTCCTCTGCTTCACCCACGGCTTCAACATCCGCTACGACCTCGTCCAGCCGCCGGCCGGCGTCGACGTGATCATGATCGCCCCGAAGGGGCCCGGGCACCTGGTGCGTCGGACCTACGTCGAGGGCGGCGGCGTGCCGTGCCTCATCGCCGTCGAGCAGGACGCCTCCGGCACCGCGAAGCAGCTGGCGCTGTCCTACGCCGACGCCATCGGCGGCGGCCGGGCCGGCATCCTCGAGACCACCTTCACCGAGGAGACCGAGACCGACCTCTTCGGCGAGCAGGTCGTGCTGTGCGGCGGGCTGACCGAGCTGGTCCGGGCCGGCTTCGAGACGCTCACCGAGGCCGGCTACCAGCCCGAGTCGGCGTACTTCGAGTGCCTCCACGAGCTGAAGTTGATCGTCGACCTGATGTACGAGGAGGGGATCGCCGGCATGCGCTACTCGATCTCCGACACGGCCGAGTACGGCGACCTCACCCGCGGCCCGCGCATCATCACGCCGGCGGTCAAGGCCGAGATGCGCAAGGTGCTCGACGAGATCCAGGACGGGCGCTTCGCCAAGGAGTGGGTGGCCGAGGCCAACGGCGACCGGGCCACCTACGACCGGCTCCGCAAGGCCGGCGAGGAGCACCCGATCGAGAAGGTCGGCCGGGAGCTGCGGGCCATGATGCCGTTCATCTCGGCGGGCAAGCAGTCGGTCAAGGACTCCGCCGGCGGCGCCCAGGACTGAACCGGTCGTCGGAGCCGGAGGCAGGGAAGGTGGCCGGCCGGCGAGAACCCGTCACGGTGGTGCTTCCCACTCGTGACCGTCCCGACCACCTCCGCCGGGCGTTGCCCGCACTCCGGGCCGCCCTCGGACCGGCCGACCAGCTGATCGTGGTCGACTCGGCCTCCCGGGACCCGGAGGTGGCGAGGATCGCCGAGACCGAAGGGGCCGAGGTGGTGCGCTGCACGCGGCCCGGGGTCGACCTGGCCCGCAACGCCGGGTGGCGGCGCGCCCGACACGACCTGGTGCTCTTCGTCGACGACGACGTGGTCGTCGACGGCAGATGGGCCGATGCGATGGTGCGGTGCTTCGCGGACCACCCCGACGCCGCCTTCGTGACCGGCCGGATCGACGTGCCCCCGGAGCAGAGCGGCGTCGAGCGGCCGGTGGCGATCAAGGACGACCCGTCGCCCGCCGCGCTCGATCGCACGACCAAGGGCGTCATCGGCCATTCCGCATCGCTCGGTGTCCGCCGCGCCGTGCTCGACGCCGTCGGCGGGTTCGACGAGGCGCTCGGCGCCGGCGGCCGGTTCGAATCCGCACCCGAGGTCGACCTGTTCGACCGCATCTTCGCCCACGGCCTCACCGGTCGCTACGAGCCGGCGGCCCGCGCATGGCACGACCAGTGGCGAGGATCCGGTCACCTCGTGCACCTGGAGTGGCGCTACGGCCTGGGAACAGGTGCCCGGCTGTCCAAGCTGGTCCGCACCGATCGTCGCCGGGCCCGCGAGGTCGCCGCCGAGAACCTGTGGCATCGCGGGCTACGCGATCTCCTCCACCACCTCCGGACGGGCTACCAGCGGGCCGCGTTGTACCGGGCCGCGTTCCTGGCCGGCGCCACGGTCGGCGTCGTGCGTGCCTCCTTCGTCCCCCTCGTCGACGGGCACTTCCGCTCCCGATCGGCGGACCCTGATCGCCAATCAGCCGGGAGGGCACGGCCATGAGGGAACCCGCTGTCGACCCGGCCCCGACGGGCCGGCCGAGCGTGGACGACTTCGTCGACGCCCTGCGGCGACCGCGCGCCATGAGCGTCCTGGCCGCCGTCGTTGCCGCCATCCTCGTCGCCGGGATCGCCGTGGGCATGCTGCGCGGCGGCACCGGCGTCTACGAGAGCCGCTCCCTGCTCCTCGTCGACCAGACGAACGCCGTGGTGGCCGCCGAGAGCGACGGGGTGCTGGCCAAGCTGAACGCCGTCCGCGCCAAGTACGCCGCCCTGGCCCGGTCGCGCACCATCGTCGAGCCCGTGGCCGACGCGGTCGGCGTGCCGGTCGGGGTCGTCGCCGGATCACTGTTCGTCGACGGGGCGTCGGCATCGCTCACCTTGTCGGTCGGCGCCCGCACCGCCGATCCGAAGCTGAGCCAGCAGATCGCCACGGCCGGCGCCGCGTGAGCTCATCCGCTACGCCGACTCCGAGCAGGCGAAGTACCAGGTGCCGCCGGGGTCGCGGATCACGTTGACCATGATCACCGTGGCCGGTCCCGGCCAGGAGCAGGAGCGCGACACCCAGACGTTGGTCGTGACGGCGGGCGTGGTGGCCGGCCTCGCCGCGGCACTGGCGTACTTCGTGCTGCAACTGCGGTCGGCCTGGCGCTGAGGCCGCGGTGGCGCCGCTCGTCGCACTCGTCGCCGCCACGGCGGCCGTCGTGGCCAGCCGGTCCCGTCCGGCCGTCATCTTCGGGGTCCTCGTCACCGAGACACTGCTGGTCCCGTCGTCGTTGCAGCTCCCCGGTACACCGACGGGACTGCTCACCATCCATCGCCTGGTCCTGGTGGGTGCGCTCGTCGGAACCATGGCAGCGGTGCGTCGGCGTGGGCTGCCCGCGCACGCCTTCTCGCCGACGGTGCTGCACCTGGCCCTGAGCGTCTACTGCTTCGTCACGCTGGTCTTCGGCGTGCTCCTGGCCAGCAACGACGTCCGGTTGGTGTTCTCGCTGAACCGCTGGCTCATGGTCGTCGACGCCGCCGTGTTCTTCACCGTGGTGACGGCCCACCTCCGCGGCCGGCCCTCCCTGCTGCGGGCCACCCGGGCACCGGTGCTGGTCTTCTCGTGCGTGCTGGTCATCGCCGTGTGGGAGCGGGTCACCGGCTCGTCGTACGGGGCGCGGATCGCTCGCTGGGCCGGGCAGCCGGAACAGGCCTTCGCGCTCGAGGTACGGGGTCGGCGCGGAACGGGTCCGAGCGTCGGCGGACTTCGCACTGGCGTTCGGATGGATCGTCGTGATCCTGCTGCCGCTCCTGCTCGTGGTCGCAGCCCGTACCCGTTCGTGGCGTTGGACGGTGCCGGTCGTCCTCTCCGCACCGGCCCTCGCATGGACGTACGCACGATCCGCGTACGGCGGGGCGGTGGTGGTGATCGTCGTGCTGGCGATCACGGGCGTGCTCGGCGCCCGGTACGTGGGACGCATGGTCGTGGCGCTGTGGCTGGCGCTGCCGCTGCTCGCCACCGTGTCGTTCGTCGACGTGGCCTTCCGCACCCAGAGCGCGGTGGGCGCCGTGGACGCGCGGGTCGACCGGCTCCCGCTGGTCCTCGACGTCGCCTCCGGCCACCCGTTCACCGGGCTCGGCTTCACCGCGCTCCAGGCGAAGGTGGCGGTGTCGAGCACCGATTCGAGCCTGCTGCTGGCGTACGCCGAGACGGGGGTCGTGGGCGTCGTCGCCCTCGTCCTTCTGCTCGTCGCCGCGATCGCGGCATGCGGCTCCGGCTTCACCAGCGCCGACCGGGAGCTGCGGGCCTTCGCCATCGCCGGCGCGGTCTCCGCCGCCGCCATGGGAGTGGCGTCGGTGTCGTTCGACACGTTCTCGGGGCCGCAGGCGCTGCGGCCGCTCTTCCTCGTGGTTGCGTTCGGGGTGGTGGCCGCCGAGCGGAGCCGCCAGGGACGACCCGATCCGCTGGTGCGGGACGTGCCGTGGCGCCGGCTGTGGCTCGGTGCCGCGGCATTGGCCGTCGGTCTGGGCCTCGTGGTCGTGGCGCCCCGGACCGAGGCGACGGAGCTCGAGTTCACCGTGGGCTCCACCGGCATCGGCTCGCTCGGCAGCTTCGGTGGCCGGGTCCTCGTCGACACGGTGTGCGACCAGGCGGCTGCCCAGGCGGCCCTGCTCGAGGTCGACGTGCAGTGCGATCTCGATCGCCGGTTCACCTCGGTCGACGTGGGCACGCTGCGCATCGCGGCACCGGAGCTGCGCGGCCGCGACACCCGCCTCCTGGAGTCGTTGCGCTCGACCGTCCCGTCCGTTGCGTTCCACGTCGTGCGGGAGGAGCGCGGCGCCATCCCGGCGCCGTTCCGGACCGCGCCGCTCTGGTTGCCGCTGCTCGCCGGCGGGTTGGTGCTGCTGTCGCCGCGCCCACGACGCCGCCGCCGGCCGCCAGGATCAGGGGGTCGACGTGAGGGCCTCGAGCCGGCGCTGAGCGGCCGGCCCTGGGGCGTGGTGCGACAGCACGGCGGACCGACCGGCGGCGGCGAGCGATGCGGCGGCCACCGGATCGCGCAGGACCGAGATGAGACGGGCGGTGAAGTCGCCGGCGGGCCCCACCGAGGCCACCGGCTCGTCATCGTCGGACCAGATGCCCTCGACGCCGGCCGTCGTCGTGACCAGGCACCGACCCCTGGCCAGGGCTTCGAGTGCCTTCACCTTCGGCCCGGATGACGGCGGGCACGGGAAGGGAACCACGGCGGCGGCGTCGATGACCTCGTCGGCCGATGCCACCCGGCCGAGGGCCCGGACGCCTGGGAGCGCCGCATCCTCGCTGCCCGCGCCGGCCACCGTCAGCGCGGCTCCCGGAACCTGGTCACGTACCGCGGGCCAGGCGGCCAGCAGCGAACGCAGGGCGCGCCGGTTCGGCCCCCACGTCCAGGTCGCCGACGACAGCGGCCACGGGCTGCTCGGGGAGAGCCTCCGGAGAGGCGGGAACGGCCATGGCGATGGGGACGGGTACGGCACCGTGACCCACGGCAGCGGCGACGCGCTCCGAGTAGGCGAAGACCGACCCGGCTCGTCTCACCGCGACTCGCTCGGCGCGCAGCAACTGCAGTGCCGTCCAGTCGGGCCGCCGGGATTCCCGGAGGTCGAGGGCTCCGGCATAGTGCACGGTGACGACGGCGTCGGGACGGGAGGAAACCGCAGGGAACGACGGCGGGTCGTCGGCGATCACCAGGGGGGCGTCGCCGAGGTCGATCCCGGCCCGGGTGGCTTCGTCCACCGGATGACGCAGCGCGTGCATCCGCCATCGCCACGGGCCGACGGGGGAGAGGCGGTGATGCACCGCCCACGGGGGGAGGTCGTCGAGGGGTTGATCCGGCGCCCAGGTGTCGACCGCGGAACGCCACGCCCAGCTCGGCCAGGCCCATCCCCAGGGCGAACAGGGCGCGCCCGGCGGCGGTGCCCTGCGGACGAGGCACGTGGCGGCTGACGATCACGACCTCGGTCACGACGACGCACCCCGGGGTTCGGCGACCACGTCCTCCCAGACGGCCTCGAGCGACGCCGCGCTGGCCGCCCAGGTACGTCCGGCGGTCATTCGTCGGCGGTTGTCCCGACCGGCCCCGGCGGCCGCGACCCGATCGTCGAGGAAGCGGGCCAACGCTTCGGCCGCCTCACCGCTGTCCGTGACGACGACGAGGCCGACGCCAGGTTCCAGCCCTTCGGCGGCGAGCGGTGTCGCCACCACCGGAAGTCCCACGGCCATCGCCTCGAGCACCTTGTTCTTCATCCCCGTACCGCGGGTCAGCGGTCCGGCGTAGACGCATGCGGAGCTCAGTTCGACGGCGATGTCGGGCACCTGCCCGACCACCGTGACGCGCTCGGACGCGAGTGACTCGATCTCGGGTCCGGGGCCACGTCCCACCAGCCGCACCACGGCGTCCGGGACCCGATCGGCGAGCACCGGGAGCCAGTCGCGGAGCGAGGGTGACGGCGGCGTCGGCGTTGGCGGCGGCCTCGAACGCGCCGTGGAAGACCACGACCGGGGGTGCGGTGACGGGATCGGCGGCGACCTCGGGGATGTCGACGCCGTTCGGGATCACCTCGATGCGAGCACCGGTGGAGGCGAGCGTCCGGGCGTCGACGTCGGCGACCACCACCACGGCGCCGCAGCGCCGGTAGTGGCGGCGCTCGTGGCGTTCGACCCATCGCTGCTGGTCGGCTTCGAGGATCCGCTGTGCCGTGGGCAGGATCCGGTTCGAGCCGCCCGCGACCACGCGTCGACGGCGAAGTGGACCGTGGGTGTGGGTGCGACGCGGTCCGCCAGCGACGCGGTGCCCCAGCCGAACAGGTAGACGAGGTCGACGCCCTCGGCCACGATGTCGTCCAGGCGCTGCAGCAACGCCGGCCGTTGCACCCACGGCACGTGGGCCGGCTCCCGATGCCTGAGGCTCCACAGGCGACGCCGGGCGTAATCGACTGCCCCCGGGGCGGCCGGACCGAGGTGCTCGACGGTGACGGGGTCCGGTGCCGCCGGCTCGCCGGGCCGGGCGGTGGCCGGGACATCCGGAGTGAGCACGGTGAGCTCGTGTCGCCCGGCGAGGTGGCGGAGCTGATGGTGCAGGACCAGACACGTGCCGTCGGCGATGCGCCAGGGTGCCCACGCCGACACCACGACCACCTTCACGGCCCTGGCCGCCGTGAGCTCATGCGAAGCGTTCGCCGTGCAACGGGCGCGGGATGGTCGCCGCGGCTCCGACGACGGTACCGGCGAGCTGCAGGACGCTGGTGGCCAGCCCGGTCCAGTGGCGAGAGCGCACTGAGCGCACGATCGCTCCGACACCGTCGGCGCCGAGCCGTTGGCGGAGCAGTTGTCGGCCCGCCCCGATGCGGGCGGCCTTGGTGGCTGCGGCCCCGGCACCCAGGCCGTAGTTCCAGCCGAGGGCCACCGCCTCGGTGTCGGCTCGCCACTGGACGTGACCCATCCGAGCATCGGGGCGGAACTGGCCCCGGTGGCCGTGGTGGAGCAAGCGCATGAACATGTCGAGGTCCTCCCCGGCGCGGTACCGGCTGCCGGCACCCAGCGCCTCGTCGAAGCCCCCGGCGTCGACCAACGCCGTCGCCCGGAACGCCATGTTGGCTCCTGCGCCGCACGTGGTGGGATCCGTCGTGGCGTCGAAGCGCCGGGCGGTGGTCCCGAGCACGACCGAGACGGGCAGCCGGACGTCGCCGACGGCGTCCACGGGCCCGGTCACGAAGTCGACGTCGGCTTCCTCGAACCCCGTGACGAGGGCATCGATCCAACCGGGGTCGGGGCGGCAATCGTCGTCGGTGAAGGCCACCAGCGGGGCGAGCGCCGCGGCCGTGCCCGCGTTCCGGGCGCGGGAGAGGCCGGGACGCTCCACTCGGACGAGTCGGGCGCCGTGCGTTGTCGCCACGGCGGCGACCGCCGCCCCGTTCTGGGAGGCGCTGTCGACCACCACCAACTCGTCGTCGGCCCCCATGGTCGAGCCGATCGCGGCCAGGCACCCCCCGAGGAGTTCCGGTCGGTCCCTGGTACACACCACCACTGACACCCGACGGGTGGTTGACACCGTGGCTCGATGGGGCATTTCTCGAGCGTACTGGCCGGTACGGGTTCCCTTGGGCGATTCGCGCGCTTACCATGTCGCTCGGCGGTGGAACGGCACACGGCTTCCTGGGGAAGCCGATCGGCTCATCCGGTCGCGCCCGACCACCTTCGCCCCACACGTTCACACGGATGCCCGCCACGCCCGATCACCGGGTGCCGGCTCCCGACTGAAGACGAGGATCTGAGATGTCTGCCACCGGTCGCGCCCGGCGCGTGCTCGCAACCACTGTGCTGGTCCTGCTCATGCTCGGGATACCGGCCGGTGCCGCGTCCGCCCGCACGATGTCCCGGACCCGGGCGACGGCCACGTCGTCGACCGCGACGGCGAAGAAGCCCACGTCCAAGGCCAGGTCGACCACCACCACGGCCAAGGCCACGTCGACCACGTCGACGTCCACCACCGTGGCGCCGACGACCACCGTGGCGCCGACGACCACCGTTCCCGCTACCGCGGCCCACACGGTGGTGGTCCGTGCCCGGCTCACGGTCCAGTCCAGCTCCGACTGGACCACCGTCCAGCTGCTTCCCGGCGGCACCTCGCTCATCGGCGTGAAGACCGATACCGGCACGGCCGTCCCGGTGACCCGCGGCATCCACCTCACGGCGACCACCACGGCGTCGACCTCGGTCGACCTGTTCTGGCGCACCGACACCGGTTCGCGGCCGCGCATCAAGATCGAGAAGGGCGCCCGGGGCGTGGTGACCGCGTCGCTGTACCTCCTCGACGGCTCGTCGACGACGGCAGCGGCCGTGGCGACCGATTCGTTGAGCGGCTCGGGCACCAACGAGGTGCAGGCGGACGTCCCGACAGCACGCCTCGATGCCGTGGCGATGACCCTTCCCCGGGCTGACGCCCGCCCTCTCGTCCTCGCCGCCTACTACCCCTGGTTCGGCATGAGCGACTACCTGAGCGGACAGCTCACCGACCAGCCGCTCCTCCCGCGCAACACGACCGGTGTGCTGGGAACCCGTGCGATGCTCGATCAGGCGGCAGCCGCAGGGATCGACGGCTTCGTCGTCTCCTACGCTGGCAAGGCCAACGACCGCCTGGCCGTCGACGGTCTGCTCGCCGCCGCCCCGTCGAGCGGTTCGGTGATCGGCTTGTACCTCGAGACGCCGGCCATCGTGTCCGGCCAGACCGACGTACGTGCAGCGCTGCGAGACGTCCTCGAGGCCGCCCGTCCCGCGCTGCAGGATCCCTCGGCGCTCCGGGCCGACGACGGCGTGCCGGTGGTCTTCGCGTTCGCCGCCGCCACCGTGTCGGCGGCCGACTGGAAGGCGGTGCTCGATGGGTTCGGGCCCATCCACCTCATCGGCGACGCCCCGACGTCGACCCACGGATCGGTGGAATGGGGCGTGCACCAGTACTACCCGTACGAACCCGGCACCGCTCGGCCCGGCCCCGCCGCCTTCCCGGCGAGCGTCAACACCCGTGCCTGGGCCCAGGCCCTCGGCATGGCGCCCCGCCTGACCGTCGGCACGGTCTGGCCCGGATTCGACGACCGGGCGCTGCGCGGGCAGGATCGTCCCGTGGTGGAGCGCAACGGCACGGGCGAGTACACCGCCACGTGGGACCGCGCCATCGCCGACGACTCCGACTGGGTGCTGGTCACCTCGTGGAACGAGTGGTTCGAGGGGACGTCGATCGAGCCCGGACTGCTGAGCGGGCACGCCGTTCTGGACGCCACCCCGGCACTCGCCGGGCGGTTCGCGGCCCGCCCGTGAACCGACCGCTCGTCGCCGTCGACGCCGACGTCCTCGGTCGGCACCGCACCGGCGACGAGCGGTACGTGCTCAACCTCCTGCGCCACCTGCCCGAGGTCGCTCCCGACCTCGACGTCGTGGCCACCACCCGTCACCCCGAGCTCGTCCCGGCGGGCGTCCGCGCGGTGGAGGTGACGACGAAGAGCACCGCCCGCCGGATCCTCGTCGACCTGCCCCGGGCGGTGGCGGGGGCGGACCTGCTCCACACGCAGTACGTGCGGCCGCCCGGCGTGGCGGGCGGCGTCGATCGTGACCGTGCACGACCTCTCCTTCGTCGACGTGCCCCGCATGGGGAGCCACCGGGACTGGCTGCTGATGCGGATGACGGTGCCGCGGGCGGTGCGCCGGGCTGCCGTGGTCCTGACCGTGTCCGACTTCTCGGCGGCCGCCATCGCTGCCCGGTACCGGGTCGACCCGGCGCGCATCGTGGTGACCCCGAACGGCCTCGACCCGCGCTTCGGGCCCGACGGGCCCCGTCCTTCGCGCCGGCCCTACGTGCTCGTCGTGGGCGCCATCCAACCCCGTAAGGATCCCGATGACCGCGGCCCGCGCCTTCGCGTCCCTCGGCGGGACGACCTCGACCTGCTGTTCGTCGGGCCCGTCCGCAAGGACGGCGCCGCCCTCGATGCTGCGGTGGACGAGCTCGGCCTCGCCGACCGGGTCCATCGGCTCGGCCACGTGTCCGAGGAGGAGCTGGCCTCGCTCTACCGCGGCGCCGCCGCCATGATCTTCCCCACGAGGTACGAGGGGTTCGGTCTGCCTGCCCTGGAAGGCCTGGCGTCGGGGGCGCCGCTGGTGGCCAGCGACATCCCGCCGGTCCGCGAGATCGTCGGCGAGGCCGGCGTCCTGTGCCCGGCCTGGCGACGTCGATGCCTTCGCCGCCGGCCTGCGTCGGGTCCTCGACGACCGCGACCGGTGGGTGGCGGCCGGTCCGCCCGCCGTCGCCGGCTTCACCTGGCAGCGCCATGGCCGAGCGCACGGCCGGGGCCTACCGGACGGCACTCGGGCTGCCACCGGGCGGCGTCGGGTGACCGATCCGTCGCCGGCCCCGATGCGGGTGCTGCTGCTCAACGATCTCCCCGCCGGCCCCGGCGGCGGTGCCGAGGTCCACGTCGACGCGCCTCGCGGCGGCGCTGGAAGCCGCCGGCGACACCGTCGCCGTCCACGCTCCGATCCCACACCGTGGCATCGCTCGCGTGCTCGACCTGTGGGACCCGTTCCATCGTCGCGACGTCCGGGCCCGCGGCCGGGCGATCCGGCCCGACATCGTCCACGTCCACAACTTCCAGCGCGAGCTGTCCGCCTCGGTCCTCGGGGCCGTCGCCGGTGTCCCGCACGTGCTGACCGTCCACGACTACCGCTTGCTGCGTGCCGACGAAGGCCCGGTGGGCACCGACCGCGGGCTGCGCGTCCGGCTCAAGACGATCGCGGCCGCGTTCCGAGCGCGCCCGGGTCCGGTCGACGGTCGACGCGGTGATCGCCGTCTCCGACGACCTGGCCGTCCAGCTCGCCGCCGCCGACCTGGACCACGTGCGTCGCATCGACTGCTTCGCCCCCGATCCGTCCGACTGCCCCCACGTCGCCCGGCCCGGACGTGGTCTTCGTGGGTCAGCTCATCGCCGCGAAGGGAGCCGCCGACCTCATCGAGGCCTTCGCCACGATCGCGCCTGGGTTCCCGAGGCGCCACCCTGCGCCTCGCCGGCGACGGACCCGAGCGCGCGTCGCTCGAAACCCGCGCCCGCCGCCTCGGTGTGCCGGTCGTGTTCGAGGGCCGTCTCGACGAGGCCGGCGTCCGTGCCCTCATGGACCGGGCCGCGGTGGTCGTGATCCCGTCGACGCGGACCACCGAGGGCACACCCCTCGTCGCCATGGAGGCGATGCTCGCCGCCCGCCCGCTCGTGGTGACCGACTCCCCGGCGTTCCGCAGCCTGGTGGACGACGGGGTGGGAGTGCATCGTGCCCATCGGCGACCGGCCGCGATGGCCGACGCGATCGCCGGCCTCCTGGCCGACCCTGAGCGGGCCGAGGCGATGGGCCGCGCCGGCTCCACGAGAGGGCGATCGGGACGCTTCACGGCGACGGTGGCCGTCGCCGCATCCGGGCGCTGTACACGGAGCTGATCGCGGCCCGCGCAGACCGGCGCCCGTGAGCCCTCGCCGCATCCGCGTCCTCGCACTACGTGCAGGAGTGGTTGCCCCTGTCGGCGCAGTTCGTGCACGGCGCGGTGGCCGGGAGCCGTCACGACACCCTCGTCCTGGCCCGCGATGCGCTGGTCAACACCGAGACGCTTCCCCGTCCGCTCGGCTCCGACGCGTCCCGCCGATGCGCGCGCCGCACCACCGCCCGGTTCGGATCGATGCCCACCACGGTCGGCCGTGCTGGCGGCCGATCTCCGCTTCCGGCCCGACGCGGTCCACGTCCACTTCGGGTACGCCGTCCACGACGTGTCGGCGCCGTGCGGCGCCGGCACCGCCCGCTGTCGCTGGCCCTGCACGGCCATGACGTGACGGCACTGGTTCGGGAACACCCCGACCACTACCGGGCGGTCGCACCCGTGGTGGATCTCGTCGTCGTACCGTCCCGTTGGCTCGCCGACCGCCTGGACGACGCCGGGCTCGGTCGGTGCCGGGTCGAGATCGTGCCGGCCGGGGTGGACCGCCGAGCCGGTTCCGGCCGCAACCGCCGTGCCGGCCGGCCCTCCGACGGCCGTCTTCGTCGGCCGTTTCGTGCCCAAGAAGGGACTGGACGTGCTCGACCGATGCATGGGGCACCGTCCGCCCGCCGTGCCGGGGCGCGTCTGCTCGTGCTCGGTGACGGTCCGCTGCGGTCGCTCGTGACGCCGCGTCGTCACGGCGACGGCATCGTGGTCGTCACACCCGGACCCGCGCCGGCGGGCGGAGCAGGTCGTCGAGACGATCGCCGCCGGCCACGTGGTGGTGACGCCCAGCCGGACGGCGGCCGACGGCGACGCCGAGTCGCTCCTGTTGGTGAACCTGGAAGCGCAGGCATCGGGCCGGGCCGTGGTGACCACCGATCACGGCGGCATCCCCGAGTTCGTCGACGGCGGCACCACCGCCCTGCTCGTGCCCGAGGGTGACCCGGCCGCTCTGGCCGACGGCGCTGATCACGTGCTGCGCGACCCGGATCTCGCCGCCCGACTCGGCGCCGCCGGGGTCGAATGGGTCGAGCGCTTCGACGTCGCCGCCTGCACGGGCCGCCTGGACGACCTGCTCGCCGAGATCGCTCGCTGAACGCGCGTGCGATCCTCCGGACGGTCAGGCCGGGTCGGCTCCGACGCGATCCAGCGGCCCGAGGGTCCGACACGGTGCGGCCGCCGACCTCGACCCGGCCCGCGAGGTCGACCACGCCGACGGAGCGGGTGTCTGGCGCTGACGTAGAACGAGCACGGTCGGGCCCGGGCCATCACCCGCGTGCCCGTGGCGTCGTGCAGGTGGACACGGGCTTGGTACGTCCCCTCGAGCAGCGGTGTCTGGAGCACGATGTCGGCGACCAGGGGAGCGTCGGGCCCGTGTGTCCCCTCGTACTCGCCCGGCGTCGTGAACGTCATGTACACGTCGGAGTAGCGACCTGCGGCCACCGCCATGCCGAGCACGGGACCGGTGACCTCGTCGTCGAAGTGCGCCGTGACCCGGAGGCGTGCTTCGTCTCCGGCCGTCACGGTCGCCACCGGCCGGCCGTCCGGACCGACGAGCTCGGCGGCCACGGTGGCCCCGCCCACGTAGTCGTCCTCGTCGTCGACGTCCTCGAGGTCGGCCCCGGAGCGGGAGTCCATGAGGTCGTGGTACACGCCGATGCCGCCCTCGGTGTCGCCGTCGAACGCCATGTGGCCCTGCGAGAGCACGACCACCCGCGAGCACATGCGCCGCACGACGCCGAGGTTGTGGGTGACCACCACGAAGGTGGTGCCTGCCTCCTGCAGCTCGGCCATGCGGTCGAAGCACTTGAGCTGGAAGGCGACGTCGCCGACGGCGAGGATCTCGTCGACCAGCATCACGTCCGGGCGCAGGTGGATGGCCACCGAGAAGGCGAGGCGCAGGAACATGCCCGAGCTGTAGAACTTGACCGGGCTGTCGATGAAGTCGCGGATCTCGCTGAAGTCGACGATCTGCTCGTAGAGCTCGTCGACCTGGCGGGGCGTCATCCCGAGGATCTGGCCGTTGGCCTCGACGTTCTCCCGGCCGGTCAGCTCGCCGTTGAAGCCCACGCCGACGCCGATGAGGGGTGCGATGCTGCCGCGCACCGTCAGCGAACCCACCGACGGCGCCGAGACGCCGGCCAGGAGCCGGAGGAGCGTGGTCTTGCCCGAACCGTTGCGGCCGATGACGCCGATCGTCTGTCCTGCCGGTACGGCGAGGTCGATGTCGCGCAGGGCCCAGATCGTGCGTGCTGCGTCGCGACGTCGCAGGCGACGGCCCATCGTCGAGAGCAGTCCGCCGCCGTCGAGGCTCTGCCGGTAGGACTTGCCGACACCGTCGAGGGTGATGGCGTCGTTCACAGTCGATCGACCGCCGTGCGCTCGTGACGGCTGTAGACGGCGACCGCGATGACCGCCAGCGCCAGCACCCAGACGACCGTCGAGCCGACGGCGGCGGCGAGCCGGTCGGCTTCGCCCAGGACGGCGTACCGCATCAACTGGACGCAGCCGGTGACCGGGTTGGCGAGCAGCAACCACTGGTATCCACCGGCGGCGTCGAGGGGGTAGATGACCGGTGTCGCGTACAGGCCGATGAGCAGGCTGGCCTGCACGAGGTAGCGGACGTCCCGGAAGTACACGTGCACGACCGCGATGATCGCGGCGAGGGTCACGACCACGAGGACCATCAGGACCAGCGCGGCGGGCATGGCGAGCAACGACAGGCCCGGGGGATCGGCGAAGATCGCGGCGAGGACCGCGGCCACCGCCGCCGACACCGCCAGCGACACCAGGTTCGCCAAGGCCGGCACGGCGGGGAGGATCAGCCGTGGGAAATACACCTTGCCGGCCACCGCGGCCTGGTCGACGATGGCGGTGGCCCCGGCCGTGAGCGACTGCGTGAAGTACCCCCACAGGACCATTCCGGAGATCACGTACACCGGGTACGAGGTGTCGCGGCCGACGTCGACCTTGACGAAGCGGGAGAACACGAAGGCGAGCACCGCACCCTGGAACAGGGGCAGCAGCACGCTCCACAGCACCCCCAGGCCCGCACTGCGGTACCGGGAGTGGAAGTCCTTGCGGGCCAGCATGCCCAGCAGTGCTCGGCGTGACCACAGGTCGGCGAGGAGGCGGGCCGGCGGCGTGCGCTCGCCCTCGAGGTGCAGCACGGGGGGACGGGCGGCGCTCACAGCACCAGCCGCCGGGACTTGGCCGACCCCACGGTCAGCGCAACCGCGGTGAGGATGTCGACTCCCAGCAGGACGGGGAGCGCCTTCACCGCCCGGCGCCGGCTCGGCTCCAGGCGGCGGATGCCCCGCCAGTGCGCGATCGTCCACCAGCCGATGCCGGCGGCGGCGAGCCGGGGCCGCCGGATGACGACGGCGGCGGTCGCCAGCCACAGCGGTACGCGCGAGGTGCCGAGGAACCAGCGGTGGCGCAGGAAGGTCGTGCGCAACTCCGGGACCTCGGCGACGAGCGCCGGGAACCCGGCCGCCTGCGCAGTGCGGCTCAACTGGTCCACCGGGTCCGGAGGGAACACGGCGTGGTGCACGAGCATGTCGTCGCGCCACGCCACCGCACCGGCGCGGCGGACCCGCCACGCGAGGAGCGTGTCCTCGCCGAATCCGAGGTGCCGGGCTCGTTCACCCGGCCGCAGACCCCAGCGGACGTCGAGGCCCCCGTCGAAGCCTCCGGCGGACTCGAACGCCGAACGGCGGTAGGCGACGTTGCACGTGGGGTAGAGCCCGGTGTCGTCCACCCACAGGCTGCGTTCGAGTGGGTGCCGGTGGCGGGCAGGGCGGGTCGGCCCGGCGACGAGGTCGGCGCCGTCGTCGAGAGCGGCGGTCGCGGCCGCCAGCCACCCGGGCGCGGGCTCGCAGTCGGAGTCGGTGAACGCCAGGAACGGGTGGTCGGTGGCCGCCACCGCGGCGGCGCGCGCCGCCACGGCGCCTCGGGCGTCCTGGTCGATGACGGTCACGGGTCGTCCTGCCACGGTGGTGGAACGGGCGAGGTCGGCAGATCCGTCGGTCGAGCCGTCGTCGACCACCACGACGTCGAAGTCGCGCCGGGTCTGGGCGTCGAGGGCAGCCAGGCAGCGCCCGAGGAGTGCCCGCCGGTCCCGGACCGGGATGATGACGCACACGCCCCTGCTCGACGGCTCATCAAGACGCACGGATCGGTACCGTACCGGTGCCGTGCGCATCCTGCTGACCCACGAATTCGCCTGGCCGGAGGTGCGTCGAGGCACCGAGCGGTACCTCCACGAGCTCGGGGCTGCGCTGGCCGAGGCCGGTCACCACGTGTCGATCCGCACGTCGGCGCCGATCGCGGCCCGCTACGAGGTGCGGGGCGTGCCGGTCCGCGCCTGGCGGCGGCGGCCCGTGGCCCCTCACCGCTCGAAGGGTCTCGGTTCGGCTGCCGTGTTCGCAGCCGAGTCCTTCGTCGACGCCATGCCGCGCCGCTTCGACGTGTGGCACGCCAACGGGGTCGTCGACGGAGCGGCAGCGGCCGCGTGGTCGAGCCTGCGGCGCAGCGGGCGGTCGGTGTTCACCGACCACGGCTTCCCCGCCGCTCGTTCGCGCAAGATCCGGCCCGATCGCCCGTTCCACGACCATGTGGTCCGGCACATCGACGACTACGTGTGCGTGTCCCGCGCCGCAGGTGACCACCTCCTGGTGGACTACGGACGCACCCCCCGCATCCGCTCCGGGGGCATCGACACCGAGCGGTTCGTCCCGGCTCCCGGGGCCCGGCACACCGCGACGAGCCGCCCGGTCGTGCTCTTCGTGGGCGACGCCGACGAAGAGCGGAAGGGCGTGACCGAACTGGTGCGGGCCACAGCGGGAGCCGGCGTCGAGACGTGGATCGCCGGTCCCGGCGACCAGGCGGGCGCCGTGCGGCGCGCGGGCGTACGGGTCGACGACGTGGAGCTGCTCGGAACGGTCGCGCCCGACGATCTCGTCTCGTTGTACCAGCACGCGTCGGTGACCGCCCTCCCGGCCCGGGCCGAGGCTTTCGGCCTGGTCCTGGTCGAGTCCCTGGCCTGCGGCACACCGGTCGTGGCCCTGGACGAGGGCGGACCGCGGGAGATCGTGACCGACGACGTCGGTGTGCTCGCGCCCTCCGCCGATCCGGCGCCCCTCCGTGATGCGATCTCGGTCGCACTCGAGCTGGCGGCGGCCCCTTCCACCGGGGAGGCCTGCCGGCAGCACGCCATGCGCTGGGACTGGCGCACCGCGGTCGTGCCCGACATGGTCGCGATCTACGAGGGTCGGCCGTGACCGGTACCACGCCCGTTGTCACCGTCGCGGTCGTCGTGAAGGACCGGCGAGAACTCATGTTGGCCTGCCTCGACGGCATCGTGGCCCAGGACCTCGACGCCCCCTTCGAGGTCGTCGTCGTGGACAACGGCTCGTCCGACGGCACCGCAGATGCCGTGGCCGAGGTCGCGCGCGCCCGGTCCACCCCTCCCATCCGTGTCGTCGTCGATCGCGAATCGCTCGGCGCCATCCGGAACCGTGCCGTCCGGGAAGCCACCGCACCGGTGGTGGCGTTCTGCGATTCCGACTGCGTGCCAGCGCCGTCGTGGCTGCGTGAGGGTCTGGCGGTCATGGAGCCGGGTGTCGGGGTGGTGCAGGGCCGGACCGTCCCGGACCCGGCGGTCCCGCTGGGCCGGTGGGCCGCCACCCAGGATCTGCCCTCGTTCACCGGTCGGTACGAGGCCTGCAACATCTTCTACCGCCGCGCCGCGCTGGTCGCCACGGGAGGCTTCGACGAGGACATCGGGTTCTTCGGAGAGGACACCGCCGCAGGGCTGGCCGTGCGACGAGCGGGGCACGACGTCCGGTTCTGTCCCGATGCGGTCGTCCACCACGCCGTCACCCATCCGGGCCTCGGCTGGCACCTCCGGCGGGGCCTCGGCTACGGCAACTGGAACGCCCTGGCCCGGCGCCACCCGGAGGTCCGCGAGCTCCTCTGGCATCGGTGGTTCCTGCGGCCACAGTCCGCCGCCTTCGCCGGCGCTGTCGCCGGCGTCACCCTGGCCGGCGTCACCCGCCGTGCCCTGCCCGCCGTGGCGGCGCTCCCGTACGCCGTCATGCGACGCCCTCGCGGTCGCAGCCGGTCGGATCTCGTCGACGCCGCCGGCTCGGTGGCCTTCGACGCCGCGGTCTTCGCCGGCCTCCTGCGCGGATGTCTCCGGGAGCGGACCGTTGTGCTGTGACCGCGTCCGGCCCCGGCGCATCGTGACGCTCGGCTCCTCGGTCGCCGTGTTGGTGCGAGGTGGGGCCGACGACGAACCGCGCGTCTCCTACACCGAGGTTGCCGCCCGGGAGCTCGCGAGCGGGGGCCGGACATGGGAGTCGTCCAACCACGGCCGATGGTTCGAGCGGGTTCCCGAGGGCCTCGACCGCTGGGAGCGGGACGTCGCCCCATTGGCCCCGAGCGTCGTCGTGTTGAACTATGGCTTCGTGGACTGCCAGACGCCCCCGATCCCGCACGGGTTGCACCGGCGGATCATCGACTGGAAGCCGGCCCCGGCCCCGCAGTCCCTCACCCGTCCCGCCCGTCGGCGCGCCGAACAGGCGCTGGGCCGATGGACGCCCCTGGTCGACCGCGTCCTCGGTGCACGGGCGCACAAGGTCACGCCCGACCACTTCGTCGAGTGCCTCTCGACGCTGGTGCGGATCAGCCGGCGCGAGCTCGGCGCGGCGGTGGTCCTGCTCGGCGTCGGTGAACCGGGCGACTGGTTGTCGGAGCTGATGCCGTCGATCGCGGATCGGACCGCCCGGTACGACGCCCTGGTGCGTCAGGTGGCGGCCTCGGCCGGCGCCCCGTTCATCGACGTCCGTCGGCCGGAGCTGCGTCCGCCCGACGGGATCCACCTCGATCCGGCCGGGCACCGGTTCCTCGGTGCGTCGATCGCTCGCGCCATCGTCGGACGAGGTGGCGGCGTGACCGCTCGTGACCTCATCTGGGCCCTGAAGGCCCGCACACCGGAGCGTTGGCCTGCACTGCTCCGGGCCCGGTGGCTGGTGACGAGGCTCCGCCTGTCGGCGGCATGGCACCGCGCCACCGTCGACGTCGACGTCGCCCCGGACCTGCTCGTCGGTCGCTCGGTACGGGTCGAGGTCGAACCGTTCAGCCACAACGTCCTGCGCTGGGGACGCCGGGGAACGATCGGCGCCGGCTCCGTCATCCGTCTCACCGGCGGGACGATCGAGCTCGGCGACGACGTCCAGATCCGTGACCGCTGCGTCCTCAACGTCGGTGGCCGCCTCGTCCTCGAGGGCCGGAACGTCCTGTCGTGGGCCGTCGCGCTCCACTGCGGCGACTCGGTGCGGATCGGCGACCGTACGATCGTGGGGGAGTACACCACCATCACCGACTCGTCCCACCAGTACACGGCGGAAGACGACTGGGTGCTGCACCACGTGGCGATGCGGCCCGTCCGCATCGGCGACAACTGCTGGATCTGCGCCAAGGCCACCATCGCTCGGGGCACCACCATCGGCGATCACTGCATCGTGGCGGGCAACGCCCTCGTCACCGGCACCGTGCCCGACGCCCACGTCGTCACCGGCGTCCCGTCCGAGGAACCCACGCCGTTGCGCCACCCCTGGACCGGCACGATGACGACCATCTCGGTGGTCGTGCCCACCGTCGACCGCGTGATGCTCCTCCAACGGTGCCTGCGCGGCCTGGCGGCGCAGGAGCGTCCCCCGGAGGAGGTGATCGTGGTCCACGACGGCGTCCCCGCCGTCGAGGCGCTGCTCCGGTCGTGGAGCGATCGGCTGCCGCTCCATCCCGTCCGCATCGACGACCGCGGCGCGGTCGCCAAGCGCAATGCGGGATGGCGAGCCGCCACCGGCGAGGTCATCGCGTTCACCGACGACGACTGCGAACCGGCGCCGGGATGGCTGTCAGGCGTGGCTGCTCCCGCGGCCACGCACGACCTGGTCCACGGGCCGATCCGGCCGCACCCCGAAGACGCGGACGTCACCGGGCTGTTCGCCCGCACGCTCGACCATCCCGGGCCCACCCGCACGTTCCCGAACGCCAACCTCGCCGTGCGGCGCGCCGCGCTCGACCGGGTCGACGGGTACGACGACGCCTTCTGGGGTGGCGGCGAGGACACCGACCTGGCGTGGCGCGTGATCGAGTCCGGTGGAACGGCGGCGTTCGTCGACGATGCGCTCGTCTGGCACGCCGTCCGCCCGGCGTCCCTGCGGGACCATCTGCGATCGCTGCCCCGATGGCAGACCCTGCCGCTGGTGCTGTCCCGACATCCGGCGCTGCGTGACCAGCTCCATCGTCGCGTGTTCTGGAAGCGGTCCCACCCCGCCGCGGTGCTCGCCGCCATCTCCGTGGTGGCGGCGGTCCGGGACCCGCGCTGCCTCGTCGGGGTCGTGCCGCTGCTGGTCCGCCGCATCCGGGAGGCCGGTGTCGGCGACGGCCTGCAACTGGCGCTGGCCGACCTCGTCGAGGTCGCGGTCGTCGGGTCCGGTTCGGTCCGCTACCGGGCGGTGCTGCTGTGAGCGGCGACCAGCTCCCCGGGCCGCTCCCGCCCATCCGGCGCATCGTGGTGGTGGGGAACAGCGTTCCCGTCCTGGCGCTCGGGCGGACCGGGCGCGCCCGACGAGGCGACGTGGCCGGTGCTCGTCGAACGCCGCTTGCGCGAGCACGGCGTCGAGGCGCTCGTCGACAACGATGCCCGGCTGTTCGACCTGATCCATGAGGGGTCTCGTCGCTACCGGGCCGCCGGCTTCGCACGATTCCCTGACGTGCTGGCCATCCAGTACGGCACCGTGGAGATGCAGCCGAACGTCGTCCCCACCCGGGTGAGCCGGCACCTCACCAGGGGAGGCGTGCCCGGCGGCGGTCTCGCCGGTCGGTGGCGCCGCCACGTGGTCCCTCGCATCTGGCCGCCGGTGCGGCGGTGGCAGCAGTGGGCCTCTCCACGCGTCGGCGAGCGCTCGTGGCGGGTCCCGCCGGCTCGATTCGCCGCAGAGCTCCGGCGCCTGATCGAGGTGGGACGGGAGGCCGGCTCGGTCGTGGTCGTGCTCGACGTCCACCGCCCGGGCAGTACCTACCGCCATTTCTTCCCCGGCATCGACGAGCGGTGGGAGATCCTGCAGCGGACCATCCACGACGTGGTGGCGTCGTTCGGCGACGACGATGTCAGCCTGTTGCCCGCCGCCGACATCGCCGGCGGCTTCGGTGACGACCACCTCCCCGACGGCATGCACTGGACACCGCCGGTGCACCGGGCGGTGGCCGACGCGCTCGTGGACCTCGTCGGCCCCGACCTCGGGGCCTCGTGTCCGTGACCGACGCATCGACCCTGCGACCCCTCGGATCGCCGTGGTGGGCAACTCGTTGACGTACATGGTCGTGCCCGGGGATTCGTCGCCGCCCTGGCCTCGGCCGCTCGAGCACCGCTTGCGCCATCGGGGCATCGACGCCACGGTCGACGTGTACCCCGAGTGGTTCGGGCTGCTGCCCGACGGTGCCCGCCGGTGGCGGCAGGAGTGGCGGGGCCGTGGTCACGACGTGGTGGTGATCGTCTACGGGTACGCCGACATGCAACCCAATCTCGTGCCGACCCCGGTCGTGCGTTGGGCCACGACGTGGGACAAGCCGGATCGCCACCCGACGGGCACAGCTTCGCGCTCGGCTCACCCGCTCGTGTGGCCGCGGCTGCGTCGCCTCGGCCGCCGGACCGCCGACAACGTGGCCCGGACCGACCTGGCGCGTCCACCCGGAGGTGTACGCCTCCGACCTGGCCGACTGGCTGATCCTGCTGGCCCACGACGGCGTCGCCGCGTCGTGGCCGACATCCAGCCCGTGGTGGGCCGCTACGAGTACGTGTTCCCCGGTCTCTCCGCCCGCCGTGAGCGGTACTGCAACGCCTCATCGACCAGGTGGTGGCCCGAGCTCCCGGTCGGGCGATGGTCTGGCCGTTGTCGACGATCGACCCGGGCACGGGCGAGCACCTGCCCGATGCCTTGCACTTCGATCCCCGCGGCCACGAGTTGGCCGCCGGGCCAGCTCGAGGCCTGCCTGGACGCAGGCTGTCGATCTCAGCGCTGCACCACGACCCGCCTGATCGCGATCGCCGTCGACGAAGTACCGGTGCAGGACGCGACCACCGGCCGCGTTCGCAGCTGGACCGCACAGGCGTGCTCGTCGGCATCGACGGCGGCGATCGTCGTGCCGCGGCCGAGATGGAGGTCGGCAACGGTGAGTGCCTCGCCGTCGTCGGCCTCGACGGCCGCGTCGCCGAACGCGGTGACGACGGCGCCGCGGTCGTCGCCCACCACCGCTTCCGCGGCCCGCCGGCCCACCTCCCGGACGTGAGAACGGGCCGCCCGTTCCGCCGATCCCCGGCGTTCGCGTACCGTCGACAGCACCCCTGACGCCGCCCGCCGGGCCCCGGTGATCACGGTCCGGAGCGCCTCCGCCGGGGTGGTCCCCGACACGATCTCGGCGCGGCGTTCCTCGGTCAGGTACCCCAACTCGACCAGCAATCGTCCGGCCACCCGCACCACTCGACGCTCGGCGTCACGGTCGTCGCCCTGCCACTTCCCGGCGGCGATCCTCGTGTCGGACGGTCGCACGTTGACCGGTGCCCGGCCGAAGGAGACGACGGCGTCGACGAACGCCGGGTCGTGATCGAGGCCGACGAAATCGAAGATGGCGGTGAGGCCGGCGGCGGTGTCGCCCAGCAGGTCCTCGTAGAGCACCTCGCGGTAGCGGAGCGGTGGCAGGTGGGTGCGGTTGTCGGTGACCGCGTCGATCCACGTCGTGGCGGCCTGCTCCCAGGCGGCGAACCGCTCGGACCACCCCCACAGGTCGTGGGCGGAGCCGGCCATGTCCCGCCCGTCGCGGATGATGTGCAGGAACGTGGCGTCCGGATAGATGCGGGCCAGGTCGGCGGCGTAGGGGCGGGCATTCGGGCTCTTGTCCAGCACCCGGGTCGCGTCAGGGTTCTGCGCCCGGCGCAACGACTCGAACACGGTGTCGCAGAGGGCGCGGACGGCGGTGTCGAGCTCGCTGGCCGGCACCCACGTCGACAGGTGCATCCACGGGTCAGGGTCCCGATGGTTCTCGAGCAGGTACGACACGCCGTCGGCGAAGATGTGCGACTCCCCGGCGGTTGCCACGGCGGGGTGTTGGGCGAGGAGCTGATGCAGCCACGTCGTCCCGGACCGCGGCGCGCCGACGATGAAGATGCATCGGCCGTGGAGCGGGCTGTCCTCGGGCCGGAACGGGTCGCCGTGCCGGTCGCGAACCCGGTCGATGAGCTCCTGCAGGGTGGCGGCGTTCGGTTCGATCGCCTGACGATAGTGAGCTTCACCCACGGCCGAGCAGGCTCCGGTACCGGGCCTCCACCAGTGGAGCGACGACGTCCCAGCCGTACGGCAGTGCCGCCTCGCGACATCGGTCGGGTTCGGCCTCGTGGTCGATGGCGGCCACGATCGCGTCCGCGCACTCGGCTGCATCGTCCGGTTCGTACAGCGCACCGGTGTCTCCGACCAGCTCGGGTGTGGCACCCGACCGGGCGCCGACCACCGGGGTGCCACAGGCCAGCGACTCGAGCGTGGCGAGTCCGAGCGCCTCGGCCACTGCCGGCGCCACGGTGACCCACGCCGACCGGTACGCATCGACGAGGCCGGCATCGCCGAGGACGCCGACGAACCGGATCGATGAAGCGGAGGCTCCGGCTGCGTGTCGGAGCTCGCGCTCGGTCGCGGCATCGCATCGGCCCGCCAGGACCAGCTCGGCGTCCGGCACCCGGGCCACGACCGCCGGCCACGCCGCCGCCAGCACCCCGACCCGCTTGCGCGGCTCACCAGGCGCAGCCGTGCACAGCACGGTCGGCCGGTCCGCCCGTCGGTCCCCCGGGGAGAAGCGCCCGAGATCCACGCCCGCGGGGACGACGTGCATCGCCACGCCGAACGCGGCCATCTCCTCGCGTGCGAACACGGAATTGACCCACACCTCGTCGACGCCGGCGATGGCCTCGTGGAAGAACCGCCGTTCGAAGCGGACGTCGTCGATGCGTTCGGGTCGCACCGTGCCGGTCAGCTTGAGCACCAGCGGCGCTCGCCGTCGCAGCCGCCGGTTCCGGAGCAGGGCCCAGGCGTCGGTGTGGTGCCATGCGTGGGCGATGTCGGCGCGGGACCCGGCGGTGGCGATCGCGACCCCCGGGACCGTGGCGGCTTCCGGCGTCGCGCCGAAGCGACCGGCCGGTGGCCGGCGTAGGCCCGTGATCCGCAGCCCGTCGGCCTGCCACCGGCGGACCAGACCGTCGGGCACCGAGGTCACCAACCGGACCCGGTGGCCGGCGGCCGCCTGCGCCGCGGCCAGGTCGTGGATCTCCCGTTCCGCGCCGCGCCGCACCTCGGGCCAGAAGAAGGGGTGGGTGTGGAGGATGTCGAGCACGTGTCTCCCGGGAGATATGGCGCACGGCGGGAGGAACCCGTCCGATTCGCGGCGAATCGTACGGGAGGACTGAGGGGTCGGGCTCCGAAGTCTCGCCAGGAAAGGTGTCATGGATACCGCTACCCACATCGGCTCAGACGGTCACCCGGGTCACCCCCGCCGCCGCACCGACACCGTCGACGTCACCGTCGTGGTGGTGACGCACCAGTCGGAGGACGACATCGGTCCGTGCCTCGACGGGCTCCTGTCGCTCACCGACCGGTCCACGTTCGAGATCGTGGTCGTCGACAACGCCTCCACCGACGGCACGCTCGGCGTCGTCGCATCCCGCCCCGGCATCCACGTCATCCGGCAACCCCGACGAGGCGGCTTCTCGGTCAACGTCAACGCCGGGCTGGCCATCGCCCGTGGCCGCCATGTGTTTCTCCTCAACCCGGATGCGGTGGTCGAGGACGGCGTCCTGGACCAGCTCTGCGAACACCTCGAACGCCACGGCGAGGTGGGTGCGGTGGCCCCCCGCCTCCGCTACCCCGACGGTCGCCCGCAGGCCAACGCTCGGCGGTTCCCGTCGCTCGGCACGGCGGTCGTGCGCCGCACCCCGCTGCGGGCCGTGCTGCCCGCCATGGCCGACACCCACCTCGAGGACACCGAGTTCCACGGAGTCCGCGACGTGGACTGGTGCCTGGGAGCGGCACTGCTGGTACGCGGCTCCGCCCTGCGCCAGCTGGGTGGCCTCGACGAGGGCTACCGGCTGTACTGCGAGGACGTCGATCTCTGCTGGCGGCTGCACGAGGCGGGCTGGCGGGTCCAGCAGCTGGCGAGCCCCGTGATGACCCACGCCCTCGGCGAGCACACCGCCAAGCACTTCCTGACCCGGCGGACCGTCTGGCACCTCCGCAGCGCGGCTCGGTTCGCCCGGCTGCACGGCATCGGCGGCCGGCCCACGATCCCGTCGATCCTCGACCTCGATCCCGAACCCGTGCGCTGGTCGATCGACCTGCGAGCCCGGCTCGGAGCCGATGCGTGATGAGCACCGTCGACATCCTCGACGTCGGCGCCAGGCTGGCCCGTCCACGCGTCGCCCGCCATCCCGGCCGCCACGCCGGCAAGCGCGTGTTCGACGTCGTCGGGGCCCTCGTCCTGCTGCTCCTCTCGCTCCTCGTCCTCGTGCCTGCCGCGGCCCTGATCTGGCTGCATGACCGGGGCCCGGTGCTGTTCGTGCAAGAGCGTGTCGGCTTCGGGGGGCGCACCTTCCGACTGCTCAAGCTGCGCACGATGCGTGTGGGCAGCGAGGTCGAGCAATCGGCCCTCGTCCACGCCAATGCCGCCGACGGCCTGTTGTTCAAGGTCCCGGGCGATCCGCGCATCACGCCGGTGGGCCGGGTGCTCCGGCACCTGAGCATCGACGAGCTGCCCCAGCTGTGGAACGTGTTGCGGGGCGAGATGAGCCTGGTCGGACCTCGGCCGCTGGCCGTCGCCGCCGACGCCTTCGCCGAGCGGGAGGCGCGTCGTCACGACACCCGGCCTGGCCTCACCGGGCCCTGGCAGGTGGCGGGCGGCTCGGGTCTGCCGTGGTCGACGATGGTCGAGATCGATCTCGCCTACATCGACGAGTGGCGGTTCACCCGGGACCTCGCCGTGATCGCCCGGACGCCGCTGGCACTGGTGCGAGGCACCGGCGCCTGAGCCTCGACCGTCCACCGTTCTGGCACCACGATCGTCGGTCGGCGACCGACGGACGTGGGACCGGAAGCGGCTGGGACGGTGGTGATCAGGCCCGGGTCGGCGGCCGGCGGTCGAGCCAACCCGTCTCGGCCTCGAGTTGCGCGGCGAGTCGGACGAGGACGTCCTCCCGGCCGTGACGGGCCACGAGTTGGACGCCGATCGGCAGCCCGTCGTGTACCGCGCCGGGTACGGCCATGGCGGGTTGGCCCGAGATGTTGAACGGCGCGCAGAACGTGATGAGCATGGCATCGTCGTGGTCGTCGCCGGTGCGGGGTGGGGGCACCGGCACGACGGGGCACACCAACACGTCGAAGTCCTGCCACCAGCTCAGCAGCCTGCGGGTCCACGCCTGGGCGAGCTCCCGGGCATCGAACAGCTGCGGGCCGGTGATGCTCCGCCCGATGTCGACCAGCACGGCGGTCACCGGTTCGATCTGGTCGGCGGGGATTGCGTGGCCGATCTGGCGAGGCCAGTGGTGGTCGACGATCCAGGCCGTCCCAGCGGTGTAGTGGGCGAGGGCGAAGGCGCTGATGTCCTCGTCCAGGGCAGCGGGATGTGCTTCCGAGACGTCGTGGCCGAGCCGGCCCAACGTCGCCGCCGTGTCCCGCGCCGTGGCCGCCACGTGCTCGTGCACCGGGACGTCGGCGTGACCGGCCATGAACCCGATGCGCAACCGCCCGGGGTCGACGCCGGCCTCGGCCACGTACGACGCACACGGGGCCCAGGTCGGGTACCAGTCACCCACCTCGGGGCGCGACGTCAGCAGGTCGAGTGCTGCTGCGGTGTCGCGCACCGATCGGGTCACCACCAGCTCCTCGGCCAGGCCGCCCATGGCGTCGAAGAAGTCCGGGCCCATCGCCGAGCGACCGCGTGACGGCTTGAGCCCGACGAGGCCGCAGTGGGAGGCCGGCGCGCGGATCGAGCCGCCCACGTCGTTGGCATGCGCCACCGGAACCACCCCGGCCGCCACCGCGGCGGCACCGCCGCCGGTGGAGCCGCCGGGGGAGTGCGCGAGGTCCCACGGGTTGTTGGTCGGGCCGTAGGCGACGGGCTCGCACACCGGCCGCATGCCGAACTCCGGCACGTTGGTCCGCCCGAGGGAGACGAGGCCGGCGTCCCGGAACCGGGTGGCCAGCACCTGGTCGTAGTCGGACGTGTAGCCGATCTCTTTGAGGTGGGCGTTGCCCTCGTGGAAGGGGCGGCCGGCCTCCCGGCAGATCAGGTCCTTGGTGAGGAAAGGGACGCCGCGGAACGCACCGTTCGCATCGGCGCCCGGTGCATCGCCGGCATCGAGCGCGGCGGCGCGACGCCGGGCGCCGTCGAGGTCGAGGTGGATGACGGCGTTGAGCGTGTCGTTGACCGCCTCGAGCCGATCGATGGCCGCATCGGTGAGCTCGACCGCCGTGACCTCACCACGACGGAGCAGGTCCGACTGGCCGGTGGCGTCGAGGGCGCGCAGATCGTCCATGGGCCAACGGTAGGCCCGTCAGTTGCGCCGTCGCCGCCTCATCCGATCCCGTCGGTCGATCACGAAGACGTGGGCGACGAGGATCATGCCGCCGATGCCGGCGAGGACGAAGAAGATCACGGCGACGGCCGGGGCGCCGAGCAACCGCACGTCGCTGTCGACCCGCATGGCGAGGGCGGCGCCGACGAGCATGGCGGCCACGATCAGGCCGGCGCTGAGCCGGGTGGCGATCTTCTCGATGCCCCGCATCAGTTCTTCCTGGTCGATGGCGTCGACGTGGATCCGCAGCTTCCCGTCGGCGAGGTCGCCGAGGACCTTGTCGGCCCGGCGCGGGAGGTTCTCCATGAGCCGGCCGACGTCGAGCGCGGCGCGGGCCGCCCGCAACCCGGTGGTCTCTTCGGCGACGTGGCGGCGCAGGAGTTGGGCGGCGTGGTCCTCGACGACCTCGTTCGGGACGAAGTCCGGGTCCAGGCGCCGGGTCACCTCGTCGAGGTGGAGGAGCGCCTTGCCGACCATGGCCAGCTCGGACGGTGGCCGCAGCTCGGCGGTGGCGCAGGCGCGGGACAGCTGGAGCAGCACCGATCCGGTGTCGAGGCGGTTCACCGCCGCGCCGGCGTGGCGGCCGAGCAACTCGGCGAGGTGCTTCTCGAGGACGGCCTCGTCGAAGCCTTCGAGCGGGGTGCCCGCTTCGCGCAACGCGGCGACGGCATCATCGGACCGGTTCTCGGCGATGGCGAAGGTCAGGTCGAGCAGGTGCTGGCGGGCCCGATGCCCCAGCCTCGCCACCATCCCGAGGTCGATCAGGTACATGGTGCCGTCGGCGTAGAGCACGTTGCCCGGATGGGGGTCGGCGTGGACCAGGCCGTGGACCAACACCTGGTCGATGTAGGCCCGGGTCAGCTCCTCGGCGAGACCGGCGCCGTCGATCTCCTGGAGGGCGAGGGGGCCGAGGTCGGTGATCTTGACGCCGTCGATCCATTCCATGGTGAGCACCCGCCGGGAGACGAGCCGATCGACCGGGGCAGGGACGGCGATGTGGTCGTAGTCGACGAGCAGGTCGGCGAAGGCGTGCAGGTTGTCGGCCTCGGTGCGGAAGTCGAGCTCGGCCACGAAGCTGGTGCGGAAGGTGTCGAGGAACTCGCCGAAGGAGAAGCGCCGGCCGACCTCCGTCGTGGCGTCGGCCACACGGGCGAGATCGTCGAGGACCTTGAGGTCGTTGCGGACGACATCGGCGACGCCCGGCCGCTGGACCTTCACGACGACTTCGTGCCCGTCGGCGAGACGGGCGCGGTGGACCTGGGCCAGGGAAGCGGCGGCGATGGGTTCGTCGTCGAACCACTCGAACACGTCGTCGACGGGGAGCCCGAGGTCGGCCTCGATCTCGGCGCGGATCTCCGCCACGGGGACGGGTTCGACCTCGTCCTGGAGCCGGCGCAGCGCCGCCAGGTAGTTCTCGGGCAGCAGGTCGGCCCGGGTCGAGAGCATCTGACCGAGCTTCACGAACGTCGGGCCCATCTCCTCGAGGTCGGCGACGAAGCGGCGCGCCTCTTCGTCCTGGTCGCTGCCGGCGGCATCGGTGTGCTCGAGGTCCTGGAGCTCGGACTCGAGGCCGGCCTGATCGACGAGGTCGGCGCGGGCGTGGTGCAGCAGGAGCCGCATCACGTCGCCGTGCCGCGCCACCCGTTGCGCGGGACGAGAATGGAGGATGTCCATGGGGGGCATCTACCCCGCCGGCGCAGGGGTTCAGTCAGACGCCGCCGTGGGGTCGCAGGCGGTCAGGGCCGGTCCGAGCAGTGTCTCGGGGTCGACCTGGTCACCGGTGAACTGGGCGGCGAAGAGGGTGCGGAGGTTCTGGTCCGGGATCTCGCGGGCGATGCAGGCGGCGACGTCGGCCGTGATGCCCTGTTTCGTGAACTGCTCGGCCACGATGGTCCGCAGGTCGACGCAGCCGACGAAGGCGTCGGTCACGGTCCCGACGTCGTCGGCCCCGACCGCACCGAGCGAGAACCCGGCGGCGCCCGATTGCAGGTCCAGGACGAGCAGGCGGGGCGCCCCGAATCCGGTCACCAGTGCATCGGACACGCAGGTCGCCTCCTCGGGAGTCACCGGCAGCGTGTCGGTGGCGCGATCGCCGATGTCCGACGCGATCACGGACGTGAGTCGAGGCCCGAGGTCCGGCATGCAGACCTGGAGGGCGCCGGCGATGGCGGCGAGGACGTCGTCGGGCAGGCCGGCGAGGTCGACGTCGGTCTCCGAGCCGGTGAGACCGAGCTCGTCGAGTCGGCCCTCATCGACGGTGTCGCGCACGGCATCGGCGGCGCAGCCGGCCTCGTCGGCGGTGACCTGCGAGCGAGTCGAGCGGTGCGGCGGTCCGGAGGTGATCAGCCAGTGCCGACGAATCCGATCCGCCGCTGCAGGCGGTCACCAGGACCGCCAACAGCACGGAGCGTGCGCGCCAGCGAGCGGATCGTGGGCGACGAACGTGGCGCCCAGACGCGACCCGAGCCGGGCCCAGGCCCGGCTCGATGGTCGATTCGTTGGCAGGATCAGATGGTGGCTTCGTGCCGGTTCCGGCGCCGGCGGGCGCCCACAGCGAGCACGATGCCGGCGGCCGTCAGGCCGAGACCGAGGAAGGTCGGGAACTCGATGCCACCGCCGGTCTGGGGCAGGTCACGGGTGACGGTCTCGCCGCTCGACGGTCGGGCCCTGCTGCGTGGTCGGCGGCGCGGTGGTGGTGCTCGACGGCGCCGTGGTCGTTCTCCACGCTGGTGTCCTCGCCTCGGTGCTGGTCGTGGACTCCTCCGGCTGCGTGGTCGGGGAAGTGGTGGTCGACGTGCCCAGCACCGAGGTGCTGGCGTCGGGTCGTCGCCGTGGTCGGGTCACCGGCGATTGCTGGGCCAGGGCAGGCGACGCACCGTCACCAACGAGAGCGAGCCGCCGCTCCCGCCGCTGCTGCGATCGTCCGTCGAATCATCATGGTCCCTGCCCTCTTCCGCCGCGGCGTGCCCGTCAAATTTCCTGACGAGATGAGGCGAGTATAGGTCCCGACGTGCCGTGGCCGGTACGGGTGACGAGGAGGAGATCTCTCAAGTTCGGCTGACGATCAGCCGATACCCCGCAGCCGATCGAGCAGCATCGGGCGACTTCGGACCGCTCGCGGTCCACGAGACCTGCGATCGGCTCGTCGGCCGTCGTCCATCGACGGTGAGCGGTGGACCCTGTCGCGTCGCCCGGCGGCGTCCGGCGTCGACGACCGCCACGGCTCGGGCACGGACAGGCGATGTGGATGTTGTCGGGGTTGAACCGTCGGTTGGCGTAGCGCACGGAGCGCGTAGCGGCGCTGGGTGCCGTGGCCCCGCGAAGTGGGCGACCACCGGTGCGTGGCACCCTCGACGGCACGGACAGGTAGAAGCGGCCGGTGTGGTGGCCGAGTTCGGTATCGGGCGTGAACTCGACGGGTGCGCCGTCGACCGTGATCGAGTCGATCGGGAAGGTCGGCGTACAGGGTGACCATCATGAAGTTCTCGCCGTCGGCGACCGGCGTCTGGCCAGCTGACTCGTCGCCGCCCCAGCCGATGATGGAGTGCGGCAGGCCGGACGTCGGGGCGTCGTTGCGGATCGCGGCCGCAACGGTCCCGGACACGTCGCCGGTGTCCGGGATCCCAGGTGGCGTCGTAGGCGATGTCGCGGTGCAGGAACCAGTCGATCTTGTTGCCGTTGAAGTTGTCGGTCACCACGCCGAAGGAGAAGTCGGGGCACTGCATGGATTTTCCTTCGGCGTGGTCACCGACAACTTGAACGGCGGACAAGATCGACTGGTTCCTGCATCGGCACCTCTCTTATGACGCCACGGGGGACCCGGACACCGGCGACGTGACCGGTACCGTTTCGGTGGCGCTCCGCAACGAGGGCCCCCACAACCAGCCTCCCGCACTCCATCATCGGCTGGGGTGGCGACGGATGTCGCTGGCCAACGCCCGGTCGCCGACGGCGAGAAGCTCATGATGGTGACCGTGTATTCGACCTTCCCGATCGACTCGATCACGGTCGATGGCGCACCCGTGGAGTTCACGGCCGATACCCGAACTGGACGTCAACCAGCCTTCTATCTCTCAGTCTGCCGAGTGGGTCTGCCACGCGCCAGGTGGTCGCCCACTTCCAACAGTTCCACGCAGCCCGGCAACAGCTACACGCT